>NZ_JARUXT010000003.1:1265315-1667930 GCF_031451075.1 Caballeronia sp. LZ043 | reverse complement strand
TGCTGCACGAAATGCAGAAGCGCGATGCGAAGAAGGGTCTGGCGTCGCTGTGCATCGGCGGCGGCATGGGCGTGGCGCTGGCGGTGGAACGGCCGTAAGTCCACGCAACGTATCTACGCAGCACGAAGTACACACCGGCGCCGCGAAGACGCGACCCGACGCACCATCAAGATCATTACAAGCGTCGGGATAAAGGGAAGGCGCCGGTGCCATTCCGAGTTTCATCAATCTGAGAGATCTGTTCGAGAGGAGTATCAGCATGACTAAGCGAATCGCAGTGGTGACGGGCGGCATGGGCGGTCTGGGCGAGGCCATCAGCATCAAGCTGCACGACGCGGGCTATGCGGTCGTCGTGACGCATTCGCCGGGCAACGCCAAGGTGAATGAATGGCTCGCCGACATGGACCGCCGGGGCCGCAACATCCGCGCATTCGCCGTGGACGTCGCCGACTATGATTCCGCCCAACACTGCGTGGCGCAGATCCAGGCCGAAGTCGGTCCGATCGACATCCTCGTGAACAATGCGGGCATCACGCAGGACACCACCTTCAAGAAAATGACCAAGGTGAACTGGGACGCCGTGCTGCGCACCAATCTCGACTCGGTCTTCAACATGACCAAGCCGGTGTGCGAGGAAATGGTGTCGCGCGGCTGGGGCCGCATCATCAACATTTCGTCGGTGAATGGTTCCAAAGGCCAGATTGGGCAAACGAACTACTCGGCCGCCAAGGCCGGCATGCATGGCTTCACGAAGTCGCTCGCGCTCGAAGTCGCGAAGAAGGGCGTCACCGTCAACACGATCTCGCCGGGCTATCTCGCCACCAAGATGGTGACGGCGATTCCGCAAGAGATCCTCGACACGAAGATCCTGCCGCAGATCCCGGCCGGCCGCCTCGGCAAGCCGGAAGAAGTCGCGGCGCTCGTCGCATTCCTGTGTTCGGACGATGCGGGTTTCGTGACCGGTTCGAACATCGCGATCAACGGCGGTCAGCACATGAACTAAGGATGGCCGGCGGCGCACGGTCGCACGTGTGCCGCCCTGCTGCCGAAGCAGCGCGTTTCCTCATCTGAAACAATCGCTCGCCAGAGCAATCGTGCCCATGAATGATTTCTACAAAGGCACACCTTCATATAGCGTCGGTCATCTGGATGCGGCGATCGAGCATCTCGAACAGGTATTGAGTCTCGAAGGCGCAAATTCGCTGTTTTCGCAGACGTACTGGCGTGCGCGCGTCGTGCAGGCGCTGGCGACGCCGGGGCTTGCGCCCTGTCAATACGCCCGTCTGCAACGTTTGCTCGAGCGGATCGCCGAAGTCCGAGCAATGCGCAAGAACAGCCGGGGGTGTGAGCGGTCAATCCACGAGAGCCGCGCGGACACTCGTGCGCGGCGGCTGCCTTCGGCTTGATGATGCACTTTGTTTCCTCTGATCCGTGAAGAAATTCGCGGGCGCTTGTACCATTCGGGCCGTCCTCATTCATCACGGTTCACAAGCGCATGTCGAATCCACTTCAATCCCTCTTACGTTTGCGTCACGTACTCGGCGCATCCGCGCTCTCGCTTCTGCTCGCTGCATGCGGCACGACCAGCGATATCACCGCCGGGCCGCAACCGAACAGCTACACCGTCACGGGCAAGGCTACAGGCACGCGAATGTCCTGGGCCACCGCGCGCAAGGCCGCGATGGATGCCGCAACGGACTATTGCAAGCAACGCTCGCAACGCGTCTCGGTGAAGTCCGAAGCGACGAGCGGCGTGCGCTCGCTGGAAGAGCAGACGGCGAAGGTGTCGTTCACCTGCGTGCCGGACGCGACGACGGCTTCGGGCGGTGTCGCGCCGGCGCGGGACGAGTGATTTGCGGGGATCGGGCTGAGACACCTCGATGACAGCACGGGTGCCGAAGCAAGTCAGCTCATCAGCGAACTACAGAAGCGACTTGCCCTGAGCAAGAATCTTGTCGCAGACCTGCTTCGTGATCTGCTCCTTGAGTCCGCCGCCGCTGAGATCGAGCGTCTTGCCGCCGCCGCTGTCTAGCACGCCTTTCGCGCCATCGGTATAGCCGCTGTCCGTGGAAGGCGAGCCGCCGAGCTTGCTCATCAAGCCGTCCTTGACGGACGACGCACTGCCGCCGAGATAGTTGTTCTTCACGCAGAACTCGAGCACGCCGGCGACATTGCCCGTGCTACTGGATGTCAGCGAGTCCATCGACAAACCGTTTCCCAGGCCGCTCAGACTACCCAGTCCACCGCCGCCGCTGCTCTTTCCCTGATTGAGAAGGTTGCCGAGCTGCGCCTGCGCGATGGATGAACAGAGCAAGGTCGCAACGAGAATGCTGCCCGCGCCCACCTGTCGTTTTGAAAAGATCATGGAGCCTCCGCTGGGTGAACTCCCACTATAGTTGGTTTTCAGCGGGGCACCCGGCGGGCAGCGCAACAGCGTGAATGGCGAAACGCCGTGCGCAGCTATGCCGTAATTTCAATGCGCGTGCCGTCCGGCGCGGCTATGACAGCTTCGTAAAAACCGTCGCCCGTGATGCGGGGCGCCGCGATCAGCAAGCCCTCCGCACCGCAGCGCTGCGCCATCGTGTCGACTGCCGCGCGGCTGCCGAGTGCGATCGCGAGATGATCCCAGCCCACGTGATCGGCGATGTCGGCATTTGCGAGCCACGGCGCCGTCATCAGCTCGATCTGCGCGCCGCCGTCAGGCAACGTGACGAAGCAGGACACGAATCCTGGCCGGCGCTGGCTGCGATACGGCTCTCCGATCTTCGCGCCGAAGTGCGCGCGCCAGAATGCTGCCGCTGTTTTTAGATCGCGCGTCCAGAGCGCCACGTGCGCAACGTTCATTGACGCACCTCATTGGGCTCGCGTGCGGTCACCCTCCGCGCACAGACGGGCACGAAACAAAGCAAACCAGCCAGGAGCCAGAACGCGCCGGACAAGCCCACTTCCTTCGCGACAAAACCTACGCCCGCCGGTCCGAGCAGATGCCCGGCATAGCCCGTCATCGTGATGGCCGCGACGGCCAGCGTGGACGGCATCGCATGCTGGGTGCCCGCGCGTCGAAACAACACCGGCACCACGTTCGAAGCGCCGAGCCCGATCAGCACGAAGCCGCTCATCGCGCCAACGGCGGACGGCGCGGTCAGCAGCACGACGAAGCCCGCGATGGCAAGCAGCCCGCCCCAGTACACCATCGCGCGATCGCCGATGCGGGCCGTCAATGCATCGCCGCCGAAACGGCCTGCGGTCATCGCGATCGAGAAGCCCATGTAGCCCAGTCCGCCCTGCGCGGCCGCGACGATTCCGGTGCTGGTGAGCAGCAGCGCGCTCCAGTCGAGCAACGCGCCTTCCACGAGAAAGGTGATCGCAGCCAGCGCCGCCAGCAACAGCACGATGCCGCGCGGCACGGCGAACAAGGGTGCGTCGTTCGCGCTGGCGGTTTCGATCAGTCGAGGACGCGCCACGATCATCGCGCCGAACATGAGCCCCGCGCACAACGACGCGCTCAGTAACATGCCGATGTGCATCGACAGCAGGAACATCATGAGCAGCGAACCGGCGAATCCACCGACGCTGAACAGCGCGTGAAAACCGGACATCAGCGGTTGCTGCGCGGCGCGCTCGACTTCGACTGCATGGATGTTCATCGCGACATCGAGCGAGCCGAGACACGCGCCGAATCCGAGCAGGGCAATGCCGAGCGCGACGGGCGTGTCGGCCACCGTGAGCAGCGGCAGAATGGCGGCCAGCCCGGTCCCGCCCGCCACGATGATCGGCTTGCTGCCGTAGCGGGCGCTGAGCGCGCCGGTCATCATCATCGCGAAGACGGAACCGAGACCGATGCAGAGCAGCAGCATGCCGAGCACGCCGTCATCGACGCCGAGACGCTGCTTCGCGAACGGCACGAGCGGCGCCCAGCACGCGACCCCGAAGCCCGCGACGAGGAAGGCGAGCCGTGTCGCGAGACGCGCGGCCGGATGCGCCGCTTCTGAAGCACGCTGCTCGGGAAGGGAACGCGCGTTCATGATCCGACAGCCTCCGCAGCCGCCAGAACGGACGCGCCGCCTTTCGACAACGCCGCACGTTCCGCACGAGGCAGATCATGCTCGACGACAATGCTGCCGATCGCTTTGACGGCGGCGATGCGATGCGGCGCGCGGGCGTCGAACTTGTCGTTGAGCGCGAGCACGATGCCATGCCGGCTGGCGGCCAGCACCGCGCGTTTGAAGCTTGCGTCGGCGAGCGAGAAGGCGCTGATGCCCGCCTTCGACGAAATGGCGCACGAGCCGATGAAACAGCGGTCGATGTTCATCTGCGCGACCTGCTGCATGGCTTGCGCATCGACACACCCGCCGACCGCCGGATCGACGACGCCGCCGGTCATGATGAGCGGCAGGTCGGCGCGGCGCAGTACGGCGGCGGCGATATCGACGGAGTTGGTCGCGACCGTGAGGCCGAAGTCTTCCGGAAGCAGGGCGACCAGCGAGAGATTGGTGCTGCCGCTGTCGAGGAACAGAAGTTCGCCCGGTTCGATCAGCGGCACCGCCGCACGCGCCAGCGCTGCCTTGCGTTCCTGGGCCTGGTCGATCCGGCTGGCCATGGGCGCCGATGCCGGCGTGATCGGCAACGCGCCGCCGTACACCCGGCGGCAGCGGCCTTCCGCCGCCAGCGCGCGGAGATCGCGCCGGATGGCGTCTTCCGAGACATGGAATTCCGTGGCGAGCGCCGCCGCGACGACCGGCTGGCCTTGTGCGAGCCGCGCCGCGATCTCATCGCGGCGGGCGAGTGGGATGTCTTCATTCATGAGTGTGCATTCTAGTGTGCACAAACAAGAATGTAAACGTGCATAAACGTGCATGTGAACCATGCACGTCAATAGAGTTTCAGATGCCGTGCTCGCTCAGACGCGCGTCATACCAGCGGCAGAACTGGTCGAGCGCGGTTTCGGTGTAGCGCGAATACGGGCCCGGCACATAGGCCGGATCCTGCGTGCCGCTGTGCGTGTTCGCGACGAGATCGGCGTCCTGGCGCGTGGTGGCGAGCCAGACTTCCGTGAGCGTCGGCACGTCGTAGTCCACGCCTTCCACCGCATCCTCATGAACCAGCCACTTGGTGCGCACGACGGTCTTGTCCGGCGCGATCGGCAGAATGAAGGCGACAACCGCGTGATCGCTCATCACGTGGGTCCACGAATTGTGTCCCCACAGATGCACGTCGCCGAGGTCGCGGCGTTGCAGATCGCCGAGGAGTTTCGTGCTGGCCACGCGGGTCGAGATCGTCTGCGATTCGTTGCTGCCCGCAATGACGAGCCGCTGCGTGCGGAAATTGGTCTGCGCGCTTTCATCGACGGCTTCCACCAGCTCGCAGATGAAGCCGTCCCGCTCCCAGTCTTCGCGGCTTTTCTCGTTGCGCGCCGTATAGGCTTCGTAGTCCCTGACGGCTTCCTCGCCGAGACCGTCGAGACAGTAGCCGAAGTCTTCCGGCAGGAACGAATTGGACAGCTCGGGGTGCGTGCCTTCGCAGTGATAGCACTCGCGATTGTTCTCGATCACGAGCTTCCAGTTGCCGTTCTCGATGATCTCCGCCTCGAACGCAATCTTCGTGCGCTGCATCTGATGCGGCGCGAAGCGCGGCGTCATCGCCTGATCGAGCTTCATGACGTCTTCCGGCGGATCATCGGCGAGACACACGTAGATATGGCTGCCGATCACCTTCGTATGGACCGGGATCAGGCTCTTGCACTTGGCGTCGAAATCCTTGCCCATGTGCGCGGCGTGCTTGAGACTGCCGTCGAGATCGTAGGTCCATTGGTGATACGGACACACCAGCATGCCGACACTCGCCTTGCCCGCCTCCTTCATGATCCGCGAACCGCGATGACGGCAGACGTTGCGATAGGTGCGGATGTTGTCGTCGTCGTCGCGCACGATCATGATCGATGCCCGGCCCACTTCGACCGTGGAGACATCGCCCGGCTCGGGAATGTCCGCTGTCACGCCGGCGAGAATCCAGAGCTTGCTGAAGAAGACGTCGAGATCGTTCTCGAACACGTCCTGCCGACTGAATACTTCGCCCGGAAAGCCGCAGCCGGGCTCCCGGCTGTCGAGCAGTTCGCGATGGGTCTTGTGGGGAGTGGCTGACACGATGCGCTCCAGAGGAATGTGTTTCCGGCGGGCGTTCCCAGCCGCCGTACGCGCAGTATTGGAGTGCCGCCTGTGAGCGTCAATGTCCTTTAATCTCCGTCTCGCATTACTCTATGTTATGCGTATCGAGCCGTGAAAATTGAGGCAGAATCGCGCCTGCCGCAGTCTTCGAACGCTGTATTCACCGGACAGGAACCGTCGTCAGATGAAGAATGCAAGAGGCCCCAAAGGTTACAGGCGGATCATTCCTTCCATGACCGCGCTGGTCGAGTTCGAAGCCGTCGCGCGGCTCGGCAGCTTCACGCATGCGGCGAGCGAACTGGGCGTCAGTCAGGCGGCCGTCAGCCGGCAGGTGAAGGTGCTGGAAGAGACGCTCGGCGTGAGGCTGTTCCATCGCCTGCACCGCTCCATCTCGCTGACGGGCGAAGGCGAGTCGCTTTATCTGGTGGTCGCGGAGTCGATGCAGAAGATCGCGGGCGTGTTCGACCGTCTTTCCACTGGTTTCGAGCAGCGCGAACTCGTGCTGGCGTCCACCGCCGCCTTCTCGCAGCTGCGCCTCGTTCCCCGTCTGGCCAGCCTGAAGCGGCTGCAACCGAAGCTGCAACTGCGCCTGACCGATCCGATGTTCATCGCGGACCTGCGTCACAACGAAGTCGATGTCGCGGTGCGTTTCGGCGACGGTTCCTGGACGGACGGCACCTCGACCTATCTGTTCGACGAAGAAGTGTTCCCCGTGTGCTCGCCCGACTGGCTGCGCGAACACGAGGCGCCGGAGACGCTCGAAGCGCTCGCGCAGATGCCGCTGATCGGCTCGGATTCGACTTCGGAAGGCTGGATGGGCTGGGAGGCGTGGTTTGCGTCGGTGGGGCATCGCCCGGCGCGCCTGAATTACGCGCTTCGCTGCAGCATTTATTCCGATGCCGTGCTGGCGGCGCGCTGCGGGCAGGGCGTGTCGCTCGGCTGGGCGCGGCTCGTGACGGACTTCCTGGCGTCGGGTGAACTGGTGCGGCTGCATACGGCGTCATGCAAGCCCGCCGACGCGTACTACATCGTGGTTCCGCACGGACGGTCGATTACCTCGTCCATCGACGGCCTGGTCGAATGGCTGCATGAGGAACCCGCCGTGCCCGACAAGCGGGAAGAGGGCGCTGCTGCGTCACAGGACGCGGGCAGCGCCGGAAAAACCGCTTACTGACTCGCGCCCCGGCCGATGCCGGCCTTCTTCTGCGCGTCCTGGATGTCCTGCGGATATTTGGCGTCGTCGCGCACGGCCGGGTTGTAGCCGGCGTCCTCGAGCTTCTTGAGTTCGGCGTTCTTCTTGGCGCGGGCCTGCTTGCGGGCGGCCTTGCGCGCCGCTTTCTGGTCGGCCTTGGTGGTGGGCGCGGCCTGCGTGGCGCCATTGGTGGCGGCGCTGTCCTGGGCGCTGGCGAGCGGCGCGACCGACAGCCCGAATACGGCCGCCATCAGGGAAACGGCAAGTCTGCTGCCGAGCGTTGCTTTCATAGCCTCTCCAGAGAGATCGGTTGAACGTCGCGCGGCCGGAATGGGCCGCGAAAACCGGTGAAACAACTCGCAAGCACTTTCTCCGGGCCGATGACGCTTTCCTCGTGGCCGTGGCGGCTGTATGCCGTGCGTCGATTGTAAGGCGGCGCGCGCAAATATTCAGGGAGGCGCAAGGATGGCCGCGTCCGTTTCGGAAGCCGATACGATGTACCCTTCGCCCACCCGTCCGGCGGCTCCCGCGCGGCGGATTCAAAGCGGTTATGATGCGCACCGGCTGGAACCACAATTACAACTTTAGAAACGGCCGCGGCGATTGGCGTCATCCAGACAGCCGGTTCTCGCCGGGCGGCCGCCACGCTTAATCGGAGCTGTTTATGCCCTTGCGGTCCGGTGTCGACGAGGCCAGCTTTCGTCGGATTCTTCTGCGCAACATCACGCTGCCGCTCGCGACGGGCATCGTCACGGCGGTCGCCTTCCTGGCGCTCGTGCTGTATCTGCTTTCGGGCATCAACTGGGTCGAGCATTCCGAGCGCGTAATCGGCAATGCGCAGGAGATCGGCCGGCTGGTCAGCGACAAGGAGAGCGCGGTTCGCGGCTTCCTGCTGACCGGCGACGAGTCCTTCCTCGCGCCCTATGAGACGGCGAAGCCGAAGCTGTCGGCGGATATCGACACGCTCGCGGGCCTCGTGTCCGACAACACGCCGCAGGTGGACCGCCTGATCCGCATCCGCGCGTTGCAGGCGCAATGGGACAAGGTGGCCGACGCGCTGATCGACGCGCGCCGCCGCCAGCAGGATTCCGCCGCGCTCGTGCGTGCCGGACGCGGTTCCGCGGAACGCGCGGAATCCGGGCGTGAGCTCGACGCCTTTCTCAACATCGAGCAGACGCTGCGCTTGCAGCGTATTGAATCCGCCAGGCAACTGACGACGATTACCGTCGCCGTGTTCATGATCCTGAGCCTGGCGCTTTCGGTCGTGCTGGCGGTGTTCGGCCGGCGCGAGCTGATGGGCCTGTCGGGCGCGTTCGGCGCGGCGATCGACGAACAGGAACGGCAGACGAAAGCGCTCCAGGAGCAGGCGTGGCTGCGCGACGGCCAGCGGCAGCTTGCGGAGACGGTCATCGGACGGCAAACGCTGGATCAGCTGTGCCAGTCCATTCTCGATTTCCTCTCCGATTACCTGAAGATTTCGCTCGGCACGTTCTATGTGCGCGAAGCCGACGGCACGCTCAAGCGCACCGCCAGCTTCGGCTTCGATCCGGCCAGCGCGGCGGTGCCGGGATCGCTGGCGGGCGTGACGAGTCTGGTCGGGCAAGCGGTGCATGCGCGCAAGCTGACGAGCGTCGCCGAGGTGCCGTCCGGTTACTGGAAGGTCACCTCGGCGCTCGGCGGGAGCGCGCCGGCGAGTCTCGTGATCGTGCCGATCGAAAACGAAGGGCGCGCGAACGGCGCACTCGAACTCGGCGCGATGCACGCGCTCAGTCCGCGCGACCGGCAGTTCCTGGAGTTGGTGGCGCGGAACATCGGCGATTTCGTCGATGCGGCGCAGTATCGCGAGCGCTTGCAGCGCGTGCTGGAGGAAACGCAGCAACTGAACGAAGAATTGCAGATGCAGCAGGAAGAACTGCGCACCACCAACGAAGAACTGGAGCAGCAGACGACCGCGCTTTCCCAGGCACAGGCTTATCTTGCGAACCAGAAGGCCGAGCTGGAGCAGACCAACGATCAACTGGCGGAGCAGGCGCGCGTGCTCGACGAGCGCAATTCGGCGCTCAACGCGGCGCAGGGCGAACTCGAAACGCGCGCCGATGCGTTGCAGCGCGCGAGCCGCTACAAGTCGGAGTTCCTGGCGAACATGTCGCACGAACTGCGCACGCCGTTGAACAGCTCGCTGATTCTCGCGAAGCTGCTTTCCGAGAACAAGAGCGGCAACCTGAACGGCGATCAGATCAAGTATGCGCAGACCATCTATTCCGCGGGCAACGACCTGCTGAACCTGATCAACGACATCCTCGATCTTTCGAAGGTCGAGGCGGGCAAGCTGGATCTGCATATCGAGGACGTGCCGCTGCAACGCATCGTGGAAACGCTGCGGCGCACGTTCGAACCGCTCGCGCGGCAGAAGCAGCTCACGCTCGAACTGCGCAACGAGATGGCCGGCTATCCGACGCTCGAAACCGACGCGCGGCGGCTCGAACAGGTGTTGAAGAATCTGCTGTCGAACGCGATCAAGTTCACGGATGCCGGCGTCGTTTCGCTGACGCTGCGGAACGCGGATTCCTCGCGTGCGGTGGAGTTCGAAGTAAAGGACACGGGTATCGGCATCGCGACGGATCAGCTCGATGCGATCTTCGAGGCGTTCCAGCAAGCCGATGGCACCACGAGCCGTCATTACGGCGGCACGGGCTTGGGCCTGTCGATTTCACGCAGCCTGGCGCACTTGCTCGGCGGCACGATTGCGGTGCGCAGCGTCCCGGGCACGGGCAGCACCTTTACGCTGACGATGCCGCTTGCGTATGACGCGGCTGTTGAAGTTCCGCAAGCTTTGGAGCCGGTGGAATCCGTGGATGAAGTTGAAGTGGTGGAACCGATGGCAGCAGTCGAGCCCGCCCGCGTGATCGACGACGATCGCCACGACGATCCCGCGCCTGGCCGTCGCCTCGTGCTGGTGGTCGAGGACGACGCGCGCTTCGCCCAGGTGCTGTTCGATCTCGCGCACGAGCTGGACTATCGCTGCATCGTGAGCGGCACGGCAGGCGAGGCGTTGCGGCTCGCGCAGGAGAGCGCGCCGAGCGCCATTCTGCTCGACATCGGCTTGCCGGACCGCTCAGGCCTGGTGCTGTTGCAGGAATTGAAGGCGAATGCGCGGACGCGGCATATTCCCGTGCATGTGGTGTCGGCGACGGACCGCAGCGAAGCGGCGCTGCATCTCGGGGCGATCGGCCATGCGGTCAAGCCGACCACACGCGAGCAGTTGCTGGAGATTTTCCAGCGGCTCGAGGAAAAGAGCAGCCAGAAGATCAAGCGCGTGCTGCTGGTGGAAGACGATGCGCGTCAGCGCCAGAGCATCGTCGAACTGATCAGCGATGCGGACGTGGAGATCACGCCGGTCGAATACGGACGCGAAGCGCTCGACATGCTGAAGACGACGATCTTCGACTGCATGATCATCGACCTGAAACTGCCGGACATGCAGGGCGGCGACCTGCTGCGCCAGATGGCCGCGATCGACGCCTATTCGTTCCCGCCGGTGATCGTCTACACGGGCCGCAACCTGACGCATGACGAGGAAGCGGAGTTGTTGCGCTATTCGCAGTCGATCATCATCAAGGGCGCGCGCTCGCCGGAACGTCTGCTCGATGAAGTGACGCTGTTCCTGCACAAGGTGGAAACGGATCTGTCGGCGGACCGCCAGGCGATGCTGCATGTGTCGCGTTCGCGGGATCGCGTGCTGGATGGCCGGCGCGTGCTGCTGGTGGACGACGACATCCGCAACATTTTCTCGCTGTCGAGCGCGCTGGAGCATCAGGGGCTGAAGGTGGAGATCGGCCGCAACGGCTTCGAGGCGATCGAGGCGCTCAACAAGAATCCGGGCATCGACGTCGTGCTGATGGATGTGATGATGCCGGGCATGGACGGACTGGAGGCGACGCGGCGCATCCGCGAGGATGCGCGCTTCAGGAAGCTGCCGGTCATCGCGATCACGGCGAAGGCGATGAAGGACGATCAGGAACAGTGTCTCGCGGCGGGGGCGAGTGACTATCTGGCAAAGCCGATCGACATCGACCGGCTTTACTCGTTGTTGAGGGTGTGGATGGCGCGGCGCGTGTAGAATCGGACGGGCATTCTATCGAGTGCTTGAGTTGAACGCGGCGCTCGAGCGCCGCTTCCGCATTGAAGATGCAAGTCGATACCGAAGCAGTTCGAGGAACTGCTTGATGGAGAATCCGGGATGAGACTGACGTCGCTTGAACTACACAATTACCGTTGCTACACGTCTTTCACAGTCTCGTTCGAGCTGGGTTTCAACGTCATCGCAGGTGTGAATGGCAGCGGGAAAACTTCTCTCCTGAAGGGAATCCGCGATGCACTGGCGCCGAGCACGCATTATGTAGCGGCTTCGGACGGCTATTTCGAACCGTTGAATGATCGGGATTCAGTGCGAATCAGCGTTGAGGCATTTGGCTCGCGCTATCGATTCGAGCCTCAATATCCCATGAAGCTTGTTGCCAACGGTCAAATAGGCGGCGAGGCCTTGGGCTGGACTGTGGAGCGGCATGGTGAAGCCGTTCAGACTTCAATTCAGGATGACAGTCCTGGCTTGGTCATTCGGAAGCGATTCGACGGCGGTGATTCGGCAGGCAACACATCTTCACAAGATCCGCTTCCCATACTTGCATACTATCCCGCTTATCGTCACTGGCCTGCTGCTCAGGCGCGCGAACTTGCCGCAGTAACCCGACGCGAATCAAGGGTCTCTGGCTACTCGAATTGGTGGGACGCGTCCGCGGATCCGGATGCAGTTCAGGAATGGGTCATCGCCAAGACGTTGGAGCGCCTTCAGTCCGTGACGGACCAAGGCGCTCGCTGGGACGCCATCGTCGATGATGAACTCGCTATTGCCAATGGCGCGCTTCAGGCCGTGGTGGAAGATGCGAAGGGTCTGCGCTACGAGATGGCTCAAAAGAGCCTGATCATGGAGTGGCTCAGCGGCAAGACGCCTACCGCTTTTGGCAATCTGAGCGACGGCCAGCGCGTCGCGATTGCGTTGGTGACGGATATCGCCCGGCGGATGTGCTTGCTCAATCCCCAACTGAAGCAGAACGTGGCGCAGGAAACGCCCGGAGTGGTTCTCATCGACGAACTGGACATTCATCTTCATCCCAAGTGGCAGCGTCTGATCGTGAGAGGTTTGACTCAAGCATTTCCGCGTGTGCAGTTCATTACCGCGAGCCACTCTCCGCAGATCCTGAGCGAATTGCATCCCAGCGAAATCATTCTGCTTCAGCCAGACGGTTTCGAGCGGCCGCAAGTCAGCTATGGACTCGATTCCAGCCGCATCCTCGAACAGATCATGGATGCAAAGCCTCGGCCAGCCGAAGTCGAACAGGCTCTGTCTGAGTTGTTCGCGGCTATCGAGCGGAATGATCTCTCGAATGCGCGTAACCGCCTGACCAGTTTGAAGGCGTTGGCACCGGGCATTCCTGAACTGGCAGGCGCTGAAGCCTTGATCAAGCGGAAAGAGGTTTTGGGCCGATGAAGAACGTGGTGAAGGGCGCTGCTCCGGAGGCTTTCGAGAAATGGAAGACGGACGGGGACGAAGGCTGGGAGCCGAGCTATGCGCAGTTGCAGAACCCCGAGAAGCAGGCGCTGCACAGGGCCTTGCTCGCAGAGCAGGGCTGGGTGTGTTGCTATTGCGGCCGCGAGGTCACGCTGGATGATAGCCATATCGAACATTTTCGGCCGCAGGATCAATTCGAGGCGTTGCAGTTGAGCTTCGAGAACCTGCACGCCTCCTGCCTGAAGAACATCGGAGCCGGCTTGCCGCGACATTGCGGGCATGCTAAAGGCAACCGCTTTGATGAGCGCAGGATCATTGATCCGCAGGATGCGACCTGTGAAAAGCGATTCGTGTACACCGCGCTCGGTACGATTACGCCTGCCGATCCTTCCGACGAACCCGCGAGATACATGAACGAGCTTTTATCGCTGGATATTCCGTTCTTGCGAGCGGCGCGCGCCGAAGTGCTCGGAAATGCGCTGGATGCCAATTTTCTGTCGACCGCCAGCGACGAAGACCTGTCGCAACTTCGGGACGCCTTCAGCCGCCCCGACGGCGACGGAAGGCTTCCCTCTTTCGGCCATGTGATTGCTCGCTACGCCGGGCAATACCTTCCGTCGTCAGATCTCTAGCGGCCTAGATATTCAACGCCCGCTTGTCCACCGCGAGCGCCGCTTCGCGCATCACCTCCGAAAGCGAAGGATGCGGATGGCAAATCCGTCCGATATCCTCGGCCGCCGCCTTGAACTCCATCGCGACAACGGCTTCCGCGATCAGATCCGACGCGTTCGCCGAAATGATATGCACGCCGAGAATCTCGTCGGTCTTGGCATCGGCGATGATCTTGATGAAGCCATCGGTCTCGCCGATGCCCATTGCGCGGCCATTGGCGAGCATCGGGAACTGCCCTGCCTTGACCTCGCGGCCCTCCGCCTTCAGCGCCTGCTCGGTCTGCCCGACCCACGCGATCTCCGGGTGCGTGTAGATCACCCACGGAATGCAGTTGTAGTCGATATGCGGCTTCTGCCCGTCGATGATCTCCGCCACCAGCACGCCTTCGTCCTCGGCCTTGTGGGCGAGCATCGGGCCGCGCACGACATCGCCGATCGCGTACACGTTCGGTACCTTCGTCGCGCAATGACCGTCGACGGGAATGAAGCCGCGCTCATCGGCCGCCAGACCGATTGAATCGAGGCCGAGATTGTCGGTGTTGGGCACGCGGCCAATCGACACGATCAGCCGGTCCGCGTCCAGCGTCTGCGCGTTGCCGTCCTTGTCCTGGTAGGAAATCGACACGCTCGAATCCGTGGTCTTCACGCCGTCAATCTTGACGCCGAGATGAATGGCCAGGCCCTGCTTCTTGAACAGCTTGGCGGCTTCCTTCTGCAGCGCGGTATCCGTGGTGCCGAGGAATTCGGGCAGCGCTTCGAGAATCGTCACTTCCGCGCCGAGCCGACGCCACACCGAGCCGAGTTCCAGCCCGATCACGCCCGCGCCGATCACCGCGAGCTTCTTCGGCACGGAGGTGAAGGCGAGGGCGCCTTCGTTGTCGGAGACGATCTTGTTGTCCACCGGCACGTTCGGCAGATGCCGCGCCTTCGAGCCCGTCGCGATGATCACGTGCTGCGCGGTGTGGCTTTCGCTCTTGCCGTCGCCGCTCACTTCGATCTTGAAGTTGCCGCCATCCTTGCCGGCGAGCTTGCCGTGACCTTTGAGCCAGGTGATCTTGTTCTTGCGGAACAGGAATTCCACGCCGCCGGTGATCTTTTCGACGATCGCTTCCTTGCGTCCGACCATCTTCTCGACATCGACGGACAGGTTGTCCATCTTGATGCCGAAGTCGCCGAAGTGAAGGCTGGCCTTCTCGAATTCCTCCGACGATGCCAGCAACGCTTTAGACGGAATGCAGCCGACGTTCAGGCAGGTGCCGCCGAGTTTCGGCTTGCCCGCCGGATTGATCCATTCCTCGACGCAGGCGACCTTGCGGCCGAGTTGCGCGGCGCGGATCGCGGCGATATAGCCGCCCGGCCCTGAGCCGATCACGATGACGTCGAAATCGGCTTTCTGACCGGCCGGGGCGGATGCGGGCGCGGGTGCGGCGGCTTGCGCGGGTGCTGCGGGCTTCTCAGGCGTTGCGGGTGCAGCGGCTGCTGCCGGCTTTTCAGCTGCCGCAGGGGCCGCCGATGCCTTCGCTTCGGTATCGATCACGGCGAGCACTTCATCGGCGTGAACGATGTCGCCTGCTTTCTTCAGCACTTCCACGAGCGTGCCGGCGCCGGGCGCGGGCACTTCGAGCACAACCTTGTCAGTTTCCAGTTCGACGAGCGTTTCGTCTTGTGCCACGGCGTCGCCCGCATTTTTCTTCCACGGCAGCATCGTCGCTTCAGTGACGGATTCGGAAAGCTGCGGAACCTTGACTTCAACCCTGGCCATTCAGATTCTCCTTGTGAGCGAGCGCGTTGTTCGCGATTGGAAACGTCCGGCGCGGCGCCTTGCGGACGCGGCCTTGCACGGCCGGCCCCGCGCGCCGAAGTCGTAGGATACGCCGTGTCCGTAGCCCGCGCGCGGCAAGGCACGGACGGCCAGTGCGTTTTCGTCGTCGCTATATTCGGTGGTATATTGCAAAAAAGCTTTCGACTGATCTTGCCGGGGCGCCATCTCGCGTCTGCGCGCGGCATCCGCGCTCGTCCTGGCCCTGCCGATCGAGCCCGAGGTGATCATGCAAACCCCGCCGTTCCAACTCGCGCGCACGCATGCCCATGCGCATGGCGACGCCTGCTGCCAGCCGGGCGAGGCCGTTCCGCGTCCGGTGCGCCGTCGCGCGCGCCTCGCGGAACTGGACTCGCATCTGCACTGCTCGGTCATCGGTACGTGTCTTTCGACGGGCGAGCTGCGCAAGCTCGTGCCGAAGTTCACCGACCTCGACCGCTATCACGCGAGCGATCTGGAGATCCATCACGCGGCGGTCGAGCTGGCCATTGCCGGCGGCGCGGGTGCGAAGGCGCTGCACAAGGCGCTCGACGAACGGTATTCAGGCGCGATCCGCCGCTTCGACAGCGCGCGCGATACCCAGGCGCTGCTCGATCTGTGGAACGAAGCGCTCAAATCCGGCGACATTCCGCCTGCTTACTGGGCCGTGATGTCGCATCCGCACGCGAGCATCGAAGTGCGGCAGTACGCGTTCGGCGAACTGCACATGCTGTCGCATCTGGTCGGCGCGGCGAATCGCGCGGACATTCGGCGTCTGGTCGCGCTCGAAGCCGAGAACCAGGAACTCGGCGACAAGCTGGAGCGCCAGCAGGCGCGGGTGCTGGAATTGAGCGCCGAACGCGATGCCGCCGTCAGGCAGGCGCATGAGCTTGCCTTGCAGTTGGCCGCGCGCAAGCCGGAACGCTCGACCATCGAACTCGAAGACGAAATCGAGCGTCTGCGCGAGAAGGTCGAGGACGGCGAACGGCGCCTGGCGCTGCATACGAGCCGTCGTGAAAGTGTCGAGCAGCGCGTGCTGCAGGAAGAGGAACAGTCGCGCGCATTGCGCAACAGCCTGGGCGAGACGCAGGCGTTGTTGAAGGTGGTGCAGGCGGAATGCGCGGCGCTCGAACGCGCGACGCTCGCCGCCGGCGATGAGCCCGAGACACGCCGGCGCGCGGTCGAATGGCTGGAAGGGAAGCGCATCGTCTATGTGGGCGGCAGGCCGAATTCGAATGCACTGCTCAGGTCGCTGACGGCTGCGGCGGGCGGCGAACTGGTTGTGCACGATGGCGGCATCGAAGATCGCAAGGGCTTGCTTGCGGCGGCGCTGCCGAATGCCGACGCGGTGCTGTTTCCCGTCGATTGCATCGATCACGATTCGATGAACATGCTCAAGCGTGTTTGCGAGCGTCACGGCGTGCCGTATTCACCGCTGCGTACGGCGAGCGTGGCGAGTTTCGTGGAGTTCGTCGGGCGGCTTGGCGCGGGCGCGCGGGATGTGAGCCCGGCGTCACCGCCGCCATCGGCCTTCTGTCTGCGTCACGGCTAGCTGGAAAGCTTCGGGGCTCAGGGTTTGAGCAATTGCGTGAGAGAAGCGATCTGCCGGGCGCAGGCTGCCTCGGCCTGAGCTTCGACATCGCGATACAGCTTGATGATGCGTTCGCCGACCGGCGTGAGCACGCAGCCGCCGCCGCTTTGGCCGCCTTGCTCGGAGAGCGTCGCGGGTGACTTGAGCGAGCGGTTCAGTTCGTCGACGAGCAGCCACGCGCGCCGGTACGACATGTCAAGGCTGCGTGCGGCCGCCGATATCGAACCTTGCTCGCGGATCGCTTCGAGCAGCGCAACCTTGCCCGGACCGAGCGCGATGGTTTCGCCTTTGGTGATGCGCATGCGAAAGCGCACTTCGGCCGGCTGCTTTGCCGTGTCCGCTTCCTTTGCGCTGTCCTTGGATTTGAGGGTCGTCGCCATGCCCGAGAGAATACACGAACGACATCGGCGCGATGGGCTATGACTGCCCCGGATAGCAGAACGCGTAATCCTCGCAGCCCGGACAACCCGGCGCGCACGTGGGCGCGACGCCTTCCGCGCAGGCCACTTCCTGAGCCAGAAACTTCTTCCAGCGCAGATTCGCCGTGTTCCGCGCGACCAGCGCGGGATAGTGACGCTGCAGCATGTCGGTGACGTCGTCGCGGCCGTCGAGACCGAGGTCGCGCCAGAGATGATTCGGACGCAAGGTCGCGGCCGAGATGATGGTCGCGAGACACAGTGCGTCGTGCCATGCGTGTGTCGCGGTGCGGTCGTGCCACATCAGCAGGCCGTGCAGACGGCGGACGAACGCATGATGGGGCGTCAGCACGATCTGCCGCGGGGCTTCCGGGGCATTCGACGCATGCGGGAAATGACGGTCGAGCAATGCGGCGAGTGCGATGCGATCGAGGCCCAGCAGGGCCGTATCGCCCGCTTCGATGCGCGCGCCGATCAGCCGCGCGAACAGCACGGTATCGGCGGAAGGAGGCGCGACGGCGTGAGTCAGCAACGCGCGCGTGGCATCGTTCATGGGTGCGAGGTTCCCAGAATGTGAGCATCGACGCGCACGAGGCGTTTCATGTGCCGCGGCGCATGAACCGTGTCCGCGCCGGATACGAGCACCGGCAGGCCGTCTTCGACACCCAGTTCGCGATCCGCGCATTCGTAGGCGACGATCACTTGCGCGCCGATCGGCGTGTTGAACAGCTCATGCCATGAGAAGGTGACGGCATAGCCGTCGTGCGCCTGCGCGAGGAACACCGTGCGCTTGAAATCCGTATTGTCCGGCCGACGCACGCCCGCCGCGTCCAGCAGCGTGCGCAACAGGACGCCGCGATAGCTTCCCATCGGACGGATATAACGGCCGGTCGAAAAGCAGATCAGATCGAACGGCTCGATGCGCGTGCAGGCGAACTCGCGCAACGCGGGAACATCGAGCCTGAGAGGCATTTGCACCGCGCCACCGATCTCCACGTGCGGGCTGCGAATTTCCTCGCTGAGTGAAAGCATGTGAGCAGGGCTTCTGGTTGGAATGAGCGAAAGGACATCGAAAGCTGCGCGCGGGTTGGCGTGGCTGCTCAAGACGGCTTGGGCCGGACATCGCTGTATCACTGAATATATTACGGGATCGTCGCTCATGACATCTTCTTCGGGAAATGTCGTGTATCTGCCTTTTCAGGGTTTCGGTGTTCGATTCTTGAAAGGCGCTGCGTGTGCTGGTTGTCAGCATGACATCGGCAGGCGCCAGCGAGTTTCTTTCGTAATCCATTCTGCGTTGATCGGAAAGAAAGCAATTTGTACGGATTCTTGCCTGAGAGTTTTAGTTCGGATGGCGTAGTAATCGACGAGGTATCTGGATCGCCAACGGCGCGCTTCGGGATCATTTCAAGGTAAAGCTTGCGCTGGTTGGTCATCGTCCCAAGTAATTGCGACAGTTGCTTTTGAGTCTTCTGCAAACGTTTTCTGCGCGGACGCGCACGTGCTTGCTCGCAGCCGCCGGGCGCTCGGTTGAGTAGCGCACAGAACAACATTTCCAGACTGCCATTCTTGCCCCACATCGCGTTATCCGCATCACCAGAGGCGGCGCGACTGCTCATACGGGGAAAACATGAGGAACTCGAACAAATATGAATTGAGGACGGCACTCAGGCTTAGCGTGCTCGTCATTGCTGCGGCGGTGTCGAATCTTTCACATGCAGCTTCCTCACAGGATGCTTGCAATAACCTGACATCGACGGGTTGTGTGGTCGGGACGCAGACCATGGCCGCGGCTGTACCGGCCACGCAGTCTGTGGCGCAGGCGGCCGTGTTGCCGGGACGCTCGGTTGCGTTGAGGAGCGGTAGCCGGAGCAACGGTACGTCGGGCACCGGCACCGCCGGCAGCAGCACCGGTACGGGCAGCGGCAGCGGTAGCGCCGGGAACGGGGCATCCGGTCAGGGAGGCGGCGCGACGTCGGGAGGCGGCGCTGTGTCCGCCGGTGGGCAAGGGGGCGGTTCGAGTTCGGGTGTGGGTGGATCGAGTGGCGGTTCGGGTGGGACGGGTGGAGGGGGTAGCACGAGCGGGGGTAGTACGGGAGGGGGTAGTACAGGCGGAGGTAGCACGGGAGGGGGCACTACGGGCGGGGGCAGTACAGGCGGAGGTAGTACAGGAGGGGGTAGTACGGGAGGAGGCAGCACAGGCGGAGGTAGTACGGGAGGGGGCAGCACGGGTGATGGCGGCGGCAACGGTCATGGTCACGGTCACGGCGGTGACGGTCATGGCCATGGCGACGGCGGTCATGGCGATGGTGGCCACGGCGATGGTGGCCATGGCGACGGCGGCCATGGTGACGGCGGTCATGGTGATGGCGGCCATGGTGATGGTGGTCATGGCGACGGCGGTCATGGTGATGGCGGCCATGGCGATGGTGGCCATGGTGATGGTGGTCATGGCGACGGTGGCCATGGTGATGGTGGTCATGGCGACGGTGGCCACGGTGACGGTGGCCATGGTGACGGCGGTCATGGTGATGGCGGCCATGGTGATGGCGGTCATGGTGACGGTGGTCATGGTGACGGCGGTCACGGCGATGGTGGCCATGGTGATGGCGGTCATGGTGACGGTGGTCATGGTGATGGTGGCCACGGCAACGGCGACGGCGGTCATGGCGACGGTGGTCACGGCGATGGCGGTCACGGTGACGGCGGCCACGGCGATGGCGGTCACGGCGTTGGTGGCGGCAATGGCAGCAGCGGTCATGGCGATGGTGGCCATGGCGATGGCGGTCACGGCGTTGGTGGCGGCAATGGCAGCAGCGGTCACGGCGATGGTGGCCACGGTGACGGAGGTCATGGCGACGGCGGCCACGGCGTCGGCGGTGGCACCGGCAGCAGCGGCGGTCACGGCGATGGCGGCCACGGCGACGGCGGTCATGGTGATGGCGGCCACGGTGTCGGCGGTGCCAACGGCAGCGGTGGTCACGGTGACGGTGGTCATGGCGACGGCGGCCACGGCGTCGGCGGTGGCACCGGCAGCAGCGGCGGTCACGGCGATGGTGGCCACGGCGACGGCGGTCATGGCGACGGCGGCCACGGTGTCGGCGGTGCCAACGGCAGCGGCGGTCACGGCGATGGTGGTCACGGCGATGGTGGCCACGGCGACGGCGGTCATGGCGACGGCGGCCACGGTGTCGGCGGTGCCAACGGCAGCGGTGGTCATGGCGACGGCGGTCATGGCGACGGCGGTCATGGTGTTGGCGGCGGCAATGGCAGCGGCGGTCACGGCGATGGTGGTCACGGTGACGGCGGCCATGGCGTTGGCGGCCACGGCGTTGGCGGCGGCAACGGCAGCGGTGGTCACGGTGACGGCGGCCATGGCGATGGCGGCCACGGCGTTGGCGGCGGTAACGGCAGCGGTGGTCACGGCGATGGAGGCCATGGCGACGGTGGCCACGGCGTTGGCGGCGGCAGCGGCAGCAGCGGCGGTCACGGCGATGGCGGCCATGGAGCCGGCAGCGTTGGTGGCCATGGCGATGGTGGCCACGGCAACGGTGGTGGCGGCCACGGCAACGGTGGTGGCGGCCACGGCAACGGTGGTGGTGGTCACGGCAATGGCGGCGGCGGCCACGGCAATGGCGGTGGTGGCGGTGGCGGTGGTGGCGGTGGCGGCGGCGGTGGTGGCGGCGGCGGCGGCAACCACTAACCCCAGCACAAGAACGCTAACTACAAGCCAAGAAAGCACGAGATCGACCGGACTCGCACGTTCCGGCCGGCCTCGTGCCATCGACACACCCACGATCGACTCAAGACCCGGGCGCGGACCCCAATCAGCGCCCGGTTCTTCTCCCCTCGCAACGCCCTTCCATGCAATACTCCCGGTCTGACATTCGCGAAAAACGGTCGTCCAAATCAGCCTGAGCGCGCAAGCGCCCTAAACCGCTGATCGAAAGACCGCGCACACGTCACTCAAACCACTCGGTTCGGGCTGACCAGCGTTTCCTCCGACATCCCGTCGGAACCGTTACGAGCCGTCGTGTTTCCGCGCGATTCGCTCGTACTTATCGGAACGCGCCATGAACCCACCCCTCGTTTCCTCGAACGTCGCAGCGGCCCGCATTGCAATCATCGGTGCTGGCCTGGGCGGCCTGACGCTCGCTCGCGTCCTGCACATCAACGGATTTCGTTCGACGATCTACGAAGCCGAACCCTCTCCCGACGCGCGCTCACAGGGCGGCCTGCTCGACATCCACGAATACAACGGCCAGGCAGGCCTGAAAGCCGCGGGCCTCTACGATCGCTTTCTCGATCTCGTGCTTCCAGGCGAGGACGCCAAGCGTGTGGTCGACAGACACGCGACCATCCTGTTCGACCAGCCCGCCTCCGCCGCACCCACGCGGCCTGAAGTCGACCGAGGCGCGTTGCGTCGCATGCTGATCGATTCGCTACCGGCCGATACGATCCGCTGGGGCCACAAACTGACCCGTGTGAGCCGTCTGCAAGAGGGCAACCACGAGATCGCATTCAAGAACGGCGTAACCGAGCGCACAGCGTTATTGATCGGTGCCGATGGCGCATGGTCCCGGGTTCGGCCGCTCGTGTCCGCTGCAAAGCCGGCCTACACTGGCACGACCTTCATGGAGACCCGCCATCCGTCCGGCTCGACAGTATCGACTGCAATCGAAACGGGAACGCTGATGGCGGTAGAACCGGGGAAGGGCATCCTTGCGCACCGCTACGCGGATGGCACGGTGCGTGTGTACGTCGCGTTGCAGAAGCCGGAAGACTGGTTCGACACGATCGACTTCGCCAAGCGCTCGTCCTCGCTGGCCCGACTCGCGCATGAATTCGAAGGATGGGCTGCCGAGCTTCGAGCCTTGATACTGGATAGCGAGACGGACCTCGTGATCCGCCCGATCCACGCCCTGCCGCCCCATCATCACTGGGCACGCACTGAAACTGAAGGCGTGACCCTCGTGGGCGATGCGGCGCACCTGATGTCGCCGTTCGCCGGCGAAGGCGCCAACCTTGCGATCCAGGACGGCGCCGAACTGGGCCTGGCGCTGTGCGAACATCGCGACAACATCGAAAAAGCGCTCGAGGCCTACGAAAACGCGCTGTTCCCACGCAGCGCCGCATTCGCCGATCGAACCGCTCGCAACCACGAGCGATTCTTCGGCGAACACGCGCCGCAGAGCGTGGTGGAACTGTTCGCGGCACATTGAAGCACCGCCGCGAACGCCGTGCCCACGCCAAGCCCGTCGTACTCAGAAACGATGCCGCAAGCCCACCGTCGCCGAAACCTGGCTGTTCGTCGATGACGCCGACAGACCGTTGATCGCCGCCGTGATGCCCGAGTCGCCCGTATCGCTCACGTGCTGATACACGCCTTGCAGATAGACGTCGGTGCGCTTCGAGAGCGCGTACGCCGTTTGCAGGCTGATCTGATTCCACTTCGGATCGACGCCCTGCAGATGGCTGTCGGTGAAGGTATAGGCGCCGGACAGCGACCACGCGGGCGTCAGGTTATAGCGGCCGTTGACTTCGTAGTTGGTGAAGCGCGCGCTGCCGCCGTCGAGCCTGATGCCGCCCGTCACGCCCGATGCCGATGCACCGATGCCGGTCGCGCCGTCGAGCCGCGTCTGCGTGAAGACGAAGCCTGCCTGCGCCGGGCCGAACGCATAGCTGACGCCGGCGCCGAAGGTGCGTTGACGGCTTGCCGCGAAGGTTGCGTCGTCGCTGACCGCGCCGCTCGCGTTCAGCGTCGCGCCTGCGTTGTTCAACTGCATGTAGCTCGCTGCCACGTTCAACGGCCCGAACGCATACGACGCACCGACGCTATAAGCGCGATTCGTCGCGAAGCCGCCGGCCTCGTTCGAGAAACCATACAGGCCGCCGAACTTGAAGCCGCCGTAGTTCACGCTCTGATACTTGACGGAGTTGCTGACGCGGAACGAGTTGTCGAGGTTGTCGTTGTCGAACGGATGCGCGGCCTGCGTTCCGCCAAATTGCGTGCCGGTGAGCGCGAGCGGGCCGAGATAATCGACGACGGAATCGTACTGCCGGCCGAGCGTGAGCGCGCCCAGCTGGTTGCTCGACAAACCGACGAACGCCTGCCGGCCGAACTCGCGGCTGTTCTGCCCGAGATTGCCGTTCATGATGTTGAAGCCGTTTTCCAGGGTGAAGATCGCCTTCAGCCCGCCGCCGAGATCTTCCGCGCCGCGCAGGCCCCAGCGGCTGCCGTTGACGGCGCCGCTCGTCGCCTGAATGTTATGCGAGCCGCCCTGGTTGTTCGTATAGGTCAGCCCCGCGTCGATGAGGCCGTAGAGCGTCACGCTGCTCTGTGCATGCGCCGCGCCCGCGACGGTGCCGAGCACGGTCAGCGCGAATAAGGATTTCTTCACTGTGTTTCTCCAAGAGAGCTTGAGGATGTGCCTGTGTTGCGCAAGACATGCATGCCTCGCACGAACAGCCCGTCCGATCGACCGGTCGACGCGTCGGAGGCCGGATTAAATCACGGGCTCCGACGCCGTTCGTTCGTGCATTCGTTACGGAATGTTGGGCGTGCGCGGCTTCAGACGCGGCACTAAAGAGAAAACGCGTTTTGAAACAAAGTGTTCGCGCGGGGCCATGCGTCAATCGCAGTCAGCCGCATTCAAGCGCCGTCAAATGCGGTAACTTTCTGGAAGATCCAACGAGAGCGAAACGAATAGCGCTCGGCCTATTGCGGGAGAGATTCCTTGATCAGCCACGACTCGACGGCCCGCGTCGTCAGCGCGCGCGACAGCAGAAAGCCCTGCAGTTCATCGCAATGCTCGCCGAGCAGCGCTTGCCGTTGCTCGGCCGTCTCCACGCCTTCCGCCGTGATCGGCAGGCCGAGACTGCGGCATAGTTCGCTGATGGCGCGCACGATCGCCGCCGACTTCGGATTGCGTCCAAGACCGTTGACGAAGCCGCGATCGATCTTCACCCGCGTGAACGGAAAGCTTTGCAGGATGCTCAGCGATGAATAGCCCGTGCCGAAGTCGTCCATCGCGACGCCCACGCCAAGCGTACGGATCTCGTTGAGAATGCGGTGCGGCGTGCCCGAGGTTTCGAGCAGCGCGGTCTCGGTGATCTCGATCTCGAGCCTGTGCGCCTGCAAGCCCGCCGTGTTGAGCGAACGCAGCAGCACCCGCGTGAAGTCTTCATAGAGCAATTGCGCCGGCGAAACGTTGATGCTGAGCCGCACATGGGCGGGCCATTTCGCGGCATCGCGGCACGCGCGCTGCATGACCCACGCGCCGATTTCCGGCATCAGGCCGCGCTCTTCCGCAATCGGAATGAATTCGGCCGGCGAGATCAGCCCGCGCTTCGGATGATGCCAGCGCAGCAGCGCTTCGCAGGCGGTGGTGCGGCCGCTGCGGGCATCGACGATCGGCTGGTAATGCACTTCGAGTTCGTCCGCGCGCAGCGTGCGGCGCAGGTCGTCTTCGAGTTCGTTACGCAGGCGCAGCGGATCGTTCATGCCGCGCTCGTAGATGCGAAAGCAGTTGCGGCCCTCGCGCTTGGCCTTGTAGAGCGCGAGATCGGCTTGCTGCAGGACATTGTCGGCATCGACGCTTCCTACCGTGCAGCACACGATGCCGATGCTCACCCCCACCGTCACCTCATTGCCGACGATCTCGAACGGCGTCACCAGCGCGTCGATGCAACGCTGCGCGAGGGCGGCGGCATCGTCCGGTGTGCGGGCCCACGTCTGCAGGATGGTGAACTCGTCGCCGCTCAGGCGCGCCAGCTGATCGCTCGCGCGCAACAGCGAGCCCAGCCGCTGCGACACCGCCTTGAGCAGTTCGTCGCCCGCGTGGTGGCCCAGCGTGTCGTTGACCACCTTGAAGCGGTCGAGATCGAGATAGAGCAGGGCGAACGGATGCTCGGGCGTGACGGCATCGACAAGATGCTCCAGGCGTTCCTTGAAGCTCACGCGATTCGGCAGGTCCGTCAGGTGATCGTGATGCGCCAGATGCGAGATGCGCCGTTCGGCGGCGCGGCGCTCGGTGACATCCTCGATCGTCGATACCCAGCCGCCATGCGACAGCAGCCGCGTCACGACCCCGATGCTGCGGCCGAGGTGCTGGAATTCGATGGTGGTCTGCTCTGTTCCCGGCGCGGAGCCGCGCAGCAGATTGCGGCGCAGTTCGTCGACTGCATTGACCGCATCGTCGCGCGCGCCGGACTTGCGGTCGCAGATGCGGCGCAGCACGGTGCGCAACGAGATGCCGGCGGGCAGGCTGTCGGCGGGAATCGAGAGGATGCGCGCGAACTGGTCGTTGCATAGCACCAGACGGCCGCGCCGGTTGAACAGACACAAGCCTTGCAGCATGTTTTCCAGCGCGAGGTCGAGATTGCGCGTGGTCTCTTCCAGCGCCAGCGAGGTCTCGCGCTGCTCGGTGCAGTCGCGCGTGATCTTGGCAAAGCCGAACAGGTCGCCACGATCGTCGTAGATCGGCTGGATCAGCACGTGCGCCCAGAACTTCGTGCCGTCCTTGCGGAAGCGCCAGCCCAGTGCCTCGAACTTGCCATGGGCGCGCGCGGTGTCGAGTCCGTGTTGCGGCAGCCCTTGTTCCTGGTCGCGCGGATCGTAGAAACAGGAAAAATGCTTGCCGACGATCTCGCTCGCCTTGTAACCCTTCGCGCGCTGCGCCCCGGCGTTCCAGTTCGACACGATGCCGTTCGCATCGAGCATGTAGATCGCGTAGTCGGTGACGCCTTCTATCAGGAGCCGGAAGCTGCGCTCGTGATCGCGCGTCTGCTTCTGCAATGCGCGGGCTTCGGTGCGGTCGCGCGTGACCTTGGCGAAGCCGAACAGCTCGCCGTTGTCGTCGTAGATCGGGTCGATGACGACATGCGCCCAGAAGTGCGTGCCGTCCTTGCGCACGCGCCAGCTCTCGGTTTCGTACTTGCCCTGCGCGAGCGCCGTCGCGAGACTGCGGGCGGGCAGGCCCGCGGCCTGATCGTCGGGCGTGTAGAAGCAGCTGAAATGCCGGCCGACGATCTCATCCGCGCTATAGCCTTTCGTGCGTTGCGCGCCGGCATTCCAGTTCGACACGATGCCATTGATGTCGAGCATGTAGATGGCATAGTCGGTCACGCTTTGCACGAGGAAGCGGAAGCGCCGTTCCTGATCGAACGCGTATTCGCTGACGCGCCGTTGTTCGGTGCAGTCGCGCGTGATCTTCGCGAAGCCGAACAGGACGCCGTGTTCGTCGCGCAATGCGTCGATGACCACGTGCGCCCAGAAGCGGCTGCCGTCCTTGCGCACGCGCCAGCCTTCGGCTTCGTACTTGCCGGTGGTGCGCGCGGTTTCCAGATTGCGGCCGGGCAGGTCGTCCAGCCGTTCCTCGACGGAATAGAAACAGCCGTAATGGCGGCCGATGATCTCATCGGCGGCATAGCCCTTCGCCTTCTGCGCGCCCGCGTTCCAGGTCGTGATGATGCCGTCCACGTCGAGCATATAGATGGCATAGCCGGTGATGCTCTGCACGAGCCGTCGATACACGAGTTCGCTGGACGCGTCCGCGTTGCCGCAAGTCAGGAAGTCTTCGTCGTTCATACGTTGATCAGGCTACGCGGAAGGTGGACACGGCATCCGTCAGGCGGCGTCCCTGGTCATCGAGCGACTGCGCCGCCGCCGCGGCCTCTTCCACCAGCGCCGCGTTTTGCTGCGTGACTTGATCCATCTGCAAGATGGCGTGACTCAATTGCTCGATGCCCCGGCTCTGTTCGCTGGACGCGGCGGCGATTTCGCCCATGATGTCGCGCACCTTGGACACGGCCTGCGTGACGTCCGTCATGGTCACGCCGGCCTTGCCCGCCAGCGAGGAGCCTTCGGCAATGCGCTCCACCGAGGTATCGATCAGCGCCTTGATTTCCTTCGCGGCACTGGACGAGCGCTGCGCGAGGCTGCGCACTTCCGCGGCGACGACGGCGAATCCGCGTCCTTCCTCGCCCGCGCGTGCAGCTTCGACGGCGGCATTGAGCGCCAGGATGTTCGTCTGGAAGGCAATGCTGTCGATGATGCCCGTGATGTTCGCAATCTGGCTCGAACGCGCGCTGATCTCGGACATGGTTTCGATCATGCGGGTGACGGCCACGCTGCCGTCGCTGGCGACGGCGCTCGCACTGGCCGAGAGCGCGTTGGCCTGCTGCGCGTGCTCGGCGTTCTGGCGCACGGTCGTGGTGAGTTCCTCGACGCTGGATGCGGTTTCTTCGAGCGATGCCGCCTGCTGTTCGGTGCGGGTCGAAAGATCGACATTGCCCGATGCAATCTGGCTCGAACCCGTGGCGATGTGATCGGCGGATGCCCGCACATTGCCGATGAGTTGCACGAGATTTTTCTGCATGGTGCTCATCGAGGCAAGCACGCTGTCGCGTGGGGCGGCATCGGCGTGGGCGACCGGCGCGAGATCGCCGCTCGCGACGCGTTGCGCGACGGCGCTCAGCGCATCCGGTTCCGCGCCCAGCGCGCGCATCACGCCGCGCGTGATGACGAAGCCCGCCAGCACGGCGCCCAGCGCCGCCAGCGCGCAGACGCCGCTCAACAGGAGGCGCGCGGTGGCGTAATGGCGTTCGGATTCGGTGACGAGCTGTTCCTCGCGTCGCTGCGTCAGTTCCGAATAATCTTGCGTCGCCTTGACGAGCGCGGCGAGCAGCGGACGGCAGTCGTCGTTGATGCGCGCGATGGCTTCCTCCCGTTGCCCCTTCAGCGCGAGATCGACGATATGCAATGCCACTGGCCCGTAGAGCGCCTCGACGCGGTCGATCTCCGCCACGCGGGTCCGCACTTCCGGCGTGACATCCTGCGCGCCGGCCACCCTGTCCTTGAAGATACGCAAGTCTCGCTGCACGTCTTCGTGCGCTTGCATGACCGCGGCTTTCTCGAGTTCGATATCCTCGGGCCGGGTGGCCAGCACGAGATTGCGCGCCGCGATGGCCCGCCGGTCGACATCGGTCCGGATGTGTTCGGCCAGCGTCGCGCGCGCATTGATGCCGTGCACGTAGGACATGAAGCGCGTGTTGCTTTCCCGCAGCGCCTCGATCGAGAGCGCCGCTACGATCAGCACGGCCGCAGTGAGCATGCCGAATCCGAGCGCGAGTTTGGTCTTGACTCGCAGGTTGCCTGACATGGTTGTTCTTCCTTGTTTGAGTTGTCCGAAGGCGTTTTTTTAGTGGTCGCTTAAGCTTTCTAGGCGGCCTTACGGCGTGTTGGGACAGGACTGAACGGTGGACAACTAGTCGACGGTCATGGCAAACGTTGGCGAACTGGTGCGTAGCAAATATTTTTTATCGCGCTCCCTGATTTACCGACCGCGAACGTGTCACCGAGCAATTTTTTCGCGCGGTAGAAAGCCCTGCGAGCCGCGTCCGCAAAGGCTCTCCGGTTGATGCGCACAAGCGGATACGGATCGGACGGAGACGGTTATCGGTTAGACTGCCGGGTACGCGAGTAAGCCGGTGACATTCGGTTGCTCCACATCTTCGCTTTCATGGACCCAGGCAATGGACAACACGCTTGCGCGCTTACGCAGCGGCGTCACCGGACTCGACGAAATCTGTGGCGGCGGCCTCGTGGCAGGCTCGTCCTACATCATTCAGGGTCGCCCTGGCGCGGGCAAAACGATTCTTGCGAATCAGATCGCGTTCGCGCAGGCTCGCCAGGGCCGCAAGGTGCTGTACGTGACGCTGCTGGCCGAGTCGCACGACAGACTGTTCCAGTCGCTCTCGACGCTCGACTTCTACGACGCGCAACGCGTCGGAAACGGCATCACGTACATCAGTCTGTTCCGCACGCTGCGCGAAGAGGGACTCTCGGCGCTGGTCGCCACGCTGCGCACCGAGCTTGCCCGGCAGAAAGCCAGCATTCTCGTGCTCGACGGCCTGCTCAACGCGCGTGAAAGCGGCGAAAGCAATCTCGACGTCAAGACCTTCGTCGCCGAACTCCAGGGACACGCGGCCTTCACCGGCTGTACCGTGCTGTTCCTGACGAGCGCGCGCATCGACGAATCCAGCCCCGAACACACGATGGTCGACGGCGTGCTGCAGATCGAGGAGATCCTCGCTGCGTCGCGCACGGTGCGTCAGATCCGCGTCGCCAAGTCGCGCGGCAGCCGCGCGATGGGCGGGCTGCATCTGTTCGAGATCGGCAATCGCGGCATCGTCGTCTATCCGCGGCTCGAAGTCGCGCTGGGGCTTCCAACCCGGAGCGACCCTGCGCCGCCCTACAGGATCCCCACCGGCATCGACGGACTGGACGCCCGTCTCGGCGGCGGCATTCCGGCAAGTTCGGTCTCCGTTCTCGTGGGCCCGGCCGGCAGCGGCAAGACAACCTTCGGACTGAATTTCCTGCAACTCGGCACGCCCGAGGAACCGGCGGTGCATTTCGGCTTCTACGAAACGCCAAAACGCCTGGAGACCAAAGCGCACGCACTCGGCCTGGACTGGGAGCAACGCTGTTCATCGGGCGCGCTCAAGGTCATCTGGCGGCCGATGACCGAGAACCTGCTCGATAAACTCGCCTACGACCTGCTCGACGTCGTGCGGGCGAGCGGCGCCAAACGTGTTTTCATCGACGGGCTGGCCGGCTTCGAGCGCGCCACCGTGGACCCGCATCGCATGGTCGAGTTCTTCGCGGCGCTCACCAACGAACTGCGCGGTCTGGGCGTCACCACGGTCTGTACCTGGGAAGTGAAGGAACTGTCGGGCCCGTGGATCGAGAATCCGTCGCCGGAAATCCTGAGCCAGCTGGACAACGTGATCGGCATGCAGCATGAACTGGTCGACGGCGTCATGAAGCGGGCCATCGCCGTGCTCAAGGTGCGCGACAGTCTCTTCGACACCACCGTGGCCGAAGTCGGCATCTCCACTTCGGGCAAGGGCGTACACGTGATCGGAACGCTGCCGCTGAGCGACGTCGTCGTCGCAGCGGGGGGGAACATCAAAGCGCGCGGCCGATAGCCGTCGCCGGTCTGCATGTCTACTCTGGTCGTCGTCGATGACGAATCCCTGATTACCGATTCCCTCACGTTTCTCCTGCAAGACGAGGGATATACGGTTCACGCCGCGCCCAACGGAAAAGAGGCGCTGAGCCTGATCGCGCGTGTCCGTCCGGCGCTCGTCGTGACCGATTTCATGATGCCCGTCATGTCGGGCCTGGAGCTTGCGAGGGCCCTTCAGAAAGACGGCCCGGCGATGCCCATCATCCTGTGCAGCGCGGTGCCGCACGCGATCCCGCCGGACGAGGTTCACCGGTTCGCCGCCTTGTTGCGCAAGCCGTGCGCGCCGGCTGACCTGATTGGAGCGGTCGCGCGTTACGTCCAGGTCCAGCGCGGAGCAACGGAATGACGCCGAGCCGAACCATGGAAAAACGGTCCGGACGCCGAAGGCCAGGGTGGCACCCATCGTCGCTATGAGCGCCAAATGACGCGTATCCTTCTCGTTGATGATGAACCGGACTTGCTCGAAGCGTGGAGTTTCGCGCTGGAGCATGTCGGTTACGAGGTCGAACGCGCGAACGGCGCGCAGGAAGCATTGCTCGCGATGCAGCGCCGGCCGCCCAACCTGGTCATCACCGACCTGATGATGCCTGGCATGAACGGCGAGGAACTGAGCCGCGCGCTGCGTCAAAACCCTGAATGGACGCATATTCCGATCGTGCTGCACACGTCGGCTCATGTCGATGCGTCTGCCGGCACGGCGCTATGGAACGCGGTTTTGCGCAAGCCCGCGCGCATGGACGACTTCCTGGCGACCGTCGCCAGACTTTCCGAAGGTGGCTGACGATGCACCGCTTCGAACGCAGCGCTCGCGACAGGCGAAGCCCCTGATGGATCAGGCTACGCGAAAGGACGGTTCGGACGTCTGGGCGGCGGCGGGTGATCTGCGCATCTTCGAACGGCTGCTCGACCCTTACCTGATCCTCGATTCCGACGGCGCGGTCGTCAGCGCGAACGCTGCATGGCGGACGCTGTTCGCGTTCCCTGAAGGCGCGGCGCCGGACGGCCTGCTGGCCGAGCAGCGCCGCAATTGCGAGCATCTGATCGTCAATATCGCGGCCAGTCTGCGGGCCGGGCAACGCCGGTCCTCGCCGGTGTTCCGTCTCGATGGCGGCCGATCCACCGATGAAACCACCGGGAGCACCGCGCCGGCTGCGCGTCATTGGCAGATCTTCGCGCAGCGGGTGCCGGCCACGCAGGACCTTCCGTCCCATGTCGTCCTGCGCTTCGAGGACGTGACCGCCCGCACGCTGGCCGGCGAGGGCGAACGGCGCGAGAAGGCGCAGATGCGGTCGAATGCGCGTCTGCGCAAAATCCTCGTGCAGGAGACGCAGAAGCAGCTCGCGGATCACCTCGGCCATTTCGAGGAAGCGCTGGCGTTCGCGGGCGTTGGCGCCTGGGAACTCGATCTGATGGCGGGCACGGTGAAGTGCAGTGAACGATGCCGCCGCGACCTGGGTCAGGTTCACGCCGACGAACTCATGCATGCGTCTTTCCTCGGCGACACCACCGAGCAGTTCGCGGCCCACTGGCGCCTGCTTCAGTCCGGACAGCCTTTCGAGTTCGAGCGTCTTGTGGAAAGGCAGACGGGCCGTCGCTGGGTGCTGGTCCGCGGCATGGCGCGTTTCGATGATGACGTGACCGTGCGCTCGGTGGTGGGCTTCACGCTCGACATCACGGGGCGCAAGGAGCGGGAGATCGAGGCGCATGCCGTCGCGGGCGAAGAGCGCTCGGGGCGCGAGCGGAGCGAGGCGCTGGCGGCCACCATGGACCGCTTCATCGCGGCGGTGAGCCACGAATTGCGCTCGCCGCTGAATGCCATCGTGTCGTGGGCCGAGTTGCTGCAACTCGTCGCGGATCCGAATCACGTCGCCAAGGCCGGCGATGCCATTCGCCGCAACGGTCGGCAGTTGTCGAGAATGGTCGATGACCTGCTCGACAGCGGCGCCGTCGTGACCGGCAAGCTCTCGGCAAACCTGAAACCCATCGATATCGGTCCGCTGGTCGCCATCGTGGTCGAGGACATGCGCAAGCTCGCCGAGCACAAGGGCCTGCAACTCGATATCGCGGAACTGGGTTCCTGCGTCGTGCTGGCCGATGAAAACCGCCTCGGACAGGTCGTGTCGAACCTGCTGACCAACGCGATCAAGTTCACCGATGCCGGCAGCGTCACCGTGTCGATGAAGGTGCTGGACGATCACGTCAGCATCCAGGTGCGCGATACCGGGCGCGGCATCGAGCCGGAAGCCCTGCCGCGCATCTTCGACCGCTTCGAACAGATTGCGCCGCGCACCAGCGGGCGCGTCGGCGGGCTGGGACTGGGTCTATGGCTTGCCAGACAGATCGTCGATCTGCACGGCGGCATGCTGGATGGCGCGAGCGACGGCGCCGGCCTCGGCTCGACCTTCACCGTCCGCCTGCCGCTGATGCAGCCCGGCGGCGAATGAAACTCAGGGCGTAGGCGTTTCAGTACGGTCCCGCAGCGGCCATCAGCGACAGCAATGCCTGTCTGTTCAACTGCATCAGGTGCAGTTGTGAAAGCGCGTCATTCATCCCCATCTTTCCTGACGTCCCCCCATGCGCGACCTGAACTTCAGTTCCTGGCAAACCCTTCTTTCGACGCTCTTCACGCTGGCCGTCGTCACGCTGATCGGCGTCGGTGTCCGCTTGCTGCTGATGCAGACGGTCCAGCAGCGGCGCGAGCGCGCCAACCGGCAGATCAACGAACGGCTGCGTACGCTGATCGCCGCGTACAAGACGCTGGGAGGATCGTTCACCGGCAATCTTGCCGTCGATCCGACCCATCTCAAGGATCTCAGGCGCGCTTCGATGGCCGTGCCGCCCGCCGTCGATGACGCCCTTGCCGCGCTGGATGATTCCGGTGCGGCACGCGATGCTCACGATCCGGGCAAAACGGAAAGGTCGCGGCGCATACGCGACTCGGTGGAGGCCGCGCTGGCCGACATCATCTTGCTCGGCACGGAAGAACAGGTGCGTCTGGCCGCTCATGCCGCGACCGAGATGGTGCAGGGGCGGCCGATTCATACGGCTGAACTCGTGATCTCGCTGCGCGATTTCATCCGCGACGCGCTCGATCTGGATGCGGTGCCTATGACGGTCCGCATTCCAGCACAGGGTCCGGCGCGGCCGTCCGGAGCCAAGGGCAAGCAGGGCGAGGGTCAGGGAGGCAAGGGCGGCGGCGGAGGAGGAGGCGGCGGCGGCGGTGGCGGTGGTGCAGGGCTTGGGGGCGGAGGAGGCGGCATTCCCGGCAGCCATCATACGGACGACACGGATCCGCATCATCCGCAAAACAATTGAAAGGCGGGTCGAAGGCTTGCCAAGTGGGCGCATGTTGAAGCGGGCCACTATCATCTGAGCTGGAGGAAAGGATGGACATCCACTCGATGGGAGGCATCGCGATGAACCGGCAACTGATGACGGCGTTTGCCGCAACGATGCTTCTGGCAGCCTGCGGCTCGGTCGCCCCGGTGACGACGACGGCGCAGAAGGTGCCGCTGACGGGCACGCCAAACAGCGTAGCCGTGCGCGATTCGGACGGCGCCGTGTTCGTCACCGATGACGACAGTAACGGCATCCAGATGACGCAGCATATCGGCGAAGCGGAAGCGCCCGCGTTTTCGCCCTACGCGCGCCTGCCGGCGGCGGACGGTCAGCGCGTGAGCCTGAGCCAGATCGCGTTTGCGCCGAACGGGCATCTGCTGGTTGAGCGCTTCGGCTTTGGTTCGTCAAGCGCCGTATTCGATGTCGCACCGAGCGGTCAGGTCAACCTCGCGTCCGACACGAATGCCGCGCGACGTCGCCTGGGTCTGCTGGTGCTCGATGGCGGCACGTTCCTGTCGAGCTGGTTCTCGAAGGAAGGCGACGCGCCCGCGACGGGCGGCGTCAGCATCATCACGCGCGGCGCGGCGCCACGGCAGGTGATCGAGCAGGATATCGTCACGGGCCTGAAGAAGCCGGTCGGACTCGCGCTGGCCGGCGACACGCTCTATATCAGCGATCAGGCCGCGAACCGCATCTACCGGGTGGATTTGCCGGCGGCGCGCACCGCCGACGCGCCGCTTGCGGCCAGCGATGTCTTCGCGACCGTCGAAGCGCCCGACCTGCTGGCCGCGGCGCCCGACGGCACGCTCTACACGAAATGCGGCGCGCACGCCGTCTGCAGCTTCTCGAAGCGCGGCCGCCCCACCGTCATCGCCGACGATCTGGACGCGCCGCGCGGCGTCGCCGTGGACGTGGCGCGCAAGCGGCTGGTCGCGGTGGATCGCTCGACTTCGCCCAGCCGGCCGAGCGCCCTCCGCGTGCTGCCGCTCAGGTAACCACCGCGCTCAGCGCGGCGACGACCAGCCCTTGTAGTTACCGACGTTCTCACGCGTGATGAGCGTGGAGGGCATCAGGATCATCGTGCTGCTGGGCTTCTTGCCGTTCATCAGGTCGTAGCCGACGCTCACCGCCTGCTGCGCCATCGACCACGGGTCCTGGCTCGCGGACGCCTGGATCATGGTGTCGGATTTGAGCGCGGATTCGATGTCGGGCGCGCCGTCCACCGACGTAATCACAATGTTGTTGCGATGCAATTGCTTGGCCGCCAGATCCGTGCCGATGGCTTGCGGATCGTTGATCGCGAACACGCCGTCGAGTTTCGGGAAGCGCGTCAGATAACCCTGCATCGCGTTCATGCCGCCTTCGCGCGAGCCCTTCGCGTCCTGATCGTCGGACAGGACCTTGATGCCCGGGTTCTTCGCAAACACGCTCTTGCAGCCGTTCACCCGGTCGATCACCGCCGATACCTGCGGCCCGTTCTCGATCACCACGTTGCCCTTGCCGTTCAGCTTCTTCGCGAGGAAGTCGCACGCGAGTTCTCCGGCCTGCACGTTGTTGGTCTGCACGGTGGCATCGGCGCCGGCCGCCGCGACGTCCACCGCGACCACGACGATACCCGCCGCCTTGGCCTTCTTCACGGCTGGCTCGATCGCCTTCGGATCCACGGCATTGATGAGGATCATGTCCACATGCGCCGAGATGAAATTGTCGATCTGCGTGAACTGCTTGTTCATGTCGTAATCCGCCGACACGGCTGTTATCTTCGCGGCCGGATTGATGGCCTTGGCTTTCGCTTCCGCGCCTTTCGAAATCGTCACGAAGTACGGGTTGCCGAGCGAACCGACCGTGACGCCGATCGATTTCAGTTGCTTGTCGGCGGCATGGGCCGAGATCGACAGGCCGATTCCCAGGGCGAGTGCGACGCCGGCGAACAGCGGGGTGTGCTTGCGCATGGTGTTGTCTCCAGGTTGGTCCGTTCGTGTTTGAGTCGGGCGCAAGCGGACCCTGCGAGCGCCCGGATGGAGGATAAGAGAGTTGATCAGGTGCGGGCCGAGCCGCGCTGGCGGTAACGGTCGAGCGCGACGGCGCCGATGATCACCAGGCCCTTGATGATGTACTGCCAAATGTCCGACACGCCGAGCAGCACGAGACCGTTGGACAGCACCGCGATGATGAGCGCGCCCACCAGCGTGCCGACAATCGACCCGACGCCGCCCACGAAGCTCGTGCCGCCGAGAATCACGGCGGCGATCGCATCGAGTTCATAGGACTGGCCGAGTTGCAGGCCGTTCGCCGCGTACAAACGCGCCGCCGACATCACCGCGCCGAGACCCGCGAGCAAGCCGGAGATCGCGTAGACGAACAGCTCGATGCCCCACACCTTGATGCCCGAGAGCCGCGCCGCTTCCGGATTGCCGCCGACCGAATAGATGCGCAGGCCGAGCACGGTGCGCCGCAGGATGAACCACGAGATGATGACCACGGCAATCGCGATGATGACGAGCCAGGGCACGCCGAACAGCGAGTCGTTGCCGATGAACGCGAACGACAGTTGCGGATTGAAGATGGTCGTATCGTGTCCGATGAGCCGCGCGATGCCGCGCACGGCGGTCAGCGAGCCGAGCGTCACGATGAACGGCGGCAGCTTGAGCAGCGCGATCAGCAGCCCGTTGACGACGCCGAAGCCCAGTCCGACCGCAAGCGCCGCCGGAATGCCGAGCCAGCCCAGGCCCGGCAGGTTCGAGGCAAGCAACGCGGTGACGGCGGCCGCCGAAAGCACCGAGCCCACGGACAAGTCGATGCCGCCCGTCAGGATCACGAAGGTCATGCCGGCTGCGAGCACGATGTTGATCGACGCCTGCTGCGTGACGATCGACAGGTTCTGGAGGCTGAAGAAGCCGTCCGTCACAATGCCGAAGCCGATGCACAGCAGGATCAGCACCGGCAGCATGCCCGCCGTGCGCATCAGCACCTGCATGCGTTCCTTGTGCTCGATGCGCGTCTGCCGTTCTGCCGGGTTGTCCGCCTTGGAAGCCGGCGCGGTGTCGTGGGGTTTCGTCGTGTTAGCCATGTCTCTCTCCAGTCCAGATAGGCTCAAGCCGCCTGGCCGAGCGCGGCCTTCGAGCCGGTCGCCAGTTCGATGATGCTTTCCTGTGAAATCGGCTTGCCGGAATGGCCGCCGAGTTCGCCCGCAATCTCGCCTTCGCGCATCACGAGCACGCGATCCGCAACGCCGATCACTTCCGGCAGTTCACTCGAAATCACGATGATCCCGACGCCCGAGCGCGCCAGATCGTTGATGATCCGGTAGATCTCCGACTTGGCGCCGATGTCCACGCCGCGCGTCGGCTCGTCGAGGATCAGGACGTCGGGTTTCGTCTCCAGCAGGCGCGACAGCAGCACCTTCTGCTGGTTGCCGCCCGACAGCGCGCCGACGTTCACCCGCATGTTCGGCACGCGGATCGTGAGCGCGGCGATGGCGTCCTTCGCGCGCGAGTTGCCGCGCGGCAGGTCCATCACGCCCATCTTTGCGTCGCGCCCGGCGATCGTGATGTTGATGTTGTCGCGCACGCTCATGTCGAGGAACAGGCCCTGATGCTTGCGGTCCTCGGTGAGATAGACGAGACCGGCGTCGATCGCATCGCGCGGCGTGCGCAGCTTCAGCGGCTTGCCGTGCATCGTCACGTCGCCGCGCACGGCCGGCTCCGCGCCGAAGATCAGACGCGCGAACTCGGTGCGCCCCGCGCCGACCAGCCCCGCGATGCCCAGTACCTCACCCGCGTGCAGGTCGAGACTGCAACCGCGCACGCGCTTGCCATCGGCGAGATCGCGCACGGAGAGCACCACGTTGCCGGGATCGTAGGCCGCGTGTTCCTTCTTGTAGAAGCCCGAGATGTCGCGTCCCACCATCATCTTCACGAGGCTTTCGGCGGACAGTTCCTCGCGCATCAGCGTGCCGACATAGGAGCCGTCGCGCAGCACGGACACGCGGTCGGAGAGTTCATAGATCTCCGCCATCCGGTGACTGATATAGATGATCGCGATGCCTTCCTCGCGCAACTGGCGCACGAGCGCGAACAGGCGGTCGGTTTCGCGCGAGGACAGCGGCGTGGTCGGCTCGTCCATCACGAGAATGCGCGCCTGCGCATGCACGGCGCGCGCGATCTCGACCAGCTGACGTTCCGCAATCGACAGATCGCCCACCAGCGTATGCGGCCTGAAGTTGGCGCCGAGCCGCGTGAGCACGTCGGCGCAGCCGCGCTCCATGCCCGCGCGATCCACCAGACGGCCGCGCCGCAGCTCGCGCCCCGCGTAGATGTTCTCGGCGACCGAGAGATTCGGCGCGAGGCTCAGTTCCTGATAGATCACCGCGACGCCGAGCGAGCGCGCGGCGAGCGGACCGTCGATCGTGACGGGTGCGCCGTCGATCAGGATCTGGCCGCCCGCATCGGCCTGATAGGCGCCGGACAGAATCTTCATCAGCGTGGACTTGCCCGCGCCGTTTTCGCCCATCAGCGAATGCACTTCGCCGGGATAGACCGAGAGCCGCACGTCGTTGAGCGCGCGGACGCCGGGGAAAGTCTTGCTGATGCCGCGCATTTCGAGAAGCGGCGGCCGGCTGGATACGTCATGCGGCATGGTTCACCTCTTGCGGTTTGATGCCCGCGTGGCGGATCGCCGCGCGCGGTGAGAAGTTGAAGAACAGCGGCAGCGTGGCCGCACCGATCGCACCCGCATCCGGGCCGAAGGTGCCGCGCACGAGCGTCGGGGTGCCGCGCGCTTCGGGCGCGTTGGCGGCGAGCGTCGCGGCCAGGCGCGCGACGAGCTTGTCGAGCAGGCCGCCGTCGATGTCGGAATCGATCACGACCATCGGCACATCGAGTACGCAGAGCGTGGCGCGCAATGCGGGCGCGAGCGCCTCGATGCAGTCGTCGATCCATTCGTCGACGGCGGGCAGAGCACGCTCGATGCACGATTGAAGATCGACGCGGTTGTCGGCGGCCGCGCCGCAGTAGCTGAGATGCCGCACCAGCGCATTCAGCGATGCGCGCGACAGCAGGATGTCCCACTGGCCGGCCGGCTGCGGCGCGGACGGCAGGCGGCTCGGCGGCACCGGAATCACGCCGATGTCGCCCGCATTGCCCGAGGCGCCGCGCAGGCAGTCGCCATGAATCGCGATGCCGCCGCCGATCGCCGAGCCGAGGAACAGATAGACGAAATCGTCGCAGCGGCGGCCGTGGCCGTAGAACAGTTCGGCGGTGGCGGCGGCGTTGCCGTCGTTCTCGCTGAAGACGGGCAGGGAGAGCGCGCGGCCGAGTTCGTCGGCGAAGTCGATTTCGTCCCAGGCGCGGAAGGTGTCGGCGGGCAGCGTGAGTTCGCGCAGCCAGCTGCCGAGATTGAACGGCTGCGCGACGCCGATGCCCGTCAGACGCTCGCGCTCGGCCTCGCTCAGCAGCGAGAGCATCTTGCCGACGTCGCGCTGCACGATCTTCAGCACCGTGGAGGGATGCGGCAGGACGGAATCGAGCGCGCTGCGGGCGAGCACGTCGCCGGCGAAATTGACGAGCACCGTCTCGATGCCCGTGCGGTCCAGCCGCACGCCGATCCCGAATGCGCCGCGCGGATCGAGCCGCAGCAGCGACGCCGGCTGGCCGCGCTGGCCTTCGAGACGGCGTCCCGAATATTCGATCAGACCCGATTGCTGGAGCGAATCGACGATGCTGCCGACAGCCGTGCTGGTCAGGTTCGCGTGACGCGCGAGGTCGGCCTTCGACGCGGGTTCGGTACGCCTGAGCGCCTGCAGCAGCAGGCGCTCGTTGTACCGGCGCACGTTCGCGGAGTTGCTTCCTTTGCCGCTCGGGGATTTCACTCGATGTCTCCGTCAGAGGGCCATCTTGGCGTGGCCATTAATTAAATCAAGTTGGTTGATTTAATGCCGCCGGCGAAGCGAAGTAAAGGAGGGAAATCCCGGAGGGGGTTTTAAGCGTTCCTTTCAGTGGCGTCGCGAGTCTCGCGCGGTGCCAAGGCACGCGGAGCTTGCTTGCAAAGGGCTTTCCGGCATCGACAGCGAGACGCTGACCGTTGTGCTATCGTCGGCGACACTTTTTCGATGTCGCGGACGCGCCCGCGCTGCGGCCCAACTTCGTCGCCATCATGTTTTCGATCTCCCCGACCAGTCACGCCAGCAAGGCGGCCCAATACGACGACCTGCTTCAGCAAGCCCGCGCACTCGTCAGCGACGAACCGGACTTCATCGCCAATGCAGCGAATTTCTCGGCGCTGCTCTATCACTCGCTGCCGGATCTGAACTGGGCCGGCTTCTATCTCTTCGACGGCACGGAACTCGTCGTCGGTCCGTTTCAGGGCAAGCCGGCTTGTGTGCGCATTGCGCTCGGACGCGGCGTGTGCGGCACGGCGGCGCAGCAGCGCCGGACCCAGGTCGTGCCGGATGTGCATGCCTTTCCCGGCCACATTGCTTGCGATGCGGCGTCGCGTTCCGAGATCGTCGTGCCCTTGATCGCCGCCGATGGCACGCTGATCGGCGTATGGGATGTGGATAGTCCCGTGCCCAACCGCTTCGACGACGAAGACGCGCTCGGCATGGAAGCGCTGTGCAGGGCCTTTGTCTCGCTGGCCTGGAAGAACCGCGCGGCGCCTTGAACCTCGGAGGCCTCATGTCGATGCCCGATGCAAGCGCCGGAAACGGCGTCGAGACGATGGCGAGCGCGCACGGCGCACTCGCCACTGCCGACAAGCTCGAAGCACTGATCCGCGCACGCGGGCTGATGCTGTTCGCGCGCATCGACTTCAGCGGCGACGCCGCGCGCGCCGGCCTCGCGATGCCGCCCAGCCAGTTGCTCGTGTTCGGCAATCCGCAGGCTGGCACGCCGCTGATGCAGGCCGTTCCCACCGCCGCGCTCGACCTGCCGCTCAAGGTGCTGGCCTGGGAGGACGCGCAGGGCGGCTCGTGGCTTTCCTGGAACGCAACCGACTATCTGCGCGCGCGCCATGGGCTCGATGCCGGCCTGATGCAACCTGTCAGCGGCCTGCCCGCGCTCGTGGAGGCGGCGGCGCGCTGAGTCGAAAGGCCCGCGTCGCTGCGGGACTTGGCCAGAGCGCGGACGGCTGCGTCTACAATGAGGCGATCCATCGGCCTCACTCTTTCATTTCATGACGAGCCTTGTCCGCCGCCGCCTGCTCGCCGCCTGCGCTCTCAGCGCATGCGGTCTGGCGCGCGGACGCGATGCGCTCGCCGCGACCGACACGGCGACCATCGCGCTGGTGATGAAGTCGCTGGAAGACCCGTTCGTCATGTCGATGATCGAAGGCGCAAAGAACTACCAGCGTCACTTCGCATCGCAACTCAATCTGGAAACGCGCGGCACGGACACGGACAACGACGTCGCCGGACAGATCCGCATCGTCGAGTCGCTGATCGATGCGAAGGCGAATGCCATCGTCATCGCGCCGGCGGATTCCCGGGCGTTGCTGCCGGTGACGGCGAAGGCCATCGTGGAGGGCATCATCGTGATCGCGATCGACAATCCCTTCGACGAACGCGCGCAGGACGACGCGAAAGTCGTGATTCCGTTCGTCGGGCCGGACAGCCGGCGCGGGGCGAAGCTCGTCGGCACGTATCTCGCGTCGAAGCTGAAGCCGGGCGATGAAGTGGGGATCATCGAAGGCCCTTCGAACGACCGCAATTCGCAGCAGCGCTCGGCGGGTTTCAAGGACGCGATGAACGCGGCGGGCATGCGGGTGAGCGCCATTGACGGCGGTGACTGGAACGCCGCAAGCGGCAAGGTCGCCGCGCTGCAGATTCTGTCGGGGCATCCGATGGTGCGCGGCCTGATGTGCGCCAACGACAACATCGCGATGGGCGCGATCGATGCACTGCGCATCGCGGGCAAGAAGGGCCGGGTGCTCGTGACGGGCTACAACAACATCGAGGCCGTCCAGCCGATGCTCGAGGACGGCCGCCTGCTCGCTACCGTGGAGCAGTTCGGCGCGAGGCAGGCGGTATTCGGCGTGGATGTCGCGGTGAAAGCGCTGCTGGAAAAACGCAGGCAGCGGGATCTTTCGCCCTATATGGAGACGCCGGTGCAACTCGTGACCAAGGGACAGCCGAAGGGGTTTCGGCTGGGGGCGTCGTGAGGGGTTTAAGAGTAGTCGCGTAGCGCGCGTGGTGGCGTCCGCGTAATGTCTTCGATGAATTCATCGGGAAGACTGTCACCATGCGGAAGCATCTCGCGGCTTGCGTTCTCTTCCTGTTCGTTGCGGGCAATTGCCGCGCCGAGCCTGTCGCGCCGGTTTTCGCGGACTATCCAATGGTGGTCGAACCGTCATCTCGACCGATCAAACCCAAACCCAAACTGAACTCTAGTCAGAGCCGCCGCTACGCAACGCAGATCAGCACAGCCGCCAGAGGCAAGCTCAACTTCGCGGGTCACCACATCCTTGCGGAATGGGGCTGCGGCGCGGGTTGCGTGATGGCTGCCGCAATCGATTCGAACACGGGAAAGGTCGTGATGCTGCCCTTCACCGTGTCCGACTGGCCACTGGATATCACCGAGCCGATTGCCTATCGAAAAGACAGTGCGCTGCTGACCGTGCATGGCAGCCGGAACGAGCAGGGGCGAGGCACCTACTACTATCGTTTCGACAGCTCAGCTTTTACACCCGTCAAGACAACAGACTTCCTCAACCCCCGCTGCCCCCATCAACCCCCGCGCGGCGAGACTCTGATACAGCGCCCTGACGCCGAACGTCCACGGTTCGATTTCCGTCGAAAGCCTGACCGTATTCACCAGCGCACCGAGACTCGGCGTCGAGATGGTCACGACATCGCCGAGATGATGCGTGAAGCCGCCGCCCTGCGTGTCGCGGTCCTTGATCGGCGAGAACATCGTGCCGAGGAACAGCATGAAGCCGTCCGGATACTGATGGTGCGCGCCATGCGTCTGCTTCACCAGATCCGCCGGATCGCGGCTGATTTCGCTCATGTGGCTCACGCCTTCCAGCACGAAGCCGTCGTCCGCGCCTTCGATGCGCAGCGACACGCTCGTCTGGCGCACTGAATCCAGCGTGAAGCGTCCGTCGAACAGGCGCACGAACGGACCGATCGCGCACGACGCATTGTTGTCCTTCGCCTTGCCGAGCAGCAGCGCGCTGCGGCCTTCGATGTCGCGCAGATTCACATCGTTGCCGAGCGCCGCGCCGACGATCTCACCACGCGCATTCACGGCCAACACGATCTCCGGCTCAGGATTGTTCCATTGCGATGTCGGATACAGCCCGACTTCCGCCGCGAAACCGACCGACGACATCGGCTGCGACTTCGAGAACACTTCGGCATCAGGCCCGATGCCCACTTCCATGTATTGCGACCACGCGCCGCGACGTTCGAGTTCGGCCTTCAACTTGGCCGCGCTTTCCGAACCCGGCTTGATCTTCGACAGATCGGCGCCGATCAGCGTATTGATGGTGTCACGCACTTCCTGCGCCTTGCTGGCGTCGCCGCCCGCGTGTTCCTCGATGACGCGCTCCAGCAAACTCACCGCGAAGGTCACGCCGCATGCCTTCACCGCCTGCACATCGCACGGGGCGAGTAGCCGCACGCTGTCGGGCGTGGCATCGAGCGTCGCTTGCAGCAGGTCTTGCACATTGCCGAGATGCTCGCCTTCCGCATGGCGGGCAATGTCGATCATCTCGGGGTGATCGAAGAGATCGGCGGTAGTCGGCGCGGCGCGCGTGATGTCGAACACTTCGCCCTGACGCACCGCCACGACGCTCGGCCCGTTCACGGGTGCGGGACGCCAGACGCGGCCGATCAATACGGCATCGGCGAAATCTTCGGGCAGACAGGAGGTCACGGTGACGGTTTGCATGGCTTTGCCTGACAGGCTGAAAAAGGAAAGCCGATCGTAGCCCGCACCACCCTGAAGTGTCCATTGGGTTGATTGTTTATCCAACCTGTTGGAAACTGTGTGCCCTGAATCGGCCACACCGCAGCATGGAAAAAACCTACGATGTCCCTGCGCTGCGGCGCGCGAGCGACATTCTCGAAGCCCTCGCGGCCGCTGCGAAGCCGGTGCGCGCCGCGACGCTCGCGGAACGGACGGGGCTGTCGCGCAGCACGCTCTACCTGATGCTGGAAACGCTCGCGCGCATGCAATGGATCGAGAAGCGCGACGATGGCTATGTGATCGGCGTCGGCCTGTTCGAGCTCGGCAATGCCTACGTGCGCCATGACACGCTGCAGGCGGCGTTCCGCGAAGGCGCGGGTGCGTTCATCCACCAGCATAACGAGGTCGTGCAGCTCGCCGTGCTCGACGGCATCCATGTCGTGTATGTGGCGCGCGAAGATGCGCATCGGCCGGTGCGGCTCGTGTCGGATCCCGGTTCGCGGCTGCCCGCGCATTGCTGCGCGCTCGGCAAGGCGCTGCTGGCGGGACTGTCCGATGAAGCCGTCATCGAGCGCCTGCCCGAACGGCTCGAAGCCGTCACGCCGCGCACCATCACGCGACGTACTGCCTTGCTCCGCGAACTCGCCGCCATCCGCACGAGCGGTCTGGCCGTCGAACGCGAGGAAGTCGCCGAAGGGCTCGCGTGCTTCGCCGCCTATGTCGGGATGACGCCGGCCGGCAAACGCATCGCCGTGTCGACGAGCGTGCCCATCGGCCGGCTCGATGCGAAGCGCGAGCGGCGTATCTGCATCGGCATCGTGCAGCTCGCAACGCAACTGCGCGGCACGCTCTGACGCGCTTGCATCGCGAACGCTACATCACGCTTTCCGCGTGCGTCGCCAGATGTGACGCGATCAGCACGTTGCATTTCACGTGCGCACGGACGACATCGCGCAGCCGCTGGTCGCCATGACTCCAGCCGATGTCCGCCTCGCCGCCGAGCACGATCAGGTCCGCGCCCAGTTCCGTCGACGCCTTCGCGATTGTCTCGCCCAGATTCGCGTTGAGCGGCAAGGTGAGCGTGAACGCGCTGCCCTCGATGCCCGCCTCGTTGATCCGCCGCATGCAATGCCGCGCGACGGCGCGGGCGTGCTGGTCGATGACCGCCAGGGTTTCCGCCGTGCTGCAATCCGCGGTCACGACGGCCCACCACGGCGTCTGATCGACGACGTGCATCGCGGTCAGGCGCGCGTTGGATTCGCGTGCGCAGTGGATCGCGGCCGTGAGGGCGGTATCGCTGAGGCTGGTGCCGACGGCTACGAGAATGTGCTTGTACATGGTGCATCTCCGGTCGAGTACAGGCGCCATCCTGTGCCACGAGACTTAGAGCGAGATGAGCGCTCATGCCGCCAGGCCGCTGAAAGTTTTACTCACAGGCTTAAAAAGCCGCGCGCCCATGTGCGTCCGGACAGGCAGAACAATTCCGTGCCAAGCCGCACGCACGTTCGCTCCGCGCCGGATCGACGCGCTTTCGCGCGGCAAGGGAACGGCGCTTGCTCAACGACACCGCCACGGAGGGCTGGCGCGGGTAGTCCTGTGCCCGCTGGCCATCGACGTGATTGCACGCGCAGGTCCACCCAGCGGTTCCGCCCGGCATTCGTCCGGGATTCAGCGCCGAGTTTCGACACCGAGTGAGCGGCAATGCCAGATTCAGACGATACCCAGAACCCAGCACGCAACGGCCCGCATGCCGACGACACAGGCGAAGCCAAGCCACGCCTGAAAGCCAAGTCGAACGGCAAGAGTAATGACGGCAATGACAAGGGCGACGAGAAAAACGGCGACGAGAAAAGCGGCGACGAAAAGAACGGCCGCAAGAAGTCCGGCAAGAAGCCGTTGATCATTCTCGGCGTCGCCGTGGTGGTGATCGCGATAGGCGCATTCATCTGGTGGTTCATGACGCGCAACCAGCAAAGCACCGACGACGCCTATACCGATGGCGACGCCGTCACCATCGCGCCAAAGGTATCGGGCTATGTCGTGGAAATGAACATCAACGACAACCAGTTCGTCCACAAAGGCGATCTGCTCATCAAGATCGATCCGCGCGACTATCAGGCGCAACTCGATCAGGCCAATGCATCGCTGGGCCTCGCCCAGGCGCAACTGCACGCCCAGGAAACCCAGCTCGAAGTCGCGCGCGTGCAGTACCCGGCGCAACTCGCCCAGGCGCAGGCGCAGGAACAGACGGCGCGCGCCAATCTCGCGCAGGCCAGCGCCGCATACGACCGTCAGAAGACGGTGGATGTCCGCGCGACGTCGCAGCAGAACATCGACACAGCCACCGCGCAACAAAAGAGCGCGCAGGCGAACGTCGCGCAGGCGCGGGCGCAAGTGCGTACCGCCGCGCTCGTGCCGCAGCAGATCGCGACCGTGATTGCCGCTGTCGAAGAAAGACGCCAGCAGGTGCGTCAGGCGGAAGCGCAGGTCGAATCCGCGCAGCTGAACCTCTCGTACACGGAACTGCGCGCCCCGTCGGACGGCTGGATCACCAAGCGCAACGTGCAGTACGGCACCTTCCTCCAGGCAGGCACGTCGATCTTCACGCTCGTCACGACGCGCTTCTGGGTGACGGCCAACTTCAAGGAATCGCAGCTCGACCGCATGCAGCCCGGCGACAAGGTCGATATCGAAGTGGACGCCTATCCGGACATGAAGCTGCACGGCCACGTGGACAGTGTGCAGCTCGGCAGCGGCTCGCGCTTTTCCGCGTTCCCCGCCGAGAACGCCACCGGCAACTTCGTGAAGATCGTGCAGCGCGTGCCGGTAAAGATCGTCATCGACGATGGCCTGAAGCCGGGCGCGCCGCTGCCGCTCGGGCTGTCCGTGGTGCCGACCGTGATGCTCAAGCATTGACGCCATGAGCGATACCACCGCAGAACACGACCACAGCGGCTGGAAACCCCGGTCGAATCCATGGCTGATTGCCGTCGTCGTCACGCTCGCGGCGTTCATGGAAGTGCTCGACACGACCATCGTCAACGTCGCGCTGCCGCACATCTCGGGCACGATGTCCGCGAGCTACGACGAATCCACCTGGACGCTCACGTCCTATCTCGTCGCGAACGGCATCGTGCTGCCGCTGTCCGCCTATTTCTCGAAGATCCTCGGGCGCAAGCGCTACTTCCTGATCTGCATCGGCGCGTTCACGGTGTGCTCGTTCATGTGCGGCGTCGCGACCAATCTCGGCGAGCTGATCGTCTTCCGCATTTTGCAAGGCTTCTTCGGCGGCGGCCTGCAGCCGAGCCAGCAGTCGATCATCCTCGACACCTTCCCGCCCGAACAGCGCGGCCGCGCGTTTTCGATCTCGGCGGTGGCGATCGTCGTCGCGCCGGTGCTCGGGCCGACGCTCGGCGGCTGGATCACAGACAACTTCACGTGGCGCTGGGTGTTCCTCATCAACGTGCCGGTGGGCGTGCTGACCACTTTCGCGGTCATGCAGTTCGTCGAGGATCCGCCGTGGGAGAAGCGTCAGGACCCGAAGAAAGTGGGCATCGACGTAATAGGCATCAGCCTGATCGCGCTGGGTCTAGGCTGTCTGCAAGTGTTCCTCGATCGCGGTGAGGACGACGACTGGTTCTCGTCGAACTTCATCGTGCTGTTCGCGGTGCTTGCGGCGGTGGGCATCATCGGCGCGACGGTCTGGCTGCTGTACGCGAAGAAACCCGTGGTGGACCTGCGCGTGATGAAGGACCGCAACTTCGCGCTGGGCTCGGCGGCGATCTTCGGCTTTGCGTCGGTGCTGTACGGCAGCGCCGTGCTGATACCGCAGCTTGCCCAACAGCAGCTCGGCTATACCGCGACGCTCGCGGGCCTCGTGCTGTCGCCCGGGGCGATCTGCATCGTGTTCCTGATTCCAGTAGTAAGCAAGCTGATGAACGTGATACAGACGCGCTTTCTCGTCGCGTTCGGCTTCTTCCTGATGGGCTGCGCGCTGCTCTATTCGCATCATCTCGTGCCCAACGTCGACTATGTGACGCTGACCAAGATGCGCAGCGCGCAGTCGATAGGGATCGGCTTCCTGTTCGTGCCCGTGACGACGCTCGCCTATCTCTCCCTGCCCAAGTCGCTCAACAACGACGCCTCCGCGCTGTTCACGATGTTCCGCAACGTGGCGGGGTCCATCGGCATATCGCTCGCCACAGCGGCGATCCGCGAGCGCACGCAGGCCAACATGGCGCACATGGTCGAACACCTGACACCGTTGAACCAACCTTATACGGACTCCGTCAATCGCATCGCCCGCACGCTGATGGACACGGGACAGTCGATGTCGCAGGCCATGACCGCCGCCACCGGACAGATGTACAAGACCCTTGTTTCGCAGGCGACCATCCTCGCCTATCTCGACGTATTCCTCGCGTGCGCCATCTTCTCGTTCATGTTCATTCCGTTGTCGTTGTTCTTTTCACCGGTCAAGGCGTCCGGTCAGGCGGGAGGACATTGAAATGAAGCCGCGTCTTCTTGCTCTCTTGCCGGCGCTCTTGCTGGGCGCATGCGCAGTGGGCCCGGATTTCAAGGCCCCGACCGCCGATACCCCCGCCGACTGGAACGACATGCAGCGCGTGCAGAACGCGCCGAACGATCCGCGCGCGCCGCATGCGGATGCGCCTTCGGTGGCGCAGACCTCGGCGGATCCCGATCCGCGCTGGTGGAAGCAGTTCCACGATCCGATGCTCGACTCGCTGATCGAGCGCGCCGTCGCCGGGAACCTCGACTTGCAGGCCGCGGTGCTGCGCATCACGGAAGCGCGCGAACAGTCGATTGCGGCGGGCGCGGCCGGTCTGCCGCAGATCGGCGCGAACGCGAGCGTCAAGCGCGAGCAGCTCGGCGTGAAAGGCTTCCTCGAATCGCAGGGCGTCTACGATCAGATCAACAACATCGGCGGCAGCAATGGCGCGCAGATCCGCCAGGGACTCGACTCGGCGACGCAGCCCACCACGCTTTATCAATATGGCTTCGATGCGTCGTGGGAACTGGACTTGTTCGGGCGCGTGCGGCGCTCGGTGGAATCCGCCGATGCCCAGACACAGGCGCAGATCGAGAGCCGCAACGACGCGCTGGTGTCGCTCGAATCGGAAGTGGCGCGCACTTACGCGCAATTGCGCGGCGCGCAGGCGATCAAGCGGATCACGCTGGCCGAGATCGACGCCGAACAGCAGATTCTCGATCTCACGCGCGAGCAGGCGCGGGTCGGCCTGACGAGCCAGCAGGACGTGCAGAGCGCGAGTGCGCAGGTCGGCACGCTCCAGGCGCAACTGCCGACGCTCGATGCGCAGATCGCGCAGGCCATGAACGGCCTTGCCGTGCTGAGCGGCAGTCCGCCCGGCACGCTCGACGCCGAACTCGCCGATACCACCGGCAGCGCAGCCGTGCCGCCTGTGCCGCCCACCGTGCCGGTCGGCTTGCCGTCGACGCTTGCGCGGCGGCGTCCGGACATTCGCCGTGCCGAGGCGCAGTTGCACGCGGCCACGGCGGAAGTGGGCGTCGCGGTGGCGCAGTTGTATCCGGATATCTCGCTGACCGGACAGGTCGGCATGCGCGCCTCGAAGGCCAGTTACCTCGCTCACTGGTCGAGCCTGTTCTGGTCGGTGGGGCCGAGCATCTCGCTGCCGATTTTCGAGGGCGGCCAGTTGCGGGCGAACGTGCGCGTCGCCAAGGCCGAAGCGGGCGCGGCGGCGCTGCAATACCGGCAGACGGTGCTGAGCGCGTTGCAGGACGTCGATAACGCGCTGGTCAACTATCGCACCGAGCAGGACCGGCGCGCGGCGCTGGTGCGCACCGTCGAGGCCAACCGCATCAGCCTGCAACTCGCGACGGACAGCTATCGCAAGGGGCTGACGGCGTTCGTGACCGTGCTCGATGCCGAGCGCCAGCTTGCCCAGACACGCGAGCAACTGGCGCAATCGACGGTGAACGTGACGACGAATCTCATCGCCGTGTACAAGTCGCTCGGCGGCGGCTGGCAAGAGGACGCCGCCGCGACCGCGCAGAACTAGCGCCTGCGCTTCTTCCAGGCGTAGTCCGCGGGTGGGTCAGCGGCGCCCGGCTTGCCCACCGACTGCGGATTCTCGCTGCACAGCGTGATGAAGCTCAGGTCATCGCCATCGGCCTGGCGCTTTCTCAGCGCTTCGGCAAAGCGCAACGCCTCAGCGAGCGAAGCGGGATCGAAACGCCGGAAGCGCGCCGCGCCTTCGGCATCCGGATTGCCGTCGAGCCAGTAGACGACGAACATCGACTCTCCTCACGTTTTGGGACGCACGTCCGCACGGTTCCGGCGAACGCGCGCAAGGTCGATGCAAAAGCTGCACGAAGTGCGTGCATCGGCGCGTCGAGCCGGCCAGCGGGTATTCCCGGAGTGTAACGTTGGCGAGGCGCATGGCGTCTGCTTCAACGCTTGTCGCTTCGGGCAGGGAACGAGGGTTGCTTTCTGATTCGCTCGTTCCGAGGCCATCAAGATGCAACGACCCGTTCCTGTTCCGCATCAATCGCTCTGGCAGATGCCAATGCGCGCGACGGCTCCCGACGAGCCGCGCGTGCTGATCGCCGACGACGATCCCGACGCCACGCGCGCAATCGCGCTTGCGCTCGAGGACGCCGACTTCTCCGTGCGCGCGGTGCACACAGGGCTCGATGCGGTTTCGCTGGCGCGCAAGTGGCGGCCAGGCGTGGTGCTGCTCGATCTGTCGATGCCGCTCGGCGACGGCTGGGAGGCGGCGGAAGCGATTCGCGCCATCGACATCACGATGCTGCTGATCGCGCATACCGGGCGCGCCAATCCGGACGACTGGTCGCGCGCCCAGCGCACCGGCTTCAACGGCTACTTCCTGAAGCCGGCGGAACTCGACCGCATGATCGAGGTGATCCGGACGTATTTCTCCGCGCAAGGCGACGACAGTGCAGCCGTGCTTTTGCGCGGCTGACAGGCGGAGAATCAGGCGTCCGGATGCTTGCGCGAGGTATCGACGAGCCGGAGCACGGGGCGCTCAGTGTCGGATTCGGCGTGCGCTTTGAGGATCTCTTCCCAGTACTGGCAATAGCCCGCCCAGAAAGGCATTTGGGTGTGCGCCGAGGCCGCTGCCGGCAGGGCTTCGGGCAGCATGCGGCGCAGACGTCGAATCTCCCCATGCTTCCATTGCAGCAGCGCGCGACGATGCCCGCGGCGCGGCGTGCCCAGCGCATTCATCTCCGCCAGCGCGTCCGCCAGGCCTTCCGCGGGCCGCGACGCCATGCGCGTCAGCACGCTCGTCTGCGGGCTCGGACCGCGTTCATGACAGATGATCGCGCCAATCTGCCCGAGGATGTACATGACCTTCGCCAACGGCACTGCGGAATGGAGTGGCATGGGGGCTCTCAGCTTTATCGTTATTGGTCTTCGCGCGTGGCAGCACGAAGCGGTCGACGCCCGGCCGGCAGATCTCCAGCCGCGACGCTTTTACAAGATACCGCACTGAGATTAATCCGAAATGATGATCGACAAAAATCCACAAACGGAAACGCAGGCGCATTTGTCGCGCGAAGATGGCCTTGACGGCGTTATTTTCGCGTGCTGCCGGGAGCTCGTTCAGACGCGGTTTGCTAGGGATCACGAAACAAATCACACAGCGTGATGCAAAGGGCGGCATTGAACCATCCGCGTGCACGGCCTGGCGAATCGTGTTACACATTGACGCGGCCGTTGCCATCCGTGGCGGCTGCGCAGTCTTACAGCAGTTTCAACTCACTTTCAGCGAGCCTCAACTTGCCTGTCCGACGACTCGCCACCTTGTGGCGCCTTGGCCGAGCTTTCGTCCGGGAAAGTCATCACGTCGATGACGGCGCCGCGATGACGCGCGTCGCGCGCTTCTTCGCCACGCATGGCGCGCGGGCGGCGCCGCTCGCGGCGGGCGTGCCCGCGCTGTCGCAACTGTCGCGCGTGCTGGAGAACGCGTCGGATGCGCTCGCCAGCCATCCCGCGCTGGCGGAAACGGCTGTGCGCGTCGCGCTGGCCGAAATGGACGCGCTCTTCACGCCCTACGATGCCGCGCGTTTTCGCAAGGCTTGCGCCGAGGCGTTTCCCGCCACGCTGGCCTTCGAAATGACGGACTTGCAGGACGCGCCGCTGCGCTCGGGCGTCGCGGAGCAGACGCATACGGCGCGCCTCGGCGGGACACCGGTGCGCGTCACGCTGCTGCGCGCGGACGCACGCGCCGAACTGGCCGACGATCTCGACCTCGCGCTCGCGGCGGCGCGCTTCGCCGAACGGCGTTCGGCGAAGGCGCGCGACATGCATCCGGTGGAGTGGGTGCAGCGGGCACGGGAGAGCATCGACGCGATGATCGACCTGCGCCAGCGCGCCGCCGATCAAAGCTACCTGCGTTTCCGTCTGCGCGAGGACCCGCGTATCGCGGTGCCTGAAGTGCTGTGGGACTACTGCAACGATGCAGTGCTTACGACGCGTGCCATCGAGACGGCGGCGTTGCACGATACGCCAACACTGGCGGCGCATGGACTCGATCCGGCCGATGTCGTCGCGACGCTGATCGAAGCGTTCTTCGAGATGGCGCTGGGAATCGGGCTGTATCACGCGGGGCTCGATGCAGCGGGCGCGCGGGTCAGCATCGAAGAGGGCACGCGCGGCCAGATCGTGCTGGAAGCCGACAACCCGATGATGTTGTTCGCCGCGCACGAACGCGATTTTCTCGTGGGCGTGTCGCATGCGCTGATCCAGGGCGATCACAAGGCAGCGGCGCGCGCGCATCTCGAACAGGGCCGTCCGGACGCGCAGTCGAATCATCATGAAATGCGCGTCGAGTCCACCTATCGGCGCGAGGCCGAGCGTTTCGCCTCGCCTCACGCGCGGCGCAATGTGGGCGTTGCGCATCTGTTCGGCGCCATCGGCAAGGCGCCCGCCGAGCACATGTTCAGCGCGGCGCACGGACGCATTGCGTCGCGGGCGGTGCTGCTGGCGAGGTCGGCGGAACGGATCGAGCGCGTGGCGCGGGAGATTGCGCCCGATGTCGATGTCTGGACCATCGCGCGCAAGGTGATTCTCCGGCTCGCTGCCGACCGCTTCAGTCTCCGCAGCATGGCGACCCGGCTCGCGCACGAGGCGACGCACTGGCCGCAGATGCTGCCGCGCCTGCCGACGCTCATCGCGAAACGCGCAGCGGCGACGCAGCGCACCAGCGATTCCGTGCTGCGTTAGCGCGTGCCCGGACTCATGCGTTGCGCGATTGCGCGGCACGCTTCCTTGAGCGGTTCGACATAGGTTTCGAGCGGCGTCGCGCTCTTCCTGAACAGCGGAATGCTGACGCTCACGCAGCCGAGCGTGGCGCCGTTCGTCCCGACGATCGCGCTGCCGTAGCAGAAGATCTGCGCCTCGTTTTCCTCGCGGTCTTCGGCATAGCCGCGTGCGCGGGTGGCGTTGAGTTCGGCGTCGAGCGTGTTGCGATCGGTGACCGTATGCGGCGTGAAGCGTTGCAGGACGATGCCGTGCAGCAGCGCGTCGCGTTCGGCGGGTGTTTGCATCGAGAGATAGGCCTTGCCGACGGAACTCGAATAGAGCGTGACACGCGTGCCGATGCGCGACGTCATGCGCACGGCGTGCGGACTTTCCAGCTTCTCCACGTACACCATTTCCGAACCGCTGCGCACGGCGAGGTGGACCGTTTCCTGGGTGGCGTCGCGCAGCGCCTGCAAGGCGTCGGTGGCCGCGATGCGCAGGTCGGAGCGTTCCCAACTGCGGCTGGCGAGCGACATCAGGCGCGGGCCGAGCGCGTAGCCGCCGCGCTCGCCTTCCACGACGAGCCCTTCAGCGATCAGCGCGCCGACGATGCGATACACGGTCGGGCGCGGATAGCCGCTCTCTGCCGCGAGCTGGGCGATCGTGGGGGGATCGGCGGCATCGGCCACGAGTTGCAGGACCGCCATGAACTTCGAGAAGGCAGCGGTGCCGGTGGCCTTGGCGGCGTCGGAGGAAGGGGTGTCTGAAGGCATGATGTCCAGAATCATGCCATGAGACTGATGCCGATGACCGCTGCGAATGCGCTGACGACGTTCCTGGCGAGCGGAGTTCAGAAACATGACTGTCATCGCGGCGCCGTCGCTGCCCTCCGACGCAGCCAGCGCCCCCGACCGCGCGTCCAACGCCTGCCGGATCGCGCCCGCGAGTTAGGAACGGCTGTACGGCTTGTTCAGCAAGGTAATGCCTTCGTCGATGCGTCCTTCGTGGAAGATGACATCGCGCGTATAGCCCGATGCGAACACCACGGCCGCCCGATGCGGCGGCTGGCTCGCCAGCCGCTACAGTCGTATGCATGCTCCGGCCAACTTGCTTGTAGGTTCATCACGTGCTTTGCCAATGATGCAGGATCAAAAAGAGTGCCCCGAATGTGATCGAAGCGGGACGAAAAGGGCGCTTAACTGACAGTGCGGCCTTGCACTCCTGTTTCGATTCGCAACCCGACACCGCAGAGCTTGCATCGTCGAGCACAGAACGAGCCAGCGCCTTGTCGCGCATGAGGAACCACTGGCATTGGATCAAGGAACGCCTTGCGTTCCCGGCGCGTGCCCGTCCCGCCGATCGATGCGGCGAATATTGCTCGGGCGGCAAGGGTGCCTGAACCATACGGGTGCTGCATGCCCAGTTCGTTGCGGTCCATGCAGGATGCAGTGAGCGCCTGCTGCGGATTTAACCTACCATGAAGGGCAGGCGTCGATAGCTGCGCACCGTCCTTCACGCGAAGTGGAGTCAAGGACCTTGTATGCAACCGGGTTGGCATCGAGTCCCGATCGCAGAACCGGTTGGTCTGCATCCTCATCGGTCGTGCTGGTACGCACATGTCTTCTCTCCAACCGGGAGGCCTTCGTACAAGACAGCCATGGCCGAATCATTGAACGCGGACGAAAGACAAACCCATGTGCGGATCGTTGCTGTCGGTGCGTCGGCCGGCGGCATTACGGCGTTGCAGCGGCTCTTCGAAGGGCTTCCCGGCAACCTGCCTTATGCGCTCGTCGTGCTCCAGCACCTGCCTGCCGGTCTGCCCAGCGGGCTTCCCGGCCTGATCGCGAAATGGACGCGCATGCCGGTTCAGCGCGCTATCGGCGGGGCGCGTCCCAAGGCCGGAACCATCTACATTCCCTCGCCGGATGACATCCTGACGCTCGAACACGACGTGTTCGAAACGAGACCGCTCGAAGGAGGCGGACGGCGTCCCGGCATCGATACGATCGACTGCTTTCTCGAAAGCCTTGCGTTGCGCACGGAGCCGCCACCGGTCGCGGTCATACTCTCAGGCACCGGCATGGATGGAACCGCGGGCGCCACGCTCGTCCGGCAGGCCGGCGGCATCGTCATCGTTCAGGATCCGCTGACGGCGCTGCATGACGCCATGCCGAACTCGGTCATCCAACGGCATGTGCACGATCACGTCCTGCATGCGGGGGCCATCGGCCGGCAATTGATGGCCTGCGCCGATCCGGCCTACGAACGTCCCGTGCCGCCTGCCGACTGGTCCAGCATCACGTCGCAGACGCTCGCTCATATCGTCGGGCTGGTCCGGCAACGTGCGGGCTTCAACCTGGGCGGATACAAGCCTTCGCCTTTGTTATGGCGCATCCAGCAGCGCATGGATATGCGCAAGGTCTGGTCACTGGAGGATTACGCTTCGCTGCTCAGGGATGATCCTGTCGAACTGGAAGCGCTGGCGCGCGGCATCTCGATTCACGTGACCGGATTCTTTCGCGATCCGGATGCCTGGGCGGTCCTGCAAGCCGATGTGCTTCAGCGTCTCATTGCGGAGGCGGGGAAGGAGCGCATCCTGAGGGTCTGGACGCCTGCATGCGCGACCGGCGAAGAAGCGTTTTCCATTGCGATGCTGCTTGATGAACTTGCACGCGACGCGGCCGAGCCATTCGACTTCCAGATCTTCGCCACCGATGCCGCTCCCGAAGTGGTCGCAAGCGCAAGCCTCGGTCAGTTCAATGCGAGGTCGCTGACCGGCTTGTCGCCGGCGCGTCAGGGACGTTACTTCTACAAGGTCGACGCCACTTTTCGCGTGAAGCGGTTCCTGCGTGAAAAGCTGGTGTTCGCTCCGCAGGATCTGATCTCGGATCCACCGCTTTCAGGGCTCGACCTCGTCACTTGCCGCAACCTCTTCATCTACCTCGAGCGGGAAACGGTCTGCGACGTACTGTTCTCGCTTCACGGCTCACTGCGCATGGGCGGTTATCTTCTTCTTGGCCGAAGCGAGGCTTATCCTCTTGACAAGCAGGGCTTCGAAGTCGTTTCCCGGAAGTGGAACATTTATCGCAAGGTCGGGCCGATGCACGAGGTGCCGCGCAGTGTTGTGCGCAGAGTGGCATCGGATGAGGAAAGACTGGCCAAGCTCGCGCTGCGGCTCGCCTACGAACAGTTCGATGTTCCGTCAGTGTTGATCGACGAAGATGGCAGCATCCTGCGGGTGTACGGCGACACAAAGGACGTGCTGCGGCTTGCTGCGGGCGAACCCTCGCTCAGGATCACGGATCTCGTGCCCAAGCAGTGGGAGTCGCGCCTGCGGCACTCCATCCGACAGATACTGGCTGACCAGCAACCCATCACGCTGGAAGGCCTGAAACTCGACGGCGCGGAAAACATGCCGATGCGCGTACGGCTCACTCCGTTGCAAACGTCGGCCGGTGCCGCGTGCGACCGTGTGCTGGTGTCGTTCGTCAGGGAGCAGGATGCGGCCGATGCATCCGAGGCGGAGGGTACGCCGCTCATGCGGGGTGATCTCGATGTTGCCGAGTCGGTCGACTGGAAAGACAAGGCCCGGGTTTCGCGCGACGAGCTGGAAGCATCGCGCGAGGAATTGCAGGCGCTCAATGAAGAGCTCAAGGCATCGAACGAACAGCTCAATCGCAGCAACGGCGATCTCAACGTGGCAAACGTCGCTTTGCAGAAGAACATCGAACAGCTTGCGATGCAGAGCCGCGTGTTGTCTTCGGGCGCCGTGATGACGATGTTCCTGGATCCGGATTTGAGGCTTCGCTGGTTCACGCCTTCGATGCGGGATGTGTTCCCGCTGATGCCGGGCGACACAGGCCGCAATATCGCGGACCTCGTGACGAAGTTTCCGGACGCTGCCTTCTACACGGATATTCATGCCGTGCTGTGCGCGAGTGAACCGCGCGAAGCGATCATTCGCGACAGCCACGACCATACCTTTGTGCGCAAGATCTATCCGTATGTGTCGGAGACCAACGCGATTACCGGGGTGGCCATCACGTTCATGGACATCAGCGATCATGCTCGCGCGGAGGCCGTGATCGCGCGCAGCCGGGCCTGGCTCTCGGCGCAGAAGGACGCGTTTCAGGCAGCCATGAACGGGGCTTCACTCGATACCTCGTTGGGCATCCTGGTGCGCACGCTGTCGAATCAGTCGCCCGAACGAGGCCGATGCGCTTTTTTTGTCGCGGAGGGAAGCGTGTTGCGACATGTCGTGGGCATGTCGGACGAGTATGCGCGGTGTGTCGACGGGTTCGAGATTTCGCCGGAGTCGCTTGCCTGCGGGCTGGCGGTTGCAACGGGGAAGCCGGTTATCACGGCAGACGTGTTCGATGAACCGAGTTGGCAGTCGTGGATCTGGCTGGCGGAGAAGTTCGGGTATCGAGGATGCTGGTCGTTTCCGGTGCAGACACCGGAGGGAGGGCTGATTGGGGCGCTGGCCATGTATTCCAGAGAGCCGAGGTTGCCGACTTCGATGGATCTGGAACTTGCCGAGGTATTCACGCAGACGGCGGGAGTGATCATGGGCAGGTTCCTTGGGGAGGGGCGTGCTCTTTGACCCGTTCGAAGCAGGCGCTGTTCATGCATCATGCCGCTCGCAATGCGCAATCGTGGAACGGCATGTGGGATGTCGTTCCGCGAGTCAGATGACCAAACCTGGCCGGCCCGGAAAGCAGCGTCGATTTCTGGCCGCGACAGATGAGCCACGGTATTGACGAGTGTCTTTGCTGCCGCGGCCAACGCGATGGCGACCATCGCGCAGCGATCGAAGCCTGCCGCTTTCAAGGCATTGACGTCACTGTCGGATACCTGCGTCCGATTCGTCGCGACGGCGGCGGCAAAGCGGCGTACTGCTTCCAGCCTGGGGTCGTCGATCATGCTTCCGTTCCGCAGAGCCTCGACGATTTCCGCCGATGCGCCCAGTTTCGCCGCAAGCGTTGCATGCACCGCGATGCCGTAATCCGCGGCGTTCGCGCGGCTCGCGGCGACCATCGCGACTTGCTGGGCGACGGGGTCGAGCGAACTGGCGCCGAGCGAACTGGCGCCGAGCGACTGGCCTGCGGCGAGAAACACCGCCATTGAGAAGCGCATCCGCAGTGAGCTCGCCGGGTTTGTAGCCCGTCGTCTGCGTTTCGGTCGCCGCGGTTCCGGCGATCGTTCCCCCCGTGGCCAGCACGGCAACGTGGGGTAGCGGCGCCTGCTGCTGAGTCTGGACCTGCCTGGGCTCAATTGAGCGCATGCGTCTTTCACGGCGGACTCCCGCATCGAGGTTCAAGGATCACCTGCACGTCATCGGTTGACGCGGTCGGTTGAATCGGAACCGATCGGGATAGAGGGAGGGGGTGGGAAGCCCCGGTCGTCCGACGGACGGGTTCCGATGGGCCCAGTGTAGTAAGTCGCCGGGCGCTCCAATACGGCCCGCGACGACCATTGGAAAACCTGATGATGTGGTCCGCTCTGCGTGAAACTTCCAGCAGCATCGATCAGTGCCTGAGGCGGAGTGAGTCCCGCAAGCTAGCCAAGCGACCTCTGCAGCAGTCCGCAGAGATCGGCGGCGATGGACGACATCGACACATGCCGGTGCTTCACGATGCCGATGGCACGCTGCACTTCCGGACTGGCGATCGTGATCGCGCGAATGTTCGGCGCGAAGTGCGCCGACACCGCAAGCGACGGCACGATCGCGCAGCCGAGCCCTGCATCGACGAGCGCGACGACGCATGAGATGTGCTCGACTTCGTAGAACCAGCGCAGGCTGATCGACTCGTGTCCGAGCAGCAGTTCTAGCAAGAGCCGGTTCCCGCTGTCACGTCCGCCAATGACGAAGCGCGCCTCGCGCAGGTTCGGCAGGTCGCGCAGCGACACGCTCTCGCGCGACGCCCATTCGTGTTCGCGATGCACCGCCAGCACGTATCGGTCCGCGAGCAAGGGCTCGAAGGTGAGGTCTTCGTCGTCGCCGGGATCGAGACTGATGCCGAATTCCGCGAGCCCCGCCCGCACCTGGCCAAGCACGAAGTCGTGATTGCCGTCGAAGATCTGCACGCCGATGTGCGGATACTTCCGGGCATATTGCCGCAACACATCCGGCAGCACGCGACTGACGACCGTCGGGATGCTCGCCAGCCGCACCTTGCCGAAGCGCTTCTCGGCGATCTCCCGGATCGACGACAGCATCGTGCCCAACTGCGAGATTTGCTGGCGCGCCATCGGCAGGAACTGGCGGCCGACGCCCGTCAGCGCAACACTCCGCGTGGTCCGGTGAAACAACTCCACGCCAAGCGCCTGCTCCAGCTTCTGAATACGCCGGGACAAGCCGGGTTGCGTGAGGTGCAGCTTGTCGGCGGCTTTCTGAAAGCTGCCAAGCTCCGCCACCGCGACAAATGCTTCGAGTTCCGAGTTTTCGACTTTCATAACTGTTTCGCATGAATCCGTGAGAAACCGGCATTGGACGCCGCTATTTTGGACGACGAGCATTGTGACCGAAACAAAAAGTCATCACCAAGCGGGCAGGGCTCATGCATTTTCAATTGATCATTCGAAACGGCGAAGTCATCGACGGCACCGGCAGCGCGCGCTTCAGCGCCGATGTCGGCGTGAACGGCGAGCGCATCGATGCAATCGGCGATCTGTCGGCGGCGAGCGCGGACCGGTCCATCGACGCCACGGGAAAGATCGTCGCGCCGGGCTTCATCGACAGCCACACGCACGATGATGCCTTCGTGCTTACGCATCCGGACGTCATGCCCAAGATCGTGCAGGGCGTGACCACGGTGATCGCCGGCAATTGCGGCATCAGCCTCGCGCCCTTGCGCGCCGACGCCGTTCCCCAGCCGCTCGATCTTCTCGGCGTGCCCGAGCGCTTCGCCTACGACAGCTTCGCCGACTATCTCGATGCGCTCGACCGGTCGCCTGCCGCCGTGAACGTGGCGGCGCTGATCGGACATTCGACCTTGCGCGTACGTCACATGGACGATCTCGCGCGCGAAGCCACGGCAGGGGAACGCGCACACATGGCGGCCGATGTCGAAGCCGCGATGCAAGCAGGGGCGTTCGGCGTATCGTCGGGAACGTTTTATCCGCCGGCGGCAGCGGCAAGCACGCAGGAACTGATCGACGTCTGCGCGCCGCTTGCACGTTATCCCGGCGTCTTCGCCACGCACCTGCGCGACGAAACCGCCGACATCGTCCCCTCGATGGAGGAAGCGTTCGCGATCGGCCAGGCGGTGGGCGCGAATCTCGTGCTCTCGCATCACAAGGTCGCGGGCAAGGAGAATCACGGACGCTCGGCCGAAACGCTCGCGCTCATCGACGCGCAGGGCGAACGCCAGCCGCTCTGCCTCGACTGCCATCCGTATCCGGCAACCTCGACGATGCTGCGCGCGGACCGCATCCGCCAGTCCTCGCGTGTGATGCTCGCATGGTCGGCGAAGCGGCCGGAACTCGCGGGCAAGGATTTCAGCGAGATCCTGCCGCTCTACGACGGTTCGGTCGAGGCGGCCATCGAAGACCTGAAGCCGGCCGGCGCCATCTATTTCGTCATGGATGAGCAGGACGTGCAGCGCATCTTCCGTCATGAAAAGACGATGGTCGGCTCTGATGGACTGCCCAACGACAGCGCGCCGCATCCGCGCCTGTGGGGCACGTTCCCACGCGTGCTCGGCCACTACTCGCGCGAACTGAAGCTGTTTCCGCTCGAAACCGCCGTGCGCAAGATGACGGGCCTCACGGCCGAGCAATTCGGCATCGAGGAGCGTGGTCATGTCGCCGTCGGCAGCTACGCGGATCTCGTCGTGTTCGATCCCGCCGAAGTCATCGACCGCGCGACGTTCGAAGCACCCCGGCTCGCGCCGGAAGGGATCGAGCACGTGATCGTGAACGGCGCGCCCGTCATCGCTCACGGCAAGCCGACCGGCGCGCGACCCGGCCGCGCGTTGCGCAAGAACCGCCGCTAAACCCGAGACCGACATGGCCACTCCCCATCAGGCAAGCCCGCACGCCGCCGCGCCGCTCGCGCTGTCAGCCGACACCGTGTATCGCAAGGTGACGCTGCACGTCGTGCCGATCATCCTGCTGTGCTATTTCTTCGGCTATCTCGACCGCGTGAACGTCGGCTTCGCCAAGCTGCAGATGATGACCGACCTGAACCTGACCGAAGCCGCGTACGGCGTCGGCGCGGGCTTGTTCTTCGTCGGCTATCTGCTGCTCCAGGTGCCGGCGGGTTATCTCGTCAGGCGTATCGGCGTGCGCGTCTGTCTCGGCGGCTCGCTGGTCGCGTGGGGCATCGTCTCCATCGCGACCCTGGCGACGCGCAGCCAGACCACCTTCTATGCACTGCGCTTCCTGCTCGGCTTGACGGAAGCAAGCTTCTTCCCGGCCGTCATCGCGTATTTCAGCGTGTGGTTTCCGTCGTACCGGCTGAGCAAGGTGATGTCCCTGCTGTTTCTCGCGATGCCGCTGGGCGTGATCGTCGGCGGTCCGCTGTCGGGCTGGATCATGGACGCGACGCACGGCGGCTGGGGCATGAACGGCTGGCAGTGGATGTTCCTGATCGAAGGCCTGCCTGCCGTCGTGCTCGGTTTCGTGCTGTTCGCGATGGTCGTGAATCGCATCGAGAACGCAAGCTGGCTCACGCCCGAGGAACTCTCGGTCGTGAAGAGCGAGCTCGCGCGGGAGTCGTCGGACAAGAAGCAGTCGCTGCTTCCCGCGTTGAAAGAGCCGACGCTGTGGCTCTTGTGTGCGATCTCCTTTCTCTACAACGTCGGCAATTACGGCCTCGTCTTCTGGATGCCGACGATGATCAAGGCGCTCGGCCATCGCTCCAACTTCGAGATCGGCGTGGTGAGCGCGATTCCCTATCTGGTCGCGGCGGCCGCGATGGTCATCAACGCGCAGCATTCCGTGAAGACCCGCGAGCGCCGCTGGCACACGGCCGCGCCGGTGTTCATCGGCGGCATCGCGCTGATCGGCAGCGTGGTGGCGTCGGGTGCGCCGGTGGCGGCGGTTGCGTGCCTGACGGTTGCTGTCGCCGGCATCATGAGCACGCTGGCGATGTTCTGGAGCTTGCCCTCGCGCATACTCGCAGGCACGGCAGCGGCAGGCGGCGCGGGTCTGGTCAACGTGGGCGCGGCCGTCGCCGGATTCGTCGGGCCGTCGATCATGGGCTTTCTCAAGCAGATCACCGGCAGCACGACCGCCGGCGTCGCGCTGCTCGCCATCACGCTGTTTCTTGCCGCCTTGCTGATCCTCGCCATTCCGGCGCGCTACATCAAGACGGCGCACTGAGTTGCACACAGACCTCGCTCTTTGCATCTGATCGAACCTGAAAGGCAGAACCATGACCACGGTATTTCATCGCGCGCCGCGCGCCAGGCTTCCCGTCGCCGTGCGCGGTGACGGCATCGAAATCGTCGATTCGACCGGCAAACGCTATATCGATGCATGCGGCGGCGCAGCCGTTTCATGTCTCGGCCACAGCCATCCCCGCGTGATAGAAGCCATTCAGCGTCAGGTGCAGCAATTGCCCTATGCGCACACGTCGTTCTTCACGACGGAGCCTGCCGAAGCACTCGCCGACCTGCTCGTCGATGCCGCGCCGAAGCATCTCGCCCATGTCTATTTCGTCTCGGGCGGCTCAGAAGCGATGGAAGCCGCGCTCAAGCTCGCGCGCCAGTACTTCGTCGAGAAGGGACAGCCGGCGCGCCGACACTTCATCGCGCGGCGGCAGAGCTATCACGGCAATACGCTCGGTGCGCTCGCGATTGGCGGCAACGCATGGCGTCGCGAACCGTTCCTGCCGATCCTGATCGAAGCGCATCACGTCACGCCGTGTTTTGCGTATCGCGAGCAGCACGCGGGCGAATCGGACGAAGCCTTTGCGCAACGGCTCGCCGACGAACTAGAAGCGAAGATTCTCGAACTCGGGCCGGAGTCGGTGGCCGCGTTCGTCGCGGAGACGGTCGTCGGCGCGACGGCGGGTGCCGTGCCTCCGGTGCGCGAGTACTTCCGCAAGATCCGCGCGGTTTGCGACAAGTACGGCGTGTTGCTGATCCTCGACGAAGTGATGTCGGGCATGGGCCGCACGGGCTATCTCTTCGCCTGTGAGGAGGACGGTGTCTCCCCCGACATTATCGCCATCGCGAAGGGGCTCGGCGCGGGCTATCAGGCGATCGGCGCGACGCTCGTGAGCGACGAGATCTTCAATGCGATCGTCGGCGGTTCGGGGTTCTTCCAGCACGGTCACACGTATATCGGCCACGCCACGGCGTGCGCGGCTGCGCTCGAAGTCCAGAAGGTCATCGTCGAAGACAGGCTGCTCGACAACGTGAAGGCGCGCGGCGAGCAACTGCGCGCAGCCTTGCGCGAGCGGCACGCACAGCATCCGTTCATTGGCGACGTGCGCGGGCGTGGCCTTTTCACCGGAGTCGAACTCGTGCAGGATCGCGAGCTCAAGACGCCCTTCGATCCGAAGCACAAGTTGCACAGCGTCATCAAGAGCGAGGCGATGAAGCGCGGCCTGATGGTGTATCCGATGGGCGGCACCGTCGATGGCCGGATGGGCGATCACGTCCTGATCGCACCGCCTTTCATCACGACAGGCGAGCAGATCGAGATCATCGTCGAGCGTCTTTCGGATGCGATCGACGGCGCGCTTGCCGCAATCGGCGCGAAGGCGGCATGAACGAGGCCTCGTTGCAGGCTTGGGCGACGACACTCGGCATCGCCCTGCCTGACGCGTTGCTGGGCGATGTCGCCGCGCTGCTCGACACCATGCACGCGAGCGCGCAGCAACTCGACGTGGCACCGGACCCAGCGGAACCCGACTGCGATGAAGCGCGCGCTTGACATCGCCGCCGACGTGCGGGCGCAGCGACGCCGGGCGGTCGACGTGACGCGCGACACGCTTGCGGCCATCGCACGCGAAGATGCTGCAATCAACGCGTTTCATCACGTGTTCCACGACGAAGCGCTTGCCCAGGCAACGCGCATTGATGAACGCATCGCAGGCGGCATCGATCCGGGTCCGCTCGCAGGCGTGCCGTTCGCCGCCAAAAGCCTGTTCGATGTCGAAGGCCGCGCGACGATTGCCGGCTCGTGCGCGCGGCTCGATATCCCTGCCGCAACGCGCGATGCAGACGCGATCGCGCGTCTGAAACAGGCGGGCGCCGTACTGGTCGGCACCACGCATATGGACGAACTCGCGTGCGGCGCGACCGGCGAAAATCCCTTCTTCGGCAACGTGCGCAATCCGCGCGCCATCGAGCGCATGACGGGTGGATCGTCGGGCGGATCGGCGGCGGCTGTCGCGGCGGGCTGCGTCCCGCTTTCGCTCGGCAGTGACACGAACGGTTCGATCCGCGCGCCCGCCGCGTTGTGCGGCGTGTGGGGCGTGAAACCGACCTTCGGACGGCTGTCGCGACGCGGCGTGCTGCCCTATGCCGATTCACTCGACTGCATCGGCGGCTTTGCGCGCAATGTCGATGACCTTGCCGCCCTGTATGCGGCGCTCGACGGCGGCGCGGCAGATGACTCACGCGCGGTTCCAAAGGTCGCCGTGCTCGGCGGGTATTTTCGTACCTACGCCTCGCGCGACGCGTGGGACGCCGTCATCGAAAGCGCGTGGGTCTTCGGACCGCATGAGATCATCGATATGCCGGAAGACGAGATGCAACGCGTCCGCAGCGCGGCGACGATCATCTCGAACGTCGAAGTTGCCGAGGCGCATGGCAATCTTCTTCAAGCGCCCGAGGAACACCTATCGCCACGCCTGCGTACGCGCCTGCTGGCCGGCGCGTTGAGTCCGGGCACCTGGCACGCGCGGGCGCTGCGTTACCAGCAGCGTTTTCGCGCACGCATGTCACGGCTCTTCGACCGATTCGATATCCTGCTCGCAACGTGCACACCTTTCCCGGCGCCGCGCTTCACCGACGCGACCATCGCGGTCGGCGATCACGCACTCGAACCCGCGAAGCACCTAGGCATGTTGACGCAACCTGTTTCCTTCGCAGGTCTTCCCGTCATCGTCGCGCCCGTTTTGCGCGAAGGCGCCATGCCGCTGGGCGTGCAGATCATCGGCGCTGCGTTCGATGAAACCGCGTGCTTCGCAGCAGCGCGGCGCATCGAGCGCGGCTTCAGCAACTCATCAGGAACAGCGATCGAAACATGAGCAAGAGACTTCCCGACTTCGACATGGCTAGCGCATCGGACGAACAAAAAGCCGTGTTGCAGAGCATCCTGAGCGGTCCGCGCGGCAACCTCAACGGTCCGTTCCTCGGCTGGATCTTCAGTCCGGAGCTTGCGCAGAATGCGCAGGCACTTGGCGCGTTCTGCCGCTACAAGACGGGCCTGCCGCTGCGCCAGTCCGAACTCGCGATTCTGGTGACGGCGGCGCGCTGGCGCTCGCAGGCGGAATGGCACATACACCTTCCAATCGCGCTCGATGCAGGCGTGCCCGCCGATCTCGCCGAAGCGCTGCGCACGTGCCAGCCGCCGGTTTTCGCCGATGCCGATGACAAGCTGATCTTCGACTTCGCAACCGAGCTCTACGAAACGAAGCGCGTGAGCGATGCGACGTATGACGCAGCGGTCGCGCGCTTCGGCCATGCGGTGGTGGTGAATCTGGTCGGCCTGCTCGGGTATTACGCGCTCGTCGCGATGACGCTCAACACCTTCGACATGCGCGCCGAAGGGCAAACCGGTCTGCCTTTCGCCGAATGAGCCGTATCGGGAATGGGTTGTCCGACCGTCTCAGGCGAGACGGATGGGCGGTTGCGTCAGCCGGTTCAATCCATCGGCGGCCAGGAGAAGGGTGGCCTTGCCGACGCCGTGTATCGCCTGTTGATGACGTCGATAGAGCATCGCGTGGCTGAGTTGAGCAAGCCGCCCTTTGATGAAACCACCCTTGAAGAAGCCGAACTTGCCGAGTGTGCCGAAGGCATCGTAGTTCGCGAGCGATACCAGCGAGCCGAAGTCGTGATACGCGAAGTCCTGAAGCGGCGCTCCCGTCAACCACGCGGGTAGCGTCTTCGCGAGATGCTCTGCCTGTTGCGTGGCGACCTGTGCGGTGGGCGGCAGCGCCCGTTCGGCATTCCGCAAGGTGAGGCTGGAACAATCGCCGAGCGCGAAGATCTGGTCATCGCGAGTAGCTTGCAACGTGGCGCGCGTGACGAGCTGGTTGGAATGCGTGGTCTCCAGCCCTGCCAGACCGGCCAGGAACTCGGGCGCCTTGACGCCTGCGGCCCAGACCATCAAGTCGGCAGGAACGAGGTCGCCGGACCCATGGAAGAAGCCGTCTGCCGTCGCACCGGTCACGCGCGTTTGCGTGAGCACACTGAAGCCCATTCGCGTGAGCAAGGTTTCGCTGGAAGCCGAGATGTTGGGCGGAAAGCTTGCAAGAATGCGCGGGCTGCTTTCGATCAGGGTCAGTTCCAGCCGCTGACGCACCGTGGGATCGCCGTAGCCCGACGCGATATCCAGCAGCGAGCTGAGTTCCGCCGCCAGTTCGACGCCGGTTGCGCCGCCGCCGACAATCGCGACACGGAACCGTTGATCACGCGCAATGCTCCTGAAGAGGCGAGCCCGCAGGATTTCGTTGAATGCCTCGGCCTGCGCCTGACTGTCGATGAAATGCGCATGCTGCGCCACGCCTTGAGTGCCGAAGTCATTGGCGCGGCTGCCAAGAGCGAGTACCAGGACGTCGTAGTCGATGGTCCGCGCGTCCAGCACCTTTTCCCCGTTGGCCGCACGTATTTCCGCGACCTGGACCTGCTTTCGCTCGCGGTCGAGACCACACATTGCGCCGGGCTGATAGGCATAGCCATGCGCGGCGGCGTGAGCGATGAAACTGACTTGCTGAAGGTTCACATCACGGGTGCCTGCTGCAATGGTATGCAGCATGGGTTTCCAGATGTGGGTCGCGCTTATGTCGACCAGCGTGACCGTCGCAGCCAGGCCGTTGCGGATTTCCCTGCCGAGCTTGGTCGCCAGCAGAATTCCGGCGATGCCGCCGCCAACAATGACAATGCGCGCAGGATGTGTCACGGGTCCTCTTGTTTTCCAGAAATGCTGGTCGGTGCATTCGAAGCCGTCGGACGAACGCTCGACCGGCGGCAACGTGTCGTCAAAACTTGGCTGAAATCCCCTACCTCATCCACAAACGCCTCCAGCTTCGGAATATCGGCTGGCTCGGTGAAATGCGATCAGCCCGGCTTTCATCGCCGTTGCCATTTGACGATGGCCTCGTCCTGAAGAAAGCCCTCGCGTTCCGCGCCTTCGATAGCCGCACGATAAAGCTGTAACGCGCGTCGGACCTCGCCGTCGCGGCGGGCGGTTCGGCATCGATTACTGCCAGCTTGTGGCCGAAGCGCTGCGGACAGTGCATGGCCCGGATCGCGCGTTGCTGCTGCATCGCCGTGACGGGCGGACGCGCTTCGCCGCTGTTTGCGTCGTGCGACGCGGTCAGCGACAGAATCGTATAGAACATGTGTTCCGCCGACGTAATCATCCCTGTAGTCGTGTCGTTGCCGTTTGCCTCGACGAGCAAGTCCACTTCGTTGAAGTCGGCGTCATTGAAACTCGTAACCCGTCCGTTTATCCGGTCAGGTTGCGCACCCGTGCTCGTAACGGCAGGATGATCGACGTCGCAATCTGGTTCTTCTGCGTCATGACGAAGTCCAGACCGATCTCAGCGTGTTCGAGCACCTCGCTCAGCGTCACCTTTAAAGTACGGCGGCCGCCGACATTAGCGCATTCAAGCGCTTTCTCAGACGCTGGACTGCAGCAAGATCGAGACCCGAAGACGCGGGCTTTTGAGCATCAGGCGCAATCAGGCGTTGCGCGGCCGCCGTGGTAACGTCTGGACGCGATCGCTCCCTCGCCCCGTCACGCCCGCTAAAAACTTTCCGAAAAGTCACGTCAGACCCCGCGCAAACCGCCATGAACCGTGCCGTCACTCTTCCTTCGCTCAACGCGATCCGGGCATTCGAAGCGACGGGCCGCACGCTGAGCGTGTCCAAAGCGGCAAGCGAGCTTGCGGTCACGCCGGCAGCGGTAAGCCGCCAGGTCAAGGCCCTCGAAGGCTTCCTCGGACTGCAACTCTTCGAGCGCGTCAGGGGACGGCTCGAACTGACGTCGGCGGGCGCGCGCTATCTCGCCGAACTGATGCCGCTGTTCGCCGGCCTGCGCCAGGCCACCGACAGCATTCGCACGGCAGGCCGACGCTCCCATGTCCTCAAGATCCGCTCGCCCGCCACCTTCGCCGTGCGCTGGCTGATTCCGCGGCTCGCGAGCTTTCATCGGCAGTTCCCCGAAATCGACGTGCAGCTCACCACGTCATCGGCGCCGCTGGATTTCAGGCGCGAGGACATCGACGGCGGGATCCAGCTTGGCGATGGCCGCTGGCCCGGCCTCTCGGTGCAGCGGCTGATTCCCAACGAACTCGTGCCGGTCGCGGCGCCATCGCGCAAGATCCGCGCGCGCAGCAAGCTGACCGGCGAGACGCTCCTGCATTCGCTCGCGCGCGCCGACGACTGGGCCATCTGGATGGAAGCGGCCGGCTTCGCACGCGATCCGCGCCGCCGCGAGATGCGTTACGAGACGTCGTTGCTGGCGTATCAGGCGGCCATCGAAGGACATGGCGTCGCCGTCGCGCAGAAGGCGCTCGTGCGCGCCGAACTCGACAGCGGGCAACTGGTCGCGCCGTTCCGTTTCGAGCTGGACCGGGGCGCTTATACCTACTACTTCGCCTGGCCGGCCCGGCACGCCTCCGAGGCGCTCACGACCTTCCGTGACTGGCTGGTGTCGCTGGTGAAGACGGACGCCACCCTTTAAACACCCTTTAACAAAAAGTCAAAGCCCCGTTTCCAAAAAGTCGATTGTTCCGCCGGTCGCGCAACTCTAATCTGCGGCCATGGTTCGATGCAGCGTCGAACCCGGAGACAGGACAACGACATGATCCGAGACAGCTTGAAAGGCGTTCGCGTGCTCGATTTTTCGCACGTGCTGGCCGGCCCCGTATGTTCGATGACGCTCGCCGATCTCGGCGCGCATGTGGTGAAGATCGAGCCGCCGGGCGGCGAAATAGGCCGGCAGATCGGCCCGCCGTGGGTGAACGGCGTGAGCCCGGCTTTCATGAGCGTCAATCGCGGCAAGTACAGCGTGGCGATCGATCTCAAGACCGACGCTGGACGCCGCACCGTCACCGAGATGGCGCGTCAGGCGGACGTGGTGGTCGAGAACTTTCGTCCCGGCGTGATGGCGTCGATGGGACTCGGCTACGAGACGCTTCGCTCGCTCAATGCGCAACTGGTCTACTGCTCGATCTCGGCGTTCGGGCAGCGTGGCGAGAGCACGCGCCGGCCGGGTGTCGACGGCGTGATCCAGGCCGTGAGCGGACTCATGAGCACGCTCGGCACGGCGCAGGGCGATCCGCTGAAGGTGCCGGTGCCCGTCGCCGACATGATGGGCGGCTATCTCGCCGCCATCGCCGTGCTGGGCGCGCTGCATGCGGCGCGCACGCAGCGCAAGGGCCAGCACCTCGACGTGAGCCTCTATAACGCGACGCTGATGTTGCAGCAGATCGGCTTCGCCGCGTTCTTCGCTTCGGGTTCGGAACCGGAGAAGGTCGGCAGCGCGGCGCCTTATGCCTGCCCGAACGAAGCCTTCCCCACACGCGATGGCTGGATGATGGTCGTCGCCTATCACGCGGCACGCTGGAGCGCGCTGTGCGAGCTGCTCGACGCGCCGGAACTCGAAGCCGATACGCGCTTCGCCGGCAACGACGCGCGCGTGCGGCATCGCGCCGAACTCCATGAGATTCTCGCGGCGCGCTTCGAGAAGCGGACCACGGCCGAGTGGATCGGGCTGCTCTCGGCGAGGGACATTCTCTGCGCGCCCGTCACGACGTATCGCGAGGTGATGGAGACGGTGGAGTATCGGCAGAGCGGCATTGCGCGCACTGTCGAGCATCCGGTAGCGGGTTCCATCAGGACCCATGGTTTTGCGCTCGGGCCGTCGGATCCTCCCGCAGGCGATGAAACGCCCGCGCCGATGACCGGCCAGCACACGCTCGACATGCTCGGCCTGTACGGGTTCGATGAAGACGCCATCGCCGCCTTGCTCAATGCCGGCGTGATCCGTGCCGCCGCGGCACATGCCGGAACGGTTTAGGAGATCCCGCATGGAACAACCCATCGTACACAGGGAAATGCATGGTCGCGTCGCGCTCGTGCGGCTTGCTTCCGACAACCCGTTGAACCCGCTGACCGATGCGCTGATCGACGCGCTCGTCGGCGAAATGCAGCGCATCGAGGCGGACCCCGCCGTGCATGCGACCGTGCTGACCGGATCGGAGAAGGCGTTTGCGGCGGGCGCGGATATCGTCGCGATGGCGCCGCTCGATTACGCGACGGCGTTCTCGGAAGACCTCATCTGCCGCAACTGGGACCGCCTGCGCAGGCTGCGCAAGCCGCTCATTGCGGCGGTCAGGGGCTATGCGCTCGGCGGCGGCTGCGAGCTGGCGATGATGTGCGACATCGCCATCGCCGCCAGCGATGCGCTGTTCGGCCAGCCGGAAATCAGGCTCGGGATCGTGCCGGGCGCGGGTGGCACGCAGCGTCTGCCACGCGCTGCCGGCAAGTCGACCGCGATGCTCGCGTGCCTCACAGGCGAAGCGCTTTCGGCCTCCGACGCGCTGGCGTGCGGCCTGATATCGAGCGTGGTCGAACCGGACGCGCTGATCCAGGAAGCGTTGCGGATCGGACAGCAGATCGCGCGGCATTCGCTGCCGGTGATCGTGGCTGTCAAGGAGGCGGTGGACCGGTCCTTCGAGTCGTCGCTGGCCGAAGGGCTGTTGTTCGAGCGGCGCCTGCTTCATGCGGGCTTTTCGCTGGCGGACCAGAAAGAAGGCATGGCCGCGTTTCTCGAGCGGCGCACCGCCAACTTCGTCAATCGATGAAACAAAGAGGAGACGACCCATGAATGACAACGAAGCCAATGCAAGCGCGAAGCCGCTGGTGCGCCATGCAGTGGAAGCGGGCGTGATGACCATCACGCTCGACGAACCTTCGAACGGCAACGCGCTCACGCTCGCCATGACCACGGCGCTTTCTGACGTGCTCGAAAGCGTCAACGGCAGGGACGACGTGCAGTGCGTCGTGCTGCGTTCATCGTCGAAGCACTTCTGCACGGGCGGCAACGTGAAGGACATGCAGAGCGGCAAGGATCTGATGGACGGTGGCATCGAGGCGGTGCGCGAGCGTCTGCGCTACGGTCTGCACCGGATCACGCGGGCGCTGAGCTCGATGGACGTGCCGTCGCTCTGCGCCGTGAATGGCGCGGCAGTGGGGGCGGGCTGCGACCTCGCGCTGATGTGCGACATCCGGCTGGCCGGCGAGCGGGCCGTGTTCGCGGAAAGCTTTCTGCGCCTCGGTCTCGTGTCGGGGATCGGCGGCGCGTGGTTCCTGTCGCGCATCGTCGGACCCGCGAAGGCGCTCGAATTGACGCTCACCAGCGAGTTCATCGATGCCGGAACGGCGCAGCAGCTGGGTATCGTCGCCCACGTTCATCCGGATGCCGCGCTCGACGACGAAACGCGTGCGCTTGCCAGGCGCATCGCCGCGAATCCGCCGCGTGCGTTGCGCATGGCCAAGAAGCTCGTGCAGGAGTCGGCGCACGGCACGCTGTCCGCGTCGCTCGAACTGGCGGCGAACATGCAGGCCATCCTCCTGTGCGGCAGCGAGCACAAGCAGGCAGTGTCCGGCTTTCTGGAGCAACAGGCACGACAGAAGGCGTCCCGGCTCTGAAGCGGACGCACACAATCAACGATGGAGACAGGCATGACATCCCGACCTCACGCGCATCATCGTGGCCCCGGCATGTTGCGGATCATCGCGACATCGAGTCTCGGCACGATGCTCGAGTACTACGACTTCTTCGTCTATGTCGCGCTCACGGCGACCCTGACGCAGCTCTTCCTGCCTTCCACCGACAGCACCGTCGCCGCGCTCGCCGGTGTCGCGACGTTCGGCATCGCCTATGTCGCGCGGCCGCTTGGCACGGTCATCTTCAGTCCCATGTCGGACCGCATCGGCCGGAAGAAGACCTTCGTCATCACGCTGGCGATCATGGGGATTGCGACGGTGGGTATCGGTTGCCTGCCGACATACGCCGTGGCGGGCGTCGCCGCGCCGATCGCGTTGCTCACGCTGCGCATCGTGCAGGGCGTCGCGCTCGGCGGCGAGTACGGGTCGGCCGTCGTCTATGTCATGGAGCATGCGCCGGAAGGCAGCAAGGGCACGGCAACCAGCGTGCTGCAAAGCACGGCGAGCATCGGCCTGCTGCTTGCACTGGTCATCGTGGGTGCGTTGCGGCTGTCGCTCGATGCGGCAAGCTTCGTTTCATGGGGATGGCGCGTGCCGTTCGTGATCTCCGCGCCGATCGTGGCCGTCGCGACGTGGATCCGGCTCGGCATGACCGAGACGCCGGTCTTCGCCGAAATGAAGGAAGCGGGGCGTCTTTCGAAGCGGCCATTGCAGGAGACGCTGTCGAGCCGCACGTCGTGGAAGGCCATTCTCGTCGCCATGTTCGGCGCGCAGGGCGGTACGTCGGTCTCGCTCTACACGTCGATCGTCTACATGCTGTATTTCCTGCAGAACGTACTCAAGGTCGAGCCGATGCAGGCCAACCTGTGTCTCGGCTTCGGCATACTGATCGCGGCGCCGCTGTATCCCGTCTTCGGCAAGCTGTCGGATGCGATCGGGCGGGCGCGCGTGATGTTGATCGGCATCGTGCTGTGGATCGCGGCGGCTTATCCGGCGTTTGCGGGCATCCGGTCGAGCGTGGCTTCGATGCAGTGGGTGTCGGTCTCGCTGCTGATCGCGGTGCTCGCCATTCTCACCGCGATGATCATGGCGCCGCTGCCCGCGTTCATCGCCGAGTGCTTCCCGCCGCAAAGCCGCACGACCGGATTCGGCCTCGCGCAGCAACTCGGCAATGTGGTGTTCGGCGGATTTCTGCCGCTCATCAGTCTTTCGCTCGTCAAGCTCACGGGTAATTCGCTTGCGGGCGTCGGGTATTCGATTGCTTCGCTGCTGCCGTGTCTCGCGGTGACGTGGATCTGGGGGTTGAAGCAGGATGCACGCGCGAGAAGCGCGAGAAGCGCGAGGGCGGGTGGGGTGTCGGCGCGTAGGGCGGGGGAGCCGGTGTCGATGCGTTGAGTGGTTTGCGCAATGACCCCGTCGCACCGCCGCCATACCAGCAGATGCCGCCGCGAAACCATCGTCTGATGGTGCTGGCTGTTGCTTCGCCTTTAATGGAGGCGTCGGCCGCGTCGACACGACGCGTTTGCCTTCGTAACGCTTCCTTTGAAGGATCGGACATGAAGACCGTCATCGTTCTTACGTCACACAATATTCTTGGCAACACGGGCAAGCCAACGGGCTTCTGGCTCGAAGAATTCACCGCGCCGTATTACACGTTCAAGGATGCGGGTGTGGAGGTCACCGTTGCATCGCCGAAGGGCGGCCACCCGCCGATCGACCCGAGAAGCGACGATCCCGACAATCAGACGGACACGATGCAGCGCTTCAAGAAGGATCCCGATACGCAGAAGGTTCTCGCCAACTCCGTCAAGCTCTCCGATGTGCGGGCAGAAGATCACGACACGATCTTCTACGCGGGCGGCCACGGGCCGATGTGGGATCTCACGGAGGATCCCGTTTCGATTGCGTTGATCGAAAGTTTCTACAACGCCGGCAAGCCGGTTGCCGCCGTCTGTCACGGGCCGTGCGTATTCCGTCACACGACCTTTCAGGGGCAGCCGCTCGTGAAGGACAAGCGCGTTACCTGCTTCACCAACGACGAAGAAGAAGCGGTTGGCTTGACGAAGGTCATGCCGTTCCTGGTCGAAGATGAATTGAAGCGTCTGGGCGGACGCTTCGAAAAGGTCAGGAACTGGGACGTCCTCACCGTGACCGACGGGCGGCTGATCACGGGGCAAAACCCTGCATCGTCCGGACCGACCGCGAGGGAATTGCTGAAGCTGCTCAACGCCTGAGCGAAGCTTCCGGAAGGCATTCACTGTGGTCACGCGCGTTCATGACATGATGACGCTGCCGGGACGAAGTGTGCTCGGCCGACAGCGTCGCAATGGCCCATCAGGCCACGCCGCATTGATGTGGATTCAAAGAAGGGTATATCCTTGTGCAAGTCCCACGGCCCCTTCCAAACGACCTCCGATCGACATGGCTACCGATCCGTTGTCCAGCACCCGTCAGGGCATTCTGGACATCCTGCTCCAGCGCAAGAGCGGTTTGACGGTCGATGAAATCATCGAGGCTATCGGCTTGAGCAGGACAGCGGTCAATCAGCATCTGATTGCGCTGGAACGCCGCAACTTCATCGAGAAGGGCGCTCCCAGAAAAACCGGCGGACGGCCGGTTCAGGTCTATGTCCTCACTCAAGAGGGCACCAATCAGTTTCCCAAACAATATTCGTGGTTCTCCGCGTTGCTCGTGTCGACGCTGCGCGATGAGCTCGGCCCCGAGCGCCTCGACCACTATATGTTCGATCTGGGCGTCAGGACGTCGGCGGGCATGATTCCGCGTCTGGTCGGGAAGACGCGTTCCGAGCGCGTCACCGAAACTGTGAAGATCATGAACGAGGCAGGCTTCCGGGCCATGGAGATTGGTCCGGACCGTGTGTCCACGCTATCGCGCGTGGAGTGCACCAACTGCGTCTACCATGATCTGACGAAAGACTATCCCGAGGTGTGTCGTTTCGATATCGGCTTTCTCACCGGGCTGATGGGCACCGAGGTTGAACATCAGGCCTGCATGCAGCGCGGCGGCGAAGCCTGCCGCTTTCGCTTCAAGCCATTTCCCTGAGCTTGCAGAGCGATTGATCAGTCGCAATCCCGCTTGCACGACGAAGTTGTAACAGTCGGGGCTTTCAACACTTTTGACTATTGCGCCTGCCAAAAGCTGTGCCTATCTTGATCCCACAGGCCGCGTGTGACTCGCCCAGTGACACGCGTGATCTGCATCTATCAAGAGGCTCAAGATGGCCATTGACTTCACCATGTCGTGCGAGCAAAAGGCGGTGCAATCGAGAGCACGGGCGTTCGCCGAGAACGTCCTTGCCCCCTTGCTCTGCAAAGCCGAACAGGAATCCGATCTGACCACGGCATTCGGGAAGAAGAAGCCGGCGTATATCGAAGCCTATCGGCAAGGCATTGCCACCGCGATGCTGCCCGCCGCCTATGGAGGCGGCGGCTATTCCTGTCTCGACTTCACCATCGCGACGGAAGAAATCGCCGCCATCGATCCTGGTTTCGCGTGCACCGTGCTCTGCAATGGCCTTGGCCTGATGCCGGTCATCTGGTACGGGACGGAGGACCAGAAGCGACGCTTCGTCGGTGCGGCCACGTCGGATCCGAGCGAGCAGTATCTCGGCGCCTGGACGGCAGCCGAGCCGCATCGGTCGGCGCTCGCGGTGAATGACATCGACGATCCGCGTTCGCTCTCCGATATCACCCTCACCGCAACGCTGCGCGGCGACCATTACGTACTCAACGGACGCAAGAAGTGGTCGTCGGCTGCCGGGTGGGACGGACTCGGCGCCAATGCCCAGACCGTCATCGTCCGCACCGACACTCAAACTGTGGGCGCAAGAGGGCTTTCCGCGATCGTCGTGGAACGCGGCACATCGGGCATTGCGTGTCATGCGTCGCCGCGAGACGAGTATCGAATGGGAACGAGCGCGACCATCGAGTTTCACGATGCCGAAGTCGCCGTCGAGAATCTGCTTCCGGGTAGCCAGAGCAATGGAGATCGGGTCATCGACCGGAACTTTGCATGGTTCGGACCGATGGCGGCCATTGCAGCGGCCGGCGTGGCGCGCGCGGCTTATGAGGTGTCCCTGCGCTTCGCGAAACGCCATGCAGGCAGCTCGCTTGCGCCCATCAGCCGGTTCGATAACGTGGGCAATGTTCTGGGCGAGGTCGCGGCCAGGATCGAATCGGCTCGCTACTTCGCGTGGCGCGCCGCCGACTATCTGGACAAGCATGATCAGCATGGTGAGATCTTCGGCGCAATGTGCAAGATCAACGTCACGGAGATGATGTTCGATTGCGTGTTCAAGTGCATGCAACTCGTGGGCACGCGCGTGGGCGACGATGAATTCAGTTTCAGCAGACATTTGCACGATGCGGCGCTGCTGCCCATCCATGACAGCGGCAACATGGCTGCGCAACGGCGCCGTGTGCGAGGCATCATGGCGCACGAACGCTTCAACCCGCGCGCCGCCCTCGACGATGAGGCCGTCTATTCCCTGTCCCTTGCCGAAGGCGTCGGATGAAGCGCGCGGCCTGCCATGTCATCGAAATTAACGGAGCGAGCGAACGCTCGCCATGCCTGGAACGATGCAGACGTCAGGGGCTCATCTCATGCCAATCGACTTCACACTGACGGGCGCGCAACGCAAGTTGCAGAAAAACGCCCGCGAATTCGCCATCGAGATTCTTCAGCCGGTGGTCAGGCGGGCGGACGAGGAGCCTGACACGCAAAAGGCGTTCGCCATCACGAAGAGCGCTTACCTCGAGTGCTACAAGCTCGGCTTTGCAATGGGCTTCCTGCCGCGGGAATACGGCGGCGGCGGCATCAGCAATCTGGACTTGCAGATCGTCGCGGAGGAAATCACGGCCGTGGACCCGGGCTTCGCCACCGTGCTGCTGGTGAATGGGCTTGCGCTCATGCCGCTCGTCTGGTTCGGGTCGGATGTACAGAAGCAGAAGTGGCTGACACGGGCAACCAGCGATCCGCGTGGGGAATACATCGCGGGATGGACGGTCAGTGAGGCGGTCAGTGAAACCGGCGGCACGGCGAACTTCGATCACCCGGCCGCGAGTCCGGCAGGCATCGGCCTGATCGCAAAGCATGACAAGGGGCGCGGCGAGTATGTGCTGAACGGCACCAAGTACTGGCCGTGCAATGCGGGCGGCTGGGATCTGAAGGGCGCGGATGTGAACGTCTGCATCGTACGCACCGACGCTTCGAAAGGCGGCCGCGAGGGACTCAGCGCGATCATCGTCCCGCGCGGAACAGCGGGCGTCAGTTATGCCCCGCCCATCTCCAAGCTGGGGCATCGCCTGTGCCAGAACAATGCGATGACGTTCTCGGACTGCCGCGTGTCCGAAGAGAACGTGTTCGCCGCGGGAGACGGCGACCTCGTCATCAGCAAGGCATTCACGTGGTCGGGACCGGTGGCGGCGATTGCGGCGGTGGGTGTGGCGCGATCGGCATACGAGTTCGCGTTGAACTGGTCGAAGACGCGCAGCGCGGGCGGCGGCGTACCGATGATTCATCATCAGGCAGTCGGCTACATGCTCGCGGAGATTGCGATGAAGATCGAGGCGTGCCGTGCGTTCTCGTGGAAAGCGGCGCATTACCTCGACCAGTTCGATTCGGACGGCCATGCCGTCGCTGCGATGGCGAAGGTGTTCTGCGGCGAAGCGCTGTTCGGCGCGGTGTTCCGGGCGCTTCAGGTGATGGGTGTCAATGCGCTCGACCGGCAGCATCCAATGGAAAAGTTCCTGCGCGAGGCCGCCGTGTTCCCGCTGTACGATGCGGGCAACATAGGCATGCAGATGCGGAAGATCTGGGGTGTCATGCTGGACGAACATTTCGATCCGCGAGCGATTGCCGATACCCGCCGGATGAGCTTTCGAAAGACGATGGAAAGCGCCGGCGCCGTGCTGCCGCAACGCGAACCGGCGTCTCAGTGAACGGGCGAAATACCATGGGATGCGTCGGGCATATCAACCGACGATGCGGGAATACCAATAGCAGGATGTCAATGCGGGCCGCTCTTCATAGACTGTTAAACAGGTCGATGCGGAGAGCCGGACATGGACGACATCATCAGCAGGCAACGCCGCCGGACGCTTCGTGCGGCTGTCGCCATGGTGGGCGCGGCGGCATGTGGCATGGCGTCAAGGACAAGCGCACAGCCGGCGCAAACAAGGGCATCCGGAACGTTTGAATCGATGCGCCAGATCGATGCAGGCGTGCTGAACGTCGGCTATGCGGAGGTCGGTCCGCGTGAGGGGCCTGCGGTGATCCTGATCCACGGCTGGCCCTACGATATTCACAGCTATGTCGAGGTCGCGCCGCTGCTCGCCTCGGAGGGCTATCGCGTCATCGTGCCTTATCTGCGAGGCTATGGCTCCACGCGCTTCCGCTCGTCCGACACGCCGCGCAACGGCCAGCAAGTCGTCACGGCACTCGATCTCGTCGCGCTGATGGACGCGCTCGGCATCGGCCAGTCCGTGCTCGGAGGCTACGACTGGGGCGCGCGCACCGCGGACATCGTCGCCGCGCTCTGGCCCGAGCGCGTCAAGGCGCTGGTTTCGGTCAGCGGATATCTGATCGGCAGTCAGGACGCGAACCGCAAGCCTCTGCCGCCATCGGCCGAACTTCAATGGTGGTATCAGTACTATTTCGCGACCGAGCGCGGCGCGCTGGGCTATGCGGCGAACCTCGATGCCTTCAACCGCCTGATCTGGCAACTCGCCTCGCCGCGATGGTCGTTCGACGACGCGACTTATCGGCGCTCGGCCGCCGCGTTCCACAATCCCGATCACGTCGCCATCGTGATTCACAACTATCGATGGCGTCTCGGCCTCGCGCAAGGCGAGCCGCGATACGACGCGCTCGAACAGCGGCTGGCCGCCGCGCCCGCCATTGCGGTGCCCACCGTGACGCTGGAAGGCGACGCCAACGGCGCGCCGCATCCGGAACCGGCGGCTTACGCACGGAAGTTCAGCGGCAAGTACCTTCACCACACGATAGAGGGCGGCGTCGGCCATAACCTGCCGCAGGAGGCGCCCCGTGCGTTTGCGGACGCGATTCTTCAGGCCGCCAGTCTGTGACGGCCGTTCATCAACATGGCTGCGCGCTCAAGGAGCCTGGTTATGTCGGACCTGATGAAGACGGTGGATGCGTGGGAACGGACCATCGTGATGATGAGATCGTGCATGAACCCGGCTGGCCTCGCGGCGTCGCGCCACGCGGCGGGCGGTCTGCCGGACCAGAGCGCCGATCCCTGCGGCGCCGGCCTCGTGGTGAGCGTGATAGAACGCCCCACGCCGACGACCGCCACGATCTACTGGCGCGACCCGACCCGCTGCAGCTATGGCGACCAGTCATGGAGAATCCGGCGCGCGCGCAAGCGAGGGCGATGTGCGATCAGCGGCGAGTCGATCGCGGCAGGCGATTTCGTCTATGCACCGATCCGCACCACCAGCGTGTGCAACGGGCACGCGATGATCCTTGCGTCGGTGATCGAGCAATACACGCTGGCATGAAACGCGGACTACACCGTGCCGTGATGCGCCGTCAGCGGCGCGGCAACGCGGCCTATCGAATCCGGGGCGACGAACGGCACGACCGTTTGCGAATCGCGCGCAGTCCCGATGCCGAGCACTTCTGCTTTCCTGACCAGATCGGGCAGATTGCGCGAAGCCATCTTCCTCATGACCTGCCCGCGATAGATCTTTACGGTGACTTCGCTCAGGTTCATGTCGTAGGCGATCTGCTTGTTCAGCATCCCGGCGACAACACGCTGCATGACGTCCTTCTCGCGCAGGGTGAGTGACTCGAACGACGAGAATACGACGGCGAGCGCCGCGTCGGCCGCGCGGCGCGCTGCGTCGCGCTTCAATGCGTCAGCGATGGCGTCGAGCATGTCCTGGTCACGGAAAGGCTTTTCGAAGAAGTCGAGCGCGCCGGCCTTCATCGCCTTGACGGTCATCTCGATGTCGCCGTAGGCGGTCATGAAGAGTATCGGCATGTGCACGCCATGGCGTGCGAGATCGGTCTGGAACGCAAGGCCGCTCGCGCCGCGCAGGCGCACGTCGAGGACAAGACAGCTCGGCACGGCGTACTTGGGAAACGCGAGAAATTCGGCGGGTGAATCGAAGGTCTGGACCCGCAGCCTGACCGAACGAATCAGGCTCTGCAATGTGAAGCGGATCGACTCGTCGTCATCGACCACATAGACCACCGGAGTCTGATCGTCCGGCTTGCTGCCGCCGGACGTGGATTGCAGCATGGAGTTCATCTTTCCTCCTGTGCAGGGACCTTGCGCGGATAGACGTTACATAGCGATGCGAAACACTCTAGCAGGATTTACTGAAAAAATTCTGCCGAGTTACGCGCGATGTGGGTTGCCATCCGGCCTCCGGCGCCACGACGCGGGGAAAATATGCTGCGACGTCCACACCGGCGCGCGACACCTCGTATAGAGCGCTATACGTTGGTATGAACGCGCCGCCGGGCAGAGGTTTCGGCCACTATAGTTGCTGCATCACACGACCGAAGACAACGGTAATGGAGAGTGACATGACCTCTGATAGCACCCACAAGCAGATCAGGATCGAACCTCGTAGCCCGTCTTGCTGGCGCGTCATCATCGACCAACCGCCTTTCAATATCTTCGGTCCCGATATGCTGCCGCAGCTCAACGCCGTGGTCACCGCGCTCGAAACGGACCCGCAGGTGAAAGTCGTGGTATTCGAGAGCGCGGTGCCGGGCTTCTTCCTCACGCACTACGATTTCGAACCGCCGCTCGAAGCAACGACGAGCATGGCGCCCGGTCCCACGGGCCTGCCGCCGTTGCCCGACATGCTGGTGCGCATTGGCCGCATGCCGGTGATCTCGATTGCGAAGATACGCGGTCGTGCAACCGGTGTCGGCAGCGAGCTGGCGCTTGCGAGCGACATGCGCTTCGCCAGCCGCGACAAGGCGTTGCTGTCGCAATGGGAAATCGGCGCCGCGCTGGTGCCCGGCGGCGGACCCATGACGCGGCTGTCGCGCTTGATCGGCCGGGGCCGCGCGCTCGAAGTGCTGACGAGCGGAAACGACTTCGACGGCGCCCTCGCGGAACGCTACGGCTACGTCAACCGCGCGTTGCCCGACGACGAACTCGACGATTTCGTCGAGGCGCTCGCCACGCGCATCGCGTCCTTCGACAAGCAATCGCTCGCGGTCATCAAGCGGCATGTCAATGCGGAGACGTTGCCGCCCGATACGTCGGTCGCACCCGAGTGGGACGCCTTCATCGCCGCCGTGCAGCGGCCGGCCGCGCGCGAAAAGATCGCTCGGTTGATGGAGATGGGCTTGCAGAAGGATCCGGATGTGGAGGCGAGACTCGCGCACTACACGGGATCGCTGTGGCGCTAGTGCTGCGGCCGGACAGCGGCGCAAGCTGCGGAAGGTAAGGCGGGCTCCTCGCGTGATAGGCTGCTCTTCGCCTCGGAAGCGGTACGGGTGGTGGGATGCGTACCGGTTTCGTCGGAAGAGAGCGGCGAAAGGGAGCATCACATGGACCTCACCGGCTTTGCGCTCGAACCGCTGCACAACGACGGCGACCTGCTCACGGTCCGCGCGCATCGCCCGGACTCGCCGGTCACGCTGCTCGTGCGCGTAGCGAATCAGCCTGCGTCGCAGACCATCATGCGGCTGGAACACGAATACGGCCTGGCTTCGTTGCTCGCGCCCGAGTGGTCCGCGCAGCCGCTCGCGCTCGATCTCGGACGCGTGCCGCCCGTGCTGATCCTCGACGACAGCGGCGGTGACCCGCTCGTCCGCGCGCTGGGCAAGCCGCTTGCACTGGCGCGCTGTTTGCGCATCGCCGTGAATCTGGCGCAGGCCATGGTCGAAATGCATGCGCTCGGCATCGTGCACAAGGACATCAAGCCCGCGAACGTGCTGGTCGGCGCGGACGAGCATGTCCGCCTGACCGGCTTCGGGATCGCGTCGCTGCTGCCGCGCGAACAGCCGCCGCCGGCGCCGCCTGAGGTCATCGCGGGAACGCTGGCCTATATGTCTCCCGAGCAGACGGGACGCATGAACCGGCCGGTCGACGCGCGCAGCGACCTGTATTCGTTCGGCGCGCTGCTCTACGAGATGTTGACGGGTGCGCCGCCCTTCGCCACATCCGATGCCATGCAGTGGATTCACTGCCACATCGCGCGCCGGCCCGTGCCAGTGACGGAATGCGTCGAGGGCTTGCCTGCCGTGGTCGCGTGCATCGTCGAGCGGCTGCTGGCCAAGATCGCGGAGGATCGATACCAGACTGCGCTCGGGGTTCTCGCCGACCTGCGAACCTGCCTCGCGGCGTGGGAAGCGAGCGGCGACATACCGTCCTTCACGCTCGGGACGTGCGATGCGTCCGACCACTTGCGCATCCCCGAAAAGCTCTATGGGCGTGCTCCGCAAATCGACACGCTGCTCGCGGCGTTCGATCGCGTGGCAACGCAGGGCGACGCCGAAATCGTGCTGGTGTCGGGACATGCGGGCATCGGCAAGTCGGCGCTGGTCAATGAATTGCAGAAGGCGCTGGCGCCGTCGCGCAGCCTGTTTGCATCGGGCAAGTTCGACCAGTATCAGCGCGATACGCCCTACGTGCCGCTCACGCAGGCGTTCCAGTCGCTCGTGCGTATCCTGCTCAACCAGAGCGATGCGGAACTCCGGCACTGGCGGCACGAGCTGACGGAGGCGCTCGCGCCCAACGCCCAGTTGATGATCGGACTGATTCCGGAGCTGGCGCTGATCATCGGTGAGCATGCGGCGGTGCCGTCACTGCCGCCGCAAGAAGCGCGCAACCGGCTGCATATCGTGTTTCGCCGCCTGCTGGGCGTGTTCGCGCGGCCGGAGCATCCGCTTGCACTGTTCATCGACGATCTGCAATGGCTCGACGCGGCGACGCTCGAACTGATCGAAGACTTGGCGACGCATACTGACGTGACGCACCTGCTGCTGATCGGCGCGTATCGCTTGGAGGGCGTCGAACCAGGGCATCGCTTGGCTCACATGATCGATGCGGTGAGCGACAGCGGCATGAACGTAAGGCGTGTCGATCTCGAAGCCCTCGCGACCGGCAGCACGACGGTACTCCTCGGCGATGCGCTGCGCTGCACCGCGGAGGAGGCGATGCCGCTCGCGCAACTGCTGCACGAAAAGACCGGCGGCAATCCGTTCTTCCTGATCCAGTTCCTGACGATGCTGGCCGACGAGAGATTGCTTGCATTCGATCATCGCGCCGGCCACTGGACGTGGGACCTCGGGCGGATCCGCGCGAAGGGATTCACTGAGAACGTCGCGAGTTTGATGGCCGCCCGGCTCGGCCGCCTGCCGCAGCCGACGCGCGAAGCGTTGAGCCGGCTCGCGGCGCTGGGCAACGTGGCGCGCATCGACGCATTGAAGCGTGTTCATGGCGAACCAGAAGACGCAATCGATGCGAGGCTTTGGGAGGCCATGAAAAGCGGCCTGGTGCGTCGGACCGACGATGCCTATGTGTTCGTGCACGACCGCGTGCAGGAAGCCGCTTATGCGCTGATTCGGGAGGATGAGCGGCCCGCGCTGCATCTGCATATCGGCCGTGCGCTGGCGGAGGGAAGCGCGCCGGACGAAACCGGCGCGCTGCTCTTCGACATCGTCAATCATCTCAATCGCGGGATCGGCTTGATGACCGATGCCGACGAACGCGAACGCACCCTCGTGCTGAATGACGAGGCGGGGCGCCGCGCGATGAGTTCGGCTGCGTTCGCGGCGGCGCGAAACTATCTCGCGCAAGGCGTGGCGCTTTTGTCCGGCGACGCATGGGACCGGCACTACGCCCGCACGTTCGCGCTTTGTCTGGCCTTTGCCGAATGCGAGTATCTCGCCGGCCGCTTTGTGGAGGCCGATGCGCTCTTCGACATGCTGCTCGAACGCGCTGCTTCGAGCCTGGACCGTGCCAAGGTCTTCGGCTTGCGCATGGAGCTGTATCAGGTTGCGGGCCGCTTCGATGAGAGTTTTGACGTCGCCGTGCTCGCCTTGCGCGAATTCGGCGTGCTGCTGCCGCCGCATGAAACCGCCGCCGGCGCCGAAGTGGAACGGGAACTGTATGACATTGCCCATGGCCTCGCGGGCCGCGCCATCGACAGGCTGGTCGATGCGCCGGTCGCAACCGATCCCGCCATCCGGACGATCATCGACCTGCTCGTGGAATCGATGCCTTGTGCGTTCATCGCCCGGCCGGCTTTCTATCCGCTCATCACGCTGAAGGCGGTGAACCTGTCATTGCGCGCCGGCAATACCGACAAGTCGAGCTTCGCCTATGGCAACTACGCGCTGATGCTGGTCTCGCGGATCGGCGATATTGCCTCGGCGGTGCAGTTCTCGGAGATGTCGCTGGCGTTGAACGAGAAGTTTGGCAATCGCCGCTTCAAGGGCAAGCTGCTGCATCTGCACGGCAATCACATCAACTTCTGGCGTCGTCACATCATGACCGACCTGCCGATACTCGAACGCGCGAGCAGCGCGTGTCTCGATGTCGGCGACCTGGCTTTCGCCGGCTATCTGGCCTTCACCACCGTCTGGCAGACGATAGAAAAGGGCACGCCGCTGGCCGAAGTGCTGCGGCTCTCCCGTCGTCACGCGGCGTTTGCACGGCAGAGCCGCAACGACGCCGTGTACGAGACGATTCTCCTGCAACAGCATTTTGTGACGACGCTGCTGGGCGAACCCGCCGACGACACCCCGGCGAACGCCCGCTTCGATCGCGACGCCGCGTGTTCGGTCATCATGCAGGCGAACTTCGGTTGCGGCATTGCGTTCCGGCACATCATGGATCTGATGCTGGCGTATCTGGAAGGGCGCTACGACGACGCACTCGACGCCGCCCGGCACGCACAGGCGAATCTCGATGCCGCAATGGCCCTGCCGATAGAAGCGACGTACCACTTCTTTCATGCGCTGACCTTGACGGCGCTGGATGCGTCGGCGAGCGAGGAACAGCGGATCGTGCGGCGCCGCACGCTGCATGCCATCTGCGCGAAGTTCGCGGACTGGTCGAGCCATTGCCCTGGCAATTTCCGTCATTGTCATGCGCTGATCTCCGCTGAAGCCGCGCGTCTCGAAGGCCGCGCGTCGGATGCCATGCACCACTACGAAGAGGCGGTGCGCTCGGCGCGCGAGCATGGCTTCATCCAGCATCAGGCGCTGGCGCATGAACTGGCCGCACGCTTCTTCGCCGGACGCGGCCTGGAGACCATCGCGGGCACCTATCTGGCGAATGCGCGCGCTTGCTACGAGCGCTGGGGCGCACACAGCAAGGTGCGCCAATTGGCGCGCGACCACGCGCAGGCTTCGCGGGCGCTCACGGATATCGGCGGAACCATCGCCACCACCAGCGAGCAGCTCGATCTGGAAACGGTGGTCAGCGTGTCGCGCGCCATCTTCAGCGGTGTCGATCTGGAGCAGCTGATTCATACGCTGATGAAACTGGCGCTCGAACACGCCGGTGCGAATCGCTGTCTGTTGCTGCTCAGGCGCCGCAAGGAAATGCGTGTCGAAGCCGAGGCCACGGCGAGCGCGGAGCGCATCGACGTGCGGTCGCTCAAGTTGCGCATCGAACAGGTGGACCTGCCGGGGTCGGTCCTGCGCTACGTGATGCGCGCCAGCGACAGTCTGCTGCTCCACGATGCCTCATCCACCCATCCGTACTCATCCGACGAGTACGTGATGCGGCACGATTGCCGCTCCATCCTGTGCCTGCCGCTCATCAAGCAGACGCGCCTGATCGGCGTGCTCTACCTGGAGAACACGCTCGCGTCCAACGTCTTCACGCCCGCGCGCAGCGCCATCCTGCGGCTGCTTGCCTCGCAGGCGGCGATGTCGCTGGAGACCGCGCGCCTCTACGCCGATCTGCAACATGCCGAGGCGCTGCTGGCCGATGCACAGAGACTGAGCGACACCGGCAGCTTCGACTGGCATGTGTCGAGCGGCGAACTGTTCTGGTCGAAACAAAGCTTCCGGATCTTCCAGTACGACACCGCCACGCCGCCGACCCTCGAACTGATGCTGGCGCGGGTGCATCCCGATGACGTGACCTTCGTGCGCCTGATGCTCGACCGGGCGATGCGCGAACGCCAGCCGTTCGATATCGAGCACCGGCTGCTGATGCCGGACGGCGCCGTGCGGCACCTGCAACTCGTGGCGCACGTGCTGGCAGACCTCGATGACGGCATTCGCGTGCTCGGCGTGCTGAAGGACATCACGACGCGCAAGCAGGCCCATGCCGCGTTGCTGCGCAGCGAACATCGCTATCGCAGTCTGTTTCTCGACATGCCCGTGGCGCTCTGGCAGATCGACGCGCAGCCGCTCATCGCATTGCTGTCGGATCTGCGCGCACAGGGCGTGGAAAGCCTGTCCGACTATATCGACGAGCATCCCGGATGGCTGAACCGGGCGATGGAGCTGCTCGTCATCGAGGAAGTCAATCACCACGCTGCGAGCATGTTTGGCGCGCGGGAGGCGCACATGCTGCTCGGTCCGTTGCCATGGGTCTGGCGCGAAAGTCCCGGCACGTTCAGGCGCGCGCTGGAGAGCCGTTACAGCGGGGCATCGGTGTTTCAGGAAACGACCAGAATCCCGACGCTCGACGGACGCATCATCGACGTCCTGCTGACGATCGCCCGTCCCATCGCGGCGGAGGATCTCGGCATTGCGCTGATCAGTCTCGTCGACCTGACGGAGCGCATCCGCGCGCAGGACATGCTTCAGCGGCTTCAGGCCGACTTCGCCCACGCGGCGCGCATTGCCACGCTCGGCGGACTGAGCGCGTCGATTGCGCATGAGCTGAAGCAGCCGCTCGCCGCGATCACGATGAACAGCGCGCTCAGCACCCGCTGGCTCGACCGGAAAGCGCCGGACGTGGACGAGGCGCGGCTCGTCAATCAGCGCATCAGGATAGATGCGCAGCGCGCGGTGGACATCGTCGACCGGATCCGGGCGATGGCGATGCGCCGCGGACTGACGCGCGCCGAAGCGCCGCTGGATGAACTGATCGACGAGGCGCTGCTGTTTCTGCAACACGACGTCGGCTCGCGCGGCGTGACGATCATGCGCAAGTGCGCGCGTCCCGCGCCCGTGGTTCTCGTCGATCGCGTGCAGTTGCAACAGGTCATCGTGAACCTGGTCGTCAACGCGATGCAAGCCGTGGAGGCGGACGGCCAAGGCGCCAGGATCGTCGCGATACGCACCGAACTCGCCGATCCGTCGAGCGTCATGTGCAGCGTGGAAGACAGCGGCCCCGGAATCGATGTCCAGGACATGACGCATATCTTCGAAAGCTTCTTCACGACGCGCGAGAACGGCATGGGCGTGGGGCTCGCCATCTGCCGGTCGATCATCGAGGCGCATGGCGGACGGATCGATGCCGACAACGCATCGGTACACGGCGGCGCGCGCTTCACCTTCAACCTTCCGCTGGCATCGTCCGGCACATCATGAGCCGCTCATCATGCAGGTCAGATATCAATCCATTACTGTTGACGACGTGTCGATCTTCTATCGCGAAGCCGGCCGGGAAAATCGACACGTCGTGCTTTTGCTGCATGGCTTTCCCTCGTCTTCACGCATGTTCGAACCGCTGCTGCACAGACTCGGCGACGAATATCACCTGATTGCACCAGATTTTCCGGGCTTCGGTCATAGCGACGCGCCCTCGCCGGAGCAGTTTGCCTACACCTTCGATCACGTCGCCGAGGTGATCGGCGGATTCGCCAACGCGCTCGGCCTCGATTCGTACACGCTCTTCGTGCAGGACTATGGCGGGCCGGTGGGCTTCCGGCTCGCGCTGGCGTATCCGGAACGCGTGGAGGCGATGATCGTGCAGAACGCCGTGGCGCACGAGTCGGGCCTCGGGCCGTTGTGGGATACGCGCCGGGCATTCTGGGCGAATCGGCAGAAGTATCAGGCTGCGGTCGAACAGAATCTGATGTCGCTCGCGGCCGCGAAGCAGCGTCATGTCGGCACGAGCCCGAATGTCGATCGATACGATCCGGACCTGTGGACCGACGAGTTCGCGTTCCTGTCGCGCCCGGACCAGACGCGCATCCAGAGCGATCTGTTCTATGACTATCAGTCCAATGTTGCCGCCTATCCAGAGTGGCAGGCGTGGCTGCGCCGTCATCGGCCGCGCATGCTGGTGGTATGGGGGCGCTACGACCCGTCCTTCCTGCCCGGCGAAGCGCACGCCTACCGGGACGATGTTCCGGATGCGGAGGTGCATTTGCTCGACGCGGGGCATTTCGCGCTCGATGAGAAGGCCGATGAAATCGCCGACCTCATGCGTGATTTCCTGCGCCGTGCACTAGACGCGTGACCTTCGTTTGACGCGACTATACCCGCGGCAAGGTTCGACATACCCGGCGACGATTGAAGGAACGCGCGCGCCGTCCTGTAATGAAGCTTGGCGACCGGCGTCACGTGTTGCGCCGGTGCTGACTTCGTTACCCAAAGGAGCAAGGCATGCGAACCCGAATGCTGAATCTTACCGTCGCGGCGGCCGCGTCATTCATGTTCATCTTTACCGTGACCTTGCCGCGCGCGACGGCCGCGGAAGCGTCGCCTGACAGCACGGCCGCGACCAGCAAAAAGGCGATCCGCGCGGAGAACCGCGCACTGGGCCGCTCCGTGCGCCACTCGCTCACCCAGGCCAAGGGCCTGGACTCATCGCACATCAACGTGCTTGCACGCGGCAGCACAGTCACGCTGGAAGGCTCCGTACCGGACCAGTCGCAGATCGATACCGCACAGGCGGCCGCAGCGAAAGTGGCAGGCGTCCAGCGGGTCGACAACCGGCTCACCATTTATGAACCGGGCAACTGATCCTTCCGGGAGACGTCATGAGCACCGATTCGATGCAGCGCGAGCAGGAATCCGCGACGTCCGGGGCCGGGGCGCTCGGCATGAAACTGGAGATCGCCGTGGTGCCGGTGTCCGATGTCGATCGCGCCAAGGCGTTCTATAGCGGCCTGGGGTGGCGTCTGGACGTCGATTTCAAAGGCGAAGACGGCTACCGCGTGATCCAGTTCACTCCACCGGAATCCGCATGCTCGGTCATGTTCGGACAGAACATGACGGATGCCGCGCCGGGCTCCGCTCGCGGGCATTACCTCGTGGTCACCGACATCGCGGCCACGCGTGCGGAACTGGAACGGCGCGGCGTGGAGGTCGGCCCGCTCTTTCACGACGAGGGTGGCGTCTTCCATCGCAATGACGGCACGGGGTGCATCGCAGGCGCCAGTCCGGAGCGCAAGAGCTACGCGACCTTCGCCACGTTCAGCGACCCGGACGGCAACCGCTGGTTCCTGCAGGAGATCACTGCGCGACTATCGGCGGATGTGGAAGCGGACGATCCTCGCTTCACGCCGCAAATTCTCGCGGTGTTGCACGGCAAGGCATGACGCCGGTGGCATCCCGGCACGGCGTTGAGCGCGTGCCGGGAACGGCAAATCGAACCCCGAGAGGAATGACATGGCAGACAGTACTCAAGTCGACGCGTCGTCACGTCGGCGCTTCATGCAAACGGCCGTGGCCGCGGCGGCTGCCGGTTCCGCAAGCGGATTCGTCCTCGCCGATACCGCGATCAGCACCACGTCCCGACCGCCCGGCAGCGACAAGACCGCAATACGGACCTTGCGCGTGCATGCGCCGGAAGCGCAGCTCGCGGACCTCAGACGGCGCGTGAAGGCGACCAAATGGCCCAGCCGCGAAACGGTGCCGGACGACACCCAGGGCGTGCAACTCGCGACGATGCAAAGCCTCGCGCATTACTGGACCACGGCGTATGACTGGCGCAAGGTCGAAGCGAAGCTCAATGCGCGGCCCCAGTTCGTGACCGAGATCGATGGTGTCGACATTCATTTCACGCACGTGCGCTCGCGCCATGCCAATGCATTGCCGATGATCGTCACGCATGGCTGGCCCGGGTCCGTCATCGAACAGATGAAGATCATCGATCCGCTGACGAACCCGACCGCATACGGCGGCACGGCGGCGGATGCGTTCGATGTCGTGATTCCGTCGCTGCCGGGCTACGGTTTCTCCGGTACGCCGACGACCACGGGCTGGGATCCCGCCCGCATCGCGCGAGCCTGGGTCGCGCTGATGGAGCGCGTGGGCTACACGCGCTATGTGGCGCAGGGCGGCGACTGGGGCAATGCCGTGACCGAGCAGATGGCGCTGCTGAAGCCGTCCGGTTTGCTTGCCATGCATACCAACATGCCGGCCACCGTTCCCGACGATATCGCCGACGATCTGAAATACGGCAAACCCGCGCCGGCGGGCCTGTCCGAAGACGAGCAGCATGCGTTCGAGCAACTCGATTACTTCTACAAGCATGGTCTCGGTTACGCGCTGGAAATGGCGAACCGTCCGCAAACGCTTTACGGACTGGAAGACTCGCCTGTCGGCGCGGCGGCGTGGATGCTCGATCACGACGCCCGCAGCCAGGAGATGATTGCACGGGTGTTTCAAGGCCAGCCGGAAGGACTGACGCGCGACGATGTGCTCGACAACGTCACGCTTTACTGGCTGACGGGGACATCGATCTCGTCGGCAAGGCTGTACTGGGAGAACAAGTTCAACTTCTTCGCGCCGAAACACGTGGAGATTCCAGTCGCCGTCAGCGTCTTTCCCGACGAGATCTATAGCGCGCCCCGCAGCTGGACCGAACGCGCCTATCCGAAGCTGATTCACTACAATCGTCTTCCCAAGGGCGGGCATTTTGCGGCATGGGAGCAGCCTCAGCTTTTCACTCAGGAAATCCGGGCAAGTTTCCAGTCGCTGCGTTGATGGCCTTCCGGGTCCTCGCGACAACAGGAGCCTGTCATGCACGATGAGACGATACGTGAAGCATTGAATGCACACTGGCGCGCATCGGCGGCGGGTGATCTCGATGCGGAGCACGATATCTACGACGAAGACGCCATCTGCGACTATCCTCAATCTGGCGAGCGCATTCACGGGAAAGCCAATCTGCAGGCGCTGCGTTCCGGTCATCCGGACCGGCCGTCGGGCTTCGAGGTCAGGCGCATACAGGGAAGCGGCGACCTGTGGGTGACGGAATACGTCATCACGTATGGCAAGCGTGCGGCGCTGACGGTGAGCATCATGTCGTTTGCGAGCGGCAAGGTCACGCACGAAACCCAGTACTTCACGGAAGCGTTCGAGGCGCCAGCGTGGCGCAGCCGGTGGGTGCAGCGCATGCCGTGAACCAGGAGAGGCCTTCATGAGTACGTTCGAGGATTTCCGGCTGAGGACGTTGCCGCTTGCACAGGGCGCCGGTCAGATGCCCGCGATGGGTTTCGGCACCCTCATCGCCGATCCTGCCATCACGGTGAGCGCGACCCGCGCCGCGTTGCAGGCAGGCTTTCGACACTTCGACTGCGCCGAGCGCTATCGCAACGAGCGCGAAGTCGGCGAGGCGCTACAAGCAGGCATGGCCAGCGAGGGACTGTCGCGTGGCGATATCTTCGTCACCACCAAGTTGTGGAACACGAATCACCAACCGGACCGGGTGGCGGCGGCCTGCGATGCAAGCTGCGCAAGGCTCCAGGTCGACCATATCGACCTGTATCTCATTCACACGCCGTTCGCGTTCCAGGCGGGCGACGAACAGGATCCGCGCGATGCCAACGGTGACGTCATTTACGATGAAGGCGTGACGCTGCTGGATACCTGGAAGGCGATGGAGCGCCTCGTCGATGACGGCAAATGCCGCGCCATCGGCTTGTCGGATATCGGGCTGGATGAGCTGCGCCCGCTCTACGAAGCCGCGCGCATCAAGCCGGCGGTCGTGCAGGTCGAAGCCCATCCGTATCTGCCCGAACGCGAGTTGCTGGAGTTCTGCCAAGGACACGGCATCGTGTTTCTGGCCTTCGCGCCTCTGGGACATGGCATCAAGCCTGGACCGCTGGATGATCCGGTCATCGCCAGGCTTGCCACGCAACTGAACCGGACGCCCGCGCAATTGTTGCTCGCCTGGGCCGTGCAACGCGGCACCGCGTTACTGACGACGCCCAAAAGCGAAGCACGCGCCCGCGAGAACTTCAATGTCTCCGCGCTGCCGGACGAAGCGTTCGCTGAAATCGATGGCATCCAGACGAGGCTGCGCTTCAACGAAGTCGTCAAGACCGGCAGCCCCGGTTTCATTCCCCGAAGACCGTAAGCGACGCCGCGTAGCTCGATTCCCAGCCACCGCCAAGCGACTTGCACAGCGTGATGAGATTCTCCGCAGCCGTCGCCTTGCTTTCTTCCAGCTTGCTTTGCGCATCCAGTAACTGCTTCTGTACGTTGAGCACGTCGAGATAGTCGAGCGCCCCCGCCTTGTAGCGTTGTTGCGCAATGCCGAGGGCGCGCTGATTCAGGCTCACGACGTTCGTCAGGCGCGCATGCCGCCGCTGTTCGGCGTCGTAGACGAGCAGTGCATCGTCGACTTCACGCCATGCGTCGAGCACGGTGTGCTTGTAGACGATGGCTGCTTCCTGCTGCTGTGCCTCACGAAGTTGCAGCGTGCCCTTGAGCCTTCCGCCTTCGAAGATGGGAAACGTAATGGAAGGCCCGACCACGAACTGTCCCGAGGTCCAATCGGCGAAGTTGGAAAGCTGAAGGCTTTGAAATCCGGCGCTGCCGTTCAAGGCAATGCGCGGATAAAAATCGGCTTTCGCCATGCCGATGGACGCGGTCGCGGCATGCAGCTGCGCCTCGGCCTTCCTGATGTCAGGACGGCGCTGCGCGAGTTCGGACGGGAAGCCTACGGGAACCTGACGCGGCAAGGTTGGCGTCGCGTGCGTGTCGGCGAGCATGGATTGCAACGCGCCTGGTTGCTCGGCAAGCAACAGGCCGATGGCGTTGATGTCCGTATCACGATGCGATTCGAGCGTGGGGATCAGGCTTTCGATGGTCTCGCTCTGCGCCATCGCGTTGGCGACGTCGAGGTCGGTGGTGACGCCTTCCCGCACGCGCACTTGCGTCAGCTTCACCGAGTCCCGTGCGATGGCAAGGTTCTGCCGTGCGATTTCCAGCAGCGATTGCGTGCTGCGCAAATCGATATAGTCGCGTGCGAGTTCCGCGCGCGCGGACAAAAGGATCGCGCTTCGATCTTCGTACGACGCAAGGCTCAACGCGTTGGCCGCTTCGACAGTGCGCCGCACGCGGCCCCAGATGTCGAGTTCCCATGATGCATCGAAGCCCGCTTGAAACAGGTTATAGGCCGGCGATCCCTTGGCGCCCGGCATCGCCGATACACCCAATGGCGCGCCGCCCGATGCCGATTCCGGCTGACTCTGCGAGGGCGTCACGCCGAGCAGCGAAAGAATGCCGTTCTCGCTGCCGCGCTCGCGGTTATACGAGGCGGCGGCATCGAGCGTCGGTAGTTCCGCGGCGCCCGCGATGCGCCGTTGCGCGCGGCTCTGAAGCAGCCGCGCGGATGCAGCGGCCACGTCGAGGTTCGCGTCGGCGAGACGCTGTTCGAGTGCGTTCAGCACGGGATCGTCGAAGAGGGTCCACCAGTCCTGCACGAAGGAAGCTTCGACGGCCTTGCTCGGCGCCTGCGCGGTTTGCGTGCGGTCGAAGACCTTGGGCGTAACGGCGGCGGGGCGCTCGAAGTCCGGTCCGACCATGCAGCCGGCGATCGCAAGGCATGCGGGCAAGGCAAGCACAATCTTCGCGTTCATTTCGACTCGACTCCCTGCGCGACGGCTTCGCTGCGCCGGCCCGTGACGACTTGCGCCTCGACTGAAAGACCCACGCTCAGGTCCGATGCCGCTTCCTGTCCCGGATCGATGATGATCTTGACCGGCACGCGCTGGACGATCTTCGTGAAGTTGCCGGTTGCATTGTCGGGTGCGATGGGCGCGAAGCTGACGCCCGTGGCGGGCGCGAGGCTATCGACACGCCCGCGGATCACGACGCCGGGAAAGCTGTCCACCCGGATGCGCGCCCTTGCGCCGGGCCGCATCTTCGCGATCTGGTTTTCCTGGAAATTCGCGACCACGTACGCCTGCGCGAGCGGCACGACGGCAAGCACCGGCGCACCCGGCGTCACGAACGCGCCCACGCGCGCGGACCGTCGGCCGATCTTGCCATCGACGGGCGTGAGGATCTCCGTGTACGAAAGGTTGAGCTTCGCCTGCTCCAGCGCCGCTTCCGCACGGGCTTGCGTTCCGGCGGCCCGGTCGCGTTGCGTACGCAGCACTTGCAGGTTTTGCTCCGTGGTCTTCAGTGCGGCGCGGTCATGCGCTTGCTGCGCGAGTTGTTGCGCCAGCGTGCTCGACGAGCTCTGTTGCTCCTGCGTGGTGCCCGCGCCCGCATCCGAAAGATTTCGATAGCGCGAGGCGTTGGCCCGTGCGAATTCGATAGCGGCGTCGTCGGAACGCAAGGTCGCGCGCGCCTGATCGACGAGTGAAGGCTGTCGCGCGATCTCGGCATCGAAGTTGGCCACGGCCGCGCGGGCTGCGCTGACATCGGCTTCGGCGCTCATCAGCGCGGCGCGATAGTCCCGGTCGTCGATGCGCACCAGCACCTGCCCGGTTTTCACCGTCTGATTGTCGTTGACCAGCACCTCGGAGATCTGGCCGGGGATGCGCGGTGCGACGAGCGTGAAATCGGCCTGTACGTAGGCATCGTTGGTGGACTCGACGTCCGGGTTCGCCAGCAGCCTGAACGAGATCCAGGCCACGATAAGCAATGCGACGACCAGTCCCGCAACGACGATCAGCCTGGAATGAGCGCGGATAGTGGAAAACATGATGACGTCCCTTATTGGGAGGGTGTCGGCTTCACGTACCAGGGCGGGTGTATTCGCACGGGCAAGATGGGAACCAGCACGAGCAACGCGACGGCGACGCACGCCATGACGCGATACAGATCGGCCGATGCCAGCACGAGCGCCTGCTCATGCACGCGATGCGCGAGTTCGCCGATGCCGTGCGTCGCGTCGATGCTCTGGCTGGTCACGAGCGCGCGATTGCCGAGCTGATCCACGAGCAGGTTCGAATGAAAGCGCTCGCGGGCGGTGCCCAGCCCTTCTATGAGACCGGTCGCCACGGCGGCTGAAAAGGTCTTGACGGTGTTGAACATCGCGGACGCGAAGGGGCCTTCCGTCGGCGGCAAGCCGGTGGTGACGCCCATCAGGATGGAGAGAATGACCATCGGCTGGGCCATGATCTGCAGCGACTGCAACCAGTAGAAGTTGTCGCGGATCCATTCGGACGTCATGGCGCTGCCCATCGCGCATGTGGCGATCATGAACAGCAGGCCGAGCGACAACACCCAGCGCACGTCGACGCGCCGCAGATTGAGTGTGGCAGCCGTGAGCGGGAGCACGATCAACAAGGGCAGCGCCACGAGCAGCGAGAGCGGCGCGGACTGCAACGCGCGATAGTCGTGCACGCGGGCCAGGAATTGACCGGGAATCGCCGCCACGCCGACCAGCAGCGTGACGGCGCCGGCGAGCGTGACCAGACCATGTGTAAAGTTGCGGCGTTGAAGGAGTTGCAGCTTGAAGAAGGGCATCGGCTGGAAATACTCGTTGATCAGGAACGCCACGAGCAGCACGCTGCCGCCGATAAACATTGCGCAGATAAAACCGGATTCGAGCCAGTCGAGACGATCGCCCTGCAAGACCGCGATCACGAGCATGGCCGCTGCCGGCAACCCTGTGAGCAGGCCGATCCAGTTGAATGAGCGGAAGCGTTCGAGCTTCGGCGCATCTTCGGGAAGGCCCCACACGATCGCGATGCAGCTCACCAGGCCCAGCGGCAGGATCTGCCAGAACACCATCTGCCAGCTGACGTACTCGGTCCACAGCGCGGCGAGCGGTGTGCCGAGCGCCGGTCCGAAGGTCGCGGTCAGCGCGTAGCCGGCGAGTCCGTATAGCTTGATTTGCGGAGGGAGATAGCGCAACGCGACGATGATCAGCATGGGCGGCAGGCAGCCGCCCGAGATCCCCTGCAGGATGCGCAGAACGTATAGCGCCGTCAGCGACGGGGCGAACGGACACAGGAAGCCGAAGAGCATCGTGGCGAGCACGGCGCCTGTCGTGAAGCGCTTGAGCGTGAACGTGATGCCGAACCACGGTGCGAAGATCATCGTGGCGACGTTGGCCGCTTCGAACAAGGTGGTGAGCCAGGTGCCGTCGTCATATCCGATGGACAAGGCGCCCTGGACATCCACCATGGCGACCGCCGTGACCTGTTCGTTCAGGATCGCGAGCAATGAAGCCAGCAGCATGCCGATCAGCCCCACCGCAACGCGCAACGACAGCCCCGGAGCTTGCGGCGCGGGGGCGGCCGCGATGGCGCGGCTGTTGTCGTGGACGTCGGTGGTAATCATGAAGGTTGACCTGTTGCGCGTGCTCGGTCAGACATCGCATGCCGGGACCACGCATCACGGCATCGTGGGTCCGGGAGAACGAAACCTCTTTTTCATGCTGCTAATGCACCCGGTCGAGCGCGCAATATTGCGCTTACGCGTGCTTGTCAGGCTCGGCTGCGTCGAGTGTACGCGCGGAAAATTGCGGTTGCAGTTTGCGTGCAGACCTTCGTCATCCGTAAGGACAGGGTGTTTCCTGGCCATTCGCGTGCAGCTTCTGGCCATCGTGTACCTGTCGAAGACGATCCGTGCTTTCATCCGGAGCCGACTTCGAATGAGAACCCGATCGCCATGCCCGGAACAAGACACGATGCGCCCCCGCCGCAGGAAGCATTGCTCGCGCGACTCATCACCTTGCTCGAGAGAATCAAGGACAAGACCGCAAGCGCGGAGGTCGAGCATTGGCTCAACGGCGAATTGAGCGTGCAGAGCGCGCTTTACCAGGAGATCGCGCAAGGAGTGAAGCGCGGCGTACAAGAGGGCTGGGCAGCAAACCTCGAGATCGATGGGCCGCGCTATCGCCGTTCCTTGCTCAGTGCGCCTTGCGAGAAGACTTTCTTCTTCAGTGTGACGGTCGTGCTGATGGACAGCACCGGCAACACGCAGGGCAATCCGGAAGACAGCTTCCGAGGGCACTATCACGCGCATCCCTACGGCGAGTTCAACATGGTGTTCCCGCTTGACGAAGGCGCCGCGCTCCGCGGTCTCGACGGCTGGTGTCACGGCGGCTGGACCTCGCCGGACCCCGGAAGCCGCCATTTCCCGGAGGTCAGGGGCGGCGCGGTGATCTCGCTGACCTTTCTTCCAGCGGGTCGCATTACCTTCGGCGGTTCATTACAACCGTAAGCGCGTCGCGCCCGGCCCATGGCGCTTCTGCAAAAGAGCATTCCAAAAACAGACTTATACAAAATCTGACTTTGCAGTAAAGTAGAGTCCAATGACGTTGGCTGCAGCGGAGCATCTCCATGGACCACTACTCGCACAAGAACTTCACGCTGACCCAGAGCGTCGGCTTTGCCGTCAACAAGGCGCGCAACCTGCTGGTCGCGGAGTTGGACGCGGCGTTGAAAGACCTCGGCATCACCACGCAGCAAATGGGCATTCTCATGTCCATGCGCGGCGGCGTGACGCAGACGCCGTTCGAACTTTCAAAACTGCTGGGCATCGACACCGGCCTGATGACGCGCATGCTCGACAAGCTCGAAGCGCGGGAGTTGCTGCAACGCTCGCGCAGTCTGGAAGACCGTCGCGTCGTCAATCTCACGCTGACGCCCGAGGGCGAAAAGATCGCCGATGAACTGCCGCATATCGCGCCGGCCGTCCTCAATAAACGTCTGAGAAAATTCACGCGCGCCGAATTCAACGAACTGCGCCGTCTGTTGAGCAAGTTTCTTGAAGACTGAACACGCGACGCTGTGCGTTCGTGCTTTTTTTTGCGCAATTATCTGACAGGTCAGAAAATGTTCATGCAATCGAATCGTGCCCGCTTTGTTTCGCGGGCAGTGCAGACCAGTATCACGCTGACGTTCGCTGCCATGCTGGCGGCGTGCGCGAATTACGCGGGCATCCATGGCGACGAGGAGATGGCAAAGCCGCAGAGCTACGCGACGGAGCAGAGCCTTCCCGCCGACAATGGCCGCTGGCCCGCGCCCGACTGGGCCGATCAATTCGGCGACGCGCAATTGCATGCGTTGCTCGCCGAAGCGCTTGCAGGCAGTCCGACACTGGAACAGGCGCGTGCGCGCATCGCGGCGGCATCGGCGTATAGCGAAACCGCGAAGGCCAACACGCTGCCGCAAGTCGGCGCGTCGTATTCGTGGACGCGTCAACGCTATTCGGAGAACGCGCTCGTGCCGCCACCGGATGCGGGGTCGTGGCAATCCGAGAACAAGGGGCTGCTGTCCGCCTCCTACGAACTCGATCTGTGGGGCAAGAATCGTGAGGCTTTGCGCGCCGCCGTATCGCAGGTGCAGGCCAGCCAGGCGGACGCCGAGGCGGTGCGACTCGCGCTCGATACGTCGATTGCACGCGCTTACAACCAGCTTGCGCGGCTCTATGCGTTGCGTGACATCGTGAAGGGCGAGGTGCTTCAGCGCGAGCAGATCGTGCGGATCACGGCGGGCCGCATTGCCAACGGGCTCGATACCGAAGTCGAGCGCAAGACGGCGGACGCCGATCTCGCGACCAGTCGCGCCACGCTCTCGGCGCTCGATGGCCGTATCCTCGCCACGCGCTATCAGATTGCGGCGCTGCTGGGGAAGGGTCCGGATCGCGGGCTGTCGATCGAACGTCCGCGTCTCGGCATCGGCGATGAAGTGCGTTTGCCCGGTAATCTGCCCGCCGACCTGGTGAGCCGTCGCCCCGATCTCGTCGCGGCGCGCTGGCGTGTCGACTCGATGACGCACGACATCAAGGAAGCAAAGGCCGAGTTCTATCCGGACATCAACCTGAGCGCGTCGCTCGGGCTTGATGCGTTCGGCTTCGGCCGACTGCTGACGGCGGCGAGCCGCACGATGTCGGCGGGACCGGCGATTCATCTGCCCATCTTCGACGGCGGCGCTTTGCGCGCGCAGTTGAAGGGCCGTTATGCCGACTTCGACTACGCGGTGGCCACTTATAACCAGACGCTCGTCACGGCGCTGAGCGATGTCGCGACCGATCTGTCGCAGATTCGCTCGACCGATGCGCAACTTATCGACGCCACTCATGCACAAGAGGCGGCGCGCAGTGCGCAGCAGCTTGCGCTCACGCAGTACCGCGCGGGGCTGACGAACCAGCTGACCGTGCTGAACGCCGAAACCAACGCGCTCGCGGCCGAACGCGCGGTCGCCGACCTGAAGATGGACCGGCGCGATCAGCAGATCGCACTCGCGGCCGCATTGGGCGGCGGCTATACGGACACGCAGGCGGACGCCATCGCCGCACGCTGAGCGAGATCTTGAACAGTAGAGGAGCAGGACATGAGCGACACCATCATCAAGGAACGCGGCGAGACGGAACGATCCGCCTCCGCCGCCGACACAACACCGCGCAGCAAGCGCAAGCTGCTGCTCACGCTGCTTGCCGTGACGGTGACCGTGGCGGGTGCAGGGTGGGGCGGCTATTACGTCACCACGGGCCGCTTCTTCGAAGCCACCGACGACGCCTATGTCAGCGGCAATCTCGTGCAACTGACGCCTGAAGTGAGCGGCACCGTGATCGCCGTGAACGCAGACGACACGCAGATCGTGCATCAGGGCGCGCCCGTCGTCACGCTCGACGCCGCCGACGCCAAGGTCGCGCTCGGCAACGCCGAGGCGAACCTTGCACAGACGGTGCGGCAAGTGAGCAGCCTGTACGTCAACAACGCGTACTACGGGGCGACGATTGCCCAGCGCCAGTCCGATCTCACGCGCGCGCAGGCAGACCTGAAGCGGCGTATCTCGATTGCCGAAACCGGTGCAGTGTCGGGCGAAGACGTCGCCCATGCGCGCGATGCAGTGAGCGCCGCACAGGCTGCGCTCGACGCCGCGCGCCAGCAATCCGAAGCAAATCACGCGCTGACCGACCGCACCTCCATCGCTCAACATCCGAACGTGCAGGCCGCAGCCACGAAAGTGCGCGACGCGTGGCTGGCGTACGCACGCAACACACTGCCCGCGCCGGTCACCGGCTATGTCGCGCGCCGTTCGGTGCAAGTGGGTCAACGCGTCGCGCCCGGCGCGCCGCTGATGGCGATCGTGCCGCTCGACGGCGTCTGGGTCGATGCCAACTTCAAGGAAGTGCAGCTCGCGCACATGCGCATCGGCCAGCCGGTGACGCTCACCGCCGACGCCTACGGCTCGAAAGTGAAGTACCACGGTCACGTCGAAGGTTTCTCGGCGGGCACGGGCGCGGCCTTCGCAGTGCTGCCTGCGCAGAACGCGACCGGCAACTGGATCAAGGTCGTGCAACGCCTGCCGGTGCGGATCCGGCTCGATCAGCGTGAACTGAACGCCCACCCGCTGCGCATCGGCCTCTCGATGCAGACGGAAGTCGAAACGCGCGACCGGCCCGGTACGCAACTCGGCGCGGCCACGACGACGTCATACAAGACCGATGTCTTCAGCCGCTACGGCGAGGAAGCGGACGCGGAGATCGAGCGGATCATCGCGGACAACGTGACGTCGCGCTGACGCACTTTTTTTTAGCTATTTATCTGACAGGTCAGTGACAGACAAGACAGGTTATGCAATGAACCCGACATCTCAACCCGCTCCGCTGCAAGGCGGCAAGCTCGTCCTCGCCACACTCGCGGTGGCGCTCGCGACCTTCATGAACGTGCTCGACTCGTCGATCGCCAATGTGGCGATTCCGACCATCGCGGGCAATCTCGGCGTGTCCGTCGATGAAGGCACGTGGGTCATCACGCTGTTCGCCGCGGCCAATGCCATCTCGATTCCGCTGACCGGCTGGCTCACGCAGCGCGTCGGACAGATCAGGCTGTTCGTCTGGGCGATTGTCCTGTTCGTCATTTCGTCGTGGTTGTGCGGCATCGCGCCGAACCTGCCGGTGCTGCTTGCCGCGCGCATTCTGCAAGGCGCCGTGGCCGGCCCGCTGATCCCGATGTCGCAGGCCATCCTGCTGGCCTCCTATCCGAAGGAGAAGAGCTCGACCGCGCTCGCGCTCTGGGCGATGACGGCAACGGTCGGGCCCATTGCCGGACCAGCGCTCGGCGGCTGGATCACGGACAGCTATTCGTGGTCGTGGATCTTCTACATCAACATTCCGGTCGGGCTGTTCGCGGCGGGCGTGACCTGGGCGATCTATCGCGAACGCGAGACGCCGGTGAAGCGCATACCCATCGACAAGGTCGGGCTGCTGTCGCTGATCGCATGGGTTGCCTCCTTGCAGATCATGCTCGACAAGGGCAAGGATCTGGACTGGTTCAATTCGCCGGTGATTGTTGCGCTCGGCGTGTTCGCGCTTATCAGCTTCGTGTTCTTCCTCATCTGGGAACTGACGGAGAAGAACCCGGTGGTCGACATCACGCTCTTCATGGGGCGCAATTTCCTGGGCGGGACGGTGGCGATTTCCGTCGCCTATGCGGTGTTCTTCTCGAACCTCGTGCTGCTGCCGCAATGGATGCAGGAATATCTCGACTACCGTTCCGTGGATGCCGGCCTTGCCACCGCGCCGCTCGGCATCTTCGCGGTGATCCTCGCGCCGGTCATGGGCAAGCTGATGCCGCGCTCCGACGCGCGCGTGCTCGCCACGCTGGCGTTCCTCGGCTTCGCCGCCGTGTTCTTCATGCGTTCGCACTACACGACCGGCGTCGATACCTGGACGCTCGTCGTGCCGACCCTGCTGCAAGGCATTCCCACCGCGCTGTTCTTCGTGCCGCTGACGGCCATCATCCTGTCGGGCTTGCCGCCTTCGAAGATTCCGGCGGCGGCGGGTCTGTCGAACTTCGCGCGCGTGTTCGCGGGCGCGGTCGGTACCTCGCTCGCGACCACGGGCTGGAACGACCGCACGATCCTGCATCACTCGCAACTCGCCGAGCAGGCGAGCGTCCACAACCCGACGTTCGTCGATGCGATCAGTTCGGTCCAACGCGCGCTGGGTGGAAGTCCAGCGCAGGCGCTGGCGTTCTTCGAACGCTCGCTGACGACGCAAGCCGCGATGCTCGGCCTGAACGACATCTTCTGGTTGTCCGGGGTGATCTTCATCGCGATCGTGCCGCTGATCTGGCTGACGAAGCCGGGCAAGGGCGCGGGCGCGGGCGCGGGCGCCGCGGGCGCAGGTGGTCACTGAGTTCCCGGTTTCGATTCAAGGATCCGCCATGCGGATGATTCAACTGATCCTTCCAACACTGGAGCAACATCATGAAATTCTCGGTCAAGCAGGAGATCCATTCCGAAGACATCGCCGCACTCGAACGCGCGATGCGTACCGTCGATGCCGACGCGCAGGTCCAGGTCGATATCGGCGCGAAGACGGTCAGCGTCGATTCGTGGCTGATGCCGGAGGAGTTCATCGTCGCGTTTGTGGACGAAGACTATGACGTGAAGATTCTTGAGGCGTAGCGTGGCGGTGCGATCCGCCCGGGCGCACGAAGCAACAAGGATGGCACGCGCGGCGTGCCAGATCCCTCAACGACTGGCGAAACGATGATCGTAAGTCGTTTCCCACCCGCCGCCCAGCGACTTGCACAGCGTGATCAGATTCTCGGCGGCCGTCGCCTTGCTGCGTTCCAGATTGCTCTGCGCGTCCAGCAATTGCTTCTGCACGTTGAGCACGTCGAGATAGTCGAGCGCGCCGGCCTTGTAACGCTGCTCCGCCACGGAAAGCGCGCGCTGGTTGAGGCTCACCACGGACGCGAGCCGTTCGCGCCGGCGCTGCTCGGCATCGTAGACCAGTAGTGCATCGTCCACTTCGCGCCAGGCTTCGAGCACGGTGCGCTTGAAGACGATTGCGGCTTCCGCCTGTTGCGCTTCGCGCAATTGCAAGGTGCCTTTGAGCCGTCCGCCCTCGAAGATCGGAAACGTGATCGACGGCCCGACAACAAATTGTCCCGACGCCCAATCGGCGAGACTGGAGAGTTGCAGGCTCTGGAAACCCGCGCTGCCATTGAGCGAAATGCGCGGATAGAAGTCCGCTTTCGCCATGCCGATGGAAGCGGTCGCCGCATGCAGTTGCGCCTCGGCCTTCCTGATGTCCGGACGCCGTCGCGCAAGTTCCGACGGAAAGCCGACCGGCACCTGTTCAGGCAGCTTCGGCAAGTCCCGCGCTTCGGCGAGTACGTCGCGCAAGGCGCCGGGCTGTTCGCCGAGCAGTACGCCGATTGCGTTGATGGTGGTATCGCGCCGTGCTTCGAGCGTCGGAATCAGGCTTTCGATGGTCTCCATCTGCGCCGATGCATTGGCGACATCGAGGTCCGTCGTGACGCCCTCGCGCACCCGGATCTGCGTGAGCCTGACTGCATCGCGGGCAATGTTCAGATTCTGCCGGGCAATGTCGAGCAGCGACTCGGTGTCGCGCAAGTCGATGTAATCGCGCGCCAGTTCCGCGCGCGCCGACAGCAGGATGGCATTGCGGTCCTCGAACGACGCCTCCGACAACGCACCCGCCGCTTCGACGCCGCGCCGCACGCGGCCCCAGATGTCGAGTTCCCACGATGCATCGAAACCTGCCTGATAGAGATCGTAGGCAGGCGAGCCTTTCGACCCGGGCATGCCCGCCACGCCGAGCGGCGCGCTGCCCGATGCCGATTGCGGCTGGGTTTGCGTCGGCGTGACGCCCAGCAGCGACAGCACGCCGGTCTCGCTGCCGCGCTCGCGGTTGTAAGACGCCGCGCGATCGAGGGTCGGCAGCGCGGCCGCGCCGGCCACGCGCTGTGCGGCGCGACTCTGCCGCAAGCGCGCGGATGCCGCGGCCACGTCGAGGTTGGCATCGGCGAGACGCTGTTGCAGTGCGTTCAGCACCGGGTCGTCGAACAGCGTCCACCAGTCGGGATTGAAGTCGGCCTGCACGGGCTTGCTTGGGGCCTGTGCGTTGTGCGTTCGTTCCAACACGTCAGGTGTAGTGGTTTTCGGCGCTTCGAAATCAGGGCCAACCGTGCATCCTGTTATCACGAAGCTTGCAAGGACGGCGAGCGCCAGCGTGCGCAGCGGCATGTCATTCGGGTTCATCTGGCGTCACCTCCAAGAGCGAGCGCTTCACGCTGCCTGCCCACCGACACCTCCGCTTCCACCGACAAGCCCACGCTCAACGCATCGGCGGCTTCCTGCGGACGATCGATCGCGATCCTGACCGGCACCCGCTGGACGATCTTCGTGAAGTTGCCGGTGGCGTTGTCGGGCGCGATGGGCGCGAAGCTCACGCCGGTCGCGGGCGCAAGGCTCTCCACATGGCCCGTGATGACGCGGCCCGGAACGCTGTCCACCTTGATGCGCACGCTCTCGCCGGGCCGCATCCGCGCGATCTGGTTCTCCTGGAAGTTGGCGACGACATAGGCGTCCCGCAACGGCACGATGGCCAGCACCGGCGCGCCGGGCGTCACGAACGCGCCGACGCGCGCCGAGCGGCGTCCCACCTTGCCATCGACGGGCGCGTGGATCTCCGTGTACGACAGGTTCAGCGTGGCCTGTTCCAGCGCGGCTTCGGCACGCGCGAGCGCACCGGCTGCCTTGTCGCGCTGCGAATGCAGTACGGCGAGATTCTGCTCGGTCGTGCTGAGCGCGGCGCGGTCGCGGGCCTGTTGCGCGAGTTGCTGCGCCAGCGTGCTCGATGCGCGCTGCTGTTCCTGCGTCGTGCCCGCGCCGTTTTCCGAAAGGCTCTGATAGCGCGATGCATTGGCGCGCGCGAAGTCGATGGCGGCGTCATCGGAGCGCAGCGTGGCGCGCGCCTGGTCGACCAGCGAGGGATGCCGCGCGATTTCGGCATCGAAGTTCGCAACGGCGGCGTGGGCCGCGACGACATCCGCCTGGGCGCTCATCAGGGCGGCGTGGAAATCACGGTCGTCGATACGCAGCAGCAGTTGCCCCGCCTTGACGGTCTGATTGTCCTGCACCAGGACATCGGCGATCTGACCGGCGATACGCGGCGCGACGAGGGTGAAATCGGCCTGCACATAGGCATCGTTGGTGGATTCGGTGTTTGAATCAGACGACAGCCGGAAGCCCAGGCCTGCGACAACCGCGAGCGCAACCACCGGCACGGCGATACGAACGGAACGGGAACGGGTTTGGGAAAGGGTTGAGGATGACATGACAGACGTCCCTTAGCGTGGAGAGGGCGGTGTCGCGCTCCACGGCGGATAGATGCGCACGGGTAACACCGGAATGAGTAACAGCAACGCAATGGCAATGCAGGCCATGACGCGATAAAGATCGGCGGACGTCAGCACCTGCGCCTGCTCATGCACGCGATGCGCGAGTGCGCCGAGGCCGCCGGCGGCATCGAGGCCCTGATTCGCGACCAGCGAACGATTGCCGATCTGATCCACCAGCACGTTCGAGTAATAGTGTTCGCGCGCGGTGCCGAGCCCTTCGATGAGCGCGGTCGCCACGGCGGCGGAGAAGGTCTTCAGCGAGTTGAACATGGCCGAGGCGAACGGGCCTTCCGTCGGCGGCAGGCCGGTGGTGACGCCCATCAGGATGGCAAGGATCAGCATGGGCTGCGCGGCGATCTGCAAGGCTTGCAGCAGGTAGAAGTTGTCGCGGATCCATTCGGAGGTCATCGAGCTGCCCATCAGGCAGGTTGCGGCCATCAGCGTGAGTCCGGTCGCCATGACCCAGCGGAAATCGACCCGCTTCATGTTCAGCACCGCCGCCGTCAACGGCAACGCGACCAGCAGCGGCAACGCCACCAGCAGGGAAAGCGGCGCGGTTTGCAGCGGCCGGTAAGCATGGATGCGCGCGAGGTACTGCCCCGGGATCGCGGCGACGCCGACCAGCAGGATCACCGCGCCGGCGAGCGTCGAAAGACCGTGCATGAAGTTCCGGCGCGACAGAAGCTGGAGCTTGAAGAACGGAAGCGGATGAAACCATTCGTTCACGAGGAACACGGCAAGCAGCGCACCGCCGCCGATGAACATCGCGCAGATCACATCCGATTCGAACCAGTCCAGCCGCTCGCCTTGCAGCAGCCCCGTTACGAGCATCGCAACGGCGGGGGCGCCGGTGAGGAAGCCGGTCCAGTTGAAGGCGCGCAGACGGTCGAGTTTCAGTGCATCGGCGGGAAGGCCGTACTGGATTGCCGTGCACGCGAGCGCGCCCAGCGGGACGATCTGCCAGAACGCCATCTTCCAGTTGACGTACTCGGTCCACAGCGCGGCGAGCGGGGTGCCCAGTGCCGGACCGAAGGTCGCCGTCATCGCATAGCCGGCGAGGCCGTACAGCTTGACCTTCGGCGGCAGATAGCGCAGCGCGACGATGATCAGCATCGGCGGCAGACAGCCGCCCGCAATCCCCTGCAACACGCGCAACGCGTACAACGAAGCCAGGTTCGGTGCGAACGGACACAGCACGCCGAAGAACATCGTGGCCAGCACCGCGCCGATCGTGAAGCGCTTGAGCGTGAAGGTCATGCCGAACCAGGGCGCGAAAACCATCGTGGCAACGTTGGCCGCTTCGAAGAGCGTGGTGAGCCATGTGCCGTCGTCGTGACCGATGGACAGCGCGCCCTGAACGTCAATCATGGCGATCGCCGTGACCTGTTCGTTCAGGATCGCCAGCAGGGACGCGAGCAGCATGCCGGCCAGCCCCGTGGCGAGACGAGGCGAGAGCGCGGCGCTTTTTGCATGCGGCTGTGCGGCGGCGATGGAATGCTCTGCCGTGCTCATGCCTTTCGATGCGCCTCTTCGAAATATTGCGGCGCCTCGCGGCGGTCGAACATGCCGTATTCACGAATCACGCAAATCTGGCGGGAACGAACGTCGCTCGGGAGCGCGGCTTCGCGTGCGTAGGCATCGGCGGCGGCCTGGTCGCGCCATGTTGCTATCGCGATGACATCGCCCGGCGTGAGCAGCGCATCGAAGACATCCCATGTGATGAGACCGGGCGCGGCGATATCGAGGCCCAGCGATGCCGCGACCGCCTGCGCACCGGCTTCCTTGACCCAGTCCGGCTTGCGGCTTGCATCGTGCAGCGTCACTGCCTTCGCGCCGACCTCGGTCACATCCAGACGTTGTTCGAGCAGAACGTGTCCGTCCGGAATCTGCGAGTCCGCGAACGTCTGGCCGATGCGCAGCCGATAGTCCTCGAACACCCGGTCGCGCGCCGCTTCCTGGATCTTGTGATGGCGGCTCGTCGTGCGCCAGCGCACCAGCGCCTTTTCATCGCGCCAGCTCGACAGCGACAGCAGCCAGCCCTCGCGCGTGAGGCTTGCGTAACGCGTGTTGTCGACGAAGCCGTCGATCTTCTGCAGTTCGGGGCGCAGCATGTTCGCCATGCCGAGATAGGCGTCGAACTGATCGCGATAGGGATTGACTTCCAGCATTGCAGAGAACATGACGGCTCTTCCTTGGTTCGGTTGCGATGTGCTTAGGGGTGGTTGAATTGTCGGCGAGCAACTTGCGTGGTTGAAGTCCGGGCTGCGCCGGAATCGGGACAATGAGTGTGCGGCTCGGGCCAGGGCGACCGGCGTCGAAGATCCGCTCGCGTCCCGTGTTCTCCATAGGCCAATCCGTTCTTGAATCAGGCCAACGCGCTGCAAGGGCGCTCACGCGTCGTGCATCGCCGCCTAGAATTCAGAAGCGGATGTTCGCGGCGTAGGAAATGAAATGGACAGGTTGCGTGAGATGGAAGTCTTTGTCGCCATCGTGGATAGCGGTGGCTTTACCAGTGCGTCGGAACGGTTGGGGTTGTCGACGGCCGCGGTATCGCGGGCGCTGAATTCACTCGAGGCGCGCACCGGCGCGCAACTGCTCGCGCGCACGACGCGCTCGGTGCGTCCCACCGATGCGGGCATCGACTACCTCGATGCATGCCGCCAGGTGCTCGATGCCCTCGCGGATGCGGAAGCGCGCCTCGGTGCGTGGCACGTCAGGCCGGTCGGCACGTTGACCGTGTCGGCACCCGTGCTGTTCGGCCAGCGCTTCGTGGCGCCGCTGATCAACGCGTTTGCGAAGCGCTATCCGGACATCACCATCAACGCGGTGTATGTCGACCGCACGACGCGGCTGCTGGAAGAAGGCGTCGATGTCGCGATTCGCATCGGACATCTCGGCGACTCGACGACGTTTGCCGTGCCGCTCGGTTTCGTGAGGCGCAGGACTTATGCGTCGCCTGCTTATCTGAAGGAGCGCGGAGAACCGCTGCATCCGCGCGAACTGACGCAGCACGACTGCGTGTCCTATACCGGTGTGACGCATCCTCTGGAATGGGTGTTCGCCGAGCGCGGCGCACGCCTGCCGGTGCGTCTCCAGCCGCGCATGATCGTCGATCTCGCGCCCGCCGCCATCGCTGCTGCCAGCGACGGCGTGGGCATCACGCAACTCTTTTCCTATCAGGCGGCGCCGGAAGTGCTCGGCCATACGCTGGCACCGGTCCTGTCGGCCTTCGAGCCCGATCCGGTGCCGGTGAGTCTGCTGCATGTGGAGCGCCGGGGCGCGAGCGGAAAGATTCGCGCGTTCCTCGAATTCGTGACCGACGAGTTGCGCGGCAACGCGCATCTGCAATGCGTGGCCAGGACGATGGCCGCGCGACGCTGAACGTCCCTCGGCTATTCCACGGCGAGACGCAGCTCGCGATAGGCGCGCACGAGCGCATCGAGGCTGAATGCGCGATTCAGGCCGCTGGGATTGGGCAGCACCCAGACGCGTGCGCCGCCGATACCGTGCTGTTGCGAGCCCCACGAGATATCACGCTGACCGGTCATGGCGGACAGCGCCATCTTGCCGAGGAACGCGATGGTTCGGGGAGCGAGGCTGCGCATCTTCAGTTCGAACGATGCCGCCGCACTTGCGATCTCGGCGCGCGACAAACCGTCTGCACGCGCAGTCGGGCGCTCGACAGCGGTCGTGAGTCCGTATCCGTATTGAAGGATCGCGCGCCCGTCTTCGGGGCGCAGCAACTCGGGCGTGAAGCCGGCGAGATGAAGCGTGCGCCAGAAGCGGTTGCCCCGGCCGGCGAAGTGCTGTCCCGTCGCTGCGGCGAGCATGCCCGGATTGATGCCGCAGAACACGACGTTCAGTCCGGGTTCGAGTATGTCCGGGAGCGGCTGGATCGTTGGCAAGCTTATGCGGCCTCCGCCAGTTCTTCCAGTTCGGGCAACGAGACCGAGCCGGTCACATTGGAACGGGCCGATATGTGCTGAGCCATGGGCGCGTCCCGGAAGCGCGCACGATACTGCTTCGGCGTGACGTTCAGACGACGGGCGAAGGTGGTGCGCATGTGCGTCGCGCTATGGAAGCCGCATTCGAACGCGATGGTCTTGAGGGGTGCGTCGCTCGATTCGAGACGCTTTCTCGCGGTATCGACGCGCACCTGTTCAACAAACGCCGAAGGCGTGACCTGCGCATACCGGGCGAACACGCGGGAAAAAGTCCGGCGGCTCACCGATACCGCGTTGGCCAGTTGCTCGATGGAAAGCGCATCGGCGATATGCTCGGTCACATAACGATGCACCCTGGCGATGATCGGCGCTTCCTCCGTGACCTCGGCGAGATACGGGCTGTACTGCGACTGTCCGCCTTCGCGCTGGATATAGACGACGAGGCGCCGCGCCACGCGCATCGCGTGTTCGTGGCCCCAGTCTTCGGCGACCAGCGCAAGACACAGGTCGATGCCCGCCGACACACCCGCCGATGTGAAGAGCTGTTCGTCGCGCATGAAGATCTTGTCCTGCTGCACGCGCGCTTGCGGGAAGGTTCGGGCGAGGCGTCCCGCGTCGGCCCAATGCGTGGTGACCTGCTTGCCGTCGAGCAGGCCGGCATGGCCCAGCACGAAAGCGCCGTTACACACGGCGCCGAAGCGGGCCGCGCCCCGCGCCTGCCTGCGCAGCCAGGCGAGGAAGTCGGCAGGCGGATTCCAGTCGGGCAGCTGCGGGCCGCCGGCCACGAGCAACAGGTCGTATTGGACATCCGAGTCGAGATAGCCGACCGGCACGACCAGTTGCATGCCATTGGAACAGGTGACCAGGCCCGCCTCGCGTCCGACCAGCGAGACTTCATATTGCTGGTCCGCGGGGAGATGCGTATTGGCTTCCGCGAACACATCAAGCGGGCCGGCAACGTCGAGTGCCTGCACACCGTCGAACAGAACTATGGCGACTTTCATGCCCTGACCTTCCTGAGGAAAAGCGATCAACTTAGACCGATTGCCCCACTCTATCCCAGCCCTCGCGCGCGAGTGACACCTTGTCCGGTAAATGACTTTTGCGTCCGTGTAACAAGCGCGTTTCATGCCTTCCGCAAGGCGCTCGCGCCGGCGTGGCCCGAATTCGACGCCGTTTGGCCCGCCACGGCGCCAGAAGCGCGTCCTCTTGACGACGCGGCTGACTAGACTTCATCTCATGAGGTAGACAGGTCTGTCTCCGATGAACCACGGCGTGCAGCGGCTTGAGCGCCCCCACGCCGTAGAGGCAAGAAGGACATCCATCATGTTGATCGAACAACGCCAGAACTCGTTCCTGTTCGGCGCCAACGCGCCTTACGTGGAAGAGCAGTATGAACGCTATCTTGCCGAGCCGGCCTCGGTGACGGACGAATGGCGCGGCTATTTCGACGCTTTGCGCGAAACGCCCGCCGTCGACGGCAGCGACCGCGATGACGAACCGCATGCGCCGGTCGTTTCCGGTTTCGTCGAACTCGCGCGGCATCCGCAGCCGGTTGCCGTGCAAGCCGACGGCGCGCTCGCGCTCGCGCGGAAACAGGTGGCCGTGCAATCGCTGGTCACTGCGTTCCGGACCATCGGGACGCGCCGCGCCAGTCTCGACCCGTTGCGACGGGAGCCGCAGCGCGCGCTGCCGGAGCTCACGCCTGCATACTACGGTCTCACGGCGGCCGACATGTCCACGCGCTTCAGCACTGCGGACACGTACTTCTTCGACGAAGACGCGACCCTCGCCGAGATCGTGACGGCGCTGGAGCAAACCTATACGGGCACGCTGGGCGCGGAGTTCATGCATCTCTCCGATGCCAACGAGCGGCGTTGGTGGCAGATTCGGCTCGAATCGTCGCGCGCCGCGCCCTCGTTTTCGCGCGAGGAGAAACACCGCTTTCTCGAACGCCTCACCGCGGCGGAAGGACTCGAAAAGTATCTGCACACGCAGTTCGTCGGGCAGAAGCGCTTCTCGCTGGAAGGCGGCGAAGCGCTGATCGTCTTGCTCGACGAACTCGTCCGCTATGGCGCCGCGAAGAACGTGCATTCGGTCGTCATGGGCATGGCGCATCGCGGACGGCTGAACGTGCTGGTGAACATCGCGGGCAAGCCCGTGCATGCGTTGTTCGATGAATTCGACGGCAAGCACGCGGACCCGCTCCCCGAAGGCGACGTCAAGTATCACAAGGGTTACAGCACCGTGACGCAAACCGCGCAGGGTCCGGTGGAAGTCGTGCTGGCGTTCAATCCGTCGCATCTGGAGATCGTCAATCCGGTGGTGCAGGGCATGGCGCGCGCCAAGGCCGACGCACTCGGCCCGAACCACACCGGCAGCGTGCTGCCGGTGGAAATCCACGGCGACGCGGCGATGTCGGGACAAGGCGTGGTGATGGAAACCTTGAGCCTGTCTTACACGCGCGGCCACGGCACGGGCGGAACGGTGCATGTCGTGGTGAACAATCAGATCGGCTTCACGACGTCCGATCCGCGTGATACGCGTTCGTCGTTCTACGCGACGGATATCGTCAAGATGATCGAGGCGCCGGTGCTTCACGTCAACGGCGACGATCCCGAAGCTGTGGCGCTGGCCGTGCATCTTGCGCTCGACTATCGGACGCAGTTCAGGCGCAGTGTCGTGATCGATCTCGTGTGTTTCCGCAAGCATGGGCATCAGGAACAGGACACGCCGGCCATCACGCAGCCGCTGATGTATCGCGCGATCGCCGCGCATCCGGGCGTGCGGACGCTCTATGCGCAGACGCTGATCCGGCAACACGTGATGACGCCCGAGCAGGTCGATGCCTATGTCGATGCGCAGCGCGCGTCGTTCGACGGCGCGCGTGGCGGCGATTCGCTTCCTGTTGAAGCTGAAGCGGGCGTGGGCAAGCTCGACCGCTACCAGGCCCCGACGCGAGAGCTAGTGGGCGTCTGGGCACGGCGCATCGCCAGCGTGCCGGAGGGTTACGAGCTTCATCCGCTCGTCAACAAGATGATGGCCGCGCGGCGTGACATGGCGAGGGGCAAGAAGGGCGTCGACTGGGGCATGGGAGAGCATCTTGCCTTCGCGTCGCTGCTCGGAAAGGGGATCGACGTGCGCCTGAGCGGACAGGACAGCGCGCGCGGTACGTTCAATCATCGGCATGCGGTGCTGCATAACCAGAAGCGCACGCAACGCGCCGATGGCGTGTTCATTCCGCTCGATCACGTGCACGACGTGCAAGGCCGCTTCACGGTAACGAACAGCATCCTGTCCGAGGCGGCCGTGCTTGCGTTCGAATACGGCTACTCGACGGTGAAGCGCGATGCGCTCGTGATCTGGGAAGCGCAGTTCGGCGACTTCGCGAACGGCGCGCAGGTGGTGATTGATCAGTTCATCGCGGCGGCCGCGGCGAAGTGGGGGCAACGCAGCCGACTGACGCTGTTCCTGCCGCATGGTCAGGAAGGCGCCGGGCCGGAGCATGCATCGGCGCGGCTCGAACGCTACCTGCAACTGAGCGCACAGGACAACATGCGCGTAGTTCAGCCGACGACCCCCGCGCAGTTGTTCCATCTGCTGCGCATGCAGGCGCTTGCGTTCGACGCCAGGCCGCTGGTCGTGATGACGCCCAAGTCGCTGCTGAGGCATGCGGAAGCCGTGAGCACGCTGGATGAGTTGTCGCAAGGCGCGTTCCGGGAAGTGCTGCCTGACGCCCACGCCCATGCCGATGCAGCGCATGACGCACAGGTCGAACGCGTCATCGTGACGTCGGGAAAGTTCTACTACGACCTGATCGATTATCGCCGCAAGCACGGCATCGACGATGCACGCGTGATACGCGTCGAACAGCTGTATCCGTTTCCAGCCGCAGCGATCGCCGCGCAGCTTGCGCGTTACCCGAACGTGAAGCGCGTGATCTGGTGTCAGGAAGAAGCGCGCAATCAGGGCGCATGGAGCTATGCCGAACCGCAGTTGCGCGAGCTTCTGCCTTCGGGCGCTGCACTGTCGTATGTCGGGCCGGACGCGTCGGCATCGACCGCGCCGGGGCATCACGCCACGCACGTGGCAAGACAAGCGGATGCGCTGACCCACGCATTCACGAAGTGAGACTGACATGACTCGTAATCCAGCAGTGAAGCGCCCGATCGAGCCCGTGCAAGGCGACGGCGAACTCATATCAGGCGCCGACATCATCCTGCGCGTGCTCGCCGAGGAAGGTGTCGATACCTTGTTCGGCTACAGCGGCGGCGCGATCCTTCCGACCTATGACGCGGTGTTTCGCTTCAACGAAACGCATGCGGACCAACCCGAGCGGCAGATCAAGCTCGTCGTGCCCGCCAACGAACAGGCCGCCGGCTTCATGGCCGCGGGCTATGCACGGGCCAGCGGGAAGGTGGGCGTCTTCATGGTGACGTCCGGGCCGGGCGCGACCAACGCCGTCACACCGATCGCCGATTGCAACGGCGACTCCGTGCCCGTCGTGCTGATCTGCGGACAGGTGCCGCGCGCGGCCATCGGCACGGACGCGTTTCAGGAAGCGCCGGTGTTCAACATCATGTCGGCGTGTGCGAAGCAGGTCTTCCTCGTCACCGATCCGGCGAAGCTGGAAGAAACCCTGCGGACGGCCTTCGAAATTGCGCGCACGGGCAGACCCGGGCCCGTCGTGATCGACGTGCCGAAGGACGTGCAGAACTGGAAGGGCGCCTGGCGCGGACACGGCACCTTGCACTATCGCGGCTATTCGGACCGGCTTCGGCTGGTCGCGAAGGGCGCGCGGCTCGACGATGAAAAGCGCGCCGCGTTCTTCGCGCTTCTCGCGCGCAGCCAGCGGCCGCTGTTGTATGCGGGCGGCGGCGTCATCGCGTCGGGTGCGAGCGCCGAACTGCGCCAGTTCGCCGAGCGTTACCGCATTCCTGTCGTCACCACGTTGATGGGCCTCGGAAACCTGCCGGCGCGCCATGAGCTGAACCTCGGCATGCTCGGCATGCACGGTGCGGCGTGCGCCAACTATGCGGTCGAGGACTGCGATTTCCTGATCGCCGTGGGCGCGCGTTTCGATGACCGCGTGGCGGGTGGGCGGCCGGAAGCATTCGCGTCGAAGGCGCATGCAGTCGCGCATATCGATATCGATGAAGCCGAGATCAACAAGGTCAGACGCGTGGAATGGAGTCACGTCGGCGACGCGAAGGATGCGCTGCTGGCCCTCATGTCGGGCGGTCCGGCTACGCGTCCGGCGTCCGCCTGGGCCGCGCACGTTGATGCGCTGCGGCGCGAGCACGGAATGAACTACGACAGGAGCAATCCGGCGCTCCAACCGCAGCGCGTGATCGAAATGCTCGGCGAGATCACGGGCGGGCGCGCGATCATCAGCACGGGTGTCGGGCAGCATCAGATGTGGGCTGCGCAGTTCTTTGACTTCGTCAAGCCGCGCAGTTTCCTCACCTCGGGCAGCATGGGGACGATGGGCTTCGGCCTGCCTGCTGCCATCGGCGCCCAGTTTGCGCGGCCGGACGCGCTGGTGATCGATATCGACGGCGACGGCAGCATCCGCATGAACATGGGCGAACTGGAGACGGCGAGCACTTATGGCGTGCCGGTGAAGGTGCTGCTGCTCAACAATCGCGGCGACGGCATGATCCGGCAGTGGCAACGCCTGTTCTACGACGGTCGAATGTCCGTGAGCGACAAGGCGCTGCATCGCAAGGACTTCGTGCTGGCGGCGCAGGCGGATGGCTTCGAGTTTGCGTGTCGCGTCGAGCGGGAGGATGAATTGGAAGACAGGCTCAGAGCCTTCGTGACCTTCGACGGTCCCGCGTTCCTCGAAGTGAGGATCGACGAAAATGCCGATGTGTTTCCGATGGTCGGTCCAGGGCAGACCTATGAAACCATGATTACGGGCCCGTTCATTCCGTCGCGCTCGGATCCGGAGGCGCGTTCCGGGAGCATCGCGGCTGGCGCTCCCAGCGACATGTTCTGACGCGGAGCGAGGGACATGATGAATGCGGATCTGATCCACAAGGCGCTCGCCAGTCCGGTGCGGCGCGAGATTCTGACGTGGCTGAAGGAGCCGGAAGGCGCGTTCGGCAGCGGCCTGCCAATCAAGGCGATTCAGGCGCGCAGCGGTCTGTCGCAGTCGACCATTTCCGCGCACGTTGCCGCGATGATCGAGGCCGGCTTGCTCGTGGCGCGGCACGTGGGCCAGTTCATCATCGTGTCGCGCAACGAGGAGGTGATCGGGGCGTTTATCGCGGAGTTGCGGAGCGGTTTGTGAACGGCAATTTCCGAGACGCTGTCTCGGAAATTGCAGTCGTTCGGTGAATCAACGCGCCATCATCAACGCATGCACGTTATGCAGCACCCACACCGTGCCGACGATCAGGATCAGCGACATCAGAATGGTGTAGGCAAAGGACAACGCATGCCAGCTTTGCCCCTTCGACGCATTCACGTGCAGGAAGAACACCACATGCACGATGACCTGAGCGGCGGCCAGCACCGCCAGCATGACGATCGCCTTCTCCCCGCTGAACATGCCTGACGTTGCGGCCCAGAACGACGCCACGGTCAGCACGACCGCCAGCGCGAAGCCGATCAGATACCCGCGCGCGGTGACGTGCGGGAAATCGCTTGAATTGCCGTGCGAATGAGCCATCAGACGATGCTCCCGAGATAGACGAAGGAAAACACGCAGATCCAGACGATGTCCAGGAAGTGCCAGAAGAGACTCAGGCAGGCGAGCCGGCGCAGGTCGCGTTCGCTCAGCTTGCGCTTGCCCACCATCTGAATCACGAGCACCACCAGCCAGAGCAAGCCGACCGTCACGTGCAGGCCGTGCGTGCCGACGAGCGTAAAGAACGCCGACCAGAACGCGCTGCGCTGCGGCCCCGCGCCTTCCGCGACGAGGTGCGCGAACTCGTTAAGCTCAAGCCACAGGAAGCCCGCGCCGAGCGCGAACGTGACGAACAGCCAGCCGAGCACCGCGCCGGTGCGCTGGCGCATCGCGGCGATCATCGCGAAACCGAAAGTCAGGCTGCTCGTCAGAAGCAGGCTGGTTTCGAGCGCCACGTCGCGCAGGTTGAACAGGTCCTTGCCGGTAGGCCCGCCCACGGTCTGCATCGCGAACATCGCGAAGGTAGCGAAGAGCGACGCGAACAGCACGCAATCGGTCATCAGGTAAGCCCAGAAGCCGAACACCGAGTGCGACTGATGTTCGTGCCCGTGGTCGTGCGCGCCGTGCGCGGTCAGTGTCGATTGCGACATTTACAGCACCTCCATTTCCAGTTCCCGTTCCGCGCCGGCCTTGACGGGCGGTCGCGGCGCGTTCGGTTCTTCGATCGACCTGACCGTGGCCGCCGGAATGATGAAGCCGGCGTTGTCGCGGAAGCTGTAGCCGATCACCACCGCCACCGCGCCCACGAGGCCCGCCGCCGCCAGCCAGGCGATCTGCCAGACCGCCGCAAAGCCGAACATCAGCGAGAAGAGGCCAATGAACAAGCCCGCGCTCGTGTTCGACGGCATGTGGATGTCGGCGTACGGACGGGTATCGACGCGTCGGGTTTCCTTCGCATGGGCGAAGTCGTCCAGCGCGCGCACTGCCGGAACGCGCGCGAAGTTGTACGCGGGCGGCGGCGAACTCATGGTCCATTCGAGCGTGCGGCCATCCCAGGGGTCGCCGGTGACGTCGCGATAGGCGGGCTGATTGCGGCGCAAGACACTGACGACGATCTGCGCGACCTGGAACACCACGCCCAGCGCGATGATGCCCACGCCGATCGCCGCCACCGTGAAGTAAGGCTGCCAGGCGGGGTTGTCGTAGTGATTCAGGCGGCGCGTCGCGCCCATGAAGCCGAGAATGTAGATGGGCACGAAAGCCACGAAGAAGCCCACGAACCAGCACCAGAAGGCCTTCTTGCCGAGCTTCTCGTCGAGCTTGAAGCCGAAGACCTTCGGCCACCAGTACGACACGCCCGCGAAGTAGCCGAACACCACGCCGCCGATGATCGCGTTATGGAAGTGCGCGATCAGGAACAGGCTGTTGTGCAGCACGAAGTCCGCGCCGGGAATCGCGAGCATCACGCCCGTCATCCCGCCCAGCGTGAAGGTCACGATGAAGCCGATGGTCCACATGATCTGCGAGGTCATCTGCACGCGGCCGCGGTACATCGTGAAGATCCAGTTGAAGATCTTCACGCCGGTGGGAATGGAGATGATCATGGTCATGATGCCAAAGAAGGCATTGACGTTCGCGCCCGAGCCCATCGTGAAGAAGTGATGCAGCCACACGAGGAACGACAGCACCATGATGCAGCAGGTGGCGTACACCATCATGCGATAGCCGAACAAGGGCTTCTTCGAGAACGTCGCGACCACTTCCGAATAGATCCCGAACGCCGGCAGAACCAGGATGTAGACCTCCGGATGCCCCCAGGCCCAGATCAGGTTCAGATAGACCATCGGGTTGCCGCCGCCGTCGTTCGTGAAGAAGTGCATGCCTGCATAGCGGTCGAGGCCGAGCAGCGCGAGCGCGACGGTCAGGATCGGGAACGTCGCCATGATCAGCACGTTCGCGCAGAACGCGGTCCACGTGAAGACGGGCAGCTTCATCCACGTCAGGCCGGGCGCGCGCATCTTCACGATGGTCACGAAGAAGTTCACGCCGGTCAGCAGCGTGCCGACGCCCGACAGCTGCAACGCCCAGATGTAGTAATCCACGCCGACGCCCGGACTGAACTGCGTCTCCGACAACGGCGGATAGGCGAGCCAGCCAGTGGCCGAGAACTCGCCGACGAACAGCGACAGGTTGATCAGGATGGCCGCCACGGCCGTCATCCAGAACGACAGCGAGTTGATGAACGGAAAGGCCACGTCGCGCGCGCCGATCTGCAAGGGCACGATCAGGTTGAAGAACGCGACCAGCAGCGCCATGGCCATGAAGAAGATCATGATGGTGCCGTGCGCGGTGAAGATCTGGTCGTAATGATGCGGTGGCAGGTAGCCCGGCGAATCGAGCGCGATGGCCTGCTGGATGCGCATCATGACGGCGTCCGCGAAGCCGCGCACGAGCATCAGCCCGGCCACGACCAGATACATGACGCCGATGCGCTTGTGATCGACCGAAGTCAGATACTCGCGCCACAGCCAGCCCCACTTGCCGAGCCGGGTGATGAGGCCGGCCGTGCCGAGCGCCGCGATCGCCATGAAGACGGTCGCCCCCATGATGATGGGCTCGTGGTACGGAACCGCCTCGAGCGTTAATTTGCCGAACATGGCTTACCCCTTGGTTACGCAGTAGTTGCCGTTCACGTCGAAACGGCCGTCGTTGTACTTGGCGACGATGTTGTTGAAGAGCCGCGGATCGACGGTGGAGAAGTAACGCACCGCCACCTTCTCGCTCGGACGCGCGACGCCTGCATAGACATCCATGCTGAGCGTCTCGGGCGCGGTTTTGACCTTGTTCAGCCACGCGTCGAAGTCGGCGGGAGACAGGGCGAGTGCGCGGAACTTCATGTCGGAGAAGCCCGCGCCGCTGTAGTTGGCCGAGATGCCTGCGTAGTCGCCGGCGTGGTCGGCTTGCAAATGCAGGCGCGTCTGCATGCCGGCCATCGCGTAGATCTGGCTGCCCAGTTGCGGGATGAAGAACGAGTTCATCACCGAATCCGACGTGATGCGGAAGTTCACCGGCGTGCCCACCGGAAACGCCAGCTGGTTCACCGAGGCCACGCCCAGGTCCGGATAGATGAAGAGCCATTTCCAGTCGAGCGCGACCACTTCGACGTTGATCGGCTTGACCTGCGAGTTCAACGGCTTGTACGGGTCGAGCTCGTGCGTGGTCTTCCACGTGAGGATGCCGAGATACAGGATGATGAGCGCGGGAATGGCCCACACGACCACTTCGATGGCCGTGGAGTGCGCCCACTTCGGCGCATACGTGGCCTTCGTGTTCGACGCGCGATAACGCCAGGCGACGAACAGCGTGAGCAGGATCACCGGGATCACGACGAGCAGCATCGCGTAGGTCGCGGTGGCGATCAGCGAGGACTCGGCCACGCCGATTGCGCCTTTGGAATCGAGGACTTCCAGCTTGCATCCCGAGAGGCCGGCGGCGAGCATCAACGCCGTCAGCGCGGGTACAGCGGAACGTTGAGTAGTGTCATTCATTGCATTCGCTTGTTTCGATGATCGAGGCGTTGGAGGAACGCCGTTGAACGGCATTGCGCCGCGTCAGGATCATGCCACCGACGGTCGCCCGTGATGACGCGAATGGTTGAAATTTTGTTTCAGATCAATGGGATGCGACAGGGTGTCGCGGATCTTCAAGGCGTTTCGCGAAACAGCGGCGAGTCTACAACGCGTCGCGATGCGCGCGGGTGTAATAAAAATATTTGGCCGAGGCGCCGTGCCTCTGATGAACGTCAAGAGACGTGTCCGGCGCGGGCTTGTCGTGACGAAGACCGCGCGGCTACGATCCGCAGCATCTTGCCGCCATTGCCTCGTCATGAACCTGCATCCCGACTCCGCCTCGACCTCTCATGTTCATTCGTTCGCCCCGCTCGTGATACGCGGCCGCAGCCTGCTGCCGATCGTGCAGGGCGGCATGGGCGTCGGCATCTCGGCGCATCGGCTAGCGGGCAGCGTGGCGCGCGAGGGCGCAATGGGCACGATCGCGAGCATCGACTTGCGTCATCACCATGAAGACCTGCTCGCGATGTGCCGCGCGGACCCGTCGCGCGCCACGCTGGAACGCGCCAACCTGATCGCTCTGGGACGCGAGATCGAGGCGGCGCGCGTCGTGTCGGAAGGGCGCGGCATGCTCGCGGTGAACGTGATGAAGGCCGTCAGCGCCCATGCCGACTATGTGCGCACCGCCTGCGAGCACGGCGCGGACGCCATCGTGATGGGCGCGGGTCTGCCGCTCGACTTGCCCGATCTCACGCAAGGTCATGACATCGCGCTGATCCCCATTCTTTCCGATAGCCGTGGCGTTACGCTCGTGCTTCGGAAGTGGATGAAGAAGGGCAGGCTGCCCGATGCCGTCGTGATCGAGCATCCGGCGCACGCGGGCGGACATCTGGGCGTGGCGGCGCTCGACGACATGCACGACGAACGCTTCGGCTTCGAGCGCGTGCTGGCGGAACTGGATGCATCGTTCGCCGCGCTCGGGCTGGCGCGTGCAGACGTGCCGGTGATCGTCGCGGGCGGTATCGACGGACACGAAGCCGTGCGTCAATGGCTCGGCGCGGGCGCGAACGGGGTGCAGCTCGGCACGCCGTTCGCGGTCACCGAGGAAGGCGATGCGCATCCGGCCTTCAAGCGCGTGCTGGCGGAGGCGCGGCCGGAGGATATCGTCGAATTCGTCAGCGTCACCGGGCTGCCCGCGCGGGCCGTGAAGACGCCGTGGCTCATGCGCTATCTGCGCAACGAAGAGCGCATCCGGGCGAAGATCGGCACGCGCCCGCAAGCCTGTCCGACGGCGCTCGACTGCCTGAGCGCGTGCGGCCTGCGCGACGGCATCGAGAAATTCGGGCACTTCTGCATCGATACGCGTCTGGCTGCGGCGCTGCGCGGCGACGTGGGCAACGGGCTGTTCTTTCGCGGCAGGGAACGGCTGCCGTTCGGCGCGGCGATTCGCAGCGTGCGCGATCTGATCGAGGTGCTGCTGACGGGCGCGACCCACGGCGCGACCCAGGCCACGCCCGCAGGCTGCTGAGCCGTCAGCCGCCCGAATACTTGCGCAACAGCGCATTCACGTCGATGCGCTGTCCCTGAAGCAGCAACAACCGCGTATGCAGCACGAGGTTCTCCAGCACGAGCAGCGCGGTGGTGAGCATGTAGGTGAGATTGACGTCGCCGGGATTGAGTCCGCTGGACTGGAGCTTCCGATGCTTGTCCACGAGCGCGGTCATCACGAGGCTGCGCAGTTCGGGTTCTGCAAAGGGAAGATCGCCGTAGTCGACCGGATCTTCGCGTTCGAGTTCTGCGAGCATGCCCGTCAATTCGCTGATGGTCACTTCCATGGCTTCTCCCGGCTCAGGCACTGCGTGGACGGTGAACAGTGAACAATGCACAGCGTCTTCATGGTGCCACGGGCGCGCGCAAATTAAAACGGCCGGACGCAGGAACAGGCATCGAAGCGTAGACTCGATCCATGCAAACCGATCGCTGGGTGTCACGTCATGGCCAGACGCTTGCCTGAACCGTGGTATCGCCCGCCACAGGAAGAAGTCTGCGCGCTGTGCGGGCGCTTGGTGCCGCCCGCCGAACGCGACCTGCATCATCTCGTGCCGAAGTCGCAAGGCGGCAGGCAGACCGCCGTCCTGCATCGCATCTGTCATCGGCAATTGCATGCGCTCTTCACGGAGAAGGAACTGGCGCAGCGTTATTCGACCGTCGAGGCGCTGCTCGCGCACGAAGCGGTGCGCGGGTTTGTCGAGTGGGTGAAGACCAAGCCGGACAGCTTCTATCAGCGCACGCGGCGTTCACGTTCACGCTGACACCGGCACCTCGCGCACGCACGGCGTCTCGCGCCGGTATGCCGCCATGCCGAAGCGTTGCAGGATGAAGCTCTCGACGACCAGCTTCAGATCCGCTTCGCAAGGACGCGTGCCCCAGCGGCTGTTGCCCGCCACCGACGCCACCGCGAACCACGAGTGCGGCTGAAACAGTTCGACACGCAACAGGCCGCGCTCGAAAATCCTGAGCCGCCCGGTATCGATGTGGAATTCGGCGCTCACCGCGCCGCCCGGCATGTCGATGCTCGCCGTGATGGCCTTCGCTTTCATGGTCTCTTGGTCTCTCTCTGTGCGTTGCCTTGTCGCGTTGCTTTGTCATTGCCCGGCGCGCCTTCTTTCGCGTTGCAGACCACTCTGAACCGCAACGTGCGAAAACGGCCAGTCCCGCCTTAGCAGGGATCGGACCCGGGGGCGCGATTGCCGGATTCTCCAGCGGCGCCGCGAATGTCCAACCGTCCCGGCAGAAATTCCCCTATAGGCATACAGTACTGGCGTTGCGGATGGCCGCCGAAACATCGGCGCGATCCGCACGGCGTTCGCCAGAAGCACGCAGCGTCATGGCGAACGTTCGCTGTCGCACATAACATCACCCTGTCACCTTGCAGCGGTCACGTTTTTCCGTCGTGGAAAGATGCTCGTTCGTTCGCAAAAGATGCAAATACCGGAGGGAAGCAGACCATGTACAAAGCGTATTCCTATGCCGCCGCCGCAGCCGACAAACCGCTCGGTCCGCTCGAAATCAAGCGGCGCGAGGTCGGGGCGAACGACGTTCGTATCGACATCCTGTTCTGCGGCGTCTGCCACTCGGACCTGCACATGGCCAGGAACGAATGGGGCGCGTCGAACTATCCGATCGTGCCGGGGCATGAGATCGTCGGCCGGGTGGTCGAGGTCGGTGCGGACGTGTCGAAGTTCAAGGTGGGGCAACTCGCGGGCGTCGGCTGCATGGTCGATTCCTGCCGCGTCTGCGACGCCTGCAAGGAAGGCCTCGAACAGTTCTGCGACGGTCCGGACAGCTTCATCCAGACCTACAACTCGCCCGACCGCCAGTCCGGCGGCGTGACCTTCGGCGGCTATTCGACGAGCATGGTCGTCGATGAAGCCTACGTGCTGAGCGTGCCGGAAAATCTCGAACTCGCGGCTGTCGCACCGTTGCTGTGCGCAGGCATCACGACTTACTCGCCGCTGCGTCACTGGAACGTGCAGAAAGGGCAGAAGGTCGGCATCGTCGGACTGGGCGGCCTTGGACACATGGGCGTCAAGATCGCCGCCGCGATGGGCGCGCACGTGGTGCTGTTCACGACGTCGCCGGGCAAGATCGAGGACGCGAAGCGCCTGGGCGCGCATGAAGTCGTGATCTCGAAGGACCCGGACCAGATGGCCGCGCACGCCAACAGCTTCGACTTCATCCTGAACACGGTGGCCGCGTCGCACGACCTGGATCCGTTCATGGTGCTGCTCAAGCGCAACGGCACCATGACGCTGGTGGGCGTGCCGGAGCATCCGCATCCGTCGCCGGCGGTGTTCAACATGATCTTCAAGCGGCGCGCGCTGGCCGGGTCGCTGATCGGCGGCATCGCGGAGACGCAGGAGATGCTCGACTTCTGCGGCAAGCACGGCATCACCTCCGACATCGAGATGATCCGCATGGACGAAATCAATCACGCGTACGAGCGCATGCTGAAGAGCGACGTGAAGTATCGCTTCGTGATCGACATGTCGACGATGCCGAGCTAAGCAGCGTTGCCATGGCAGGCGCGGCGGAGGCTGCCGCGCCTGCACGAGCATGAATCACTGCGCGATGGCCGCGCGCAGTCTTTCGACGAAGCGCTCCGTCACCGCCGGCAAGGTCCGGCCTTTCTTCCGGATGAGCGCGACCGGCCGCACGAAGGCCGGGTGATCGATGGCTTTCACGACGAGCCCCGGCTCCGCGCGCACCTCGCGCGCCGTCTCGGGCAGGATCGTCACGCCGAGGCCGCCGCGCACCATCGCGACGGCGGTCATCATGTAAGTCGGCTCGCAGGCAATCTCCAGCGTTTCGCCCGTGGCGCCGAGCGCGGCATCGACGACCGCGCGCACGCTGGTGCCCGGCGCGGTGAGCACGAGCGGCTCGCGGGCGAGATCTTCCGGACCGATGCGCCGCTTCCGCGCCAGCGCATGGCCGCGCGGACACACCGCCACGAGCCGGTCGACGCCCGCGTGCAGCACCTCCAGCAACGGGTCCGCGACCTCGCCGCCCGTCAGCCCGATATCCGCTTCCTCGCTGCGCACGAGCGCGTTGACGGCGCTCGCCACGACATCGCGGATCTGAAAGGCGACGCGCGGCACCTCGCGCTTCATGCCGATGATCAGCTCCGGCAGCATGCTTGCCGCGAACGTGGGCAGGCACGCCAGGCGAATGGTGCCGCTGCCGCCTTCGCCGAGCGCGCGGGCGTCGCGCAGCACGTTCTCCATGTCGTTCAGCGACTTGCGCAGCAGCGGCAGCAGTTCGCGCCCGGTGGGCGTCAGCGCGACGTTGCGGCTATTGCGATCGAACAGCCGCGCGCCTACCGCCTCTTCCAGCCGGCGAATCTGCACGGTCAGCGCCGGTTGCGACAGATTGAGCCGCTGCGCCGCGCGCGTGAAACTGCCGGTGTCCGCCACCGCGACCAGCGCCCGGATGTCGCGAAGATTCAGATCCATTATGAGATGTGATGGCTGCGATCAAATCATTTCAATTGTGTTATCGCTGCAGCGAACTTACGCTGAACGGCATCAAAAAACAAGATTCGGAGACATGTTCATGCTGCCGTTGCTCGGCCTGGCCACCATCGTCGTCCTGCTCGGGGCGATCCTCTCAAAACGCATGTCGCCGCTCGTCGCGCTGATCATCGTGCCGATTGCCGCGTCGCTGCTCGGCGGCTTCGGCCTGCAGACCAGCAAGTTCGTCATCGATGGCCTGAAGAGTCTCGCGCCGGTCGTCGGCATGTTCGTGTTCGCGATCCTGTATTTCGGCACGATTACCGACGCCGGCACGCTCGATCCGATCATCGACCGCATCCTGCGCGCGGTCGGCACGAAGCCGACGCGCATCGTCATGGGCACGACGCTGCTCGCGCTCTTGATCCATCTGGACGGCTCCGGCGCGGTCTGCTTCCTCGTCACGATCCCGGCGATGCTGCCGCTCTACGAACGCCTCAAGATGGACAAGCGCGTGCTGGCGGCGGCGGTCTCCATGGCGGCGGGCATCAACTTCCTGCCCTGGACCGGGCCGATGATCCGCGCGTCCGCCTCGCTGCATCTGCCGATTTCGGCGCTGTTCAATCCGCTGATTCCGGTGCAGGCCGTGGGTCTCGTGTTCGTGTTCGGCATGGCGTGGTGGCTCGGACGACGCGAGGAAAAGCGCCTCGGCTACTCGGGCGCGAGCGGTGCCGTGCCGCTGCCGAAGCGCGAACTGACGCCCGAGGAACAGGCGCTGCGCCGGCCGAAGAATTTCTGGTTCAATATCGTGCTGACGGTCATCGTGCTCGGCACGATGGTCGTGATGGGCGAGAAGATCCCGCCCGCGATCATGTTCATGGTGGGCCTGTGCATCGCGCTGATGGTGAACTACCCGAACGTCGAGATGCAGCGCAAACGCATCGACGCGCACGCTCGCGCCGCGCTGATGATGGCCGGCATCCTGCTCGCGGCGGGCGTGTTCACCGGCGTCATGCAGGGCAGCGGCATGCTCAAGGCGATGGCGCAGGCGGCCGTCGGCTTCGTGCCGCCTGCGATGGCGGGGCACATTCCCGTCGTGCTCGGCGTGCTGTCGATGCCGCTCTCCATGCTGTTCGATCCCGATTCGTTCTATTTCGGCGTGCTGCCGGTGATTGCCGAAGTGGCGTCGCAACTGGGCGTCGCGCCGGTGCACGTCGGCCAGGCGGCGCTGCTCGGACAGATGACGACCGGCTTTCCCGTGAGCCCGCTCACGCCCGCGACCTTTCTCGTTGTCGGCCTGTGCGGCATCGATCTCGCGGACCATCAGAAATTCACCTTCCCGCTGCTGTTCGGCGCGTCGCTCGTCATGACGCTTGCGTGCGTGCTGCTGGGCGTGTTTCCGCTTTAATCCGGACTGGACGAAGTCATGAAGGACATCATCAGAATTGGCGCAGGGGCGGGCTATTCGGGCGACCGCATCGAACCGGCCGTCGAACTCGCGGAGCACGGCGCGCTCGACTATCTCGTGTTCGAGTGTCTCGCCGAGCGCACCATCGCGCTGGCGCAACAGTCGCGCCGCCACGATCCGGCGTCCGGCTACGACCCCTTGCTCGAAGCGCGCATGCGCGCCGTGCTGCCCATCGCGGCGAAGAACGGCGTGCGCATCATCTCGAACATGGGCGCAGCCCATCCGCGCGCGGCGGCACGTCGGACAGCGGAGATCGCGCGCGAACTGGGCTTGTCGCTGAAGATCGCGGCCGTGACCGGCGACGACGTGCTCGACGTCGTGCTGAGCGCGCCGCTGCGTTTCGAGGAATCGGACGACGAGGTCGGCGGCTATGCCGAACGTATCGTCTCGGCGAACGCGTATCTCGGCGCGGCGCCGATCGTCGATGCCCTGGCTGCGGGCGCGGACATCGTTCTGACCGGGCGAGTGGCCGACCCGTCGCTGTTCGCCGCGCCGCTGATCCACGCATTCGGCTGGCGCATGGACGACTGGAATACGCTCGGCCAGGCGACGGTCGTGGGTCATCTGCTCGAATGCGCGGGCCAGGTGACAGGCGGCTATTTCGCCGATCCCGGTTGCAAGGACGTGAACGGGCTTGCCCGTCTGGGCTTTCCGATCGGCGAAGTGAGCGCGGACGGATCGGTGGTCGTGACCAAGGTGCCGCACGCGGGCGGCAGCGTGACGGAAGCGACCTGCAAGGAACAACTGCTCTACGAAATCCACGATCCCGCGCGTTACCTCCAGCCGGACGTCGTCGCCGATTTCACCCAGGTCCGCGTCGCGCAGGAAGCGCCGGACCGTGTGCGCGTGACGGGCGGGCGCGGTCATGAACGCACCGGGACGCTCAAGGTATCGGTGGCGTATGTGGACGGCTTCATCGGCGAAGGACAGATTTCCTATGGCGGACCGGGCGCGCTGGCACGTGCGCGACTGGCGCTCGATATCGTGCGGGAACGGCTCGCGCTCACGGGCGTCGAGACGTCCGAACTGCGCTTCGACCTGATCGGCGTGAACGCGCTGTATGGCGAGACGCTGGCCGCCGGTCACGCGGAACCGTACGAAGTCCGCGTGCGCGTGGCGGGACGCGCGGCGAACGCGCGCGAAGCGGCGCGCATCGGCAACGAGGTCGAGACGCTCTATACCAACGGTCCGGCAGGCGGCGGCGGCGTGACGAAGGCGACGCGTGAAGTCATCGCCGTGCAGTCGGTGCTGTTGCCGTGCGAACAGGTGAACCCGGCTTTCGAATTCGTGGAGACAAACGATGAAACTGCGTGAACTGGCCCACGGCCGAACCGGCGACAAGGGCAACACGCTCAATGTCTCGGTGATCTGCTACGACCCGCAACACTACGCGCATGTACGCGAGCAAGTCACGCCGGAACGTGTCAAGGCGCATCTCGCGGACGTCGTGAAAGGCGCCGTCGTGCGCCATGAACTGCCGAATTTGCATGCGTTCAACTTCGTGCTGAGTCATGCGCTCGGCGGCGGCGTCACGCGTTCCCTCGCGCTCGATGCACACGGCAAGTCGGTGAGCGCCGCGTTACTCGACATTGAAATCGATGCGCCCGCGTGAGGGGCGGATGAATAGTGAATACGCATGCGAATTGCATCTTCAGATCGTGGGACTAACTAACTTTCCCGGCCAAAATAGGTAAAAAGCTCTGTCTGAAGATAGACAAAAAATAGCCAATACTCGCCCTGATGCTGTCGTTAGACTTTTTTACATTTTTGTTGTCTGGCTGTCCTTAAACGTCTGAATACAATCCGTTTTGTCGTCGTCTGGACAATGAGAACGAAGCCAACAACGCAGTTTTCCGGCTTCGGGTCAGCGCCCGATGCTGTCGAGGCAAAGTCGCGCACGAGGGCGCGGAACGAGCAGTCGGCAATTCGTTCCGTGGCATGCGCGGCCAGCCGTCATCGCCCGAAATCCATCCGGGCGTCCATCTCGTTGACACGCAGGGCCGTTGCGGATTGTCCGTGCGCGCGACTGCGGCTGGCCTTCCCGGAACAACGGGGGCGCCGTTCCCTCACGTATTGATCGAAGCGCTTCGCGGCTTTTCACGACGCTTCTGTCGAGCAACATCCAGCACTGAGTCATTCCCGCCAGAATTCGGGTCTCACGCTATCGCGGCGTTAGCGATGTCAATTCACGCTCGGCGGCCACCGGTATCTACCGGGCGCCGGTGACGCATTGACTTCGCCACTGCGCCGCATCGCGTCAAATGCGAGTCAAGTAACTTGATCTACGACAACTTCAAGCGGCATCAACGAGGCGCCTTACGTACCTTCAGGACCTTGATCGCCGCGTGCGTTTTGTTTGCGAGCGTCGTGCCGCGCCTGGCGTCCGCCGCGACGCCAGCGGACCCGAGCCTTGCGGACGCGTTCTCTCACCTCGCCGCCGATGTGCAGGAAACGCGCACCGTCACGCTCAGGCAACTCGGCTTGCTGGAAAGCGTCGCGCTCAATGCGCCCGATACGCGCCGCGAATTCTTCCTGCCCGTGCCCGCGGGCGTGCCGCTCAAGGACGCCGCGCTACAGTTCGACGGCGGCTATGTGCGCGGCGACGGCGGCCGCGTGACCATGCTGCTCTCGCTCGACGGCTCGCCGGTGCTGGCGCGCGCCTTCACGCAGGACGCAGGCAGCGTGTCGCTGAATCTGGGCGTGGACGGCGCGCCGCGCAACGCCGGTTTCGTGCGGCTCGGACTGGGCTTTGCGTCGGTGATCAATCAGAACGACTGCACGGACCAGACGGCCATCGGCAATGTCTTGCGCGTGGACCCGGGCACACGTCTCACCTTCCGCTTCGATCCGGCCGACGTGCAGGACCTGCGCACCGCATGGAGCGCGTTGCCGTATGCGCCGGTGCTGGCGGTGTCGGGGCGCAAGCTGTCGAGCAGCGCCTACGATGCCGCATGGCGCACCGACGCGCTCTTGCAGCGCGACGGCAAGCGGCCCGTGATGCAGGCGCTGCCAGCGCCGGGCGATACGGTGGATCTGGGCGAGCTCGACGTTCCCGCGCCGCTGCGCGCGATCCCCGCATTCGCCGCGCTGGCCGGCGGCGGCAAGCATGTGCTCGCGAACCAGGCGGAACTGGGCGCGCTGGTGGCGCTGGGTCCGCGCACGGCGTTCGGTCCCGACGTGGTGGTCGCCGATGAACCCCTGCGGCGCACGCTCGGCGCGGCGCTCGATGCGTTGCGGCTGCAAGTGACCGGCACATCCGCCGACGCGCTCGCCGCGTTCGATACCTGGCGCAAGCGCACGGCTTCGCAACTGACGGCGCCGCTCGCGCCGGGCGAGGTGCGCATCGCGCACGTGGGCGGACGGGCGCTGATCGTGGTGGGCGACACGCGCGGCATCGGCGCGCTGGCGCATGGCTGGCGGCCCATCGACGTATCCGACCGGGTGATCGTGCATCGCATCGACGTGGAGCAGCAGGCGCGCGGCGACGACATTCCGCTGGCCGATCTCGGCGGCGATCCGCGCAGCATCGACGTGCAGACCGACGCTTCGTGGGTCGCGCGCTTCGACCTCGCCGCGGCCTCGGGCAACGGACGCCTGCCGGCGCAGGTGGTGCTGGATCTGGCGGCGTCGCCGACGCTCTCCAACGGCGGCGCGACCGCCACGGTCTACTTCAACGACGTGATGATCGGCGCGCGTCTCATCAATGTCGATGGCGCGCGCCAGCGGCTGGTGGCGTCGATCCCGCGCTACGCGCTTGCGCGCACCAACGAGTTGCGCGTGTCGTTCCGCCGTCAGCCGGATGCCGGATGCCAGGCGCGTCAGGCGTATCCGGTCGCGGTCCTGCCGACCAGCCATCTGCGGCTCGCGAAGGCCACGCCCGAGGACAGCTTCGCGGGGATGGCGGCGCGCTATGCGTCGTCGGCGACGGTGTATGTGCCGCGCGCCTATCTCGACGACGCGCTCGCCAGCGTGCCGCGCCTGGCCGTGCTGACCGGCGCGGCGGGCATCGCGCCGGCCACCGCGAAATTCGCCGTGGCGTCCGCGCAGGCCGCCACACAGCCGGACGGCCCGTTCCTCGCCGCGGACGTGAGCTTCGACGGCGAGAAGAACCCCGCGTTGTATTCGGCGCAGCGTCTGTCGCTGAGTTCGCCTTCCGGCGACACGCTGCTCGACATGTCGGGTCTCTCGCGCGTCGGGGTGGTGAGCGTGGCGAGCGCGGGCGGGCAGAGCGGCATCGTCTATCGCTCGGCAGGCGCGGCGCCCGTGCTCACCGACAAGCTCCAGCTTTCGCGCGGCAATATCGCCGTGGTGGACGGCAGCGGCGTGCTCAAGCAGTTCAACACCGTCAACCCCGACGAACTCTCCGACGAACCCGCAAGCAGCACCGACTGGGTCACGCATCACTGGGCGCGCTGGGGCATTCCGGGCGTGCTGGTGGTGCTGCTGCTCGCGCTGATCGTGCTGGCGGGACGGGCGCGGCGCAGACATCAGGCCGAACAGCGCCGCGCGCAGGACGAGGATCGCGCGTGATGCTGGAGACGCTCAGGTGGTACGGCGGCATCCTGCTCGCCGATTACTACCAGGGACTGGAGTACATGGCCGCGACGGTTGCGGCCATCATCCTGCTGTCGAGCGTGGATGATCTCTTCATCGACGTCTGGTACTGGACGCGCAAGCTCTGGCGGCGCGTGACGGTGGAGCGGCGTTACGCGCCGCTCACGGTCGAGCAGCTCTATGCGCGCGATGAACAGCCCATCGCGATCATGGTGCCCGCGTGGCACGAGCAGGACGTGATCGCCGCGATGATCGAGGACCTCGTGCGGGTGCTGGATTACCGCGCGTATACGGTGTTCGTCGGCACTTATCAGAACGATGCCGCGACGATTGCCGAAGTGGAGCGCATGCGGCATCGCTACAAGCATCTGCACCGCGTGGAAGTGCCGCACGACGGCCCGACCTGCAAGGCCGACTGCCTCAACTGGCTCGTGCAGGCCATCATGCATTACGAGTTCGAGGCGGGCATCGAGTTCGCGGGCATCGTCATGCATGACAGCGAAGACGTGCTGCATCCCGTCGAGCTGAAGTTCTTCAATTACCTTCTGCCGCGCAAGGACATGATCCAGTTGCCGGTGGCGTCGCTGGAACGCCACTGGTTCGAACTCGTCGCGGGCACCTACATGGACGAGTTCGCCGAATGGCATGGGAAGGATCTCGTGGTGCGCGAGAGTCTGGCGGGCGCGGTGCCTTCGGCGGGCGTGGGCACGTGCTTCTCGCGTCGCGCCATGCGCGCGCTGGTTGAGCAGACGGAACAGCAGCCGTTCAATACCGAGAGCCTGACCGAGGACTACGACATCGGCGCGCGCATTCTCAAGCTCGGCATGCAGTCCATCTTTCCGCTGTTTCCGGTCGAATTCACGACGCGCCGCAAGGGCTGGTTCGGCCTCGGGCCCGAGCGCGAGATCCGCATGACCATGCCGCTGTGCGTGCGCGAGTTCTTCCCCGATACCTTTCGCACCGCCTACCGGCAACGCGCGCGCTGGACGCTCGGCATCGGCCTGCAAGGCTGGGCGCTGACGGGCTGGAGCGGCTCGCTGGCGAACCGCTATCTGCTGCTGCGCGATCGCAAGGGCGTCGTGACGGCCTTCGTCGGCATGCTTGCTTATCTGCTCGCGGGGCAGTTCATGCTGTTCGCCGCGGCGTCGTACTTTCGCATTGCCACGCGCTTCTTTCCGTCGCCGTTCATCGATTCGGGATGGCTTCAGGCGCTGCTGATCGCGAATTCGATTGCGCTCGTGCTGCGCGTCACGCAACGCATCATCTTCACGACGCGCCTGTACGGCTGGGAGCACGGCGTGCTTTCGGTGCCGCGCATGGTGATCGGCAATGTCATCAACTTCATGGCGGTGTCGCGCGCGTGGCGGCTGTTCATCGTGCATGCGTTGACGGGGCGCAGGCTCGCATGGGACAAGACCATGCACGATTTCCCGAGCAACGAAGGCCTGCGCGACACGCGTCAGGAACTGGGCGAACTGCTCGTCTCCTGGCAGGCGATCGATCCCGAGCGGCTCGAAGAGGCGCGCCGCACTGAACATGCGCGCGAGGCGCCGATCGGGCGCGTGCTCATCACGCGCGGCTGGCTCGACGAAGAGACGCTCGCGGAGGCGATCGCGTTCCAGGCGGACTTGCCGCGCGGCCGCTTCGATCCGCTGCGCATGGACCTCACCCAGGTGGCGCAGCCGGACGCACTCGTGCGGTTGCGCGCGCTGCCGCAGGGCTTCGATACGAACGGTCACGCGCTGTTCGTCTGCGCGAGCCTGCTCGACGATGCCGCGCTCGCCGAACTGAGCGCGGCGGCGGGGCGCGCGGTGAGCTTGCAGGTGGTGCGCGAAAGCGAGATCACGGCGGGCCTGCGGATGATGCGCGCGGTCGGGCGGCTGGTTCATCCGGACGCGGCGGATGACGAGCGCTTGTCCGAACCCGGCGATGAACCCGTCGCGGACGGCGTACCGCTGCTCGGCGACCTCATGATCGAGATGGGGCTCGTCACGCGCGGCGCGTTCGAGACGGCGTTGCAGCAGTATCGGCCGGAGCGGCATGGGCGGATCGGCGATTATCTGGTGGCGGAAGGGGTGATCACGCACGAGGCGTTGACCGTCGCAATTGGCGAGCAGCGCCGCCGCCATCGCACGCGGACCGCTAAGTCGTGACGGCGCGTTTTTCTCGCCGCTTGGGCGTCGCGGCCTGGGCCGCCGCGACGCTGTGCGCGCCGAACGCTTCCCGAGCCGATGCGAACTTGCCGCTGCCCTTGAGCGGCGCGTCGTATCGCGTGGCGCGCGAGGCTTTCGCGGCCTACGACGAACACCGTTACGCCGCTGCCGTCGCCGGCGCGCGCGAAGCGATCCGCCAGCGGCCCGACGTGCCCGAACTGCGTCTGCTGCTGGCGAATGCGCTGGCGGCGCGCGGGCGTCTGAAAGAGGCGCGGCGCGTGCTGGATGACGCAGTCGCACAGTTCGGGCCGACGCCTGCGTTGACGGCGCGGCGACGGCAGATCGGGATCCTGATTGCGTCGGGGGGCACCGGCGGCGTGCCGGGCGATCTGCCGGCGCCAGCGCTCGAGGCGGCGCGCGCTGCGTATCGGGCTTATGGACGGAAGGACTACGCAGTCGCGGTGAGCGCGGGCCGCGAGGCGGTGCGGCTCGCGCCACAGGTGGAGCGCCTGCGCGATCTGCTGATCGATTCCCTTGCGGCGAGTGGCGACGATGCCGCCGCGTGGACCGCCGCCGTCGATGCGACGGCGCGTTTCGGCGACAGCGACGGTTTGCGTGCGCGGCGGCGTTTCATTGGCGACCGGCTCGCGCCGGCCGAATCGCGGGCGGCGTATGCGGCGCGCGAGAGGGGCGATCTCGATGAAGCGCAGCGGCGCGCGCAGCATGCGCTGGCGTATGCGCCGTGGCGCGCGGATTACCGCATGCAGCTGATCGAGACGATGTTCGCGCGCGATGATCTGGCGGGCGTGGAAGCGGTAGCCGGCGATGCCGTCGCGCGGAATCCCGACGATGCGCTTGCGTGGGCGCTGCGCGGCTATGCGCGTGCGGCGCGCGGCGCGGATGGCGACTTCGCGCGGGTGCTGTCGGCGTCGGTTGCATCGGATGATGAACGGCAGGAACGCGACGCCCGCGTGGCGCGGACCATCGTCGCAGACGTGCGACTGGCCCAGGGCGATGCGCAAGGCGCGCTCGATGCGCTGCCTCCGCCACGCTCGAAGGCCGCAGACGACACCGATGCCGCCATCGCCTTGCGCCGCCATCGTGCGCAGTCGCTGGCGCGACGCGGCGTGACGCAAGCCGTGCAAGTCGATCCGCTGGCGCGTCCGACCTTCGAATGCCGCGCCGATGAATTCGGCGCATCGTGCGATGTCTACGCGCACGATCCGGCGCTGGCCGCGACCCGCGCGGCGCGTCTGGCGGAGCAGCGCGGCGAGCGCGGTGCTGCGGCGGACGAATGGCGCACGGCGATTGCCGCCGTGCCGGACGATCCGCAACCGCGTATCGCGCTGATCGACGACCTCGTGGCGTTGGGTCGTACGCGTGAGGCGTCGGAAGCGGCGCGCGGCGTTATCGACGCACAGCTGCTCGATGCGCTGACCGACGTGCAGGCGGCGTTCGTCGCACAACGCGCCGGGGATAATGCGCTCGCGCTGGATTACTTCGCGCGTGCGGACCGCGACGGGACGTTGCCTGCATCCGCGCAAGCCGATGCGGGTTACGCGGCGCTCGGGATGCATCGTGCGGGCGAGGGCGCGCGCTATCTGGAGCATGCCATCGACCGCAGCGCGGACGGTCCCGCCGACGAAGCGCTCTCCGCGCAGGCGCTGAACGATGCCCGCGCCGCGCACGCCGAAGCCACGCGCAACTGGGGCTTCAGCGCGGCGGTGAACTATCGTGGCAATGGCGCGCAGCAGGGCGTGGCGTTCTCGCCGGTGCCGGGCGTGTCGAACAACTGGCAGGCGGGCGTGGAAGCGTACTGGCGTCCGTTCGGCAGTCTCGGCGACCGCATGTTCGAAGTCTATGCGCGCAGCTACGAGAACTTCGGCGTGAAGGGCGGCGGCCCGTCGGGAACCTCGACCTTGCAGGCGGCGTTTGGCGCGCGGGTGAAGCCGTTTGCGTCGGCCAATGCGATCTTCGCCATCGAGAAGATCGTGCCGCTCGGCTCGGACGTGCGCTCGGACTGGCTGGCGCGCGCCGCCTACTCGAACGGTTTCGGCGACGCCCGCCGGCTCGATGTGCCGAGCTGGTGGACCGGCACGGTCTACGGCGAAGCGGGGCATTACATCGCGAATCATTCGAGCTACGCGACGGCCAACGCGCGTCTCGGCCGCAGCTATCGCGTGGATGCGCTCAGTCCGCGCCTGACCGTGTTTCCGCATGCGGTGGTCGGTATGGACTACGACTCGGCGATCGATCACAGCGTGCCGGTGGGCGTCGGCGCGGGCGTGTCGGCGCGTTATGCGTTCCGCGGCGGCAGGTATGACGCGCCGCGCTCGTTCGTCGATGTATCGGTGCAATACCGCTTCCGGGTCGCGGGCGACGACCGCGCGAAAGGCGTGTTCTTCGGTGCGGTATTCTCGTACTGACGCCACTGTCTTCCGCTTGCCGCGCCATGTTCCCGTTTCTGCATTTTCATCCGCTGATGGCCGCGCGCTGCGCCGTGCTGGCGGCCGCGTGCTGCGCCTTCTCCGTTGCTTGCGCCGATACCGCGCCGCCACGGCTGGTGCACGGCATGGTCTGGCAACCCGACAACGCCCATGCGGACCCGCACGGCGACTGGGACAAGCTGGGTGCGCACGAACTCATCGTGCAGTGGACGGCGGTGGACGGTCTCTCCTTCCTGCCGGGAACCGGGTTGCGCATGGCGGCACGGCTGCCGGACTGGGAGCGCATCGGGCAGGAGCCGTGGGCGCGCGACGTCATCATCGGGCTGGCAGGCCGTTTCGACGAAGCTGCCGCGCGCGCGAACACGGCACAGCTGTTCAACGAATCGATGCAGCTCGTGGATGCGCGTCCGCCGGTGCATGTCACGGGCTACTACTTTCCTGTCGAGATCGATCCGACCTGGCAGAACGCGGGTGCGTTGCGCGCGACGCTGGATGCGCTGCCCCGGCCGTTGTGGATCAGCGTCTACGACCGCGCGAATGTGGGCGGCACGGCGCTGGCCGCGTGGCTCGACGAATGGCTGCCGCGCGATGTCGGCGTGTTGCTGCAGGATGGTTGCGGCGTGTATGCGCGCGAGCCGCGCGTGGCGCGGGAGTATGCGGATCAGCTGGCGGCGAAGCTGGGGCGCGGGCGGGTCAGGATCATCGCGGAGGCGTTTCGGCCACAGGTGGGAGGGGGTTTTCGCGCGGCTACGGTGGCGGAACTGAAGCCGCAGATCGATGCGTATCGGGGCTATCGGATTTATCTGTTCGACGGTCCGCATTATGTGTCGAACACGCTCGTGCAGCAGTTGCTGGACGCGTACAGGAAGCGGTGATAACGGGTTGTGACGCGAAAAGTCTGAATTCTTCAAGTTGTTGCGGATGGTTGATGACGGCTGAACTCGACATGCTAGATTGAACGCTCTAAAAGCCCGATGGCGCATGCCATGCCTTAAACGTCAGTCCTTGGCCTTCAGGATGTCTGAGTTGGTCCGCAATGCCAGTTCCTCTTCTCGACGCCTCCGCGTGGTGTGAATTTCGCGGCATTCCCGCCTGTGACGGGGCCAACAACACGATCCATTTCGCCACTATCCGCGACGCGTCCGGACAGTTGCGCAGTTGTTTCGTGAAACTTCTCAAGCCCAATACGCCAGCGCTCTTGTGCGAGGCGGTGGGATGGGTGCTGACGGCATCGGTGGGGGTGCCGGTGCCGGGATTCGGCGCAGTCGTGCTCGTTCCTGTCGAGCAACTGCGAAAGAACATGGCGTTACCCAACTGGACCAACGGGCTGAACATGTGCGCCGCGTGGTGCTGTGAGATTGTTGCGGGGAAGTCCGTCAAGCAGGTGCACAAGTGGGCCTTCTGGCTTTCGCGCAAAGGCTGTCTGCGGAGCCAGGACGTCCGCTTCATGGCGGCCTTCGACGTCTGGACGGACAACCGTGACCGCAACTTCGGCAATCTCATCCGGAGCTCGAACGGCATTTACGTTGCAAAGGACCACGAGACTTTGCTTCACGACATACTCTGGCTATCCATGGGCGTCTCCTATACCTCTCGTAGTCTGCTCGACGAAGCGCAGCAGCATCTTTCCTCGGAAGAGCTGAAGGCGTTCCATAGCGCCATGGCCGTTTCCGCGGACACGCACCAACGCGCGCTGTCATCGGTGCAGGCTTCATTGAGCACGTTCATCAACGTGCTTTCGCCTGACGCCGCGCCCGAACTGGCGCAGGGCATCATGGGTTATCTGACCTACCGTGCCAATCCGGGCTGGCTTGCGCAGAAGCTGGGGGTGATCGCATGAATCTTTCATCCCTTTTCCGCGACCTCGGGAACCCCGAGCATCTGGCTCGTCTGGCCACGGCAACCGTCAAGCCATCTTTCTCGGGAATCTGGGGCACCGTCGAGCTACAGCCGGACGTCTTCATTCCGCAACGCTTCAGCGTTGGCGTTATCGTGCAGCCCGAAGGCAAGGCGCTGAAGTTCAAGCTTCTCGAAGACTACAAAAGCTTCGAGTGCGTCTATGGAGAGGCCTTCCCGCGCCGCGCCTTCCGCGAAATCATGACGCATGTCGGGGAAACGCTGCATCGCGCCGCCCGCCACCAGACCGCAATGAACGCAGTCACGTTCGGCTCGGCCACGTTGCAGGTGTCGGCGCCTGCCTATACGTCCGGCGACGCCGTCGACTCCACCGTAGACCGTCTATTCCAGGAAGTCGTTGTCATGGCGCCGAAGGTCAAGGCGGCCCGGCGAGGCTTCGCGTCCCTCGACACGTCACGCGTGCGGGCGCTCGTGAACGAGGAGTTGAAGCGAATTGCCCATCTCGACTACGAGAAGTTCGTGCTTGGCACGGAGAGCGGTTCGGGTGAGTTCGTGGACGACCGGGGCGTGCAGCACTTCCTCGACTTCAACCTGAAAACCGGCACAGCGTGCGGAAGCGTCGTGTCGGCTGTCCACAAGAACGCCAGTACCGTCGAATTCAACGTGCTCAAATCCAGCCGCGACCTGACCACGTATTCGCGGATTCGAAACTTGAAGGACACGGGGCTTTTCCTGCTGCTGCCTGACAAGCAGCAACTCGAAGCACGTGAGTACAAGAGCATTCTCGACGTCATCGAGGAACAGGCGTGGAAACTGAAGCGCGACGGCTTCCGCGTCGTCAGCCTGCCGTCCGAAACCGAATTGGCTCAGGAAATCTATGAGTGGGCGCTGCCGTCGCTCCAATAACGCCGTCCCGCATCACAACATCGGCACATGCAAGTGATGCGGATCACCCAGCATATCCGCCACGCGTCGCAACGCTTCCCTGCAATCCTCGCGATCCTGCGGGCCACCAAGACACAAACGCAACGCATTTGGCGGATTACCGTCGGTCGAAAACGCCGCGCCCGCCACCGCTCCGATGCCCTGATTGCGTAACTGCAACGCCAGTTCCGGCGCGCTCCAGTCGCATACCGATGGCACCGGCAGCCAAAGATGGAAACCGTGCGAGTTGGCATCGAAGGCGAATTCGTGCAGTTCCGCCAATGCAATCGCCTGCCGTGCGGCCGCTTCCTCACGGATCGCGTTCAGCACGTCGGCGGCGGTGCCGTCATTGACCCAGTGCGTCGCGAGCAGCACGGTGAACGGACTCGGCATCACCGAGGTCGCGCGCAAGGCGCCTGCAATCCGCTGCGTCTGGCGCGGCGTCGGCGCGCTCAGGTAAGCCACGCGCAAGCCCGCGCCCAGCGTCTTCGACAAGCCGGTCACGTGATAGGTCAGTTCGGGCGCGAGTTCGGCCAGTGTCGGCGGCGCATCGGGCGGCAACATGCCGTAAGGCTCGTCCTCGATGATCGGCACGTTGTAGCGCAGCGCCACGTCGGCGATGGCCTCACGCCGCCTGCGTGTCAACGTCAGCGTGCTCGGATTCTGCAAGGTCGGATTGCAATAGAAGCCGCCCGGCTTCTCAGTCCTGCACAGCGCCTCGAACGCATGCGGCAGCGGCCCTTCGTCGTCGCGCGGCAGCGCTTGCAGACGCACGCCCAATTGCGAGGCGATCGCCTTGATGCCCGGATAGGCGAGCGAGTCCAAACAGATCATCTCGCCCGGCCGCGCCAGTTGCGACACCAGCGCGACCAGCGCCCCGTGGATGCCCGGGCACACGAGCACCGTATCGGTGTCGCAGGCGGGCACGCGCGGCCGCAGCCAGTCGCGTCCCGCCGCCCGATCAACCGGCAAGCCGCCGAAATCCTGATAGCGCAGCAGCTGGAACGGATCGGCGCGTTCCATCAGCCGCGCCGCCGAAGCCCGCAGCCGCGCGGCGAGCGCGGGCGGCTCCGGCGGCATGTTCATCGACATCTCGACGCTCCCGCCACCCGCCAGCGGCAAGGTCTGCGTCCTGCCGCGCACGAAGGTGCCGCTGCCCGCGCGGGCGTCGAGCAGGCCGCGCTTGCGTGCTTCCGCATAGGCGCGCGCGACGGTCGTGTAGTTGAGACTCAGCAGGCCGGCGAGATCGCGCAGGCCGGGCAGCCGGTCGCGTGGCCGCAGACGGCCGCTTGCGAGATCTTCCTCGATCAGATCGGGAATCGTCAGGTAAGCGGGCTTCCTGCTTTCTTCGAGCTTCCTGATCCAGTGATGTGCCGGCTGATTCATGTCCGCGATGATCCTCGCAACAGGTTCGCTCGATCCTGGCATGTCAAAACAATCGAAGGGAAAAAGATCGCATCGGCAGATTGGACTTGATTGCATTGATCGCATCGATGCACGTCTTCGGTGTACGACGCACCATGCTCACGCCCGTTTGCGCTGAAATCGTGCGAACGCCATCCACGCACCTTCTCCCACTTGCGTCGATAAAGCCCTTCCAGCAAGGCTCAGGCAAAAATTTTTCGGTTCCGTCGAGCAAGTTTGTTTTGCTTGATTGCAAAGTGATTGCATTTCGCGGGCCAATCATTGGCATACCCGTTGCGTTTGAAGACCCGTCGACGCGCTGCATGGACGAGCGCACCGGCATCGAACCTCACACTCATCGGAGAAAGCCATGCCCGCAGTCAATCAACCGCTTCACAAGAACGGCGATTATCTGGTCGACTACGAAGAGAAAGTCTTCGAGGACGTGAAGGCCGAGCCTGGTGAGAAAGCGCTCGTCACGTTTCACACGGTCGCGTTCGAAGGGTCGATCGGCTTCGTGAACCTGTTGCAGGCCACGCGTCTGCAACGCAAGGGCTTCGATACCTCCGTGCTGCTGTACGGCCCCGGCGTCACGCTCGGTCTGCAGCGCGGCTTTCCGACGCTCGGCGATGAAGCCTTCCCCGGTCATCTCAACTTCAACAAGCAACTGCAGAAGTTCATGGCCGAAGGCGGCAAGGTCTACGCCTGCCGCTTCGCTCTGCAGGCGCTGTATGGACACGGCGAGGCGTCGCTCATCGAAGGCATCCGCCCGATCAATCCGCTCGACGTGCTGGACATCCAGCTGCTCCATCGCAAGGAGAACGCGCTGATCATCCATACCTGGACCGTGTGACGATCATGCCCGATGCCCTTTCGACACCGCGTATCGTGCGCGTGGCGGCCGTGCAGATCACACCGGACTTCGAGCGCCCGAACGGCACGCTCGACCGCGTCTGCACGGCCATCGACGAAGCTGCGGCGCAGGGCGTGCAGCTGATCGTCTTCCCCGAGACCTTCGTGCCGTACTACCCGTACTTCTCGTTCGTGCGCGCGCCGGTGGCATCGGGCGCGGATCACATGAAGCTGTACGAGCAGGCCGTGGTGGTGCCCGGCCCGGTCACGCAGGCCGTGTCCGAGCACGCGCGGCTGTGCAACATGGTCGTCGTGCTTGGCGTGAACGAACGCGATCACGGCAGCCTGTACAACACCCAACTCATCTTCGATACCGACGGCACGCTGCGCCTCAAGCGCCGCAAGATCACGCCGACCTTCCACGAACGCATGATCTGGGGCCAGGGCGACGCGGCGGGCCTGAAAGTGGTGAACACCGGCGTGGGACGCGTCGGCGCGCTGGCGTGCTGGGAACACTACAACCCGCTCGCGCGCTACGCGCTGATGACGCAGCACGAAGAGATCCATTGCAGCCAGTTCCCCGGCTCGCTGGTGGGGCCGATCTTCGCGGAACAGATCGAAGTGACGATCCGCCACCACGCGCTGGAGTCGGGCTGCTTCGTCGTCAACGCGACCGGCTGGCTGACCGACGCGCAGATCGAAGCCATCACGCCCGATCCCAACCTGCAACGCGCGCTGCGCGGCGGCTGCAACACGGCGATCGTGTCGCCGGAAGGCCAGCATCTCGCCGAGCCGCTGCGCGAGGGCGAAGGCATGGTGATCGCCGATCTCGACATGGCGCTCATCACGAAGCGCAAACGCATGATGGATTCGGTCGGCCACTATGCGCGGCCCGAGTTGCTGAGCCTCGCGATCAACGATCGCCCGGCATCGCCCGTCACTTCTTTCAAGGACATCCACGACGATGAACGCCCGCGAGAAACTGCCGGCATCGAGCCGGCAACTGATGACTGAACTGCAGTCGGCCGGCCTGCGGCTGGTCGATCCGCGCGCGGGCGTGTCGAGCCGGCGCGGCGGCGCGGGGCCATCGGACCACAAGGCCGTGATGGTGGACGGCGTGACCATCATGGTTCCCGTGCATACGAGCAGCGCATGGGATTCGCCGTTCGTCGCGGGTCAGCCGGATGCGCACGGCATCAGCGCGCTGACGCGCAACGCCATTCCGATCGCCAGCATCAGCTTTCCGCAAGCGCCGCGTTTCTACGCGATGCAGACGCTCGACGGCGTGCCGTACTCGCATATCGCGACGCTGCACAGCGCCGATGTGCTCGCCACCACCGTGCTGCAAACCTGCATCCGTTATGAGAGCCGCCGCAAGTCGTGCAAGTTCTGCGCGATCGGCCAGTCGCTGGCGGCGGGCCGCACGATTGCGCACAAGACGCCGGAGCAGCTTGCCGAAGTGGCGCGCGCGGCGGTGTTGCTGGACGGCGTCAGGCACATGGTGCTGACGACCGGCACACCGCCGACGCCCGATCGCGGCGCGCGGGTGCTGTGCGAGAGCGCGTTCGCGATCAAGGCCGCCGTGAATCTGCCGATCCAGGCGCAATGCGAGCCGCCCGACGACGACCGCTGGTTCGAGCGCATGAAGGCGAGCGGCATCGATACGCTCGGCATGCATCTGGAAGCCGTCACGCCGGCCGTGCGCGAGCGCATCATGCCGGGCAAGGCGACGGTGCCGGTGACGCGCTACATGGAAGCGTTCGAAGCGGCGGTCGCGGTGTTCGGCCGCGGCCAGGTGAGCACCTACATCCTGGCGGGACTGGGCGACAGCGCGGAGGACATCGTCGGGATGGCGCGCGAGCTGATCGCGCTCGGCGTGTATCCGTTCGTCGTGCCCTTCGTGCCGATCAGCGGCACACCGCTCGAAGATCATCCCGCGCCCGCGCCCGAGTTCATGCGTGCGGTGCTGGCGCCCATCGGCGCGATGCTTGGCGAAGCCGGCATGCGTTCCGCCGACATCAAGGCGGGCTGCGGCAAATGCGGCGCGTGTTCATCGCTGTCATCGTACGAGGCCTGACCATGTTCGTCGAAGCCATTGAAGGCGATGCACTCGATCTCGACTACACGCCGGTCGAATTCCGCGTCAAATGGGCGACGCTGCCCTGGGAAGCGGAGGAAGCGTACAAGCTGCGGCGCGCGGTGTTCTGCATCGAGCAGGGCGTGTTCGTCGGCGACGATCGCGACGAGATCGACACGCGTGCGCAGTTGCTGGTCGCGCTGAGCTGTGTCGCGGGCATGCCGGATCAGGTCGTCGGCACGGTGCGCATTCACGAGCGCGAGCCGGGCGTGTGGCTCGGTTCGCGGCTCGCGGTGCATGCGGCATTCCGCTCGCACGGCAAGATCGGCTCGACGCTCATCCGGCTGGCCGTGTCGAGCGCGCATGCGCTCGGCTGCGAGACGTTCCTCGCGCATGTCCAGGAGCAGAACGTGCCGCTGTTCCGGCGGCTGCACTGGGACACGCAGCAGGAGGAAACGCTGTTCGGCCGCGCTCATCATCTGATGCGCGCGCAACTCGATGCCTATCCGCCGTGCGTCACGCCGCAGAGCGGTTTTGTCGCGCTCGCGCGGAGGCTGCCGTGAAGCCTCTGGCGGGATTGGTCGAGCGGTTAAGAGAAAGCCGGGGCTTTCAGCACAAGAGCGATATCTCGCGCGTGCTCGCGCACTTGCCGGCAGGCGCGCGCGATGTGGCCATCGGCGACGATTGCGCCGCCATTCCCGACGGCGACGGCTTCCTGCTGTTCGCGATCGAAGGTCTGGTAAGCGACTTCGTCCAGACGATGCCGTGGTTCGCCGGCTACAGCGGCGTCATGGTGAACGTCAGCGACATCTACGCGATGGGCGGCCGCCCGCTCGCCGTCGTCGATGCGCTGTGGAGCGGCAGCGCGCAGGCCGCGGGCGACGTGCTCGCGGGCATGACGGCGGCATCGCGCGTATATGGCGTGCCCATCGTCGGCGGACACAGCAACGTGCGCAGCGAAGGCGCGCAGCTTGCGGTGGCGATCGTCGGGCGTGCGCGCAGGCTCTTGACCAGCTTCGACGCCCGTCCCGGCGATGCGCTCGTCATGGCTGTCGATCTGCGCGGGCGTTTCGAGGAACCGTATCCGTTCTGGAATGCATCGGTGGGCGCGCCGGAAGGCCGCGCGAGGGGCGATTTCGAACTGCTGCCATTGTTGGCCGAAGACGGGCTGTGCGTTGCGGCGAAGGACATCAGCATGGCGGGCGCGCTCGGCACGGCGCTGATGCTGCTCGAATGCTCGAATGCCGGCGCTCGTATCGATCTCGATGCGGTGCCGCGTCCTCCGGAGGTGGATTTCGAGCGCTGGCTCACGGCGTTTCCGAGCTTCGGCTTTGTGCTTTCAGTACATAAGGAGCATGTAGGCGACGTGCTCGCGCGCTTTGCATCGCGTGATATCGCGAGCGCGGTGATCGGCGAGGTGGATCCATCGCGCGAAGTGGTCGTGACGCGCGGCGACGAAGCGGCCTTGCTGTGGAACCTCCGCGAGGAGCCGTTCATATGCGCGCGCTGAACGCACTGCGAATTGGACTGCTGACGCATTCGGTGAATCCGCGCGGCGGCGTCGTGCATACGCTCGAACTGGCGCGCGCGCTGCACGACGCCGGGCACGAAGTCACGGTTTTCGCACCCGCACGGCCGGGCGAGTCGATGTTTCGCGCGTCGCCGTGCCGGATCGTGTTGGCGCGCATCGAAGGCGAGGCGAAGGGGCTGACCGGCATGGTCGCGCAACGCTTTCGCGCGTTGAAGCTCGCGCTTGAAGACCTCAATCCGGACGGCTTCGACGTGCTGCATGCGCAGGACAGCATCGGCGGGAATGCGCTGGCGGAACTGAAGGACGAGCGAACGATTCGTGGCTTCGTGCGCACGGTGCACCACCTCGACCACTTCGACGACCCGCAACTCGACCGTTGGCAACGCCGCGCGTGGCAGGACGCGGATGCCGTGTTCTGCGTCAGCGACGCATGGACGCAAATCATGCGCTCGACCTATGGCGTGACGGCGCACACGGTGTCGAACGGCATCGACGGAACGCGCTACGGCGTTTGTGCCGACTCTGACACGCATACGTTGCGCGACCGCTTTGGCATGAGCGGAGGACCGATTGTGCTGGCGGTGGGCGGAATCGAGGAACGCAAGAACACGTCGATGCTGCTCGAAGCGTTCGCCTTGCTGCGCGCACGTTGGCCCGGCGCGCAACTGGTGCTGGCGGGCGGCGCCAGTCTGCTCGACCACGATGACTACACGCGCCGCTTTTTTGCGCGAGCGGCGGCGCTGGAACTCGAGGTCGGCGCGCGCGGCACGCCGGTGATCGTCACGGGCGCGCTGCCGGACGCTGAGATGCCCGCGCTGTTCCGTCTCGCTGATGTCGTGTCGATGATCTCGCTTCGCGAAGGCTTCGGTCTGGTGGTGCTTGAAGCGCTGGCGAGCGGACGGCCGGTCGTGGTGTCACGTATCGCGCCCTTCACCGGGTATCTCGACGAGCGCACCTGCACGTTCGCCGATCCACACGACGCGTCATCGATTGCCGCCGCGCTCGAGGGCAGTAGCGGCATCGACTTCGTGCAAGCCGTGCCCGCGCTGTTGCGGCGCTTCACGTGGCAAGCGAGTGCCGCGCGTCATCTCGACCTTTATCGCGCGTGGCTCGAAACCGATCAACCTTCAAACGGAGCCACTCCATGCCCGTCATGCATTTTCTGATCCGCTGGCCCGATGGCGTGGAAGCCAACTGCTATTCGCCTTCGACCGTCGTCGGCGAGTTCTTCACGGCGGGCGAGCGCTATGCCGTCGATGACTTCGTCGCCCGTTCCCGCGAAGCCTTGCACATCGGCTCCGAACGCGTGCGCGAGAAATACGGATTCGCATGCTCCGCCGCGCTCGATCAGCTTGCACGCATCGAAGCAGATGCACGACGTTTCCACGATGCGCACGAAGCACAGGTCACCGTGCTCGCGCTCGATTAACTTGTTCGTTCAGGGGATGCACCATGTCCAGCATCGAATCCGGCGGCGCTGCGCCGAAGCATGTCAGTGTGATCGTCGTCGGCGGCGGGCAGGCGGGGCTGTCGGTCAGCCACTTCCTGCAACAGGCGAAGATCGATCATCTCGTGCTGGAAAAGCACAGCGTCACCCATACCTGGCGCACGCAGCGCTGGGACACGTTCTGCCTCGTGACCCCCAACTGGCAGTGCGCGCTGCCGGGACATCCGTATGAGGGCGCGGATCCGCACGGCTTCATGAAGAAGGACGAGATCATCGCCTATCTCGACGGCTTCATCGCGAAGGTCAATGCGCCGGTGCTGGAAGGCGCGGCAGTCACGCGCGTGACGCGAGATGCAGGCGGACGCTATCACGTGAAAAGCACGCGCGGCGACTTCACCGCCGATCAACTGGTGGTGGCGTCCGGCGGCTATCACACGCCGATCGTGCCACGCATGGCGGAGCGCTTGCCGCCGGGCATCGCGCAGGTGCAGTCGTCGGAATACCGGCATGCGGATGCCTTGCCGCCGGGCGCGGTGCTGGTCGTCGGCTCGGGGCAGTCCGGAGCGCAGATCGCCGAGGATCTGCATCTGTCGGGCCGCAAGGTGCATCTCGCCGTGGGAGAAGCGCCGCGCTGTGCGCGCTTCCATCGCGGCCGCGACGTGGTGGACTGGCTCGCGGACATGCGCTATTACGACATGCCCGTGACCGATCATCCGCTGCGCGAAGGCGTGCGCGACAACACCAATCACTACGTCACGGGCCGCGATGGCGGTCGCGATATCGACTTGCGCCGCTTCGCGCTCGAAGGCATGGAACTGTTCGGGCGGCTGGAGGATTTCCGCGACGGCACGCTGCGCTTCGCGACCAACCTGCGCAAGAACCTCGATGAAGCGGACGATACCTATAACCGCATCAACGCGAGCATCGACGGCTTCATCGCGAAGCATGGCATCGAGGCGCCGCCTGCCGCGCCGTACGTGCCGCTCTGGCAACCGCATGAAGAGCGCGCGGAACTCGACCTTCAGGCAAGCGGCATCACGTCGATTGTCTGGTGCATCGGCTTTACGCCCGATTTCGGCTGGCTGGACGCGCCGGTGTTCAACGGCCGCGGTTATCCGTCACACACGCGCGGGGTGACGGCGGTGCCGGGGCTTTACTTCGTCGGCTTGCCGTGGCTGCATACGTGGGGATCGGGACGCTTCTCGGGCGTCGCGCGCGATGCTCAGCATGTCGTCGATGCGATCAGTGCCGAGCGGGCGTCCGTGCCGGAGAGCGTCTCGATTGTGGCCGCGTGAAGGACGCGTGAAAGACGCGTCAAACCCGACGCGGTTTACTTCGAGGAAGCGGTATTGATCGACCGGACGGACTCGGCCGGCAGCACCGACGTCAACACGTTCGAAGGCACATGCTGCGCTTCTTCCTGCGACACCGCGCCGACGAACTTCCATCCGCCGGGCAGCTTGACGAAGGTATAGCCGGTCGGTTGATCGACGAAGACGGAATAAGGCGCGGGCGTGCCGTTGTTCTCGGCAAAAGCGGGCGCAGCAACGAACGGGCTTGCAACCAGCAACGCGACGGCAAGCGTGGACAAGGACTTTTTCATGACGACACACTCCTGAGAATTCAAACCGGCTGATTATGTAACGATCGACACAGATATTTGACCATCCGGATGATACGACGTCCAGTTATTTTGTTATGATCGACACATAATTCAGAATTGCGCTGTGCGCAGGAATGACGCGCGGCGCAGTCCGGTTGATACGGCGGAGCGAGACATGTCGTCACTGGCTAATCAAACGCAACTCAAGACGCGCGGCCGTCCGCGCAGCTTCGACCGTGAAACGGCGCTCAGAAGCGCGATGGAAGTGTTCTGGTCGAAGGGCTATGACACCTGTTCCATGGCCGATCTCGTGGACGCCATGGGCATCAACTCCCCCAGTCTCTACGCGGCGTTCGGCAGCAAGGAAGATCTGTATCGCGAGGCCGTCGAACTCTATGTCGCCTCAGAGGGCGGCGCGGCGCTGCGGAATCTGCAGGCGCATGAATCCGTACGCGACGGCCTGCGGGCCATGTTCCGCACCAGCACCGAATTGTTCACCGGCACATCGCATCCTCGTGGCTGCATGATTTTTCTCGGCGCGATGTCGGTGGGCGCGGAACACGCGCAGTTGCGCGCCGAATTGCAGAAGCTCCGGCGCAAGGTCGCGAGCACGGTCGCGGCGCGGCTCGCGCACGCGGTCGAATCCGGCGAACTCGACGCCCGCACCGATGTCCCGGCGCTCGCCGCGCTGTGCATGACGCTGTTCGCCGGTTTGTCGATTCAGGCGCAGGACGGCGTGCGCAAGCCGGCGCTGTTCGCCGCGATCGATCAATTCATCGCAACGCTGCCGCTGCGCACGAAGCGCTGACCCCTCATGAAGCCGACGCCCAAAGCCGACACGCAAATCTGGCGCGCGCCCGAACTCGGCGCGGAGCTGTTGCGCGGGCGCTTCGCTGACTTTTCCTACGACGTCCACGCGCACGACACCGCCTGTTTCGCGCTGCTGACGGGCGGCGCGATCCGCATCCGCATGCGCGGCACGGAGTTCGTCGCGCGGCGCGGCGACCTGTACGCCATCGACGCCGACGAACCGCACGCGGGCTGGCCAGTCGACGACGCCGGCTGGACGCAGCGCACGCTGTACGTGGATGTCGCGCATCTCCGCGCGCTCACCGGCGACGCGCGCGCCGCGGGACGTCCAGGCGGCGTCGTCGGGCCGATCATCCGCGATCCGGCGCTGTGCGCGGCGCTCTTCGACGTGCATCGCTCGTCCGAGGTGCACGGGCCGTCGCTGCAACGCGACGAACGCTATCTGGCGTTCGCGGCGCGGCTCGTTGGACGGCATCTGAAAGAAGGCGCGGGAATCGCCGCCACGCCGCGCGAACCGCGCGCGGTGGCGGCGGCGCGCCGTTTCCTGGACGAGCGTATCGGCGAGCAACTGCATCTGGAGGAGATCGCGGCGGCGTCGGGACTGCCGCCGTTCCGGCTGTTCCGCGCGTTCAGCCGCGAAACCGGCATGACGCCGCACGAATACCAGCGCCAGGCCCGCGTGCGCCGCGCGATGCAGATGATCCGTCACGGCGGCGCGCTCTCGGATATCGCCGCCGCCACCGGTTTTGCGGATCAGGCGCATCTCACGCGCACCTTCCGCCGCATGCTCGGCGTGACGCCGGGCGCATACAAGACGGCCACGCGCACCTGACGCTATTTGAGCAAGCCGAGATTCGCGACCGCCTTGCTGACCGGCTTGCGATCGCCGATCAACGCGAGTCCGACATAGCGAAGCTCCTCGGTGACGACACCGGCGACGGCATCGCGAAACGCGCCGTAGTCGGTGGTTTGCTGTCCCTGCACCGGGAAGGTGACGACGTCGCACGCGGCGGCGATCGCCTTGTCGCGGATCGCCGACAACGTGTCCTGATCCGCCCCGAGCACCGCAATGCCGATTGGAATAAGACCGGGATGCGCGCAGCCCGAGGCATCGACGAGCGCTTCGCCGACCAGCGCCGGATGGCGCTGCCCGACCGTCAGCGCCAGCACGGCCGCTGCATTGGCCGCCTTGCCCGCGGGCAGGTCCTGGTCGACCACGATCACGCAACGCTGCGGGCGCACCGGCTGATCCGAATGATTGGCTTCCGTCACGAACAGTCCTCTTTCATCGATAAAGCCCGGATCATGACCCGCCGCATGCGGCCAGGTCTTGAATCCTGTTGCACGCCGCCCGCTGCCTTACGTTCTTGACTTTCCATTCCATTACGCGCAAGCATGAACAGTCGCGCGTCCGGCGCGGCGTTCGTGCTTGTATGGTGTCCCTACTTACACTTTCGAACGATGGTGACGCGCCCGCCCACGCCCCGCCAGCACATCCGCCTTTGCACTGCGAGCGACGGCGTGCACATCGCCTACGCGATGTGCGGTTCGGGTCCGCCGATCGTCAAGGCCGCGAACTGGCTCAGTCATCTGGAACTGGATTTTGCGAGTCCAGTCTGGAGCCATCTGATGGTCGAACTGTGCGGCCGTCATACGCTGATCCGCTACGACCAGCGCGGCTGCGGCCTGTCGGACCGCGACGTCGGCGAAATCTCCTTCAATGCGTGGCTGCGCGACCTGGAAACGGTGGTCGACGCGAGCGGCCTCGAACGCTTTCCGCTGCTCGGCATCTCGCAGGGCGCGTCCATCGCGATTGCCTATGCGGTGGCGCATCCGGAGCGCGTCACGCATCTGGTGCTGCACGGCGGTTACGCGCGCGGACGTCTCAAGCGCACCCGCGATCCGGCGCAGCAAGAGGAAGCCGAAATGCTCGTGAAGCTCGCGGAACTGGGCTGGGGCAAGCAGAATCCCGCGTTTCGCCAGTTCTTCACGACGCAATTCATCCCGGGCGGCACGCCGGAACAGCATCACTGGTTCAACGAACTCGAACGGCTCACGACCACGCCGCGCAATGCGGCGCGCATCATGCGCGTCTTCAACGAGATCGACGTGGTGGACCTGCTGCCGCAAGTGCAGTGTCCGACGCTCGTGCTGCATGCGAGCGGCGACGCGCGCGTGCCCTTCGACGAAAGCCGCCTGCTCGCCGGCCAGATTCCCGGCGCGCGCTTCGTGCCGCTGGAGAGCGAGAACCATCTCGTGCTGGAAACCGATGCCGCCTGGCGACGCTGGCGCGACGAAGTGCGGGCGTTCCTGCCGTCAACGCCACCGGCTGATCCCGCATTCGCGACGCTGACGCCGCGCGAGCGCGATATCGTCGAACTGCTGGCGGGCGGACGCGACAACGCGCAGATTGCCGCGCGTCTGACGCTGAGCGAGAAGACCGTGCGCAATCACATCACCAGCATCTTCGCAAAGCTCGAGGTCGAGAATCGTGCGCAGGCCATCGTGCTGGCGCGCCGCGCGGGCTTCGACGCACCCTCCGCCTGACCGTTCCGGGACACCGGTCCCGGGTTTCCGCCTCTGGTGCAGCCTTTCCCGGTCGACGTCCGGGACTTGCGCCTCATGTGCGACCGCGTCCATCTGCCGAGAATGCTCCACAGAACGGAGACGCGACGATTGACGATTCCATCAGCCGATCTGTTCATTCCCCCAGGCCGCGCGCCTGTCCTGATCGACGCTGAATCATCCGGAGTCCGCATACATGAACGCCGTCATGAAAGAGATTTCCCCGCAAGCTATGCATCCGTCCACGCAACAGCGCTATGCGAAGTGCATCGAAGTGTCCCGCCGCATCCGCTGGGAGATCGATCAGGACGTGCTGCGCGGCCGTCATTTCGATCCCGCCCATACCTTCATGCCGCACGGCCTCAGCGAGGTGTACCGGCTGCCGTTCCTGAGCGCGTCCGAACGCCGGCTGATGTCGCAGGTGCAGGGCCGTACCTACGCGAACATGTTCGGCATGATCGAGCGCTTCATCGGCGCGAAGATGCTGGAAGTCGGCCGCGAGCATGCGCTGTCGGATCAGACGGCGCTCGAAGCAATCGTCCGCTTCACCGACGAGGAACTGAAGCATCAGGAACTGTTCCGCCGCGTGGAGGCGCTCGCGGCCGAGGCGCTGCCGCCCGGCTATCGCTTCGTCCCGGATGCCGACGATGTCGCGCGCTTCGTGCTCGGCAAGTCCACCTGGTCGATCCTGGCGCTGACGTGCTGCATCGAGATCGTTACGCAGGTGCATTACCGGCAGAGCATGGAGAGCGACAGCAGCCTGTCGCCGCTTTTCAAGGACATCTTCCTGTTCCACTGGAAGGAGGAATCGCAGCACGCGATCATCGACGAACTGGAATGGATGCGCGAGGACGCGCGCATCGGCGCGGCGGAACGCGACGCCGCCATTGGCGACCTGATCGATCTGGTTGGCGCGATCGACGGCATGTTGCAGGCGCAGGCCGCCGCCGACGCGGAATACTTCATCGCGCAACTGGATCGCGCGCTGTCGTCCGATGAAGAAGCGCGCGTGCATGCGGGTCTGCTCGACGCGTATCGCTGGCAGTACATCATATCGGGCGTCGATGAACCGCGTTTCGGCGAAATCCTCGGGCGCGTCATCACCGAAGCGCATGGTGAACGGCTTGGCGCGGCGCTCGCGCCGTTGCGGCGCCGCGCGCTGACCAGCGAAGTCGACAAGCTGATGTGAAGCCAAGGCCGGGCACGGTGCCCGGCCTATTTTTGATGGAAAGCAAATAGTAAGAAACTAACTTGACCAGCCTCAAAACGCTGAATTGGCGTGGAAATCTACTTGTTACCGGCCTTCTGGCCGCGTTTTTTTTAGTGCACCATATGCCGTATGAGGGTTTCACAGTAGCATGCAGTCCGCTGTCTCAACACCGATAACTAGATTGGATCATCATGCTCGCCGAGTCATTGCCGCATACATCCGACATCGAGAAATTCGCCGAAGATCACGAACGCTTCGCGCGACACATCCCCGCCGAAATATCCGTGGTCCTGCGCAATCTCGTGTTGCGCCGCGACATGCTCACCGTCACCAGCGGACACGGGCAGATCGTCACTCAATTGCTCGAAGTGGACGCGCGTGAGGCGCGCATCGTGTTCGACTGGGGCGGCGTCGAATCCGACAACCGCGCGCTGCTCGAAGCAAAGCAACTGTATTTCAAGGCCGCGCCCGAAGGCGTGCGGGTGGAGTTCACGACGCAGGCGGCGCGCGCCGCCGATTACGAAGGGCGTCAGGCCTTCGAGGTCTCGTTTCCCGAGAAGCTCTATCACTTCCAGCGCCGCGAATACTTCCGCGTGCCGACGCCGATTCTCGATCCCTACTACGCCAAAGGCGCGTTCGCCGATGGCGAAGCGTTCCGCTACGAAGTGCACGACCTGTCGCTGGGCGGCATCGCGTTGCGCATGGACGCGCCGCGTCTCGCGGAAACCGGGGTCGGCACCGTGTTCCAGGACGTTGTGCTGCATCTGGGACCGGGCACCATCCTGTCGATCGACATCGAGCTCGTCTCGCCGCGCAGTGTGAACACGCCGCGCGGCGATGTGCGTTATGTCGTCGGCTTTCGCTTCACGCGGCTTTCGGGCGCGGCGGAAAGCGTCTTGCAGCGGCTCATCACGCGCATGGAAGCCCGGCGCCGCAGCCTGTCGGCCTGATTGACTGGTTGACTGATTGATCCGACCATTCGGGTCCCGCTTCGGGCGTCGCACGCATCCATTGGTAGAATGCGTGCCTCCTACACTCTGACGCGACGCATGCTTCGTCGAGCCTGGCGCGGAGAAGAGCGCTTCTGGAAAATCTGGTGGTTGCTGGGCGTGCCCATTCACCTCGCGTGGTGGTTCGTCTATCTCGACCTCTGGGCCGGCGGTCTCTCTCCCGAATCCTTCCTGCTGCTCACAGTCTGGTTCTGGCCCGGCATGCTGGGCCTGTTCGCGGCCTGTTCCGCGCTGTATCTCCTGTGGTGCGTGCTCGCGTGGCGCTGTGCCGGCAACGTGAACAATCGCATCTGGACGATCATCGCGCGCGTGCTGATCGGCGTGGGGCTCGGCTCGTTTTTCACCGAATGCGCGCTGGTCCTCATGGCGCCGTTCGCTTGACCACGGAGACACGATGAACTGGACCAGGCTTCTCGCCGGAATCGGGCTCGCGGCGGCGCTGGCGCTTCCCGTCGCCACCTTCGCGCAAGACGCACAGACCGAAACCGATGTCGATGCCCGCCTGGACGCGCTGTTCGGCGCGCACGAGCCGTATCGGGCGTTCTTCGACCGCTTGCAGCGCGCGGTCGCGGCCAACGACAGCAAAGCCGTCGCGGCGCTGGTGTCGTATCCGGTCGCGGTGCATCGCGCGGGCACGGAAATGACGCTGCGCACCCGGCGCGAGTTCATCGCGCACTATGCGTCCATCTTCACGCCGAAACTCGTCGACATCGTCGCGCAGCAAAAGTACGCGGCGCTCTTCGTGCGCGACCAGGGCGCGATGATCGGCAATGGCGAGATCTGGTTCAGCGGCGTCTGCCGCGACAAGGCGTGCAAGCAGTCCGACGTGAAAATCACCGCCTTCAATCTCGACTGAGTATTCCGGCGGCGGACGTTTGTCTGGCGCAGCGCGTGGTTCGACGTGCACAATGTCCCGGCTTGCACGAGCGTGATTCACAACGAACACACACGCGGACCACGACGCCCATGCTCAACGAATTCGCCAAGACGGTTCTCGTGATCGTCGCCGGGCTGTTCCCGATCATCAACCCGCCGGCGACCGCGCTCGTCGTGCTGAGCATGCTGCCGCACATCGGCGACGCCGACCGCGCCGAACTCGCCCGGCGCATTTCCATCAACAGCTTTGCGATCCTGCTGGCTTCGCTGTCGATCGGCGCTTATGTGCTGTCGTTCTTCGGCATCTCGATACCGGTGCTGCGCGTGGCGGGCGGGCTGGTCGTCGCGATGGCGGGCTGGACGCTGCTCCAGGCCCCCGACGCCGACCCCGACGATCCCGCCGACACCGCACCCAAGCCGCGCAGCGGCGCGTCCCTGCGCGCCAAGGCGTTCTATCCGCTGACCTTGCCGATTACCGTTGGACCGGGCGCGATCGCCGTCGCGATTGCGCTGGGCACCGGCTCGCCGCGCCAGGGCCTGCAACCGGTGCATCTGGCGGGCGTCGGCATCGGCTTGCTGATCCTGTGCGCGAGCATCTACGTGTGCGTGCGCTTCGCCGGGCATCTGGAACGGCTGCTCGGCACGGTCGGCACGCAGGTGGCCGTGCGGCTGTTCGCCTTCGTGATCTTCTGCATCGGCGTGCAGATTCTCTGGCTCGGACTGTCCGAACTGCTCGCCTCCGTGCCGCTCAAACTGCACTAGACGCAGGTTCGCCGCAACAAAAGGAGACAGCGCTTGACCACGCATCGCAAGAAGCCGGAGGAACTGCGCAGCCATCGCTGGTATGGCGTGAATGATCTGCGATCGTTCGGCCATCGCTCGCGCACCGCGCAGATGGGTTATCACCCGTCGGACTATCTGGGCAAGCCGGTCATCGGCGTGCTCAATACGTGGAGCGAGATCAACTCGTGCCATACGCACTTCCGGCAGCGCGTGGAGGAAGTGAAGCGCGGCATATGGCAGGCGGGCGGCTTTCCGGTCGAAATGCCGGTGATGACGCTCGCCGAACCGTTCCAGAAGCCCACCACCATGCTGTACCGCAACTTCCTGGCGATGGAAGCGGAGGAAGTCCTGCGCTCCTATCCGTTCGACGGCTGCGTGCTGATGGGCGGCTGCGACAAGACCACGCCCGGCCTGCTGATGGGCGCGATCAGCATGAACCTGCCGGCCATCTTTCTGCCAGCGGGCCCGATGCTGCGTGGTGACTGGCAGGGCCGCACGCTCGGCAGCGGCTCGGACACGTGGAAGTACTGGGCCGAACTGCGTGCGGGCAAGATCAGCGAGGACGAATGGAAGGGCGTCGAGAGCGGCATTGCGCGCTCGCCGGGACATTGCATGACGATGGGCACCGCCTCGACGATGACCAGCGCCGCCGAAGCGCTCGGCCTGACCTTGCCGGGTTTCGCGTCGATACCGGCGGTGGATTCGCGCCATGCGCAGCACGCGTCGCTGACGGGGCAGCGCATTGTCGAGATGGTGTGGAGCGACCTGAAGCCGTCCGACCTGCTCACCCCGAAGTCATTCGACAACGCCGTGACGACGGTGCTGGCGCTGTCCGGCTCGACCAATGCGATCGTGCATCTGGTGGCGATGGCGCGGCGCGCGGGCGTGCCGCTCACGACCGCCCGTTTCGACGAACTGGCGCGCGTGACGCCGGTGCTCGGCAACATCCGGCCGGCGGGCGCGTACCTGATGGAAGACTTCTTCTACGCGGGCGGTTTGCGGGCCTTGCTGACGGAGCTGGGCCCGCTGATCGACGGCACGCAGCGCACGGTGAGTGGCCGCACGCTGGGCGAGAACATCGCGGATGCGGAGATCTTCAACGACGACGTGATCCGCCGCCGCGACAACCCGCTCGTGCCGCGCGACGGCCTTGCGGTGCTGACGGGCAACCTCGCGCCGGATGGCGCGGTCATCAAGCCGGCGGCGATGGAAGCGCGCCTGCTCAGGCATCGCGGCCCGGCGGTGGTGTTCGCGGATTACGCCGACATGGCCGCGCGCATCGACGAGGAAACGCTCGACATCGGCGCCGATTCGGTGATCGTGCTGCAGCACGCGGGGCCGGTGGGCGCGCCGGGCATGCCGGAGTGGGGCCAGTTGCCGATCCCGCAAAAATTGTTGAAGCAGGGCGTGCGCGACATGGTCCGCATCTCCGATGCGCGCATGAGCGGCACGAGCTATGGCGCCTGCGTGCTGCATGTGGCGCCGGAATCGTTTGTCGGCGGGCCGCTGGCGCTGGTGCGCGACGGCGACGTGATCGAACTGGACGTGCCGGCGCGACGCCTGCATCTCGCGGTAAGCGACGACGAACTGGCCGCGCGCCGGGCCGCGTGGCAGCCGCCGAAGCGGCCGTTCGAGCGCGGTTTCGGCGTGATGCATCAACTGCACGTGACCCAGGCCGACAAGGGCTGCGACTTCGACTTCCTCGAATCCCAGCCCGCCACCCCCGACGAACCCGAAATTCACTGATCCCGCCATGACCCAGACCATCGCCATTTCAGACGAAACGCTCGACCTGCTGCGCCACGTCAGCACCGCGACGCTCACGACCCAGCTCTTCAAGCGCGGCCTGCGCAATGTCTTCCTGCAAGGCGTCGCGCCGCTGGTGAAACCCGCGATCGGCGCGCCGAACATGGTCGGCCCGGCGTTCACGCTGCGCAATATTCCGGCGCGCGAGGATCTGGATCATGTCGGCGTGTTCCAGGACCCGGATCATCCGCAGCGCAAGGCGGTCGAAAGCGCGCCGCCCGGCAGCGTGCTGGTGCAGGATTGCCGCGGCGAGCGCGCGGTTGCGTCGACGGGATCGATCCTCACGATGCGTCTCAAGGTGCGCGGCGTCGCCGGCATGGTGTCGGACGGCTGCGTACGCGACAGCGGCACGATCGGCGATATCGGCCTGCCGCTGTTCTGCGCGGGCGCGAGCGCGCCGCTCAATCTCGCGAAGCATCACGCCGTGGACATGAACGTGCCGGTGGCCTGCGGCGGCGTGGCGGTGTATCCGGGCGATATCGTCGTCGGCGATGTGGACGGCGTCGTGATCGTGCCGCGTCACATGGCCGAGGAGGTCGCGCGGGATGCGGCCGAGCAGGAACGTCTGGAAGAATTCCTCGCGGCGCGCGTGGCGGACGGCGCGGTGTTACGCGGCACCTATCCGCCCGACGAGCAGACGCTCGCCGCGTATCGCGAATGGCGTGAACAGCGCGGCTAGGGCAGCAGATTCCACTTGACGATGGCGCGCACGTCGCGCTCGAAGCCGAGCACGCTCATTGCGGCGGTGTCCATGGTCAGATGTGCGCCCAGTGACGGCGAACCGGTCGCCCATTGCGCGCCGAAGACGCGCGAGAAATGCGCATGCGAGAACAGCGCGATGTGGCGCGCGCCGGTGCCGAGCAGCTTGTCGATGAGCGTCTGCGCGCGCCGGCCGACATCGGCGAGATTCTCGCCTTGCGGAATGGGCGAGGTCCACACCGACCAGTCCGGAATCTCCTGGCGGATATCCGGCGTCTTGCGGCCTTCGTAGACGCCGTAGTTCCACTCGTGCAACTCCGGTTCGACCTGCGCGTGCTCGCCGAGCCCGGCAAGCTTGCAGGTTTCGATGGCGCGGCTCATCGGACTGGTCAGCACGAGATCGAAAGGCTGCGACGCCAGGACCGGCGCCAGCGCCGCCGCCTGTTTGCGGCCTTCGTCGGTCAGCGCGATATCGGTGGTGCCGGTGTGCTGGCCCGACTTGCTCCATTCTGTTTCGCCATGCCTGATCAGCCAGATCTGGACGCCGTCTTTCACGTTCATGTCGTTCACCCGGTGTCTGATTAATATCGTCGCGCACGCCTCTGACAGGCGCGCCGCAGCCTTGCGCATTCTGCACCGAACGCCCGGCGCGCGCCGCGAACCTGCCCGCCGCTCAGTCCAGCTCGCCGGCGGCGAAAGCCTTCAGCAAGTGATGCGCGATGGCGAACGGCTTGGGCGCCGAAAGCCCTTGCGGATGCGTGCCGTCGAGCATGCCGGCCACTTCGGCGCGCGTGAACCAGCGCGCGTCCTCGAGTTCCTTCTGATCGACGACGATCTCCGTTTCAGTCGCGCGCGCGAAGCAGCCGATCATCAGCGACGACGGAAACGGCCAGGGCTGCGACGCGTAATAGCGCACGTCCGTGCAGCGGATGCCCGCTTCTTCGAGCACTTCGCGATAGACCGCGTGCTCGAAGGTCTCGCCCGGTTCGATAAAACCCGCCAGCGCCGAATACATGCCGGGCAGGAACTGCGGCTGACGCCCGAGCAGGCAGCGTTCGCCGTCCGTCACGAGCATGATGACGACAGGATCGACGCGCGGAAAATGCTGCGCATGGCAATGGCCGCAGATTCTCCGCCAGCCGGCGCCGGCGGAATCGGTCGGCTGGCCGCAGTTGGCGCAGAAGCCGTGGCGGCGATGCCAGTCGAGCATCGAACGCGCTTCGCCGAGGGCGCTGATCATTGGCGGCGGGACGAGGCCCTGCATGGCGACCGGACGCAGTTCGACCGCTTCGACGCCGTCGCCCGCCAGACCCGCCGCGCCTTCTTCGAACGACAGCGCGAACAGCGAACGCCGGTCCGCTTCACGGCCGAGAAACACGCTTTGCAGCGGCGTGCCCAGCCGCGCGGCTTCGCGGGCATCGAACAAGGGATCGTGGCCGTTCGCGCGCTTGAAGAGCGGCACGTTGTTCACGAACAGCAGGAAGCGCGTGGCGGGATCGTCGCGCAGGGTGGCGACGAAGGCGTCGTCGTCACGCTTCTCCGACACGCGGTCGAGCGGATCGAGTGTAAAACCGATGGCATGAGGCGGCGTGGGCATAGTATTTTTCGAGCGTGTTGTGCGTAGTGCGCGCGGGGAGCGGAACATGCCGCGAGCCGTGCGTCCATGGGACGGGAAGCGGCAAGGCCAGTCAGGCATCGTAGCGGACTTGGCGCGTCCGTGCAGGGCGTCGCCTGGCGGCCCGTCCACCTGCCCGAGCCGTATGCGGAGACGCCGATGATCACGCTTTATTCGTATCCCGGGCTGTTCGGCCTGGAAGACAACAACCCGTTCGGACTGAAGGTGTTCGCGTTCCTGAAGCTTTCAGGCCTGCCCTTCGAGCATCGTCATGTGATCGATACGAGCGTTGCGCCGCGCGGCCAGTTGCCGTATCTCGTTGACGACGACGCAACCATCGGCGACAGCGACAGCATCATCGCGCATCTGAAGCGCCGCTACGCGCTGACGCTCGACGACCCGCTGACGCCCCTGCAACACGATCTCGACCTGCTGGTCCGCCGCACGCTCGACGATCTCTACTGGGTGATGTCCTATTCGCGCTGGCGCGACGACCGTTACTGGCCGCTGTTCCGCGCCGCGCTGCTGGCGGCGCTGCCGGACGCCGATCCCGACGTGCTGGAGCACGCGCGGCAATACAATTTCGAGCGCTATCGTTATCAGGGGATCGGCCGCTATGAGCCGGATGATGCGTATGCGCGCGGCATCGGCGACTTGCAGGCGGTGACGAACCTGCTGGCGGACGGACCCTTCATGTTCGGCGCCACGCCCGCCAGCATCGACGCCGCCGTGTACGGCTTTGTCGCGAACATCCTGTTCTATGACATCGATACACCGCTCAAGCGTTTCGTCGTTGCGCAGGCGCGGCTCGTCGAACACTGTCACGCGATGCGCGAACGCATGGGACAGAGCCGCTCGCCATAATCGATCATTCGGGCGCCGTCTCCACGCTCTTGCCCGACCAGCTGATGCTCGACACGCCGCGCTCCATGCTCATGCGGCTCGCCATGCGTTCTAGCCGGGCCTGATCCTTCGGATGCATGCGCACGGTCGCCGTCACGCGCACGCGCGGCGGCGCGTCTTCGATGTCTTCGCTCGTCAGGCTCAGGAAGGAGAGCGGCTGCGCGTCCATGGCATTCGACAGCTGGGTGCGGATATGAATTTCGTCTTCCTGCCGTCCGATGACCGTCAGCACATATTCACGCACGAGGTCGGCGCTTGAAACCGGCGTCGCGTTGATCATGCGGCTGACTTCGCGCAGCACGGTGTTGGTGATGAGCACGATGCCCGTGCCTTCGATGGCTGGCCCATAGTGCCCCGACCCGCACAACACGCCGACGGCCGCCGAACACCATAGCGTCGCCGCCGTGTTGATGCCCTGCACCGAGCCTTTCTCGCGCATGATGACGCCGCCGCCGAGAAAGCCGACGCCCGACACCACATACGCGGCGATCTGCGTGACGCCCGCGACGCCGTTGCCCGTCAGCACGCCGAGCGTGACGAACAGGCAGGCGCCGCTGGCGACGAGCGTGATCGTGCGCAGGCCGGCGGTGCGCTGGCGCAGCTGCCGTTCGAGTCCGATGGCGACGCCACAGGCGAACGCGGCCAGCAGGCGCAGGGTGAAATCGAGATGCATCGGTCAGAAGGCCGGGTGCTTTCCGGGAACAAACCGGCAAGCTTCGCACGGGAGCGTGTCGGTGGCGTGACTAGGCGCGCCGGAACAGGCGCGATGTGAGGCGCCAGAAGAACCGCGCCAGCTTCCGGTAGCGCGTTTCCCGGGGTTCGAGGTTGAGCATGGCGTCGTAATGCGGACGGGATTCCTCGACGCGCGGCAGGTCCGAAAGCAGCAGCAGGTTCATGGTTTTCTCCGGGCGCCATGGTTGGCGCGTAGCGGCGGTCCGAGGGATCGCCAGGGCAAACGCTCGCGACGAGCGGCCTCGCGGACGCCGGCTCGCATTGGGCACGGCAATCCGTGAAGGATGACTACGCGCGCGCGCTCAGTCCCGCGACGGACGCAGGAGCGGCGCACGCAAGCGCACGCGAAGCGATACGGCGACGCGCGTTATGCGCGAGTCGCGATATCACGCCCGGTGGCGCTGACGAATGGGTGCACGAGGAGAAAAACTGCGACGCGCACCGTCTGCCTGATGGCAAGACGGCGGCTGAGCTTGAAGAAAAGCGGGGAGCGGCGTCCTGCGGTCAGGCGGCGAAACAGATCGAAGATCGACTACTGCAGGTATCCAAAGGATCACCTTGGGCTTTTTGAAGTTGGGCGATTCTAGTCGCGGCTCATGACGTCGGTCAACCCGGATTGCTGCCACGCATGAATGGCTATGTGCGTTGAGCAGCATGGCGGACGCGGCGAAACGCAAGCTTCAGCGCTGCGCTGCATCACAAAATATTCCAAAACGATGTCGATTGCGGCGCGGCATGCTCGTCGTAGGAGTAAGCATGCCCAACTGCCTGGAGAGACAGCCGATGACCCTGCAACTGTATGCCCATCCTTTCTCTTCTTATTGCCAGAAGGCACTGACCGCGCTGTACGAGAACGGCACGGCCTTCGACTATTGCGCGTTGACGCCGGAGCGTCCGCAGTCCATGCGCGAGCTCGTCGAATTCTGGCCGATGAAGCGCTTCCCGCTGCTCGTCGACGACGGCCGGCCGGTCATGGAAGCGACGGTGATCATCGAATATCTGGGATGCTTTCATCCTGGGCCGGTGCGGCTGCTTCCCGCCGATCCACGCGCCGCGCTGGAGGTGCGCTGGCTGGACCGTTTCTTCGACAACTACGTGGCGACGCCGCAGCAGAAGATCGTCTTCGACGCCATGCGGGCCGCGGACGAGCACGATGCGCGCGGCGTCGCTGATGCCCGCGCGATGCTCGACACGTCGTATGCGTATCTCGACCGCCTGATGGCATCGCGCGAATGGGCGGCGGGTGATGCTTTCACTCTCGCCGATTGCGGCGCCGCGCCGTTCCTGTTCTACGCAGACTGGGTGCATCGCATCGATGCTGCGTTTGCGAACGTCATTGCGTATCGCAAGCGGCTGCTGGCGCGGCCTTCGTTTGCGCGCGCGGTAGAGGAAGCGCGGCCGTATCGGGGATTGTTCCCGCTCGGCGCGCCGGATCGCGACTGATTCACTGACAAGGAGATCGATATGAGCGACATGAGCACGGCAAGCACACTCGTTCCCGCGGCTGAACTCGCGCAGCGCGCCACCATGCGGATTCCCAACGAAAGCGCCGAGTATCGGCGGGCGCGCACCGCGCTGCTGGCTGAGGAGATCGAGCTGCGGCGGCAGATCGAGCGTGTCGCGCAGCTGCGCCGGGCATTGCCGCCGGGCGGCGAAGTGAAGGGCGACTATCGCTTCGAAGGCGCGCAAGGCGCCGTGGATTTCGCCGCGCTGTTCGGCGACAAGGACACGCTCGTCATCTATAGCTGGATGTTCGGGCCGCAACGCGAACGGCCCTGTCCGATGTGCACGTCGCTGCTGTCCGCGTGGGAGGGCGAGGCGCGCGACATGGGCCAGCGGATCGCGCTCGCGGTGATCGCGCGTTCGCCGTATGCGCGGCTCGCCGCGTTCGCGCAGGAGCGCGGCTGGCGCGACCTGCGTCTCTTCTCGGACCTGAACGGCGCGTTCAGCCGGGATTATTTCGCGCTGTCGAAGGAAGGCGGCGATGAACCCGCGCTCCATGTGTTCACCCGGCGCGAAGGCGTGATTCGCCAGTTCTGGAGCGGCGAGATGGATTTCGCTACCGTCGATCCCGGTGAGGATCCGCGCGGCGCGCCGGATCTGATGCCGCTGTGGAACGTGCTCGACATGACGCCCGAAGGACGCGGCAAGGACTGGTATCCGAAGCTGGATTACGGGCCGCGCGAATAAGCGCGATCGTGACCATGAGCGGCGCCGGCAGCGGCTGTGCACGAAACGTCCTGCCGGCGTCGGAGCGCAGCACTCATTTCGATCCCTCGGCCTGCGCGGACGGATACACGTCGACGCGCTTGCGCATCGTCAGGCGATCCTTGAGGCGCAGGAAGGGTGTTTCGATCAGCACATGACTGAGGCTCGCCGCAACCAGCGCGCCGACGATGCCCAGCGGAAAGCGGTACGCCACCGGCGAGTGGATGTCGCTGAACAATTGCTGCCACAGATACAGGCTGAACGAGATCGTGCCGATGTAGACGAACGGTGCGCTGCGCAGCAGGCGCGAGAACCAGAACGCCTTGCGCGATATCAGCACGACGATCACGAAGCCGACCAGCGCCGCTTCCACCGTTGCGCCGTAGGTTGCGCTCCAGAGCCCGCCGAGCCGCTCATGCAGCAAGGGCATGCCGAAGAGCAGCAGCAGGACCGCGGCGGACGGAAGCAGCGCGCCCCACGGCAGCGCCGCGACGCGCGCTTTCAGCGCGTCGCGATTCAGGGCGACGAAGCAGCCGATCAGGATCGGATCGATACCGGTGTGCAGCATCATGCTCAACTGCCCGCGCAGGGCCGGCCACGCGAAGTACGTGCCGATCCTGACGAGCGGCACGAGCACGAGCAGGGCAATCAGCGCACGCTGGCTGCCGCGTCCGAGAATGAAAAGGAGCAAGGGCGGCCAGAACCAGTAGAACTGCTCTTCGAGCGCGAGGGTCCAGAAGTGGCCGAGATACCAGGCGCCGTCGGGGTGAAGCGCGTTGATCGAACTCATGCCGGCGACGCCGGAGAAATTCCAGACATGCAGCGCGGCGACCGCGAACTGGCCGGGATCGACATCAACGAGCCCGGCGAACGACAGCAGCGCAATGACGGCAAGGTAGGCATAGAACGCCGGCCAGATGCGCAGCGCGCGTTTCATATAGAACGGCACCAGGCGCAAGGTGCCGCTGGCCTGCCATTCGGCCTTCAGGATGCCGGTAATCAGATAGCCGCTGAGCACGAAAAAAATCATCACGCCGAGACGCCCGTCCGAGAAAAGGCGCAAAGGCGCGAGCGCGCCGCGATAGCCGCCCGGAATCATGTGCTGCGCATGACCCATGACCACCATCATTACCGCGACACAGCGCAATCCGGTCAGCTCCTGAACATGATTTTTCATCAAAAAACCTTTCAATGAGTGTATGGCGGGCGTCCTGCGCGTGCCGGCTCGAGGGGATCGAGTCTCCGTTAAAAACTTTGCAAAGAAAATCACTCAAGGCGTTAAAAAATATTTCAAGGCGGGCGCTAAGACGCTTGCCTTGCGCGCTAAAGAAATTCGCCAAGGATTTTTTTCCCGTTTTGCACGAATTAGCATAGGGCGCTCGCGAAGCGGCCTTGACGGCCGCGTCTGACATCATCGACCGGGCGCACTCATGAACGAAAGAATTCGCGGCTTCGACGGCCTGCGCGCGCTTGCCGTCCTGCTGGTCTTCATCCACCACAAGGCCATGGCGGCAGACAGCGGCCTTGGACACCTCGGTGTGTGGATTTTTTTCGCGCTCAGTGGCTTTTTGATCGCGGATATCCTGACGAAGCAACGGGGGCGCATCGATGCCGGCGCAAGTTCGTTCATCGCCGAACTCAAGCGCTTCCTCTTCCGGCGCACGCTGCGGATCTTCCCCGTCTACTACCTGCTGCTCGTCACGCTGACGCTCCTGATGACGGTCGGCCTTGCCGGTCCCGAACTGGCGGGCGGCATGCCGTTTCATTTCGCTTATCTGTCCAATTTCTGGATCGCCGATGTTCTGCACTACTGGCCCGGACGCTATTCGCATCTATGGAGCCTGTCGGTCGAAGAGCAGTTCTATCTGTTCTTCGCGCCGCTGCTGCTGGCCATCGGCGCGAAATGGCACACGCGGATCTGCGGCGCGATCTTCGTCGCGGGCGTCGCCACGCTGTTATGGATGAAGGCGACGCAGACGCCGGGCATCGTGATCTACACGCATCCGCTCGCGAACTTCTGGCTGTTCGCGCTTGGCGGCATCGGCGGGGCATGGGTGCGCCGTAACGGCACGCTCGGGCGCTGCCTGGGTTCGCTGCCGGTGGCGCTGGCGCTGGCCGGAGGCATTGCGCTGATGTGCGGCGTCGAGCCGGCGTGGGAGCGCATGACGGACCCGCTGCGCTTCACCGCGCTCTATGTGACCTATGGCGCATGCATCGCGGCCCTGGTGTGCGCCGTCGCGTGCAGCCGGAGCGCCATGCTGCTGGCATGTCTCGAATGGAAGCCGCTGGCGGCGTTGGGGAAGATCAGCTATGGCTTCTATCTTTATCACGGCTTCATGCCGGACCTCACCCGCAACGCCCGGGTGGCCGCGATGTTTGGTCCGTCCGGCATGCCGGCATGGGCGCATGCGGCAAGCTTCGCCGCTTCGTTTCTGCTAACGCTGATGCTTGCCGGATTGTCCTGGCGTTTCATCGAAGAGCCCGTTCTGCGGCTCAAGAATCGTCGTCCGGCACAAGAAAACAGACCGCCCGAGTCCCGTCCGGGATCGCTTATTCGCTAAAGAATATTGCTTGGCGCAAAAAATCATTAACTTCGCCTGGAACCTAGGGGTTTGTCATATTCGGGCAAACCTTAGTAATGGTATGCTTCCTGCACTATATCTTCATACACGAGCGAGACCAGGCATCGTGCGCCGAATTGAGTCAACTCATGCACCATGAGAGATTGGCAATTCACCGGATGCACCGTTTTTGTTGTTTGAGCAAACGTTTGCGAGTACCTCGAGATCCTTGGGCAGAGTGTGCAGGGAGCCGGACGTGTGCCGGCCTTCCTTTGATTTGATCAGCGCGACGTCCGATATCCGCAGCGAAGTCCGACTGCATGGAGCAACGCAATGTTTTTCAATGAACTCAGCAATGACGAATGGGCGATGGTCTCGGCTCTGATCGGCGAGAGCGAGGTGCGCGAGCACCGTCGCGGCCGGCCCCGGGCGCATCCGCGAACCATCGTCAATGCGGTGTTGTGGATCCTCACAACAGGCGAAACCTGGTCGAAGCTGCCCAGCCACTATCCGACCGTGCCCACGTGCCGGCGCCGCTTTGTCGACTGGCAGATGAACGGCACGCTGATCGAGATCGTCAAGGTGCTGGCCAATGCCGGGCGCTCCTTCGCCTACGTGCCGCGTCAGCCCGTGGCGGAGACCGCGCCGCGCCCGGTCCCGCCGTCTTACGACTGCGACCGTCTGCGAGGCGTGTTCTGGCAGAACCCTGAATCGTGGCAGTCGCGCGATGTCCTGCCGCCCGGGCGGGGCGCGGCGGTGCCGCGCCGTCTGCCCGAAGCGCGCGACGTCGCCCAGGCCAGTGCGTCGCCGGTCATCGTCCCGCGCGTGCGTGCGCCGCGCCCCGCGCGGCCGTATGAAACGCCGGCGCCGTTCGAGCCGGCCTGCGCGCCGGTCGGCGACCCGCGCGGCTACAGCATCTACCCGATCGCGCGCGACGTGTCCGGCGGCATGTATCGCGGCTGGGCGGAGATCGTGAAGGACGGTCGCCGGGTCGAGCGTTCGGGGCTCATCGGGCCGCGCTTCAAGTCGATGGAAGAGGCAAGGAGCTATGCGCTGGAGTGGGCGCGGCGCTGGATTGCCGCGCAAGCTACGCGCGCGGACGTGGCGCGGGCGGCGCGCGAAGCTTATGTCGGCGAAGAGCGCGTGGCGGCCGAAAGCGGGCATTGACCCGCTTTGCCCGGCGCGCCCCGCGCGTCTTCAGCAAGTCACTTCACTGACGCCCGTACGTATCCTCGAAGCGCACGATATCGTCTTCGCCGAGATACGTTCCGGACTGCACCTCGATGATTTCGAGCGGCATCTTGCCCGGGTTCTCCAGCCGGTGCTGCACGCCGATCGGAATATAGGTGGACTCGTTCTCCGCGAGGATGAAGGTCTCGCCGCCCCGCGTGACGAGCGCGGTGCCGCGCACGACAATCCAGTGCTCCGCGCGATGATGATGCATCTGCAATGACAGGCGCGCGCCCGGCTTCACGACGATGCGCTTGACCTGGAACCGGTCGCCCTGATCCACCGAATCGTAATGTCCCCACGGCCGGTGCACCTTGCGATGATCGGCGGCCTCGCGGCCCTGTTCCGACTTGATGCGTCCCACGATGGCCTTGACGTCCTGCGCGCAGGACTTGTCGGCGACGAGAATGGCGTCCGCCGTTTCCACGACCACCAGATCGCGCGTGCCCACGCAGGCGATCAGACGCCCTTCCGAATGCGCGTAGGTGGACGTCGCGCCTTCGAACATCACGCGGCCGCGCGCCACGTTCGATGCATCGTCCTTCGGCAGGATGTTCCAGATCGCGTCCCACGAGCCCACATCCGACCAGCCTGCATCCAGCGGCACGACCGCGCCGGTGAAGTGGTCGTCGCCACGTTCGCCGGCAATCTGTTCCATCACGGCATAGTCGATCGAATCCGACGGCGACGACGCAAACGCCGTGCGTTCGAGACGCAGGCATTCGCCGTCGTCGTCGCCGTGTTCGAACGCCGCGACGCAGGCCGCATACATGGCCGGCTGATAGTGCTCGATGGCCGAGATCCAGGTCGACGCGCGCACGATGAAAATGCCCGCGTTCCAGCCGTATTCGCCCGAAGCCAGATAGTGCTGCGCGAGTTCGAGATGCGGCTTTTCCACGAAGCGGTCGAGGCTGCACGCACCGTGGCCGGGCAACGCGGCGCCCATCCTGATGTAGCCGTAGCCGGTTTCGGCATGGGTCGGCACGACGCTCAGCGTGACGATCGCGCCGGCTTCCGCACAGCGCGCGCCTTCACGGATCGCGCGATGAAATGCGTCCTGATCGGCGACCACGTGATCCGCCGGCATCACCACGAGCACGGCGTCTTCGCCGCCACGAAGCGCGTGCATCGCGGCGACGGTGAGCGCGGGCGCGGTATTGCGCGGCACTGGTTCCAGCACGAGCCGCGCGCGGCGGCCCTGGCCAAGCAACTGCTCGGCGGTGGTGAAGCGATGTTCCTCGTTGCAGACGACAACCGCATCGGCCACGCGCAGTCCGGCGGCGGAGAGACCGTCGAGCCTGCTGACGGTGGCCTGCAAGAGCGACTGCTCGCCGATCAGCCCGATGAGCTGCTTCGGAAAGTGTTCGCGCGACATCGGCCATAGCCGGGTGCCGGAACCGCCCGCGAGAATCACGGGCTGAATGCTGAGGCGTACGCCGGTGCCGGCGTCGATCGTGGATGCGCTCGCAAGCGCGGTGTCTGGTGCATTCATGGTGTGCCTCCTGGCGCGTGATCGCAAAAGCGGACCCGTCATATTTAGCATGGAGAAAACCGCGTGATAAAAGGAAAAAACGCATCAAAAAATCCGCGCGGTTTCTGCTTCATACAAGCCCCTCGACTCAGGTGCGATTTATTTCTCTCCCATCCCGATACCACCCGGACCCGCACGAACAAAGGCGCTCGCCGATAAAAAATCCGCAAATAAATCCGCTCGATTGAAGCCGCATATTTTCGGTGTTGCAGCGCCATATTTATTCCAGTTCCATACCACCCATGCACTGCGTCATGCGAACTGGCATGACGCTCACAACAGATAAACGTGTGCTTTCGTTCCGAGGGGAATGCAATGCTGAGTGTGATATCGAGAGTCGCCGATCTGGCCATGGCGGTGCTGGGCGCGCTGCTTGCCGCCGCGCTCGCAGCGGGCGAGTTCGTCTGGCTCGGCGACGTCGAACGCACCCTGCTCGGCTTCTCCTGCGTCCTGACCATCATGACGTTTCCGGCGCTCGGGATCTATCAGTCGTGGCGCGGCAAGCCCGTCTACGACCTGCTGTTGCGCGCGACCTTCGCGTGGCTGCTGGTGGAAAGCGCGGGCGTGCTGCTCACCTTCAGCATTCATCGCGCGGACTCGTTGTCGCGCGGCTGGCTCGCGTACTGGGCCGCCTGCACGGTGGGCCTGCTGATCGTCTCGAAGGCGCTCGTGCATACCACGCTCAAGCTGCTGCGGCGCGAAGGCTTCAACCAGAAGACGGTCGCGATCATCGGCTCGGCGCCTTATGCGACGTTCCTGATCGAGCAGATGCGCGGCCGTCCGGATGCGGGCTTCAGTCCCGTCTGCGTGTTCGATCCGGCCGCCTCGCATGCCGCGATGGAAGGCGACGCGCTCTTGGGCGTGCGCATCGAACGCGATTTCAGCCTGCTCGCGGAACACGTGCGCGAGCGCGCCGTCCGCGAACTGTGGCTCGCGTTGCCCATCTCGCAGGAGCCGACGATTCACCGCATCGTGACCGAGTTCCGCGACGACTTCGTCAACGTGCGCTTCATCCCCGATGTACGCAGCCTGTCGTTCTTCGGTCATGCGGTGGTCGATCTGCTGGGCGTGCCCGCGATCAACCTCGCCGCCTCGCCCATTACCGACGTCAAGGTCCTGCCCAAGCGCGTGTTCGACCGCGTTTTCGCCGCCTGCGTGCTGGTCGCGCTGGCGCCGCTGCTGGCGGCGATCGCCATCGGCGTGAAGCTGTCTTCGCCGGGACCGGTGTTCTTCCGCCAGCGGCGCAAGGGCATCGATGGCCGTGAATTCAGGATCTACAAGTTTCGCTCGATGCGGGTTCATCACGAAGCCGCCGGCCAGATCACGCAGGCGCAACGCGGCGACCGGCGCGTGACGAAGATCGGCGCGTTCCTGCGCCGCACGAGTCTCGACGAGCTGCCGCAATTCATCAACGTCCTGAAGGGCGAGATGTCGGTGGTGGGTCCGCGCCCGCACGCGCTGGAGCACGACGACATCTACAAGGACCTCGTCAAGGGTTACATGCACCGTTACCGCATCAAGCCGGGCATCACGGGCTGGGCGCAGGTCAACGGCTTTCGCGGCGAGACGGACCGCATCGAGAAGATGTCGGGCCGCGTGAAGCTCGATCTCTACTACATGCAGCACTGGACCTTCGGTCTCGACATGAAGATTGTCGCGATGACGCTGTGGAAGGGCTTCGCGGGCGCGAACGCCTACTGAGTCCGGTCCATGCAACCGGCCAAATCATCAACACCTGGAGTTGGATCATGAAACTGACGATCATCGGCAGCGGCTACGTGGGGCTCGTGACGGGCGCGTGTCTCGCGGACATCGGCAATGACGTGCTGTGTCTCGACCTCGACCAGCGCAAGATCGCCATTCTCAACGGCGGCGGCATGCCGATTCACGAACCGGGCCTGCAAGACGTGATCGACCGCAATCGCGAGGCGGGCCGTCTCGCGTTCACGTCGAACGTGCAGCAGGCCGTGGAGCACGGCGAGATGCTGTTCATCGCAGTGGGCACGCCTTCGGATGAAGACGGTTCCGCCGACCTGCAATACGTGCTCGCGGCGGCGCGCGACATTGGCCGCTACATGAACGGCTTCAAGACCATCGTCGACAAGTCGACCGTGCCCGTCGGCACCGCGCGGCGCGTCAAGGCCGCGATCCAGTACGAGCTCGACGCGCGCGGCGTGGACCACATGTTCTCGGTGGTATCGAATCCGGAGTTCCTCAAGGAAGGCGCGGCGATCGAGGATTTCACGCGGCCGGACCGCATCGTGATCGGCTGCGACGAGGACGTGCCCGGCGAACGCGCGCGCGAACGCATGAAGCGCCTGTATGCGCCGTTCAACCGCAATCACGAGCGCACGCTGTATATGGACGTGCAGTCCGCCGAGTTCACCAAGTACGCCGCCAACGCCATGCTCGCGACGCGCATTTCCTTCATGAACGAGCTGGCGAATTTCGCGGACCGCGTCGGCGCGGATATCGAAGCGGTGCGGCGCGGCATCGGCTCGGACCCGCGCATCGGCTATGACTTTCTCTATGCGGGCTGCGGCTACGGCGGCTCGTGCTTTCCGAAGGACGTGCGCTCGCTGATCCAGACGGCGTCGCTGTTCGGCCATGACATGAGCATCCTGAGAGCGGTGTCGGACGTCAACGAGGCGCAGAAGGACACGCTCACGCACAAGATCGTGCGGCGCTTCGGCGACGACCTCACAGGCCGCACCTTCGCGCTGTGGGGCCTCGCGTTCAAGCCGAATACCGACGACATGCGCGACGCCCCCAGCCGCGTGCTCGCGGCGGCGTTGCTGGCGCGCGGCGCGAAAGTGGTCGCGTACGACCCGGTGGCCGCCGACGAAGCCCGCCGCGTCTTCGCACTCGACCTTCAGGGCCTGCCCGAAGCGCGCGCGCGGCTCTCCTATGCGGCGAATCACAAGGACGCGCTCGACGGCGCGGATGCGCTCGTGATCGTCACCGAATGGAAGGTGTTCAAGAGCCCGGATTTCGATGCGATCAAGCGTCGCCTGCGGCATCCGGTCATCTTCGACGGCCGCAATCTCTACGAGCCGGAGACGCTGAGCGAGATGGGCATCGAGTATCACGCGATCGGACGCGGCACGCGCGTGAGCCACGTTGCCGTGCCAGAAAGCGTGGCGTAACGCGCCGATGTTCGGGAGCGTCCTGATCGTCTGTCACGCGAACATCTGCCGCAGTCCGACTGCGGAGGTGCTGTTCCGCGCGCATCTGGCGAGGCGCGGCGTCCGGCCGATGGAGTTTCGTTCGGCCGGGCTCTACGCCCACGAAGGCGAGGACATCGACCCGGCCATGCAGCGGCTGCTGGCGGAGCAGGGGCTCGATTCGTCGCAGCATCGCGCCCGGCGTTTCGACCGCGGCATGGCGCGCGGCGCGGACCTGATCCTCGTCCCGGAGCGCAGCCAGATGCGCGCGGTCACGCAGCTCGCGCCAACCGCGCGCGGCAAGGTGCATCTGCTCGGCAAGTGGGAAGACGCTGAAGTCGCCGACCCGTACGGCGCGCATGACGCGGTCTATCGCGAGAGCTTTGGATTGATCGAACGGCTGGTGCTTGGATGGCTCGACAAAATATGCTGATACCCCGTGTTCTTTTGCTGGCGTCTTTCATGTCGGCGTTGTTGTCGGCGTGCAGCACGGCGCCAGGCAATTTCCTCAATACCTCGCGGCTCGAAGACAAGGATCCGACGCCCACCGCGACCTATCCGGTGCATCTCATCACGGCGGACGTGATCGCCCAGGAGCAGGCGGCGCCCGATGCCCCGCAGCCGCTGCCGCCCGCGCGTTTCGCCGATGAAGCGCAGTACGTGTATCGCATCGAACCGCAGGACATTCTCGGCGTGACGCTGTGGGATCACCCGGAACTGACGACGCCGCAGGGCAGCACGCTCTCCACCGGCGGCAACACCACGCAGACGGTCGCGGGCGCGCTCCGGCAGCCCTACACGCAGGCGCTGCCGGGACAGGCGGACCCGTACGGCCAGACCGTGTCGCCGGACGGCATGATCTTCTTCCCGTTCATCGGCCGCGTGCGCGTGGCGGGCAAGACGACCGGCGAGATCCGCGACCAGCTGGCCGCCGCGCTGGCGCCGTACATCAAGAACCCGCAACTCGACGTGCGCGTGCTGGCGTATCGCAGCCAGAAGATCGCGATGACGGGCGAAGTGAAGCAGCCCGGTCCGCTCGCCGTGAGCGACGTGCCGCTGACGCTCGTGGACGCCATCACGCGCTCGGGCGGCACCACGTCCGAGGCGGATCTCCAGCGCGTGCGGCTGACGCGCGGCGGCAAGCTGTATGTGCTCGACGCCAACAGCGTGCTGGACCGCGGCGACATCTCGCAGAACGTGATGCTGCAGTCGGGCGACATCATCAACATTCCGGACCGCTACGACAGCCGCATCTTCGTGATGGGCGAAGTCAAGACGCCGATGCCGGTGAACATGATGCGCGGCCGCGCGTCGATCGCCGATGCGCTGACGCTCGCCGGCGGCGTACTCGACACCGACGCCAACGTGCGCCAGATCTATGTGGTGCGCGGCGCGCGCAGCAATCCGGCGCGGCCCGACATCTTCCGGCTCGACATGTCGCAGCCGGACTCGCTGCTGCTCTCGACGCAATTCCAGCTGCGTCCGCAGGACGTGGTCTACGTGGGCACGGCGGGCGCGGTGCAGTTCAACCGCCTGATCAACCAGGTGTTGCCGACCTTGCAGACGCTCTTCTATCTGAAGCAGCTGACGCGCTAGCGGGCATCGAACAAGGGAGTCGTATCGTGAACATGCAAGTGCATCCCTTCATGCAGAAGCCCGACGAGGAAGACGTCGTGCTCGGCAATCTGATCCAGGCCGTGATCGACGACATCGGCTGGCTGATCGGCGTCTTCGCCTTCGTGGTGCTGTGCGCGGCCGTGTATTGCTATCTCGCGAGGCCGGTGTATTCCGCCGATGCTCACGTGCGCGTCGAAACCAACGACAACACGTCGCAGGCGCTCACGCAGACGCAAACCGGCCAGGCGATCAACTCGGGATCGAGCGCGCTGCCCACCGACGCGGAAATCGAGATCATCAAGAGCCGCGGCGTGGTGGCGCCGGTGGTGGCGCAATGCAAGCTCAACTTCTCGGTTGCGCCGGTGACGCTGCCGCTGCTCGGCAGTCTCGCGGCACGCTTCGCGACGCCCGGCGTGCCGGCTAAGCCGTGGTTCGGCATGGCGTCGTATGCGTGGGGCGGCGAGATCATCCAGCTGGATTCGATCGAGGTCGAGCCGCAGTGGGAAGGCAAGGAACTGATGCTCACCGCGCTCGGCGACGGGCGCTATGCGCTGGCCGACCCGCAGGGACACGCGCTGCTTCAGGGACAGGCAGGCGCGGAGGCGAGCGGCCAGGGCGTCACGCTGCTCGTGAAGCAGCTCGTGGCCCGGCCCGGCACGCGTTTCAAGGTGATGCGCGCCAACGATCTCTCGGCGATTGCAAGCTTCCAGTCGGGCATCACGGTGACCGAGCAGGGCAAGCAGACCGGCGTGATCCAGATCTCGCTCGAAAACCAGAATCCGGACAAGGCCGCCGAGATCGCGAATGCGCTCGCGCAGTCGTATCTGCGCCAGCACATCGAGACCAAGCAGGCCGACGCGGGCAAGATGCTCGACTTCCTGCGCACCGAGGAGCCGCGGCTCAAGGCGGACCTGCACAACGCGGAAGCTGCGCTGACCGAGTATCAGCGCCAGGCGGGCGTCATCAACGCAAGCGACGAAGCCAAGGTCTATCTCGAAGGCAGCATCGGCTATGAGGCGCAGATTTCCGCGCTGCGCCTGCAGATCACGACGCTCGAACAGCGCTACGGCAATCTGCATCCGGCGCTGACGACGGCGCGCGAGCAGCTCGCGCAACTCGAAGCGCAACGCGAGCGCTATGCGTCGCGCTTCCGCGATCTGCCGCAATCGGAAGTGAAGGCGGTGGCGTTGCAGCGTGACGCGAAGGTGGCGGAAGACATCTACGTGCTGCTGCTGAACCGCGTGCAGGAGCTTTCGGTGCAGCGGGCCGGTACGGGCGGCAACGTGCATATCGTCGATGCCGCGCTGCGACCCGGCGATCCGGTCAAGCCTAAGAAGGTGCTCATCATGTCGGCGGCGGTGATTCTCGGGCTGATCCTCGGCACGGGCTTCGTGTTCGCACGCCGCGCGATCTTCAAGGGCATCGACGATCCGGAGCGCCTCGAACGCGTCTCCTCGCTGCCGATCTTCGCGCTCGTGCCGCACAGCGCCGAGCAAACCCGTTTCGATACCGACGTGAAGCGCCGCCGTCACGACGACCTCGAAGCGCCGATTCTCGCGATGCTGCGTCCCAACGACGTTTGCGTCGAGATCATGCGCAGCCTGCGCACGTCGATCCAGTTCTCGCTGATGGAAGCGCGCAATCGCGTGGTGATGCTGACCGGGCCGGCGTCGGGCGTCGGCAAGAGCTTCCTCGCGACCAACCTCGCGGTGCTGCTCGCGGCTACCGGCAAGCGCGTGCTGCTGATCGACGCGGACATGCGGCGCGGCAAGCTCGAACGCGCGTTGAGCGCCGGGCGCGAGCCGGGCCTCGCGGAACTGCTGGCGGGAACGATCGGCCTGGAGAAGGCAATCCGCACGACCCGGATTCCATCGCTCGATTTCATCGCGGCGGGCAAGCGTCCGGGCAATCCGTCGGAACTGCTGATGTCGCCGCGACTCCAGCCCACGCTCGAGGCGCTCGCCCGCAAATACGACGCCGTGCTGATCGACACGCCGCCGGTGCTCGCGGTCACGGACGCGCTGATCGTCGGCAAGATGGCGGGCACGAACTTCCTCGTGCTGCGCTCCGGTGCGCACAACGAAGGCGAAATCAGCGAAGCGACGCGGCGCCTGCGTACGGCGGGCATCGTCGTGCAGGGCGCGATCCTGAACGGTACGCCACAACGCGCGCGCGGCTACGGGCGCGCCCATTACGCAGCGGTGGAAGAGTATGCGGGCCACTGAGGGAGAACAGACCATGACCATGACCATGAGCTTGAGCGTCTCGGTGGTGGTGCCGACCTATCGCAGGCCGGCGGACCTGAAGCGCTGCCTGGCGGCGCTGCGGGCGCAGACGCGCCTGCCAGAGGAAGTGCTGGTGATCGCGCGTCCCGAGGACGAAGCAACGGCGCGGCGTCTGGCGATCGAACTGAAGGGCGCGCAAGGCTTCATGTTGCGCGTGATCGAGACCGGCGCGGGCGGTCAGGTGGCGGCGCTCAATCGCGGGCTGGAGGCGGCGCAAGGCGAGATCGTCGCGATCACCGACGACGACGCCGCGCCCCATCCCGACTGGATTGCGCGTATCGCCGGCGCGTTCGAAGAGGATGAACGCCTCGGTGCGCTCGGCGGGCGCGACTGGGTCCACGAGAAGGGCCGCGTGCTGGACGGCGCGCGCCACGAAGTGGGCGTGGTGCGCCGCACGGGCCGGATCGTGGGCAACCATCACCTCGGCGTGGGACCGGCGCGGGACGTACGCATGCTGAAGGGCGCGAACATGAGCTACCGGCGCGCGGCGGTGGGCGCGCTGCGTTTCGATACGCGATTGCGCGGCGCGGGCGCCCAGGTTCACAACGACATGGCGTTCAGCATGAACGTGCGGCGCGCGGGCTGGACGGTGCGCTATGACCCGCTGGTCGCGGTGGATCACTTTCCGGCCGAGCGTTTCGACGACGACCGGCGCGACGCCCAGACCTTCGGCGCACTGAGCGATGCCGCCTACAACTTCCATCTGATCCTGAGCGAGCAGCTCGATCCGGGTCATCGCGAACTGGCGTGGTGGTGGTATGCGCTGATCGGCACGAAGGTCTATCCGGGCCTGGCGCAGGCGCTGCTCGCGACGCGCGGCGGCGTGGCCCATGCATGGCGGCGCTGGCGCGCGGTGCGCAGCGGCGCACGCGAGGCGCGCTCTGAGGCCCGCCGCGCGCGCACGTCGGACACGCCTGCGCTTCCCGCTGCGAGGACACTATGACGAACGTGCATGTGCATCTCTTCCATGGCGCCGATCCGGCGCGGTATCGGCAGGGCGACAACATCGGCTGCCTGTATGGCTATCACCATGCGGAGTCGGCGGAATTCACGCTGACCTACTCGCGCGATGCCGACGAACGCAAGCCGATGCGCTTCCTGCGCCGCGCGTTGAAGGCCGCGCTCGGCTTCGATTTGATTCATACGTGGCGCAATCGCGAGGCCATACTCGCCTGCGACGCCGTATGGACGCACACGGAGCAGGAGTATCTGTCCGCCGCGCTGTTGCTGCTGCTCAAGGGCCGCGCGCAGGGCAGGCCGCTGCTGCTTGCGCAGTCGATCTGGCTGCTCGACAAATGGCCCGGTTATGGCGCGGTGCGCCGCTGGATCTATCGCAAGCTGATTGCGCGCGCGGATATCCTCACCACGCATTCCAGCGTGAATGCCGCGCTGGTGCGCGAGTACTTCGGCCGCGAGGCGGAGCAGGTCTTCTACGGCCTGAACCTGCAGGACTTCGCGCTCGCCGAGCCGCGCGCATGGACGCCGCATACACCGCTGCGCGTCGGGGCGATCGGCAATGACCGCGACCGCGACTGGCGTACGCTCGCCACGGCGCTGCGCGACGATGCACGCTACGACGTGCGCATCGCGACGCGCCGTCGCGTGCCGGCCTCGCTGCACGCGGACAACGTGTGCATCGCACCGGCCATCGGGCTGAACGCGGCGCGCGAACTGTACGACTGGGCCGATGTGATCGTCGTGCCCTTGCGCGCGAACACGCATGCTTCGGGACTCACGGTGCTGCTCGAAGCCGTCGCGCTCGGCAAACCGGTGATCGTCACGGATGTGGGCGGTCTGCGCGATTACTTCGGCACCGGACACGTGTCCTACGTGCCCGCGCACGATGCGCCGGCGCTGCGCCGCGCGCTCGATGAACTGCGCGGCAATCCCGCGCTCGCATTGGCGCGGGCGCAGGCCGCCATGCGCCATTTCATCGCCCGCGACTACACGACACGCGAGTTCGCGCTCCAGCATGTGCGGCTGACGCGCGCCGCGCTGGAACACGCGCAAGGCGCGAACGATGCCGCGCCGAACGGGCAGGCGGTATTCGCGCCGCGCGAGCTGACGAGATGAACGCCGCGCCGCTGCCTCCCATGTCACGCGACCTCGCCGGCCGGGTCAAGACCGTGCGCCGGGCGCGCAAGGGTCCGCCGGAATGGACCGCGCAGGCGGTCGTCTGGGGGCTGACCGCGCTGCTGGTGCTGGCGCGCCAAGGGACGGTGCTCACGCTGGCCTTTCCGCTGCTGGCGACGTGCGCGGCGCTCTACCTCTACTTCCGCAGCCCGTCGCGGTACATCGGCTTCATGTGGTGGGTCTGGTTCCTGAGCCCGGAAGTGCGGCGTCTCGCGGACTGGAGCCGCGGCGCGTTCACGCCGACGAGCCTGATCCAGATCGCACCGCTCGTCGTCACGATGATCTGCGGCCTCACCCTGTTGCGCCAGTACAGGGTGCTGGCCCAGCGGCGCGGCCTGCCGATGCTGCTGATGCTGCTCGGCATCGCGTATGCCTACCTGATCGGCGTGGCGTCCAGCGGCCCGATGGCGGCGACCTACGACCTTGCGAACTGGCTGTATCCGGTGCTCATCGGCTTTCACATCATGGTGAACGCACACGAGTATCCGAAGTACCGCAAGGTGCTGCTGGATACCTTCGTCTACGGCCTGTTGCTGATGGGCGCCTATGGCATCGTGCAGTTCTTCATCATGCCGGCCTGGGACGCCCTGTGGATGATCGGCTCGCAAATGGCCTCGCAGGGCGAGCCGGTGCCGCTCGGCGTGCGGGTCTTCAGCACGATGAACTCGTCCGGCCCGTTCGCGCTCGTCGTGATGGCGGGGCTGACCTTCGTGATGGCCGGCACGCAGCGCGCGCGCTGGCTGGCGGGCGCGCTCGGCTTCGTCTCCTTCGCCTTGTCGATGGTGCGTTCGGCGTGGGGCGGCTGGATCATCGCGATGATGCTTCAACTGCTCAAGGCGAGCAACCGCGTGCGGCTGCGCATCGTGCTCGGCGCGGTGGTGCTCGTCGGGCTGTCGGTGCCGCTGCTGACCATCGGGCCGGTGGCGGACAAGCTCGGCACACGCCTCCAGACCATGACCAACCTGAGCAACGACAGCAGCTATGCCGCGCGCAACGAGTTCTACACGAACTTCATGGTGACCGCCTTCACCGATGTCACGGGCGAGGGCTTCGGCGCCACCGGCACCTCGACGAAACTGGCGAGCGCGAACGGCGATCTCGGCAAGTACGGCAGCTTCGACAGCGGCGTGATGAACGTGCCCTTCGTGCTGGGCTGGCCGGGCGGCCTGCTCTACATGGCGGGCGTCGCGCTGTTGCTGGTGCGGGCGTGGCGCGCGTCGTTCTCGCTGCGCGACGACAAGTTCGCGCAGGCCGCGCTGAGCCTGGCCTTTTCGATGATCGGCATCCTGCTGTTCGCCAACACCTTCGTCAGCACCGGCGGATCGCTGTTGTTCACGAGCCTGTTTGCGATCATCGCCGCGCGCCATCATGCGAAGCTCGTGCGCCGCCGCGAATCTCTCTTCTTTCAACATCAAAGGCTAGCCAATGAGAATCGCGATCGTCACCCACGTGGTGCGGCATAACGACGGCCAGGGCCGCGTCAACTACGAAATCGCGCGCGCGGCGCTGGCCGAAGGGCACGAGGTGATTCTCGTGGCATCGCACGTCGCGCCCGAGTTGCTCGCTCACGCGCGGCTGCGCTGGGTGCCGGTGATCGCCGGCCGCTTCTGGCCGACGCGCCTCGTCAAGCAACAGGTCTTCGCGATCAAGAGCGCACTGTGGCTGCGCGCGCATCGCGATGCCTACGACGTCCTGCACGTGAACGGCTTCATCACCTGGGCGCGCGCCGAGGTCAACACCGCGCATTTCGTGCATGGCGGCTGGACCCGCAGCCCGTATTACCCGTTCCGGCTGCGCGGCGGCGCGTGGTCGGCGTATCAGGTCATCTACAGCCGCCTGAATGCCTGGCTCGAAGGCTGGGCGTACCGGCGTTCGCGGGTGATCGCGGCGGTATCGGAGAAGGTGGCGGACGAGATCCGCGCGGGCGGCATCGAGAGCCAGCGCGTGCAGGTCGTCTACAACGGCGTGGATACGCAAGCCTTCGCGGCGGCCTCTGCCGAACGCGCGGCGTTCAACCTGAAGGACGATGCGTTCCTGCTGCTGTTCGTCGGCGACCTGCGCACGCCGCGCAAGAACCTGCAAACCGTGCTGCACGCACTGGTATCGCTGCCGTCGCATGTGCAGCTCGTCGTCGCGGGGTATCTGGCGGGCAGTCCTTATCCGGAGCAGGCGCGCGCGCTCGGCATTGCGGACCGCGTGCATTTTCTCGGGCTCGTCAAGAACATGCCGACGCTGATGCATTCCGTCGATGCCTTCGTGTTCCCGTCGCGCTATGAAGCGATGAGCCTTTCGCTGCTGGAAGCGCTCGCCGCCGGCCTGCCGGTCATCACGGCGCGCACGGCGGGCGGCGCGGAGATCATCGGCGAGGACTGCGGCATCGTGCTCGCCGATCCCGACGACGCCGTCGCGCTGGCGGGCGCCATCGGCGAACTGGCGGCGTCGCGCGAACGCTGCGTGCGCATGGGCGCGGCGGCGCGCACGCTCGCGGCGGACTTCAACTGGGCGCGCATGGCGCGGCGTTATCTCGATCTTTATCGCAGCTTCGCGCGGCATGAGCGCAGCGACAACGTGACGACACTGAAGGCGGCATCCGCGCAATCGCGCGTCTGACATCAACCCGAACAGGAAACAGCCATGAGCACCCAATCCATCAAGTCCCTGCAAATCGGCATGCACTGGTTTCCGGAGCGCGCGGGCGGCCTCGACCGCATGTACTACACGCTGGTCGGCGCGCTGCCGGCGGCGGGCGTCGAGGTGCGCGGTGTGGTTGCCGGTTCGCCGCGCGTGGCGGTCGATTCGGGCGGCGCCATCCGTGGTTTCGGTCCGGCCGCGCAGTCGCTGCCGCGCCGCCTGATGAACGCACGCAGCGCCTTGCGCGCCAGCCTCGATATGGAGCGGCCCGACGTCGTCTCGTCGCACTTTGCGCTGTACACGTTTCCCGGACTCGATGTGACGCGCGGCATCGCGCAGGTCTCGCACTTCCAGGGGCCGTGGGCCGACGAGAGTCATGTCGAAGGCGCGGACACGCTCGGTCAGCGCGCGAAGCTGATGCTGGAGCGGCGCGTGTATGCGCGTTCGTCGCGGCTGATCGTGCTCTCGGAAGCGTTCGGGCAGATCCTGAGCGCGCGTTACGGCGTGCCGGAAGAACGCATCCGCGTGGTGCCGGGTTGTGTCGATGTCGCGCAGTTCGACCAGAAGCTGAGCCGCTCGGAAGCGCGCCGGAAATTGCAGTTGCCGGCGGGGCGGCCGATCGTGCTTGCGGTGCGGCGGCTGGTGCGGCGCATGGGGCTCGAATCGCTGATCGACGCCATCACGCGCGTCAAGCAGAAGGTGCCCGATGTGCTGCTGTTGATCGCGGGCAAGGGGCGGCTTGCGGAAGAGTTGCAGGCCCGTATCGATGCCGCCGGTCTCGACGACAACGTCCGCCTGCTCGGCTTCGTTCCCGACGAGCAGCTGGCTTCGCTGTATCGCGCGGCGGACCTCAGTATCGTGCCGACGGTGGCGCTCGAAGGCTTCGGGCTGATTACGGTGGAGTCGCTGGCATCGGGAACGCCGGTGCTGGTGACGCCGGTGGGCGGCCTGCCGGAAGCGGTGCGCGGGCTGTCGGAGGATCTGGTGCTGGCGTCGACGGGCGTCGATGCGATTGCGGACGGCCTGATCGCGGCCTTCGACGGCACGCTCGACCTGCCGGACGAAGCGGCTTGCCGGCGCTATGCGTGGGAGCACTTCGACCGCTCGGTGATCGCGAAGCGCGTGGCAGCGGTTTATGAGGAAGCGATTGCGGAAGGACCGATGCACTGACGTGCTCCAGGCCGGCCTTGGGAAAGGCCGGCCTGAAGTCTGAAGCACCCACTAAGCCGCGACTTGTGCGCTCATCGAGTCGTACATCCATTCGAGCGTGTCATGAATGGGCGTATGCGGCACCTGGCCGATCACCTGCCGCAGCCTGCGATTCGAACCGACCAGCCGCGCAATCTCATTGCGCCGCATGAAGCGCGGATCGACGAACACGTCGATCTCATAGCCCGCGATGCGCGCGAGCATCTGCAACATCTCGCCGAGCGAATGGCTGCGGCCGGAGCAGACGTTGAAGGTCTGGCCTGCCGGAGCGGCGTCGAGCAGCTTCGCGTAAGTCGCGACGACATCCCGCACATCCGAGAAATCGCGGCTCACGTGGAGATTGCCGAGCGAGATGCGCGCCTCCCGCCGCGCATGATGCCCGACGATCTTCGGCAGCACATAGTCCTCGCTCTGCCCGACGCCCGTGTAGTTGAACGGCCTGACGAAGACCAGCGGCAGGCGGTCGAGCCAGAGCCGGGCCGCGTGCTCCATCGCCAGCTTGCTGACGGCGTAGTCGTTGGCGGGCTGGATGGGCACTTCTTCGTCGATGGTCTCGACGGCCGCATTGCCGTACACGTTCGCGGTGCTCGCGAGCAACACGGCGCGCGGTTTCTTGTCGAGCGTGCTGAGCGCGGCAAGCAGATTGCGCGTGCCGACGATGTTCACCATATACGTCTTGCCCGGCGCATTGGCCGTGACATGGGCGGCGGCGGCCAGATGCACGACCACATCCGGACGGGCATCGGCGACGAAGGACTTGAGCGCCTCCATGTCGAGCAGATCGACGGATATGCCGACAGCGTTCGGCACGTCGTCCTCAGGAGAGGACGTGACCGTGCCCCAGACGTCATGGCCCGACTGCGTCAGAACGGCGGCCATGTGCCGGCCGGTGAAGCCGTTGAGGCCGGTGATGAGTGCGCGTCTTGCCATGGCGCGTCAGAAGCCGGGCTGGGTTTCGTTGCGCTTCAGATCCGCCTCGGTCATCATCCTGCACAGTTCCTCCAGCGTGGTCTTCGGCTGCCAGCCGAGCTTCTCCCGCGCCTTGTCCGCGCTGCCGATCAGCAGATCCACTTCAGCCGGGCGATAGAACTTCGGATTCACCCGCACCAGCGTGCGGCCGGTGGCGACATCGATGCCGCGCTCGCGTTCGCCCTTGCCCGCCCACTCCAGCTGATAGCCCGCCGCGCCGAACGCCATGCGCACGAAGTCGCGCACGGTCTCGGTGCGGTTGGTCGCGAGCACATAGGTATCGGGGTCGCTGGCCTGCAACATGCGCCACATGCCCTCGACATATTCGGCCGCGAAGCCCCAGTCGCGCTTCGCATCGAGATTGCCGAGTTCGAGCAGTTCTTCCTTGCCGAGGCGGATCTTCGCGACGGTATCGGTGATCTTGCGGGTCACGAACTCACGGCCGCGCAACGGCGACTCGTGATTGAACAGGATGCCGCTGCAACCAAAGATGCCATACGACTCGCGGTAATTGATGGTGGTCCAGTGCGCGAACAGCTTGGCGACGCCGTACGGGCTGCGCGGATAGAACGGTGTTTCCTCGCATTGGGGAATGGCCTGCACCTTGCCGAACATTTCCGACGTGGAGGCCTGGTAATAGCGGATCTTCGGATCGATCACGCGGATCGCTTCCAGCAGATTGAGCGCGCCGAGACCGGTGACGCCCGCTGTCGTCGACGGCTGATCGAAGGACACGCCGACGAAGCTCTGCGCGGCGAGGTTATACAACTCGCTGGCTTCGGCCGTTTCGAGCAGCCGCAGGTTGGAGCCGAGATCGGTCAGATCGTGTTCGACGAGGCTCAGTTTCGGATGACGGTCGATACCGAGTTCGGCGATGCGCCAGAAGTTCACCGAACTCGTGCGGCGATACGTGCCGACCACTTCGTATCCCTTGTCGAGCAGAAGCTTGGCGAGATACGCGCCGTCCTGTCCTGACACGCCGGTGATGATCGCTTTGAGCTGCGAGGCCATGAGTTCCGCTCCTGAAGATGTCATGAGCCGATTCTAGGGAAAAGAAATCGAAAAAATATCCGCGGGATTTTCATTTCCGGCATGCGCGCTTTTTTTAATGCGCGAGATCTTTTTTGAACGTGGCACGACGCGGGAGCGATTAAAGAAGGCCTCACCGTGCAGACAATATTTTCGTTTTTTTAGCTTTATTTGGCCTCTAACCTCCAGTCGTCCAAACGGGTCGTCCAGACCGTGCTCAGGGGAGGGAAGATTGCCGCGCATTGTGTCGTCGAAACTGATCTGCACGGTCCTCTGCGTCGCGTCCGCACTGGCGGGATCGTACGCGGCGGCCGCGGCGCCGCGCGTGCTCGACGCCAGGACGTCGTGGATCGGCAATACCTCCGGCTTCGGCGACGGCACCTGGACGCAGATCAATATCACCGCGATTGCCGTCGCGCCCGACGGCCGCGTGTTCACCAATTCGCCGTGGGACGAAAGCGGTGCCGAAGCAAGCGTGTATCGCGACGGCAAGATGCTCTCGTATGCGGGCGGCACGCATGGCTGGGGCGCATCCGGCGGCAACGCGGTGGCGGTGAATGCGCACAGCGTGTTCGTCGCGGTGGGCGTAGGTAACGAAAAAGGTCGGCTCGTCAGGTCGGGTGTGTGGCCGCCTGCGGGCCGGCACTGGATTGGCGTGTCGCGGCGTGACATCGACGATCCGAAACGCGCCATGCCCTTCGATGGCGCGCCCGATGCGGACAAAGCGCTCGTGAGCGCCGACGACCCGGCCGCGACGCTCGCGCGCAGCTTCCTGAAGATCGCCGACACCACGGACGATGCCGCGCGTGGCGACATCGGCGGGCTGGCGGCGAACGATGCGCTCTTGTATGTGGCCAATACGGCGCGGGATCGTATTGAGCGCTACGACGCGCGCTCCATGCAACCGAAGTCGCAATGGAGCGCGCCGCAGCCGGGACGCATCGCGCTGGCGCAGGACGGCTCGCTGTGGGGCATCGTCGAGAGTCTCGGCGCGCATCCGCGGATCGCGCATTTCAGTGCTTCGGGTGCATTGCTGGACGACGCACCGCACCTCGCCGACGAGACGATCGCCGTCGATATCGCGCTCGACCGTCAGGGGCGCCTGCTCGTCGCCGATAACGGCCCGCGTCAGCAAGTGCTGTTGTTCTCGAAGCAGGGCGGCGCGTATCGCGAAACCGGCACGCTGGGCGAACGCGGCGGTATTTTTTCAGGCGTGCCCGGCAAGCCGGGACCGCAGCGCTTCAACGGCCTGACGGGCGTGGGCGTGGATGCGTCGGGCAACGTCTATGTGTCGGGCAACGGCATCGGTGCGCGCGACGGCAGCATCGGCGCGGGTCTCGGCGCGACGCTCGAAAGCTATTCCCCGGCCGGTGCATTGCGTTGGCAGATGCAAGGTCTGCTGTTCGTCGATGGCGCGTGGATCGATCCCGCCCGGCCCGACAGCGTGTACACGGGCAACAAGCGCTTCGAGCTGGACCTGTCGAAGCCGCCGGGACAGGAATGGCGCTACGCGGGCTTCCTGTCGGGCCGCTTCAAGTATCCCGACGATCCGGTGTTCCACGTCGATCAATGGCCCGGCCTGCCGATCGCGCGCCGGCTCGAAGGCCGCACCTTCCTGTACCTGACGGACATGTACGCGGATCACCTGAAGATCTATCGCTTCGACGCGAAACGCGACGGCGAACTGGCGATTCCTTCGGGCTTCATCGCGGGGCGGCCGCGTCCGGTGCAGAACGTGCCGAACCGGCCGGAAGGCGGCGAATGGATCTGGCGCGATCTCGATGGCGATGGCCGCTTCGAGGCCGGCGAATTCCAGCGCAATCCGGGCACCGCGCGCATTACCGGCGGATGGGGCTGGTGGGTCGATACGAAGGGCGACATCTGGCGCACCAGCGATGTGAAGGGCATTCATCGCATCCGCTTCGGCGGCCTCGATGCGCACGGCAATCCCATCTATGACTACGCGCGCATGCAGACCTATCCGGTGCCGGCGCCTTTCACGGAATTGCGCCGTGCCGTATACGACGCCGCGACCGACACGATGTACCTCACCGGCTACACGGCCGACGCGCCCTTCGACCGCCGTTACTGGAAGGAAGTGGGCCGTCGTCTGGTGCGCTACGACAACTGGTCGAATGGCGCGCGCCTGCGCTATGCGATCGACCTGCCGTGGGACACGCAGGCGAAACCGCTGGCGACGGTCATCGGCGTGACCGTGGAGGGGCAATACGTGTTCGCGGTGGAACCGGTCGGCGAGATGCACGTGTACGACAAGGACTCCGGCAAGGAAGCAGGCGTCATCCGGCCCGGGCCGGAAGTGGGCCGGGCATCCGGCTGGGTGGACGTGCCCAACGGCATCAGCGCACACCGGCGCGGCAACGGCGAATACCTCGTGTTCGTCGAAGAGGATGCGCGCGGCAAGGTGACGATGTACCGCTGGACCCCGTCAAGCTGAACGCGCGAGGAACGACGAATGGAAAGAAGCATGGTGCGCAACGTGGGAATCAACTTCATCGGGTTGATCCTGCCGACCTTCGTGTCGCTCGCGACGGTGCCCGCGTATATCCGGCTCGTGGGCGTCGAGCGTTATGGCGTCATCAGTCTCGTATGGACGCTGATCGGCTATTTCAGCATTCTCGATCTCGGCATGAGCATGGCCGCGCAACATCAGATCGCGAAGGCGCAGGCGGCCGGCGATGTCGCGCAGCGCACGCGCGTGTTCTGGAGCGCCGTATGGCTCAACTTCGCGACCGGCGTACTCGGCGGCGTGGCGATCTACACCGGCGCCTTCGCCTATACGGCCTATGTCGCGCACTCCGCGCCGGCGTTGCAGCAGGAGGTGTATCGCGCGTTGCCGTGGCTTGCACTCGCGATACCGCTCGCGAACGTCTCCTGGGTTTTTGCGGGCGCCATCAACGCGATGGAACGCTTCGGCGTCTATAACGCGAACCAGACTTTCGGCACCTTCCTGTTTCAGCTCTTGCCGCTGGGCGCGGCGTGGTGGATCGCGCCGAACCTGCAGACCGTGATCGCGGCCGCGGTCGTCGCGCGTCTGCTTGCGGCGCTGCTGCTCGCCCGCGCGAGTCTCAGGCTGCTCGATATCCGCCGCATCGAATGGCCGACGCGCCAGGTCGCGGGCGGCCTGTTCCGCTTCGGCGGCTGGATGCTCGTGTCGTCGATCACCACGATGCTCACCGATTCGCTCGACCGCGTGCTGCTCGGCGCGCATCTCGGCGCGCGCTTCGTCACGTATTACACGGTGCCGCAAAACCTCGTCACGCGCCTGAACATGCTGCCCAACGCGATGGTGCGCACGCTGTTCCCGCGTCTTTCGGCCATCGATCGAAGCGACGCGAACGGCATGGCCGCGACGTCGCTCACCTTCCTGAACGGCGTGTTCACACCGCTCGCGCTGTTCGCGATGCTCGTGCTCGAACCGTTCCTGCATCTGTGGATCGGCGCGGACCTCGCCGTGGAGAGCGCGCCGGTGGGCCGCATTCTCGTGATCGCCGTGTGGCTCGTCGGACAGGCGGGCGTGACGCGCATCCTGATTCAGTCACAGGTCGATCCCGCCAAGGCCGCGCGTGCGGGACTGGCGCAATTGCCGTTTTTCGTCGGCTTGCTCTGGTTCGGCATCGAACGCTACGGGCCGGTGGGCGCCGCAAGCGTGGTCGCAGTGCGCGCGCTCGCGGACTATGCGGTCCTGCTCTGGATGTCGCGGATTCGCGCGCGGCCCATCGCGCTCGACATGCTTGCGCATCTCGCGTTTCTGCTCGTCGCGCTTGCCGTCGGCAGCGCAATCGATGCAATGGCGCATCCCCTCCAGGCTGTCACGGCAGCGGCGCTCTTCACCTTCGTCAACGCAGCATGGTCCGTGGCGACACGTCCTTCGTTGCGTGCGCTGGCGCTGACCCTGGCGGGCAAGTTCATCGGCAGGACCCCTTCACCTCTGAAAGCGAGGCGTGACGCATGAGCACTGAATTCGAAGACGCGTTTGTCGGACGCGCAAAGACACGTCACTTCCTGCGCGATGACGGTCCCGCGCCGCAACCGCGCGCCGTGACACGCCAGCCCGGCATGCCGCGCGTGGCGATCGTGCATGACTGGCTCGTCACGTATGCCGGAGCGGAACGCGTGCTGGAACAGATCATCGCGTGCTTTCCGGAAGCGGACATCTTCAGCGTCGTGGACTTTCTCGAAGACCGCTCTTTCCTGCGCGGCAAGCAGGCGGCGACGTCGTTCATCCAGAAGCTGCCGTTCGCCCGGACGCGCTATCGCGCCTATCTCCCGCTGATGCCGCTCGCGATCGAACAGCTCGACCTCTCCGGATACGACCTCGTCATTTCCAGCAGCCACGCCGTGGCGAAAGGCGTGCTGACCGGACCCGACCAGGTGCATGTGAGCTACGTGCATTCGCCGATCCGCTATGCGTGGGACCTGCAACACCAATACCTCAAGCAATCCAATCTGACGGCGGGCGCGAAGTCGCTGTTCGCGCGGTTGATCCTGCACTACATGCGCAACTGGGATATCCGCACGTCGAATTCGGTGAATCACTTCATCGCCAATTCGGATTTCATTGCGCGGCGGATTCACAAGGTGTATCGGCGTACGTCCAAGGTCATCTTTCCGCCCGTGGATGTGGCCTCGTTCGAAGTGTGCGAGCAGAAGGAAGATTTCTATCTGACCGCCTCGCGCATGGTGCCGTACAAGAAAATCGATCTCATCGTGGAAGCGTTCGCGCGCATGCCGGGGCGCAAGCTGGTCGTGATCGGCGAAGGCCCGGACATGGCGAAGATCCGCGCCAAGGCGACGCCCAATGTGGAGATCATGGGTTATCAGCCGTTCGCCGTGCTGCATGACCGGATGCGCCGCGCGAAAGCCTTCGTGTTCGCAGCCGAAGAGGACTTCGGGATTTCGGTCGTGGAAGCGCAGGCGTGCGGCACGCCGGTGATCGCGTACGGCAAGGGCGGCGCGCTGGAAACGGTGCTCGATGCCTCGCACGAACGGCCCACCGGACTGTTCTTCAACAGCCAGACGCCGCAGGCGATCATCGACGCCATCGATGCCTTCGACAGCGGCGCGCTCACCTTCGATCCCGCCGATTGCCGCGCGAACGCCGAGCGTTTCTCGAACAGTCGCTTCCGCGAGGCATTGCATGCGCATATCTCGCGGATGGCGCCGCAGTTCGTGCTGCCGCCGCTGCCGGTGGAGGAGGCGCCCGAGCCGCCTGCCATCGACGAGATGCAGCAAGCGGGCTTGAAAGTGCTGGCCGTCGACCAGAGCGGGGCGCTGGGCGGCGCGGAGTTGTCGATGCTCGAAGTCGTGAAGAACATGCGCGGCGACGTGCAGACCGTCCTGTTCGACGATGGCCCGTTCCGCATCGCGCTGGAAGCGGTCGGCGTGAAAGTGGACGTGCTCGACGGCAAGTCGCTCGACGGCATGCGCAAGGACGGCAAGGCGCGGCCTGGGATGAACATGCTGGGCGGCATGCTGAAGCTGTTGCGCGGCACGCTGGAACGCTCGCGCAACGCCGACGTGATCTACGTGAACACGCAGCGCGCGATGGTCATCGGCGCGATTGCGGGACTGATCTCGCGCAGACCGGTGGTCTGGCATCTGCGCGACATCGTCAGCGAGGAACACTTCGGCCGCACGCAACTAGCGGTCATCAAGTGGTGCACCAAGCTGATGCTGGAACACGTGATCGCCAATTCGACCGCATCGGCCGCCGCCGTCACGGCACTGACGCGGTTGCGCGAGGAACGGCTCGATGTCGTGTTCAACGGCATCTCGGCCGAACCGTTCACGGATATCGAAGCCGTCGCGCAACACGAACTGCGCGCGCGTTTCGGCTTGCCGCGCGATGCGTTCCTGGTCGGCTGCTTCAGCCGGCTCGCGCGCTGGAAGGGTCAGCATGTGCTGCTGGAGGCGCTGCTGGAGTCGCCGGACATGCATGCGGTGCTGGTCGGCGCGGCCTTGTTCGGTGAAGACGCCTATGAAACCGAATTGCGCGCCTATGTGGACGAGCATGGCTTGCAGGACCGCGTGCATTTCCTCGGCTTCCAGGACGATATCGCCGCCTGCATGAAAGCGGTGGACGTGGTCACGCATACCTCGATCATGGCGGAGCCGTTCGGGCGCGTGATCATCGAAGGGATGCTGTCGAAGCGGCCCGTCGTGGCGACGCGAGCAGGCGGCGTGATGGATATCGTCGAGGACGGCGAGAACGGCATTCTCTGTTCACCCGGCGACGCCGCCGAGCTGGCGCGCATTCTCGACCGTCTGAGAAAGAATCAGCCGTTGCGCGAGCGACTTGTCGAGCAAGGTTATGAGAATGCGACGAGCCGCTTCGGCACCGAGCGCTATGTCGAGAGCGTGGAGAAGATTCTCGTCGATGTCGCGGAGCGTTCGCGCAAACGCGGTTGAGTCAGCGCCTGCGGCGCGTGCGCCGCAGCGCCGCTGACCACGCCATCGCGGGCTTCTCCACGGCGGCATGGAAGACCAGCGCCACGCACACCGCAACGGCAGTGAAGCCGAACGAAGCCCAGATGTCGGTCTGTAGCGCGGACCTGAACAGCACCGATCCCAGCAGCACGAAAATGGGCAGATGCACGACATACAGCGAGAAGCTGAACGTGCCCAGCCAGGACAGGAAGCGGACCACGGGCGATGCGCGCATCGGCGTATCCAGCGCGCCGTGCAGGTAGACGGCGAAGGCGAATGCCCACAACTGGAACGCCGCATATTGCGCGAGGCTGAATGCGCCGCATCCGGCCAGTGTGAGCACGCCGGCCAGCATTCCCATGCGCGGCCGCGCTTCGATTCCCCGCGCTTTCGCTTCCGCGATCCATGCGCCGAGCATCCACGCGAACCAGTAGGACGTGAACACGACGATGCCGCGCGGCGCGAAAACCAGCGCCGACAGCACGTTGATGACGCCGACGCCCGCCATCACGCCGCCCATGCCGATGCGCCGCCGCAGCGCGATCAGCATCGGATACACGAGATAGAACTGCACTTCCACTGAAAGCGTCCAGAGCGCGCCGTTCGACCCGAAGGTCTTCCCCGCGATGCCCTGCAACGAAAACAGATTGACGAGAAACGCGCTCAGGTCGAAGGGATTGATCTTGTGGCTGACAGGCAGGAACGTGCTGCTCAGCGAATCGAGCGCGAGCGTCAGCAGCAGCGCGGCGATCAGCACCGGATAGATGCGGACGAAACGACGCAGCAGGAAGTTGCCGCTATCGAAGGGAGCGAGCGGGTCGGCGATCAGCTTGCGGGCCATCGCGCGATGGATGCAATAGCCGCTGATGACGAAGAACACCGGCACGCCCGCCGAGCCCCAGGCAATCGGGAAGGTCAGATAGCTGATGAGTGCATTCGCGTCGAGGCCATGCAGGCTGCGATGAAATTGCTGCATGCCGATCCACGTTACCTGCCGGCAATGAAAGTACGCAACGAGCAAGGCCGCCGCGCCGCGCCATGCGTCGATGGCGACATCCTGGCTGTCCGACAGGAGGCCTTCATGACGTGCGGCAGCGGGCGTGAAGAGAGAAGAATCGCTCATGGAGTGGAAGGTCGCGCGAGAAAAGAATGCGTCGATCTTAGGGCAGCAGAAATGGCACGAATAACGAAATAATTCGCGGCACGGGCGCTCATTTTTTATCGATTTTTTTCTGTTACGGTCGATGCCTGTCTAACGTCGAATGGATGCGGATCATGGATATGCATGCGATTGCCGGCGTGGCGGTGCTGCTCGTGCTGGTGGCCGCCTCGGCCTATCGGGACGCACTGCGCAACGACCCCCTGAGCCCGTTGCGCAAGCGCGGCTCGAATCGCGTCCCGGCGCCTCAGATGGACGACGCGGAATAAGCGCCGCCCGAGCGCTGCAGCGGACCACCGGGTCCGGGGACATCTCAATCACGGGTTTCGATCTGGAGGAAAGACTCATGCTCAAGGTGACCAAGGCCGTATTTCCTGTCGCGGGTCTCGGCACACGCTTCTTGCCCGCGACCAAGGCCAGTCCCAAGGAAATGCTGCCGGTGGTCGACAAGCCGCTGATTCAATACGCGGTGGAAGAGGCCGTCGCCGCCGGGATCACGGAGATGATTTTCGTCACCGGCCGCGGCAAGCGCGCCATCGAAGATCACTTCGACAAGTCCTATGAACTTGAAGCCGAACTCGAGGCACGCAACAAGGAAGCCCTGCTCGACGCCGTGCGCAGCATCAAGCCGGCGAACGTCGATTGCTTCTATGTGCGCCAGCCGTCCGCGCTCGGTCTCGGTCACGCGGTGTTGTGCGCGGAACGGCTCGTCGGCCAGCAGCCCTTCGCCGTGATGCTCGCCGATGACCTGCTGCACGCGCCGCAGCCGGTGATGAAGCAGCTCGTCGACGTCTTCGATCACTATCACAGCTCGGTGATCGGCGTGGAACGCATCGCGCGCGAGGACAGCGCTTCGTATGGCGTGATCGAAGGGCGCGAATGGGAAGAGGATGTCATCAAGATGTCGAGCATCGTCGAGAAGCCGCAGCCGGCGCTCGCGCCGTCGAATCTCGGCGTGGTCGGACGCTATGTGCTGATGCCGAGCATCTTCCGGCATCTGCGCGAGACACGGCCCAATGCGGGCGGCGAGATTCAGCTGACCGACGCCATCGGCGCGCTGCTCGGCGAGGAACAGGTGCTCGCGTATCGCTATTTCGGCACGCGTTTCGACTGCGGCAGCAAGCTCGGCTATCTCAAGGCGACGATCCAGTTCGCGTTGCAGCATCCCGAAGTGCGCAAGGACTTCGAGCAGTATCTGCGCGCGGAAGTATGGGCGTTGATGCCGGAGTTGATTGGGGAGGAGGGAGAGCAGGCGGAGTCGGTACCGACTTGACGCAGGAGACCTCCCTGAGGCGCGACTCAACGATCCTGTAACGCACAAGCATGCGGGCGGTGTTCTTAGGAATTGAAACAAGGTCGCCGGCGCGCCTGCTTGACTGGGTACGATGGCTTCGAAGTGGTTCGGCCATCTTTGAGTTCGGCTCATCGCGTTCGCTGAAGCGGTCATAGTCGCTCTCCCCTCCACGCGAACTACTCACGCGTGTTTCCTCGTTAGTGTGCAAGGCCCGACTATGGGCCTCTTTCACTCCGCTCCGACGAGCGTATCTTGGATTGGTGCTTTCCTTGGCGCGATTCTTTGGGGGATGTGAAATGATTCAGCCGCCATTGCTAATCGGACTGATTCGTTTCGTACCCACCTTTGTTGATAATTCTGAAAACGCGGGCAATTAGAACAAAGAGCTAATGAACGAGATTTGGGGTGCTAGCATTGCTGTCATGGTGGTGCGCTCTCGGACATTCCTATGGACGAGATCTTGAACTTTCAATGTTTGTTACTCTTGCAGAAAAAGATTTTACGAACTCTATTCTCCGTTTTGCTGGTCGCGATTTTCTATATTGCAGTTGATTTTGTGCTGCAAAAATTGGGTGTGTACCTGAGCGTGAATCAAATGCAAAGGTCCATTGTGAACGCAGTGGCGGCCATTCTGCTTCTTTTTGCAACACAAAGAATTATCTGCGTGAAGGAATAATCGATAAAAATCCTGTCAGATACTTCATGTGGGCCTTGCTAACACCGGAAGTAGCTGATAAGGCTTTCAGGGGTAGGGCGCCCGATCCATCCATCGGAATGGAACGAAGGCGAATTACTTTGGGTTGTAGACGCGTCAATACCCGCGGGCTCTTTGCCAATCTATGGGCCAAAAATTCGTGCCAGGCTGGCGAGAATTAGTGACAACTTTTTTTGGGCAAAGAAACGAAACAAAGATCTCCGTATATTCAACGAAAACATTTCAACGGGCTTATCCCGCGTTATCAGGCAGGGGGGAAACCCGGACCGAAACATCCTTTTGTGATCGGCATATTCCTTCGCCTTCAAGTCGCACTTTGACCGCAGAGAAAGATGGCCGTCAGTGGGATGATCATCGGCCGGCACATGTCATTCGCACGGCAAGCGTTGCCTGACTGGCTCGCGTTTTCTCAATTCGGCCCAAGACGCGCCCCATGCGGAGAGTCCGATTCTGCCGACGACCGCTACAATGCCGCAGCGCGCTTGTATCGCGCCGCTCGCCAGTCTCTTCCGTGTCTAAGTCATGAACACTTCATCCCGGACCGTCCTGCTCGGTCCGCTACTCAAGAGTGTGTCGCGCTCGTTCTACCTGACGCTGCGCATCCTGCCCGCCGGCATGCGCGATCCTATCGGGCTCGCGTATCTGCTGGCGCGCGCGGCGGACACCATCGCCGATACCTCGCTGATCTCGCCGCAACGCCGCCTCGAACTCTTGCTGTCGTTGCGCGCACAGGTGAACGGCGCCGCCGATGACGGCGCGCTCGCGCGGATTGCCGGCGAAGTGGCGCAGCAGCAGGCGCAGCCGGACGAGCGGGCGTTGCTCGAAGCGCTCGGCGCGGCGCTGGCGATCCTGCCACAACTGGATGCGCGGGTCGGCGCGGCGGTGCGCGACATCGTGACGACGCTCAGCACCGGCATGGAATTCGACCTGCGCACGTTTCCCGACGAGACGTCCGGGCAGATCGCCGCGCTGAAGGAGTTCGACGAACTGGACCGCTATACGTATCTGGTAGCGGGGTGCGTGGGTGAATTCTGGACGCGCATGACGGTGGCGCATCAGCCGGGCAAGCTTCAGGCGCCGCTCGACACCATGCTGGCGCTCGGCGTGCGCTTCGGCAAGGCCTTGCAGATGACCAACGTGCTGCGCGATTGCGCGCGCGACCTGCGCATCGGACGCTGCTATCTGCCTGCAACGATGCTCGCGCGTCATGGCCTCGCGCCGCATGATCTGCTGGACCCGCAGGCGTCGGTGCGCGCACGGCCCGTGCTGTTCGAGCTGTTGCGCACTTCGCTGGCGTTGTACCAGGACGCCGTCGATTACACGCTGGCCATTGCGCCGGGCGCCGTGCGTTTGCGGCTGGCCTGCCTGTGGCCGATCATGATCGGCCTCGATACGCTGGTGCTGCTCGCGGAGAACCGCGCATGGCTCGATCCCGCGCGCATCTCGAAGGTGCGCCGCAACGATGTCTATCGCATCATCGCGGCTTCGCTGCCAATGGTGGTATCGGACGCGGCGCTGCGCAACTGGAGCACGAAGCGCATGCAAGCGATAGAAGCGCGCATCAGCGCCGCAAGTCGGCCATGATGCGTTCGGCGAGAAAGTCGCACGGCGGTCGTCTCGACGCCGCGCTTCTCGCCAGCACCACTTCCAGCGTGCCGATATCCGGCAAACCTTGCGGCGGCCCGAGCAGCGTGAAGTGAGCGGGCACCGCGCATTTCGCGAGCGGCGTCACGGCGAGGCCGGCTTCGGCCATCGTCAGCAGACCGAGCAGGCTCGGACTCTCATACGACGTGCGATAGCCGATGCGCGCGTGCTCCAGGCTGCGGATCGCGTTCTCCCGCGCGACGCTGCCCGGCAGGAACACCGCGATGGGCAGCGGGCGTTCCTTCCAGATATCCGTGGCGCCGGGCGCGGCGGCCCAGACCATCGGCTCGTGACGCACGAAGTCGCCGGACAGTCCCTTGACCCGCGTCGCGCAGACGAGATCCACCGAACCGTCCTTCACCATCGGCGCAAGGGCGACGCTCGGCAGGCCGACCACCTGGATCTCGACCTTCGGATAGGTGGCGGAAAATTTCTTCAGAATGGGCGGGAAAAGCGACGACGCGTAATCGTCCGGCACGCCGATCACCACGCGCCCCGTCACGTCTGGCCGCACGACGGCCGCCCACGCCTCGTCGCGCAGCGCGATCATGCGGCGCGCGTAGGTGAGCAGCACCTCGCCGTCCTGCGTGGGCACGACGCTGCGCGGCTTGCGCACGAACAGCGGCTTGCCGAGCGCGGTTTCCAGCGTCTTGATCTGCATGCTCACCGCCGATTGCGAACGATGCACGAGTTCCGCCGCCCGGCTGATGTTGCCGGTATCGGCCACGGCGACGATCATCGCAAGGACATCGAGGTCGAGTGCTTTCATGGTCGGACAGGCTCGGTATCAGAAAATCTGAACGATTCTATCAAGATTATGCGTTTTTCTTTTACCTGAGCGGGGCGCATGATGCAGTCAAGGAGCCTATCCATGAACGCCCGTACCGATCTTTCCGTCCTCACCGCCGTGCAAGGCCTGCCTGAGCCGTCGTTCGCCACGAACGCGTCCGGGATTTCCGTGCCGTATATCGCGTGCGGAGAGGGTGAGCCGATGGTACTCATCCACGGATCGCTGTGCGATTACCGGTACTGGGAGGCGCAAGTCCTGCCGCTCGCGAAGCAATTCCGCGTGATCGTGCCGAGCCTGTCGCATTACTGGCCGGCCGTCGATGCCTTCGTGCAGGGGGAGTTCGGCTGGGAAGCGCACGTGGCGGAAATGGCGGCGTTCATCGAGACGCTGGAACTGGCACCCGTTCATCTCGTCGGGCATTCGCGCGGCGGCGCGATTGCGTTTCATCTGGCGCGCGAGTATCCGCGCCTCGTGAAGACGCTCACGCTGGCCGATCCGGGCGGTCCGCTCGAACTGGAAACGAAGTCGCGTTCGGCACCTGCTGCACCTGCCGCACTGCCGCCCGCCACGAATGCGCTGCGCGCGCGCGTGGCCGAGTTGATCGAACAGGGCGAATTCGACCGTGGCCTGGAGATGTTCGTCGATTCGGTGAGCATGCCTGGCTTCTGGAAGAAGAGCACGGAGAGCTTCCGCCGCATGGCGCTCGACAACGCGCTGACGCTGCCGAAGCAATTCCGCGATCCGCTGCCCGCTTACACGCGGGACCTGGCGCGCGACATCAAATGCCGCACGCTGCTGATCGACGGCGAGAAGAGCCCGCGCATGTTCCGCAACAACGTCGAGAAGCTGACGGAGTGGATTGCGTTCGCCGAGCGCCAGACGATCGCGCGGGCGTCGCATGGGATGAATGTCGCCAGCCCTGGCGCGTTCAATCGCGCGGTGCTGGCGTTTGCCGGAGCGTGGTGAGCGGCGCAATCTGACCGGTCCACGCGCGACGGCACAGGGGTTGCTGGGTGTTGTTCAAAACACCCACAGACCGGAGCTTCCATGCCCAATCCCGCGCTGCCGTTCGATCCCGCGTTCGAACAGATCCCCGACGACGAAGCCGAGACCACGAGGGAACTCGCGGAAACGATGCGCGGCATCACCGAGAAGACCTACGCCGACTCGGGACATGCGATCCGCAGCGTGCATGCGAAAAGCCACGGCCTGCTGACCGGCGAAATGCAGGTGAATGCCGGCCTGCCGCCTGAACTCGCGCAAGGCATCTTCGCGCAGCCTGCGAGCTTTCCCGTGGTGCTTCGTCTGTCGACGAATCCCGGCGACGTGCTCGACGACAACGTCTCCACCCCGCGCGGACTTGCCGTGAAGATCATCGGCGTCGAGGGCGAGCGCTTGCCGGGCAGCGAAGGCGATCGCACGCAGGATCTGGTGATGATCAACGCCCCGGCCTTCACGGCCGCGACGCCGAAGAAGTTCCTCTCGAATCTCAAGCTGCTCGCAAAAACCACCGACAAGATGCCGGGCGGCAAGAAGGCGCTGTCGGCGATGCTGCGCGGCACGGAAGCGCTGATCGAAAAGCTGGGCGGCGAGAGCGGCATGATCAAGAGCCTGGGCGGTCATCCCGAGACGCACATTCTGGGCGAGACCTTCTATACAGCCGTGCCGCTTCTCCATGGCCGGTACTTTGGCAAGCTGAGCGTCGCGCCCGTATCGGCGGAACTGACGGCGCTGACGGACGCCCCCGTCGATCTGAAGGACCGTCCCGATGGCCTGCGCGAAGCCGTCAGCGAGTTCTTCATGGCGAACGGCGCCGAATGGGAAGTGCGCGTGCAACTGGCGACCGACATCGAGAAGATGCCCATCGAGGATGCCTCGGTGCAATGGCCGGAAGACGAGAGTCCCTATGTGACGGTGGCGCGCATTCGCGTGGCGCCGCAGAGCACGTGGAACCCGCAGCGCGAGCGCGGCATCGACGACGGCATGGCCTTCAGTCCGTGGCATGGCGTGGCGGCGCATCGGCCGCTGGGTGGCGTGATGCGCGCGCGGCGGATGTCGTACGAGGTGTCGTCGGACTTTCGCGGCGAGCGTAACGGCTGTCCGATGCGGGAACCGCGCGAACGCGTCGATTTGTAGCTTTCGCTAACTCGCCGAAGCGTCCGGAACGAAATGCCGCAACAGCGGCGCAAGGATCGCGGAGTCCGTCGGTTTTGCGCAGAAAGCGTCGAAGCCCGCGTGCTTCGCGCGTTCGAGGTCGGACGCCGATGACGCCGCCGAGTGCGCGATCAATACGGTATCCGACGTGCTCGCGTTGGCCCGCAGCTGCGCGGCGACTTCCAGTCCCGACATATCCGGCATCCAGATGTCCAGCAGCACGATCTGCGGGCGCCATTGACCGATGGTGTCGATCGCACGGCGTCCGCTGTAGACGGCATTCGAATCGAATCCGCCGATGGCCAGCACCATGCTGATCGCGTCCGCGGTATCCGTGAAGTCGTCGACAACGAGCACGCGCGGGGCATCGAGCGCATCTTTCATCCGGCGCGTCCAGATGACGCATTGTGGGTTTGCTGCCTGGCCGTTCATGCTGCGTGGCGTCCTCATCGTACTGTCGGGCTGGAAAAACAATCTATCGTCCATGAGCGCATGGTTCGGACCTGATCCCGTCATCATGCAACCAGCGGGATGCGTGCGGTGAAACACGTGCCGTTCGCCTGCGACGAACACGCCTCGATCGTTCCCTTGTGTGCGTTGACGACCTGCTGACAGATATACAGCCCGAGACCCAGACCTTCGCCGGGCGTCTTGTTCGCCGCGCGCCAATACGGTTCGAACACTTTCGCGAGCGACTCCTCCGCGATGGAATCGCCTTGATTCGCTACCTCGATGACCAGATGGGTCGCATCCGTGTTGGCCGACACGCGCACGGGCGCATCGGAGCTACCGTGGGTCACGGCGTTGGCGAGCAGATTCGCGAGGAGTTGCTGCAGACGCGCCGGATCGCAATCGACGGGACGCTCGATGGCCAGTGTCGCGAAGATCTTCCGGTCTTCGTTGGCCTGCGTGATCTCGTTGACGACCGTCTGCAGGTACGGGCCGAGATTCTCCACCCGTTCGATACGCGCGGGAATGCCGTTGCCCAGCCGGCCGCGCGCGAAGTCCATGATGTCGTCGATGAGCTTCGACATGCGGGAAGCGCTCGACCTCAGGCGCTTTGCCACCGCGGTCATGTCGGGCGACTCCGCCTTGAGTTGCAGGTATTCCGCGCTCGCGCTGATCGCCGCCAGCGGACTGCGCAAGTCATGACCGAGCACCGCGATGAATTGCTCGCGGAGCTTCGAACTTTCGCGCTCGCTGGAAAGCAGATTCTCGGTGGACCACTGCCGCTTGTCGCTGTCCAGTTGCAACGCGATGAGATTGGCGAAGACTTCGAACATGCGGACCACGCGCGGATCGGACACGTGCATGGGCCGGCTGTCGATTGCACAGAGATTGCCGAAGTACTCGCCGTCCGGCAGCACGATGGGCACGGAGATATAGCTGCGCAGCTTGTAGAGGGTCGGCGTGTGATGCCCGCCATAGCGGGTATCGGTGTCGAAATCGTCGACGATGATCGGGACACGAGCCTCACGGGACTCATGACACAGCGTCGTGTGAAGGTCGAGCTGGCCGCCGGGCTGCAAGCCGAAACTGATGTTGTCCTTCACCGCACAAGCGGTCCAGGTCAGGTCGCTGACTCGCGCAACGGCGGCGAATCCCATGCCGGATTCACTGCAGATCATCTCGAGCATCGAAGGCACCGCATTGATGCGGGCCACCGCGCCAAGATCCCGCAGGATCAATTCTCTCGACTCGTGTTCCATTCGCTTGATGGTTGCTGTGGGTAAGGCTCGCAAGACAGCAGCGAACTGATGAGGTGCCCGGATGATGCCGCTCCGGCTGGCGCAATTGCAAGCAATACAACATGCCGGCAGCGGAAACACGGTCATCAAGCGCACGTTGTGCGCGGGCTAAGCGAATCCCATGCGCAAGGCAAGCGTTTTTTGTGCGATTTGTTGAGCGTCTTTCGTCTGCTTGTTGTGACGCGACAACGGTAAAACGTTTGGCGGCGGGCTAACATCGTCGGCACCTCATCGCTCATAAGAGGACATTCGTGAGCACGGGCCAAGACGATCTCGAAACATGGAAGCGCCGCCGCACCGCGGAACTGGCGTTCGAACTGGCCGACACCGGCCGCTATGAAAACTTCACCGACATCGCTTATGCGCTGCAATTCGAGCGCGGCATGTCGAGTGCGCAGGCCTTGATCGACGACTCCGAGATACGCCGCCAGCTCAACGCGCGTTGCGGCGACGCCAGGGAAAGACTCGCGCCGGTTCCCGAGCCTGAAGTGACGGCACCGGCGCCATCGAGTGAAACGCTCAGCGTCACGTCGAACGATCATGCGGAACTCCCGCAAGCAGCTGATTTCGCGCACGCGCCTTCGGTCCTGCGTCGAGCCATGCGATTCTGGCGCACAGGCGTCAAGCCCGTCGTGGCAAGCGATCTCGAATCGGCCGCCTCCTGAGCCTCATCGCGCGACAAAATCACTGAAGCAAGTGCGCTAACGCACGATAGCGGCCCTTTCGCGGCCGCTTTGCTCACGAAAGGCGGCTTCGCGCGCCTTTTCCATCCGTCAAAACCATTACACTTGAGGAAGTTGAACCATAAGCCCGGGTAAAGGCGTGAATTCGAATGCGCCGAACCCGGTGTTTGAACTTCGAGGAGGAAATGTTCGTGGCTAACGAAAAGATGCTCGCGCAAATGGCTGAGAAGAATGGTTTCATCGCCGCTCTGGATCAGAGCGGCGGTTCGACGCCGGGCGCGCTCAAGCAATATGGCATTCCGGAAGACGCCTATGACGGCGACGCCGAAATGTTCAAGCTGATGCACGAAATGCGGGTGCGCATCATGACGGCGCCTTCGTTCACGGGCCAGAAAGTGATCGGCGCCATTCTGTTCGAGCGCACGATGGACGGCGAAGCCGGCGGCAAGCCGGTGCCGACGTTCCTGTGGGAAGACCGCGGCATCGTGCCGTTCCTGAAGGTCGACAAGGGTCTGGAGGCGGAAGCGGACGGCGTGCAGGTGATGAAGCCGATCCCCGGTCTCGATGAACTGCTCGCGCGCGCGGCCAAGCTGGGTGTGTTCGGCACGAAGATGCGCTCGGTGATCCATCAGGCCGACGCAAAGGGCATCGCCGCTGTGTCGAAACAGCAGTTCGAAGTTGGCGCACAAATCATCAAGCATGGTCTCGTGCCGATCCTCGAACCCGAAGTCTCGATCAAGAGCCCGGACAAGAAGGGCGCGGAAAAGATCCTGCGCGACGAACTGCTCAAGGGTCTCGACGCACTGCCTGAATCCAGCCAGGTGATGATCAAGCTGACCATCCCGGACGAAGCGGATTTCTATCGTCCGCTGATCGAGCATCCGCGTGTCGTGCGTGTGGTGGCGCTGTCGGGCGGCTATACGCGTACCGACGCCTGCAAGAAGCTCGCGGAGAACCACGGCATGATCGCGAGTTTCTCGCGCGCGCTCATCAACGAGCTGAAGAAGTCGATGAGCGACAGCGAGTTCGACAAGACGCTCGAAGAGTCGATCAACGAGATCTACGACGCGTCCGTGCAGAAGGTCTGACGCTTCCCAGCTTCACCGCATCGCAGCGAGTCAGCTGCGATGCGTCGGCGGCGGCGTCTGCACCACGGGCGCCGCCGCCTGAAACAGCGCCTCGCGCGTGCCGTTCCTCGGCGGATAAATGCGCTCGCCGTTGATCGTGCGCTTCGTCTGCTTGGCCGCCTCGCCTTGCGACACGAGCTGCCTGTCCCATCCCTCCGTATAGACCGCGCCCCACGGCCCGAGATCGCAGATGGTCGTGTACCAGTCGATCGACAGCGGCAACATCTCGACACCGAACAGATCGCACACGGCGTTGTGCCCGGCATAGCGTCCCATCGGCCGGCCATGCTGGCACGACATGACCGAAGGCCGTGTGCCGTCGATCAGCACGCGCGCGCAGTCGCCCGCCGCGAACACGCCGGGCACGCCTTCCGCGCGCAGGAAGGTATCGACGGGCACGCGGCCGAGCGGATCGAGCGTCACCGGTAGCTGCGCCGCCAGCGCATTCGCATGCATGCCGCCGCACCAGATGACCGTCGCGGCCTCGATGGTTTCGCGCGAGCCATCTTGCGTGAGCGTGACGCCCCGTTCATCGACTGATTCCAGCGACACACCCGGCCGCAACTCGACTTCCAGCGTGTTCAACGCGTTTTCGATGACCGGCTGCGCGCCGCCCATCGCCTGGGCGATTCGCGTCGAACGATCCGCGAGCACCACGCGTACGCGGCCGCGTTCGCCTTCCGTGACGATCTCGCGCAGCCGCGCAGGCAGTTCCGCCGCGAGTTCGATGCCCGTCAGACCCGCGCCGATCACCACCGCCGTGTAGCGGCCGGGCGTATCGGGCAGCGCGGGCAGCGTCAGCAGATGCGCCTGCAGACGGCACGCGCCGGCGTAGGTATCGACATCGAAGGAATGGTGGTCGAGGCCGGGAATCGGCGGGCGCACCAGCACGCTGCCCGCGGCCAGGATCAGCCGGTCGTAGTCGAGCGTCTCGGACGCGCCGTCATGCGCGACGGTTACGCGCCGGTTCGGGCTGTCGATGTCCGTCACCTTCGCCTGGATCAGGCGCACGCCCGCCGGACCGAGCACGGTATCGAGCGGGACGAGCGTGGGATCGAGCGGCTGCTCGTAGTTGCGCACCCGCACGCTGTGGAAGGGCGCCGGATTGACGATGGCCACTTCGGTCTCGCCGGCGACGGGGCCCATTTCATCGAGCTTGCGCGCGGCGGACAGCGCGCTCCACAGACCCGCGAAACCCGCGCCGATTACCAGGATGCGCTTCAAGGCGATTCTCCTGTCTAAACGATCGTTCGCACCAAAGGCCACCTTCGTTCTTCTTTATAGCCGATATGGAGCGCCGTCGTCCGGCTTCGCATGTGCCCGGATTAGTCGGTTTTTCGCCAAAAGTGATTTCGCAGATTAGGTATTTACCCTAGATGGAGCGATCCCTAAACTTGCCTCAACGGTCGCAAACGAAGCAGCAAGTCAGGCAAAGGCAGCGTGAGCGACAACCCAAAAACTCAAGGTACGGAGGAATGAATCATGAACAAGCTCATCGGTATTGCAGCGGTCGCTCTCGCTTTCGCCGCTCCGGTCGCATCTTTCGCGCAATCGAACCAACCCGTGACGCGCGCTGAAGTCCGCGCGCAGATCGTTCAACTGGAAAAGGCAGGCTACAACCCGGGCGTCGTCAACGACACCACGTATCCCGCCGACATCCAGGCAGCCGAAGCGCGTGTCGCGGCGCAAAGCGCCTACGGCGGTGTGGCGGACGGCGGCTCGCAATCGGGCGCACGTGTCACTGCGATTCAAAACGACGTGACGTCGACGTTCGCGCATCACTAAGCAAGCAGCCTCATCAAGCAACGCGCCCGCAACCATGCGGGCGCGTTTGCATTCAGGCGTTCGTAAATCAAAGCGGAAACCCGCCCGAAAAGGTCTCGCGCAAATACCCGATGAACAACGCGACGGCCCGCGGCACATGCGGCGAATAAGGCCGCACCACGAAAAGCTGATCCGCGAACGCGCCGACCGGACGCCATTCCGGCAGCAGCACCACCAGCTTGCCCGTCTGCACCGCCGCCTGCGCAGTGAAGTCCGGCAGCAACGCGATGCCCAGGTCATCGAGCGCGGCGTCGCGCAACACCTCGCTGTTATTGGCTTCGAACGGTCCGCTGACGGCCAGCGTGTGCGGCCCCGCCGAACTCTTGCGGCCGCCCTTGCGCTGAAACGACCAGATACTCGCAGACTGCGCGCGCGGATAGACGAGACAGTCGTGCGTGGCGAGATCGTTCGGCGTCTGCGGCGTGCCGCGCCGCTTGAGATAGGCGCGGGTGGCAACGATCACCGAATAGGTATCGCACAGTTTCCAGGCCACGTGCGTGTCGGGGACCTGCGCGCTATGACGCACCGCGAGATCGAAACCCTCGGTGGCGATGGAACTGAGCCGGTCGGCGGCTTCCAGCTGCACGCGCACTTCGGGATGCGCATGCAGGAACCCCGACATCTTCGGCACGAGTTGCTGGCGTGAAAACGCCATGGGCGCGGTCATCCGGATCAGCCCGCGCGCGACGCCCGCCATCTCCCTTACGCTCAGAAAGCTCGACGCGATGTGCTGATACTGCTCGCGCGTGTCGTCGACGAGCCGGCGGCCCGCCTCGGTGAAGCGCACGCTGCGCGTGGTGCGGGTGACGAGCGGCACGCCCGCCGCGCGCTCCAGTTCCGCGATGCGCTGGCTCATGGCCGCCTTCGAGACATTCAGGCGGGCGGCCGCCGCCGTGTAGCTGCCCTGTTCCGCGAGCACCGTGAGCCAGTGCAAATGGGTCCAGAGAGCCTCGATCTTTTGCTCTTCCATCTGCTCATTGTTTGCCAGAATAAACAATGAGTTCAATCATAGCGTCTTTGCGCGGAGCCCGATGCTTCCTACACTGTGACCATTGCCCAAACATTCAGTGAAGGAGACGAGATGCAAGCGTTCAACGATACCGCCGACGTGGTCCATTACATCCACGGTCAACGGACGAACGGCTCGGCCACGCGCACGCAGCCGGTCTTCAACCCCGCAACGGGCGAACGTCCGCGCAAGCTCGTGCTCGGCGAAGCCGCCGACGTGGACGCTGCGGTCGCCAGCGCGAAGCAGGCGTTCCCGGCCTGGCGCGACATGCCGCCCATCCGCCGCGCGCGCGTCATGCTCAAGTTCCTGGAGCTGATGAACAAGCATCGCGACGAACTCGCGGCCATCATCACCGCCGAGCACGGCAAGGTGTTCTCGGATGCGCAGGGCGAGGTGTCGCGCGGTATCGACGTGATCGAATTCGCCTGCGGCATTCCGCAACTGCTGAAGGGCGACTACACCGAACAGGTGTCCACCGGCATCGACAACTGGACCACGCGCCAGCCGCTCGGCATCGTCGCGGGCATTACGCCGTTCAACTTCCCGTGCATGGTGCCGTGCTGGATGTTCCCGGTCGCCATCGCGGCAGGCAATGCGTTCATCCTGAAGCCGAGCGAGCGCGATCCGTCGGCGTCGCTGTTCATGGCCGAGCTGCTCAAGCAAGCCGGCTTGCCGGACGGCATCTTCAACGTCGTGCAGGGCGACAAGGTCGTCGTCGATGCGCTGCTCACGCACCCGCAAGTGAAGGCGATCAGCTTCGTCGGTTCGACGCCGATCGCCAACTACATCTACGAAACGGGCGCGAAGCACGGCAAGCGCGTGCAGGCGCTCGGCGGCGCGAAGAATCACATGGTCGTGATGCCGGATGCGGATCTCGACCAGGCTGTCGATGCGTTGATCGGCGCGGGCTACGGCTCGGCGGGCGAGCGCTGCATGGCCATTTCGGTGGCGGTGCTGGTGGGCGATGTCGCGGACAAGATCGTGCCGCGCCTCGCCGAGCGCGCGCAGCAGCTCAAGATCAAGAACGGCATGGAAGACGATGCCGAAATGGGCCCGATCGTCACGCGTCAGGCGCTGGAGCGCATCGAAGGCTATATCGCGATGGGCGTGGACGAAGGCGCGAAGCTGGTCGTCGATGGCCGGGGCTTCAAGGTGCCGGGTCATGAGGACGGCTTCTTCACGGGCGGCACGCTGTTCGACCACGTGACGCCGGAAATGCGCATCTACAAGGAAGAGATCTTCGGACCGGTGCTCGCCTGCGTGCGCGTGAAGGACTTCAGCGAAGCCGTGGATCTGGTCAACGAGCACGAGTTCGGCAATGGCGTGGCCTGCTACACGCGCGATGGCCACATTGCGCGCGAGTTCGGACGCCGCATCGAGGTGGGCATGGTGGGCATCAACGTGCCGATTCCGGTGCCGATGGCATGGCATGGTTTCGGCGGCTGGAAGCGCAGTCTCTTCGGCGACATGCACGCGTACGGCGAGGAAGGCGTGCGTTTCTACACGAAGCAGAAGTCGATCATGCAGCGCTGGCCCGAAAGCACCGAGAAGGGCGCCGAATTCGCGATGCCGACCGCGAAGTAAGGCATCGCCTGCCATTCCGATGGCACGCTTGCAAGCAACGCCCGCTTTCTCCTGACCGGACAAGCGGGCTTTTTTTCGGCTTGAACCGGCGCATCTGTTCCGCGCAGTCACAAGTCAAATGCATGCGCGTCGATTGACTCGCGGGCCGCGCATGGCGAAGATGCAGCACAGTGAACCGGGACATAGTGTCCACCGACATGCAGCGGCAATTCGACGACCTTCTTCTTGGCAGCATCGAGCTGTTCTGCCTCGCGGCTGAACTCGGCAGTTTCACGCTGGCCGCGACGGCTGCGAGCGTCACGCCTGCTGCCGTGAGCCGTGCCGTCGCGCGGCTGGAAAAGCGCCTCGACGTGCGGCTGTTCGTGCGCACGACGCGCCAGATCCGCCTGACCGATGCCGGCCGCCGTTACTTCGAGCAATGCCGCGACGCGCTGAATCGTCTGGCCGAAGCCGAGCGCGAAGCCACCGGCCAGCAGACCACGCCCAAGGGCGTGCTGCGCATCAGCATGCCGACGCCTTACGGGCACTTCCGCATGCTGCCCATCCTTGCGGAATTCCGCGCGCGTTATCCCGATGTCACGGTGGAAGCGCATCTGAGCAACCGCAATATCGACTTCGCCGAGGAAGGCTTCGACCTCGCGATCCGTGGCCGCGCGCCGCGCGACTCCAACCTGATCGCGCGCAAGCTCGAGGACGCGGAACTCGTGATCGTCGCTTCGCCCGCTTATCTGAAGCGGGCGGGTGTGCCGCATACCATCGAGGATCTGCGTCATCACGACTGCATCCAGTTCGAGATGCCGAGCACCGGCCGGCCCGTGCCGTGGCGCTTCATGCAGAACGGCGAGGCCGTGGAGATGGTGGTGGAAGCCGTCTATGGCACCTCCGGCGACGCGCTCGCGGGCATTCCGCTCGCGCTGCACGGCGCGGGATTGTTCCAGACCTACCGCTTCGCGGTGGCCGAGGAACTGCGCGCGGGCACGCTCGTCGAAGTGCTGCGCGAGGCCGGCGGAAGCAGCCGGCCATTCATCCTGCTTTATCCGCACGGCAGGCATCTGTCGTCGCGCGTGCGGGCGTTCGTCGACTTCGTCGTCGAGAAGCTCGGCACGCGCTGAATGCAACCTTCAAGGGACGATCAACATGAGCACGAACCCATTGACATCGCTACTCGGCATCCGGACGCCGATCATCCAGGCGCCGATGGCCGGCGTCAGCACGCCCGCGCTGGCCGCGGCGGTATCGGAAGCCGGCGGGCTGGGCTCGCTCGGCGTCGGCGCGATGAACGCGGAAGGCGCACGCAAGGTCATTCGCGAGACCCGTGCACTGACCGCCAGGCCCTTCAACGTCAATGTCTTTTGTCACGCGCCGTCCACCGCCAACGTGGCGGTGGAGAAGGCATGGACCGACTGGCTCGCGCCGGTGTTCGCGCAATACGGCGCGACGCCGCCCGCCACGCTGAGCGAGATCTACCCGAGCTTTGTCGTCGATGAAGCGATGCTCCAGGTTTTCGTCGAAGAGAAGCCGGCAGTGGTGAGTTTCCACTTCGGGCTGCCGTCGCAGCGTGCGATCGACGCCTTGCGCGGCGCGGGCATCAAACTGATTGCATCCGCAACCAGTTTGCGGGAAGCCGAACAGGTGGCGAAGGCGGGCGTGGACGCCATCGTGGCGCAGGGCATCGAGGCAGGCGGGCATCGCGGCCTCTTCGATCCCGCCGGAGAAGACGACAAGCTCGGCGTGCTGGCGCTCACGCGTCTCCTCGTGCGCGCTTTCGACCTTCCCGTGATCGCCGCAGGCGGCATCATGGACGGCGCGGGCATCGCGGCGGCGCTGGCGCTGGGCGCGCAGGCGGCGCAACTCGGCACGGCCTTCGTGCCGTGCAAGGAGACGTCGATCGATGCGGGCTACCGGCGCGCCCTGCTGAGCGATGCGGCGCGCCGCACGACCTTCACCACCGCGATCTCGGGACGCGAGGCGCGCAGCCTCGTCAACCGCTTCACCGAACTTGGCCGCAGCGCGCAGGCGCCCGCGATTCCCGACTATCCGGTCACCTACGACGCCGGCAAGGCGCTGCATGCGGCCGCGAAGGCGCAGGGCGAGTTCGGCTATGGCGCGCAATGGGCGGGACAGGCGGCCGCGCTGGTGCGCGAACTGCCGGCAGCCGAACTGATGGCGCGGCTTGAAGAGGAGTTGCAGGAAAGCATCGCGGGCCTGCGTCAATATGAATCGCGCTGATCGCTGTAAAGCTTAGTCGAAACGCTTCGTTGGTCGAATGTGCTGTCGATGCTTCAATGATTCCGTCGCGCTGAACGCGGCTGCATCCGACAAACGCAACCCAACGGAGTGTCCCGATGTCCACGAGCCCCACACTCGCCGCCGAGGCCGCGCGCGAACCCGTCACGTCGAATGAACCGTTCCAGGTGCGTCCCATAGGCGGACGCATCGGTGCTGAAGTGCGCGGCGTGACGCTGTCCGCCGACCTCGACGATGCCGCCATCGGCGCCATCAACCAGGCGCTGCTACGACACAAGGTGCTGTTCTTTCGCGGCCAGTCGCATCTCGACGACGCCGCGCAGGAAGCCTTCGCCGCGCGCTTCGGCGAGACGGTGGCGCATCCGACAGTGCCTTCGCGCGCGGGCAGCAGCCGCTTGCTCGAACTCGATTCGAAACACGGGACGCGCGCGAACTCCTGGCATACCGACGTGACCTTCGTCGATGCCTATCCGAAGATCTCCATCCTGCGCGGCGTGGTGATTCCGCCCGCCGGCGGCGACACGGTCTGGGCCAACACGGCGGCCGCCTACGACAACCTGCCGCCACCGCTGCGCGCGCTCGCCGACGCATTATGGGCGCTGCATTCCAACGCCTATGACTACGCCGCGACACGCAACGTGCCCGACACCGATTCCGAGCGCGCGTATCGCAGGCAGTTCACCTCGACGCTCTATGAGACCGAGCATCCGGTCGTGCGCGTGCATCCGGAGACAGGCGAACGCACGCTCGTGCTGGGTCACTTCGTGCAGCGCTTCATCGGCTTGTCGCAGCGCGATTCGGACCGGCTGGCCGAACTCTTTCACGATCACGTCACGCGTCTGGAGAACACCGTCCGCTGGCGCTGGACGCAAGGCGATGTCGCGATCTGGGACAACCGCGCGACCCAACATTACGCGGTGGCGGACTATGGCGACGCGCATCGCGTCGTGCGCCGCGCGACGGTTCATGGCGACGTGCCCGTGGGCATCGACGGACGCCGCAGCCGCATCGTCAAGCAGGAAACGCGCGCCGCCTGACGCGCTTCGCCTCGCGCCATCGCCGCGTCAACCCTTCTTCAGCCTGAGCAAGATGACCTCACGATTCAAGTTTGTCGCCTTCACGGCGATGCTGTTCGCCGTGTTCAACGGTTCTGCGCAAGCCGCCGATCCCGCCGTGGTCCGCATCGGCGTGGCGCAACAGGGCAGCGGCGATCCGCCCACGTTCGGCGGTTCACCGGCCGCGACCGCGCAGTTGCAGCATCGCGTGGAAGATGCGTTGTCCGGGCAGGCCAAGGTTCAATGGCTGTTCTTCAAGGGCGCGGGGCCGGCCGTCAACGAGGCGCTCGCGAACCAGCAGATCGACTTCGCTTATCAAGGCGATCTGCCTTCAGTGCTGGGCCGCGCGAACGGCTTGAAGACGCATCTGCTGCTGGCGTCGAACGTGCGCACGGGCGTGTATCTGGCCGTGCCGCCGGATTCCGGCATCAAGAGCGTGAAGGACCTGAAAGGCAAGCGCGTCGGCCTGTTTCGCGGGACCAATCTGCAACTCGTGGCCGACAACGTCCTCAAGGAAAACGGCCTGAGCGAACGCGATCTGCGCGTCATCAATCTCGACACGGCTGCCGCACAGGCGGCGCTGGCGTCGAAGGGCGTCGATGCGGTGTTTCTCGACTACTCGCTGTTCAAGCTGCAGCGCCAGGGGCTGGCGAAGATCGTCTACGCATCGCGCGATGACGGCGTGCAGCTCACGCGGCAGGCGCACTTGCTGGTACTCGACGACTACGAGCAGAAGCACCCCGAGATCGTGCAGAAAGTGGTGACGGCGGTCGTGCAGGCGGCGCAATGGTCATCCGACGAGGCCAACCGCGATGCGCTCTTCACGCTGTGGGCGAAGAGCGGCGTGCCGACCGAATCATGGCAGGCGGAGTACGCGAAGCAGCCGTTGAAGGACCGCATGTCGCCGCTGATCGATCCGTTCCTGGTCGCGCGCTACCAGTCCGTCGCCGACGATGCGCTGCGCCTCAACCTGATCCGTCAGCCCGTGAGCGTGAATGGCTGGTTCGAGCCGAAGTATCTCGACCAGGCGTTGAAGTCGCTGAAGCTCGAAGGGTACTGGCCGCGTTTCGATGCGGCAGGCAAACCCACCGCTTGATGCTTCGAGGAGACCAGTCAATATGGCCCGTACCCTGACCCGTGTCGCGCTGCCCGCTCCGCGCGCGCACCGGACGCTTTCGATCGACGCGCTGCGTGCCGCCGGCTGGACCGCGTTGCCCTGGCTTCTGCCCGCGAGTTGCGCGCTGCTGTGGGTGCTCGGGTCGCACTACGGATGGATCTCGGCGCAAGTGCTGCCGCCGCCCGCGCTCGTCTTCGACACGCTGGCCGCGCTGGTGAAGAGCGGCGAGTTGTGGATGCATCTGTCCGCGAGCATGACGCGCGCGGCAGTCGGCTTCGGCGGCGGCGTCGTGCTCGGCGTGCTGCTGGGCGGCGCGCTCGGTCTGTCGCGCACGCTCGAAGCGTGGGTGCTGCCGAGCTTCAACGCCATCGTGCAGGTGCCGGTGCTCGGCTGGCTGCCGTTCCTGATGATCGTCGTCGGCATCGGCGAGCCGTTGAAGTATCTGTTGATCGGCCACGCGGCGCTCGTGCCGGTCACGCTCTCCACGCTGCAAGGCTTTCGCAACACGCCGCGCGGCTTGCGGGAAGTGGCCGCGGCGTATCGCTATACGCGCTGGCAAGTGATTGCGCGCGTCACGCTGCCCGCCGCGATTCCGGTGATCGGCACCGGCGTGCGGCTCGCGTTCACGAAGGCATGGCTGACGCTGGTGGTGGTGGAACTCGTCGCGTCGTCGGAAGGGCTCGGCTATCTGATCGTCTATGGACGGCAACTGTTTCAGCTCGATCTCGTGCTGGCTTCGGTGCTGATCGTCGGCGCGATCGGCTATGCGGCGGACCGGCTGCTCACTGCGTTCGAGCGCAGGCTCCAGCGCGGCCGCGCCCACTGAGGAGAAGAACATGTCCACGCTGGAACTGGAACAGGAACCGAGTGCGGTCAAGGGCTCATGGCGCGGCGCCGTGCTGCCGGTCGCGGGACTCGCGCTGTGGTGGTGGCTCGCGCGTCACGCCCAGGCCGATCACGGCATCCTGGTCTCGCCGGCGCGCGTGTGGCAGACGGCCGTCGAGCAAACCCGCAGCGGCGCACTGATGCGTGCGCTCTCGGCCTCGCTGGCGCGCGAACTGACGGGCTTCGCCATCGGCGCGACGCTCGGACTCGTGCTCGGCGCGCTGCTCGGTGTGTCGAAGCTGGCGAATCGCGCCATCGCGCCGAGCTTCAACACGTTCAAGCAGGTCTCGCTGTTCGCATGGATTCCGTTGATCTCCGTCTGGTTCGGACTCGGCGATGTCGCGAAGGTCGTGTTCCTCTCGCTGGCGGCGCTGGTGCCGGTCGTCGTGCACACCAGCGACGGCATTCGCGCCGTGTCTCCAATGTATCTCGACGTGGCGCGCGCCTATCGCTATAACCGATTGCAGACGCTGGCGTTCGTCGTGCTGCCCGCCGCCTTGCCGTCCATTTTCACGGGCGTCTATCTCGCGCTCATCTATTCGTGGCTCGCGACGCTCGGCGCGGAATATCTGCTCGTGGCGGGCAGCGGCATCGGCAATCTGCTCGTGGACGGCAGCGAACAGTTCCGCATGGATCTCGTCGTGTTCGGCGTGATCGTGGTGGGAATCACGGGATGGGCGTTGAACGCCCTTGCGCGCGGCGTGCAGCGCCGCTGGTTCGGCGCGGCGCGTGCGGTTTGAGGAGAATGAACATGGCAAGCCTGATCGAACAGGAAAGCGGCCTGACGCTGCGGCACGTGAGCAAGCGCTTCAACGACGACACCGCGCCGCCGGTGCTGGATCGCATCGAGCTGTCGATTGCGAGCGGCGAGTTCGTGAGCATCGTCGGCGCCAGCGGCTGCGGAAAGTCGACGCTGCTGCGCCTCATCGCCGGGCTCGATCCCGCGCATGACGGCGAAATCGAGTTTGACGGAGAACGCGTCGTCACGACGGATCTGTCACGCGGCATCGTGTTCCAGGATCATCGGCTGTTTCCCTGGCTGAATGTCGCGCAGAACGTGGCGGTAGCGCTGCGCAATGCACCCCTTACACGGGTGGAGAAGGCGCGTGCGGTTGCGGAGCATGTCGCGCTCGTCGGACTCGAAGGATTTGAGCGGCACTATCCGCATCAGTTGTCGGGCGGCATGGCGCAGCGTGTGGCGATTGCGCGCGGGCTCGTCAACCGGCCGCGCTTGCTGTTGCTCGACGAACCCTTCGGCGCGCTCGACGCGCTCACGCGTTCGCGTCTGCAAGCCGAATTGCAGCGCATCTGGGCGCATGAACGTATCACGATGGTTCTGGTGACGCACGATGTCGAAGAAGCCGTGCTGCTGTCGGACCGTATCGTCGTGATGGAGGCGCGGCCGGGACGCATCGGCGACGTGATCGATGTCACGCTGCCGAGGCCGCGCAAGCCGGGCGATCAGGGCGTCGGCAGGCTGCGCGACGAGATCGTCGGCCGGTTCTTCACGGATGGCGTCTAGAGCCTAAAGCTGCGCTTCGATCGCGGCCTTGTCGATCACCGACCAGACCTCGGCAATCTTGCCGTCGCGGAACGTATAGAAGACGTTCTCGCAGAACGTCACGCGGCGGCCGTCGATCTTCAGGCCCATGAAGTCCGCTCGCGGCGAACAGTCGAAGCGCAGACGGCTGGCGATGCGCGGCGGTTCCGCCACCAGCAACTCGATGTTGAAGCGCAGGTCGGGAATATCGCGGAAGTCCTGCTCCAGCATCCGCCGATAACCCGCCAGGCCGAACGCACGGCCGTTGTGTTGTGCGGTTTGATCGACGAAGTTGCCGAGATGGTCCCAGTCCCGTGCATTCAGACAGTCGATATATGCGCGATAGAGTGCCGAGAGTTCGTCCGGTGTCATGGTGTCGGTGTGTGCGTGAGGATCACGCCGAAGCATAAACCCATGGACGCCGCGCGCGGTCGGCGCGTTGAAACTCGGCGACGCGCGCTTCCCGCGCCACGGCCTGATCGACATCGTCCTGGCCGTTCAGCAACGCGACGCGCTGCGACTCGGGCAGGTTGAACGCAAACGGTTCGAGCCCCGGAACACGCACCTGACAGGCTTGCAGATCCACCGTCAGCAACTCGCCGCGCGCCGCGACCGGCATGATCGTGGCAATCTCTTCGGGCGCGAGCCGCACGGGCAGCACGCCGTTCTGGAAGCAGTTGTTGTAGAAGATGTCGCCGTAGCTCGACGCGATCACGCAGCGTATGCCGAACTCGTCGAGCGCCCACACGGCCATTTCGCGCGAACTGCCGCAGCCGAAATTCTTGCCGGTCACGACAATGCGCGCCTCGCGAAACGGCGGCTGGTTCAGCACGAAATCCGGGTTCTCGGTGCCGTCCGGCCGATAGCGCAGCGTCTCGAACGCCCAAGGCTGGAACTCGCCGCGCTTCAGTTGCGAGATGCGCTCGATCCGCACGATCAGGTCCGTATCGACATCATCGCGGTCGATCACCGCGGCATGTCCCGTGCACACGTCGAAGGCTTTCATGCGGCTCCCTGGATTTCGCCTGCAAGCGCCGAAGCGGCGGCGGTGGCCGGGTTGGCGAGATGGGTCATCACGCCCGGTCCCTGCCGTCCGACGAAGTTGCGATTCGACGTGGACACGCAGCGTTCGCCGCTGGCGCCGAGATCGCCGTTGGCGCCGACGCACATCGAGCAGCCCGGCTCGCGCCATTCGAAGCCCGCGTCGCGGAAAATCTGGTCGAGTCCTTCGCGTTCGGCCTGTTGGCGCACCGGCAGCGAGCCCGGCACGACCCACGCGTTCACGTGCTTCGCCACGCGCGCACCGCGCACCACTTGCGCAGCGGCGCGCAGATCGGAGATGCGGCTGTTCGCACACGAGCCGATGAACACCCGGTCGATACGCGTGCCCTCCATGCGCTGCAAGGGCTTGAGCTTCATGTAGCCAAGCGCGGCTTCCGATTGCGCGCGCCGTTGCGGGTTCGGTTCGGCGGCGGGATCGGGCACATAGCCGTCGATGCACACCACCTGCTCGGGCGTCGTGCCCCAGGTGATCTGCGCATCGATGCCTTCGATATCGACGTCCACGTCCTTGTCGAAGATCGCGTCGGCGTCGGTTGCCAGTTGACGCCAGGCGGCGACGGCGGTGTCGAATGCATCGCCCTGCGGCGCGAAGGGACGGCCGCGCAGATAGTCGAAGGTGACGTCGTCGGGCGCGATCATGCCGAGACGCGCGCCCATTTCAATCGCGAGATTGCAGAGCGTCATGCGCGCTTCCATGTCGAAGCCGCGCACTGCGTCGCCGGCGAATTCGAGCGCGTGACCCACCGCGCCCGCCACGCCCAGCTTGCCGATCACATGCAGGATGACGTCCTTGGCCGTCGCGCGCCGCGCGGGCCTGCCGCGCAGCGTGACGCGCATGCGTGCGGGCTTGCGCTGGCGCAAGGTCTGGCTCGCCAGCACCTGCACCTGTTCCGACAAGCCGATGCCCCAGCCCATCGCACCAAATGCGCCATGCGTGCAGGTATGGCTGTCGCCGCAGACGAGCGTGGTGCCGGGCAACGTCAAGCCTTGTTCCGGCGCAATGACGTGGACGATGCCCTGGCGCGCGTCGTCCAGATCGAAGCGCTCGATCTTCAGACGCTGTGTCTGCTCGCGGAACGCCTCGACCATTTCGGTGGCCCACGGCTGGTCGCCGGCACGGCGTCCCGGCGCGCTCGATATCACGTGATCCGGCGTCGCGAAGGTCAGCTTCGCGTCGCGCACGCCGAGCCCGCGCCGCTCCAGTACGCGGATCGCTTCGACGGCGGTCAGTTCATGCAGCAGATGGCGATCGATATGCAGGACTGTGGTGCCGTCGCTCAATTCCTCGACGACGTGCGCGTTCCAGACCTTGTCGAACATCGTTTGCGCGCTCATTCTTCGCCATCCTGATGAGTTGTTATGTGGGATGTCATGGTTGTCTCCTCCTCCTTCAGACTGCGATCTCAGCTCAGCGGCGCACCCAGGCCCGCGAGCGCGGGCAGTTGCAGGATCAGGTCGGCGGAATGCCAGAGATGGCGCTTCATGGCCTGATAGGCCATGTCCGCATTGCCCGCGAGGATGCCCTCGGCGATGTCCTCATGTTCCGCGAGCGCGTTCTTCATCATCTGCGCGCTGCCGATCTGCTGGCGCAACTGGATCATGAAAACCGGCAGCTGATATTTGTCGATCAGTTCGCCCAGTTGCGGATTGCCGCACATGTGCACGATTTCCTGATGGAACGCCCGGTTGTCGACGATGAAACGCTGGAAGTCCGGCCGGTCGTTGTGCACGCGGCCCTGCTCCAGCACCGCGACCAGGCGCGCGCGGTTGTCGCCGACATCGATGTTCTGCGCCGCCACGCGGGCCGCATAGCCTTCCAGCGCCTCGCGAATCTGATAGACGTGCGCTACTTCCGCCGCCGACAGACTGCGCACCACCGCGCCGCGATTCGGCACGACATCGATCAGACCGTCCGCTTCCAGCCGGCGGAACGCTTCACGCAGCGAACCACGGCTGATGCCGAGCTGCTCGACGATGTCGCGTGAAATCAGCCGCTGGCCCGGCACGAGCCGGCCTTCGAGGATGCGGCTTTTCAGTTCGGCCGCGATGCGCTCGACGGTTTCGCCCGAGCGGCCGGCACTTTCGATGTCGGCTTCGGCAGCGGCGGGAAGGGGGATATGAGGGAAGTCCATGAGCGGATTGTCCAACAGTTTCCGTTGACGCGCCATACGTTTTAACATTTAATTCAAACAAAAGTGTTCGACACTTTGATCCACAACACTACAAATTCGGAGACAACATGAAGGGTTTGATGCGCTTGGGCGCGGTGGCGCTGGCGGTATCGGGGTGGATGTGCGCGGCGGGCGCGTATGCGGCGGACGTGGTGCGTATCGGCGGGACGAGCAATTACGGGCCGGTGCTGCCCGTGATGGCCGCCCAGGAGCTCAAGCTGTTCGACAAGGTCGGCGTGCAGACGCAGTTCACCGGCTTTCCCGGCGGCGCGGCCTGCATGGAGGCGCTGGCCGCCAACGAAGTGGATATCGTCAATTTCTTTCCGCCGGGCCTCGCGCTGGCGAAGAAGCGCGGCGTGAAGGCGACCATCGTCGGTGCGGATTCGCTGACGCCGCGCGGCTGGGACGTGATCGTCAAGAAGGATTCGCCGCTCAAGACCGTCAAGGATCTCGCGGGCAAGAAGGTGGGCATCTCGGCCACCGGCTCGACGACCGACTTCTTCGGACTGTGGGCGGCCAACGAAGCGGGCGCGCCGGTGAACCGCATTCCGGTGGGCGGTCCGGGCATGGTGCCGAACCTGCTGTCGGGCAACGTGGATGCGATCGTCGCGTATCCGCCGCTCAGCTACAAGGTGTTGCAGGCGGGCACGGGCCGCAGTCTGGTCGATTTCGGCAAGGCCATGCCGGCCAACGTGCCCGACGTGTGGATGGCCTCCGACGACATCCTCGCGAAGAATCCCGACGGCGTGAAGAAGACGCTGATCGCGCTGTACAGCGCGGTGGTCTACATGCAGGCGCACCCCGAGTGGACGATTGCGTTCATCCAGAAGCAGACCGGCCTGCCGCCGGAAATCGCCAAGCTGGAATACGACAACACCATCAAGGGCCTCTCGCCTGACGGTTCGATCAAGGCCGAATGGGTCGAGGAATCGCTCAAGCTCGCGAAGCTCGCCGGCATGAACGACACGCCGCCCGCGAAGGACCTGTTCACCACGCGCTTCGTGCCGGTGAAGACGGTGACGCCATGAGCCCCTGGGCACGACGTCTCACGCAGGCGGCGATCATCGCGGGCTTCGTGCTCGCGTGGCATTTGACGGTGGCGGGCCGCTTCGTCGATCCGATGCTGCTTCCCGGACCCGCCGAAGTCTTCGCGCGCATGATCCATCTGCTCGGCGATGCGCAATCGCTGCATCACCTCGGCGTGACGCTCGGCGAGGTGATGCTGGCGGTGGTGCTGGTCACGCCGGTGGGCATCGCGCTGGGCCTGTTCCTCGGCGAGAACGCGTACTGGGGCGCGGCCTTCCGGCCGCTGTTCTACTTCATGTCGAGCGTGCCGAAGTCGGTGTTCCTGCCGGTCTTCATTCTCGCGCTCGGCATGGGCTTCTCGCAGAAGGTGGCGTTCGGCATGTTCCAGGCGATCTTCGTGCTGGTGGTCGCGGCCATCGCGGCGGCGCAGAGCGTGCCGGTGGACTACGTGCGCACGGCCCGTTCGTTCGGCGCGACGCGTGCGCAGATCTATCGCCATGTGTATCTGCCCGCGATGCTCCCGGTGATTCTCGAAGGCCTGCGCCTCGGCATGATCTTCAACATCACCGGCGTGCTGTTCGCGGAGATGTACGTGTCGCGCGCCGGGCTGGGCTACCTGATCGCCAACTGGGGCATGAACTTCGACATCGTCAGCCTGCTGGCGGGCATCGTCCTCGCGAGCCTCGTGTCGATCATGGTGAACGAAGCACTGCGCTGGTACGAGCATCGGGTCGGCGCCTGGCGCGGCTGACGCGCGGCTCAGGAAATCCGCACAACCCCACGACCACACACAATTCGCATGAGCACACCGAACGCACTCTCTCGCAACGAGACCGCCGCGCTGCACATCGACGGCGTGTCGCAAACCTATCAATCGAAGAGCGGGCCGGTCCACGCGCTCGACGACGTATCGTTCAGCATTGACAACGGCAAGTTCATCGGCCTGGTCGGTCCCAGCGGCTGCGGCAAGTCCTCGCTGCTGATGATGATGGCCGGCCTGCTCGCGCCGAGCGCGGGCTGCATCCGCGTGGGCGAGCGGCGCATCACGCAGCCGGAGCCGGAGGAAATCGGCGTCGTGTTCCAGGAGTCGAGCCTGCTGCCGTGGAAGACCGCGCTGGAGAACGTGGAGTTTCCGCTGGAACTGCGCGGCATCGACGTGGCGACGCGCCGGCCGCTCGCGCGCGAGATGCTGGCGCGCGTCGGGCTGAAGGACTTCCTCGACCGCCGTCCGCACGAACTGTCCGGGGGCATGAAGCAGCGCGTGGCGATTGCGCGCGGCTTCTGTCAGAACCCGCGCGTGCTGCTGATGGACGAACCGTTCGCCGCCCTCGATGAACAGACGCGTCTCTCGCTCGGCGACGAACTGCTGTCCATCTGGGAGCAGCATCGCAAGACCGTGGTATTCGTCACGCACAGCCTCACGGAAGCGGTCTATCTGTGCGATGAAGTCGTGGTCATGGCGGCGCGTCCGGGGCGCGTCATCAAGCGCATCCAGATCGACCTGCCGCGTCCGCGCACCTTCAAGACGATGGCGACCGCGCGTTTCGGCGAACTGCGCGACGAGATCTGGGAACTCATCCGTACCGTGGAGCACGCATGATCTCGCAGCCCCTGGTCCGCACGAAGCACGCGCCCGCCGCCGCAGAAGCAGCAGCCGAACGCGCGCCGCGCCGTCCCGCGTTGAGTGCAGCGGCGCTGCGGCTCGTCTGCATCGTGTTGCTGCTCGCCTTCTGGGAACTGGCGCCGCGTCTCGGCTGGGTGCCCGAAGTGATGCTCGCGCCACTGTCGTCGACCCTCGTGGCCGGTTTCGACAACGGGCCGATGTTCGCAATGAACCTCGCGTCCACGGTGGCCGAGATGGCGGCCGCGCTGGCCATCGTGTTCGTGGTGGGCGGCGCGTGCGGGCTCTTGCTCGGCAGCGTGGCCGCGCTGCGCGACACGCTGTTGCCGCTGGCGTCGTCGTTGTATGCGGTGCCGCTCGTGATCCTCTATCCGCTGCTGACGGCGTGGATCGGCATCGGCATGGAATCGAAGATCGTGTTCGGCGCGGTCTACGGCTTCTTTCCGATGCTGCTCGCCACCGCCGCCGGCGTGCGCACGGTGGACCGGCAACTGCTCGTGGCGGCGCGCAGCATGGGCGCGCGCCGCATGCAGCTGGTGCGGCACGTGATGCTGCCCGCCGCGGTGCCTTCGGTGCTGTCGGGCATGCGTCTCGGCAGCGCGATGACGGCCATCGGCGTGGTGGTCGCGGAGATGATGGCCGCGACCTCGGGCATCGGCTTCGTCATCACGCAGAACCGCACGCTCTTCAATACCCCCAACGTCTATTTCGGCGTGCTGCTCGTGCTGGTGCTCGCTGTGGCCCTCGATCAGCTCGTCAATTTCCTGCAACGGATCGCGTCGCGGCGCTATCCCCAACCTGAAAACAAGTCATGAAATCTGCATCGCATGCCAGCGTGTTGCGCGAACGTCTGCAACGGAAGGACATCGTCGTGGTGCCGGGCGGCGGCTCGCCGCTGGAAATCCGCATGATCGCGCGCGCGGGTTTCGAAGCCGCGTATCTCAGCGGCTATGCCACGGCGGCTTCGCGCTACGGCGTGCCGGACATCGGGCTGGTTGCGTACGGCGAGATCGAGAACGCCGTGCTCGCCACGACGCGCGTCGCCGACGTGCCGCTGATCGTCGATTGCGACACCGGCTACGGCGACGTCACCAACATGATCCGCACCGTGCAGGGCATGGAGCGCCTGGGCGTGGCCGCGATCCAGATCGAGGATCAGGCCTGGCCGAAGCGCTGCGGCCACATGGACGCGAAGATCGTCGAGTCGCGCGAGGTGGCGTTGCGCAAGCTGCGCGCCGCGCTCGAAGCACGCAACGATCCCGGCACCGTGATCATCGCGCGCACCGATGCACGCGGTCCGCACGGGCTGGACGAAGCGCTCGAACGCTGCCGCATGTTCCGCGATGCGGGCGCGGATGTCGTGTTCGTCGACGGACCGCAGTCGCTCGAGGAACTCGAGATCATCGGACGCGAACTGGCGGGCGGGCCGCTGGTCGCGAACATGTCGGAATCAGGGCTGACGCCGCTGCTTTCCGCGGCGGAACTGCAGGAGCTTGGCTTTGCCATCGCGCTGTTCCCGAGCAGCACGGTGCGCCTGACCGTGCGCATCGTCGAGGACTTTCTTGCCGATCTCAAGCATAGCGGCGACTCGCGCGCATGGGTCGATCGCATGGCGAGCCTCGCGCAGACCAACAGCGCGCTCGGCATCGAGACGATGCGCGAGTTCGAGGCCCACATTCTCGCGGACGTGAAGAAGCGTCTCGCGTAACGCACGTAGCGAACGATACTGGAGACCCCACGCATGACATCGAACTACTATCCGTATCCGCCGGGCGGCGCCACCGCCACTGACCGCATCCTGAAGGGCGCCATCGACCTGCATCATCACGGCTTCCCGGAGATCAGCTTCGAGGCGAAGACGCGTCTGGAAGACATCGACGAGATGTCGATCGCACGCAATGCCGGCATGCTCGGCATCGTGCTGAAGTCGCACATGTTCCCGACCGTGGGCCGCGCGTATCACCTGAGCAACCTGGTGCCGGGCATCGAGATCTTCCCGAGCATCACGCTGAATTACGCGGTGGGCGGGCTCAATCCGCTGGCGATCGAAAGCGCGGCGAAGCAGGGCGCCAAGGTCGTGTTCATGCCGACCTGGAGCGCCGAGCATGACATCGAGCGCGGCGGCATGAGCCGGCATCTGCGGCATTTCCTCGACCGCGCGGAAGGCACGTTGCGGCCGGGCAAGGGCATCCGCCTGACGGGTTCCAACGGCAAGCTGCTGCAGGAAACCCGCGAGTGTCTCGACTGCGCGCGCCAGTACGGCATGACCATCTGCACGGGACACGTTTCGCCGACGGAGTCGATCGCGCTCGCTTTGGAAGCGAAGGACTACGGCATCAACGAAGTGATCTTCTCGCATCCGGACAGCAACTCGGTGGGCGCGAACCGCCAGGAAATCCGCGACATGTGCGCGCTCGGCGCAGTGTGCGAGTTCTGCGCGCTCGGCTGCCTGCCGCCGCTGATGCGCATGAAGCCGAAGGACTTCGCCGATGTGGTGGGCGATATCGGCGAGGACAAGGTCATCCTGACGACGGACTACTTCTTCGAATGGTCGCCGCCGGGTCCGGAGACCATGCGCATGCTGATCGGCACGTTCCTCGCACTGGGCATGTCCGAGACGGCGGTGCGCAAGATGGTGCGCGAGAATCCGGCGCGCATGCTCGGCATGGATGCGGACCGGCTCGCGAAGCTCGACGCCGAACAGGACGCGTACCGTGCGGCACAGCTTGCGATTTGAGCGAACCTGGACCGATAAAAGGAGACGAGCTTCATGATTCAGCAGGTTGCAAGCCGCGCGGGCTGGAAAGGACCGGACCTCGCGCAGACCGAGGCGTGGTTTCATCGTTTGTCGGACGACGCCATCGCCGATTTCGAAACGGCGATGCGCACGGCGGTGGCATCGGGCAAGGATCTGTTCGATCTGGGCGTGGAAGACTTTCCGCTCGGCGCCGCCGGGCGCGCCGCGCTCGCTGTCGTGCATGACGAGACCCAGCAGGGACTCGGTGTGATGGTATTGCGCGGCTTTCCGGTGGCGCGTCATGAGCCGGCGCATCTGCGCCTGCTGTTCTGGGGGCTCGGCCTGCACATGGGCGTGCCGCGTCCGCAGGGCAAGCAGAGCCAGTTCATGTCCGACGTCACCGATGCCGGCGGCACCTACCGCAGCACCACGGGCCGCGGCTACAACACGAACTCGAAGCTCGACTTCCATGCGGACAATGCGGACATCGTCGGGCTCATGTGCGTGAATGCGGCAAAGCGCGGCGGCGAGAGCCTGATCGCGAGTTCGGTGCATGCCCATAACGTGATGCTTCAGCAACGTCCCGATCTCGTCGCGGTGCTGTACGAGCCGTTCATCTTCAGCCGGCAGGGCGAGCAGGCGCCGGAGGAAGGGCTGTGGTACGAGTCGCCGGTGTTCTCGGTGACGGAAGGGCACTTTGCGTGCCGTCATGTGCGCAACCATATCAAGGGCGCGCAGGACGGCTTTCCCGACTTGCCGCGCCTGACGCAGGCACAAATCGAGGCGCTCGATCTCTTCGACGAAATCCTCGCGCGCGAGGACGTGCGCTTCTCGATGCATCTCGAGCCGGGCGACATGCAGTTCCTCAACAACCATACGCAACTGCATTCGCGCACCAGCTACGAAGACTGGCCGGAACCGGGGCGGCGCCGTCTGCTGTATCGTCTATGGCTGGCGATCCCGGATGCGCAGCCGCTCGCTCAGGGCCTTCTGCCGACCTACAAGGACGTGGCGAGCAAGGCGGTGCGCGGCGGTTTTCGCGGCGTGAACATCACGGAGGCGACGCGCGCGTTCGAGGCGCGCATCGCCGCGCATCACGAGATGGCGATGCGCATTTACGACTAGCGCGGGTGCGTGGTTGAGTGGCCTGATCTCGCGCGATGCATTGCAACGCAACGGAGGAGACTCATGAACGATATCGCGACGAGTGCGCGCATCAAGGTCTTCTGGCAGCCGGGCTGCTCGTCGTGCCTGCGCACGAAGGAGTTCCTGACCCAGCAGGGCGTCGAGTTCGAATCGCGCGACGTGCATAACGATCCCGAGGCGCAGGCCGAGTTGTTCGCGCTGGGCGTGCGCAGCGTGCCGGTGGTGTCCATCGGCGCGCGCTATACGTTCGCGCAGTCGCTCAAGGACGTGGTGAAGTTTCTCGACCTGCGCACGACGCTCGCGGAGCCCTTGCCGCCGCGCATGCTGGTGCAACGGCTCGACACGGTGATGAGCGCCGTGTCGCGTTACGTGGTCCAGTTCGCGCCTGAGCATTTGCACGAACCGTTTCGCGACCGGCGTCGCACGCCCGCGCAGTTGTGCTATCACGTGTATCGCATCGCTGAAATGGGCATGGAAGCGTCGCAGGGCATGTTGCTGCGCTTCGAGAGTTTCGACGAGATACCGCCCGAGACCTGGACGGCCGACGACATCCGCCGCTGGGGCGACGACGTGCATCGCCGCTTCGATGCATGGTGGGCCGCTGAAGCGGACCCCGGGGTGAACTACACGGTGCAGACCTACTACGGCACGCGACCCTTCCACGAAGTGCTGGAACGCACGGCATGGCACGCCACGCAGCACACGCGGCAGATCATGCTGATGCTGGAGACGCAGGGCGTGACGCCGGATGGGCCGTTGAGCGCGGGGGATCTCGAAGGGTTGCCGCTGCCGGAGGAAGTGTGGGGGTGAGGGCGTGCTGCCTGAGTAGTGGCATGCAGAGCATCACTGCTTTGGTTGAAATCTTCCGGCATTGTCTTGAGAAAGATTCGGAATCGGAAGGAGAATCAAGACTCTGCGCAAAAGCGTGATTTTGTGCTGCTGGTTAGGAGTTGTCCGCGGATCTTCGCATAATGAATGTCACCACTTTAGGCGGAGATCGATCCCATGACCGTCGTGACGAGTTACCCCGGTGTCTACGTGCAGGAAAACGCTTCATTTGCTGCAACGGTCAACACGCTCTCGACGGCGGTGCCGTTGATATGCATGAGCGCCTATTTCTCGAAGGCGCCAATTCGCTTTAATAACTGGCTTGACGTGACCTTGTACCAGTCCGACAACGTCGACCTGAATAATGCAAAGTTCGCGGGTCTGAGGGCCTATTTCGAATCAGGCGGCGGGCCTTGTTATGCGGTGAACTACTATGATTTGGTCACCGCAGCCAAGGCGCTTGAGTCGGTCGTTACGCTGGTGGTTGCGAATGGCGAAAAGATGGAGGACATGCGATTCCACCTCGACCACCTGCCGGTTTCGCTTTTCAAGATTCTGGATGGACCCAAGGACGAAATAACGGGCGCCAATGCGACCGACGGCTATCCATCGAATCCTTGCGGGGCGGTTTACTATCCTTTCCTCAAGACGAACTGGAGTACAGCGGACATCCCTCCCAGCGCCGTCATGGCCGGCCTCTACTGCAGGAACGATCGCCAGCGAGGGGTCTGGAAGGCGCCGGCCAACATGCCCTTGCCTGCTGGCTATACACCGCTTTACACAGTGACGGACGACCTCCAGGCGCAGTACACCAGCGGCCGCGCGATCAACATGATCCGCTCGTTCAACGATAACGCTCCGGTAGTCTGGGGCGCTCGTACGTTGGAGGACAGCGACAACTGGCGCTACATCCCGGTACGCCGTCTGTTCAACAGCGTCGAACGCGATGTCGACAACGCCATGAAGGAAATGGTCTTCGAACCGAACACGCCGTTGACGTGGGAGAAGGTGCGATCCGCCATCAACAGCTATCTGCATCAGTTGTGGAAGCAGGGCGCGCTGGCCGGCCAATCCGACGACGAAGCGTACTTCGTGCAGATCGGCAAGGACATCACCATGTCGGCCGACGACATCGCTCAAGGCAAGATGATCGTCAAGATCGGTCTGGCGGCGACGCGGCCTGCCGAGTTCATCGTCCTGCAATTCACGCAGACCGTGGAAGCCGCTTGAACGCCTCATGAAGCGGCGCCTTCCGGACGGACCCACGCCTTAACCATTCCTTCAATCGACACGCAGTTTTATTCAATCTCGACGTCGTCTCCCGCTGGCAGAATTTCAGTGCGTTACAAACACACATGAAAAGAACGTGATCCATACCTGAAGGCGATTGCTGTCGCGCCGGCGAGGTCAAGCACGGATCCCGTCAAGGAGACAGCGTCGATCATGAATTACCCGACCGCAGCGTGGGCCTGCGCAGCATGCATGAGCATCGCTCCCACATGGGCGAATGCCGAAGTCCCGACTTCGGGCGCACCGCTGCCCTTGGGCGGAAGCTCCGTCACCATCTATGGCCTGATCGATCAGGGCGTGGAGTTCGTCAACAACGTGGCGAAAGGCAAGAACGCCACCACCAACAGCTGGCGCACCGGCGACGGCACCGCGACCTCCTACTTCGGCATTCGCGGGGTCGAGGATCTCGGTGGCGGCATTCGCGCCATCTTCGACCTGCAAGGCGGTTTTCAGCCGACCAACGGCGCCTCGCGGCAGGGCGGCCGCCTGTTCGGGCGTCAATCGTATGTGGGCATCGACGGGAAATACGGGCGGCTCACCTTCGGCCGCCAGTACACGATGCGTTTCTATGGCGTGTCGTTCATCAACCCGTTCGGTACGGGTGCGCAAGGCATCACGACGCTGGACAACGGCATTGCCAACGCGCGGGCCGACAACTCGGTGAGCTATCGCTACTTCCTCGGCGACTTCGAAGGCGGCGTGAACTACAGCTTTGGCCGCGACGCCGTGGCGGGCAACAGTTCGGTCGCCACGAATTGTCCCGGGCAGACCACGCCGTCGAACCAGTGCCGGGAATGGTCGGCGCTGCTCAAGTACGACGCGCACACGTGGGGCGTGGCCACCTCCTACGAGCGTAACTACGGCGGCACGGCGGCGACGTGGGGCGGTCTCACCTCGCCCGACAAGGCCGATGCCCGCATCACGCTGGGCGGCTACGTCAAGTTCCACGGCACCAAGCTGGGCGTCGGCTGGATACGGCGCCTCGATGACGGCATCGCGACGCCCCGAAGCAATCTGTTCTGGGTGTCGGGCACCGTGCCGGTGAATCCGTTCTTTCATATCGACGGCATGGTGGCCCAGCTCAGATACGATCAGTCGCCCAACAAGGCGCTCGTCGAAGTGCTGCGCGGCGAGTACCTGTTGTCCAAGCGGACCCTGGTCTATTTGACCGGCGAGCACATCAACAACTCGGGCACCCTCGCACTCGCGGCGACCACCTTGTCGCCCACGGCCAGTCCGCCGGCCGGCGGCGGCCAGATCTCGATCATCGCGGGTATCCGGCATACCTTCTGAAGCCTCGCGATGCTGTCACGAAGCTGTTCATGAACGTTCGATCGAATGACGCCGCGCTGACTTCCCGATGCGGTTGACCGCTCCGGCATTTACCCTGTCCCGGCGCGCTGCTAAGCTTTTCCCACGAGTCGAGTACACCGTGGGCGCAGCGCGCCGCAACACAGGGGTTTGCCATGAAATCGCTCATCAGGGCCGTCATTGCGCTGGCCGTTGCCGCTCCGGCCATCACCTTCGCGCAGGCAAATTCACAGCCGCTCACCCGCGCGCAAGTGCGCGCCGACCTGGTCCAGGCCGAGAAAGCCGGCTATAGCCCGACTGCCTGGGCCTATTTCCCCGAAGGCGAGATGCAGGCCGCGGAATTCCACAAGGCGGCGCATCAGGCTGCCGTCGGCGGGTATGGAGCCGACTGGAACGGTGTGTCGCAGGCGGGTGCCATCGCCCGTTGAGCGAGCGAGCAGCATCAGGCGCGCTTCTTTCTTGCCGGCGTTTTCACAGGAAGCGCGCCGTCGCCATGGGGTTCGGTGGCCGCCGGGGGTTCGAACTTGCCGCTGGACGCCATCTCATCCAGCGAGAGGCTAGGGATCAGGCTCTCGTCGTGCCGGTAGATGTCGGCGAGCTCGGACTCGGAGAACGCGATCAACTTGTTCTTCGCCCATGCATCGCCGGAACCCGCCGCCCACGCCGACGCCCACAGTGAAGCGAGCAGTTTGACGCTGTCGGCGAGCGACGCGATCGTGGCTTTCCGGATCGGATCGTTCGCCCACAGGCGCTTTTGCCGCTGCGGCACATTGAGCGCCGGGTCATCGGCATCGATGATGCGTTGCGGGCTCAGGCGCTGGTGGACCGCGTACATCAGATCCAGTGTTGCGCTTGCGGCGTCATGACCGGTGGCCGCCACGCCTGCATCGGCCTCGCTGCCGGCAATGGCCTTGTTGACCCCTTCCAGCATCGCCACCGGGTCCACTTCGAGCATGCCTTCCTCGTAGATGCTGTGAATCTTTGCGGCAGCGCTGCCGGAGAAGGTCTTGAATGCGGCAGCGCTGCGCGGGACGGGATATTGCCGGCCATCATGTTCGACGAGCGGCGGTGTGCCGTGATGCAGCCACGAGCAGTGAAGCGGCTGGGACGCATCGCCCACGTAGTGCGCCAGTATCCCGGCGGCGGCGACGAAGCGCAGCACGTCGCCGTCTTCGAGATAGGCCACCATCGCCTCCCAGATCTGCCACACGCGAAAGGGCAGCGCACCTTCTTCCGGCCCCGTGCCTGCCTTGGCGAAGCCGTCGAAATACGCCTTCCACTGCGTCGCGGAACAATTGCGCTTGTCCTGATGACAACGGTCCAGCATGCTCTTGCCGCCGTCGATATCGACGATGTCGATGTCCGCGAAATGCTGTATCGGCTCGTTTGGACGAGCATGCACCCAGACGTAGTCGGGGACATCGGCGAGCGGCACGAAGGCATTGCTGCCCATCTTGAATGCCTTGCCTTGTCCCAATGTCGCGTCATCGAAGCCGATCCGCGCCTGGTTCGCCAGCATGAGTGTCGAGAGCTTGCCTTGCAGCAGTTCGCAGGCCTTCCAGCCGATGGCGAAGTGACCGAGCTTGCCCCAGTATTCGTCGTGACCGGTGCTCCATTCGTGCTCGAGCTCCAGGTCCAGCGCGCGCAAGACGGTGGACAGGAAGCTGCCCAGCGCGAAGGCGCTGGCCTTGCCGTCGGGGAGCCGGAAGCGTTGCCCGCCCCATTGGACCGCGACCGGGCGCAGCCGCCGTGCGAGGGCGCCGCGTTCCGGCGCCTGCTCATGCACGAGCTGATCGGGATGAGTTTCGCGAGGTGTCCCGGGCGGATCGTAGAACCACAACGTTCCCGAGTCTCCAGGCCGGGTGAAGGGAGGTTCCTGAGGGCGCGTCCGCGTTCCGGTTTGCTTGCGGGCACCAATCAGCACATCCGTCGAATACTCGATGCTTCCCGTTCCGCGCGGCTGGAAGAACAGCGCCTTGATCTCGCCCTCCATCACGCCGGACGTGCCGCCGAACGCGCGCAACGGCGCGCCGATCAGGTCGAGCGTCAATGACGCCGCCGTCGCCTGATAGCTCTCGCCCACTTCGCCGATGCCGAAGACCTGCGAGGTCCAGTTCGAGACATCGCTGATGCGAACCAGGCCGACATCGAAATTGAGCATGCCCTTCAGGACCGGGAACTCCGGGAAGGCTTCGGAAAAGGCGAGTTTGCTGAGGCCGAGGTTCACGGCGTCGCCGACTTCCCGGGTGGAATCGCCGACGTAAGCGCTCACGGGCTGTCCCGGCTCGCCGCCGACATGCCGGCTCGTCAAGGCGTAGAACGATCAGTCCTTGTTCACGATGCATCCGAACGTGCCCATCCGTTCGATGCCTTGATCGGTTCGCAGGCAGGCATAACCGCCGCCGACCATCGGGCTCACCTGGGACGGGCCGGGGGAGGGCGGTCCGGCCCTCTTCATCGGCGGGAGCGAGGACGACGCATGTCGGGACGACGCGTCCGTCGCTCAGATACAGCGCGCGAGGAACGACATTGCCGCCCAGGCGCTCGGACTCGACCCACTCGCGCACGAAGACAAGCACGCAAGGCCACGACCACGCGCGCACGACGCCGATGCTTTCGCGACATCGGCGGGGCGGGGCTCTTCCGGCGAATGGACGGCGTACCAGTCGTCTTCATGAATGAGATACCGGCCGATCGCCGTGGCCACGACGTTGTCGAGATTCGACAACTGCACGTGCTGGGCTTCCCGGGCTTCCAGGAGATCGAGTACGGAGAGCGACGAGAAATCGCGCCGCGGCGGAAAGGTCCGCGGGGCGCCTTGCAACGGGGGCTGGGCCGGCTTGCCATTCATGGTCGACTCCACAGGTCAATGACGCCGGGGCTCGGAACAAGGGATGGCGCCGTATCGAGCGAGGTGTGCAGTGAGCATGGTGCGTCGGTGTTGCGTCAACAATGTGACGTTTAAATGGCGCGGCATCCGTGTCTTGCAGGGTCTGACGGCCGGTCGTGCGGATTTTTCGTGCAGACGAGGGATTCTGGTTCGTTGCAAAACAAAACTGTTCTATGAGATTTGGCTAACTAATTGATTTAATGGGTTTTGGTCCGCAAACGCGGTGCGTCCCGATGCAAATACTTCTGTACTGGCTGTGTGTATGAGGAAATCGGGATCTGCAAACAGAATCTGGCCTGTCGACCGAGTCATGCCCGGTCGCATCTTGGCACCAATGTAGCTCGGTCTGCGGGCAGCAGAGTGGATTACGCCGTATCAGATGCGAATGCCTAGGGAGAACTGTAATCGCTCGCAAGCTGGGGCATGAACACTGCCAGCAACCGAAACGGGCGTCGGCCTCCTTGTAGTTGGACGGGAGAGTCGGTATGAACTTTACATGCGTGTCGGACGAGAGTCGGCCACAATCCGACATTCGACTGCCGCAGGTGAACGGCTGTTTTCCGGCGTGCAAAAGACACCAGACATCTCTCGGCGACAGCGGCGACACTCCCAACAGGTAACAGCGCGCTATAGACCTGACAGCCTCATCATCGCCTCGGGATATCGGGCGCCCTGAACCTCGATTTCAGACGCGACAGATTGAATTTCGTCCAGATCCGCCGCACTCAGCTTTATCTTGAACGCGCCGAGATTCTCGTCGAGGCGCTCGACCTTGCGCGTGCCGAACAGTGGCACGATCCAAGGCTTCTGCGCCAGGAGCCATGCAAGGGCGATCTGTGCCGGTGTCGCCTCGTGCCGCTGCGAGACACTGCTTAGCAATCCAATCAGAACTGCGTTGGCCTTTCGGGCCTCAGGTACAAATCGCGGAATCTTGCTGCGAAAGTCGTCACTGCCAAGATGCGTTGCCTCCGTGATCTTTCCTGTGAGAAACCCCTTACCCAAGGGACTGAACGGTACCAGGCCTATGCCAAGCTCTTCGAGCACGGGAATAATCTCGGCTTCCGGCTCCCGGGTCCACAGCGAATACTCGCTCTGAAGTGCTGCAACGGGCTGCTCCGCGTGGGCACGCCGGATCGACGTCACGCCCGCTTCGGACAAGCCGAAATATCGCACCTTCCCCTGGCGGATAAGATCCTTGACCGTGCCCGCGACCTCTTCCATCGGGACTGCAGGGTCCACCCGGTGCTGATAGAGAAGATCGATGTAATCCACATTGAGCCGTTTCAGGCTGCCATCGACTGCAGCCCGGATGTGTGCAGGCCTACTGTTGACGCCACCGTGATGAACGCCGGTATCAACATCGACATCCCAGCCAAACTTGGTTGCAATCTTCACCCTGTCCCTTAGCGGTGCAATTGCTTCTCCGACCATCTCCTCGTTGGTGAAGGGCCCGTAGACCTCCGCGGTATCGAAAAAGTCGACACCGCGTTCGATTGCTGTCCGGATGACCGCAATCATTTCAGTGCGGTCCGGGATGTCTCTGGCGACGCCATAGCCCATACAGCCCAGTGACAGCGCCGACACTTCCAGGCCTTGGCCCAGCTTGCGTTTTTCCATCTCTTCTCTCCTTCAACCCAACTGGCGTGGGTTTCTCAGCGCAGAACTTCTTATCGCATGATGAAGCCGCCGTCGATGGAAATGGACTGACCTGTCACATAGCTCGATGCTTCGCTACACAACCACAAAACGGCATCGGCGATTTCCTCCGGACGTCCGTGACGGCCCATCGGAATGGTGGCTGTCATGGCTTCGAGTGCCGCCCCCTGGCCACCCGCGACCATCTGGTCCGCCATGGGAGTCCAGATCAACCCGGGGCAGATGGCATTGACCCGGATACCCTGCGCCGCATATTCGAGCGCCGCGCTCTTTGTGAGCCCAAGCACGCCATGTTTCGCCGCGTGGTAGGCGCCTCGCTCCGCACCGCCGACAAGACCGCCGAGCGACGAGCAGTTTACGATTGCACCATTCCCCTGTTTTCGCATCTGCTGCAACTCGAACTTCATGGAGCTCCATACGCCGCGCAGATTGATCGACATCACGCGGTCGTAATCGTCGCGCGGAGAGTCGGCCGTTTCAGCGAGAATGTTCTGTACCCCGGCGTTGTTATAAGCGACATCGAGCCGACCGAACGTCGACACGGTCTGCGCGACCATGGCTTCCACCTGGACGTCGTCGGATACATCGCACTGCACGGCGAGGGCCCTTGCCCCTAGCTCCTTCAATGCATCGACGGCAGACTGCACTGCGTCGCGGTTCCGGTCTGCCAGCACGACCGCGGCTCCCGACAAGGCGAACGCCTTTGCGGTCGCGAGACCGAGCCCGGAGCCCGCACCCGTGACGAGTGCAACCTTGTTTTCAAAAGTGATGTTCAAGATGTTTTCCTCCGACCTCTACGGATACGGGGCTTCAACAATGATGTGAGTCGCTGCCGACCCTGACTCGCACCTGCACGTGTTGGGCATTCGCCGCGTTCGCGACGATTCACGCGCGGACGGGTCAACCGACGCGGCGGCCTTCAACCGGATAGTTGGGATCCGTATAACCTGGTGTCGATGCATGGCCGGGAGGAACCAGACTGTCGACAAACTTCTCGTCGTCCGGTCCCAGTTGCAGCGTCAAAGCGTCCATGTAGCTATCCCAGTGCGCTTCCGTGCGCGGCCCGGCGATTGCCGAGCTGACCAGCTGGTTCCGGAGCACCCATGCGATCGCGAACGCAATCGCATGGGTGCCGCGCGCGGCGGCGTGCGCCGCGACGTTTTGCGCGATGGCGAGCGACTCAGGACGCCACTCGGTCTGCTGGATGCGTTTGTCGCCACGCGCAACGCGCGAATCGGCCGGGGGCGCGCCATCGGGCGAGTATTTGCCGGTCAGTACGCCTCGCGCGAGCGGGCTGTAGGGCACGACGCCGATGCCGTAATGGCCGGCTGCAGGCATCAGTTCTAGCTCGGCGGTACGGTCGACCAGGTTGTAGACCGGCTCGATCGCCACGGGTCGATCGATGCCCATCTGATCGGCCAGGCGCACGATTTCCGCGACACGCCACGCACGGAAGTTGGAGAGACCGAAGTAACGCACCTTGCCCTGGCGGATCAGATCGCCGATGGCACGAACCCCTTCTTCGAGCGGGGCCTCGACCAGGGAGCGATGAAAATAGAGAACATCGATGTAGTCGGTGCCCAGGCGCTTCAGGCTGGCGTCGACCGTCTGGCAGATCCATTTGCGCGACTGCCCCTGCTCGTTCGGGCGAGCGTTCGCCGAAGCCGGATACCCGAACTTGGTCGCCACGACCCAGTCGTTGCGCCGCTCCGCGATTGCGCGCCCAACAATTTCCTCGGATCGACCCACGTGATAGACGTCTGCAGTGTCCAGAAAATTGATTCCCTGATCGTATGCCTTGTCGATGATCCGGCGCGAGCCTGCTTCATCCGTTTCGCCGCCGAACATCATCGTGCCCAGACACAGGGGCGAAACTTTCAGGGCGCTTCGCCCTAGGTGTCGGTAGTGCATGCTCATCATCTCCATACAGGCAGTGCCTGCGGTTAGCGTTGCGTGCACATCGTGAAGGGACGTGCTCACTGGCGCGTTTCGCGCCGTCCGTATGAAAATGATAGGGCAGGGGTTTCTAGCGATAAAGCATGTAAAACGGCAAAACCTCATGAAGTGAATTCATGAATAAATTTCGTTACCCGTGGTCAGGATCACCCTTGCGATAGCGGATCGCGTCGATCACGACGGTCATCGCGCGCGAGAACTCGCGGCGGGTTGCATAGCACGCATGCAGGCCCGGGAACGTGGGACACCAGTCATCCAGCACTTTGACGAGGCGCCCCGCTTCAACGTGCGGCTGGGCAAGGTCCGCGGGAACATAGGCGAGGCCATAGCCCGACAACGCCGCAGCCAGCATCTGGTAGGTGCCGCTGAAAGCGAGTTGGCCGTCGACGCGAACCTGCACCTCGCGACGGCCTTTCTTCAACTCCCACGAGTAGAAGCTACCTAAAGTCGGTAAGCGAAGATTGATGCAGTTGTGTGCGGTGAGGTCTTGGGGCTTTTTGGGCGACGCGCGCGTCTTCAGGTATTGCGGCGTGCCGACAATCGCCATGCGCATGGCCGGCGCGAGGCGAACGGCGATCATGTCCCTGGCGACCTGATCGCCGTGTCGAACCCCGATGTCGAAGCGGTCTGCCACGATATCCGAGAGCCCATAGTCGGTGATGATTTCCACCTTGAGGTCCGGATAGTCATGCAGGACCGGTGCCAGCCTGGGCCACAGGATCGTCTCTGTCGCGTGGTCGGTTGCGGTAATGCGAATCGTGCCCGCAGGTTTGTCGCGGAACTCCGACACGGCCGCCAGTTCTGAATCGATCTCTTCGAAACGCGGTGCGACGGTCCGGATGAGCCGCTCGCCAGCCTCAGTTGGCGCCACGCTGCGCGTCGTGCGGGTCAGTAGCCGCATACCGAGCCGCGCTTCGAGCGCCCGGATGGTATGACTCAGGGCGGATTGGGATACACCGAGCTGCGCGGCGGCACGCGTGAAGCTGCGCTCGCGCGCGACGGCGATAAGTGCAAGTAGGTCGTTGTAGCTTTCGCGTCGCATTGATGAACTCACTTCATAGGTGTTTGCCGATTCTAGCCTCTAGTCGCAGACAGCGGGTCGCGATAGATTTCTGCCAAAGCGCGATGCGCTGATCGAATGACTTCAATGCGGGCCAGGCTACCGGAGATCCAGTCAATGAGGATATGTGCGATGGCAATACTGTCCCTGGCGCTCGGCACTGCTGCCTGCTCGCAACTCGAAAGGAAACCTGATATGTCCAGTCGGGATACCTCGACCTCCACCCCCGCCTTCGCCGCGATGAGCAAAGTGTCGCCTGCGCTCGAGCAATACACGAACGAAGTGCTGCTGGGCGATCTGTGGAAGCGTCCGCAACTGTCTGCACGAGACCGAAGCGTCGTGACGCTCTCCGTGCTGACTGTCCGAAATCAGAGCACCGAGTTGCCGTTCTATCTCGATCTCGCGCTCGACAGCGGACTCAAACCCAGTGAAATCTCGGAGATCATCACTCACCTCGCGTTTTATTCCGGTTGGGCCAACGCCACCGCTGCTGCGAGAGTGACGAGTACCGTATTCGAGAGACGGGGAATCACTGCGGCACAGTTGCCAAGCTCGACCGTCGAGCTTCTTCCTCTCGACAAAGCCGCAGAGGCGCAGCGAGAAAGCACGGTGCAACAGAACTTCGGGATGGTGTCGCCTGGGGTCGTTCAATTCACCCGCGACACGCTGTTCAATGACTTGTGGTTAAGACCCGGTCTGGCACCACGGGATCGCAGTCTTGTCACCGTCAGCGCGCTGGTTGCATCGGGACAGGTCGCGCAACTCACCTATCACCTGAACCGCGCGATGGACAATGGCTTGACCGCGGAACAGGCATCCGAAGTGATGACTCAACTGGCCTTCTATGCCGGTTGGCCCAATGTCTTTACAGCGCTGCCCGTTGTAAAGGACGTCCTTGCGCACCGCCCGGGTTGATGTCCCGCCACGGCGTGCCGCACCGATCGCCCGATATGCCGAGGTAATCGAATGACATCATGGTCCACGGATGAGCTTGCGGCGATCGCGGCGAGCGACGATCTTCACGTGTCGCCATTGCGCGACGATAGTGTCACGCATGGCACGCCGACATGGATCTGGTCGGTCGTCGTCGACGGCGATCTCTACGTGGGCGCCTACAACGGCCTGGTATCCCGTTGGTATCAGGCCGCCCTGCCGCAGCGGGGCGGAAGAATTCGCGTTGCCGGCATGACGCGAGACGTGAGCTTCGAGTCAGCAGCGAATGCGCTCAATGACAGGGTCGACGACGCATACGGGATCAAATACCGCAACAGCTGGTATCTCAACTCCAGGACAAGCCGGCAGGCGCCTTATGCAACGGTCAAGATCTCTCCGTGCGGCGCGACCGCGGAGAACGCAGCGAACGTGACAACCGGTATGACACAAGGTAAGCCAGATGACTGAGAAATTGAACGGCGCTACACGGCTGTTTCCGATCATCGGCGATCCGATCAGCTTCGTTAAATCGCCGCAGAAGCTGACTCGTGGCTTCGTCGCGCGAGGCCACAATGCGCTTTGCCTGCCCATGCAGGTTGCCAACGACGACCTAGACGTGGTCATGCGTGCATTGACGTTGACCGCAAACGTCGACGGACTGCTTGTCACGATGCCACATAAGCAGTCGGCGTTTGCTTATTGCGCCAGCGTTTCCGATACTGCACGGTTGCTGGGTGCGGTCAGCGTCATGCGACGGAACGCGGACGGAACGTGGCACGGCGACATGCTCGACGGGCTCGCGTTCGTAAAGGCCCAGACCGATCACGGTGCACACGTGAGTGACGGCCGGGCATTGCTGATCGGCGCTGGAGCGGCTGGGAGCGCGATCGCCATCGCTTTGCTGGAGGCAGGCATCAGTGAACTCATCATTCACGACGCTGACGAAGCTCGTTCGGCCTGGCTCGCCGGAAAACTTGGAGAGCCCGACCGGCGCCGCGTGCGCGTTGGTCCAGCCAATCCGACAGGATGCACCCTCGTGTTCAACGCAACCCCCATGGGGCTGCACGGAGATGATCCGCTTCCCCTGCGGCGCGATCTACTCGATGCGTCAATGTTCGTTGGCGACGTGATTGCCGGGCATGGAGTCACGCCGCTTCTGGCGGCGGCGCGAGCGGCGGGTTGCAAGACGGCGAACGGCGTTCAGATGGTCGAAGCCGTGCAGGAAATGATGCTTGTATTTCTGTTGGGTGAATAAATCCGACGCCGGTGGTTTGATCGCCCACCGGGAAAAGCGCGCTTCGGCGTTGCCAGTTACTGCGAAGAGCATTTAGCGAACCCGCTCCGACATCGTGCCCTGTCTGAGTGTCCGGTCGCGGGATAGTTTCTGACGTTCATTGCTCGCCGGCAACTGGCCGAAGCGGGTCTCGTGCTGCCGGTCACAGGTTCACGAAGTTGATGTTGCGTCAGGCAGAGGCAGGCGTCGAACAATCCTCAACAAGGCCTGAGATTTGGCAACGATCTTTTCGGTGCATCGGCACAGACGCGCGATCCAACCAAGCCGCTTATGACGTGTTGCTTCGATGAAGCAATCATATAGCGCTGACTATCGGGCATCACCCTTACGGATGGCAAGCAGGTCATTGCGGAGGTCGGCCTCGCTGTTCGTCTTGATTTGTCTGTCCAGCATCTATCTGAATTGCTCATCATCCGAATATACCTGGCGATCTGCAAAGCAGATGACAATTGTATTGATAGTTGCCACCTGTTCGTGCGATGCGACATAAGTGCCATCCTGAGCGTCGAAATGCCCGGCAATGGCCATGGTCCTTGAAAGCGGAAAGGCCAGGGACGATTTCGGAGATGCGAACCCCAGCATGCTGCCGACAGTAGGACGTTCCTGCCAGACGATGCTCACGGGACGATCAGATGTCACGAAGCCGCCGCCGTTCTCCGGTGCGATCCACAATCTCCATTGGCGATCCCGCAGGTACGGGAAAATCTCGCGATACATCGGCAGTTCCTGTTCGATGTGATGCATCGTCGCGAGTTCGACCGAGTATTGACCGTCGTCGACGTGGGCTTTTATGATTTCAAACGGAAAATCGCAACGCGCCCCTCTAGCTTTGCGTAGTCCTGTTCAAGCGCGTCTATCGGCAGGCCGTCGCGATCTACGCGCTTGACATCGCGCTGTACTGCAACGTTTTCAGGTTACGAATGCGGTCTTTGATTCGAGGTCTATGGCGAGCAGCTTCGAATTCTTGCTCGAATTGCGGGCGAATGCCTTTCATTAGCATTGCGGGATGAAATTGTGATCCTGAGCGGTCATGCGCGTAATGCTCCGAGGTCTGGCGGAATAAGGTCAGGAGCGTGGAATCAATGTGCGGGATAGAGTAGGAAGGAGAACGCTATACGCGAAGTCGAACCAGTCTCAAGTCGCCGAACGATAACGCACCATCTCGCGAGCTAAAACGTCCCTAAGAACCCCGGAGAAGGGCTCACCTGAATTTCATATCGACGGCGAATGCGATCGCTATGCGCGGCTTCCCGCCTCAGCTATCAACCATTCCTTGAAAGTAACGATCGGCGGAGCGCTTTCACTGCGTTTTTTGTGCACCAGGTAGTACGCAAGCTCGCAGCTCTGCGCGACATCGAACGGCTTCACGAGCTTCCCCTCTTTCAGGTCATGCTCGACGAGGGTCGTCCGTCCCGGCGCAACGCCGTTGCCCGAAATGGCCGTCTGGTAGGCGGCTGCAGAGTCGTTTATCCGGATGCCGCGATTGCAATCGACAACATTCCGGCAACCGGCTTTCTGGAGCCATGAGCGCCATGTTGGAAACACGCCCGACGACCGCATCGACGCATCCTGAATCAGGAGATGGTGCTGTAAGTCGGCTGGCGTCTTCAATTTCTGTTTGCCGCGTAACAGAGCGGGACTGCACACCGGAAAAAACTTGTCTCTCAACAGGAACGTGGAGGTAAGTCCGGACCATGTGCCGGCGCCGTAGCGAATGCCGACATCGACCCGGTCAGATGTAAAGTCGACGAGTCGATTGCTTGTATCGATGCGCAGGTCGTAATACGGATGCCGTTGCTGAAAGCAGTCCACGCGTCGCAACAGGCACTTGTCGGCGAAGGCGGCGGGAACCGTGACCGTGAAAGCCTGCACGCTGCCATGGTCTCGGAAGAAGCCACGTCGGCAGCATCAGAATGCGCTGCGAGCCGACCGGAAGCAAGGCCGGGTGCGCTTGGACGCAGATACAAATATTTGGCGCCGAGCGGGTGTTGCAAACATGGACGTGCGAGAGCAGGGGAAAACTATCCGTAAAAACAGAGAGTTAGGGCGCTGAAAACAGCTTTGTTTGCAAAGAGATGGCAAAGAGATGGATCCAGTACAGGTTTATTTGCGAAATTCCGCCAAGACAGGTTTCTTTGCACCAGTTCAGGTTTCGTCTACAAACAACCAATTCCACGCCCGTCCTTGCGTCCTGCTTCACCCGCCATCTGTTTTGTTTATCGCGATACGCGGAAAGCGGCTCGTGAAAAACTGCCGCAAAGGCCCGCCGCAGCGCCGTTCCGGGCGCATCAGCAAGCTTCCATAAAAGCTATCTTCTGGTTAACGCGTAGTCCCAGAAAAGACGCAATCTCCGCTACCCTTCGAATTCAGTTTTCCCTGAAGCAAGCCCGCCCGGCGACGCATTTCGAAGGAGTAGCGCACATGGCACGGATCATTGGAGGCATTGCCGCCTCGCACACGCCGACTATCGGTTTCGCGTTCGACAAGAACAAGCGCGACGATCCCGTCTGGGCGCCGATCTTCGAAAACTTCGCGCCGCTCGCCGACTGGCTCGCCGAGAAAAAGCCTGACGTCATCATCTCGATCTACAACGACCACGTCACGTCGTTCTTCTTCGATCACTACTCGGCGTTCACGCTGGGCGTCGGTCCCGAATGGAGCGTCGCGGACGAAGGCGGCGGCGCGCGCGACCTGCCGCCGATCAAGGGTCATCCGGAACTGGCCGCGCACATCGGCACGTCGCTGATGAGCGACGAGTTCGACATGTCGTTCTTCCAGAACAAGCCGCTCGATCACGGCTGCTTCTCGCCCCTCTCGATGCTGTGTCCGCACAAGCCCGAGTGGCCGGTCAAGCTCGTGCCGCTGCAAATGGGCGTGCTGCAATTGCCGGTGCCGAGCGCGCGCCGCTTCTACAAGCTCGGGCAGGCGCTGCGTCGCGCCATCGAGAGCTATCCGGAAGACCTCAAGGTGGCGATTCTCGCGACCGGCGGCCTCTCGCATCAGGTTCACGGCGAACGCGCGGGCTTCAACAACACGGAGTGGGACGCGCGCTTCCTCGACCTGTTCGAGCGCGATCCCGAACAACTGGCGAACATGACGCTCGCTGAGTACGCGACGCTCGGCGGCTACGAAGGCGCCGAAGTCATCATGTGGCTCACGATGCGCGGCGCGTTGTCTTCGAATGTGGTGTGCAAGCATCGCAGCTACTACCTGCCGTCGATGGCCGGCATCGCCACGGCGATCTACGAAGGCGAGGGTAGCGAGACCAAGCCCGCGATCATCGAGCGTCATCGCCAGAAGATGGCGGTCGAGCTCACCGATGTCGAGAAGCTCGAAGGCACCTATCCGTTCTCCATCGAAACCGCCGTGCGCGCTTATCGCATCAACGATTACCTCCATCGCATGGTGGAGCCCGCGCATCGTGAAGCCTTCAAGGCCGATGAAGAAGCGAGCTTCGCAGCAGCCGGCCTTTCCGAAGAGGAACGTGACCTGATCCGCCGCCGCGACTGGCGCGGCCTGCTGCACTACGGCGTCATCTTCTTCATGCTGGAAAAGCTCGGCGCGGTAACGGGCATCTCGAACCTGCATATCTATGCCGCCATGCGCGGCGAAACTCTCGAGGAATTCCAGAAGACCCGCAATGCGCCCGGTGCGCTGTATTCGGTCGCGGGCAAGAGCGCCGACAAGCTCGACTGGGACCAGACCAAGAACTGAACGACACGTGGAGGAGACAGACATGACAAACGGTAAAACCATCGACATCAAGCGCTTCATCGACGAGCGCCCGATCTCCGCCTACCAGTGGCTGCTGGTGGCGCTGTGCTTTCTGGTCGTCGCGGCGGACGGCATGGACGTGGCCATCATGGGCTTCGTCGCGCCCTCGATCATCGCGGACTGGCACATCTCGCGGCCCGCGTTCGGGCTCGTCATGAGCGCGGCGCCGTTGGGCCTCGTGATCGGCGCGCTGGCGGCGGGACCGGCTTCGGACCGCATCGGCCGGAAGTGGGTGCTCATCACCTCGGTGTTCCTGTTCGGCGTGTTCACCATCGCGACCGCGTTCACGAACTCGCCCGCCAGCATGGCGTTGCTGCGCCTGCTGACCGGCATCGGCCTCGGCGCCGCCATGCCGAATACCACCACGCTGCTCTCCGAATACGCGCCGCAACGCAAGCGCGCGCTGCTCATCACGATCATGTTCACGGGCTTCAATCTCGGCTCGGCGCTGATCGGCTTCGTCGCGGGCGCGCTGATCCCGGTGCATGGCTGGCGTTCGGTGCTGATCTTCGGCGGCGCGTTGCCGCTCGTGTTGATCCCGCTGCAAATGTGGCTGCTGCCCGAGTCGGCGCGTCTGCTCGCCGTGCGCGGCGCGACCGCGCAACGCATCGGCAAGGTGCTGGGCCGCGTGTGCGGCGAGCGCTTCGACGGCAGCGAAACCTTCGTGTCGCAAGAGCCGCCGCTGCCCACCAAGAAGCCGATCGGCGTGCTGTTCTCGCACGGCTATGGTTTGCTGACCGCCGCGCTGTGGGTCACGTACTTCATGGGCCTGCTGGTGATCTACCTGCTGACGGGCTGGCTGCCGACGCTGATGAAGGACGCGGGCCTCACGGTCTCGGCGGCCGCCAACGTCACCGCGATGTTCCAGATCGGCGGCACGATCGGCGCGATCCTGGTCGGCTGGATCATGGACCGGGCGCGGCCCGCGCCGGTCATCAGCGCCGCCTACCTCGGCGGAGCGATCTGCGTGCTGGGCCTGGCGTGGATCGGCGCGCTGTCGTCGTCGCTCGCGGTGCTGGTGTTCGCGGCGGGCTTCTGCATGAGCGGTGCGCAGACCGGCCTCAACGCCTTCGCGCCGAGCCGCTATCCGACCGTCGCGCGCGCCACCGGCGTGAGCTGGATGCTCGGCATGGGCCGCTTCGGCAGCATCTTCGGTTCCGCCTTCGGCGGCGCACTGCTGGGCCTCGGCTGGGAATTCGGCGCGATCCTCGCGATGCTCGCCGTGCCCGCGACGCTCGCCGCCATTTCGATTCTGGTCGCGCAACGCACGCACGTCGACGAAGCGCATGCGCAGACCACCGCAGCACACTAGTTCCAGGAGCAATCACGGATGATCATCGACATACACGGTCACTACACCACCGCGCCCAAGGCGCTCGAAGCATGGCGCAACCGGCAGATCGCCGGCATCAGGAGCCCGGCGGAAAAACCCGCCGTCTCGGAACTGCGCATCAGCGACGACGAACTGCGCGAGTCGATCGAAAGCAACCAACTGCGCCTGATGCGCGAGCGCGGCCTCGACCTCACCGTGTTCAGCCCGCGCGCGAGCTTCATGGCGCATCACATCGGCAACCTTGAGGTGTCGAGCACGTGGGCCGCGATCTGCAACGAGCTGTGCCATCGCGTGAGCCAGTTGTTTCCCGACTCTTTCGTGCCGGCCGCGATGCTGCCGCAAAGCCCGGGCGTGGATGTCGCGACATGCATTCCCGAACTGGTGAAGTGCGTCGAGCAATACGGCAACGTGGCGGTGAACCTGAATCCGGATCCGTCGGGCGGACACTGGACCAGCCCGCCGCTCTCGGACCGCAGCTGGTATCCGCTGTACGAGAAGATGGTCGAGTACGACATCCCCGCGATGATCCACGTCAGCACGAGCTGCAACGCGTGCTTCCACACCACCGGCGCGCATTACCTGAACGCGGACACCACGGCGTTCATGCAGTGCCTGACGTCCGACCTGTTCCGCGATTTCCCGACCCTCAAGTTCGTGATTCCGCATGGCGGCGGCGCGGTGCCGTATCACTGGGGCCGCTTCCGCGGTCTCGCGCAAGAACTGAAAAAGCCCTTGTTGAAGGATCATTTGCTCAACAACGTGTTCTTCGACACCTGCGTGTATCACCAGCCGGGCATCGACTTGCTGACGCGCGTGATTCCCGTCGACAACATCCTGTTCGCGAGCGAGATGATCGGCGCGGTGCGTGGCATCGATCCGGAAACCGGGCATTATTTCGACGATACGAAGCGCTATGTCGAGGCCGCGCAGATCGAGCCCGAAGCGCGCTACAAGATTTACGAAGGCAACGCGCGCCGCGTATATCCGCGTCTGGATGCGGCGCTCAAGGCAAAGGGACGTTGATCATGTTTGAACTGGGAGTGGTGTATCGCAACATCGAACGCGCGGATGCGGAAGCCGCCGCGAAGCTCTGTGCGCTCGGCTCGGCCACCGTGCATGAAGCCATGGGGCGCGTCGGCTTGATGAAGCCGTATATGCGGCCGGTTTTCGTCGGCGCTCAGGCCAGCGGCACGGCGGTAACGGTGTTGCTGCAACCGGGCGACAACTGGATGCTGCACGTCGCGGCCGAACAGATCCGGCCCGGCGACATCGTGGTCGCGGCCTGTACGGCGGACTGCACGGACGGCTTCTTCGGCGACCTGCTCGCGACCAGCTTCAAGGCGCGCGGCGCGACGGGGCTCATCATCGACGGCGGGGTGCGCGACGTGCGCGTGCTGACCGAGATGAACTTCCCGGTCTGGAGCAAGGCCATTTCGGCCAAGGGCACCGTGAAGGCGACGCTCGGCTCGGTGAACGTGCCGGTGGTCTGCGCGGGCGCGCTGGTGACGCCGGGCGACGTGATCGTCGCGGATGACGACGGCGTCGTCGTGGTGCCGGCCGCGTCCGCGCGTCAGGTGCTCGACAAGGCGTCCGCGCGCGAGGCGCTCGAAGCCGGAAAGCGCGAGAAACTCGCGAGTGGCATACTCGGGCTAGACATGTACAGCATGCGCGAGCCGCTCGAACGGGCGGGTCTGCGCTATATCGACTGATTCGAGCAATGACCGATGTTGCATTGAACGGCCTTTCGTCGATGGCCACGCGCCGTCTGCTCGACGAGCTTGCCGCGTCCTTCACGGCGCACTCGGGCCGGCGCGTCGTCATCGGGTCCGTGGGCGGCGTGGCGGCGCGCAAGCGCGTCGAGGAAGGCGAGGCAATGGATATCGTCGTGCTGGCGTCGAACGTGATCGACCAGCTCGCTGCGGCGGGTCACGTCGATCCGCAAAGCCGCGTGCCGATCGCGCTCTCGGGCGTGGCGGTCGCCGTGAAGGCCGGGGCGCCGCATCCGCGCATGCACGATGAAGCCGACGTGCGCGAAGCGGTGCTGGCGGCGCGCAGTATCGGTTATTCGACCGGTCCGAGCGGCGTCTATCTGACGCAGTTGTTCGAGCGCTGGGGCATTGCCGAGCGTATCGCGGCGCGCTGCGTGCAGGCGCAGCCGGGTGTCGCGGTCGGCACGCTGATCGCGCGTGGCGACGTGGAACTGGGATTCCAGCAGATGAGCGAGATGATCGGGATCGCGGGCATCGATGTGCTCGGCATGCTGCCGGCCTCCATCCAGACGCTTACGGTCTTCACGGGTGCAATCGCGGCCACGGCGAGCGCGCCCGGACTCGCACGCGAGTTTCTCGCCTACGCCGCTTCTCCCGAAGCGGACGCCGTCAAGGCGCGTCACGGCATGGAGCCGGTCCGATGAGCACGCAACTGAGCGAACGCTGTCGTGCGCAGCTTTATCGCCTGCGGATGGCGACGCCTGCCGCGCTGGTGATCTTCATCCTTGCCGAGAACCGCGAGAGCGCGACGCGCCGGGCGCGCACCGCGTTGTCGATGCTGCGCGACGTACCGCTGCATGAATCGCGCGTGGAAGAGGCATTGTCGTTCGCCGAACTGGCCCGGGCGGGCGTCAGCGAGGATCGCGATCTGCGCGTGTTCGAAGACAGTTCGCGCGACGGCACGGTGAACGCCTGGCTCACCGCGCCGCTGTTTCTCACCAACGACGGATCGCTGCTTGGCAAGTGGGCCGAGCTGTATGCAGACCTCGCGGCGCAAGCGGCCCGCGCTGCGATCCGCAAGGCACGCTAGCCGAAGCGTTGGTCACTCGGCGACGGCGTAGCGTTCGAGCCAGTGCGCGTACGGCGCAGGCAGCGCCCACGACGGCTTCTCGACCTTCAACTGCTTCGCCGCGTGATACGGCCAGTGCGGATTCGAGAGATGCGCGCGGCCGATCATCACGAGATCGAGCTGGCCGGATGCCACCGCGTGTTCCGCGTTCGGCGGCGAATCGAAACCCCATGCGGACGCCACCGGGACCTCGGCTTCTTGTCGCACGCGTTGCGCCACCGGCCCGAGGAATGCCGGACCCCACGGAATGCTCACATCCGGCGTCGAGAAGCCCACGCTCACGCTCATCAGGTCGAGTCCCTTGCCGCGCAGCGTCTTCGTCAGTTCGATCGATTCCACGAGCGTGACTTCGTCGCGGCCGTCGTATTCGATCACGCCGAAGCGCGCCGTCAGCGGCAGGTTCTCTGGCCAGACATCGCGCACGGCGTCGAAGGTCTCGACGATGAAGCGGCTGCGGCCGGCCAAGTCGCCGCCGTATTGATCGTCGCGCAGATTGGCATCGACGGAGAAGAAGCTCTGCGCGAGATAACCGTGCGCAAAGTGCAGTTCGAGCCATTCGAAGCCGGCCTCACGGGCGCGGCGCGCCGTGGCGGCGAAGTCCGCCTTCACGCGCGCGATGTCGTCCAGCGTCATCGCGGCGGGCACCTTCGGCAGACCGCCGCCGAACGCCACCGCCGACGGCGCGATCGTGTCCCAGCCACGCGAATCTCCGGCTTCGATGTGGTCGTCGCCTTCCCACGGACGGTTCGCGCTTGCCTTGCGTCCCGCATGCGCGATCTGGATGCCGGGCACCGCGCCCGCCGCCTTGATGGCCGACGCAATCTGCTTCATGCCTTCGATCTGCGCATCGTCCCAGAGGCCCGTGCAGCCCGGCGTGATGCGTCCTTCCGGCGACACGGCGGTCGCCTCGACGATCACGAGGCCCGCGCCGCCGCGTGCAAGACTCGTGTAATGCCCGAGGTGCCAGTCGTTGACGAAGCCGTCGATGGCGCTGTACTGGCACATCGGCGGGATGGCGATGCGGTTGCGCAACGTGACGTCCTTCAATGTGAAGGGAGTGAAAAGTGCTGACATCCGGAGTTCCCTGAAAGCGGTCGAGTGAGTTGAGGCATCCGAGATTACCCTTACCTCGTTATAATTAAAACTATCCGACGATTATCGCTTCAATAAGATTTTGTAATGCTCAATCCACAGTGGCTTCGTACTTTCCTTGCGCTCGTCGAACTCGGCAACTTCACGCGCGCGGCTGAACGGCTGGATCTGACCCAGGCCGCCGTCAGCCAGCATCTGCGTCATCTCGAAGATCAGCTCGGCTTGCTGGTGGTGCGCCGGCCGCGTGGCATCGAGCTGACGCCGGCGGGCCGCGCGCTGCTCGACTATTGCGGCGAGATGGAACTGGCCGACCGGCGGCTCACATCGCGCCTGTCCGACCAGGAAGACGAAGCGGGTGAAGTTGGACTGATTACGCCGGGCAGCATCGGGCTGGTGCTGTTTCCGTTGCTGCTCGACCTGCAACAGCAACGGCCCGAATGGAAAATGCGGCATCGCTTCGCGCCGGATTCGGAAGTGCTCGACGCCGTGCTGGAAAGCCGCTACGACCTCGGCATCGTCGCGCTGAAGCCGGACGATCCACGTCTTGCCGCAAGCCGTTTCATCGAGGAGCCGCTGGAACTCGTCGTGCCCGCGCATGAAGACGTGCACGAATGGAGCGATCTGGAACGGCTCGGTTTCATCGACTATCCCGAAGCGCACGCCACCGCCAGCCGTCTGCTGAGCCGGCGCTTTCCGGGCAATCCGGGCGTCGGCAGTCTGCGGCGGCAGGGCTTCAGCAATCAGATCAGCCTGATCCTCGAATTCGTCGCGCGCGGGCTCGGCTTCACTGTGATTCCGCGTTACGCGCGCATTGCGTTTGGCCGGGAGGAGGAGATCGGCGTCATGGAGTGCGGCGCGCCGGTCATCGATACGCTATGGCTCATTCATCGCGCCGAATGGCCGCTGCCCGCACGTTGCGCGCGCACGGTGGAGTACTTGCGGGAGCGCGTCTCCGTGCCGGTCATCAAGTGCGAAGCGAAGCGCAAGCGCGTAGTCAAGGTCTGAAAGCAGACGCGGCCCGCGTTTCCTTCGGAACGCGAGCCGCGGGTCACCGCTTGCAGTTAAAGGCTCAGGCGCTTGCGCGCATGCCTTCGTCCTGCAGGCGGAAGGTTTCCACCGCCGTGCGCAGCGCGCCGGCCTGGTCTTCGAGCGACTGCGCCGCTGCCGCCGCTTCCTCGACGAGCGCCGCGTTCTGCTGCGTCACTTCGTCCATCTGCGTGACGGCGCGCGCCACCTGATCGATACCGCTGCTTTGTTCCTCGGAGGCCGCCGCGATCTCGCCCATGATGTCCGTCACGCGCTGCACGGCCGTGCTGATTTCGGTCATCGTGCGGCCGGCTTCATCGACGAGCGCCGTGCCCGACTGCACGCGTTCCACCGAGTTGTCGATCAGTTCCTTGATTTCCTTCGCCGCCGCCGACGAGCGTTGCGCGAGCGATCGCACTTCACCCGCCACCACGGCGAAGCCGCGTCCTTCCTCACCGGCGCGTGCCGCTTCCACTGCCGCGTTCAATGCAAGGATGTTGGTCTGGAACGCGATGCCTTCGATGATCGTGATGATGTCCGCGATCTTCGACGAGCTTTGATTGATCTCGCCCATCGTGGTCACGACTTGCGAGACCACCTGGCTGCCCTTGCCGGCGATGTCCGAAGCATTGGCCGCGAGCACGCTGGCCTGACGCGCGTTGTCGGCGTTCTGCTTCACGGTGCCGGTCAGCTCATCCATGCTCGATGCGGTTTCCTGAAGCGCCGAAGCCTGCTGTTCCGTGCGCGAAGACAGATCGATGTTGCCTGCCGCGATCTGCTTGGTCGCCGATGCAATCGACTCGCTGCCGCCGCGTACCGTGCGCACGGTGTCGATGAGGCTCGACTGCATGGCCGCGAGGCCGCGCAGCAACTGGCCCATTTCGTCGTTCGACGTGATGCTGACGCTGCGGCGCAGGTCGCCCGATGCGATGGCGTCGAACTGTGCGAGCGCGGCGTCGAGCGGGCGGGAGATGCGGCTGCGCAGCGAGATCCACGTATAGAACGCGGCGGCCACGCCCACGAGAATGGCGATGATGTTGACGGTGCGGAACAGGTCGAAGGTCGACTGGCCGGCGTCGTACGCCTGATTGGCCTGTTCGAACTGGAGCTTGCGCAGGTCGACGCCCGCTTTCGCGAACTGGTTGAAGGATGCCTGCATGGCGCTGGCATCGTCGATGATCTTCGCCTGGTCCTTCGCGCGAATGTCGGCATAGCCTTGGTCGATCAGCTTTTGCAGCGAGAGGCGCTCCGTGTTGAACTTGTCCGCGAGTTCCTTTTCTCCCTGAGCTTGCGGCAGGCCGGAATACTTGGTCCAGGCGTCGTCGGAGATCTTGCGCATCAGCGCGCCCCGGCCGATGGCTTCCTCGGCCGCCGGCGTGCCGACGTTGAGGGCGGCGCGGTCAAAGCTCAGCCGCTCGCGCGCCATGAACATTTCGGCGTTGCCCACCGACACGGCGCTGGGCATCTGATTGGAGAACAGGTCGTGGGTGACGGTGTTGGAGCGGCTCATGCCGATCAGTCCGACCACGCCGATCGCGATCAGAAGCGCGCTCAGCATGGTCATGGCCAAGGCCAGACGGCCTTTGATGGTCGAAAACATAGGTATCTCTAGGTGGGCTGCATCGTTGGGCGCGGGGCGCGATGGCGGACGAAGAGGCTTCGCCCGCCGCGCGGCGGATGTTGTTCATCAGCCGCTTATATATCGACCGTGAAACGATGCCCTTTAGGACACGAAGGCGCGGGGCGGGTAGGTGAGCGAAAAAGGTCCTTGTTAACAAGGACTTCTTTTTCTATGAGGGTTTGCCCGCAAGCTGAAGGGCGCAGGCAGGATTTCTTACAAGATGTTTAGCACGGTCATTCGGAATGCCGGACGTTCTCACGGAAAGCGCGGCGCCCCCGAACGCTGGCGCACGCCGCGTGCAAGCAGCGCCCGCGCAATCAGCGCGAGATGGTAGTAGAGACGCGGACTCAGCCCATAAGCATAGGCATCCGGATGAGCAAGCGCGATGCGCAGCGCGGCGCGCGGCGCATCCTGTCGCGCACGCAGCGAGACGACGATCGGCGCGAGCCTGCGCAACGCCATGGCGCGAGCCGGTTCGAGTGAAGCGTCGAGCGGCAGGCCGACCACGAACGACCAGGCGACGAGGGCGGCGGCGCGCGGCGACAGGCGGGTGCTGTTCGAGATGGAAACAGCCGTCTTGCGGTAATACGACACGTATTCGTGCAGGTAATAGACATGCGATGCCGCGAGACATAACTCGACGCCGAACACGAAGTCGCAGCAGGCGGCCGCTTCTTCGCGATAGCCGACGCGCCGGACCAGCGGCGCAAGCGCCATCCAGCCATTGTTGGGGAACATCTGCACGAGGCCGGTTCGTCCGGCAAGCGGCTGCATGCCGCGCGCGGTGCGCGTGCGATGAAACGCGGCATTGAGCGTGGCGCTGCGCTGCGGGTCGATGACGCCCGCGGCATCGACTTCATGCTGGTCGCCGAATGCCACTTCGAGATACGGGTAGAGATCCCACAACGACGCCAGCCGTTCGACGGCGGTGAGCGCGAGGTAATCGTCGTCGTGAATCAGCATGACCAGCGTGCCGGACGCGCGCTCGAAGAGACTCGCGACGTTGCGCGCCTGGCCAAGCGGCGGATCGTTGCGGACATAGCGGATGCGGGCGTCGTCTGCATAGCGGGTGTCGATCAGCCGCTGCGTGGCCTCGTCGCGCGAATCGTCGCCGATCAGGATCTCGATGTGCGGGTAGCTCTGCGCAAGGCATGAGTCGAGACATTCGACGAGCAATTCCGGCCGGTCGCAGCTTGGCAGGCAGATGGAAACGGTCGGTGTGCTGGCCATGTCGTCCCTTGTCGTCTTCTGTGGTCGGGATGAAGTCGCGCCCTTGTCCCGCTCTTGTTCAGCAGGCGCTTCATAATACGAAATGTTTCGCGAATGTCAGCAAGGTAGAAGAAAGACGACGAAAAATAATGAAAAAAAAATGGCTCGAAGGACTTATCGGATCAGCTGAGGCAGCCAGGCTTTGACTCGTTGAAGGATCAGCACACGTTGATTTCCTCGTGCCTCGATCCAGGTTGGGCCGAAGCCGAACACATGAAGTCTCAACGAGTCGTGACGAACCTCCACAGCGCCGCGCATTCGGCGTCGCTTGGCTGATAACGCGGCATCGCCTTGCGCAGGATCACGCCAGCCGGGTCGACGCCGTTTTCAAGCGCACGGCAGAACGCCGCGGCGTCATAGTGGCTCGGCGGTCCGCCCCGGCGACGCGTCTCACCGAGCAGCGCGTCATGCGTGAGCGGCGGCGCGAAGGCCGCCGAGGCCGCTGCGCCCGGCGTCGCGGCGTGACAATTGACGCAGCGGGTCGTCGCCGAAGGCAGCGCGCGAGTGTCGTCGCGCAAATGAGCGTGCAGCGGGTGTTCGCCAATGAAGATCGCACAGCCGAGGTCGCCCGGTCTGCACGTCTGCTGCGCATGAGCGGCAAGGGCCAGGCAAGCGAGCGCAAGCGCGCTCGCCATGCCACCGCATAGCTGCCTCATTCAATGCACGCGCAGCACGCGCCCGACGCTCGGCACGCCCTTCGCGTTCAGCGCAAACAGCATGTAGTAGCCCGGCACGACGATGCCGGGATCGGCGGGAACGTTCAGGTGATATTCGCCCGCAGTCCCCACGCTGTACGACAGCGGCACGCGCCGTTGTTCGTTGTTCAGCGAATGCGTGACCGACGACGAGCGCATCAGCGCAAAAGCGCTCACGCCCTTGCTGGCGTTGACCACGATCGTCGTGCCGAGTTGCGCGTCGGTGGGCACGGACGTGAGGCTCGGACGCGACGCGGCGGAGCCGTCTGCGTTGAGCAGATACGGCGGCGTCAGGATCTCCACATCGGTGTGATTCGTCGCGCAGGTGCCGCACAGTCCGCCCCCGCCGCTCAGCACGCGTCCATCGGTCAGGAGCAGCGCAATGCTGTGATACACGCGCGGCACGGCCTGCGGATTGAGCGGCGAAAAGGCATTGGTACCCGGGTCCCAGATCTCCGGCGTGAGGATGGCGTTGTCATCGGAGAACGGCGCCGCGAAGGTCTGCCCGCCCACCACCACGACCTGGCCGTTCGGCAGCACCACGCTGTTGTTGAAGGCGCGCTGGTAGCTCATCGGCGCGATGGCGCGCGTCACCGCCGTGCCGCTGCTGATGTCGATGAGCGTGGCATTCGACGTCGCCTGCGATTGGTCGTAGCTCGGCGCGCCGCCGACCGCGAGAATCTTGCCGATGTCGTACATGACCGCGTTGCCGTTCATCGCGTCGTTGTCGTTGCCGCGATTGCCCGCCGCGGTGACGTTGCCGTTGCCCGCCGTATCGAACCAGTGCATTGCGCGGCTCGGTCCCGCATGAAACACGCGTCCATTGCCGACTGCGAACAGCCACGCGTGATTGTCGGAGCGGAAGATGCCGGCGGCGTCGTTGGTGAGGATGATGTCGTCGGTGATCGCGCCGTTGATTTGCCAGCCCGAACCCGACGTCCACGTTTCGCCGGTCTTGCCGCCGAGGCCGCCGTTCCACGAGCCGCCCACCAGGAACACACTGCCGTTGCTCAGTGTCACGCTGCCCTGATAGCCGCGCGGGATGTTCATCAGATTGCTCGATGACCACGAATTCGTCGAAGGCGAATAGATGCTCGTATTGCGCGTGTCCGATCCGCCTGTCACAAAGATCCGTCCATCCGGCAGGTTGGCGATGCCCGGACAGAACATGTCGTGCCCGGTGTTGGTCACGATCACCTGCCGGCTCTTGCCGGTCGAGGGATTGAAGATCGCCGTGTAGGTCTTGCCCGGCGTGACTTCGCCGGTGGTGAAGTTGAGCGCGCTGTCGGCGGACCAGACCAGCACGGTGCCGTCGGGCAGATTGGCCGCCTGCACCGGCACGATGGGCAGCGTGATGGGCGCCGTCCACTTCGAGACCAGCGGCGGCTTTTGTGTCGGCAGGCCGCCGACTCTCCAGGTCTGCCCGGCGCTGCCGTCGCAGATCTGCTGGGTCAGCTGCGGACCCTGCGTGGTGGTGCTGGACGTGCTCACGCACAGGCCGCTTTGCTGCACGACGATCGCATAGCCGCCGCCTTGCGGCACCATCGAGAAGGCCTGGTTGGGCCCACCGCTGCAAGGCCACTGGATGATGACGCCACCGGGGTTCAGGCTGCGCCCCGAGACGTCCATGCACAGGTTGCTGTTCCGGTTGATGAGGTTATAGCGGGTGCCGGTGGCCGAAGGGAGCCATTGCTGGTTGTTGCCGCCCCAGCAGGTCCACGAGAGCACGGGCGCGCCTTGCGTGACGGAGGCACCGCTCACGTCGGCGCACAGGTTGGTGCCGTTCACGGTGAGCGGGCCGTAGGTCTGCGCGCGGACCGTGGCCGGCATGCATGCACAAGCCAGCGGCAGCGTGATTGCCAGCAGCACGCGCATGCAGCGCTTGAGCCAGTCAGTCGCATTCTTCGTCGAACGGATGCCTCGCATGATCTTGCTCCCCGTGAATGACTCCGTTATGCACGTGCAAGCGCGCCGAGTACCTCGCAGACGTCAGCGACGCGAGGAAGGTCCGCGCTTCGCCAGCGCAGCGTCGCGCCGGCATCGAAGCAATAGACCTGCGTCGAATGGTCCGCGAGGTTGCCGAGGGGTGTCTTGCTGCCCGACAGCGTCACGCGCATCTGGTCCACATCCGCCAGCGCCGGCGTCGCCGCATTCCACGCGGGTCCCGCCTCGAAGCGGGCGAGCCAGGCGCGTAATGCGGCGGGTGAGTCGGAGAGCGGATCGATTCCAATCGATAGCAATTGCAATTGCAATTGCACGCGGCGAGGCGCCCGGATGCCTGGCAGCCGTTCCTGGACCGCGCTGAAGAGCGCGCCTTGCAGCGGACAGACCGTGCCGCATCCGGTGTAGACCGTTTGCAGCGCCGTGATGCCGCCGCGCAGCCAGTCGTTCAGACGGCGGTTCTTGCCGGTCTGATCGACGAGCCAGACATCGTCGAGACGAACGGGCGGCGTGACGAGCCCCGGCCCGCCGTGTTGTGCGTGAGCGAATGAAGGCGTGACGCCCGAAGCGAGTGCGGCCATGCCCCACAGCAGGGAGCGTCGGGTCCGCGAGGGAGCACACGCATGCACGCCGGAATCCACTTGATTTCGCACCTTGGCTGACTTTCCGAAGCCGTCCTTGGCGACGGCTTCACGATCCCCGTCGAGAGCACTCGGGGTGGAGGGACTTTCGAAAGACGCAGCCTGATGAGCGCGAGACGTGCTGAAAAGACTCTGGATCGAAGGTTAGCAATCCGCAAAGGGAATAACCGTTCGGTAAGCGAAATGAATGGCGAATTATGTGCACTCGGGCACATTCGTATGTGGTGACTGAACACTGTGTTGCGAATCTGGAGCACGTCACGCGTGCTCACTTCTTTCAAACCGAACGTTCGGCGAAGCGAAAGTGCCAGCTTTCGTACACCATCACGTAATGCGGGGATCGATCAGGACACAAAAATACGGGGCATTACGATTGCTTTACTCAGACACCGTCGTCGCTCCACGCCGTTTGAACCGTCCATGCCTTCCGCTGAAGGAGATTGCAAATGAATGCGCGTCTATCCGCTTGTACCGCCGCACTCGGCGCCGTGCTGATCACGGTAATCATCGGCGCGTGCAGCGGGGGCGACTCCGGCAGCGATCCGGCATCGGCAGCGAAGACGCCGGCCAGCGTTTCAAAAGCGAGCACGAATGCCGCTGCCAATCCCATGGATGTCCTCACCTGGCACAACGACATTGCACGCACCGGCCAGCAACTCGCCGAGAAAGTCCTCACGCCCGCCAACGTCCGTTCCGGTACGTTCGGCAAGCTCGCGATCTTCGCTGCCGATGGCCCTGTCGATGCCCAGCCGCTCTTTCTCGCCGGCGTGAACATCGCGGGCGGCACGCATAACGTGGTGTACGTCGCGACCGAGAACGCGAGCGTCTATGCCTTCGACGCCGACAGCGGCACAGTGCTTTGGCGCGTCTCGACGCTGCGCAGCGGCGAGAATCCGAGCGACGACCATAATTGCGGCCAGATCACGCCGCGCATCGGCGTGACGGCGACGCCGGTCATCGACCGCACGCGCGGGCCGAATGGCGCGATCTATGTCGTGGGTGTGTCGAAGGATGGCGCGGGCGCTTATCACCAGCGCATCCACGCACTCGACCTCGCCACCGGCGCCGAGTTGTTCAACGGCCCGACAGACATTCGCGCGACCTATCCCGGCAACGGATCGGGCAGCGTGAACGGCACGCTCACGTTCGATCCGGGCCAGTACGTCGAGCGCGCGTCCCTGCTGATGCTGAACGGCGTCATCTACACCGCGTGGACGTCGCATTGCGACTTCCTGCCGTACACCGGCTGGGTCATGGGTTACGACGCCAACACGCTGCAACAGGCGAGCGTGCTGAACGTCACGCCGAACGGCCAGATGGGCGCGATCTGGATGAGCGGCGCGGGACCGGCCTCGGACGGAGAAGCGATCTATCTGCTCGATGGAAATGGCACCTTCGATCCCACGCAGAACGAACACGAGATGCCGATCAACGGCAACTACGGCAATGGCTTCCTGAGACTCAATCTCTCGCCGCTGCGCGTGCAGGATTATTTCCAGCCGTCGAACACGGTGCAACTGACGAACGAGGATGAAGACCTCGGCTCGGGCGGCGCGATGGTTCTGCCCGATCTCGTCGATGTGAACGGCACCGTGCGTCATCTCGCGGTGGGCGCGGGCAAGAACGCGACCATCTATGTCGTGAACCGCTATTCGATGGGCAAGTTCGATTCGAACGCGGATCACATCTATCAGGAGCTGGTCGGTCAGATCACCGGCCCGATGTTCGGCGCGCCCGCGTACTTCAACAACACGGTCTATTTCGGCGCGGTCGGCGACAGCATCAAGGCGTTCGCGGTGTCGAACGCTTCGCTGTCGCGGACGCCGACGAGCCAGACGTACATCACATTCGGTTACCCGGGCGCGACGCCGGCCATTTCGGCGAACGGCACGGCTAACGCCATTTTGTGGGCAGCGGAAAATGGCGCGACGGGGGTCTTGCGCGCCTTCGACGCGACCAATCTCCGCAACGCGCTCTACAGCAGCAACGACGCCGGCAGCCGGGACCAGTTCGGCCCCGGCAACAAGTTCATCACGCCGATGATCGCGAACGGCAAGGTGTACGTCGGCACGAAGAGCGGCGTGGCCGTGTTCGGCTTGCTGGGAAGATAGCCGGCCGCGGCACGGTGGTAGATTGGTCGCTGACCTCTACCCTCCGGGAGTGACGCGCGTGCCGGCATTCGCATGGATTCGTTGATCACTGCCGCAGCCCGGGCGCTCGCGGCGGGTGATCCGCTCGGCGCGTTGAACCGCATCGCGTTGCGCGAGGATGCCGGGGCGCTCGCGTTGCGCGGCATCGCGATGGCCCAGCTTGGCGACTTCACCCGCGCGCGCGTGCTCGTCAGGCGCGCGGCACGCGCCTTCGGTGCGAAAGAGGCGCTGGCGCGCTCGCGCTGCATCGTCGCGGAAGCGGAGATTGCACTGGCGTCGCGCGATCTCGGCTGGCCGGAAAAGACGCTGCATCAGGCCCGCGCCATCCTCGAAGCACACGGCGACAACGTCAACGCCGCCCACGCGCGTTATCTCGACGTGCGGCGCGCGTTGCTGCTCGGCCAGCTCGATGACGCCGGGCAGATGCTCGCCAGCCTGGATCCCGCGGCGCTGCCTGCGGCGCTGCGCGCGGCGCACGAACTGTTTGCAGCGGGACTTGCACTGCGCCGACTGCGCACGCGGGACGCACGCGACGCGCTCGGGCTCGCACGGGAAGCCGCGAAGCAGGCGGGCATTCCGGCGCTCGCGGCGGAAGTCGAAAGCGCGTGGCGGCTGTTGCGGACGCCGGCCGCGCGTCTCATCGCACGCGACGGCGAGCGGCTCTTGCTGCTCGACGAAGTGGAAGCGCTGTTCGCATCGCAGACCTTCGTCGTCGATGCCTGCCGTCTGTGCGTGCGCGAAGCGGGCAGCGCGGTATCGCTGGCGACGCGCCCCGTGCTCTTCACGCTCGTGCGCATGCTCGCCGATGCCTGGCCCGGCGATGTCCCCCGCGATGCGCTGATCGCCCGCGCGTTCCGCCTCCGTGAAGCCGACGAAACGCATCGCGCGCGCTTGCGCGTCGAGCTGGGCCGGCTGCGCGGGCTGTTGCGTCCGCATGCGCTCATCGAGGCCACGTCGCGCGGTTTCGCGCTGCAGCCGCTGCATGCGCGGGAGGTCGCGGTGCTCGCGCTGCCGGTCGAGGACGAGCACGCGCCGCTGCTCGCGCATCTGGCGGACGGCGAGGCGTGGTCGAGCTCCGCGCTGGCGCTTGCGCTGGGCGCGAGCCAGCGCACCGTGCAGCGCGCGCTCGATGCGCTCGGCGCGGCGGGCAAGGTGCAATCCTTCGGGCGCGGCCGGGCGCGCCGCTGGACCATGCCGCCGATGCCCGGATTCACGACGGTCTTGTTACTCCCCGCGGCGCTGGCGAATGACTAGGATGAAGCCGTCGTCGCTCAATTAATCATGAAGTCAATCGGGAGGACATCGACATGAAACGCGCGAAGGCGGAAATCATCCGCGAATACGGGCCGTTTGCCGGCGTCGAAGGCGTGCACGGCGTCACCTGGGACGGCGAGAACGTCTGGTTCGCCGCCGGCGAGACGCTCAACGCGTTCGATCCGGCCAGCGGCGAGCCGCGCCGCTCGCTCGACATCGCGGCGCACGCCGGCACCGCATTCGACGGCAAGCACCTGTTCCAGATTGCCGAAGACCGCATCCAGAAGATTGACCCGAAGACCGGGCGCGTGCTGTCCACGATTCCCGCGCCGGGCAACGGCGGCGACTCGGGCCTCGCGTGGGCCGAAGGCACGCTGTGGGTCGGCGAATACAAGGCGCGCAAGATTCATCAAGTCGATCCGCAGGACGGCAAGGTGCTGCGGACCATCGAATCGAACCGTTTCGTCACCGGCGTCACGTGGGTCGGCGGGGAACTCTGGCATGCGACCTGGGAAGGCGACGAAAGCGAATTGCGCCGCATCGACCCGCAATCCGGCGAGGTGCTGGAGCGGCTCGACATGCCCGAGGGCGCGGCGGTATCGGGGCTCGAATCGGACGGCGGGGAGCGCTTTTTCTGCGGCGGCGGCCGGACGGGCAAGGTTCGTGCAATACGCAGGCCGAAGCGCGAGTAAGGCGGCGGCGGGCTGGTTCCTTGCCGGGTGGGGCAAAATGGCGGATACGGGGTCTCCGGCGCCAGGGAAACAGCGGCCGAACCCTCATGCTGTGGGGCGCTGTATCGCGCGCCCCACGCCCCGACCCACAAGGAACCGCCGTTTGACCTCGAACACCGTCGACCCCCGCCAGCTCGATTCATGGATTGGGGAATCCGCGCGCGCCATACGCGACTTCGACTGGAGCACGACGCCGCTCGGCCCCATCGACACATGGCCACAAGTGTTGCGTTCCGCCGTGCAGATCATGCTGCGCAATGCACTGCCGATGGCCGTGCTGTGGGGCGAGCAAGGCACGCTGCTCTACAACGACGCCTATGCGCAGTTTTCCGGCGGCCGCCATCCGGGCATTCTCGGCATGCCGATCGAACGCGCCTGGCCCGAGGCGGCGGCGTTCAATCGCAATGTGGTCGAAAGCGGGCTGCGCGGCGAAACGCTGTCCTACCTGGACATCGATTTCGTGCTGCCGCGCGCGGGCCGCGAAGCCCACGTCTGGCTGGACCTGCACTACAGCCCGGTCGCCTCCGACGAGGGCGTGCCGCTCGGCGTGCTGGCGGTGGTCGTCGAAACCACCGTGCGGGTTACGCTGGAGCGCACGCGCGCCGAGGCCGAAGCGGCATTCCGCGCGGCCGACGAACGCCTGCAGCTCGCGCTCAACTCGGGCGCCGTGCTCGGCACCTTCGTCTGGGAAATCCAGCACAACCGCGTCAAGGGCGACGAGCGCTTCGCGCGCACCTTCCTGTTCTCGCTGGAGCAGGTGACGGCCGGCCTGCCGATCGAACGGGCGTTCGAGATCATCCATCCCGACGACGTCGAGCGCATCACCTCGCTGATCGCGCGGACGGTGCGCGAGAACACGTCGTATCGGGCGGAGTACCGCATTCGCACGGCCGAATCCGGCTGGACGTGGATCATGGCGTCGGGCCGCTGCGAATACGACGAAACCGGCCGGCCGATGCGGTTTCCCGGCGTCATCATCGACATTCACGACCGCAAGGTGGCCGAGGAAAAGCTCAGGGAGCTGACGCATGACCTCGAGGACAAGATCGCGGAGGCGGTGGCGGCGCGCACGGCGGTCGAGGCGCAACTGCGCCAGAGCCTGAAGATGGAGGCGCTCGGCGCGATGACGGGCGGCGTCGCGCACGACTTCAACAACACGCTGCAGGCGATCAGCGGCAACCTGCAACTGCTGCAATATCTGCCGCCCGCCGACAAGCGCGTGCCCGAGCGCCTGCAGGCCGCGATGGACGCGGTGCAGCGCGGCGCGAAGCTCGCCTCGCAACTGCTGTCCTTCGCGCGGCGGCAGCCGCAGTCGCCGGTGGTCATCAATCCGCGCCGGCTCTTCGACGAACTGCGCGAATTGCTCCAGCACGCGGTGGGCGCGTCCGTGACGATCGGCACGATGATCGTCGACGAACCGTGGAATTTCTGCGTCGACCGCAACCAGCTGGAGAACGCGCTGCTGAACCTGGCGATCAACGCCCGCGACGCCATGCGCGGCGACGGCAAGTTCATGCTCGCGAGTTCGAACGAAGTGCTCGACGCGGCGGCCTGCGAAGGCAAGGAACTGCGGCCGGGCGAGTACGTGAGGCTGTCCGCATCGGACACCGGAACCGGCATGCCGCCCGAGGTGCTCGAACGGGCCTTCGAACCCTTCTTCACGACCAAGCCGGAAGGACATGGCACGGGACTGGGATTGTCGATGGTATTCGGCTTCGTCAAGCAGTCCGGCGGACATATCGCGGTGTCGAGCACGGTGGATGTAGGCACCACCGTGGATATCTTCTTTCCGCGCAGCCATGACGACGAAACCGCGATGCCGCGCGCCGATGCGCTGATGACGCAGACCAGCGGCGCGACGGTGCTCGTCGTGGACGACGATGCTTCGGTGTTGTCCTCGACAGTCGCGATCCTGGAGGTGATGCGCTATACCGTGCTGCGCGCGGCCAACGGCGACGCTGCGATGAGCGTGCTCGAAAGCGGCGTGCATGTGGACCTGATCCTCACCGACGTCGTGATGCCGGGCAAGGTGAGCTGCGCGGACCTGGCCGAATGGGCGTTTTCACAAACGCGTCCGGTGCCGGTGATCTACGCGTCGGGCTATACCCGCGACATGATTTCGCGCGACAGCGTGCTCAGGCCGAACGTGACGCTGCTGAACAAGCCATATCGGGCTGAAACGCTCGCGCGCGAGATCGCGGCGGCCTTGAATGGCTGAGCATGCCGTAACACTTGCCGCGGCGGCGGGCATCGTTTAGTTCCGCGGCACTAAAGACCCCAGATGCTGCGCCGATAAACAACGATCGTACAATTAGCAGAACAGGGTCAAAGCGGTGCAGAGAGAACCGACCGACTTTCTCGGAACCATTGGCGAGAACGTTGCCAGCAAGTTGCCGTACCTCGAATACGCGCGCCGCTTCGATGGCCTCGGCCTGGCTCCGCTCGGCGTACTGATTGCCGCCTGCGGCACGTTTTTCGTGCCGATGCCATGGAATATCGCGCTGGCGGCGCTGGTACTGGCGCTCACGCTGGTCGTGCATCGCATGCAGGCCGCGCACCGGAAAATCTTCGTCGCGCGTCAGGTGGCGCACGCGCTGCTCGCCATCGCTGAGGATTGCCTCAAGCTGCTGAGTCTCGACGGCCGCATCATGTGCATTTCGGACGTGGGCCGCAATCTGATCGAGGCGGAATGCGCGGATGCGCTGATCGACATAGACTGGCTCGCGCTCTGGGAAGGTCCCGACGCGCGGCAGGCCTTCGAACGCGCCAAGGCGGGTGAATCGACCTCGTTCTCCGGCGCGTGCCGCACCATGACCGGCACGCTGAAATGGTGGACCTCGACCTTCGCGCCCGTGTACGGCGAGCATGGCCGCGTGACGGCCGTGCTGTGCAAGTCGCGCGACATCACGGCCGAAAGGAATCTCATCGATGAACTGCGCGGCAACGCGCGCGTGCAGAAGGACATGGAAGATCACGTCGATGCTGTGTTCTGGACCGCCACGCACGACTTCCGCGAACTGCTGCACGTGAGTTCTGCGTTCGAGCGCATGTGGGAAATGCCGATGTCCGCGCTCGAAGCCGACCAGACCGCGTGGTCGCAGCGCGTGCATCCTGACGATATCGGCGCGCTGCGCGTCGAAATGCGCAGCGCGGTGCAGACCGGCTCCGCGAAGCAAAGTTATTTCAGGTTGTGCCTGCCGCATGAGCGGACCCGCTGGGTGCGCGCGGATATCTATCCGGTGACCGGGGATGGCGCGGTGTCGCGTGTGGTGAGCGTGTGCGTGGACGCCACCGACGAACGCGAGCGGCTTCAGGAACTGCACCGGCTCGCCAATACGGACAGCCTCACGGGCCTCGCGAACCGCAATGCGATGATGGAAACGCTCGTGGGCCGCTGTGAAGCGGGCACGGCGTTCGCCTATCTGTTCGTGGATGTCGACCGCTTCAAGTCGATCAACGATACGGCCGGCCATATTGCCGGCGATGCCGTATTGCGCACCATCGCGCGGCGCATCCAGGAGGCGCTGCCGGGCGGCGCGGTGGCGGCGCGTCCGGGCGGCGACGAGTTCACGGTGATCCTGCCCGGTCCGTTCGATCAGGAAAGTATCGAGCGCGCATGCCGCAAATTGGCTGCGGCTTGTCACCGGCCGATCAAGGTCGACTGCAAGAGCGTGACGATGACCTGCTCGATCGGCGTCGCGCTGTATCCGGAACACGGGCGCACGCCTGAAGCACTGTTCATCAGCGCCGACATGGCGATGTACGCCGCCAAGCGCGCCGGCCGCAACACCTTCCGCGTGTTCGGCGAGCGCGAGAAGGACGACCTCGCGCGCGCGCATCTGGAATCCGAACTGCATGGCGCAATTCGCGACAACCAGTTCGTGCTGCATTACCAGCCGCAATATCGCGTCAAGTCAGGCGCGCTCGTGGGCGTCGAGGCCCTGTTGCGCTGGAATCATCCGTCGCTCGGCATGCTCCCGCCCGGCGCGTTCGTGCCGGTGCTGGAGGAAAGCGCGTTGATCGTCGAGGCGGGGCACTGGGTGATCCGCGAAGCCGTGCAGTCGGCGGCGCGGCTCTCCGGCGCGCTGCCGGCGGTGTGTTCCGTGGCGCTCAACGTGTCGCCGAAGCAGTTCCGCGATCCGCGTCTCGTGCATGTGCTGCGGCAAGCGATCAGACGCGCGGGCATCGACTCGAGCCGCATCATGCTGGAGATCACCGAGTCCGCGCTGATCGACAATGTGGACGATGCGCAGGAGGTGCTGTCGAAGGTGCGTGACATGGGCGTGCGCATTGCCATCGACGATTTCGGTACGGGGTATTCGAGCCTGAGCTATCTGGCGCGCTTCCGTCCGGACGTACTGAAGCTCGACAAGTCCTTCGTCGACAACATCGCCACCGACGAGATGGTGCGCACGGTGGTGGAAGGCGTGATCGGCCTCGCGCACAAGCTCGGCGTGACGGTGGTGGCGGAGGGCGTCGAGACGCAGGATCAGCTCGACACGTTGCGCGCCGTTCATTGCGACAAGGTGCAGGGCTACCTGCTCAGCCGGCCGATTCCGCTGGCGGTGCTGATGGAGCGGGCGGGGTCGGTGGGGACGGCGGTGGCGCATTGAAACGCCCGGACAGGAAACGCGTGGCCCCACGGCGGGTGGCAGTATCATCGTCGGGCGGCAGAACCGCTGATCCTTTGCCGGAGGGTGCGATGAAGACATCGGCGTCATGGCGGTTGATCGTGCTCGGTTTCTTCGCGGGTCCGTGCGCCGTCGCGCAGGATGCTCCACCATGCAGCAGCGCGGGCGTGCCTGTTGTCGTGCGTGACTTCACGGCCGTGAGCCAGGGCGGCGAGTCGCGCCTTCCCGGCTCCCGCCTGCGCTCGATGCGCAACACGATGAAAGTCGACCAAAATGCGTCCGCACTTGCTGAGGACATCGTGAAGACGCTCCAGGCGCGAGGTGTCAATGCGTGCCGGGCGCAGTCGCAGGGCCCGCTGCCCGCATCGGGCTGGCTCGTGACCGGCGAATTCGATGAATCCATCCCGGCCGGTCCGGGCGCCGCGCTGCCCTCGATGAATTCCTCCGACACGCCGCCCAACACGCACGTCACCGTGCAACTCGCGAGTCTGTCGGCGCCGGCCGGCCAGGCGTCGGCGCGCATCGACACCAGCGACGAACTCAAGGGGCAGAAATCGGCGGCGGCGCCCAAGCCTTACGGCGCGGCCGCGCGCTTCGTCATCAACAAGGTGGAAGGGGCGTCGTCACTCCACGATCTGGCGGGAAAGATCGCCGACGGGATCGTCACGGAGCAAAAGAGACTGGGCAGCGAGCCCTGACCTGCCGAATCACACCGCAAGCCCCGGAGTGCCCCCGCGCGCCTCACCCGCGACCATGGGCCATCTTCTCGCTCCGGAGCCCGTCGATGCCGTTCCCCGCTGCCTTCCAGCAACTTGCCTGGTCGAACCTTCTTGCGCAGTCCGCCGAGCAGATCGGCCTGGCGGCCACGCCGCTCGTCGCGGTGTTCGCGCTCGGCGCCTCGGCAGCCGACACCGGCCTGCTGCAAAGCGCCCAGACGCTGCCTTTCCTGCTGCTGTCGATCCCGCTCGGCGTTATCGCCGACCACCGCTCGCGTCGCACGCTCATGACCTGCGCCGAATGCGCCCGCGCGCTCGCCATGCTGTCCGTCCTGCTGCTCGTGCATGCGCACGCGCTGACGCTGCCCTTGCTCGCGTTGCTCGGATTTCTCGGCGCGACCGGCACTGTCGCCTACAACGTCGCCGCGCCCGCCCTCGTGCCCGCGCTGGTCGAACGCGCCGCGCTGGCCGCCGCGAACGGACGCATCGAACTCGCGCGCAGCGTCGCCTGTTCGGCGGGGCCGGCGCTCGGCGGACTGCTCGTCGGATGGACCGGCGCGGGCTGGGCCTACGGCTGCGCGGCCGGCCTTTCGGCCTGCGCGGCGCTACTGCTCGCACGCTTGCGCGAACCGCCGCGCCAGCACGCCGCCAAACGGCATTTCTTAGCCGAACTGCGCGAAGGCGCGAGCTTCGTTGCGCACGACGCGCTGCTGCGTCCGATGCTCGCCACCGCCGTGTTCTTCAATCTCGGCTTCTTCATCGTGCAGGCGGTGTATGTGCCATACGCGGCGCAGCATCTGCGTTTCGATGCATCGGCGATCGGCATGACGCTTGCCGCTTATGGCATCGGCATGGTGTGCGGCGCGCTGGCGGCGTCGGCGGTGGCACGCCGCATCACCTTCGGCCGGATGCTGATGGTCGGGCCGCTGTGCGGGCTGGCCGCTTCGCTGATGCTGGTCGCGACGCTCGCCGCGCCGTCGTTCTGGCTGGCGGCCGCGAGCTTCTTCCTGCTGGGCGCGGGCCCGATCCTGTGGACCGTCGGCTCCACGACACTGCGCCAGGCCATCACGCCCGCCTCGATGCTGAGCCGCGTCTCCGCGCTCAACAGCACGGCGACCTACGGCGCCCGTCCGCTCGGCGCGCTGCTGGGCGCGGCGATCAGCGCGCGCCTCGGCACCGGGCCGTGTCTTGCGGCGGCGGCCGTGTGCTTCGTCGTGCAGGCGGGGATCATTGCGGCGTCGCGGGTGGCGCGGCTGGATGACGTGCCGGAAGGCGCGCGGGGCGCGTGAATCACGCGTCACCGCTTCGTCTTACGGCGCGGCTTCTTGCCGAACATCGGCATCCGTTCGAGGATCGATTCGAGCAACGCCTGCGGTCCCGCCGCGAGCGGCCGGCCGGTCTTCACCAGCACGCGCGCCTGCGCGCTTTCAAACAGCGGATGCGCGACCGGAACGAGGGTCAGCTCGCCGCTCGCCAGCTCGCGATACGCGGCAAACTCGCCGATCAGCGTCATGAACTGCTCCGCCGCGACGAGCCGCTTCAGCGCGCTTAGCGAATTGGTCGTGAGGGCGGGTCGAATGGACAGACCGTCCGTCGTTTCGAGCATCTTCACCACATGTCCGATGCCGAAGCTCGGCGGCATCAGCGCGAGCGGGTAATCGAGCAGATCGTGAATCCGTGCCGCGCCTCCGCGCCGCGCCAGCGGATGATCGCGCCGCATCAGCAGCACGACGGGCTGCGCGCAGCTTGCCCGAATCTCGATCCGCTCATGCGGCGGCGGGTTGTACGCGAGCCCGATATGCGCCCGGCTCTGCGCGACTTCGTCGAGCAGGTCGTCGACGGCGAGCATCTGCACGTCGATCTCGAGCCGCGGATAGCGCGCGCAGAACGGCGCGAGCACGTCATCAACGAGCGTATCGACATAGCCTTCGCTCACCGACAGCCGGATCTGTCCTTGCTGCAAGCCCTTGAGCGCGTGCAGCTGGTCTTCGAGCCGCTCCTGCTGCGAGCGATAACCCCGCCAGAACTCCAATAGATGAAACGCGGCCTCGGTGGGCCGCACGCCGCGCGCCTCGCGTTCAAACAGCGTGGTATCGAGTTCGTCTTCGAGCAACTTGATCTGCCGTGCGATCACCGACGGCGACGTGTTCAGATGGTCCGCCGCCCCGCGCATCGTGCCGTGCGACAGCACTTCATGGAAGTAACGCAGGCGTTGCTGATTGATTTCACGCATCTCGACGGCTCCGGAACATGAGAAGACAGTGTTGCTCACAGAGCAACGATACGTGAACTTGGTTGCTCTTGCTGGCACAGTCGAACGCGCTCACCATGGTTTCACCCGGAGAGGGGAAGACCACAAGGAGACGCGCATGTCGACGATTCAACCCCAGCCGGGCGGCGCTGCCGTCCAGGCGCTCTACAGCAGGATCAACCGGCGGCTGTTGCCGCTGCTCATCGCGTGCTACCTGTTCGCGTATCTGGACCGCGTGAACGTCGGTTTCGCGAAGCTCCAGATGCAAAGCGATCTCGGCTTCTCCGACGCCGCATACGGCGTCGGCGCGGGCATCTTCTTCATCGGCTACGTGCTCTTCGAGATTCCCAGCAACCTGATGCTGCCGAAGATCGGCGCGCGCCTCACCTTCAGCCGCATCCTCGTGTTGTGGGGCATCACGTCGGCGTGCATGCTGTTCGTGCGCAACGTGCCCGCGTTCTACGCGATGCGCTTCCTGCTCGGCGTCTTCGAAGCGGGCTTCGCGCCCGGCATGATCTATTACCTCTCGTGCTGGTACGGACCGAAGCGCATGGCGCGCGCCATCGCGCTCGTGTTCGTCGCGGGGCCGCTGGGCGGAGTGGTCGGCGGGCCGTTGTCGGCGTGGCTGATGACCTCGCTCGCGGGCGTCGGCGGACTGACGGGCTGGCAGTGGATGTTCCTCGTCGAAGGCCTGCCGTGCATCGCACTCGGCGCGCTGGTGTGGTTCACGCTCGCCAACGGTCCCGCCGAAGCACGCTGGCTCTCGCGCGACGAACAGCGTCTCGTCGAGGCCGAGGCCGGCGCGCATGGCGGCGGGTCGCACCGGATCGCATCGTTTCGCGAGATCGCCCGGAACCCGCGCATTCTCGTGCTGGCGCTCGCCTACTTCTGCATCATCTTTCCGATCTACGCCATCAGCTTCTGGCTGCCCACGCTGCTGAAGGAGCAGGGCGCGCACGATACCTTGAAGCTCGGCTGGTATGTCGCGATTCCCTACGTCGCCGCAGCCGTGGCCATGTACGGCGCGGGCCGCCGGTCGGACGCGCTCGGCGAGCGCCGCTATCACAGCGCGCTGCCGGCGCTCGCCGCGGCCGCATTGCTGGTGATGACGCCGTATGCCTCCGGCGGCCTCGCCGCGACGCTGGTCCTGCTCACGCTCGCCACCGCCTGCATGTGGATGGCGTACACGGTGTTCTGGGCGATTCCTTCCGAAGTCCTCTCCGGCCCCGCAGCGGCAGGCGGAATCGCGCTGATCAACACCATTGGTCTGTCGGGCGGGTTCTGGGGACCAGCGGTGTTCGGCTGGGTCAAGTCCGCGACCGGCAACACGAACGGCGGCCTGTACGCGATGGCCGGCATGGCCGCGCTCGCCTGCGTGCTGATCCTGGCGAACCGCTGCACCGTGGCCGTCGCGAAGACGCGCGCGGCCTGACATCTTTTCATCGAAGACAAAGGATGACCATCATGAAGATCCTGATCGCGGGATTCCAGCACGAAACCAACACCTTTGCGCCGACCCGGGCCAGCTACCCGAGCTTCATCCAGGGCGAAGGCTTTCCGCCGATGGCCCACGGCGCCGACGTGCTGAAGCTGCGCGACGTGAACGTGCCGGTCGGCGGCTTCATCCAGTGGGCCGAAGCGCAAGGGCACGAACTGCTGCCGGTGATCTGGGCCGGGGCGAGTGCATCGGCGCATGTGACGGAAGACGCGTACGAGCGCATTGCGGGCGCGATCGTCGAACGCGTGCGCGCCGGCGGTTTCGATGCGATCTATCTCGACCTGCACGGCGCCATGGTCGCCGAGCATCTCGACGACGGCGAAGGCGAGCTGCTGGCGCGCGTGCGGCAGATTGTCGGCGACGACATGCCGCTCGTCGTCTCCCTCGATCTGCATGCGAACGTCACGGCGCGCATGATCGAACTCGCCGATGCGCTGGTCGCGTATCGCACCTATCCGCACGTCGACATGGCGGAAACCGGCCTGCGCGCGGGACATCTGCTCGCACAGCGCATCGCGCATGACAAACCGCTGGCGCGCGCCGTGCGCCGCGTGCCGTTCCTGATTCCGGTGAACGGCATGTGTACGCTCGTCGAACCGGCGCGCGGCATGTATGACGCGCTGGAGAGGCTGGAGAAGGAGGCCGTGTCGCTGTCGTTCGCGCCGGGGTTTCCGGCGTCGGACTTCGAGGAATGCGGGCCGGTGATCTGGGGTTATGCGGTCGAACAGGAAGCAGCGGATCGCGTGGTGCACGCGCTGTACACGCAACTCGTCGACGATGAAGCGCGCTGGGACGTGCCGTTCCTGTCGCCCGACGAAGCGGCGCGCGAGGCCATCGCGACAAGCGGCAATGCAAAAGGTCCAGTGATCATCGCGGACACGCAGGACAACCCGGGCGTCGGCGGCGACTCGAACACCATGGGCATGGTCCGCGCGCTGCTGCGGCACGGCGCGCGCGAGGCGGCTGTGGGCGTCATCTGGGACGAGCCTGCGGCACGCGCGGCGCATCGGGCGGGTGTCGGCGCGCGCATCCGGCTGGCGCTGGGCGGCGGTTCGAACGTGCCGGGCGATTCGCCGCTCGAAGGCGAGTTCGAAGTCGAACATCTTTCCGATGGCCGCTTCCGCTTCGACGGCCCGATGCTCAACGGCATGAGCGGCGAACTCGGTCCCACGGCGTGCCTGCGTATCGAAGGCGTGCGCATTGCGGTCAGCAGCATCAAGATGCAGGTCTTCGACCGTAATCTCTTTCGCGTCGCGGGTATCGAACCCGCGCGCGTGAAGATTCTGGTCAACAAGAGCTCAGTGCATTTTCGCGCGGACTTCGAACCGATCGCGTCGCGCATACTGGTCGCGAAAGCACCGGGCCCGATGGCCGCCGACCCCGCCGATCTGCCCTGGCGCAATCTTGCCGCCCACATGCGCGTGCGGCCGATGGGCCCGACGCTCGCCGGGTTGCGTGCGTCGGCTGCGTGACGGCTTCGTTCTAAAACAGTGGAACAGGAGAACCGCATCATGACGGACATCATCGACACGTCGCGCCGCCGCCTGCTGGGCGCCACGCTGGCGAGCGCCAGTATCGGCCTGCTGCAAGCGGGCTTCGGCAACCTGGCGCAGGCCCAGACCCGCCCCGTGACGCAGGCCGGCTTCGGCGCGCTGCGCCAGATCAACGCGGGCACGCTCAACGTCGGCTACGCGGAGGCAGGCCCCGCCAATGGCCCCGTCGTCATCCTGCTGCACGGCTGGCCATACGACATTCACAGCTTCGTCGAAGTGACGCCGTTGCTTGTGGCGCAGGGTTATCGCGTGATCGTGCCGTATCTGCGCGGCTACGGCACGACGCGCTTCCTCTCCGCCGATACCCCGCGCAACGGACAACAGGCGGTGGTCGCGGTGGACATCATCGCGCTCATGGATGCGCTCAAGATCAGGCAAGCCGTGTTAGGCGCCTTCGACTGGGGCGCGCGCACGGCGAACATCATCGCGGCGGTATGGCCCGAGCGCGTGAAGGCGATGGTGTCGGTGAGCGGCTATCTGATCGGCAGCCAGCAGGGCAATCGCGCGCCGCTGCCGCCGAAGGCCGAGTTCGCGTGGTGGTATCAGTTCTACTTCGCGACGGAGCGCGGCCAGGCCGGCTACGAGGCGAACCGTCATGACTTCAACAAGCTCATCTGGCAACTGGCATCGCCGCAATGGCGCTTCGATGACGCCACCTACGAGCGTTCAGCGCAGTCATTCGCGAATCCGGATCATGTGGCGGTGGTGATTCACAACTACCGCTGGCGTCTCGGGCTCGTGCAGGGCGAACCGCAGTACGACGCACTCGAACAGCGCCTGGCCGCCGCGCCGACCATCAACGTGCCGACGATCACCATGGAAGGCGATGCCAACGGCGCGCCACATCCGGATCCGTCGGCCTATGCGAAGAAATTCACGGGCCCGTATCAGCACCGGAACGTGACGGGCGGCATCGGGCATAACCTGCCGCAGGAAGCGCCGCGCGATTTCGCGGATGCGATCGTCGCCGCCGACCGCATGAAGGCTTGATCCCATCAATGCAAACCGCTAGCCGAGATGCGACTTCTTCGTCTTCCGGCTGGCGGCCTCTTTAGATGTCAGCTCGTGCATGATGCCGCAGTCATCCACCAGCTGTTCGCCCTGACACTTCTCGCGCAATGCGAGCAGCCGCGTTTGCAAACCGATCAGTTCATCGATGCGTTCAGCCACATGATGAATGTGCTCATCGACAAGTGAATTGATTGGCTGACAACTATCTGCCGTTTCATCGATGGCACGCAGCAGCGCACGCACTTCATCGTGCGTCATGTCCAGTTCGCGGCAGTTGCGGATGAGGCGCAGGCGTTCGACGTGGCTGGCGTTGTACGTGCGGTAATTCGCTTCAGTGCGTTCCGCGTGCTGAAGCAAACCTTCTCTTTCATAAAAACGAATCGTGTCCGGTGTGCATTTCGCGATGCGCGCCAATTCGCCTATCTTCATGTGCTGATCCTTCTTGACTCTTGAGCGGCTCCAAGGTTTCTACTTGGCGCTTGATCGAGTAAGGACGTCAGTATGTTACGGCCAGAAGATATCGGCAACACGCGCCTCGGTTCTCGCAGCGCGATGCAGGACGCCCGGCCGGCCGAAGCAGGCGTGTCCGGCATCCGGAGCCGCGGCGCGGCACGCACGCAGATCCACATCGAACAGATGGAGTGCGTCGCCGAAGAAGCGCTGATCCGCAGGAAGCTCGGCGGCATGCGCGATGTCACGTCGATGAAGTTCGACCTGCTGCGCCGCATGCTGATCATCGAACACGAAGTCGAAGCACTCGGGCCGATTCTTGCCGGCCTGCGCTCGCTCGGATTCGATCCGCGGCTCGTGCCGGAAACCGGCGCGACGGATCGCGTGTCCATCTGCCTGCTCGGCTGCGCGTGCGCCGTCGCGATGGCGTCGCAGGCCGCGAGCTGGTTCGATGCGCAGACCAGCACCATCGTCATGCTTGCGCTCAGTGCCGTGGCTGCCTCGGGCCTGGCGATGTATCGCGCGGGTCTGCTCGCGCTCTGTCGCGGCCACTTCACCATCGACGCGCTGGTGGGTATCGCCGTGACGGCTGCGCTGCTGATCGGCGAATGGCCGGAAGCGGCCATGATCTCGGTGTGCTTCGCCATCGCCGATTGGGTCGAGAAGAATTCGCTGCGGCGCGCGCGCAATGCCACCGCCGCGCTGCTGAAGTCGCTGCCGGCCAGGGCGGCCGTCCTGCAAGCCGATGGCGCCTGGAGCGAGTGCGCGGTGGACGGCATCGCAGCGGGCGAGATCGTGCGCGTCAAGGCGGGCGAATGCATTCCCTTCGACGGCGAGGTGGTCAGGGGCCGCTCCACCGTGAACCAGTCGCCGATCACGGGCGCGAGCCGGCCGGTCGCCAAGGGCAAGGGCGACGCCGTGTTCGCGGGCACGCTCAACGAGACCGGCACGCTCGACATGCTCGTGACCGGCGGCATCAACGATTCGACGCTCGCCCGCATCGTCCATGCGATCGAGGAAGCGCAGATGTTGCAGGCGCCGACGCAGCGTCTGCTCGAACGCGTCGTGCGCACGTGGCTGCCGGCTGTGCTGCTCGGCGCGCTCGGTCTGGCCTTGCTGCCGCCGCTGGCCCTGGACGGCGAATGGTTCGCCTCGGTTCATCGGGCGCTCGTGCTGCTGGTGATCGCGTGTCCCTGCGCGCTCGTGATTTCCACACCCGTGACGATCGTCAGCGGACTCGCCCGCGCCGCGCGCCACGGCATCGTGGTGAAGGGCGGCGCGTTCCTCGAGCGCGGCCGGCGTCTGCGCTGGCTCGCGCTTGACAAGTCGGGGACGCTCACGCACGGCACGCCGGTACAGACCGCCTTCGAACTGCTCGACGCGCGCTTCGAGCAGAGCATCGTGCGCGCGTTCGCGGCCAGCCTGGCGGGGCGTTCGCCGCATCCGGCATCGCGGGCCATCGCGCAGGCCGCGAGGAACGAACACATTCCGCGCTTCGCGGTGAGCCGCTTCGGTTCGGTGCGGGGACGCGGCGTGTTCGGGTTCATCGGCGGACGGCGGTACTGGCTCGGCAACCTGCGTCTGATGGCCGAGATCGGCCACGACGCAGACAACCTGCGGCGGCGCGTGGAGGCGCAGGAATGCGTGGCGCGCACCGTCGTGATCTTCGCCAGCGATGCCGGCGTGCTGGCGCTCTTCGCCGTGGCCGACACGCTCAGGCCGATGAGCCGCGACGCCGTGGCGCGGCTGCGCGCCGTGGGCGTGCGCACGGTGGTGCTGACAGGCGACAACCCGCATCTCGCGCGCGCGGTCGCGAAGCAGGCCGGCATCGATCGCGCCCAGGGCGGACTCCTGCCGGAAGACAAGCTGCGGATCATCGAGACGCTCGGGCGCAGTGCGCCGGTCGGCATGGTCGGCGACGGCCTCAAGGACGCGCCGGCGTTCGCGCGCGCGGACATCACGTTCGCCATGAACGCGATGGACACCGACGCCGCCTTTGATACCGCCGACGTCGCGCTCATGGACGACGACCTGTGCAAGCTTCCGGCGTTCATCCGCCTGTCGAAGGCGATGCACGCAACGCTGCTGCAGAACATTGCGATTGCGGTGGGAATCAAGGCGGTGTGCATCGGATTGACATTGGGAGGACATGGGTCGATGTGGCTGGCCGTCTTCGCCGATACAGGCACGTGCCTGATCGTCATCGCCAACGGGCTGCGGCTGTTGCGCACGCGTCTTCAATAAGAGCCGGAAACCAGGAGATTCATCCATGAAACACACGATCATCGGGCTGGCGCTGTTGCTGGGCGCGGCGTCCGCGCCGGTCCTTGCGCATGGCGATGGACCCGACGCGGGCAGGACCACGGCGCAGGCCATCGACCCGCTGGAACAGGCCTGGCGCGACGGCTTTCTGCCGCATCGCGACAGTGAATATCCGCCTACTGCGGCAAGCATTGCGCGCAACAAGCAGCGGCATGCGATCGAACATCCCCAGGATGCCGCGATTGCACCGGCGAAGACGGGCAACTGACAGGCATCGCGCGAAAGACACAGCCAGGTTGCGCGACTCAAATGACGAAAACATCATCTGACGATCATCCTCAGATTGGGTAGTCACCCTAACATTATGTGAAACGTCGAAATACAGGACTTCCACCGGTCACGCTTCCCCATGCTCAAGCGCACTGCTTCTTTTCTCATTCTCTCGATGGCCCTGTCGCGTGCCGGCGCCGAGCCGCTGCCGGCCGATGCGCCGCTGACGCTCGATGCGCTGCTGGCGTCTGCGGCCGTGGCGAATCCGTCGCTGCGTGCCGCGCGCGCGGGCGCCGATGCCACCGAAGGCGCATTCCTCCAGGCAGGCATGCGGCCCAATCCCGATGTGTCGTTTCTCCAGGAAGGCTTCGGTCCGTCCGAGCGCACCAGCACCGGCCTCGTGAGCCAGCGCATCGAACTGGGCGGCAAGCGCGGCGCGCGTCTCGACGTCGCGTCGTATGGCCGCGAGGCCGCGCTCGCCCGTCTCGACGCACGCAATGCGGCGCTTCGGGCTCAGGTCATCGACGCGTTCTACGGTCTGCTCGCGGCGCAACGTCAGTTGCAGGTGGCGACCGAATCGGCGGACATCGCGCGCCGCACGCTGGATTCCGCGGACAAGCGGGTGCGGGCCGGCAAGATCTCGCCGGTCGAGGCAGGCAAGGCGCGCGTGGCCGAAGCGGGTGCGCAGATCGAATTGCAGCGGGCACGCGCGCAAGCCGACGTGCAGGCCGACCGGCTCGCGACGATCACCGGCGCGTCCGCGGTGCGCGAGCGTGCCGTCGCGGGCGATATCGAGACCCTGCCGACGCCCGAACCGCTTGCCGAGATGGTCGCGCGAACCGACAGCGCGCCGCTGGTGCGCACCGCGAAGGCGCAGATGCTGCGCTCGGATGCGGCGATCCAGGTGGAACGCGCGCGGCGCGTGCCGGACATCACGGTGAGCGCGGGTATGAAGCACGTGGTCACGGGCGGCGTGCCGTTCAATCAGGCGGTGATCGGCGTGTCCATTCCGCTGCCGCTTTTCGATACCAACAAGGGCGCGCTGCTCGAAGCGGCGCATAACGCGGAGCAGGCGGAAGCCGAATTCGACAATGAGAAGGCGAGCTTGCGGCTGCAACTCTCGTCGGCGTACACGAATTTCCAGAATGCCGCCGCCGAAGCGCAACGGCTCAGGTCCGAAGTGCTGCCCGCCGCGCGCGACACGTTGACGGCGATGTCGCGCGGCTTCGACCTCGGCAAGTTCGCGTTCCTCGACGTGCTCGACGCGCAGCGCACGCTGTACCAGGAGCAGTCGCGCTATGTGCAGGCCCTGACGACCGCGCATCTGGCATACGCGGAACTCGGACGGCTCGAAGGCACGCCGCTGCCGTCGTCCCCGGACTTGTCGACATCCTCCGCATTGTCCGGCGCGTCGCCGGTTGCAGTTCTTCCCTGAAGGTCAGTTCATGTTGCGCAAACTTCTCTATGTAGCGTTGGTGGCCGGCGGGATCGGCGCGGGCTTCGTGCTCGACTCGCTGCTGTTTTCCCCTGGACACTCCTCCCTCCAGCCGGCGACGGCATCGGTCTCCGGCAATGCGTCCCGGCCCGGCTTCGACCAATATCGGCTGTTGGGTCTGGTCATCGAAGTCGGGTTGTCGGAACAGGCGGGCGATCCGCGCCTGATCGTCGCCGCCTTTTCGAACGGCAAGCCCGTCACGCAGGGCGTCAGCATCACGGGCTCGCTCGCGCGGCCGTTCACGCCGCCGCAGTCCCTGCGCTTCGTGCCGTCAGGCGCCGATCTGGTTTCGTCGCAATCGGTCGGCAGGCCGCACGTCTTCGACGCGACCTTGAAGGCTTCATGGAAAGGCAAGTCGGCGTCGTTCGTCTTTGCGCGCAAGGACGGCCTCGTCAAGCTGAGCCCGCAGCAGGTGAACGCTGCGCGCATCGGACTGGCGAGCGCGGGTCCGGGCGAAGTCGTGACGACCTTGCAACTGCCGGGCGAAATCCGCTTCAACCAGGATCGCACGGCGCACGTGGGGCCGCGGGTCGGCGGCGTGGTCGAACGGGTGCCGGTGTCGGTGGGGCAGCGGGTGACGAAGGGGCAGCTGCTCGCGGTGATCGCCAGCACCGATCTGGCCGACCGGCGCAGCGAACTGCTGACGGCGGAACGCAGGCTGACCGCCGCGCGGGTCGCCTATGAGCGCGAAAAGACCCTGTGGCTCGAACGCATTTCGGCGGAACAGGACTATCTGCAGGCGCAAGTGCAGTTGCGCGAGGCGGAGATTGCCGCACGCGGCGCGCGTCAGAAGCTCGAGGCGATCGGCGCGCCGCTCGGCGGCGAAGCGCTCAACCGCTATGAATTGCGGGCGCCGTTCGAGGGCACCATCGTCGAGCGGCATGTGACGCCGGGCGAGGCCATTGCCGCCAACACCAACGTGTTCACGCTCGCCGACCTTTCCACCGTATGGGCCGAGATGGCCGTCAATCCGCAACAGCTCGACGAGGTGCGGATCGGACGCACGGCAACGGTCAAGGCCGCCGCGTTCGATTCGAGTTCGACGGGACGCGTGTCCTATGTCGGCGAACTGCTCGGCGAAGAAACGCGCTCGGCGGTCGCGCGCGTGGTGCTGCCGAATCCGGATGGCGTCTGGCGTCCGGGCATGTTCGTGAACGTCGCGGTGGAAGCGCGCCGCGCGGGCGTCACGGTGGCCGTGTCGAAGGACGCGTTGCAGGACGTCGAGGGCGCCGCGTCGGTGTTCGTGCAGTCGGACCAGGGATTCGTCGCGCAGCCCGTGACGGTGGGCCGCCAGGACGAGCATACGGTCGAGGTCGTGAGCGGCCTTGTACCCGGCCAGCGCTACGCCGCCGCGAACAGTTTCGTGCTGAAGGCCGAGCTGGGCAAGGCCAGCGCCGAGGAGTGACGTCGCATGTTCGAGAAGCTGATTCGCTTTGCCATTGCGCACCGCTGGCTGGTGCTGCTCGCGACGCTCGCGGCAGCCGGCTGGGGCGTGTTCAGTTACCGGCAATTGCCCATCGACGCCGTGCCGGACATCACCAATGTCCAGGTGCAGGTCAACACGTCCGCGCCGGGCTACTCGCCGCTCGAAGCCGAGCAGCGCATCACGTTCCCGGTCGAAACCGCGATGGCCGGCCTGCCGAACCTGCAGCAGACCCGTTCCATTTCGCGTTACGGCCTCTCGCAGGTCACGGTGATCTTCAAGGACGGCACCGACATCTACTTCGCGCGCCAGCTCGTCAACGAGCGCATCCAGGAGGCGCGCGACAAGCTGCCGGGCAACGTCGTGCCCGCCATGGGTCCGACCTCGACGGGACTCGGCGAGATCTTCCTGTGGACCGTCGAGGCGAGCGCGGCGGCGCGCAAGCCCGATGGCAACCGCTACACGCTCGCGGACCTGCGCGAGATCCAGGACTGGGTGGTGCGCCCGCAAATGCGCAACGTGCCGGGCGTGACGGAGGTGAATTCGATCGGCGGCTATGTGAAGGAATTCCGCATCGCGCCGAATCCGGGCCGCCTCATGTCCTATGGCCTGACGCTCGCCGATATCGTGCGCGCCGTCGAGCGCAATAACGAGAACGTCGGCGCGGGCTACATCGAGAAACGGGGCGAGCAGTATCTGGTGCGCGTGCCGGGTCAGGCAGGTTCCACCGAGGATCTCGCGAACATCGTGCTCGCCAATTCGGGCGGCGTGCCGGTGCGCGTGCGCGACGTGGCGCGCGTGGACATCGGGCGCGAACTGCGCACCGGCGCGGCGACTTCGAACGGCGAGGAAACGGTGCTCGGCACGGTCTTCATGCTGATGGGCGAGAACAGCCGCTCGGTCGCGAAGGCCGCGGCCGCGAAGCTCGCCGAGGTGAACCGCATGCTGCCGCCGGGCGTGCGCGCCGTGCCGGTGTATGACCGCACCGGGCTGGTCGAGAAGGCGGTGGGAACGGTCCGGAAGAACCTGCTCGAAGGCGCGGTGCTGGTGATCGCGGTGCTGTTCCTGTTCCTCGGCAACCTGCGTGCGGCGCTGATCGTCGCGCTGGTGATTCCGCTGTCGATGCTGATGACCTTCGCCGGCATGGTGAACGCGCACGTCAGCGCCAACCTGATGAGTCTCGGCGCGCTCGACTTCGGCATCATCATCGACGGCGCGGTGGTGATCGTCGAGAACTGCGTGCGGCGGCTCGCGCATGCGCAGGGCGCCGCGAACCGGGCGCTCACGCGCGAGGAGCGCTTCGCCGAAGTGTTCGAAGCCTCGCAGGAAGCGCGCCGCGCGCTGATCTTCGGGCAGCTCATCATCATGGTGGTGTATCTGCCGATCTTCGCGCTCACCGGTGTCGAAGGGAAGATGTTCCATCCGATGGCGATCACCGTCGTCATGGCGCTGGCCGCCGCGATGGTCCTGACCGTCACGTTCATTCCGGCGGCGGTCGCGCTGTTCGTGAACCGGCGCGTCGCGGAAAAGGAAAGCCGGCTGCTGCGGGCCGTGCGGCACGTCTACGAGCCCACCCTGACGCGTTTCATGGCGCGGCCGCGCGGCGTGCTTTTGGGCGCGGCGGGGATCGTCGCCCTGACGCTCGTGCTGGCCACGCGGCTCGGCAGCGAATTCATTCCGAACCTGAACGAAGGCGACCTGGCGGTGGCGGCGCTGCGGATTCCGGGGACGAGCCTGTCGCAGTCGGTGGACATGCAGAAGGCCATCGAGCGCGCGGTGAAGGCGCGCGTGCCCGAAGTCGAGCGCGTGTTCGCGCGCACCGGCACGGCCGAGATCGCCGCTGATCCCATGCCCCCCAATCTCTCCGATGCGTACGTAATGCTCAAGCCGCCGTCCGCGTGGCCGGATCCGAAGAAGCCGCATGAGCGGATCATCGAAGACGTCGAGGCCGTGCTCGCCGATTTCCCGGGCAATGTCTACGAGTTCTCGCAACCCATCCAGTTGCGTTTCAACGAGCTCATTTCAGGCGTGCGCAGCGATGTCGCCGTGAAGGTCTTCGGCGAGGACATGACCGTGCTGCGCGAGAACGCCGACAAGGTGGCGGGCGCGTTGCAGAAGGTGCCGGGCGCGATCGAGGTGAAGGTCGAGCAGACCTCGGGGCTGCCGGTGCTCGGCGTGCAGCTGGAGCGCGACAAGCTGGCCCGCTATGGACTGAGCGTCGCCGACGTGCAGGACACCGTGCTCGCGGCGGTCGGCGGACAGAAAGCCGGCACGCTGTTCCAGGGCGACCGGCGTTTCGACATCGTCGTGCGGCTGCCCGATGACCTGCGCTCGGACATCGAGGCGATCAAGCGTCTGCCGGTCGCGTTGCCGGTGACGGCGCGTGCGGCGGCGGACAGTGCGGCGTCCGGCGTCGGGGGCGCGCCGCTTGCACGCACGCTGTATGTCCCGCTTGCCGAGCTCGCGAAGGTCGAGGTCGGCGTGGGGCCGAACCAGATCAGCCGCGAAAACGGCAGGCGCCGCGTGGTGGTCACGGCCAATGTGCGCGGCCGCGATGTCGGTTCGTTCGTCACGGAAGCGCAGGCGCGCATCGACGACAGCGTGCGCCTGCCGGCCGGCTACTGGCTCGCGTGGGGCGGACAGTTCGAGCAATTGCAGAGCGCGGTCGGACGCCTGAAGCTGGTCGTGCCGCTGGCGCTGTTCCTGGTGCTCGTGCTGCTGTTCGTGATGTTCGGCGACATGAAGGACGGCTTGCTGGTGTTCACCGGCATTCCGTTCGCGCTGTGCGGCGGCGTGGTGTCGCTGTGGCTGCGCGGCATGCCGCTGTCGATCACGGCGGCGGTCGGCCTCATCGCGCTGTGCGGCGTGGCGGTGCTGAACGGCCTCGTGATGATTTCGTTCATTCGCAACCTGATCGACGCGGGCGCGACGCTCGACGACGCCATTCGCGAAGGCGCGCTCACCCGGCTGCGGCCGGTGCTGATGACGGCGCTGATCGCGTCGCTGGGCTTCATCCCGATGGCCTTCGCGACCGGCACCGGCGCCGAGGTGCAGCGGCCGCTCGCGACGGTGGTGATCGGCGGGATTCTTTCTTCGACGGCGCTCACGCTGCTGGTGTTGCCGGTGCTGTATCGCCTGAGTCATCAGGTATCGCTGCGCGCGGCGCTCGCGCGTGTCCTGCCCCGCGTGCTCACGCACCGCGCCGGGCCTGCACGGAGTGTTGACTGATGCGGATTCTGATCGTGGAAGACGAGCCCAAGAGCGGCGCGTATTTGCAGAAAGGCTTGACGGAGGCGGGCTATGTGGTCGACTGGGTGAGCGACGGCATTGCCGGCCAGCATCAGGCCGAGGTGGAAGACTACGACCTGCTGGTGCTCGACGTGATGCTGCCGGGTCAGGACGGCTGGACGCTGCTCGGCAACCTGCGCCGCATCAAGTCGCTGCCGGTGCTGTTCCTCACCGCGCGCGACGACGTGAACGACCGCGTCAAGGGTCTTGAACTCGGCGCGGACGATTACCTGGTCAAGCCCTTCGATTTCGTCGAACTGCTGGCGCGGGTCAAGTCGATTCTGCGCCGGGGCCAGCCGCGCGAGGTCACCACGTTGCGCGTCGACGATCTCGAACTCGACCTGGTGCGGCGCAAGGCCGTGCGCAATAGCGACACGATCCTGCTCACGGCGAAGGAGTTCGCGCTGCTGTGGCTGCTGATGCGGCGCACGGGCGAGATCCTGCCGCGCGCGACCATCGCTTCGCAAGTGTGGGACATGAACTTCAACAGCGATACGAACGTGGTCGACTCGGCGATCCGCCGGCTGCGTTCCAAGGTCGATGACAACTATCACCCGAAGCTGATCCACACGGTGCGCGGCATGGGCTACGTGCTGGAAGCGCGGGGCTTCCAGTGACGTGCTTCCTGCCGCGCACGCTGCGCGCGCGCCTGACGGTGCTGATCGTGCTGTCGACTTCGCTGGTGCTCGCCTCGACCGGCGTGCTGGTCTATGAAACGCTGAAGGGCCGTCTCGAAGCGACCTCGTCGGCGGAGATGACGGGCACGCTGCAGGAAGTGCGCGCGCATCTCGCGGAGGCGGTGCCGGAAGGCACGCCCGAAGCCGGCATTGCGGCCGTGACCGAAACGCTCCACGGGCGCGCCAACGTGGATCTCGCGATCCTCGGGGTCGACGGACGCCTGCTGATCTCGACGCCGGGTTTCCGGCGCGGCGCCGACGATGCGAAGCCCGACAACTCGACCGTGCGCTACCGCTATCTGAAGGCGATGGTGCCGCTCGGGTCGAGCCCGCGTTCCGTCGAAGTAGTGGTGCGTTACGACCGCACGAGCGATATCGCGTTGCTGGGCGCGCAGGCGCGGACCATCGTGTTGATCCAGGCGCTCGGCGTGCTGCTGGCGGCCGCGCTCGCCTACGGCATCACGATGGTCGGCATCAGCCCGTTGCGGCGCATGGTCGAGCATGCCGAGGCCATCTCCGTGAACCGCCTCGCGCAGCCGTTACCGGCGCTCGGCGCGGCGGGCGAACTGGCGGAACTGGAACGCGCGTTCAACGCCATGCTGCGGCGGCTGAACGAATCGTTCACGCTGCTGAGCCAGTTCTCGTCCGATCTCGCGCATGACATGCGCACGCCGCTGACCAATCTTCAGGCGGCGGCGCAGGTGGTGCTGTCACAGCAACGCACGGCGAATGAGTATCGCGAGGTGATCGAGTCGAGCCTCGAGGAATATCGCCGGCTCACGACGATGGTGGAGGACATGCTGTTCCTGGCGCGCTCGGAACAGGCCGGCGCGCTGCTCGCCGTGCGCGCGCTCGATGCCGCTGCCGAAGCCGAACGCGTGGCGGGCTATTACGAGTCGATGGCGGAGGAGGCGTGCGTGAGCATCGAGGTACGCGGCGCGGCCGTCGTCGATGCGGATCTGCTGCTCTACCAGCGGGCCCTGAGCAATCTGCTCTCGAACGCGCTGTCGCATGCGCCGCAGGGTTCGGTGGTCAGGATCGACTGCGAGGTCTGCGTGCTGGACGGCGCCGACATGACGAAGGTCAGCGTGTCGGACACCGGCCAGGGCATTGCGCAGCCGCATCTGGACCGGATCTTCGACCGCTTCTATCGTGTCGATCCGGCACGCTCCAACTCGGCGGCGGGAACGGGCCTGGGACTGGCCATCGTCAAGTCGATCATGGAACGGCACGGCGGAGCGTGCGGCGTGCGCAGCGTGCCGCACGTGGCCACGACTTTCTGGATGGCGTTCCCGCGCCGTCCGCATCCCGCGTTGCAAGCCGACGCGGCAGCTGCGAGTGAATGAGACGGATCAACGCTTGTCGTGCTGATCGATGGAAGGGGACTTCTCGCCCGCATGCACCGCCGATGCATGCACTTCCTTGTTGCGCGCGACCAGTTGCTCCGAGGGCGGGTACTGGGTCTTGCCCGACGGCACGTCGCCGTCATGGTGAGCCTGCACGAGTTCCTGCCTGACCTGATCGCGCGACTTGCCTTGCGCGGACGCGGCGCCCGATGCAAGCGCCAGCGCCATCGACGAAGTAACCAGCATGGCGACGAGAAGCGACTTCTTCATGTGAGCCTCCTTGAGTGCAGCCGGCCGGCTGGCCGAGCCTGAGAGGCAGTATGGAAGGCGCGCGGTGCCTGAAGATGACGCGCAGATGAGAATTGCGCAAGACTCGCCGCCGGTCTGCGGCAGGGATCAGGCCGCTGCTTTCCGGCGCGACCCGACGAAGTCCTGCGCCGTGATCAGCCTGGCATAGCCGAAGTCCAGCGCAGCCATGAACTCCGGCGCCGACCCTGGCGCGGTACGCATCATCCTGTGCGCCGGAGCCGCCCGGCGGAATGACCCGCATGCGGAAGGCGGCCTTCTCGTTTCGCGAATGGTGAGCGCCTGCCGTGACGCATACCGCCCCATTCTTTCGGATGCGAGGCAAAAAAATTACCAAAGCCTGTCAAATTGATTTCACAATCTTTTCCTAAAGTAGCGCGTCGATCAGCACGCCAGGGCCGCATCCGGCCCGCGATGCAATGACCACAACCACACACAGGACTCGAACCCACACATGGCGCTGCCCACCGACCTTTCCCGCCGCAAAGCCCTCAAGATTCTCGCCGGCGCACCGATGCTGCCGCTGGGCGGCGCCGCGACCGCCGCGCTGCTGACCACGGCCTGCGGCGGCAGCGACAGCAGCCCGGCCACGCCCAAGCCCACCGCCGCCTTCACCACAGCGGCCTTCACCGGCATGGCGGCGCCCACGCTGGCCACGCCGAACGCGATGGCCACCACGACCGTCGCTTCGTCGATGACCGTGAAATTCAGCGACGGCAGCGCGCGCGCCTACAAGCTGGCCTACCAGCCGTTCTTCGTCACCGGCGATACGGTGCCGAACACGGCCGGCGGCACGATCGTCGCGGGCGGCTATTTCGACATCAATAACCAGCCGATCATCGATCGCTCGGTGGCCGGCAAGGAGCGCCAGTTCTTCTCGGATTGCCCGGACGGCACCTCGCTGCTGAAGCTCGACAACCCGACCGTCAAGGGCGTGAAGGGCAATGCCGTGTTCGCGGTCGTGCAGTTCGAATACACCACGCGCGACCAGAACGCGGCCAGCATGTACGGCCGCCTGCCGTCGCCGATCGCGGTGCTGACGCTGGACCAGGATCCGGCCACCGGCAAGCTCTCGCTGGTCAGCTACGCCAACGTGGATACCTCGAAGGCGAACGGCCTGTGGATCACCTGCGGCGCGAGCCTGTCGCCGTGGAACACGCACTTGTCGAGCGAAGAGTACGAGCCGGACGCGGCGCTGGGCTCGAAGGACGCGCAGTTCCTCGCCTACAGCAAGAACCTCTATGGCGACGAAACGAAGGGGCGTCCGTATCACTACGGCCATCTGCCGGAAGTCACCGTGCATCCGGACGGCACCGGCACGATCAAGAAGCACTACTGCCTCGGCCGGATCTCGCACGAGCTGATCCAGGTGCTGCCGGACGAGCGCACCGTGATGATGGGCGACGACGCCACCAATGGCGGCGTGTTCATGTTCGTCGCGGACAAGAAGGCGGATCTCTCGGCGGGCACGCTCTACGTGGCGAAGTGCACGCAGACCTCGACGGCCGGCGCGGGCGCGGCGACGCTCACGTGGCTCAACCTCGGTCACGCAACCAGCGATGAAATCGAGAACCTCGCCAACACGCTGACGCTCGCCGACATCATGGACGTGGTCAGCGACGCGACCGTCGGCGCGACGCTGGATGCCAGCTACACGCGCATCAACTTCAACGGCGCGTTCAACTGGATCCGCGTGAAGCCGGGCATGGAGAAGGCCGCCGCGTTCCTGGAAACGCACCGTTATGCCGCGCTGCGCGGCGCGAGCATGACCTTCACGAAGCTCGAAGGCACGACGGTCAACGCGAAAGACAAGATCGTCTATTCGGCGATGTCGCAGATCGTCAAGTCGATGGTCAAGGGCGATACGCACGCCGGTGACTTCGCCGTGGACAAGGCGATCAATTCCGGCGCCGTGTATGCGTTCAACCTGAAGGGCGGCCAGCGCGACCTGAGCGGCGCGGCCATCGACAGCGAGTGGGTGCCGGTGGATATCGGCGCGCCTGCCGCGCTGGTCGGCGAGGACATCACGGCGGACGAGCTCGGCAACATCGGCAATCCGGAGAAGGTGGCGAATCCGGACAACCTCAAGTTCTCGGAGAAGCTGCGCACGCTGTTCATCGGCGAGGACAGCGGCCGGCACGTCAACAACTTCCTGTGGGCGTACAACGTCGATACGAAATCGCTGACGCGGATTCTCTCGGCGCCGGCGGGCGCGGAATCGACGGGCCTGCATGCCGTCGACGAGATCAACGGCTGGACCTATATCATGAGCAACTTCCAGCACGCCGGCGACTGGGAACTGCCGCTGCATGCGAAGGTGCAGGCGACGCTCGATCCGCTGGTCCGCGCGAACTACAAGGATCGCTTCGGCGCGGCGGTGGGCTACCTGACCGCCGATCCGACCTCGATCAAGCTCGGCTGAGCGAGCTCGTGGAAGCAGCGAAGCGCCATGCTTCGCTGCGTTGCCTGCGTGTCAATGCGTGGGTTCGAAGTGCGTCGCGGACGTCTTGTCGTGCGTGGCGTACTTCTCGATCATCGTCGCGCTCGCGCGATTCAAACCCGTCACGTCCACCGCAATCCCGTTGCGGCGGAACTTGTTCACGATACGGTCCAGCGCATCGATAGCGGTGATGTCCCAGAAGTGCGCGTGCGACAGATCGAGCCGCACTGCGCGCACCCTTTCCTTGAAGTCGAACTCGGCTACCAGCGCTTCCGACGACGCGAAGAACACCTGCCCGCGCACCACGTAGCGGCGCTCGCTCGCGGCTTCATCGAGCGTGGATTCCACCGCCAGCACGCTGCGCACCTTCGACGTAAAGAACAACGCCGAAAGCAGCACGCCGACCCCGACGCCAATCGCCAGATTGCCGGTTGCCACGACCACGATCACGGTCGCCAGCATCACCGCCGACGAGCTTTTCGGATGCGTGCGCAGATTGCCGATCGATTTCCAGCTGAACGTGCTGATCGACACCATGATCATGACCGCGACGAGCGCGGCCATCGGAATCTGCTTGACCCACGGACCGAGGAACACCACCAGCACCAGCAGGAACGCGCCTGCGACGAAGGTGGACAGGCGCTGGCGTCCGCCCGATTTCATGTTGATGACCGTCTGGCCGATCATCGCGCAGCCCGGCATGCCGCCGAGAAAGCCCGCGACGATGTTGGCGCAGCCCTGGCCGCGGCATTCGCGGTTCTTGTCGCTGGGGGTGTCGGTGTAGTCGTCGACGATGGCGGCCGTCATCAGCGATTCGAGCAGCCCGACAATGGCAATGGCCACCGAGTACGGGAAGACGATGCGCAGCGTATCGAGCGAGAAGGGCACCTGCGGGAATGCGAACACCGGCAGGCGGTCGGGGAACTGGCCCATGTCGCCGACCGTGCGCAGTTGCAGATGCAGGGCCATCGAGATGGCCGTCATCACGATGATGCAGATGAGCGGCGACGGCACCGCCCTGGTCAGGCGCGGCAGCAGATAGATGATGGCGAGACCGCCCGCGACCATCGCGTAGACATACCAGGGCTGCGCGTTCAGCTGCGGCAACTGCGCGAGAAAGATCAGGATCGCCAGCGCGTTGACGAAGCCGGTGATGACGGAGCGCGACACGAAGCGCATCAGCGCGCCGAGCCGCGCGAATCCGGCGCCGATCTGCAGGATGCCGGCGAGGATGCCCGCAGCCAGCACGTATTCGACGCCATGCGTCTTCACGAGCGATGACAGCAGCAGCGCGACGGCGCCGGTGGCCGCCGAGATCATGCCGGGCCGGCCGCCCGCGATCGACGAGACCACGGCGATGCTGAACGCGGCGTACAGCCCGACTTTGGGGTCGACGCCCGCGATGATGGAAAAAGCCAGCGCTTCGGGAATCAGCGCCAGCGCGACGACGATGCCGGCAAGCACGTCGGCGCGCACGTTCGAGAGCCATTCCTCGCGCAATGTGTGAGTCTTCATGGGTGAACCTGGATGGAGAATGAGTGCAACGACCGCGGGCGCGGCAAGGCGATGCATGCGCTGCGCGGCGATCGTTTGGACGATGGCCGGCGACGCACGTCATAGGTCCGCGAACCCCTGTCGGTCAGATGGATGTGACGAAGGAGGCTCGCGATACGCTACATAGGTGTCTGGGCGTGACTGAAGGAGGGGAAGCGGGGGATTTTAACCGATCGGCGGTGCGCCCGGTTTTACGGCTCGATCAGCGTGAAGCGGCTCCGCAGCGGGGCGCGCAGTCGATGTATTCAAAGCCGGCGGCAATCGCGAAACGGATCGCGTCTTCCACATTCGGGAAAGCGCCCGGCAGGCGCACGGAACGTTCGGTGCCGTCGAGATCCTGGATGCGCGCCGTCGCGGCAAACATGTCGCCGTGCCGGACCGCTGCCGGCGTGACCATCATGTCCCTGTAGCTGAAGACCAATTCGTTCTCTCCCTGAAAGCGCTGCGGATCGGGTCGAACGGTTGTCCGGCCCCCTTTGCTTCACGTTATCGGCAGGGGCGGGCGGTTCTTTACGCTGCCGCTTAAAAGCACCACTATTCGCGGTTTCGGCCGGCTTTCAACGCGCATTTCGATTCTTTCGTCATTCATGTGAGGAATGTGGCGTGCGCAACATAAGCGTTTGCTGACCTTGCGCACAATCCATCCCGTCAGACAAATAAAAACAACGCCGACAAGGCCGCGCAACCAGAGGTCGAGGCATACGGGGAAGTCATGCAGCGAAGGAAGATCCTGCCCGCGAGCGGGCATGCAATCGCAGTGTGCATCGCAGTTTCAACCATGGTTCCGGGTGCTTACGCCCAGGATGCTGAAACGCCGGCCGCGGCACAGGCGGAATCGGCGAATCAGGCTCAGCCGCTCATCTCGCTGCCGAGCACGCCGACGCCCAGCCCGGTCAACCGGAGCGCGCCGCTGTCGTCCGCCAACGGCGCGCCGCTCACGCCGCGCGGGACGCTCAACGGCGCTGCTGCGCTCGAACAGAGCGCCACGCTCGCCGGCACGCCGCGGGCGCGCACCGCCGACGTCACCGGCCAGCAGCCGCTCGCTGACGCGCTCGGCGGCGTCGTCACCACCGATACCGTCACGCTCGCCGGCCAGGACTTCTACACCTGGTTCGCGCAAGCCTGGAGCGGCATCCCGCTGTCGGACCGCTACATCGTCTCGGTGCACGAACGGCCGTCGGCGCGCTACGGCAGTCTCGTGTGGGTGGAGTTCGGGCAGCGCCGCGTCTTCCAGGCGTTCCTGCCCATCGCCCGCGCCAATGTGCGGCCGGTTGCCGAGAATGCCGCGCAGATCGCCTTCCAGAACGTCATGCAGGCGGACCTGACACGCCTGCTGTTTCGCGACGCCGACATGGCGACCGACGAACTCTAAAAAAAGCTCCAAGGCCAATACGGGGAACACACGATGAAAACGAATGCGCTTGTCCGCAGGGCGGTGCTCGCCTGCGCGCTCACGCTGCCGCTCGCCGCGGCCCATGCCACGCAGCTCGTCTACGAGCCGGTGAATCCGAACTTCGGCGGCAGTCCGCTGAACGGCACGAACCTGCTCAATGAAGCGAACGCGCAGAACAAATACAAGGACCCGTCGCTGAGCGACCTCGGCTCGAGCCAGTCGACGCTCGATCAGTTCAACAACCAGCTGCAGCAGGCGATTCTTTCGCGGGTGGCCTCGTCGATCTCGAGCTCGATCGTCGGCGCGGACGGCACGCTGCATCCGGGCACGATCAATACGGGCAACTTCTCGATTGCGATCACCCAGGTTACCGGCGGCAACCTGCAGGTGACCACGACCGACAAGACCTCGGGCGCATCGACGACCTTCGTCGTCGGCAATGGACAGTGAGACGGGCACACGAGCAATGAACACGAACGCAATCAAAAGGACCGCGCTGGGCGCCGCCGTCATCGCCACGATGTTGCTCACCGGCTGCGTGACAGCGCCGATGCCGCCCGCGAGCAACGCCACGCTCACGCCGCCGACCCGCATCACGCGCGACCTCACGCATCTGCCGCCGCCGAAGGGCAGGATCGTCGCGGCCGTGTACGGCTTCCGCGACCTGACCGGGCAATACAAGCCTTCGCCGGACAGCTCGTTCTCGTCGCAGGTGACGCAGGGCGGCGCCTCCTTCCTCGTAAAGGCGATGCGCGATTCGGGCTGGTTCACGCCGGTGGAGCGCGAGAACCTTCAGGATCTGCTCACCGAACGCAAGATCATGCGCGCGCTGGAAACGCCCGACGACAAGAACCGCGCCGGCTCGAACCTGCCGCAGATCGGCGCGCTGGCGCCGGCGAGCATCGTGCTGGAAGGCGGCATCGTCGCGTATGACACGAACATCCGCACTGGCGGCGCGGGCGTCGCGTATCTCGGCATCTCGGCGTCGCAGCAGTATCGCGTGGATCAGGTGACGGTGAACCTGCGCGCTGTCGATATCCGCAACGGCACGATCCTCAACAGCGTCTCGACGACCAAGACCATCTATTCGATCCAGGTCGATACCGGCGTGTATCGCTTCATCGGCTTCAAGGATCTGTTGCAGGCCGAACTCGGCATGACGCGCAACGAGCCGCAGCAGCTGTGCGTGAACGAGGCGATCGAATCCGCGCTGGTGCATCTGATCGTGCAGGGCGTGGCGAACCAGTCGTGGTCGCTCGCCGACATGAAGGACTGGTACGACCCGACGATGCAGCGCTATCTGCAGGAGAACCAGGGCTACGTGCAGACGATGGAAGACGCGAACGCGCCGTACAGCCCGGTGAAGATCGATCCGCCCCGCTCGCTGGGCGGCTGAACCGACCATGAAGGAGACACGAATGAATCCACCGCGTGCGCCCTGGCGCGCATCCAAGATCGCGTTCTGTGCGGGGCTGAGCGCGATCGTGAGTCTGTCGCTGGCGGTCTTTGCAGCCGATCTCTCGCCGGTCTCGGACTTCGGTCCGACCGAGCCGGGCTTCGGCGGCGCGACGCAAGTGGCGCGCGTCGTGCAGAACGGCGCGGGCAACCGGCTGAGCGCCGTTCAGACAGGGCAGAACGGACTGATGGCGAACCAGGCGGGCGTGGCGAATGCCGCCGCGACCGCGCAGGCGGGCAATGACAACTGGACCGTGTTGCAGCAGAGCGGCACGGCCAACCAGTACGCCGGTTATCAGGCCGGCATGCTGAACCGTTCGAGCGCGGTACAGAACGGCAGCGGCAATGACGCGACGGTGACGCAGATTGGCAGCGCGATGTCGTCGCAAGTCACGCAGTACGGCAACAACAACGAGATTTCGATTCTGCAGAACCGCAATGGCTCTGGATTGTCGGTCACGCAGACCGGCAACGGAGCGAGAGCGGCGGTGTTGATGAAGTAGGCAGAAGGAGCGGGACCGGCGGATGGCAGGGGCTGTCCGTCGTCGGGGTTGATTCAAGGCAAGTCGTGAGACCGAAAGTCATCAAAACACAAACCAACGAGGCATAAAAATGAAAGTCAAGGCAATCGTCATCGCCATGGGTCTGGCAGCACTGGTTTCGACGTCGGCATTCGCCGCGAGCGTGGGCTCGGTCGGTGAAAGCGCAGCGGTCGAGCAAATCGGCAACGGCAACTGGGCCGGCGTGAAGCAGACCGCTTCGAGCTATGACCAGGTCAACGTGCTGCAAAACGCCGATGGCGCCAGCGCCAACGTCAAGTCGAGCAACGGCGGCGGCAATGTCACCGACATCAAGCAGATCGGCCAAGGCGCACGCGGCGCGTCGAACCTGAGCGCGGACGTGACGCAACAGCAGGCTATCGGCGAACGCACGACGGTGCGCCAGACCGGCCACGACAACAGCGTGACCGTGTCGCAAACGGCCTCGGCTTTCGATAAAGACACCGTCAAGCAGGAAGGCAAGAACGCGTCGGCCACGATCACCCGCAACGGTTCGAGCTTCAACACGGTCAACATCGATCAGGGCACGAACAAGACCGCCGGCACGAGCGACGGCGCCAAAGCCACCGTGACGCAGACGAATACCATCGGCAACCGCGTCGATGTGCTGCAAGGCAAGGACAACGGCATCGCGACGGTGACGCAGACGGGCGGCGGCTACAACGGCGCGCGCATCGAACAGACCGGCGGTCACACCGACGGCAAGATCGAGCAGATCTCGGAAATCGGCGATTCGGTGTCGATCAAGCAAGGTGACTTCGCGCGTGCCCAGGTGCACTCGGAGAACGGCGGCGGCAACACGACGACGATCAACCAGAGCGGCGCGGGCGCACCGCACTACGCGCAAGTCACGCAAGGCAACGCCGTCAACGAAAAGACGACCATCATGCAGACGGGTTCGGCTTACAACACGGCCTATGTGGACCAGTTCCGCGAAGCCAACGATCACACGCTCGTGATCCAGGACGGCGATCGCAACACGGCAGCCGTGCATCAGGCCGATGGTCGCGGCAACACGGCGCTGGCCGTGCAGGTCGGTTCGACCAACACGATGGATCTGACGCAACAAGGCGCGTTCGAGTCGACGCTGCTGGCCGGTCAGGGCGGCTTCCACAACGACATGAAGGCATCGCAGTCGGGTACGCGTGAAGAGCTGGCGCTGGCGCAAGTGGGTAACTTCAACGGCGCGTATGCATCGCAGGACGGCGGCTACAACAGCGCGTCGATCACGCAAGTCGGCAATTCGAACCTGGGCGTGGTGTCGCAGACCGGCTTGGGCAACTCGGCGTCGATCGCGCAGGGCGGCTCGTTCAACAAGGCTGTGATCGTCCAGAAGTAAGCGACGGTTGAAGGCTGGAGGATGGCAGGCGGGCGGGAAGCTGGGCTTCCCGCCCGTTTTTTTCAAGGGGCTGTGTCGGACGGGTTGATCTGCTTCAGCCCGCATGCTTCCCAAGACGCTCCAGCGGAACGTCATACGTTTCTCGCATCGAATGGATCGACACCGCGGACAACAGACACACGAACGCCGTGAAGACGGCCGGCATCACCCACGGCGCAGTGCCGAACTTGCCGATCAGCGCCGTTTCGATCAGCGGCGCAAAGCCGGCGATCGCGAAGCCGAATTGAGTGCCGATCGCCATGCCGGAGAGCCGGACTTGCGTCGGGAAGCGCTCGGCGTACGTTGCGGGCCAGACGGCATTCGTGATGCTGTAGACGACGCCGCCCAGCAAGACGCCCGTTGCGAACACGAGCGCGTCGCTTCCGGTCGTGATCGACCAGAGAAAGATCGCGGCGGCCATCGCACACAGGACGTTGCCCGCAATGAACACCGGACGCCGCCCGATACGGTCGGACAGCGTTGCATAGACCGGAATCGTGAACACGGCGATAAGATTGCCGATGATCGCCGTCCACAGCATCGTCGATGTGCTGATGTGATGTTCCATCGTGCGCGAGAACGACAGCGCGAACACGGCAAACGTCGTCCCGACGGATGCGATCAGCGCGGCGAAGAACACTTGCAGCAGTTCCTTGCGGTACGTCGTGAGGAGCGTCTTGAGCGGCGCGCGCGGAACGTCGCCATGCGACGCCTCGCTCTGGAAGGCGGGCGTCTCTTCGAGCCGCGAACGCACGATGAAACCGACGACGACCACCGCCGCGCTCAGCCAGAACGGCACCCGCCAGCCCCATGACAGCAGTTGATCTTCCGACAGCAATGCAGCGAGCGGCAGCACGACGGCGGGCGCAAGCACCTGTCCGCCTTGCGTGCCGCTCAAGGTCCAGCTGGTGTAGTAGCCGCGGCGATTCGCGGGTGCGTGCTCGAACGACATCGAATTCGCGCCGGCCTGTTCGCCCGCCGCCGAGATGCCCTGGAGAATGCGCAACAGCACGAGCAGCGCGGGGGCGAGCAGTCCTGCGCCCTGATAACTCGGCAGGCAGCCGACCAGAAACGTGGAAATGCCCATCAGGAGCAAGGTGCCGACCATCACGACTTTGCGGCCCAGACGGTCGCCATAGTGTCCCATCAGGAACGAGCCGAGGGGACGTGCCGCATAGGCGACGCCGAAGGTCGCCATCGAGGCGAGCGTCGCGGCGGCCAGGTCGCCGGGCGGAAAGAAGATGCGCGGAAAGACGAGCGCGGCCACCGTACCGTAGATGAAGAAATCGTAGTATTCGAGCGCACTGCCGATCCATCCGGCGATGGCCGCCTTTCTCGCCTGCCGTCTGCTGTCGGCTGGTGCGGATGCTGTCGTGTCGCCGCTGCGTATCGTGTTTGTCGTCATGTCTGTCTCCGTTTATTTGTTGGATATTTCAAATCAGCGGCCACGCACTGTGTTCGAGCAGCCGGCCGGTGGCCTGTCGAACGAAGGTTGCGCGCTTCGTCGCATCCGGTTCGCGGGCGAGCGGCACTTCCGCCGCCAGTGGCACATCCTTGGGCAACGCATCGAGCAGCCGGCGCAAGGGCAGGCCGCCTTCGCCCGGCAAGAGCCGGTTGCCGCGCGCCTCGTCGACAATGCCGTCAGGCGCCGGCGCTTCGAGCGGCGCATCGCACAGCTGGACGCTGCCGATCCACGCGGGATCGAGTGCCGCCACCGCTTCGACCGTGCCGCCCGAGCGGAACAGATGCAGCGCGTCAATCAGCACAAAGGCGTTGTCCTTGTCGACCGCCTTGACGACCTCGACTGCGTCTTCGAGCCGCGCGACCGGTCGCCAGATCATGAATTCGATGTCGAGCGCCAGGTTGAACGGCCGGGCGAGATCGCATAGCGCGCCCAGCCGGTCGGTCACGCGCGCACGCTCCGGATCGTCGATATTGATGCACGCGCGCCGTGCGCCGAGTGCCGCGCCCGTCTCGAACACGGGGAGATAGTCGTCGATGCGGGTATCGGCGCCGAGACGAATGACCTCGATATCCGACACAGCGACATCGTGCGCGTCCATCAGACGCAGCGTGTCGCGCAATTCGGGCGATCCTGCGCGCAGCGGATAAGCCAGCCCGCCGGGAACCGGAGAACACAGGCGGATGCCGACCGCTCTAAATCCCGCTTGCGCCGCCAGTGAGATCAGATCCGGCGGCCCGACGTCGAGCACCGTGAGATGAGCCAGGGAGAGTCGTTTCATCGCATCACGTCCCGGGGCTCAGTAGGTCGCGCGTCCGCCGGTCAGATCGAACGCGGCGCCGGTCGTGAACGAGCACTCTTCCGTTGCGAGCCACGCGACCATCGACGCCACTTCGTCGGTCCGGCCCGCGCGTCCGAGCGGAATCTTCGCGAGCACGAAATTGCGGGCGTCGGCCGTCATGTTGCGGAGCATCTCCGACTCGATGGCCGCCGGCGTGACGCAATTGACGCGAATCTCCGTGTCCGCGAGTTCCTTGCCGAGCGACTTGGTCAGTGCAATCACGCCGGCCTTCGACGCGCCGTACGCCCCCTGATTCGGATTGCCTTCCTTGCCGCCTACCGACGACAGGTTGACGATGCGCCCATGCCGCGCGCGGCGCAGATACGGCAGCGCTTCGCGGCAGCAGACGAACACGCCCGTGAGATTGATGTCGATGACCTGCCGCCAGGCCTCGATCGAATACGTTTCGACAGGGCCGATCGGGCCGTTGATGCCCGCAGCGTTGATGAGGATGTCGATGGAGCCATGGTGTTCGGCGACGGCCTTCGCTGCGGCAGCCACGCTGGCGGCGTCCGTCACGTCCACCTGAGCGGATGACACAGCACGAACGTTTTCGGCTGCCGCATGAGCGGCTGCGCCATCGATATCCCACAGCACTACCTTGGCGCCGGACGCGACGCATCGCTCCGCGATCGCATAGCCGATCGCACCGGAGCCGCCGGTGATGACACACACACGATGATGCAAATCCAGCTGGTTCATCCTTTCTGTCTCCGAGGGTTCGAAATCGTTTGAACCGATACTAGGGACTAACGCCTGCTTTGTCGTATGCCGAAAGTCAGCTAACGTATAACGTTTGGTTAATCGTCCGGACGGCTGCAATGCGCTTCAAACTCCGCCACATGGAAGTCTTTCGTGCGGTCATGCTGACCGGATCAATCAATGCGGCGTCGAAGTTGCTGTTCGTCTCACAGCCCGCCGTCAGCAAGCTGGTGTCCCATGTCGAGACGACGCTCGGCCTGCGCCTGTTCGAGCGCTCCAAAGGCCGCCTCGTGCCGACGGCCGAGGCCCACGCACTGTTCAGGGAGGTCGAGCAGGTGTATCAGGCGGCGGTGCGCGTGGACGAGTTCGCGCATGCGCTTGCGCTCGGACCGTCGAGCTTGCTGCGTGTGTCGTGCAGTGCGTCGCTGGCGATGAGCGTGGTTGCGCCGGCGCTGGTCGAACTGAAGAGGCGGCTGCCTGCGCTGACGGTGAGCTGGCAAACCACGCTGATGGCCGACATGCCGATGGAACTGCTGAGCAAGGAAGCGGAGGTCGCCATCGCCGCGATGCCGGTTCTGCACGAGCACCTGGAAAACGTTCCGTTCATGGTGGGAAACATGGTCTGCGCGATGCCGGCGGGACACAGGCTGGCGCATCGGCAAGAGGTGTCGTTCGCGGATCTGGCCAACGAGCCCGTCGTGCTGTTCAAGCGCGACATTCCTTTCGGCACGGTGATCGCACAGGCCTGTCAGCAAGCCGGCGTCGAACTCAGATCGACCATCGATGTGATGCGCGCGGATCAGGCGCTCGCCCTCGTGGAAGGCGGGCTGGGCGTGACGATCGTCGACAATTTCGCGACCACGGGAAGCGCGCTGGTCATTCGGCCGCTGCGTGAAGCCATCGGGTTGACCGCGCACTTCGTGTATTCACGATTCGCGCCGCCGTCGCGCAATGCCAGCGTGTTCATGCAGTCCGTGTACAGGCAGGCGACGCTTCTGCAACGTGCGATTCCGGATGCCTTCGTGCCCGAATGACGCTGCGACGGGCTCGTCGTCACGCCAGTTTTACTCCTTACGCGGCGTGGTATTCGCCTTCAACTCTTCAAGTCGCGACAAGAACAGCTTGACGATGGGCGCCGCGTTGCCCGGACTGTAGCCGACCACCAGATCGATGGTCGGCGCTTCGCCTTGCAATGGCCGACTGACCACGGACCACGGCATCAGGTTCTGCACATACGCGGGTATCAACGTGACGGCCCGCGTCGATGCGATCAACGACATCACCATGGCCGGGTTGTCGACCCGTTGCGTGACATCCACTTCCACGCCCGTTTTCGCCAGATAGCCGTCGATGACCTGACCCAGCACCTTCGCCTTGTCCGCCATTGCTATGAACGGCTGCTGCCGAAGGTCCTCGGGCCGCACGGCTTTGCGCGCGGCCAACGGATGATCGCTCGGCATCAGCACGACGAGCGGTTCCTCGCCGATGACCCGGTACTCGAGACCATAGCCGGGTTCGGCGCGCATGAACGCGACGTCGAGCTTGCCGTGCGCCAGTGCGCTGGCCAGTTCCGTGGAGTAGTCGCTCGTGACCGTGACCTGGAGGTTCGGCAACTCGTCGCACAACAGATGCATCGCCTCGGTCAGCCAGGTCATCTCCTGACCGGTCAGGAAGCCCAGCGCCAGGCGCGCCTTGGCGGGCTGCGCGGCGCGTCGCGCGGCTTCGACGGCGGCATCCACCTGGGCCATCGCGAGCCGCGCATGGTCGAGGAACGCGCGACCCGCGTCGGTCAGCTCGACGCCGCGCGCACTCCGCTGCAACAGCGCGGTGCCGACCCGATCCTCGAGATCGCGAATCTGCCGGCTCAGCGACGGCTGTGACGTGTGCAGGCGGCTGGCGGCTGCCTCGGTCAGGCTGCCGGTTTCGGCGACCGCAATGAAGTAGCGCAAATGCCGTAGTTCCATCGCTCTTTCTCCATGCCTGCGAGGCATGCCCACCCGCCTCGAAAGTCTTTCTCATCGGTGCGACGGACGCCTACATTGACTCCTGTCGCAACTCATTCCAGCCGCGTACATGACTCATGAGCCATGCATCGCAGCGATACCTTACAGGAGTTTCACCATGAGCCAGCCCGTCGTTCTCATCACCGGCGCGTTGACCGGCATCGGTCGCGCCACCGCCATTGCCTTCGCCTGCTCCGGCGCGCGGCTTGTCGTGTCCGGCCGTCGTCCGGCCGAAGGCGCCGCGCTCGAAGCCGAACTGCGCGAACTCGGCGCCGAGGCCTTGTTCGTCCAGGCCGACGTGCGCCATGACGACGAAGTCCGCCATCTCTTCGATCAGACGCTCGCCCGTTTCGGCCGGCTGGATGTGGCCGTCAACAACGCCGGCACGGAAGGCACGCCGGGCCCGATCACCGATGTCTCGCCGGAGAGCTATGCGGAGACCTTCGACACCAATGTGCTGGGCGTGCTGTTGAGCCTCAAGCACGAATTGCGAATCATGGCGGGACAACGGTCGGGCAGCGTGATCAACATTTCGTCGACCTATGGCCACGAAGGCGCGGCCTATGCGGCGATCTATGCGGGCAGCAAGCACGCGGTGGAAGGGATCACGAAATCGGCCGCGCTCGAACTGGCCAGCACCGGCGTGCGCGTCAATGCCGTCGCGCCCGGACCGACGGACACGGGCATGCTCGACCGCTTCACCGGCACCGCCGAGCGCAAGGCAGCCCTCGCGGGCCGTGTGCCGCTTGCACGGATCGGCGCACCGGAGGACATCGCCGCGGCAGTGCTCTATCTGGCGTCCGAAGGCGCTGCATTCGTGACCGGGCAGATCGTCACGGTCGATGGCGGCAAGACCGCAGGCTGATCATTCAGGGAGCAGACATGGATACGCTTAATGGCAAGACCGCGCTGGTGACGGGCGCATCACGCGGCATCGGCCGGGCCAGTGCGCTGGCGCTGGCGCGAGCGGGCGCGCAGGTGCTGGTGCACTATGGCCGCGCCGAGCAGGAAGCCGATACGGTGGTCGACGAGATCCGCCGGGCAGGCGGCACCTCGGAGAAGATCGCCGCGGATCTGCGCGCCGCCGACGGCCCGCATCTGCTGGCACAGCGCACGCGTGCGATCGTCGGGGGCCGTCTCGACATCCTCGTGGCCAATGCCGGCATTGCCGGCTCGGCGACGATCGAAGAGACCACGGTCCAGCAGTTCGACGATCTGTTCGCGGTCAACGTACGTGCGCCGTTCTTCATCGTGCAGCAGTTGCTGCCGGTGCTGTGCGAGGGCAGCAGCATCGTGCTGCTTTCATCGCTGGCGGCGCACGCGGCGCTCGGTACGCTGGCGGCCTATGCCGCGACCAAAGGCGCGATCGACACGCTGGTGAAGCACTTCGCCGCGACGCTGGGCGAGCGCGGCATCCGCGTCAACGCGGTGGCCCCCGGCATCGTGCCGACCGATATGTCCAGCTTCGCGAAGACCGACGCGGGGCGGGATTTCGCGCTCGGCATTCAGGCACTGAAGCGCATGGCCGACCCTGGCGACATCGGCGCGGCGGTCGCGTTCCTCTCCTCCGACGAGGCCCGCTGGATCACCGGCGATACCTTGCGCGTGGATGGGGGATCGAAGCTTTGATGGAGCGAGCGGAACCCCGCCGCTCACTCACATGACGATGCTCGCGAGCCGCATCAGTTCCGACTGACGCGAGCAGCAGGTTTTCTTGAGCGTCGCGGCGAGGTGCTTGCGTACGGTGGCCACCGAGAGATCGAGAATCGCGGCGCATTCGATCACACTATGACCGCAGATCAGCTCGGACAGTACGCGCGTCTCTGCTTGCGATAGCCGCAAGCTCCCCACGTTCCCGGCAGCACGATTGAACAGGGCATGCCGGGAACGAGCGCCTTTGCGAGCCCACGCCCGCGTCCTCATGCGTGAGCCGCCCATCAAGAATCGACAGACCTGCGCCTTCCGTCAGAAGCGACGCGGCGTTCGACATCTGGCACCTGACGTTCAGTTCGGCGTCGCTGCGATGACCGTCGTCTCTTCGTTGAGCAAGTATTCGATCAGCGCGGCGGCGTCGCACTGGATGGTGTCATCCAGCGCGGCAATCTCTGTGGGCGGCATGGATGCCAGACTTTCCTGCGCGATCGCCAGACCTTCGTCGCCGACCTGCAAATCCCCGAAAACTTCCAGCATTTCCATTCCCCTCTGCGGTTCTCTCATTGGCGTTTTTCATGAAACGCTGCTTTTTGGTTGTTGGGCGAGCGTTCTGGTATCGCACTCGCTCCTGTGATGTGGGTCGCAAAGGTACAGAACGTATGCCAGTTATCGAAACCGCTTGTGGCTGGCGTTTCCGCGTGAATCAGGGCGGAATAAACCGCGGTGCGTGGCGCAGCCTTGCCGTAACACCGTAACGTTTTGCCGTGACACGGGACGCAAGTCATCCATCGACTGGCCCGAGGTGTTCATTTGAACTCTGGACGTCGTTGATGCCCCAACGTGAGAATGCTCACAGACCAAAACAAGAACCAGACACACACGGGGAGACGCGCATGCAATACGCCGTCGATGCAATGCGATGCTCCAGTCGGCACAGGCACGCGTCTGCCAGGATTGCGCTCATTGCCGTGCTGATCGGCAGTGTGCTGAGCGTCAGGGTTCATGCGCAGGATGCGCTGGACGCGGACTCCCCCGTGAGCGCGCATGGCTCCGCATCCGGAAATGAAGCGCGTGCGCTCGTCACGCTGCTCAACCCGCCGACGCCGGCTCCGCTGACCAAGGTGAGGCCGCTCGCGACGAAGCGCGCGCTCACGGACAGCACGATGGCGAGAGCCATGCGGTATCGACGCTGAAGGTCACGTCCGTCAAGGGCGATGCCTGCAAGGTCAGCATCACGCTGACGCAGGCCGGGCGCGTGATACGCACGTTCAGTACGGATTGCAGGGCGCGTCAGGTTGATGTCCGAGGATAGTGATCGGCCCAATGCCGGTCTGCAGGCGAATGGTTATCGCACTGGACGTCAGACCGGCATCTGGGCTTTCGCATCGTCATGAGCGGAGAAGAATGCCGCCGGAGAGGGCGGCTTTTGACGCAACACGGACGTCACCGCGCCGCCTGACGAACCCCGGTTGCCCCTGGTTTCCCGAAGCGCTGCACCAAACACACCCCTCTCCCCCGGATAGTGCTATGTTCCCGTGAACCGTCCCCTTGCCCCGCCCAAGGACAGAATCCGAACGGAGACGCTTCGCTCATGAAACCGTACGTCTGGATCACCACGCCGCTCCTCCTGTTCACCTCCGCCACCTTTGCCCAGTCCACCGTCACGATGTACGGCCGCATTGACGGCGGCATCGAATACCTGAACCACATTGCAAACGGCGCCAACGGCAGCGCCTCGCGCTGGAGCGCGGAAGGCGGCGACTGGGGCACCAGCATGTGGGGCTTGAAAGGCCAAGAGGATCTGGGCGGCGGCCTGAGCGCGGTCTTCGATCTCGAAACGGCCATACAAATCATGAATGGCACGACCGGCGGCGGGCGCCTGTGGTCACGCCGTGCCTACGCGGGCCTGAACTCGACGACCTGGGGGCAAATCCAGGCGGGTCGCAATCTCTTCATCGACAGCGACGGCGTCTGGGAATTCGACCCGTTCGTCCAGGAAGCGGTGTCGTCGGCCTCGCTGGTGCGGGGCCGCAACTGGCAGCAGTCCAGCAATAACGTCGAGTACCACAGCCCGGTGTTCCATGGCATCGACGTGCAGGGGCAGTATGCGTTCGGCAACCAGCCGGGCGCGTTCAATCGCGGCGCGCCGGGCGAGTTCGGCCGCTCCGAAGGCATCATGCTGAGCTACCATTCGACGCTGCTCGACCTGCGCGGCATCTACGACGAACTCCGCAGCCAGGACGGCAAGCTCGACAACATCTTCCAGGCCTCGCGCGAGTACTTCGTCGGCGCGAATCTGAAAGTGGACAAGTGGAAGGTGCAGGCGGCCTACACGCACTACGCCGCGCCCGACTCGCCGGCAGGCCTGGCCGACAGCGCCGATCATTACTGGCTCGGCGCCACCTATCAGGCAACGCCCGCATGGGCCGTCACGGCGGCGGGTTTTTACATTCACGTCGGCGCGGGCAGCGGCGACGCGGCGCACGATCCCGCGAGCCACGCCACCCTCTATGCGCTCGGCACCACCTACAACTTCACCAAGCGCACCTTCCTGTACGGCACGGTGGCCTACGTGCGCAACAGCGCGAACGGCACGTTCTCCGTGTTCGCGACGCCGCGCGACGCGTCCAGCCCCACCAGTCCGCTCGCGGGCGAGTCGCAGACCGGCGCGTATGTCGGCATGATGCACATCTTCTAGACGCGTCAGGCCGTGGCGAGCGGCTTCATGCGGGCGCGGTCGAGCCAGTCGCCGAGACTCGTGCGGCCGTGCCGCGCCGCGCCCGTCGGCACCAGCGAACGTTCCTTCATCACGCCGCCGAAGTAGGTGGCCTTGTCGTCGGCAATAACGCGGCGGGCATCGCGCATGGCTCGCAGGTAAGTGCCGATGAACGCATGCATCGCACCCTGCTCGGGACCGGCGATATCCACGATGCCGTTCAGCGGCGCGCCCAGCGCGATCTCCGCGATGATGGCCGTGACGTCGTCGGCGGCGATGGGCTGGAACTGATGCGGCGAGAGCCGCGCCGTGCCGTCGACGGTGCTCAGGTCGGCGATGGTGCCGAGGAACTCGAAGAACTGGGTCGCGCGCACGATTGAATACGGCACGCCCGATTCAGCGATCAGCTGTTCCTGCACGCACTTCGCCGCGTAATACGCGTTGCCCTCCATCCGGTCCACACCCACGATCGACAGCACGACATGATGCCGCACGCCTGCTTCGCGCCCGGCCTGAAGAAGATTGCGCGTGGTGTCGCGGAAGAAGGGCATGACGGCTTCGCGGTCGTGCGTCGGCGGATTGGTCACGTCGATCACGACTTGCGCGCCGCGCAGCGCGTCGTCGAGGCCCGCGCCGGTGATGGCGTTGACGCCCGTGCTCGGCGATGCGGCGACGGCTTCATGCCCCTTCTCGCGCAGCAAGGCCACGGCCTTCGCACCGATCAGCCCGGTCCCGCCAATGACGACGATCTTCATGACACACCTCGTTTGGTTCGTGAAAGTGAAGTCATTGTGTGACAATCATGTCTTAGCCAGAAGGGACAAGAATCATCAATTGGACTAGTCCAAGGATCCTGTCATGCCGAACCCGGAACAAGCGCTGAAGATCGACATCGACCGGCACCATGCGCTGCCGGTCTACTTGCAGATCTGCGAGCGCTTCAAGGCTGCGATTGCAGCGGGACACCTGAAGCCGGGCGACCGCGTGCCCGCGCTGCGCGGTCTCGCGACGCAGCTGAACACCGCGCGCGGCACGGTGGAAATGGCCTACGACATTCTCGTCGACGAAGGCTATCTGCAGATGCGCGGGGCGGCGGGCACCTTCGTGTCGTCGTCGTTGCCGGCTTCGGTGCTGAAGCCGGCTGCGCGCCGGGGACGCGAACGCAGCGGCGTGCCGCACGCGAAACCGGCGCCCGCAGCCGGGCCCGGTCACGAAGCGCGGCCGCTGCGTCCCGGACTGCCCGCGCTCGATGCATTTCCGCGCAAGGTGTGGAGCCGCATCATCGCGCACCGGGCGCGCAGCGTGGATCTCGCTTCGCTCACGTACCCCGATCCAGCGGGCTTCGGGCCGCTGCGTGAGCGCATCGCGACGTATCTGGGACTGTCGCGCGGCGTGGAGTGCGCGCCGGAACAGGTGTTCGTGACCAGTGGCTATCGCGCGTCGCTCGAGCTCATCCTGCGCAGTCTCGCCAAGCCGGACGACAGAGCGTGGTTCGAGGAACCCGGCTATTTTCTGGCGCGCGATTTCCTCGATCAGGCGGGGTTGAAGCTTGCGCCGGTGCCGGTGGATCGCGACGGGCTCGATGTCGATGCCGGGCAGGCGCTCGCTCCGCACGCGCGCTTTGCCATCGTGACGCCTTCGCATCAGAGTCCGCTCGGCGCCACGCTCTCGCTGGCGCGGCGGATGAAGCTGCTCGAATGGGCGGGACGGGCGGGCAGCTGGATCATCGAGGACGACTACGACAGCGAGTTCCGCTATGCCGGGCGGCCGTTGCCGGCGCTGAAGAGCCTCGACGTCGACGACCGCGTGATCTATTGCGGCACCTTCAGCAAGGTGTTGTTTCCCGGTCTGCGGCTGTCCTACGTGGTGGCGCCCGAACGGGCCATTGCGTGCTTCGCGCAGCTCACGACGAGCATGAACGCCGGGCCGCCCTATCTGTTGCAGGCGGCGGTCGCGGACTTCATCGCGCAGGGGCATTTCGCGCGGCACCTGAAGCGCATGCGCGCGCTCTATGCGGAGCGCCGCGAAGTCTGCGCGCGGGCGCTGGAGAAAGCGTTCGGCGACAAGGCGCGCATCGAGCGGCCCGCGGGCGGCATGCATCTCGTCATGCTGTTCAGCAACGGCCGCACCGGTCCTGTCGATGACGTCGCCATTGTCGCTCGCGCACAGGAAGCGGGGCTGGGGGTGAGCGCGCTGTCGTCGTGGCATATCGGCGCGCGCACGAAGCGCACGTTGCGCGGCGTGGTGCTGGGCTTCGCGAATGTCGCCGACGAAGCCGAAGCGGCACGGCTCGCGCGCCTGCTGCGGCGCGCGTACGACGGCTGAGGCTAGTGGGTGATGGCGTGGTCGGACGTGAAGAGGGCGTGTTGTTCGAATTCGTCGCGTGCCGCGTTGAGTTCTTCCGTCACGGCATCGCTGCCGCGCACGAGACCTTGCAGCAGCAGGAAATGCACGCTCGTCACGCCGATGCAACCCAGCGCATAGCGCAGGTAAGGCGTCAGGAAATCCTGTTGCAACGCCTGCTCGCCACTGTGATGTCCGCCCGACCCGACGATCACGAAAGCCGGCCGGTCGCGCATCAGTCCCACCTTGCCTTGCGGCGTGGACGCGAACGTGCGATGAATGCGCAGCACGTAATCGATCCACAGCTTGAGTGCGGCGGGGACCGTGAAGTTGTGCATCGGCGTGTTGATGATGAGCACGTCCGTCGTTTCGATCTCGCTTATCAGTTCTTCGGAGACGTCGAAGTGGCGCGTGTCCGGTTCGCGCGACGTGATGGCGCGCGCGTAGTCGACGGTGACCGGCGGCAGCGGCTGCGCGGCGAGGTCGCGCTCGACAATCTGCACGCGCGCACGCCTGCCCAGCTTGCCGATCATGTCGAGCGCCAGCCGGTAGCCATGGCTCGCCGCGCTGTGCGGGCTCGCGTTGATGAACAGCACTTTCATTGCGCGGCCTCCTCGTGGGTGGAGTGCAATGGCTCGACGAAATGCATGCCTCGCGCGAGCAGACCGTTGCGGAAATAGAAGCGCTGTGCGAGCGCCATGTGCAGGCCGGTATCGAGTACAAGATGCGCGCACTCCGAACGGCGCGCAATGTCGCGCACCTGGTCGATCAACTGCGCGCCGACGCCGCCGCGTTGCAGCCGCGCGGTGACGACGAGGTCGTCAACATAGAGGAAGGGTCCATACAGCGTGTTCGTCTGCAAGCGATAGCCGGCGAGACCGAGGATAGCGCCATTCGCTTCGCAGGCAGCCAGCAGGCGGTAGCGCTCTTCGCGTTGAGCCTGCATGCGCGTGACGAACGCAGCGGCGTCCGGCAAATGCGGGCGCAGTTCCTTCATGACCGGAAAAGCGCGGGCCCATTCGTCGGGTGAATCGAGATGCCGGAAATCGATTGTCGTGTTCATGCGTGTTCTCCACATTGCATGATTTACACGATACCGGCTCGATGTCTCAGTCAGAAGGGCCAAGAATCGGACAATGAACTAGTCCATGGCTTTGAGCGGCGAGGTGTCGAATTTGGCCAGCAAGCCTGCGGGGCCCGTGTAGACGTCGATGCAGCCAGCCTCTCTCAGCGACGCCTCCGAAAAGCCGCCCGCCAGCACGCCGATCGTGCGCACGCCCGTTCGCCCGGCAGCCTGGGCATCGTAGGGCGAGTCGCCGATGGCAATGGCTTCGCCGGCCTGCACGCCGAGTTTGTGCAGCGCGGTCTGGAACACATCGGGATCGGGCTTCGAACTTTCCACGTCCTCCGACGACACGGTGACTTCGAACCGGTCCGCCACGCCGGCGATGTCGAGATACACCTGAAGCTCGTCCTTCTTCGCCGACGAACCCACGGCGAGTTTCGTGCCCTGGTCGCTCAGTCGCTGCAACAGCGCGGGCACCGCCGAGAACGGTCGTACGAGCGACAGGTAATGAGCCTTGAAGTGCTTGCCACGCCACGCTTCGAGTGCCTCGCCATGATCGCGGATCTGATCCTCGGAAAGAAACACGGGCAACAGCTTGTCGCCGCCCTTGCCGATCTGGCTGCGCGCCGCGTCGACGCTGACATCGTGTCCGAAGTGCTTGAATGCTTCATGCCATGCGAGGGCGTGCAGGTCCACGGAATCGACCAGCGTTCCGTCTATATCGAAGATGGCGGCGCGTAACATGAGTCCTCCGTTCGGTGTCGATAGGCACGCGAGCATGTTGCATGCCGTCGCACGCTAAGCGTGAAAGCGCGTTTCGAGCACTTGCCCGATGTTCGCCAGATTCGACTCGATCTGCTCCAGCGCGAACGTCAGTGTGGAGAGTCGCTGAACGCGCGGCGAGTCAGGCGGGCATGACGCAATGATGTGCGAGACGCTCGCCTTGATTGCCGCGGAGGCGTCGTGGAGCGGCGCCAGAAAGCGTTCGGTCGGCGGTTGCGAGTCAGTGTCGCGCAGCCATCCGGCGAGGGCTTCGAGATAGGCGCCGGCGCAATCGCTGACGGTGCGGATGTGCCCGGCCGACGCCTCCCGCTCGGACGCCGACAGTCCCTCCTGCACCTGTCCGGCGCGATCGAGCAGCACCAGTCCATGCCACAACGTCTCGAAGGCATTGAGCGCGGCGTTGAGCGTGGGGCCGGTCGCGAAACGGGCGCGCACACGCGTCTCCGAGCAGACCGCGCGGGCATCGACCAGATGACGCAGGAAGCGTTCATGCAGCGCGTCCACGGTCTGCCGGTCTTCGGCCGGATGCAGGATCGGCAGCGTGGCGAGCAGCGCGCGGCAGTCGTCGAGCAGTTCGGCCATGATGTCGAACGCGCGCGAGCGGGCCAGTTGCGGCCACACGCTCACCGACACCGCAATGCCGATAGCCGACCCGAGCACAATGGCTTCGGCGCGCGAGAAGGCGCCGTCGATGCTCATCGACGGTTCCAGCGCCAGCGCCGCCGCCACGACGATGCTGTAATTGGTGGTCGGAAAGAGCGTTGCGCCGAGGCAGGTGACGAGCGTGGCGAGCGCGAGGCGCGGCAGGGTTGCATCGGCGCCGGGAAAGAAGTGCAGCGCCGCGAGGCCGACCGCCGTTCCCACTGCCGCGCCGATCATCTGGCCAACGCCATGTTTCAGGCTGCGGTCGAAATTGACTTGCAGCGTGAAGAGGCTCGCAAAGACGCCCCACGTCAGGTTCGATGATGCGACGAACTGCATGCAGCCGTAGGCCAGCCCGCTCGCGATGAGGGACTGCACGCACATGCGCAGCGCGTCGAAGCGGCCTATCCGCCGCCTGGCCTTCGTTTTCACGCGTGCTCGAACTGTCAGATGACGCGCACCGGAATCGACTTCGCGCCCGGCACCTTGCTTTCCTTGGCGTAATGCCACAGCGGCAGCAGCACATTGCACTCCGGAAAATATCCGCCGATGCAGCCCTCGGGAATGTCATACGCCTTGACGTGGAGCCCGCCGAGCCTGCGGTCGAAACCGTCATTCGAGAGCGTCTGCAAGGTGATTTCCTGACCCTCCTGCAACTGGCGCTTCGCCATGTCGGCCTGACTCATCAGGATCACCATGCGCGTATCCTTCACGCCCCTGAAGCGGTCGTCGAGACTGTAGATGGTCGTATTGAACTGGCTGTCGCTGCGCAGGGTCATCAGGCGCAGCGCATCGGGGGTGGTCTCGGGCATGTCCGGATCCTCGCCCAGCGATTCAGGTACGAGGAAACCGGCTTTGCCGGACTTCGTCTTCCAGACGCGTTCACGCGCCGGCAACGGACGATGAAAGCCGCCCGGCTGCCACATGCGCGCATTGAAGTCATGGAAGATGTCGGGATAGGTCGTGGCGATTTCGTCGCGCACGATGGCGTAATCGTCGCGCCATGCATCCCAGTCCACCGTCGAACGCGCGCCGAGCGCCGCCTTCGCGATGCCCGCCACGATGAACGGCTCCGAGCGCGTGTCGTCGCTGCCGGGTTCGGTCACGCCGCGCGAGCCATGCATGCAGCCGGTGCTGTCTTCCATCGACACGGCTTGTTCGCCGCTGGCCTGACGATCGATTTCGATGCGGCTCAGGCACGGCAGCAGGTACGCGTTCTTACCATTGACGAGGTGACTGCGGTTGAGCTTGGTCGCCACGTTCACCGTGAGTTGCAGCTTGCTCCACGCCGGTTCGGTGCGGTCGCGGTCAGGCACGGAGCGCACGAGATTGCCGCCCAGATTCAGCACCGCGCTGACCTTGCCTTCGAGCATGGCTTCGAACGCCTCGACCGTGTTCATGCCTTTGTCGCGCGGCGGCTCGAAGGAGAACTGCTTCGCCAGTTGATCCAGCGGCGCGAGTTCCGGCTTCTCCGTCACGCCGACGGTGCGCTGTCCCTGTACGTTCGAATGTCCGCGAATCGGCGAAGGACCGGCGCCCGGCTTGCCGATATTGCCGCGCAGGAGCAGCAGGTTGCACACCATGCGCACGTTCTGCACGCCGAGCCGGTGTTGCGTCAGTCCCATGCCGAAGTGCGCGAGCACGGCTTGCGCGTGCATGTATTCGTCGGCGGCTTCAAGCAGCGCGACGCGCGGCAGGCCGCTTACACGTTCGATATCGCGCCATTCCGTGCTGCGGGCATGGGCGGCGAAATCGTCGAAACCGGTCGTGTGCTGCTCGATGAATTCGACATCGATCTTGCGCGGCCGGCCTTCGGCCTGGGCGCGATCGTCGGCTTCGATGACGGCCTTGCAAATACCCAGGATCGCAGCCGTGTCGCCGCCGGTTTTCAGTTGATGGTATTGGGTGCTGATGCGCGTCTCGGCAGGCGTCAGCATCTGCAAGGGCGACTGCGGATTCGCGAAGGACACGAGCCCCGGCTCGCGCAGCGGATTGAACGTGATGATCGGCACGCCGCGCTTGCGGGCGTCCTGTAGCTGATGCAGCATGCGCGGACTGTTGGTGCCGACGTTCTGGCCGAAGAAGAACATGAGGTCGGTCTTCTCGAAGTCGTCCAGCACGATGGTGCCGACGCCCACGCCAATTGCTTCCGTCAATCCCACGCTGGTGCTTTCGTGACACATGTTCGAACTGTCGGGCAGGTTGTTGCAGCCGTACATGCGCGCGAACAACTGGAACATGTAAGCCGTTTCAAGCGATGCCCGGCCCGACGTGTAGAAAACGACGCTGTGCGGATCGAGCATGCACATTTCCCGGCCGATCTCGTCGAACGCCTGTTCCCAACTGATCTCGATGTACTTGTCGGTGGCGTGGTCGTACTTCATCGGTGCGGTGAGCCGGCCGGCTTCCTCGAGATCGTGGTCGTGCCAGTCGAGCAGTTCGGTCACCGTGTGCTGCGCGAAGAAGTCGGGCGTGATGCGCTTTTTGGTCGTGTCCCAGGCCGTGGCTTTCGCGCCGCTCTCGCAGAATTCGAAGGTGTGAGGATGGGCCGGCTTGGCCCAGGAACAACTGACGCAGGCGAAACCTTCGGGCTTGTTCTGCTTGAGCAGAATGGGGCCGTCCTTCAGGGCTACTTTCTCCTGCGTGACGATCTGGGTCACGGCCTTGAGCGAGCCCCATCCACCGGAGGCGAAAGGATAGCTGGAAGGTTTGTCGGCGGGTTTCATGGTGGAATCCGAAGCGTGGAACGGGTGATGCAGTCAACAGCAATGAGCGTTCCATTCATCGGACGCACAGCAGGGCGGCGACGCGCGCCGCCCTTGCTCCAATACTTATTTCAGGTCGTCGGGCACCTTGCCGCCGTTTTCGGCCAGCTTCTGCATTACCTGTTTGTGCAGCCACATGTTCATGGCAGCCGAATCTTCCGTGTTGCCGCTGTAGTGCAGTTCAGCGGCCAGTTCCTTGCGCGCGGAAAGGCTGCTGTCCAGGCCCAGCAGTTTCATCAGATCCACGATCGACGTGCGCCAGTTCAGTTGCTCGCTATGGCTCGACTGCATTTGGGTGAGCACGGCTTCAACGTCGACCGGTTGCTGCGGCGGCGTGGACTGCGCCGGGGCCGGCGCCGCCGTGGCAGGTGCAGCAGGAGCGCCTGCAGTAGTGCTGGACGGCTGCGTGGCCGAGCCGGGTTGCGCGGCGGTTGCGCTGTCGTGGTGCCCAAAAATCTTGCCCATGATCGAAGAGAAAATGCTCATGACGCCTCCTGTTCAAACAGACGATAGGGCTTGTCATGGCGCAAGCGTCATGCCGGATTCGCCTGCGCAATCGTGCTGGCGAGGGCACGGCGGTTGCTAATGCGAGTGAGCATCTGGAACGCCCGGGCAAGCGCCAGGCGGACTCGTCATCGTGTCACTGGGAGACTGTCATGGAAGATCAGAAAGAGCAGGACCGGATTCGACGTCGCGCCTATGAAATCTGGGAGCGTGAAGGAAGTCCCGATGGCCGTGCGGAGGAGTTCTGGGAGCAGGCCAAAACGTCGCTGGAAGAGGAAGATGCGCAGGGAACAGTGGTAACGCCTGCGGTGGCGTCGGAAGGCGCCGCTGTTTCTCCAGCGGGGAAATAACGGCAACGCCGGTCCTCTCGTAAGGGGACCGGCGCGCAGCGCGGAATCAATGCAGGCGCATGGTGTTGTCGCCCGCGTCCTTCGGAATCTTTGCTTCGAGTTCCTCCTTGCGCTTCATCATCTTGCCGCCGAGTTCTTCGAGGTCGGCTCCTGACTTGCGCAGATTCGGAAACAACTCCGACTCTTCTTCTTCGATGTGGTGATTCACCATCTCGCTCAGCACCTTGAAGGTCGCGTCGAAACCTGTATCGCCGGGCTTCAGCGTGGCGAACTTCTCGATCAGCACCTTGACCAGGAAGTGCTCCACATAAGCTTCTTCCACGTCCGGCCTTTCGTCTTCCGGCAACGCCTTTTGAGCGGCCGGATAGAGCAGTTCTTCCTCGATCATGGCGTGCACCGTTAATTCTTCGCACGCGCGGCGGACCAGCGTGCCCTTTGCGTCCAGATCGTTGTCGCCTGCCTTCTCGAATGCATCGAACAATTTCTGCACGGCGCGGTGATCTTCGGTGAGCAACTTGGTCGCGTCGATGCTGCGCGCCGGCTTGGCCGATGCGCTCGTGCTCGAACTCATCTGGGTATCTCGGGACATGGTGATCTCCGGTTATTGAGGGGTTCCGGTATCGAGCAAAGGGCGGACCCGGGTCCGCGGTATGGCTTGGAACACGCGATGCTCAAGTCCTCTCGTCACCTGAGGAGCGAATCATGAAAGTTTCCGCCGATCAACTGCTTGTCCGCGCCCTGTGCTCGGGCTCGGCCGCCGGACTTGCGTCGGCGAGTGCGGCTTCGACCGGCGCGGTGCGCGCGGGTCACGGCGCGAGCGCGGCGCTCAATGCCGTCACGCATTGCTTGTGGCGCGACGCACAGCGGCAACAGACGTTTAGCATCAAGTACACGGCGCTCGGCGCGGGCATTCACATGGGCAGTGCAGTGTTCTGGGGCGTGCTGTTCGAGGCGCTCTGTCCACGCCGCGCCGGCCCTGTGGGCATTGTTGCCGCTGCCGGGGCCAGCGCGCTGATAGCGTATGTCGTCGACTATCACGTCGTGCCGAAGCGCGTGACGCCGGGCTTCGAAGTGCATCTCTCGAAACGCTCGCTGGCGATGACTTACGTCGCGCTCGCTGCGGGCTTCGCGATTGCCGCGCTGGTCAGGATGCCGCGCGCTCGCCCGACGATCGGCTAAGATACGGCGCCCCGGCTTTTGACTTCTAACGTGGAGTGCCTTTCGTGATTCAGCCCGTGATTCAACCCGTGATCCAACCGAGCAACGTATTCAAGGACAACCTCGCCCAACTGCCCGCCATCGACGGCATCGAGCGCATCGATCTCGTGGACGGCGCGGGCAACGTGGTGGCGAGCATCGAGAACAAGCCGGGCAAGCAGGGCTCGCTCGCGGTGTATCACTACTTGCAGCAGGCGTTCGGCACGCTCGACGCCCGTGCCGCCGAACACGCGCTCGCCGTGTTCGCCGAACACACCGCGGACGCGCGCAGCCGTCCCGGTGCGCATCCGAATGTGGACCGTCTGCTGGCGATCGTCGAAGGCGGCGAGGCGTTGCGCATCGACGTGATTCACGCGGCCTGAAAAAACAAAAGCCCGTTCTGTCGCAAACAGAACGGGCTTGACGCCTGAAGAGACTTAAATCTTCAGTTCCACGCGCCTGATGTCCTTCACGATCACGAGATAGCTGAACACGGTCACCAGCGCGTTGATGCCGACGAACGCCAGCGCGCCGTTGAACGAGCCGGTCTCGGCGACGAGATAGCCGATCACGATCGGCGTCACGATCCCGGCGACGTTGCCGAACATGTTGAAGATCGATCCCGACAGCCCGATGGCTTCCTTCGGCGACGTATCCGCCACCACGGCCCAGCCCAGCGCGCCGATGCCCTTGCCGAAGAACGCCAGCGACATCAGCGCCACCACGAGCCAGTCTGTGTCCACGTAGTTGCAGCCGATGATGCACGACGACAGCAGCATGCCGCCAACGATCGGCAGCTTGCGCGCCACCGTCAGCGACGTGCCGCGGCGCAGCAGCGCATCCGAGATGACGCCGCCGAGCACGCCGCCCGCGAAGCCGCAGATGGCCGGCAGCGACGCAACGAAGCCCGCCTTCAGGATCGTCATGTGGCGCGCCTGGACGAGGTAGATCGGGAACCACGTCAGGAAGAAGTACGTCAGCACGTTGATGCAGTACTGCGCGAGATAGACGCCGAGCAGCATCCGGTTGGTCAGCAGTTGCCTGACGACCGGCCAGCCGATCTGCCCGGACCGCGCCGCGCCGCCCGCCGAGCCGCGCCGGTGACCGTGCACCAGCCCGCCGCCTTCCTCGATATATTCCAATTCCTGCCGGTTCACGCGCGGATGATCCGCCGGATTCTTCATCACGGAGAGCCACGTCAGCGCGAGCAGCAAGCCGGCGATGCCCATCACGATATAGACGTGATGCCAGCCGAATGCGTGCGTGAGCCAGGCCATCAACGGCGTGAACACGACGGCCGCGAAATACTGCGCCGAGTTGAAAATCGCCGATGCCGTGCCGCGCTCCTTCGTCGGGAACCAGCTGGCGACCACTTTTGCGTTGGCCGGGAAGGCGGGCGCTTCAGCCGCGCCCATCATGAAGCGCAGCGTGAACAGCGCCGTGACGGCGGTCGCCGCGCTGCCCAGCAAGCCGATGGAGCTTTGCAGCAGCGTGAAGAGCGACCACAGAAAAATGCTCGCCGCATACACGCGCCGCGCGCCGAAGCGGTCGAGCAACCAGCCGGCCGGCAACTGCGACAACACATACGCCCAGCTGAAGGCCGAGAAGATATAGCCCATGCGGATCGCGTCGAAGCCGAATTCGGCACGCATCGCCGAGCCGGTGACCGAGAGGGTCGCGCGGTCGGCGTAGTTGAAGGTCGTGATCACGAAGATCAGCAACAGAATGAGATAGCGCGTCTTGCTGCGCTTCATGAGGTCCGCGGGATTCGCGGCGCGGCTCATCGACATGAACGTCCCCTTGCTTCGATTGGGCACTGCACGGATTCAGGCGTGCCGATACACGGAGGGCCGCTCGCGCGGCCCTCGTCGGCGAAGCGTCCGGCGATGCCGCGCTGCGCCTGTCGGCTTGTACTTCCGCTGCAACGTGGAGTTACTGCGCGCCGAGCTTCTTGATGAGCGCGTCCAGCTGCTCCATTTCCTCGCCCGTCAGATCCGTCAGCGGCGCGCGCACCGGGCCCGCGTCGTGGCCGACCAGCTTCGCGCCGGCCTTCACGATCGACACCGCATAACCCGCCTTGCGATTGCGGATCTTCAGGTACGGCAGGAAGAATTCGTCGATCAGGCGGCCGGTGGTCGCGTGGTCGTCGGCGGCGATGGCACGGTAGAACTCCATCGCCGTCTTCGGAATGAAGTTGAACACCGCCGACGAGTACACCGGCACGCCCAGCGCCTTGTATGCGGCTGCGTAGACTTCAGCCGTCGGCAGGCCGCCGAGGTACGAGAAGCGCTCGCCCAGACGGCGGCGGATGGTGACCATGTTCTCGATTTCGCCGACGCCGTCCTTGAAGCCGATCAGGTTCGGGCAGCGTTCCGCCAGTTGCTCCAGCATGTCCGCGTTGAGCTTCGAATTGGCGCGGTTGTAGATGATGACGCCCATGTTCGGCACGGCGCGGCACACTTCCTCCGCGTGCGCGCGGATGCCGTCCTGCGAGGCTTCCGTCAGATAGTGCGGCATCAGCAGGATGCCCTGCGCGCCTTGCTTCTCGGCTTCCTGCGCGAAGGCGATGGCCGTGCGCGTCGGACCGCCCGCGCCCGCCAGGATGGGCACCTTGCCGCGGCACACTTCGGTGGCCGTCTTCACGATCTGCGAGTATTCGGGTTGCGTCAGCGAGAAGAACTCGCCCGTGCCGCCCGCGACGAACAGCGCGGACGCACCGTACGGAGCCAGCCATTCGAGGCGCTGCGCGTAGGTGTCGGCGCGGAAGTTGCCCTGGCTGTCAAAGTCGGTGACGGGGAAGGAGAGCAGGCCTTCGGAAACGATGTGCTTCAGTTCTTGCGGAGTCGTCATGAGAATGTCCGTTGAGCAGCGACCGGCGGTTGCCGAGCTTATAAGTCATCGTACAACATAGGTTGGCGGTCGACAATGGATTTATTGCAATGGAATCAATGGATAGGGTAAATACTTATCCGTATAACGCGGCTATGTTGTAGGATGACATAACTCTAAGCGGCCCGTTGCGTGCCGAAGGAACGTCAGAATGAATCAGTCCCCTCTGTATATACGTGTGCATCCGGACGACAACGTCGCGATCGTCGTGAACGACGGCGGCCTGGGCGAAGGCGCCACGTTTGCCGATGGCCTCGTGCTGCGCGAACGCGTGCCGCAGGGCCACAAGCTGTCCCTGAAAGACCTCGCGGAAGGCGATGCCGTGATCCGCTACAACGTGGTGATCGGCTATGCGACGCGGTTCCTGCCGAAGGGAAGCTGGGTGAACGAGCACGTCACGCGCATGCCGACGCCGCCCGAACTGCACGACTTGCCCATCGCCACCATCAAGGCGCCGGACGAATCGCCGCTCGAAGGCTTCACCTTCGAGGGTTATCGCAATGCGGACGGGTCGGTCGGGACGCGCAACATCCTCGCCATTACCACCACCGTGCAGTGCGTGGCGGACGTCGTGCAGCACGCCGTGACGCGCATCAAGGCGGAACTGCTGCCGAAGTACCCGAACGTCGACGATGTCGTGAGCCTCGGTCACACCTATGGGTGTGGCGTGGCCATCGACGCGCCGGACGCCATGGTGCCGATCCGCACGGTGCGCAACATCGCGCTGAATCCGAACTTCGGCGGCGAAGTGATGATGGTGAGCCTGGGCTGCGAGAAGCTGCAGCCGGAGCGGCTGATGCCGGCGGGCACGATTCCCATCGCCGCGGCTTCGGCGCAGACGGAAGACGTGGCCGATATCGGCGACAACACGCTCGACGGCAACGGCGGCACGGTCGTGTTGCAGGACGAGGAACATGTGGGCTTCCAGTCGATGATCGATTCGATCATGCGCATGGCGGAGACGCATCTGAAGCGGCTGGACAACCGGCGTCGTGAGACGTGTCCGGCGGCGGATCTCGTCGTTGGCGTGCAGTGCGGCGGGAGCGATGCGTTTTCCGGGCTGACGGCGAATCCGGCGGTGGGCTTCGCGACGGATCTGCTGGTGCGCGCGGGCGCAACCGTGATGTTCTCGGAAGTGACCGAAGTGCGCGACGGCGTGGCACAGCTGACGGCGCGTGCGGCGAACGGCGAAGTGGCGCAGGCGATCATCCGCGAGATGCAGTGGTACGACGATTATCTGAAGCGCGGTGGGGCGGACCGGAGCGCGAACACGACGCCGGGGAACAAGAAGGGCGGCTTGTCGAACATCGTCGAGAAGGCGATGGGGTCCATCGTGAAGTCAGGGAGTTCGACGATCTCCGGTGTGTTGTCGCCCGGGGAGAAGGTGAAGCAGAAGGGGCTCATCTATGCTGCGACGCCTGCCAGTGATTTTATTTGCGGGACCTTGCAGCTGGCATCAGGCATCAACCTGCATGTCTTCACGACGGGGCGCGGGACGCCTTATAGCCTTGCGGAAGTGCCGGTGCTGAAGGTCGCGACGCGCTCGGACCTGGCGCGCCGCTGGCATGATCTGATGGACGTCAATGCGGGCACCATCGCTACCGGTGAGGCCACCATTGCGGATGTGGGCTGGGAACTGTTCCGGCTGATGCTCGATGTCGCCAGCGGGAAGAAGCAGACCAAGGCCGAGGCGCTCAAGCTGCATAACGCCTTGGTGCTTTTCAATCCGGCGCCGGTGACCTGATCCTCCTCGGGTGCTTCTTTCTTCAGGACTGGACCGCAACCGCGTTCGCAACGCGCGGCTGCAATCTGCCTTCGAGCCTGCGAATTGCATTGCGCGCCGGTACTTCCAGATAACGAAAGGCCAGATAGCTCGCGGTAATCAGGCTGCCGAACAACGCGGCGACGGTGATCAGCAGCGCGAGCGTATGCGGCATGTGATGTCGTTCGAGAATCAGCGGTCCGAGCCGGTAGATCCGCAAGAACTGCGAGTGGAGCAGATACATCGCGTACGAGATCTCGCCGAGAAAGAAGACGGGAGCAGAGCCCAGGAATCTGCTGACGGGTGCCTTTCTTGAAGTCGCCGCAATGACGATGACGAAAGGCGTCGCGAGAACCACGACCAGATCGCTTCCTGGCGTCAGCAGGCAGGCAAGCAACGCGATCACGATGAACGCCGATACCAGCTTGCCCGAGCACGCCTTGGCAATGCGCGGATCTCTCGCCGCGACATAGACCGCCATGCCGATACCGAATTCGCACAGGCAACGAAGCAGCGGAAAAATGGTCGCTTCGTTGGCGATATCGAGCGGGCCGTTCTGGGCGCCTTGATGCAGCGATACGCATGACATCAATGCGATGCCCGCGATGAACAGCGTCACGGAGGCGATGCGCAGCCACCGCTGTCGCAATACGAGAAGCGTGAACGCGGGAAAGAGGAGATAGGCGGCGAATTCCGTGCTGATAGACCATGCCGGCGAATTGATGGAGTCATAGAATCCCCATCCGTGAATCATCAGCACGTTGAAGACGAAGTTTGCAAATCCGCCTGACCAGGAATGGCTGAAGCCGGCGAGATTGAGCGCGGCGACGGCCAATAGCGTGACGACGTATAGCGGGTACACGCGCGCCAGGCGTCTGAGCAGGAAGATTGCATAGCCTCTGCCGAGCAAGCGGGTTCTGAACATGCGCTCATACGTCAACGACATGACGAAGCCGCTGAGCATGAAGAAGATATCGACCGCCAGATAACCGTGATGCACGAGGGTGTCGAGCGAAGCCGGAAGCGGCGCAAGCAATAACATGTGATGCACGACCACCCATAAGGCGGCGACGCCGCGAAGGCCTGTCAAAGGGCGGATATCGTTGTTATGCGTGGGTCTGGCAAGTTGTCCGATGTTGTCGGCTGGATTGTGCGTGTGCATGGCGTCCCCTCTTGTACCGTAATAACTTCCTTTTTTTAATTGAACTATACGGAAGAATTGCCGGGGCGAGCGTGAGGCGGGCAACACTTGGGGCGAGCTTGGCGCAGGCGGGGAAGCGGTTTATCTGAACTGCGGAACGATACAGACATTGCTGAACGAACGTCATGTCATCCGCTCACACTCCGCCCACGCTTGTCCGACGCACGAGTATCCTTGATCGGGTCAGCCAGCCTGGCTTGCTGTTCCCGATCCTCGCGCGTAACTCGCTCGTCGAAGGTGACATGCTCAAGGGTCTCGATCGCCAATGCGCGGGGTGCTTTTCCGTCCCTTCAATGCGTGCGGGTTACGCCATTGCAGCGGGCATTCGGCGACGAGTGGGACCGGATTCCGGTCTCCTTCATTCGCAACGAGGATCCCCATCTCAAGTCCGTCACGTGCGAGCGCCAGGCAACAGTTCAGCATCCGGAGCTTGCTATCAGTACGGATTGGGAGAACGAGGCGCGTGTCTCGCGTGAAGAACTCGAGGCATCGCGTGAAGAGTTGCTGGCATTGAACGAGGAACTGAAAGCGTCCAACGAGCAGTTGAATGAAAGTAATGCGGATCTCAACAATGCGAATCTCCATCTGCAGGAGAACGTCACGCAGATGGCGATGCAAAGCCGTGTGCTGCAATCCGGCGCGGTGATGACACTGTTTCTGGACCGGGACTTGAAGCTTCGCTGGTTCACGCCTTCGATGCAGGCCATGTTCTCGCTCAAGGCGGGCGATGCCGGCCGGCGCATCACGGACTTCGTGCCAGCGTTTCGCGACGCGCAACTCATCAACGACATTCAAGATGTGCTTTGCGAAAGCGAGGCGCGGGAAGCGCTGGTGAGCAGTGGCGAAGGCCGCTGCCTGCTCAGAAAGGTCTTTTCCCTACGTATCGACGAGCCGCGCTGGCAACCCTGGACCTGGCTTGCGAGACAGTTCAATTATCGCGGCTGCTGGTCGTTTCCGGTCGAGACATCGGAAGGCAATCTGGTTAATTCGCTTGCGATGTACTTCGAGAACCCGCGTGAACCCGACCAGATCGATATGGAACTCGCTGCCGCCTTCACACAAACCGCCGGCATCATCATCTGGCGGCATCTGCAGGCTCAGCCGGCGAGCCTGCCGGGATGAGGGCGCCGTGGCGCCACTGGCGCGGTTCTATCGAATAGCCCGAAGGTCAGCTGCCTATCTGCTTTCCGATAGAAACTCCTTGCCAATCGAGCGGGTTAGCGATATCGGTCATCAAGGTCACGTTCGCTTCACACGGGGAACGATACCTGGAATTTCCCAACTGACTCGCGACGATGAACGATCGACTGCTGGAAGTAATCTGGCATGCAACGGAGCGTGAACCGAGGTCGATGCTTCAAGCTCGATGAAGATTTCTGATGTTTTCGCGGGCGCATGCTTTGTGCTGGCCGCATTGCTTGCGCGGCACGATCGCCCATTGACATGAGGCAAAAGCCGGGTGATCCGCAGCAGATATCGGAGTTGCTGTCCTTGACCGACACCTTCCATCCGCTCTTCCCGATCGTGACGCCACGGCCGTGAGGTGAAACCGGCGCCGGCTGCGACGGAGGTCGCGCCGGCGCGTCGTCACGGGGCCAGGCAAGGTGAACCATGGTGAACCTCGATTCCTTCTCTTCACTCGAACCCGCGACCGCACCCTGCGCGAGAGGCGCATGAAATGACCGCATTCGTCGATCATCCCGCTCTCCTGTTCGTGGCGCTTCTCCTGATGCTCATCGGCGCGGTGGCGTTCGGCGCCTACGTGTTGCGTCGCATGGCCGTGCTGCCTGCCGAGGACCGGGAGGACTTCAACATCATTCAGACATCCACGTTGACGTTGCTTGCGCTCCTGGTCGGCTTCAGCCTGTCGATGGCGGTGAACCGCTACGACCTTCGCAAGACGCTGGAAGAAAGCGAAGCGAATGCCATCGGCACCGAGTATTCGCGTGCGGATCTCGCCGATGCGGCGGTCGGTGGAAAGATCAAGACCGCCTTGGTTCACTATACGAGGCTGAGACTCGCGAGTTACCGTATGCGGGATCCGGTGGAACTGGCGAAGATCAACCGCGACATGGCGAATACCGAGACGGAACTTTGGGCGCTCACGACCCAGGTCGCGAAAGCGCAGCCGACGCCAATCGGGGCGCTTGTCGTCGCAGGCATGAACGATGTTCTGAATTCACAGGATTACTCGGAGGCCGCGCGAATCAATCATATCCCGCTGGGAGCGTGGTATCTGATGATCATCATCGCACTGCTCGGATGTGTCGTTCAGGGTTACGGCGCGAAAGGCAGTCTGCGAAAGGGATTGCTCATCACCATTCTTCCCGCGACCGTCGCGCTTTCTCTTGCGCTCATCGCGGACATCGACAGCCCGAAGGGCGGGATCATCCGCGTGGAGCCGCGCGATCTCACACGGCTCTTGCAGTCGATCGCGCCGTGACGACGCTTCGTGAAACGCATGGACGCCCGTCGCGTGTGCGACAGGCCGCTACGCAAGAGGGCCGCCCCTGGAAATTGCGGGACTGTCTGGTTGCGTGCTTTGCAAACCGGCTCGGAGCCATGTCAGGGAGCTATCGATGAGCGTCGCGTTCAATTGGTTTCAGCACGTGCTTCGAATCCATCCCGAAGTCACTTTCTTCCTGGTCCTGGGCTTCGGTTATGCGCTCGGCAAACTGAAGATCGGCAGCTTCACGTTAGGCGCGGTCACCGGCACGTTACTGGCGGGAGTGCTCGTGGGCCAATTGGAGTTCAGGATCTCCGGCGAAGTGAAGCAATGTTTCTTTCTGCTCTTTCTGTTTTCCATCGGATTTCGCACCGGCCCCCAGTTCTTTCGCGGCCTGCGTCGCGACGGCCTGCAGCAAGCGTTCCTGGCTGCGATCGTGGCCACGACCGGCCTTGCGGTGGCGTTCATCGTGAGCAAGTTCCTGGGTTATCAGGCCGGCACCGCGGCGGGCGTGGTAGCCGGGTCGCTCACCGAGTCCGCCACCATCGGTACTGCCACCGACGCCATTACACGGCTGAACCTGTCCGACGCCGATCGGCAGATGCTGACCAATCAGATTCCAGTCGCCTTTGCTGTTACCTATCTGATAGGTGTGATCGGTACGGCGTGGATCCTGAGTCAACTGGCTCCCAAGCTCATCGGGGTGAACTTGCCTGCGGCCTGCCGCGAGCTCGAAGACAAGATGCAAGGCGGCAGCGCGCAAGGTATTCCCGTGAGACGGGAGTTCGAGCTGCGCGCCTATTTCATTGAGGAAGGTTCGCCGCTGGCGGGTGCGTCGATATCGGACACGGAAGCCAACATGGGCGATCAGCGTCTCTTCATAGACCGGATGCGACGTGACGGCCAAGTCATGAACGCCGCCCCCGACACTGTGCTCCGCGCAGGCGACATCATCAGTGCCGCCGGACGGCGCACCTTGTTGGTCGAACACATGCCAGGGCAGGCTTCGGGCGTGCGTGAGATCGACGACCGCGAGTTACTGGACGTGGAGGCCGAAGCGCTCGATGTGGTGGTCACATCCAGGACGATCGACGGCCGCCGACTTGGCGAGTTGGCGCGGGAGCAGGCCGCACGCGGCGTATTCGTATCACGCCTCACGCGCGCGGGCACGCCGATGCTGATCTCGCCGGAGACCGTGCTCAACCGTGGTGATGTGCTCACGCTCGTGGGCAGCATGTCCCGCGTGGAAGCGATCGTCGGCAAACTCGGCGTGGCCGACCGCGCGAGCAATGCGACGGACATGGTTCTGGTGTCGCTCGGTATCGTGGCCGGCGCGCTGATAGGCGTCCCGGCGCTGGTTGTCGGCGGGGTAGAGATCGGCCTGTCGCTCAGCGTGGGCGTGCTACTGGGCGGATTGGTGTGTGGCTGGCTGCGTTCAGTGCAGCCGCGCCTCTTCGGGCGTATTCCCGGGCCGACGTTGTGGGTGTTCGAATCGATTGGATTGACGGGCTTCGTCGCCATCGTAGGCTTGAACGCCGGGCCCGACTTCGTCAAAGGACTGCAATCGAGCGGACTTTCGCTGCTGCTTGCAGGCGTATTGACCTCGAGTATTCCCATGCTGGTCGGCGTATTCGTCGGGCACAAGATCATGAAGATGCATCCGGGTGTCATGCTCGGGGTGTGCGCAGGCGCTTCGACTGCCACGCCGGCTTTGGCAGCGGTGCAGGAGGCAGCGAAAAGCGCGGTACCGACCTTGGGCTATGGCGTGGCCTATGCGGTGGGGAATGTACTGTTGGCGCTGTGGGGGACAGTCATCGTGGCGCTGCTGAGCTGACAGGAAACACGCTCATTGTCGGGGCGGAGAACTTAGGCTTTGGGCGGGACCCACGCCGCAGGGCAGATCGGAACGTATCAAACGCAGGCTGCGACCTAAGAAGAAGCCCCTCGTAACAGGGGCTTGCTTCGCGTGCTCGATTGCTACCGTCAAGCTTCAATCATACAAAACCGCCTTGATCTTCGGATCACTCATATTCCCCTTGTCGTACCAATAAAACCCGGTATCGATCTTCTTCGGCAGCTTCTCGCCCTTCATCGCCTTCACAGCCGAATCGACGACACACTTCCCGATCCCGATTGGATTCTGCGTAATCGCCCCATACATCAACCCGGACATGATGTCGTCTTTCTGCTCTTTGCCCGAGTCATACCCGATCAGCACGAGCTTCTTCCCCGACTCCTTCACGCCAATAGCCGCACCCTCAGCCGACCCTTCATTCGCCCCGAACAAGCCTTTGATGTTTGGATTAGCCTGAAGCATCGCTTTAGCGATTTCGGCGGATTTCAAGTGATCGCCTCCGCCATACTGCACGGAAACGATCTTGATCCCAGGATGCTTGGCCTTCATCTGATTCAAGAACCCATCCCGCCGATCAATCCCCGTACGGCTGGTCTGATCGTGCACGATCACCCCGACTTCCCCTGAATTCCCGATCGCCTCAGCCATCTTGTCAGCAGCAAGCGCCGCAGCCGCCAGGTTATCGGTGGAGCAGGTAGTCAAAGGAATATCGCTATCCACGCCCGAGTCGAACGCAATGATTGGAATCTTGTTGTTCTGCGCCCGCTTCAGCAAGGGAATAGCCGCCTTGCTATCCAGCGCCGCGATCCCGATAGCCTGCGGCTTCTTCGCCAGCGCAGCCGAGAGCATATCGATCTGCTTGTCGACCATAGCCTCGGTTTCCGGTCCTTCAAAGGTGATCCTGACCTTCTGTTCCTTGGCCGACTGCTCCGCCCCTGCCTTCACGGCTTGCCAGAACTGATGCTGGAAGCCTTTGGAAATAAGCGGAATATACGGCTCGTCCGCCTGCGCGACGCCAACCGTTCCGGCCATGGCAAACACGCCCGCCAGCACTCCGATGATGGTTCTTTTCAGCATGATGCGTCTCCTCCTTGGTTTCGATGTTTCCCTTTGTTGGTCTGACAGGCACATAACGTTCAACTGCTTTTCCTGCGCCGCAAGATATCCGCATACACCGCGAGAATGATGATGAGTCCCGTCACGACGATCTGCCATTCCTGCGCGACGGACATGATGCGCAATCCATTGGTGAGAACGCTCATGATGAACGCACCGATGATGGTCCCGAGAATCGTCCCCGATCCCCCGGAAAGCGAGGTCCCTCCGATCACAACCGCCGCAATGGCATCGAGTTCATAACCTTGCCCCAACGCCGGCTGCGCTGAATTCAGCCGCGACGCAATCAGCAGCCCGGCGATGCCGCATATCGCACCGCCCAGCCCATAGATAGCGATCTTCCAGCGATCCACATTCACCCCGGACAGCCGCACGGCTTCCTCATTACTGCCGAGCGCGAACGTATAGCGTCCGAGCGCGGTGCGATTCAACGTGATCGAACTGACGATGGCAAGAAAGAACAGGATCAACACCGCATTGGGAATCGGTACGCTCGGCAGAAAGTAACCGATCAGCGAATCCTGCGAGATCATGTAGAAGTTCTCGGTGTCGGTGAAGTAGATCGGCTTGTCCGACGACACCACCAGCGAGAGCCCCTTCAACAGCATCATCATGCCGAGCGTCGCGATGAACGGCGGAATCTTCATCTTCGCGGTCAGCGTGCCGGACACGGTGCCGCAGATCGCGCCCGTGATGATGGCGGCAATCACGCCGATGGTCATCGGCATGTGCCAGTAAGTGAGGAACACGCCGCAGATCACCGCGGTGAAGGTCATCAGCGTGCCCACGGACAGATCGATGCCGCCCGTGATGATGACAAACGTGGCCGCAATCGCCAGCACACCATTCACCGCCGTGGCCTGGAGAATGCCGAGGATGTTGTCCATCTGCATGAAGGCGGGCGATGCGAAGCTGAAAAACACCAGCAGCAGGATCAGGCTGGCGAACGCCAGCAGCTTCTGCAGCGCCGTCGGCGTGAAGACCCGTGCACGCAGGCCGCTTGCGCGTCCCTCGCTGGCGAGCGCGGCGGTTTCCGTGGGTTGTGTCATGTGATCGACCTTTGCGGCTCAAGCCGCTTGCAAAGATTCACGCCGCGTCGCGAGCTCCATGATCCGCTCTTGCGTCGCGTCGCCCGAAGACAGTTCGCCGGTGATGCGCCCCTCGCACATCACGACGATGCGGTCGCTCATGCGCAATATTTCCGGCAGTTCCGACGAGATCATCACGATCGCCTTGCCCTGTTGCGCCAGCGACCGCAGCAGCTTGTAGATTTCGCTCTTCGCACCGACGTCGATACCGCGTGTCGGCTCGTCGAAGAACAGCACATCGCAATCGCGTTCCAGCCACTTCGCGATGACGATCTTCTGCTGGTTGCCGCCCGAAAGCAGCCGCACCGGTTGCGTGGGCGAGGGCGTGCGGATCGCGAGCAGGCGAATGAAATGTGCGGCGGTCTTGCGGATCTTCGAGCGCCGCAGGAACACACGGCCGCTTAAAAACTTGCCGAGATTGGACATGACGATGTTCGATTCCACGTCCATGCCCGTCGCGAGGCCAAAGCGCTTGCGGTCTTCCGAAAGATAGCCGATGCCGCGCCGCACTGCATCGCTCGGCTTCTTGATGCTCGCCGGCACGCCCTTCACGACAATCTCGCCGGACTGCACCGGATCCGCGCCGAACACCGCCCGCGCCACCTCGGTGCGGCCCGCGCCCATCAGGCCCGCGAAGCCGAGTATCTCGCCGCGCCGCAGCGTGAAGCTCACGTCGCGCACCAGCGGCCCCGCGTTCAGATGCTTCACTTCCAGCGCAATCTCGCCCTGATCCGAGCCGCCGAGGAACGAGGTCAAATCCGTGAGGGTCCGTCCGACCATCATGCCGATGATCGTGTCCACACTCGTCTCAGCCGTGTGAACCGTCGCAACATATTCGCCGTCGCGCATCACGGTGACACGGTCGGAGATCTGCTTGAGCTCGTCCATCTTGTGCGAGATATAGACGATGCCCACGCCATGCGCCTTCAGTTCACGAATGATGCGGAACAGTTCGGCGATTTCGGCATCGTTGAGCGCGGAGGTCGGCTCGTCCATGATGAGCACGCGCGAATCGAACGACAACGCCTTCGCAATCTCCACCATCTGCTGACTCGCGACGGTCAGCGTGCCCACGATGGTGCGCGGATCGAGCTTCACATGCATGCGCGCGAGGATCTCGCGCGCGGCGGCGTTGAGCTTGTCTTCGTCGAGCAGCAAGCCCAGACACTTGCGCGGCTCACGCCCGATGAAGATGTTCTGCGCGACGCTCAGGTGGTTCATCAGTTGCAGTTCCTGATGAATGATGCCGATGCCCAGCGCCTGCGCCTCGCGTGGACTCGTGAACTCCACGGGCTGGCCGTCGAGCAGCATGTCGCCCGAATCGCGCGTGTAGACGCCAGCGAGAATCTTCATGAGCGTCGACTTGCCTGCGCCGTTCTCGCCCATCAACGCATGGACTTCGCCTGGCTTGAGATCGAACTGGATCTCATGCAGCGCGCGCACGCCGGGAAAGCGCTTGCAGAGCTTGCTGACCGATATGAGCGGGGGTGTCATGGAGTGGCTTCGAGTCCTGTTCCGGTTTGGCATCGTCGATGATGGCGCTCACGCAGGCTCACGGCGCGAACAGGTCCGGCCGTTCCGCCGCCGAGCGCCGCAGCTCGGCCACCACCTGATCCAGATGGTCATGCATGGCCCGTCCCGCGGCTTCGGCCTTGCCGCTGCGAATGGCTTCGAAGATGCGTTCGTGTTCGGCGAACGTATGCGCGACACGCTCCGGACTCGCCAGCAACTGCCGCGCGCGATCCAGCGCACTGCGCGACACCGCGACAATCTCCTTCACGCGCGGCAGCTTGATGGCGTCGAGCAGGATCTCGTGGAAAGCGAGATCCAGTTCATGAAACTCAAGACGCTGGCCGTTGCCGATCGTGCTGCGCTGCTGATCGAGATTGAGCGCGAGGGCATCGAGCACTGCGCTGTCACGAAGCTTCGCAACGCCGCGCACGGTCTCGACTTCGAGCGCGCTGCGAATGAACAGATGCTGACGGATATCTTCCAGCGCGATGGGCTTCACACGCGTGCCGCGCTGCGGCAGGACTTCGACGAGCCCCGCATGTTCGAGGCGCGCCAGCGCGGCGGATACCGGAAAGCGCGACACGCCCATGCGGTCGCAGACCGCGAGCTTGTCGATCATGAGCCCGGGCTCCAGCGCCAGCGTCACGATGGCTTCGCGCAATGCGGCCTCGACGGCGTCGGTGAGGCTGCCCCGGTCGCCGCTCTTGATCTTGTGCAACGCATCGTAGGGATTGCTGATGACGCTCGCGGTATCGGAGGAAGTACTCACGGCATGCTTGCTTTGCGATGAAGATGCTAGCATGCTAGGAAGCCGGAGCAGCCTTGTCAACGCGTGCCGAATGCGTATAAACCCGCTAAGGCATGCTCGAAGTCATGGCGTATCTCTCAGTTTGGGAAAGCATGTGTTTTAGCGCACGGCGCATGGTGTTTTCCCGCAGATGCAATCCGGTTCTTCCGCTTCGTCTTCGTTCAGGTCTTCGCTCAGGAGCGCATTCAGATGACTACGATCACCGGCCTGTCCGTGCAGGACATCCGTTTCCCCACGTCGCGTTCACTCGATGGCTCCGACGCCATGAACGCTGCGCCGGACTACTCCGCCACCTACGTCACGCTCGCCACCGATGCACCGCAAGGCCTGACCGGTCACGGTCTCACGTTCACCATCGGACGCGGCAACGAGATCTGCGTGGCGGCGGTGCAGGCGCTTGCACCGTTGATCGTCGGCAAGACGCTGGAGGAGATCACGTCGGACATGGGTGCGTTCTGGCGCGAGTTCACATCGGACAGTCAGTTGCGCTGGATCGGTCCGGACAAGGGCGCGATCCATCTCGCCACCGCAGCCGTCGTGAACGCCGCATGGGATCTGTGGGCGAAGGCGGAAGGCAAGCCGGTGTGGAAGCTGCTGGTGGACATGACGCCGGAACAGCTCGTGCGCTGCCTCGACTTCCGCTACGTGACGGACGCCATCACGCCTTACGAAGCCATTGCGCTGCTGCGCCGCCATGAAAAGACGCGCGGCCAGCGCGAGAAGGAAATGCTCGAACAGGGCTATCCCGCGTACACCACATCGGCGGGCTGGCTCGGCTATGACGACGACAAGATTCGCCGCCTCGCGCGCGAAGGCGTCGCGCAGGGCTGGACGCATTTCAAGCAGAAGGTCGGCGGCAATCTGGAAGAAGACGTGCGGCGTGCGCGCATCCTGCGTGAAGAGATCGGTCCCGGTTCGAAGCTGATGATGGACGCGAACCAGGTCTGGGAAGTCGATGAGGCGGTAGCGAACATGCGCCGTCTCGCGGAGTTCGACCCGTGGTGGATCGAAGAGCCGACGAGTCCCGACGACGTCCTCGGCCACGCATCGATACGTCGCCGGCTGGGTTCGATCGGCGTGGCGACGGGCGAGCATTGCCAGAACCGCGTGATGTTCAAGCAGTTGCTGCAGGCGCAGGCCATCGACTTCTGTCAGGTGGACAGCTGCCGTCTCGGCGGACTGAACGAAGTGCTTGTCGTGCTGCTGATGGCGGCGAAGTTCGGCGTGCCCGTCTGCCCGCATGCGGGCGGCGTGGGCCTGTGCGAATACGTGCAGCACATCTCGCTGTTCGACTACATCTGCGTGTCGGGATCGCTGGAGAACCGGGTGCTCGAATATGTCGATCATCTGCACGAGCACTTCCTCGATCCCGTCGTGATCCGCAACGGCCGCTACATGCCGCCGCAGCGTGCGGGCTACAGCATCGAGATGAAGGCGGAGTCGCTCGCGCGTCATCATTATCCGGACGGCGCCGCATGGCAAAGCTGATGCCGAAGATTAACGGCAAGCGGCTCATCCAAGACCTCGAACGCTTGCGCAGCTTCGGCGCGACGGGAACCGGCGTCGTGCGGCTGGCGCTCTCGCCAGTCGACATGGACGCGCGGGGCTGGCTGGCGCAGCGCATGGAGGAAGCGGGGCTGTCCGCGACCATCGACGGCGTCGGCAACGTCTTCGGCCAATCGCGCCATCCGGGTCCGGCGCTGTTGATCGGTTCGCACACGGACACGCAGCCCACCGGCGGCTGGCTCGACGGCGCGCTCGGCGTGATCTACGGCCTGGAGATCGCGCGGGCGCTGGCTGAGTGCGAAAGCACGCGTCATCTCGCGCTGGATGTCGCGTCGTGGATGGATGAGGAAGGCAGCTTCTCGGGCTTTCTGGGCAGCCGCAGTTTCGTGGGCGCATCCGTGGACGATGCACTCGACCACGCGCGCAATCGCGACGGCCTGCTGCTGCGCGATGCCATCGCTCAGGCGGGACTCGCAGGCCGGCCGCGCGTACAGCTCGACAAGACGCGACACAGAGCCTATCTCGAGCCGCATATCGAGCAGGGCGGACGGCTGGAGGCACATGGCAAGTCGATTGGCGTGGTGACAACCATCGTCGGCATTCGCGAGCTCAGGCTGCGCTTCACCGGACAGCGCAATCACGCGGGCACCACGCCAATGTCAATCCGCCGCGATGCGGGCGCTGCGCTGGTGGCGTTCATCGGGCGCATGGACGAAGAGTTCCGTCAGCTCGCCGATGCCGATACCGTGTGGACCGTCGGCCGCATCGATCTCGATCCGGGATCGTTCAGCATCGTGCCGGGCAGCGCTGACCTGTCTCTGCAATTCCGGGACGCGAGCCTGGCTCGTCTGCACGCGATGAAAGCTGCGCTGGCCTCGCTGGTACGCGACTTCAACGCGAAGGAAAAAGTAAAAGTCGAGTTTCTCGATACCGAACCGCCCGAAGATCCCGTGACGATGGACGCAGCACTGCAAGCGCAACTCGCCGAGGCTGCCGAAGCGCTCGCGCCGGGGCGCTGGGAAGCCATGCCAAGCGGCGCATCGCACGATGCGCAGGTGCTCGCGCCGCATCTCCCAGCGTGCATGATGTTCGTGCCGAGCATCGGCGGCGTCAGTCACGATTTCATCGAAGACACGTCCGAGGCGGATCTCGTGCTGGGCTGCGAAGTGGCCGCTCGTGCGGCGGCGGACATCCTGCGCGGCATGGCGCGCTGACCTTCTGCGTCGCCCATTGACATGGGCGACGCACGGCACTATCAGTTCAACATCACTTCAAGCACACAGGCGCGCACGACCGTGACAGACCATCGGGCCTCCGCCACTCACGCAAGGAGTCGCCATGAGAGCAAGGAACGTACGGACGTGCTGCGCGATCGTGCTGGCCATGATCGCGCTCGATGTCATCGCGCAAAGCAAGCCGATTGCCTATCCCGCCAAAGGGCAGAGCGCGCAGCAACAGCAGAGTGACGACGGCGCCTGCTATAGCTGGGCGAAGAGCAACACGGGCGTGGATCCCGCCAATCCCGCCACGACTGGCGCGCAAAGCTCGCAGAGCGCGCAAGCCGGGCATGGCGGCCAGCGTCTGGGCGGTGCGGCGCGCGGGGCGGCGGGCGGCGCGGCCATTGGCGCCATCGCGGGCGATGCGGGCAAGGGCGCCGCCGCCGGCGCAGTCGCGGGCACGATGGCGGGCGGCGCGCGTGCGCGGCAGGCGAAGCGCGCGGAGCAGGCGAACGCCCAGTCGCAAAGCCAGGGCGCGATGTCGACGTACTATCGCGCGTGGTCGGCGTGCATGCAGGGACGCGGCTACACCATTCAGTGACCGCTGCGGATGGCCGTCGCAATGTCGCGACTCACGCGGGCGAGCGCACGGTCATGCGCGGCGATCAGCGCGTCGGTGTCGCCGCCATTCACCGGTTCGCGCACGAAGGACCGGCCACTGGCGTCGGTGACAGCGCCGCTGTCGTTGTCCCGCCGCACGGACCAGCGCGCGTCGATCACGACTGCCTCGCCAGGCACGGACTCGAACTGCTGGATATCGACGCGCACGCGCCACGCCCGCGCATCGGCCGGGGCGCGCGACGCCACCGCGACACGGTCCGAGCCTAGCATCAGGCCGAGATTGCCGGCAATGGCATCCGCGATGCCGCTCTTCAGCGGTTCGCCCCAGCGCGCATATTCGTTGATCGAGATTTCGTTGTTCGTGCTGCGCGTGACGATCTGCGGCCGGTCGACGAGTTCCGGCACCGTCACCGGCCCGACAATCACCGCCTGCTGGATCGCACTTGCGCCTGCGGTGTCCGAAGCCGCATCCGGACTCAATCGATAGAAGCTTGCGCGTGGCGAAGCACAGCCCGCGCAGATCGTCGCGACGACCAGCAGCACGATCACACGCGGCGTCATGGTTTCTCCTCCGGCTTGCCGCGCAGCAGCGCTTCAGGATGCTGCTGAAGATAATCGGCGAGATTGCGGAACGATGCCGCCGTGCGTGTCAGTTCGCGGACCGCTTCCGCCGTGTCCTGCTGCAAGCCGGAATCCGGGCTGAGCGTCGCGTGCGCGGCATCGAGCGCGCTGCGGGCGGCATTGAGCGTCGCGGCGGCTTGTGGCAGCACATCGGTATTGAGGCCCTGCATCAGCAGGCTCGTCGCGTTGAGTGTCTTCTGTGCGCTCGCGGTCAGTTGCTCGATCGGCAGCTTGTCGATGCGCGTCATGATGCGGTTGATCGAGTCCTGCAATGAATCGAGGCCGCTCGGCGTCGTCGGCAGTTCCGGCGGCGTGCGGCTCCAGTCGACGCTCGCCTGTTTCGCGGCGGGGAAGAAGTCCATCGCTACATACAACTGCCCCGTCAGCAGACTGCCCGTGCGCAACTGCCCGCGCAGCCCGCGTTCGACGAGAAAGTCCGCGAGCGCCTTCGGGTCGCTGACCATGCGGCCGCTTTTCGGGGGCGCATTCGCGAAGCGCGACGTGAAGCGTTCCGGATACAGCTTCACTTCGACCGGTATGCTGATCTGCTTCGTCGCCGGGTCGAAGCGCGTATAGATGGCCGACACCTCGCCGATCTGAATGCCGCGAAACTCCACGGGCGCGCCCACGGCCAGCCCGCGCACCGAGCCCTGGAAGTTGAACACATACGTTTCGACGATGCGTTCCTGCACGCGCAGCGCATCGGCGCGCGTGCCGAAGAGATTGAAGACGGTATCGGCGGGCGCTTCGGCCCAGCTGAGCGAGACCGCTGGCGTTTCGAACGCGAGGCCGCCAATCAGGATCGACACGAGCGACTGCGTGTTGACCTTGAGGCCGTCGGTGCCGAGCGTGACGTCGATGCCGCCCGCCTGCCAGAAGCGCGAATCGGCGTTCACATAGCGGTCGTAGGGCGCGTTGACGAACACATGCAGCGTGACGCCGCTGCCGTCGCGGTCGAGTTCGAACGACGTCACCTGTCCCACTTGCAGACGACGGAAGAACACCGGCGTGCCGACATCCACGGATCCGAGATCGCTGGCCTTCAGGACGAACTGACGGCCCGGTACGTCGCTCGCGAACACGGGCGGCGTTTCCAGTCCGACATAATCGCGCCGGTCGCGCTTGGTCCTGCCAATATCCATGCCGATATACGCGCCCGACAGCAAGGTGCCGATGCCCGACACCGAGCCGCCCGCCACGCGCGGCCGCACGACCCAGAAGCGCGTGTCGTCGACGAGCATGTTGGCGGCGTCGCGCGTGAGATCGGCCGTTGCGACCACGTGCGTGTAATCCTTCGAGAGCGTGACGGACTTCACCTGGCCGATGTCCACGTCCTTGAACTTGATCTTGGTCTTGCCTGCCTCGAGTCCTTCGCCGCTCTTGAAGGTGATGGTGACGGTCGGACCTTTCTCGAGCACGGCCTGCGCCGCCAGCCACGCGCCGATCAACAGCGCGACCGCCGGCACCACCCACACCCATGGAATGCGCCAGCGCTTCCTTGGCACGACTTCGGCGTCGGGCATGTCGTTCGGCGTGTTCATCGCGATGCCTCCGGGTGCGCGTCCGGCGGCGGGTCCCAGATCAGGCGCGGATCGAACGACATGGCGGCGAACATCGTCAGCACGACCACGGCGCCGAACGCAATCGCGGCGGGCCCTGCCGCAATGGTGGCGAGCGCGCTGAACTGCACGAGCGCGACCAGCACGGCGATCACATAGATATCGAGCATTGACCAGCGCCCGACGAACTCGACGATCCGGTAGATGCGCGCCCGCAGCGGGCTGCGCTGCGTCGAACGCAGATTGACGCTGGCGGCGAGATAGCCGATGGCGAGGATCTTGAGCATCGGCACCGCGACGCTCGCGATGAACACGACGATGGCAAGCGGCCACGAGCCCGAGTGCCACAGATACGCGACGCCGCTCATGATCGTGTCTTTTTCCGCGCCGAACAGCGAGCTGGTGTTCATCACCGGCAGCAGGTTCGCGGGGATGTAGAGCAGGGCCGCCGCGCTCAGGAACGCCCAGGTGCGCGACAGGCTGCCGGGCTTGCGCAGATGCAGATGCGCGCCGCAGCGCGGGCAAACGAGCCTTTCGTGCCTGCGCGTACCAGCGGTAGAGAGGCCGCAATCGTGACAGACGCAGATGCCGCTCGCCGCCGCGATGGGTCCACGCAGCGGCGTGCCGGCGGGCAGACCGGGCGGCGCGCCGTCGATGCGCATCCACATGGCGCGTTCGTCACAGGCCGAGGCCGCCGCGACCAGCAAGGCCATCAGCGCCGCCAGCGACCACAGCGCGGGCCCCGTCACCACCGACGCGATATGGGCGAGCTTCACCAGCGCGACCAGCAGGCCGAGCATCAGCACTTCGGTCATGCCCCATTCGCGCGCGACGCGCAGCAGGCGGAACACCGTATCCGCGTGCCATGGCACGCGCCCGAGAAACAGCGGCAACACCAGCCACACCATGCCGATGGCCTGCAACGCGGGCATCAGGATCGTCGTGAAGAAGATCAGCGCGGCGAGCGGCCACATGCCGTCGCGATAGAGCACGCGCACGGCGCCGATGAGCGTCGTCTCCACGAGATCGCCGTTCACCGACAGGCCCACGATCGGACATGCGTTCGAGATGAGCCACAGCACGCAGGCCGCGAGTGCGAAGGCGAGAGCGCGCTCGAAGCCCGGCGCGCGCCTGCGGTACAGCACGGCGCGGCAGCGGCAGCAGCGCAGCGTGCCGCCCGGCGGCACCGCGTGTTCATGCTGGAGCAGATCGCACTCGGGGCAGGCGATCAGCGCGCGGCCGGGAGCGGGCGTGTTCATTGCACCGTCTGCGGAGTGGATGACGCGGACGGCGCGGCGCCTTGCTGCGTCGTGAGCTTGTCGGCGGCGACGACCCAGCCGCCGCCCATCACCTTGTACAGCGTGACGAATGAGACGAGCGCGGCCGCCTGCGTCTGCGTCAGCGAGAGCTGGGCGTTGAAGAGGCTGCGTTCGGCATCGAGCACTTCGATATAGCTCGTGTAGCCGCCTTCATAGCGCGCCCGCGCCAGACGCGAATAGGTGGACAGCGCCGTGACCTGACGGCCCTGTATCTCAAGCTGCTCGTGCAGCTTGGTCGAGGCGATGAGCGCGTCGTCGACTTCCTGGAACGCAACCTGGATCGCCTTCTGATAGGTCAGCAGCGCGGCGCGTTGCTGCGCTTCGGCCGATTGCACCTGTCCCGAGATGTTGCCCGCCGTGAAGATGGGCTGCGTGATCTGCCCCGCGAACGACCAGACCCGCGACGGCCCCGTGAACAGCGACGAGAACTGCCCGCTCGCCGTGCCGAGCAGGCCGGTCAGCGAGATCTGCGGAAAGTAGAGCGCGCGCGCCGCGCCGATCAGCGCATTGGCCGCGATCAGATCCTGTTCGGCCTGAAGCAGATCGGGCCGGCGCTCCAGCAGGTCGGACGGCAGGCCGGCCGGAATCACCGGCGTCTGCATCTCGCCGAGCGTGCGGCCGCGCAGGATCGGGCCGGGATTGTCGCCGAGCAGAACGGACAACGCGTCCTCCTGCTGCGCGATGGAGGTTTCGATCTGCGGAATCGTCGCGAGCGAGGCTTCGTATTCGGACTGGCTTTGCGCGAGTTCCATCTGCGAGACTTCGCCGCCCTCGAAGCGCAGCGTGAAGACATGCACGGATTCGGCGCGACTGTCGGTCGTGGCTTTGGCGATCTCAAGCTGCTTGTCGAGGCTGCGCAGGTTCAGATACGACGAAGCCACCGACGCCACCAGCGAGAGGATCGTTGCCCGCCGCCCTTCGACGCTCGACAGCAGGTTCGCGCGCGCCGACTCGGTCAGCCGCCGGTTGCGCCCGAACACGTCGAGTTCCCAGGCGGCGGACACCGACACCTCGTAGCTGTTGTAGACCGGCCCGAAGCCGGCCAGAGGCTGCGGACCCGCCTGCGAAGCGCGCTGGCGCGCCGCCGTCGCGCCCGCCGAGACCTGCGGGAACAATGCCGCGCGCGTGGTCACGAACTGGCCCATGAACTGATCGATGCGCGCCGCCGCGATCTTCACGTCCTTGTTGTTCGCCAGCGCGGTGTCGATCAGTTCATCGAGCACGGGATCCTCGAACTGCTTCCACCATTCGGTGTTGGCGGTGTCGGCGGCTTCGCCCGAGGAGAAGCGCCAGTTGGCGGGCGTTTCCACCGGCTGACGCGAATAGTCCGGCCCGAGCAGACAGCCGCCGAGCAGCAGCGTCACGACGAGAACCGACAGGGCGATGGGAAACCGGCGCATGTCAGTCTCCCTGTTCCTTGGGCGGCACACTGTCCTTCTTCTTTTTCTTCTCCGAGCGTTCCGACAGCGTTTCGAGCACGAAGAAGAACATCGGGATGAAGAACACGGCGATCACCGTGGCGCCGAGCATGCCGCCAATCACGCCCGTGCCGATGGAATGCCGGCTGTTCGCCGACGCGCCGGTCGCGATGGCGAGCGGCACGCAGCCGAGAATGAACGCGAGCGACGTCATCACGATCGGGCGCAGGCGTTCTTCGGCGGCGACCATGGTGGCGTCGAACACCGACTTGCCCGCCTCGCGGTTCAGCACGGCGAACTCGAAGATGAGAATGGCGTTCTTCGCCGCGAGCGCAACCAGCATCGTCAGGCCGATCTGGAAGTACACGTCGTTGTTGAGGCCGCGCAGCAGGATCGCGAGCAGCGCGCCGAAGATCGCGAACGGCACCGCCATCAGCACGCCGATCGGCAGACTCCACTTCTCGTATTGCGCCGCGAGGATCAGGAAGACCATCACGAGACCGAACACGAACACCAGCGCCGAACTGCTGCCCGACTGCTTCGCTTCATACGCCTCGCCGCTCCATGCGATGCCGTAATCCGTGGGCAGCGTCGCCGCGACCGCTTCGAGCGCCTGGATCACCTGACCCGATGCATAACCCGGCGCGGCGTTCGCCGTGATCTTCACCGCCGGGAAGTTGTTGAAGCGCGTGATGAGATCGGGGCCGGTGACATAGCGCGTGTTGACCACGGCCTTGAGCGGCACCATGTTGCCGTTCTTGCTCTTCACGAAGATCTGCGTGAGATCGTCGGGCTTGATGCGATACGACGGCTCCGCCTGCAGGATCACCTGCCACAGCCGGCTGGAACGGTTGAACTGCGACACATAGAGCGAGCCGAACATGGTCTGCATCGCGCTGTAGACGTCCTCCACCGGCACGCCGAGCGTCTCGGCCTTGTCGCGGTCCACGTCCGCGAGCAACTGCTGCGACGATGCGTTGAACGTGGACGTCACGCCCGTCAGTTCCGGCCGCTGCTTCGCCCGCTCGACGAAGTCCTGCACCAGCGCCGCGAATTGCGCGATGGGCGCATCGCCCTTGCTCTGGATCCACATTTCGGTGCCGCCGGTCGTGCCGAGACCAGGTATCGACGGCGGATTCAGCGGCACGACGATCCCCTCGCGAATCTGCGAGAGATGCTTGTAAGCGTCGATCAGCACGGCGCGTGCATTCTCGGTGCGGATATTGGCCGATGTATAGCGATCGTCGAAGCTCTTGAGGCCGACGAAGAAGGTCGACGAATTATTCTTGTTCTGGCTGTCGAGAATGCTGAAGCCATCGACCGTTGTAATGCTGCCCACCGCCGGCTGCTTCATGAAGTAGTCGGTGACGCGCTCGGACACCGCGCCGGTGCGGTCGAGCGAGGCCGCGTCCGGCATGATGACCGCGCCCAGCAGATAACCCTGGTCCTCGGGCGGCAGGAAGGCGGTGGGAATGTCGCGCATCATCACGACGGCAAGCGCGATCACGCCCGCGAAGATGCACAGCCCGATCACGAAGCGCCGGATCACGAGCTGCACGGCGCGCGTATAGCCGTGCGTCATGCGTTCGAACTGACGGTCGAACCAGCGGAAGAAGCCTTTCTTCTCGTGATGCCCGGGCTTGAGCAGCAGCGCGGCGAGCGCCGGCGACAAGGTCAGCGCCACGAGCCCCGAGATCACCACCGAGATCGCGATGGTGATGGCGAACTGCTTGTACATCTGCCCGGTGATGCCGGCGAGGAAAGCCACCGGCACGAACACCGCGCACAGCACGAGCACGATGGCGACCACCGGTCCCGCCACTTCGTCCATGGCCTTCTTGGCGGCGGTCTTCGGATCGAGCTTGAACACCGTCATGTTGCGCTCGACGTTCTCGATCACGACGATCGCGTCGTCCACCACGATGCCGATGGCGAGCACCATGCCGAACAAGGTGAGCATGTTGATCGAGAAGCCCAGCGCCGCCATGCCCATGAAGGTGCCGACAATCGACACCGGTACCGCCAGCACCGGAATGAGCGTCGCGCGCAGGCTTTGCAGGAACACGAACACGACGATCACCACCAGCACGACCGCCTCGAAGAAGGTATGCACCACGTCGGTGATGGACGCGCGCGTGAACTCCGTGGTGTCCATCGCGATCTGGTAGTCGATGCCTTCCGGGAAGGTCTTCTTCATCTCGGCGAGCTGCGCGCGCACCAGCTTCGACACGTCGAGCGCGTTGGCGCCCGGCTGCTGGTACACGGCGAGCACCGTCGCCGGCTTGCCCTGGAAGCGGCTGCGGATGGAGTAGTCCTTCTGCCCGAGTTCGGCGCGGCCCACGTCGCGCAGCCGCACGATGGCCGCGCCGCCCGACTGCGCACGGATGATGATGTTCTCGAACTCGGAAGGCTCGGTGAGGCGTCCGGAGGTCGTCACGGCGAACGACTGTTCGACGGGCGCGCCGGTCGGCGACTGTCCCAGCCGGCCGACCGCGAACTGCTGGTTCTGGTTCGAGACGGCGCGCTGCACGTCGGCGGCCGTGATGCCGAGCTGCGCCATGCGGTCGGGCTTGAGCCAGATGCGCATCGCGTAGTCGGGGGTGCCGAAGATGCTCGACTGGTTCGCGCCGGGAATGCGCTTGAGCGCGTCGAGCACATAGACGTTCGCGTAGTTCGCAATGTAGGTGGCGTCGTAGCGTTCGTCGGGCGAATAGATCGCGATCACCATCATGAACGCCTGCGACTTCTTCTGCACCTGCACGCCCTGCGAGGTTACCGACTGCGGCAGTTGCGGCAGCGCAAGGTTCACGCGGTTCTGCACGTCCACCTGCGCGAGTTCCGGATTCGTCCCGATCTGGAAGTACGCGTTGATCGTCAGGTTGCCCGTGGATGAGCTCGACGAGCTCATGTAGATCATGTTGTCCGCGCCGTTGACCTGCTGCTCGATCGGCGCGGCCACGTTGTTCGCGACCACGTCGGCGCTCGCGCCCGGATAGGTCGCGGAGATGGTGATCTGCGGCGGCGTGATGTCGGGATACTGCGCGGTCGGCAACGCCAGCATGGACAGCGCGCCGCCCAGTGTGATGACGATCGAGATGACCGAGGCGAAGATCGGGCGGTCGATGCAGTAATGGGAAATGTTCATTGGCCTCTTCCGCGCGACGAGCTTTCAATCAAATCACTGGCCGGCCTCGCTGGCTGCGGTGGTCGTTGCGCCGGCGGCGGACGCGCCCGCAGCGGCTGCAGCGCCGGTCACGTGCAGTTGCGAATCGGCGGACACGCGGATCGCGCCATCCACGATCACGCGCTCGCCCGCGCGCAGGCCGCTCGTGATGAACCAGTCGTCGCCATGCCATTCGCCCACTTCCACCACGCGCTGACGCGGCTTCGACTGCTCGTCGAGCACCCAGACGAAATGACTCTTCGCGCCCTGCAGCACGGCGCGCTGCGGCAGCAGGATGGCATTCGGCCGCACGGCGCCCGCCACGCGCGCCTTGACGAACTGGCCGGGTCGCAGAATGCCTTTCGGATTGGCGAACACCGCGCGAACCAGGAAGGTGCCGGTGTCGGTGCTGAAGGCCGGATTCGTGAAGTCGATGCGGCCCGTCTGCGGGTACACGGAGCCATCTGCCTGGATGATCGTCACGTCGAACTTGTTCTCGGGCGGAAAGCGCAGCAGGCCCTTCTGGATCTGCTCGCGATACGTCAGCAACTCGTTCTCCGAGATGCTGAAGTTCACCCACATCGGATCCAGCTGATAGACGTAGGTGAGCAGGCCGGATTGCGTCGGCGTCACGTAGCTCCCTTCCTGCACGCGCGCGAAGCTGGAGAGGCCCTTGAGCGGCGAGCGGATGGTCGTGTAGCTCAGGTTGAGCTCGGCGCTCTGCACTTCGCCTTTCGCCGAGATGACGGCGGCCTCGGCCTGCTTTTCGTTGCCGAGGGCGTCGTCGAGATCCTTCTTGCTCAGTGCGTTCATCGCGGCGAGCGGCTTCACGCGCGCCAGGTTCTGCTGCGTCACGTAGAGCCGCGCCTGCTGCTGCGCGAGCGCGCCCTTGGCGGTTTGCAGCGCGGCCTCGAATGGCCGCTTGTCCATCACGAACATGATCTGGTTGGCGGCGACGAGCGCGCCTTCGGTGTACAGGCGCTTCTCGAGAAAGCCGTCCACGCGCGCGCGGATCTCGACCTCGCGCGAACTCTGCGTCTGCGCGGTGAACTCGAACTCGACAGGCGTGGACTGGGCGGCGACCGTGACGACGGTCACATCGACCGGAGGCTTCTGTGCTTCGGGAGGCGGCTTCCTGCAGGCGGCCAGCGCCAGCAGGACGAACGCGGCAAGCGACGCCATCCGCACGGCTTGCCCGGTGCCCGACCGTGGGGCGAACCGGCAGCAGTCCAGTATCCATTCCGACACGAACGCCATAGGCGCCTCCCCTTCTGGGACGGCCGACAGTTGAGCGGCGCGGCGCAATCCGACACATGCGCCACGGCGGCCCGCTTCAGGCGGAGGCGAGCGCATTCGCGGTCATGCGCGCGTGCATGACCGTGTCGCCTTGCGATGAGAACGCGCTGGACAGGCCAGCATGCAACGTCAGCGCGCGCGAGCCTGATGGAAGTGATGGGTCGTGGCTGCCTCCGGTCTTGTCGGTCGAATGCCTGTAAGAGAGCGGCGCATGATGCGTCATGCCTCGAATGCCCGCGCCATTCAATCAACGGACGCGGTGTGCGTGACCCAATTACTAATAGTCGAAGACGGCTGAAAACGCCATAGCGTTCGCATGAATTTGCAGGCTTTGGCGCGCTCAGTCCGCGCGCTTCCATGCCCTGAAGACGTCGAGCAGCGTGCGCACCTGCCGTCCGGGCGGGTCGTTGCGACGCCAGACCGCGCCGACATCCATGGTCGGCACGGGCACGCTCAGGTCGCGCTTGCTGATGCGGTTGCCTTCCAGCGACCACGGCCGGTAGACGAGATCCGACAGGATCGTCACGCCCTCGCCGAACGCGACGAGGCTGCGCACCGCTTCGATCGACTTGCTCTGCATGCGCACGCGCGGCTCCACGCCGAACTTGCCCCAGTAGCGTGCAACCGTCTGGATGTGCTCGTCCATGTCGAGCAGCAGGTAGTTCTCGCGCGCGACGTCGTCGAGCGTGACGCGCTGTGCGTCGAGCAACGGATGATCCGGCGGCGTCCACAGGCGGCGCGGCGAGCGCACGATGGTCTCGCCCTTGAGATCGTCGTGCAGCGCGGTGTTGGAGACGAGCAGCAACGCCATGTCGAGATCGCCGGCGAGCAACTGCTGCTCGACGACTTCCCGCTCGCGCTCGATTACCTCCACCTGAAGATTGCGGAACCGGCGCGTGAGCGTGGCCATCATCGACGGCAACAGGTAGGCGGAAATGGTCTCGGTCACGCCGATCCGCACCATCCCCGATATCTGCCCCGGTTCCTCCTGCGCGGCGAGCACCGCGTGGTCCACCGATTGCCGGGCCTGCTGCACATGGCGCAGGAAGCGCACGCCCGCTTCGGTCAGCCGCACGCCCTTGGCGTGGCGCGCAAGCAGCGCCACGCCCACGGTGTCCTCCAGGTTCTGCAACGCGATCGTCATGGACGACTGCGACACGCTGCACAGATTCGCGGAACGCGAGATCTGCCCGGTGTCGGCCACGGACACGAAATATTCGATCTGGCGCAGGGTGACTTGACGAGGCATAGGGGCGATCCGGGTTTTAAAAGCGAGCAATATCTAAAAATTCTATATCGCTGAATCGGAAATATGAATTCTTCATTGCATTTTGATTTCATAGCATCGCGACTATGAAATCCGGAGACGAGATGGAAGTTCAGGAACAAAAGGGCTATTGCACGCTGTGCCGCTCGCGTTGCGGCACGGTCAACGTCGTGCGCGGCGGCATGCTCGCGGAAGTGCGCCCCGACCGCGATCACCCGACCGGCCACGCCATGTGCCTGAAGGGCAAGTCCGCGCCTGAACTCGTCCACAGCCCGCACCGCGTCCTGCATCCGATGCGCCGCACCGCGCCGAAGGGCGCCGCCGATCCGGGCTGGGTGCGCATCAGCTGGGACGAGGCGCTCGACGAGATCGCCACGAAACTCGACGCGCTGCGCCGCGAGCACGGCGCGGAAACCGTGGCGTTCGGCGTGACGACGCCGAGCGGCACGCCGATGAGCGACAGCATCGACTGGGTGGAGCGTTTCATCTGGTCGTACGGCAGCCCGAACATCTGCTACGCCACGGAGATCTGCAACTGGCACAAGGACGTGGCGCACATCTTCACGTTCGGCTGCGGAATGCCGACGGCGGATTACCGCAACTCGGAAGTCATCATGCTGTGGGGCACGAACCCGGCGAACACGTGGCTCGCGCAGGCGGACGCGATCGCGGCGGCGCGCCGCAACGGTGCGCGGCTGATCGTTGCCGATCCGCGTCCGACCGCGCTCGCCCGCGAAGCCGATGTCTGGCTGCGCGTGCGTCCCGGCACCGATGCGGCGCTGGCGCTGGGCATTGCGCGCGAGATGGTCGCGACGCAGGGCATCGACGAGCGTTTCGTGCGCGCGTGGACCAACGCGCCGCTGCTCGTGCGGCGCGATACCGGGCTGTTCCTGCGCGAACGCGATCTCGATCCGCACGCTCAGCAGAACCGCTATGTGATCTGGAACGGCACGCGCGGCCGTGCGGAGGCGCTGGGCGAAGAAGCCGCCACCTCGCCCGACGATTTCGCTCTGGCGGGACGGTATGTGGCGGCATCGGTCGAATGCGAACCGGCCTTTGCCTGCTATGTGCGCGCGCTCGATGCCTACACGCCGGAACATGTCGAAACGCTCACCGGCGTCGCGGTGGCGGACCTGAAGCGCGCCGCCGCACTGCTCGCGCCAGGCCGGCGGATTGCCTATCACGCGTGGTCGGGCGTCGGCCAGCAGGCCAACGCGACGCAGACCGAACGCGCCATCGCCACGCTCTACGCGCTCACCGGCGCCTTTGACAAGCGCGGCGCGAACCGCGAATTCGTCAAGCAGCCGGCCAATGCGGTGAGCACGTATGCGTTGCTGTCGCCGCAGCAGCGCGAGAAGGCGCTGGGCCTGGCCGAACGCCCGCTCGGACCGCCCGCGCAAGGCTGGGTCACGGCGCGCGACATGTATCGCGCGATGATCGAGGGCGAGCCGTACAAGGTGCGCGCGCTGTTCGCGTTTGGCACCAATCCGCTGGTGTCGCAGCCCGACACCGATCGGGCACACGCAGCACTGAGCGCGCTGGATTTCCATGTGCATTGCGATCTGTATGAAACGCCGTCGTCGCGCTACGCCGACATCTTCCTGCCGGTGAACACGCCGTGGGAACGCGAGGGCTTGCGCATCGGCTTCGAGATCGACGAGCGGGCGGTGGAACTCGTGCAATTGCGTCAGCGCATGGTGGCGCCGCGTGGCGAAAGCCGCGCCGATTACGACATCGTGTTCGAGCTTGCCAAGCGGCTCGGTATGCAGGACGCGTTCTTTGGCGGCAGCATCGAGGCGGGCTGGAATCACATGCTCGCGCCGCTCGGGCTCGACGTCGACACGCTGCGGGCGCATCCCGAAGGCATCCGCCCGCCGCTCGAACAGCGCGAGCAGCAGTACGCGAAGACCACCCCCGACGGCGTGCGCGGCTTCCGTACGGAAACGCTGAAGGTCGAGCTGTATTCGGAAAAGCTGCTGCGCCATGGCTATCCGCCCGTGCCGGTGCATGAGCCGCAGGCCGCTCCGGCTTGCGATGCCGCGTATCCGTACGTGCTGACCTCGACCAAGAACGGCTACTACTGTCACAGCCAGCATCGCGGCGTGACGCGCCTGCGCAAGCGCGCGCCGTATCCGGTGGTCGAGATGAGCCGCGCGCTGGCGCTGAAGAAGGGCGTCGAGTCGAACGACTGGGTCATCCTGCGCACGGCGCAGGGCAAGGCGCGCTTCGTCGCGCGTGTGGAGGAAGCGCTCGCGGACGACGTGCTGATCGCCGAATACGGCTGGTGGCAGGCCTGCGACGAACTCGGCATGCCGGGCTTTCCGGCGCTCGGCGAGATCAACAGCAACTTCAGCACTCTGGTGTCGTCGGCGCGGCACGATCCGCTGAGCGGCTCCATGCCGATGCGCGCGCTCGCCTGCGACATCGAACCCGATCCGTCATTCGACCGCACGCGGCGCGCGTGGCAAGGCTGGCGCGAATTCGTCGTGACGAATCTGCACGACGAAGCCGAAGGCGTGCGCACGGTCACGTTTACGTCGAAGGACGAAAGCACGCTGCCGGACTACCAGCCGGGCCAGCACGTGACGGTACACGTGCCGACGCTCGGCGCACGCGGCACGACGCGCGCCTATTCGCTCGTCGGCGCCGCCAGCGAACCGGCGCGGCGCACCTACACCATCTCGGTGCGGCAGCAGCCGCAAGGCGCGATGTCGGGGCACATTCACGAGGCGCTGGAGATCGGGCATCGCGTCGATCTGCGCGCGCCCGGCGGCACTTTCGTGCTGCCGCTGCGCTCGCGTCAGCCGGTGGTGATGTTCGCGGGCGGCATCGGCATTACGCCGTTCATCTCGTATCTCGAATCGCTGGCGGCGATCGAACCCGTCAGCCGGCGGCCCGAGGTGTGGCTCTTCTATGCGAACCGCCACGGCGCGGCGCATGCGTTCCGCGAGCGCATCGATGCGTTGCGCGCGGCGTGGCCCGGCCTGCATGTGTTCGACTGCTATGCGCATCCGCGCGAGGGCGTGGACATGGCGGGCCGCGACTACGACCGCGCGGGTTATCTCGACGCGTCAGCCGTGAGCGACGACCTGATCCGCCGCCGCGCGCGCTTCTACTTCTGCGGTCCGGAACCGATGATGACCGCGCTGACCGACGGCCTGATCGCGCGCGGCGTGCCCGCGTTCGACATCTTCAAGGAAGCGTTCCGCTCGCCGTCCGCGCCGCGCGTCGACGCGGCGCAGCGCTTCACTGTCGAATTCACGCGCTCGCGCAAGGTCGCGCAATGGACGCCGGTGGACGGCAGCCTGCTGTCCTTCGCCGAGGGACTGGGCGTCGCGATGCCGAGCGGCTGCCGCGTCGGCCAGTGCGAAAGCTGCGCGGTGCGGATCGCGCGCGGTTCGACCGATCACCTGTCGGGCCATGCGCCCGACGAACCCGACATGTGCTTCGCGTGCCAGGCGATTCCGCTGTCGGACCTCGTCGTCGATGCATGACGGCGTCATCAACTGATTTTGCTTAAACACGCCAACGCGCGCACAGGGGAGAGGGAAAAATGGAACAGGTCACACGGACAAAAGCGCTACGGCCCGAAGGGGGGCCGGGCAACCTGATGGAACGCATGGCGGCCAACGTCACGCGCTGGGCCGAAGCATGGTTCCCGGATGCCTATATCTTCGCCGCCGTCGCGGTGATCGTCGTCGCGATCGGCGCGCTCGCCGTCGGCGCGCCGGCGCAACGCGTGGGCATTGCGTTCGGTGACGGCTTCTGGAGCCTGATTCCGTTCACGATGCAAATGGCCATCGTTGCGATTTCCGGCTATGTGGTCGCGGTGTCGCCGCCGGCCTCGAAGATGATCGCGGCGCTCGCGCGCCTGCCGAAGACGGCGCGCGGCGCGGTGATGTTCGTCGCGTTCATCAGCATCGCGACCTCGCTGTTCAACTGGGCCATCAGCCTCGTGTTCAGCGGCCTGCTGGTGCGCGCGCTCGCGCGCCGCACCGACATGCGCATGGACTACCGCGCGGCGGGCGCGGCGGCGTATCTGGGCATGGGCGCGACCTGGGCGCTCGGCCTGAGTTCGGCGGCGGCGCAGTTGCAGGCCAATCCGGACAGTCTGCCGAAGACACTCCTCGCGATCACTGGCGTGATCCCGTTCTCGGAAACCATCTTCCTGCCGCAATCGATGCTGATGGTCGCGGTGCTGATGATCGCCTCGCTGCTGATCGCGGGCTTCTCGGCGCCGGTCGGCGAGCGTGCGCGCACGGCGGCGGACCTGGGCGTCTCGCTCGACGACATCGATCTCAAGATGGAGAAGCCCACGCGTCCCGGTGAGTGGCTCGAATACAGCCCTGTCGTGACCGTGCTGCTGGTGGCGCTCGGGCTCGTGTGGATCGGGCATGAGTTCACGACCAGGAACCCGCTGCTGGCGATCTCGAACCTCAACACGTACAACTTCGTGTTCATCCTGCTGGGCATGCTGCTCAACTGGCGTCCGCGCCGCTTCCTGAACGCGGTGGCGAAGTCGGTGCCCTCGACGGCCGGCGTGCTGATCCAGTTTCCTCTGTATGGCGGCATCGCGTTCATCCTGACCAAGGCGGCCGCGCCGGGCGGCTTGCCGCTCTCGGAGCATCTCGCGCATTTCTTCGTCGCGATTTCGTCGCAGGCGTCGTTCCCCGCCGTGATGGGCGTGTACTCGGCGGTGCTGGGCTTCTTCGTGCCGTCGGGCGGCGGCAAGTGGATCATCGAGGCGCCGTATGTGATCGAGGCCGCCAAGGCGCTGCAGGTGCATCTGGGCTGGTCGGTCACGGTCTATAACGCGGCCGAGGCGCTGCCGAATCTGATCAATCCGTTCTGGATGCTGCCGCTGCTCGGCGTGCTCGGACTGCGCGCGAAGGACGTGGTGGGCTTCACGTTCACGCAGCTGGTGATCCATACGCCGCTGGTGGTGTTCATGCTGTGGGTGCTCGCGCCGACGCTGACCTATCACGCGCCGGTCATGCCCTGAGTCTTTGAGGCTCTGTCCAGTTGAAACGACAAGCGAGTGATGTCATGAAAATGTTCGATGCCGCCACGACGGGCGGCGCACTGGAGTTCCCCGCGCTGATCGCGGCCTTGCGGGCGATGTTCGTCGAAGGCTGCACGGTGCCGCTGCGGCATAACCACCGAATCGAAACGGAGAGCGATGCGGGTACGGTGCTCATCATGCCCGCGTGGCAGGAAGGGCGTTATCTCGGCATCAAGACCGTGAACGTGTATCCCGGCAATGCGGCGCTTGGATTGCCGGGCCTGCATTCGACCTATGTGCTGTACGACGCGCGCACCGGCGCACCGCTCGCGCAAATGGACGGCAACGAGATCACGTCGCGCCGTACGGCTGCCGCTTCGGCGCTGGGCGCGAGCTTCCTGGCGCGCAAGAATGCGACGCGGATGACGCTGCTCGGCGCGGGACGTGTCGGCAGTCTGGTGCCGGAGGCTTACCGCTGCGTGCTGCCGATCAGCGAAGTCGATGTATGGGATGCGAATCCGGCGGCATCGGAGCGTCTGGTGGCGCGGCTTTCCGAACTGGGCTTCGGCGCGCGCGTGGTGCAGGACCTGCCCGCGAGCGTGGCATGCGCCGATGTCGTGACTTGCGCGACGCTTGCGACGCAGCCGGTCGTGCAAGGCGAATGGCTTGCGCCGGGTTCGCATCTGGATCTGATCGGCAGCTTCACGCCGGCCATGCGCGAAGCCGATGACGTGTGCTTCGCCGGCGCGCGCGTGTTCGTCGATACGGCTGAGGCGTTCCAGAAGTCCGGCGATCTGCTCGGGCCGCTCGAACGGGGTGTCGTCAGCGGCCCGGAACACTGGCCGACGCTCGAACGCCTGTGCCGCGGCGAAGCGCCGGGCCGCACCGGCGACACGCAGCGCACGCTGTTCAAGGCGGTGGGCACCGCGCTCGAAGATCTGGCGGCTGCTGCGCTGGTGTATGAGCGGTGCGCAGAACCGCTGGCCGCCTGATACGCATTCTTCACGGCGCGGGCTACGGTCCGCGTCGTGCTCCCTCCTTCATGGCATGACGAAGCGCAACGCTTCGCGTAAACCCCGGCCGAATATTCCGCATGCCGTAAGAAACGGGTAAGCGGATCCTTTTACCTTAGTCTCCAGCGCAACTCACGCAGCACTCGCCTGAAAAGCATGCGCGTGCGCGGCCCTTGCCCTCCCTGAACGAGGGCTTTCCCGTTGCAACAGCCTCGATCGCATCGCCGCCCGTCCGCGCGCCGCGCAGGACGCAGGCGTTCGTGCGCGCGAACAGGAGACACAGATGGATTTGAAGGTTGTCGAGAGAATCAAAGCGAGCGCTGCATACGGCGAACTGGTGCGCAAGCGCTCGAGGCTCGGCTGGACGCTGACGGCGTTCGTGCTGATCGTGTACTACGGCTACGTGCTGCTGATCGCGTTCAACAAGGAGCTGCTGTCCGCGAAGTTGGGCGCGGGCGTGATGACCTGGGGCATGCCGATCGGCCTGTTCGTGATCGTCTTCACGGTCGTCATCACGGGCCTGTATGTGCGCCACGCCAACCGCACCTACGACGAACTCACCGACCAGATCAAGCGGGAGGCTGCATGACACCGTCACGACTTTCATCGTTGATGCTCGCGGGCCTGCTCCTCGCGACCTCCGCCGTTTCGTTCGCGGCCGGCGGCGATCTCGGCCAGGCCGTGAAGCAGCCGACCAACTGGACCGCGATCTGCATGTTCATCGCGTTCGTGATCGCGACGCTCTTCATCACCAGATGGGCCGCGAAGAAAACCCGCTCGGCCGCCGAGTTCTACACGGCCGGCGGCGGCATCACGGGCTTCCAGAATGGCCTTGCGATTGCCGGAGACTTCATGTCGGCGGCGTCGTTCCTGGGCATTTCGGCGGCGGTCTATTCGAATGGCTATGACGGCCTGATCTATTCGATCGGCTTCCTGGTCGGCTGGCCGATCATCACCTTCCTGATGGCCGAGCGGCTGCGCAACCTGGGCCGCTTCACCTTCGCCGACGTCGCCGCCTACCGCTTCAAACAGACGCCGATCCGCGCGTTCGCCGCATCGGGCACGCTCGTCGTCGTCGCGTTCTATCTGATTGCGCAGATGGTCGGCGCGGGACAGCTCATCAAGCTGCTGTTCGGGCTCGAATACTGGATTGCGGTGGTGATCGTCGGGGCGTTGATGATGGTCTACGTGCTGTTCGGCGGCATGACGGCGACCACGTGGGTGCAGATCATCAAGGCCTGCCTGCTGCTCGCGGGCGCTTCGTTCATGGCCTTCATGGTGTTATGGAAGTTCCACTTCAGCCCGGAGGCGCTGTTCGCGAAAGCCGTGGACGTGCACGCAATGAAGGCGTCGATCATGGGTCCAGGCAACTTCATCAAGGACCCTGTCTCGGCGATCTCCTTCGGCATCGCGCTGATGTTCGGCACGGCGGGCCTGCCGCACATCCTGATGCGCTTCTTCACGGTGCCCAACGCCAAGGAAGCGCGCAAGTCCGTGTTCTGGGCGACGACGTGGATCGGCTATTTCTACATTCTCACGTTCATCATCGGCTTCGGCGCGATCGTGCTGGTGAGCACCAATCCGGTCTTCAAGGACGCAGGCGGCAAGCTCCTCGGCGGCACCAACATGGCGGCCGTGCATCTGGCGAGCGCCGTGGGCGGCAACGTGTTTCTCGGCTTCATCTCGGCGGTGGCGTTCGCGACCATCCTTGCCGTGGTGGCCGGGCTGACGCTCGCGGGCGCGTCGGCGGTGTCGCACGATCTGTACGCGACCGTCTTCAAGAAGGGCCAGGCGTCGAGCAAGAGCGAACTCAAGGTATCGCGCATGACGACCATCGTGCTCGGCATCGTCGCGGTCGTGCTGGGCATCGTGTTCGAGAAGCAGAACATTGCGTTCATGGTGTCGCTGGCATTCGCGGTGGCGGCGTCGGCCAATTTTCCGGTGCTGTTCCTCTCGGTGCTGTGGCGCGGCTGCACGACGCGCGGCGCGGCGCTGGGCGGCTTCATGGGGCTGTTGTCGGCGGTCGTGCTGACGGTGCTTTCCAAGGCCGTCTGGGTCGATGTCTTTCACTACGCCAGCGCGCCGTTTCCATATGCGTCGCCGGCGCTGTTCTCGATGGCCATCGGCTTTGCCGGCATCTGGCTGTTCTCGGTGACGGACAAGTCGGCACGCGCGCGCATCGACCAGGCAGGCTTCGACGCGCAGACCGTGCGCTCGGAAACCGGCATCGGTGCGGTAGAGGGCGCGTCTCACTGAGTTCCACGCGCCCGTATACCGGCCATCGCCGGATGCGGGCGGAAGCGCCCGGAAAATGCGTTAAGCTCGTGACGCTTGCACGAAGCGCTCAACGCATGGGAGCACACCATGGAACTACAGTGTCCAAGTCTGTTCGAGCAATCCGCCTACATCGCCGGCGCATGGGTGGACGAGACCGCGCTGCCGCGCGTGCCGGTCACCAATCCTTCGACGCGCACCGTCATCGGCTCGGTGCCGCAGGTGACGGAGGAACAGGTGGCGCATGCTGTCGAATGCGCGCAGGCGGCCTTGCAGGACTGGCGCAACTGGAGCAGCCGCGAGCGTGCATCGGTGCTGCGCGAGTGGGGCCGTCTGGTCGAACATCATCGCGACGACCTCGCCATCATCCTGTGCAGCGAGCAGGGCAAGCCGCTGCACGAGGCGCGCGCCGAGATCACGCAGGCCGCCAATTATCTCGACTGGTTCGCCGAGGAAGCGCGCCGCATCTATGGCGACAACATTCCCGCACCGCGGCGCAATCAACGCATCCGCGTGCTGCATCAGCCGGTGGGTATCTGCGGCGCCATCACGTCGTGGACCTTTCCGGCATCGATGGTCGCGCGGCGCGTCGGCGCGGCGCTTGCGGCGGGCTGCACCGTCATTCTTCATCCCGATCCCCGCACGCCGTTTTCGGCGCTTGCACTGTGCGCGCTCGGCGAGAACGCCGGCTTGCCGCGCGGCGTGCTTTCCGTGCTGACCGGCGCAGCCGACCCGATCCGCAGCACGCTGCTCGCGCATCCCGACGTGCGCAAGGTGTCGTTCACCGGACCGATCGAAGCGGGCAAGCAGTTGATGTCGCAGTGTGCATTGACGGTCAAGAAGATGTCGCTGGAACTGGGCGCCAATTGCCCGTTCATCGTGTTCAGTGACGCCGATATCGATCTCGCCGTGAAGGGCGCGCTCGACGCGCGTTTCCGTCATACCGGCCAGGCCGCGATGTGCGCGAACCGTTTCTTCGTGCATGAGGACGTGTACGAGACTTTCGTGGCGAAGCTCGTGTCAAAGGTCGCGCTGCTGAAGGTGGGCGACGGGCTCGACGAAGGCGTGCAGATCGGTCCGCTCATCAGCGAGGAAGCGGTTGCGCGCATCGAGGCGTTGATCGGTGAAGCCGTGAGCATGGGCGCGACGGTCGCGGCGGGCGGCGTGCGCGTGCGTCCCGATTCGGGCTTCTTCAGGCCGACCGTGCTCACGGACGTCAGGCCCGACATGCGCGTGTGCGGCGACGAAGTGCTCGGACCGGTGGCAAGCGTGCTGCCGTTTCGCGACGAGGACGACGTCATCACGCTTGCCAACGACACGCGCACTGGCCTCGCGGCCTACTTTTACACGGCCGACATCAGCCGGGCATTCCGCGTGATGGAGGCGCTGGAATGCGGTGTGGTCGGCGTGAACGACAGCCTGGTGTTCAACGAGGTCGCGCCGTTCGGCGGCATCAAGGAATCGGGGATGGGGCGCGAGGGCGCGTCATCGGGCATCGAGGAATATCTCGAAGCCAAGTATGTGTGCTTCGGCAATCTGGAACGTTGAAGGACTAGCGCGCCATCGCAGCCGTTGGATCTTCATGCAGACGCACCGACATGACCGGCGCCTCCGGCCGCGCATGCGCCAGCTTCATCAGACGCGGCTGCAACAGCAGCGCCACCAGCCCGCTCCAGCCCGTCTGATGCGATGCGCCGACGCCACGGCCCGTATCGCCATGGAAGTACTCGTGGAACAGCACGAGATCCTGTGAGCGCGGGTCCGCCTGAAGCTGCGGATAGGCGCTCATGACGGGCCGCTTGCCTTCGGCGTTCTTCAGGAACAGCGTGGTCACGCGCCGCGACAGGTTATCGGCGATCTCGCTCAGCGAACACGTGCGCCCGGGTTGCGCCGGGTCCTCGATGCGGAACGCGTCGCCGTAATAGCGGTGAAACTCGTATAGCGATTCGATCAGCAGATAGTTGACCGGCATCCAGATCGGACCGCGCCAGTTCGAATTGCCGCCGAACACGCGCGAATCCGATTCCGCCGGAAGATAGCGCACGCACAGATGCACGTTGTCGCGATCGAACAAATACGGCTTGTCGCAATGCACGCGGCTTAGCGCGCGCACGCCGTAATCGGAAAGGAATTCCTCGGGATCGAGCGTGCGCCGCAGCAGCGCCTTCATCCGATGTCCGCGCAGCAGCGACAGCAGCGTCGTGTTGGCCTTGCCGGGTTCCATCCAGCGCGAGACCAGCCTGGCGAGATTCGGCCGGTGATCGAGAAACCAGGCAAGCCGTTCGCGCAGGCCGGGCAGTTCGCCATACACGCTTTCCTCCAGCACGTGCACCGCAAACAACGGAATCAAGCCGACGATGGAACGGATGCGCATCGGCACGCGCGTGCCGTCGGGCAGATGCAGCACGTCGTAGAAGAACTCGTCTTCTCCGTCCCACAAACCGGTGATGCAGCCGTCGCCGCAACTGACCGCCTCCGCGATATACAGGAAATGCTCGAAGAACTTGACGGCGATCTCCACGTACGCGTCGTTCTTCAACGCGAGTTCGAGGCCGATCTGCATGAGGTCGAGGGCATACGAGGCCATCCACGCGGTGCCGTCGGCCTGATCGATGCGTCCGCCGGTCGGCAGCGGCTGCGAGCGGTCGAAGATGCCGATGTTGTCCAGCCCGAGAAAGCCGCCCTGGAATATGTTGCGGTCATCGGCGTCCTTGCGGTTCACCCACCACGCGAAGTTGAGCAACAGCTTGTGGAACATCACTTCGAGAAAGGCGTGATCGCCGATGCCGGTCATCTCGCGGTCGAGTTCGTACACGCGCCACGTGGCCCATGCATGCACCGGCGGATTGGCGTCGCCGAACGCCCATTCATACGCAGGCAATTGCCCGTTCGGATGCATGTAGCGTTCCTTCACGAGCAGCAGCAACTGCTTCTTCGCGAAGTCCGGGTCGATCATCGCGAACGCGACCGCATGAAACGCGAGGTCCCACGACGCGTACCACGGGTATTCCCACTTGTCCGGCATCGACACGACATCGCCGTTGCACATGTGGCGCCAGTCCGCATTGCGGCCGTGCCGGCGCTGCTTCGGCGGCTCGGGCTGGCCGGGATCGCCGTCGTGCCAGCGCGTGACGTCGAACTGGTAATACTGCTTCGTCCACAACATGCCAGCCAGCGCCTGACGTTGCACGAGGCGCGCATCGGCGTCGTCGATGTCGTGTTGCAGCGTCGCGTAGAACTCGTCGGCTTCCGCCTGACGGCGCGCGACCAGCGCATCCGTATCGAGCGGCGCGTCCTGCGCGGCGGGCCGCCAGCGCAGGGTCATCACCGCCCGCTGATGCGGGCCGAGTTCGAGACGCGCATGCGCGGCCGCGCGCGTGCCGTGGTCGCGGCGGATGGCGGTGGTATCGCCATCGACGAGATAGTCGTTGATGCCGTCCTTGAACGGTCCCTCGCCCTCGATGCCGAAGATGCGCCGAACGTTCGTCTCGTTCTCGCAGAAGAGCCATTCGAGCGGCACGTCGGCGGTGGCGCTCACGTGCAGGGTGCCGTGCGCCGGATGATGCGCGACTACATGTTCGTCCGTGCCCGCGTTGCCGTGCAGGGTCAGCGACGGCTTCCCGTGCCTCGTCGACCACGCCCAGCGATTGCGCGCCCAGAACTGGGGCAACACGTGCAGCGTGGCGGCCTCGTTCGCGCGGTTCTCGATGGTCACGCGCATGACGATGTCGTCGGCGGTGTGCTTCGCATATTCGACCCAGACGTCGAAGTAACGGTCGGCGTCGAACACGCCGGTGTCGAGCACTTCGTACTCGGGTTGATCGGCGCCGCGCCGCCGGTTTTCGTCGATCAGATCCTGATAGGGAAACGCGTCATGCGGATACTTGTAGAGCATCTTCATGTACGAATGCGTGGGGGTGCCGTCCACGTAGAAGTACAGCTCCTTCACGTCTTCGCCGTGATTGCCCTGTTCGTTCGTCAGACCGAAGAGCCGTTCCTTGAGGATCGGATCGCGACCGTTCCATAGCGCGAGCGAGATGCACCAGTCGAGCGGGTCGTTGCCGAAGCCCGCGATGCCGTCCTCGCCCCAGCGATACATGCGGCTGCGCGCATGGTCGTGCGGGAAAAAGTCCCACGCGGTGCCGTATTCGCTGTAGTCCTCGCGCACCGTGCCCCATTGACGCTCGCTCAGATAAGGGCCCCAGCGCCGCCATGACTCGCGGTCCGTGCCGTGCAGCCGTGAGCCTTCCGTCGTTTGCAGCAGATGGATTGCGCGTAGCGGCGGCATGGGACCTCCGGGGCGAGTGAAGCTCGATGATAAGCGCGTCCGGCATGTTCGGCGCGCTGGCGTGCCGGTTAATGCCGCCGCGTCATCAATCTCATAACTGCCACGCCATTTATTCATGTAATCCCGTTCCTTAACATTCGACTCATCGATCTCAAACGAACCAGGGAGTCACACCATGTACGTCATCACAGGCATTACCGGACAAGTCGGCGGCGCGCTCGGACACGCCTTGTTGCAGCAGGGCAAGGCGGTGCGCGCGGTGGTGCGCGACGAACAGAAGGGCGCAGCGTGGGCGGCGCGCGGTTGCGAGATCGCGCTCGCCACGATGACCGACGCCGACGCGCTCGCCCGCGCCTTCGAGGGTGCCGAAGCGGTATTCCTGCTGCCGCCTTCGGAGTTCGATCCGGAACCGGGTTTTCCGGAAGCGCGTGAAGTGATCGATACGATCGTCGCTGCCGTGGCGCGTGCCCGGCCGGGACGGATCGTGTGTCTCTCGACCGTCGGCGCGCAGGCCACGCAGACCAATCTGCTGACCCAGCGCACATTGCTGGAAGAGGCGCTGCGGCAGCAGCCGGTTCCGGTCACGTTCCTGCGTCCGGCGTGGTTCATGGAGAACTGCGCGTGGGACGTGGCCTCGGCGCGTGACGAAGGCGTCGTGCGCTCGTTCCTGCAACCGGCCGAGCACGCCATCCCGATGGTCGCCACCGACGATATCGGGCGACTCGCCGCGCAACTCATGCAGGAGAAATGGCAAGGCGTGCGCGTGGTGGAACTGGAGGGTCCGGCGCGCGTGCGTCCCGTCGATATCGCCGCCGCGTTCTCGGAGGTGCTTGGCAAGCTGGTACGCGTGGAGATCGTGCTGCGCGACACGTGGGAAGCGCTGTTCACGAGTCAGGGCATGCGCCACCCGCTGCCGCGCATGCAGATGCTCGACGGCTTCAACGAAGGCTGGATCGACTTCGAAGGGCGTCGCGAGAATATCGTCAAGGGGACGACGCCGCTCGTCGAGGTGATTCGCAAGCTGAGCGCGGTCTGAGCGAGCTCAGGCGATATCGCTGACTTGCGGAATGATCGCCGCTTGTCCGCGATAGTCGCCATCGCGGTCGAACAACTGCCAGACCGTGGCGCGTTCAATGTAGAAGCGCTCGCCCGATTTCTTGACACGCACGCCGCGATAGCCATCGACATAACCATCGCGCGTCACCTGTTCGAGAAATGCCTGGCGCTCGCTGCGCTCGGGCGCTTCGGCGGAAAGACGCGAGGGCAGCGCGGTCAGCTCGTTCCACGTATAGCCGAAGAGCCGCTGCGCCCGCAGGTTGCCGTACACGAAGACCGGGTCCGCTTGCGTGTCGTGTGCAAGGATGCCGCAAGGCGCGTCTTCATAGAGCCAGCGCGCGGCTTCGGCGGGCGTCAGGCTTGTGTCGGCAACCAGCGGCGTGTTCAGCAGGCGCGCGTAGCTTTCGCTGAGAAGCGTGAAGAAGTTGGAATCGGTGGGCTGCATTGTGCTTGAAAGCAGGGTTGAGGCCGAAGTCGCAACCATACCCGTTCGCAGGAATTCGCGCAGCATGGAGGCAGAGGATTGCAGGTTTTATATCGGTCGATCTAAAATACGCCGGCTGACCCATCAAGCGCACTCCAGGAGACGACCGGCATGATCGAGTTTTACTTCCACCCGACGCCCAATCCCGCGAAAATCGCGCTCTTTCTCGAAGAGTCGGGGCTTCCCTACACGCTGAAACCGGTCGATACGAGCAAGGGCGAGCAGCATCTGCCCGCGTTTCGCGCCATCAATCCGAACGGCAAGGTGCCGGCCATCGTGGATACGGAAGGCCCCGGCGGCACGCGCGCTGTCGTGTTCGATTCCACCGCCATCCTGCTCTATCTCGCGGAGAAGAGCGGTCAGTTCATCGGCGCGCCGGAAGACCGGCCGCAACTGCTTTCATGGCTGATGTTCATCGCCAGCGGCCTCGGCCCGTTCTCGGGGCAGGCGGTCCATTTCCAGTACGCCGCCCCCGAAGGCCTCGATTACGCGGTGAACCGCTATCGCCGCGAAGTGGACCGGCATTATCAGGTGCTCGAAGATCACTTGAAGAGGCGTGAGTTCATCGTCGGGAATGCTTATACGATTGCCGACATGTCGGCGTGGGGCTGGCTGGATCGCGCGTCGCGGGTGCTCAAGAACAGCGAGGATCCGCTCGGTCCCTATCCCGAACTGAAGCGCTGGTTCGCGCAAATCGACGCGCGTCCCGCCGTCGCTCGTGCGCGCGCCGTCAACAAGACACACGCGTTCAAGAGCGTCAACGACGAAGAGACGAAGCGCTCGCTGTTTCCGTCGAACTTTCCGAAGACGGCCTGAGAGGAAGCCAGCGTATGCCGCGTCCGCGTGAGTTCGATGAAGATGCCGCCCTCGATGCGGCCATGACGCAATTCTGGTCGCGCGGCTATGAGGCGAGTTCGGTGCGTGATCTCGCCACGGCCATGGGCCTGACATCGGCGAGTCTTTATAACGCTTTCGGCGACAAGCGCGCGCTCTATGAACGCGTGCTCGAACGCTATGTGGAACGCGGCTTTCGCGCGCGGGTGCAGCGCCTGGAGCACAGCGTGCCGCCGCGCGATGCCATCGCGATGTTCTTCGACGAGATCATCAAGCTCTCGGTGAACGATCCGCATCGGCGGGGTTGCATGATCGTCAACTCGGCGCTGGAGCTCGCGCCGCACGACGATTCGTTTCATCACGCGTTGAACGGCGTGCTGAAGGACATGGAAGGGTTCTTCCTGCGTTGCGTGCGCGCGGGTCAGAAAGACGGATCCATTCCGCGCGATCTCGAGGCCGGCGACCTCGCGAAGACCTTGCTCGCCTCGTTGATGGGGCTGCGCGTGCTCGCGCGGGTCAATCCACAGCGCAAGCTGCTCGAAGGCGCGCTGCGGCCGGTGCTCGCGTTGCTCGGCGTGGACGCGACTGCGCGCCGCAAGCACTGACTTACTTGGCGTCCTGCGTGCGCGACGCGCACATCCGCCATGCAGGTGCATTGGGTTCTTCAGCCGCCGTCTCGCGCCACCAGCGCTCGCCGCGATGCGGCGCTTCCAGATCGAGCCGCTCGCCCATGCGCGGCGTAGCCACCGCGACGCCGCGCGCCAATGCGAGCCCGGTCACGCGTTCGAAAGGCTCCTGCCACGGATGCATCGCGAGGTCGAAGGTGCCGTTGTGGATCGGCACGAGCCAGCGTCCGCGCAAGTCGATATGCGCCTGCACCGTGTGTTCCGGCTGCATGTGCACGTAGGGCCATTGCGCGTCATAGGCGCCGGTTTCGACGAACGTGACATCGAACGGACCCAGCTTCTCGCCGATGGCGCGAAAGCCTTCGAAGTAGCCGGTGTCGCCGCTGAAGAACACGCGCAGTGCGTCATCGGCGATGACCCATGAAGCCCACAGCGTGCTGTTGCCATCGAACAGACTGCGCCCCGAGAAATGCTGCGCGGGCGTGGCGGTCAGGGTCAGGCCGTCGATTTCCGCGCTCTGCCACCAGTCGAGCTGACGGACCTTCGCGGCATCGATGCCCCATTCAATCAGACGATCGCCGACGCCGAGCGGCGTCAGAAATACTTCGGTGCTTGCGGCAAGCGCGAGCACGGTGTCGCGGTCGAGGTGATCGTAGTGATCGTGCGAGAGAATCACGCCGCGCAGGGGCGGCAGATCTTCCAGCGTGATGGGCGGCGCATGAAACCGCTTCGGACCGACGCGCTTGAACGGCGACGCCCGCTCGCCGAATACCGGATCCGTGAGCCAGTACGCGCCGCGCAGTTTGAACAGCAAGGTGGAATGCCCCAGCCGATACAGGCTGCGATCCGGCGCGGCGTCCAGCTGTTCACGCGTGAGCGACTCGACGACAGGCGCCTGCGCCGGCACCGTATTGCGTGGCTTGTTGAACAGCATGTTCCACATGATGCGCAGGGTCTTGCCGATTCCTTCGGACGGACGCGGCTTCACGTTGCGAAAGCGCGCGCCGTCATGCTGCGGCGACGCGCTCGACATCTCGCGGCCACGCCGTGCGGCGGCCAGTCCGAGGGCACGATTGATGCGATCAGTAAAGGAACTCATGAGAATGGCATCCGACGCAAAATGTACACTGCACAGTGTAGTTTAATCTCGTCAGGAAAGTAAACCGTGCGGTGTAAAATAAACGGATGAGTTCGAACGACGACATTCCCCAGCGCCTGACGGATCGCAAGCGCGCCGCCATCATGAACGCGGCGGTCGAGGAGTTCATTGCGGCCGGCTACGACGCCACCAGCATGGACCGCATCGCCGCGCGCGCGGACGTTTCGAAGCGCACGGTGTACAACCATTTCCCGAGCAAGGAAGCCTTGTTCGCGGCCATCCTGCTGCGTCTCTGGGACGAAAGCGATGCCGGCGACGCCCCCGCCTACAGCAGCAGCGAACCCTTGCGCGCGCAGTTGCTGGCCTTGCTCGCGCGCAAGCTGCGGCTGATGAACGACGAGTCGTTCCTGTCGGTGGCGCGCATGGCGATATCGGCGGGCATTCACTCGCCGGAACGGGCGCGCGATATCGTCGCGCGTATCGGCGAACGGGAAGAGGACCTGACCGTGTGGATCAGAAAGGCCGCCGCCGATGGCCGCCTTAGCGTTACCGACCCCGTGTTCGCCGGTCAGCAGCTGCATGGCATCGTGAAGGGCTTTGCCTTCTGGCCGCAAGTGGCGATGGGCCAGCCCACGCTGACGAAGCACGAGCAGAAGAAGGTCGCCGAAGCCGCCGCAGACATGTTCCTCGCGCGTTACGCACGCGCGGCGTCCGACCAATAAAAAAGCGCGATGCCTTTTGCAAGGGCATCGCGCTTCGCTGAACCAGACTTCGATCAGAAGCGGTGACGCAGCCCCACACGCGTCACGAGCTGCGTATTCGCACCCGCATTGCCGACGAACGACGACGACGAGCCGATTTCCGCCTGCACCGGCACGCCCCGGTTGCTGCCCGATGCCTTCTGGAAGGCGCCGATCACATAGACGTCGGTGCGCTTCGACAGCGCGTAGTCCACGACGCCGTTGACCTGGTGCCAGCGGCCGTCGAAGTTGCCGTCGAGGTCCGAGAACGTGTAGCCGAGGCCCGCGCTCAAAGCCGGCGTGAACGTGTACTTGCCGCCGATTTCATAGTTGTTCAGCGTCGAGGAACCGGCCGTGATCGGCTCGAACTTCGTGTGCGTCCAGTTCGCCCAGATCAGCGCGGCCGCGATGGTGTAGCGCGCGCCGACGCCGAAGGTTTCCAGGTCGCGCAGGCCGGTCGTGTTGATGTTCGCGATGCTCACGCTGAATGCCGGCGTCGCACCGTTCGGGAAGCGGATGTTGGTGTACGCCGCACCGACGCCGAGCGGACCCTGCTTGTAGTTCAAACCGAAGCTGTAGGCGCTCGATGAACCCTGCACCGCGTTCGCGCCGGTGCCCGTCGTGGGCGAGCCCGCGAAGTTGGTCGAGTTGGAGAAGCCGTACATGGCGCCGAACGTGATGCCGTGGAAGTCGGCGCTGCTGAACTTGACCGCGTTGTTGATGCGGCTCGCCGTCAACTGGTCGAGGTCGTTGATGTGATACGCGTAGTTGCCGGCGGGCGTCTGGCTGCCCATCGTATAGCTGCCGCCGAGGTAGTCGGTGGAGAACGAGTACTGACGGCCGAACGTCACCGAACCGATCTCGTTCTTCGAGATGCCCACATAGGCCTGACGGCCGAATTCCGCGCCGCCCTGGCCGAGCGTGCCGTCACCGCTGTTGAAGCCGCTCTCGAGCACGAAGATCGCCTTCAGGCCGCCGCCCAGATCTTCCGCGCCGCGCAGGCCCCAGCGGCTGCCTTGCGCCACGCCGTCGCCGTACTTGACGACGCTGTCATGGCCGCGCGTGGTGGCGACCTTGTTGGCGTAGGTGATGCCGGCATCGATGATGCCGTACAACGTGACGCTGCTTTGTGCATGGGCCGCCGTGCCGAACAGCGTGAACAGGCCGAGCGCGGCCGCCGCTACGATGTGCTTCTTCATTGTTGTTTTCCTTGAGGTTGTCCGCTCGACACGGTGTGGGCAGTACGCGGCGCGACGTTTTCAGCGCGCGAACGCGACCTTCCCGGCTTCGCAAGACATGCCTGCGAAGGTCGAGTGCTTTGAGAAAAAAATGATCGTCAAACGAAGGGGCTGATGTCCCGCTCCCGATGGAAGCGGGCGGATGGCGTTGCCCCGGCGCCTTGCCGCCGATGACTGACGCTGTAGCGAACGGAATATAGCGGATCGTCAGTGTCCGGTAAATATCTCCCATGCAGTTTGTAGTCTTTCTTCCACATGGCTGTCACAAAGCTACGTTTATTCCGAAGTTATCAGGCAACTAACTGTCGATTTTTCTTGCCTCCTTATACAGGCGCGCTTGTTGCAACAGCAGACGCATGCTTTTTATCAGCGGCTATCAGGAGGAGATGAAATGTCAGAGCACAGTCACCCGGATGCATGCCGGATCGGCGTCGCGTTCATTGAAGGGCAATTGACCATGCTGCATGCTTATGCCGCGTTGTTGTCGGACTGGATCGAGCGCGGTGCGCCGCCGCCCGACTTCAGCAAGGCGGCTCTGTTGACGGCACGCCGGCGTTCGCATCCCGAGGCTCATACGCATAGCGAGGCCGGCACGCCGATGAAAGCGCCGCCGCCTGACGAAGATCTTGCATGGCCGTCATTTGATACCCCGGACCAGCGCATTGCATTCGCGCTGATCGTGCCGTGCACGAATGCGCTGCTCGCGGTCGCCGAGTACTTCGATGTGCATCGGCTGTCGGCGTCGCGCGCGCCTGAGGTGCAGTTCCTGATGCGGGTGCGCGACGCGGCCGTGAACGGCAATACCTTCGCCATCGCCGACACATACATGCCGCACGCCGCTTATGCCGGCCTGATCGTCGATGCCACGCTCGACGGCACGCTGCTCTTCAGCGATGGCGTCAAGCCCGGTTTCATGGAGTTCGGCGATACGGTGGGTCTGCTGCGTTACCTGACGAAGCTGCTGAAGAGCATGCAGAGCGCGATCAGTTCGGGCGATGCGGGCTGAACTTCGGCGCGCAGCACGTTTGCGTCATTTCCTTCAAGATGGCGTTGAAGGTGTTCAACGTTCAAGCCGCGTGCGCGCACTTGCATGACCGCACCCTGACCGCGCCGCGCGCATCCCATGGAGAAGCGCAATGTCCGCATCGTCAAGCGATACCCCTGTCTGGTTCATCACCGGCTGCTCGACCGGCTTCGGCCGTGAACTGGCCGCCGCGGTCATCGAGAAAGGCTGGCGCGCGGTGGTCGCGGCGCGCAACCCCGACAGCGTCGCGGATCTCGTCGCGCGTGCCGCGGACCGCGCCATCGCGGTGCGCCTGGACGTCACGCGTGCCGATGAAATCCAGTCCGCCGTCGCGCAGGCGCATGAAGCATTCGGCAGGATCGACGTGCTCGTCAATAACGCCGGCTTCGGCTATCTCGCGGCGGTGGAAGAAGGCGAGGATGACGAAGTGCGCGCCATGTTCGAAGCGAACTTCTTCGGCGCGGCGGCGATGATCCGCGCCGTGCTGCCGCGCATGCGCGAGCGGCGCTCGGGACACATCGTCAATATCACGTCGGTGGGCGGGCTGGTCGGCAATCCGGGCAGCGGCTATTACGCGGCGACCAAGTTCGCGCTCGAAGGTCTTGGCGAGGCCTTGGCACGCGAGACCGAGACGCTCGGCATCAAGGTGACGGCGGTCGAGCCCGGTCCGTTCCGTACGGACTGGGCGGGGCGCTCGCTGAAGCAGACGCGTCATTCCATCGACGACTACGCCGAAGGCGCGGGCACGCGGCGCGCGGCGATCGCGGAACGCAGCGGCAGGCAGCCGGGCGATCCGGCGCGCGCCGCGCAGGTAATCATCGAGGCGGTGACCGCGGCCGAGCCGCCGGGACATCTGGTGCTCGGCGGTCCGGGTCTCGAACTGGTGCGCGGCAAGCTTGCCCGCCTCACGGCCGAGATCGACACGTGGCACGAACGCAGCGCCTGGACCGACAACCCGAGCTGAAGCACCCGCCGATGAACCCGCACGAAGCCCGCGCCCATGTCCGCGCGCTGATCGCCGCCGACGCCGCCGTGCTGCACGTCGCACCGCCGCGCGTGCGCTTCGTGACGCCCGGCGGCGGGCCGTGCTACGAGGCGCTGTTCAACCGCATCGAGATCGACGCCGCCACGCTCGCCTTGCCCGAGCCGCTGCTGAATGTGGTGATCGCGCATGAAGTCGGTCATGCGACGCAGCGCAGGACCATGCTCTTCGACCTCGCGCGGGCCATGCTGCTCATGGCGGCATTGCTGTCGGTGCCGTGCGTGTTGTTCGCGGCCTCGCCCGAGGAAGAGCTGTGGCGCGTGAGTGCGCCGGGCATCGGCGTGGTGCTGGCGTTGTTTGCGTCGCGGAGAATCTGGCGCACGCATGCCGCGAGACGCTGCACGGCCCTCGAACTCGATGCCGACGCCAAAGCGGCCTCGATCCACGGCGCATCGCTGGCGTTGCAGGCGCTGGAAGTGATGGCGACGCGCGGCCGTATCGACACCGCGCGGCTCGATGCCATGCGCGCCCGGCTCAGGTCGAACGATTGAAACCGGCAGAAACGAAAAAGCACGCACGTCCTGATGCGGACGTGCGTGCTTCCATGACAAAAATGAAGCTTTACTGTGCCGGCGCGGCGGGCGGCGTCGACGACTTCTTGTGGTGCTTATGCTTTTGTCCCTTCTTGTGATACGCGGGACGCGGCTTGTTGTCCGGGTAATCCGCAGCAGCGTAAGTCAGAGTAGGCGCCGCGAAAGCCGCCAGCACCAGGAGCACGAGGGACTTCTTCAAAGACGTTTTCATCGGAGACTCGCTTTTTAGGAGATGGCCTGAACCTGCATGCAACGCATGTCCCGCCGCGTTGCGTTCCGAAAAATACAAGACCACAAGCACTACCGCAACCATGAAATCCGGCGCTCATGCGACCGCGCGGCGCCTGGAGATGGCCGCGCGCTCAGGCAACAGTATATTGCACAAAAAAATGCAATCATCCAGTAGGTATCCATAAGCTCTTGAAGCGACAAAACTTTTGTCGGTTCGCACTGCTGGCCTGAGGGTCATCAAGCTGCCGGTGGTCCGCGACAACTGTCATGTTCTGCATCTACTATCGTGCCTGCTCTCAACTCAGGGACGATCCAGTGAAAGAAGACGACATCCGCCGAAACGCTTTCGCCATGCCGGTGCATAACCCGGCGTATCCGCGTCCGCCGTTCCGCTTCCTCAATCGCGAGTACTTCATCATCTCGTACGAGACGGACCTCGATGCCTTGCGCGCCGTGGTGCCGGAGCCGCTCGAAGTCGACAGCGCCCTCGTGCATTACGAATTCATTCGCATGCCGGATTCATCCGGTTTCGGCGACTACACCGAGAGTGGCCAGGTGATCTCGGTGATCGATCCGGACGGCGCCAAGGCCAGCTACACCCATGCAATGTATCTCGACGATGAAGGCCCGATCGCGGGCGGCCGCGAGATCTGGGGCTTTCCGAAGAAGCTGGCGTCGCCGCGTCTTTCGGTGGATGGCAAGGACACGCTGCTCGGCACGCTCGACTACGGCACGCAGCGCATTGCCACCGGCACGATGGGCTACAAGTATCGTCCGCTCGATCCCGAAACCGAACGCAAGAAGCTCGCCGACACGCCCAACTATCTGCTGAAAGTGCTGCCGCACGTCGACGGCACGGCGCGCGTGTGCGAACTGGTGCGTTTCTTCCTACGCGACGTCAGCGTGCTCGGCGCATGGGAAGGCCCCGCCGCGCTCGAACTCAACGCGCACGCGCTCGCGCCGGTCGCGGATCTGCCGGTGCGCAAGGTGGTCGGCGCGCGGCACGTGATCGCGAACCTGACGCTGGACATCGGCGAAGTCGCCTACGACTATCTCGCCCCCGGCGAACTGAAGCTCGCGGTCAATCAATAACTCTCATCGAACAAGGAGCAGGCACATGGCACTGCAAGGAAAAGTCGCGCTCGTCACGGGCGCTGCAAGCGGCATCGGCGAACAGACGGCACGCAAGCTCGCCGCTGACGGCGCGGCTGTCGTCATCGCCGACCTGAACCTCGCGAACGCGCAGAAGGTGGCGGACAGCATCGTCGCGGAAGGCGGCAAGGCGATCGCGGTCTCCATGGACGTCACCAGTGAGGAAGCGGTGAACGCGGGCATTGAAGACACGGTGGCCAAGCTTGGCGGCATCGACGTGCTGGTGTCGAACGCGGGTATCCAGATCGTCGCGCCCATCGAGGAGTACGCGTACTCGGACTGGAAGAAGATGCTCGCCATTCACCTCGACGGCGCGTTCCTCACGACCAAGGCCGCCATCAAGCACATGTACGCGTCGGGCAAGGGCGGCTCGATCATCTACATGGGTTCGGTGCACTCGCATGAAGCATCGAAGCTGAAGTCCGCCTATGTCACCGCGAAGCACGGCCTGCTGGGTCTGGCGCGCGTCGTCGCGAAGGAAGGCGGCCCGCGCGGCGTGCGCGCCAACGTGGTGTGCCCCGGATTCGTGCGTACGCCGCTCGTCGAGAAGCAGATTCCCGAACAGGCGAAGGCGCTCGGCATCTCCGAGGAAGAAGTCGTGAAGAACGTCATGCTGAAGGAAACCGTCGATGGCGAGTTCACCACCGTCGCCGATGTCGCGAACACGGTCGCGTTCCTCGCAGGCTTCGAATCGAACGCGCTGACGGGGCAGTCGGTGGTCGTGAGTCACGGCTGGTTCATGCAATAAAAACGAGCACAACGACAAGGAGAATCCATGCGCCGCAGTCAACGCAACTCACTCACGCAGGCGAACCACGTCGCGCTGCCGGACTACGACGAGGTCTGTCTCGTGCTGCAAGGCGGCGGCGCGCTGGGTTCCTACCAGGCGGGCGTATTCGAAGGGCTGGCCGAGGTGGGCGTCGAGCCGAGCTGGACCTCGGGCATTTCCATCGGCGCGCTGAATACGGCGATCGTCGCGGGCAATGCGCCTGAACACCGCGTGGCGGCGCTGCGCGGCTTCTGGAACACCATCTGCCAGCCGGCGGACCTGATCGGGCACGTGGGCGCGTTCGTGCCCGCCGCGTTCGGCTTCGCGAACATGGGCCGGACGTTTTCGAGCATGTGGGCGGCGGCGCGTGCGCTGACCGAGGGCCAGCGCGGCTTCTTCTCGCCGCGCGTGCAGGTGCCGGCGCTCGTTCCGGACGCGCAGGCGAAGCTCCCGAGCAATGTCAGCTATTACGACACCTCGGCATTGCGCGCGACGCTGCTGAAGTTCGCCGACTTCGACCGCATCAACGACGGCAACATGCGCGTGTCAGTGGGCGCGGTGAATGTGCGCACGGGCAATCTCGTGTACTTCGACAACACCAAAATGCGTCTTGCGCCCGAGCACTTCATGGCCTCGGGCGCGTTGCCGCCGGGTTTTCCGGCGGTGGAGATAGACGGCGAGTTCTACTGGGACGGCGGGCTGGTCTCGAACACGCCGTTGACGGAGATCATCCGCGAGAGCCAGCACAAGGACACGCTCGTGTTCCAGGTGGATCTGTGGAGCGCGCGCGGCACCTTGCCGGGCGATTTCCTCGACGTGAGCGAGCGCACCAAGGACATCCAGTATTCGAGCCGCACCCGCGCCATTACCGATTTCGTCTCGCACAATCAGAAGCACGCGCGGCTCATCAAGGAATTGCTCGAACACGTGCCGGAGAAGGTGCGGCGTTCGCATCCGCTGCTGCGCGAGGCGCAGAAGGTCGCGGACGGCGGCGCCGTGAACATCGTGCATCTGATCTACAAGAACAAGTTCTTCGAAGGCCACTACAAGGACTACGAGTTCAGCAACGACACAATGGACGAGCACTGGGCGAGCGGACTCGAAGATATCCGGCGGTCGTTCGGCCATCCGGAATGGTTCGAGATTCCGAGTCACGACCTGGGTTTCGTCACGCACGACGTGCATCGCTTCGAGGCCGCGCCGCAAGCCGTGGCCGAGTTGCCGAAAGCGGTGTCGAAGCCGCTGGAAGACGACATTCCGGCCGACGCCTGAACCACGAGAAAGTGCGCCTCAGCCCGCCGCCATGCGCGCGGCGGTCTCCTTCAGCTGTGCGACGAACTGATTGACGATCACCGATCTCGGCCTGCCCGGCGCGAACAGGAACCGAGGCTCCACGGGCACCGCCGGCGAAAAGCGTCGCGAGACGAGATCGGGGAACGAGCGGCCCATCAGCGCGAACGGATCGACCAGCGCGACGGCATTGGCCTCCCGCACCAGCGCGCACAGCACCGGCGTGCTGTTCGAGACGAACGCGCTCGAAAAACTCCTGCCTTGCGCGCGAAACGCCTCGCGCAGCCGCCAGCCGGTCAGCGTGTCCTCGCCGAAGGTGGCGAGCATTTCGGCGTCCAGCAGACGCGGCGTCACGGTCTTGCGATCCGCCAGCGGATGCCCGGCGCGCATCACGCAGCGCAGCTCCGCGCTGCAAAACTCTTCCACTTCGAGCGTGCCTGACGGCGCGGCCACATCGAGAATGCCGAAGTCCGCCTGATTGTTGTTCACGTATTCGACGACGTGCCGCGTGGGCAGCGCGCGGATATCGAATTCGACAGACGGATGCGTCTCGCGAAACTCGCCGACCGCCCGCGCGACGATGGTGGTGGCGAGCATGGACACGGTGGATACGCGAATGGAGCCGCGCTGTCCTTGCTGGATCTCGCGCGCCGTTTCCGCAATCGACTGCACGCTGCCGAACAGCCGTTCGATCTCCGGCAGGATGGCCTCGGCCTCGGGCGTGCAGACCAGCCGGCCTTTCACGCGCAGAAAGAGCGTGAGCCCGATCTCTTCTTCCAGCATGCGCAGCGTCTTGGTCACGGCGGGCTGCGACACATACAGCAGCCGCGCGGCCGCCGACACGCTGCCGGCCTTCACGACCGCACGGAAGATCTCGAGATGACGCACTTTGAGCATGGCGGGCACCGGGAAAAGGTATAACTTTTCGGCAGGAACAAGCTTAGCAGAATGTATTGGTTTTCATACTTTTGAAACCGTACACTGATTTCAGTCGCATGAACGCATGAGCCAATCGAACTGACATTCAAGGAGCCTTGCTGTGAGCATTCCCGACGCAACGGTGTGGCGCGCACGCGCCGAGTCACTCCGGCCCGAGGGGCGGGCGTTCATCGACGGGCAATACGTGTCCGCGCTCTCCGGCAAGACCTTCGCCACCGTGAATCCGGCCACGGGCAGGGTCATCGCGGAGATTGCCGAGTGCGGCAGCGAGGACGTGGACGTGGCGGTCGCCAGCGCGCGGCGCGCGTTCGAAACGGGCGTCTGGTCGCGCCGCGCGCCCGCCGAGCGCAAGGCCGTGATGCTGCGCTTCGCGCAATTGATGATGGAGCATCGCGAGGAACTGGCGCTGCTCGAATCGCTCGATGTCGGCAAGCCCATCGCGAACGCCTATAACGGCGACATCGTCAGTTCGGCGACCTGCATCCAGTGGTACGGCGAGGCCATCGACAAGCTCTATGGCGAAACCGCGCCCGCCGCCCCCGACATGACCACGATGATCGTGCGCGAGCCGCTCGGCGTGGTGGCGGCGGTCGTGCCGTGGAACTATCCGCTGTCCATGGCGAGCTGGAAGCTCGGCCCGGCGCTGGCTGCGGGCAATTCGGTGATTTTGAAGCCCGCCGAGCAGTCGCCGCTGAGCGCCATCCGCATTGCCGCGCTCGCGGCGGAAGCGGGTTTGCCGCCCGGCGTGCTCAACGTGCTGCCGGGCTACGGCGAGACGGCGGGGCGTGCGCTCGGCCTGCACATGGACGTCGATGCCGTCGGCTTCACCGGCTCCACGGCTGTGGGCAAGCTGTTCATGCAGTATTCCGGACAGTCGAACATCAAGCGCGTGGGCCTCGAATGCGGCGGCAAGAGCCCGCATATCGTGCTCGACGACTGTCCCGACCTCGACGCCGCCGCGCGCGCCGTCGCGGCGGGCATCTTCGCCAACAGCGGACAGGTGTGCAATGCGGGCTCGCGTCTGATCGTCCACGCCGCCGTGCGCGATGAACTGCTGGAGAAGGTCGCGGCCATCGCGCGCGATCTCGTGCCCGGCGATCCGCTCGATCCCGCCACGAAGATGGGCGCGATCGTGAGCCAGGTGCAGCACGAGTCGGTGATGTCGTATATCGACGCCGGCCGGGCCGATGGCGCGCAGGTCATCGCGGGCGGCCGCGCGGCGCGGACGGAATCGGGCGGCTTCTTCATCGAGCCGACCGTCTTCGACCAGGTCAGCAACACCATGCGGATCGCGCGCGAGGAGATCTTCGGGCCGGTGCTGGCGGCGATCACCGTCGAGTCGCCGGAGGAAGCCGTGCGCATCGCCAACGACACCATCTACGGCCTAGCCGCCGCCGTCTGGACCTCGAACATCACGCGCGCGCAGCAGGTGTCGCGTCAGCTGAAGGCGGGCGTGGTGTGGGTCAACTGCTTCGACCGCGGCACGATGTCGTCGCCGTTCGGTGGCTTCAAGCAATCCGGCTTCGGCCGCGACAAGTCGATGCACGCCTTCGACAAATACATGGACTGGAAGGCCATCTGGATCGCCGGATAAAGCATCGCCCCGACCCGACCACTCAGGGAGACCGACATGAAAGCGCAAGTCCCGCAGCAACCCGAAGCCGAAGCCGACGCCCCGGCGCCCGCGCGCCGCGTATTCCTGCAACAGGCGGGCGCGCTCGCCGGGGCCGCGCTGCTCGGCGCGCCGGCCATCGTGCGCGCGCAGTCGAAGAGCATCGCCGTGACCTGCTGGGGCGGCGCCTACGAAGCCGCGATACGCGGCGCGTTCGCCGAGCCGTTCACGAAGGAGACCGGCATTGCAGTGACGCTCGTCAACAGCGCGGACCTCGCGCGCATGAAGGTGCAGGTTGAGTCGAAGAACGTCTCATGGGACGTGTTCGACAGCATCGGGCCGCAGATCGTCACCGGCTCGCGCCAGGGCATGTGGGAAAGGCTCGATCCGGCGATCGTCAAGACCGATGGCCTCATCACGAAGACCGGGGCGGATTTTGTCGGCACGTATTCGTATGCGGGCGGCATCGGCTTCGATCCGAAGCGCAGCGGCAAGCCGCCGACCACCTACGCCGAGTTCTGGGACGTGAAGAGCTATCCGGGGCGGCGCGGTTTGCGTCCGCGCGTCAGCGAGAATCTGGAGATGGCCCTGCTCGCCGATGGCGTCGCGCCCGACAAGCTCTATCCGCTCGACGTCGAACGCGCCTTCAAGGCGATGGACCGCATCAAGCCGGCGGTGCGCAAGTGGATCGAGACCACGCCGGAAACCGTGACGCTCATAGCCAGCAATGAACTGGACTTCACCTACACCTATCTGAGCCGCGTGCTGCCGGCCCAGCGCGCGGGCACGTCCATCCAGATGTCGATGAAGCAAACCCTCAACAGCCTCGAATATCTTGCGGTGCCGAAGTACGGCAAGAACACGCAGGCCGCGATGCAGTACGTGGCGTTCTGTTTGCGTCCGGACCGGCAGGCGGCGTTCTGCGAGTTGGTGGAATTTGCGCCTAACACGGCCGCCGCGCTGCCGCTGGTCTCGGCCGCCGCGAAGGCGCGCATGCCGGACATGCACGATGCGAACAGCATCGTCATCAACGACCAGTGGTGGGGCGATCACTACGATGCGCTGCAGAACCGCTTCACCACCTGGATGCTGACCTGAGCCCCCGGCGCGCGCGATGAACTACTCGCTGAACCTGAAGTCCGTCATCGTCATGCTGCTGCCGCTCTACGGGCTGCTCGCGGTGTTCTTTCTCTGGCCGCTCGGTCTGGTGGGCTGGTCGAGCATCTGGGAGAACGGCTTTACCCTGCGCGGCTATGCGCAGGTGCTGAGCAATCCGCTGATTCATCGCGTGCTCGGCAATACGCTCGTCATCAGCGTGACCGCGACGGTGGCGAGTCTCGTGCTCGGCTATATCGTCGCGCTGCATCTGGCGCGGCTGCCCGCGTCGAAGCGCACGCCGTATCTCGTGATGGTGATGCTGCCGTTCTGGACCAGCATCCTCGTCAAGAGCTATGCGTTCACGGTGGTGCTGGGCAGCGCGGGAATCATCGCAAAGCTGGCGGGATGGATCAGCGGCGACGCCTGGCATCCGGACCTGATGTTCAACCGTACGGGCGTGGTGATCGGCATGAGCAACTATCTGCTGCCCTTCATGGTGCTGCCCATCCTGACGAGCCTCACCGCGCAGAACCGCAACCTCAAGTTCGCGGCGGAGATGATGGGCGCGGGCCAGTGGCTGATCTTCGCGCGCATCACGCTGCCGCTCTCGATGCCCGGCGTGATCGCCGGCGTGCTGATGTGCCTGACGCTCTCGATGGGCATGTACATCACGCCCGCACTGCTCGGCGGACCGCGCGACATGATGCTCGCCAACCTGATCGACTTCTACACGCGGCAGACGCTCGACTGGACGCTCGCCGCGTCCATCGCGATGATGCTGCTCGTGCTGTCCGGCGTGCTGATCGCGCTGCTCGGACGCGTGCAGCGCGGCCAGGAGGCTTTCGCATGACGTCCACCGCCGCCCGTGTCAGCAAGGACTTTGCGGTGCCGGAACCGCGCCGCCGTGATTTTCGCGGCATGTGGCGCGTGCTCGGCGCGCTCGGCGGCTGGTGCGGCTATCTGTTCCTGCTGCTGCCGAGTCTCGTGGTCGTGCCGGTGTCGTTCGGCGGCGGCAACGAACTGAGCTTTCCGCCGAAGACCTTCTCGCTGGAACTGTTCCACCGCTTCCTGACCGATCCCGCGTGGTGGGGCTCGGCGCTCACGAGCGTGATGGTCGCGCTGCTGGCCTCGGCGATTTCCGTGGCAGTGGGCGTGCCGGGCGCGTATGCGCTGGCGCGCGGACGTTTCCCCGGCCGCCGCGTGCTGGAAACCTTCGCGATCACGCCGATGCTGATTCCCGTCGTGGTCCTGGGCCTCGGCATCTACAAGCAGTTTTCCATGCTGGCGCTGGTCAACACGGTGTGGGGCATCGCGCTGGCGCATGCGGTGCTGGTGGTGCCGTTCGTCGTGATCGCGGTGGGGTCGGGGCTCAAGCACGCGGACCCGGCGCTCGAAGCGGTCGCCATGCTGATGGGCGCGAGCCGCGTGCGCATCTTCTTCCAGGTGGTGTTGCCGCAGATCCGTGCGTCGGTGGCCGTGAGCGTGCTGTTCGCGTTCCTGCTGTCCTTCGATGAAGTCGTGGTCGCGTACTTCATCTCCGGCCCGCAGACAACCACCTTGCCGGTCAAGATGTACAGCGCGATCCGCTGGGAAGTGTCGCCGGTGCTGGCGGCGGTATCGACGCTGCTGACGCTTGTCTCGCTCGCCGTGTGTCTCGGCATCATGGCCCTGCAACGGCGCGACGCGCCCGCCGAATAATCTCTCTGACAACCATCATGGCGAACCAGTACGACGCGGTGATCATCGGTGCGGGCCACAACGGCCTGGTCTGCGGCGCTTATCTCGCGCGCAAGGGCTTCAAGGTGTGCCTGCTGGAGCGTCGCGGGCTGGCGGGGGGCGCGGCGGTCAGCGAGGCCGTGTGGCCGGGGTATCGCGTGTCGGTGGCGTCGTACACGATGGCGCTGCTGCAACCGCGCATCATCGAGGAACTGGAACTGGCGAAGCATGGCTACGAGATCATCGTGCCGCCGCCGATGACACACCTGTACGGCGGCGGGCGCAGCCTGATCGTGCGTGCGGAAGGTCCGCGTCTGTTCGAGGACATCGCGCGCTTCAGCGCGAAGGACGCCGACGCCTACAGCAAGTATCGCGCGCACATGACGAAGCTCGGCAAGCTGGTGGCGGACATGCTGTGGGAAATCCCGCCCGATCCCGCCGATGGCGCGCTCGCCGCACGAAGCCGTCTGCTCGGCTTTGCGTGGCGCTTCCGGGACATGGGCGAGCGCTTCTACGACCTCTACGACGTGCTGACGCTTTCCGCGCGCGACTACCTCGCGCGCTGGTTCGAATCCGACGAGATGATCACTGCGATGGGCTTCTACGCCTCCTGCGGCGGCGCGGCCACGAGCATCTGCTCGCCGGGATCGGCGTATGTGCTGCTGCGCGGTTTCATCCGCGATCACACGACGCCCGCCGGTCCTGCCGGTTTCGTGCGCGGCGGCATGGGGTCGATTTCGGAGGCGATTGCCGCGTCGGGCAAGGCGCACGGCATGGAAGTGCGCTGCGATGCGCCGGTGGCCTCGGTCGAAGTGAAGGGCGAGCGCGCGACCGGCGTGCGGCTTGCATCGGGCGAACTGATCGAGGCGGGCTGCGTGATCTCGAATGTGGCGACCAAGGTGCTGTTCCAGCAACTGGTCGGCGCGGAGCATGTGCCGGCGGAATTCCGCACGCGCGTCGCACAGATCCGCGACCGTTCCACGGCGTTCAAGGTCAATCTCGCGCTGAATCGCCTGCCCGTCTTCAAGGACTTCGACGCACGCGCGGCCGGCTTCGATTACCCGGCGCAGGTGCGCATCGGGCCGTCGGTCGAGTATCTCGAACGCGCGTGGGACGCCGCCAAGTATGGCGAGATCGCGCCGCATCCGCCGCTCGTCGTGATGAGTCCGAGCGTGGTGGATCCGGGTGTCGCGCCCGAGGGCAAGCATCTGATGAGCATCTTCGGCCAGCACGCGCCCTATGCGTTGCGCGAAGGATCGTGGGACACGCAGCGCGAGCGGCTGGTCGAGATCGTGCTGGATACGCTGGCGCAGTACGCGCCTGACATTCGCGAATGCATCGACGCGGCACAGGTGCTGTCGCCCGTCGATCTCGAACGGATCTTTGCGCTGCCGGGCGGCCACGTGCATCACGGCGAACTCAGCGCCGACCAGATCTTCTTCCGACGCCCGGTGCGCGGCGCGGCGGACTATCGGACGCCGGTCAAAGGGCTTTACCAATGCGGCGCGTCGGTGCATCCCGGCGGCGGCGTGACGGGGGTGCCGGGGCACAACGCGGCGCAGGTCGTGATGGGCTGCGAGCGGCATTGAGCGGCAACGAAGCAACGAACAGCGGATTCCGACGATGAACATGATCGAACTGAAGCAGGTCTCGCGGCGCTACGGCGACGTGCAGGCGCTCGCGCCGCTGGACTTCAGCGTGAAGCAGGGCGAATTCGTCACGCTGCTCGGACCGAGCGGCTCGGGCAAGACGACGCTGCTCAATCTGATCGCGGGCATGGTGAAGCCTTCGTCGGGACAGATCTTCGTGCGCGGCGTCGACATCACGAACGCGCCGCCGAGCGCGCGCGGCCTCGGTATGGTGTTCCAGAACTATGCGCTGATGCCGCACATGACCGTGTTCGACAACATCGCGTTTCCGCTGCGTGTGCGCAAAGTGCCGAAGGACGAGATCCGCCGCCGTGTGCACGAGGTGCTCGACATGGTGCGCCTGCCGGACCTGGCCGCGCGCAAGCCGAAGGAACTCTCGGGCGGACAGCAGCAGCGCGTGTCGCTGGCGCGCTGCATCGTCTATAACCCGGCGCTGATCCTGCTCGACGAACCGCTCGGCGCACTCGACAAGAAGCTGCGCGAACAGATGCAGTTCGAGATTCGCCGGCTGCATGCGCGGCTCGGCATCACGATGCTGAACGTGACGCACGATCAGGACGAAGCGCTTTCGATGTCCGACCGCATCGTGCTGATGAACGAAGGACGCGTCGAGCAGATCGCGACGCCCGACGAGCTGTATCGCGCGCCACGGACGGCGTTCGCGGCGAGCTTCATCGGCACGGCGAACCTGATTGCGGGCACGGTGCAGGAAAGCGGCGACGAGCACATCGTGGTGTCGACCGCGCTCGGCATGCTGCGCGCGGCGCGCGGGGGGAACGGCGTGTCGCGCGGCGCGGCGGTCAAGTTGCTGGTGCGTCCGGAGAGCGTGCGGATGATGCCGGCCGCATCCGGCGAAGAGGCGCAACGGGAGCCGCGCCACGCCGGCACGCTCGAAGATTCGATCACGCTCGGCAGCGTGGTGCGCCATCACGTGCGCCTGCCGGGCGACATGCAGATCGTCGTGCAGCAGCAGGGCGGCAGGCACGGCGCGGCTCATGCGCGGGGCGCGCCGGTGATGCTCGACTGGGCGCCGGAGGATTGTCAGGTGATCGCGCAGGACTAGCGTCAGCCAGGGCCAGACCCGCGGCGTGCAGTGCGCCGCGCTACGAGGATGGGTTTCAGGAGAACACGATGACAACACAGTCGCCGACCGTGGAGGACGAACTCGTCCGTCGAAAACGGCAGGAACAGCTCGCGTTGCCCGAGTCGCTCGGGCAGTTCGTGCGCGAGCAGGCCGCGCTCTACGGCGGCAAGACCGCGGCCGTGTGGTTCGAGCGCGGGGTCAGCATGACCTACGCCGAACTCGATCGCGCGGCGTCGCAGCTTGCCGATGCGCTCGTCAGGCGCGGCGTGCGCAAGGGCTGTCACGTGGCGCTGATGTTGAAGAACGCGCCCGAGTTCCCGGTGACGTGGATCGCGCTCGGGCGCATCGGCGCGGTGATGGTGCCGGTGAATACCGCCTACACGCGCGATGAAATGCGCTTCGTGCTCGATGACGCCGACGTCCAGTATCTCGTGATCGATGAGGAATACGTCCCGCGCCTGGAAGGCTTCGACGCACTGCCCGGACTGCTGGCATGGGAACGCGTGATCGTGAGCGGAGCGTACGGCGCGCGCGCCGACCTGCTGCAATGGCAAACGCTGCTGGCTTCGGGGCGCGCGGACTTCGCGGCGCCGGCGCATGTCTCCCGCGACGATCTGCTGAACCTCCAGTACACCTCCGGCACCACGGGTTTCCCGAAGGGCTGCATGCTGAGCCACGACTACTGGATGATTCACTGCCACGGCGCGGCGCGGCATCGCCGGGGCGCGGACGCGGGCATCGAGAACGTGCTGATCTGGGCGCCGTTCTTCTACATGGACCCGCTGTGGCAGTTCCTGATGACGCTGAAGCTCGGCGGCACCGCCTACATTGCGGAGCGCATGAGCCTGACGCGCTTCATGTCCTGGCTGATCGACTATCGCATTCACTACTGCATCTTTCCGGAGCCGGCATTGAGCCAGCATCCGCGCGGTCCGGGCGATGCCGCCGTGTGCCTGAAGTACATCAGCATCTATGGCTGGACCCGGCCGGCGCGCGAGGAAGTGCAGGCGCGCTTCGGCGTGATCGCGCGTGAAGGCTTCGGCATGACCGAGGTCGGGACGGGCGCGCTGGTGCCGGCGTGGGCGGGCGAGAAAGCGCTGGAACGCACCTGCGGCCTGCCCGCGCCGTTCCGCGAGCTGCAGATTCGCCGGGAAGACGGCAGCCCCGCGCAGGTCGATGAAGTCGGCGAATTGTGGATACGCGGACGCGGTATTTTGTGGGGCTACTACAAGCGGCCCGAAGCCAACGCCGAAAGTTTCGACGGCGACTGGTTCCGCACCGGCGACCTGTTCCGGCGCGATGCCGACGGCTTCTATTACATCGTCGGCCGCATCAAGGAGATGATCAAGCGCGCGGGCGAGAACGTCTCGGCGACGGAAGTGGAGACCGTGCTGCGCAGCATGGACGCCATCGACGAAGCTGCCGTCGTGCCCGTGCCCGATCCGTTGCGTCGCGAGGAAGTGAAGGCGTATCTGAAGCTGCGCGAAGGTTTCACGCGCGCGGAGGTGACGCCCGCTGCCGTGTTCGAGCATTGCGCGCGGCATCTCGCGGCGTTCAAGGTGCCGCGTTATCTCCAGTACATGGAAGGCGATTTTCCGCGCACGCCTTCGAGGAAGATCGCCAAGAAGCGGTTGATTGCCGAGACGGCCGATCCCTTCGTGAACACCTACGACCGCCAGGAAGCGCGCTGGCGGTGACCTGATTTGTGCAGGAGTCTCTCATGTTCGTGGACTTTTCGAGTCGTCCGCCCGTGTTGCAGTTCAACGGGCCTGCGGACCATCTGTCGAATTACCGGCGCGTGTATCAGGGCACCGAGGCGCAGGCGGCCAGCACCGTGTGTCACGATCCGCTCGCCGACTACCTCGCGATCTACGAGCGGCTTCAGGCGCGGCACGTCGTGCTCAAGGCGCGCGACCTGACCAGCACGTTCGGCGTGAAGATATCGAACGAGGATGTGGCCGCGTTCTGCCGTAAGCATGGCGAGCGCTATATCGGTTTCGCGGGTGTCGATCCGCATGCGGGCGCGACGGCCGTCGCCGAGTTCGAGACCGCCGTGCGCGAGCTCGGCCTGCGCGGCCTCAATGTGCAGGGCTTCGAACACCGGCTGGCCATCGACGACCCGCTGCTGTTTCCGCTGTATGCGAAGTGCGTGGAACTGGACGTGCCGGTGAACATCCATTGCGGCGCGAACTTTTCCACCCATACGTCGATGATGTACGGTCATCCGGCCGCGCTCGACCGGGTGATGATGGCGTATCCCGGCCTGCGCGTGTGCGCGTCGCCGCCGGGCTGGCCATGGGTGCAGGAACTGCTGGCGGTGGCGTGGCGGCATCCGGGCGTGTGGATCGGCACGGTGGCGGTGCGTCCGAAGCTGCTGGCCACCGCGCATTCGGGCTATGAAGCCTTGCTGCAATACGGCCGGACCGTGCTGAAGAAGCGCATGATCTTCGGCTCCGCCTTTCCGATGATGCCTGTTGAACGCGCGCTGGAAGAGTTCGATGCGCTGGAGATGGCCGACGAAGTTCGCGAGGACTGGCGCTGCCATAACGCGCTGGCATATCTCGGTTTGTGACGGCGGTTTTTGCGTTACGCTGACGGCTCTTCTTCGCGCGAAAGGAGCAGTCATGAGCGAATGGAAACCCGCGTCGTATCCGTCGGTGAGCCCGTATCTGGTGTGCGAGCAGGCGGAGAAAGTCATCGACTTCCTTGAACAGGTGTTCGAAGCGGCGCTCGTGCGCCGCTTCGACCGGCCCGATGGCTCGCTGATGCACGCGGAAGTGCGCATCGACGACAGTATCGTGATGATCGGCGGCGGGGCGGCCGGGCAGGTGTCGGCGGGAACGCATGTTCATGTGTACGTGCGCGATGCGCAGGCGGTCTACGAGCGCGCGCTGCGGCAGGGCGCGGAAAGCGTGCAGGCGCCCGGCCGCAAGCGTGACGACGATGATCTGCGCGGCGGTTTTCGCGACGCCGCCGGCACTACCTGGTGGGTGGCGACGCAGTGAACGGCTGAATCGCCGCCGTCCTTTTGTATCTCACTGTATCCGCCCGTCGCGACGATACACGTCGATTCACAACCGCCCGTCGGCGAAACACGGCAGATACGTCCCGCAGTTCAAATACCTCCAGGCCCGAACGATCCGAAACACACAGCGGATCACAACAGGCTCTTCCCAACAAATCCATTGGAGGTAAGTCATGAAACTCATCTCGTCGCTGATCGTCGCCGCCGCTGTCGCGCTTCCCGCTTTGTCGTTCGCGCAGTCGAACCAGCCGCTGACGCGTGCCGAAGTCCGGGCGCAACTCGTCGAACTGCAACAGGCCGGCTACGATCCGGCAAGCGACCAGACGCAATATCCGCAGAACATCCAGGCGGCCGAAGCACGGCTGAACGCCGCGAAAGGCAGTTCGGCATACGGCGCGGTGGCGGATACCGGCGTGGTGTCGGGCGCGCGCTCCAATGCCGCTTCGGGCGATACGACGGTCATCGGCCTCGGTTCGGTGTACGCCAGGCCGTAAGCGTTCCTGGCGGTATCCCGGCGTTCTTCTTCGAGCCCGGGCGGCCTATGCCGTCCGGGCTCGATGCATGTCGGGACCAGCAGAAAGCCGCGTTGCGCACCGCCGAACCGGTTCCGCACCGCAAGCGCTTCACGGAAAATCGGTATCATCCATGTCCTCCGGCGGCGAATTCGCCAAATGTAACAACGCATCGCAGACTCTTGCGTGCGACGCCACTGATTTTCGAGGCGCATATGCCCAACGACGTAGACACCATCACCGACGAGCAGATCGCGTCCATCGCCGCTCGGCTCACCGAAGAAGGCCGCAAGGTTTCCCCGCTGACCGTCCGGGCAGAGCTGCCCGGCGCGTCGATCGTCGCGATCGCGGCCGGCCTGCAACGCTGGCGCGAGGCGCGTCAGCCCGAGGTGCCGCCGCAGCAGGCCCCGAGCGGCCTGCCCGACGACCTCGCCGAAACGCTCGTCAACGTGGCGCGGCGGCTGTGGACCGTCTCGCGCGACGAAACTGAACGCCTGTCCGGGCAGCATCTGAGCGTGGTGAGCCAGCGGCTCGCGACAGCCCTTTCGGACCGCGACGAGGCGCTCGCCGAAATTCAGAAATCCGGCGACGAAGCCGCGAACTATCGACGGGAAGCCGAGGAAGCCAACAGCCGCCTGCGTGCTTCGGAGGAAGCGGCGGTGCAGCTGAAGGAAGAGTTTTCGCAGGCGAGCGCGCGCTTGCAGGCGATCGAGGCGCGCGCAGCGATGGAGCAGTCGCAATTGCAGGCGGTGAAGGAATCGCTCGAAGAACAGCGCCGCGCGAACGAGACACTCAGCGGGATGCTCGCGGGCAAGGATGACGAGATCGCGCGCCTTGGTCAGGAGCATGCGAACCTGCAGGCGCTTGTTGCGGGCAAGGATGAGGAAATCGCGCGCATCGGTCAGGAGCATGCGAACCTGCAGGCGCTGATGTCGGGCAAGGACGAGGAAATCGCGCGCATCGCTCAGGAGCATGCGAACCTGCAGGCGCTGGTATCGGGCAAGGACGAGGAAATTGCTCGCATCGGTCAGGAGCATGCGAACCTGCAAGCGCTCATCTCCGGCAAGGACGAAGAACTGACGCGTATCGCGCAGGAACGCGACACGGCTCGCCAGGACCACGCGACGCTCAGCCAGTCGTCGCAAGTCCGTTCCGACGAAGCCAGCGCCCAGCTGCAAGCCGCCGAAGCGCGCGCCAGCGAAACGCTCCAGCGCATCGCCGCCCTCGAAGCCGAACTGAGCGAAGCGGGCGCCGCGTTGACGGCGGAACGCGCAGCGGCGTCCGCGCGTGGCGAGGAAGCCTCGGCGCAGCGCGAGCAGGTGAGCCGCCTGCAAGGCGAACTCGAAGAAGCGCGCACGCAATTCAACCGCATCACCGAAGAGCGGGCGACGGAAAGCGCCGAACTCTCGCGCGTGTCGAACGAGGTCACGGCCCTGCGCGAGCGCGCCGAAACCGCCGAGAAGAACGCCACCGAACTCGCGCGGCGTCTCGTCGAAAGAGAGCAGGGCGAAGAGTCGGAACTGGCGTCGCTGCAGCGTCAGGTCGCCGCACAGGCCAAGGCGCATTCGAAGTCCTACGACGAACTGCGCAGCAACGCGGAGCAGTGGGTCACGTACGCCAAGGATTTGCGTCAGCGTCTCGACGTGGCCAACGAAAAAATCCTCTTCATCGATGCCCGCAGCACCGGCGAAGTCGCGCTCATGCGACGTCTCGCGGTGGAACTGGAGCGCATGAAACCCGATCATGAACTCGTGTTCCGCGAGGCGCAGCAGAAGCTGATTGGAGACAAGATGTCGCAACAGCTCGCGCAGAAGGGTTATCGCTACGATCCGGCGACGGCGGTCATGTCGAAGATCGAAGGCTGACACGGCCATGAGCGCGACGATGCACGCCACGACGCTTAGTGTGTCCATCGCGCGCGACTGGCGCGAACTCTACGAGGCGATCTGGCGTCCCGAAGTCTTTCCGACCTGGGCTTCGGGACTCGCGCAATCGACGCTCGAAGCCGAGGGCGATCACTGGCGCGCACGCGCCCCGAGGGCGACGTCCTGATCCGCTTCACCGCGCACAATGCGTTCGGCGTAATGGATCATCAGGTGACGCTGCCCGACGGCCACGAAATCACCATGCCCTTGCGCGTGATTCCGAACGGCGCGGGCGCGGAAGTGCTGCTGACGCTGTTCCAGCAGCCCGGCATGTCCGACGAGCAATTCGCCGCCGATGCCGACTGGGTCCGCCGCGACCTCGCCACGCTCGCCGCGCGTCATGGTTCGGCATAGCCTTCATCCTCAAGGCGTCCACCGGTACACAAGAATCTTCGCGCGCGCGTCGTCTTCCACCAGCACGACATATTCGCCATTGGCCCGGCGCGTCGCGCTGATACCCAGTTCCACGTCCACATAGCCGCTCGTCCCGCCGACATTGGCGCCCGGCGTCATCACGCCGACCGCCGCTCCGGTGCGCGCGTCGTAGACATCGACCTTCTGCGTGTACAGCTCCGCGACGAACACATAGTCACCCGCCGTCGCGAGACCGACCGTCGTCACGGGCGGCGTGCTCGCGGTATTCCATGGCAGCGCGATCGACCAGGTCATGACCGGCGCGCCGCCGCTCCAGTTGTCGTAGCGCGCGAGCACCGGGCCGGCTTCCTTCCAGCGCGAAGCATCGTAAGGGATGTTCTGCGTGAAGCCCGAGACATACATCGTGTCGGTGGCCGCGACATACAGCACGCGCCCGATGCGCGTGAACGGCGCGGGCATCGCGTAAGTCTTCGACGCGGCGTACGCATAGACCGGATTGCCGAACGCGTCGAAGCTCTGTATCGGCATCTGCCGGATGCCGCTCGTCGGCGTGCCGAACCACACCGCGCCCGCTGCATCGACCCAGATGAAGCTGTTGCCCACCGTGCTGCCCGTCGACGGATTGCCGGTGTATTCGCCATCGTCCATCCGGCCATCGCCGTTCAGGTCGCGCCACAGCCATTCACCATAGGCCGGCTGGTTCGCCGGATAGCCGCCGGAGATGAAGCTCTCCGCGAACATGCCCGATGGAATCGCGATCTTGCCGTGAGCCGCGTCGAAGCGATGCACGTACAACTCGTGCGAATAAGGATCGAGCGTGTAGAGATACGGGCGGTTGCCGTTGAGACGCCGCACCATCGGCTCGCCGCGCACGTCGCGGCCGATATGCAGTTCGGGATCGTCGGGATACGCGAAGCGGTCCACCGTGTAGGCCGCGTATTTCCACTGCTTGCCGGGCGCCTGGATCCAGTCCATCGTGAAGATCTTCGAACCGGTGTAGATGGTGTCGGGCGCGCCGGGATCGAAGTCGGCGCCGTCGACGAACACGAGGCCGTCCAGTTCCCACAGCAACGCGCGGGAGGTTCCCTTGAAGGCTTGCAGGACCGCGCCCGAACCGACCGACGCCGAATTCAGCGCGCGCGGGCCTTCGCCGTTCTGGCCCGCGTACAGGTTGCCCGCGGCGTCGAAGCCGATGCCCGTGATGAAGTTGAAGCGGCCCGGCTCGATGGTTCCGGGCACGGCATGACTCACGCCGTTCAGCGTGCCGACCGGCGTCAGCGCATGAAACGCCGATGCGGTCCTGCGGTACGGAAGAATCTGCTGGCCGGGGCCGATGTCGGCGATATACAGATCGCCCCATGGCGCGATCGCGATATCCGCCGGCACCGTGCCTGCCGGCAGCACGGGCGCGCCGCCGAGCAGGGCGCCGCTCGCCGCATAGTGCGCGATGGCCGGCTGCCCGGTCAGCGCGCCGGCGATGACCCAGAGCGAGCCGTCGCTGTCGAGCGCCATGCGTCCCGGCGATGCCACGTCGAATGAACGCTTGCGGCGCATCGTCACGGCATCGAACACGATGATGCGGTTCGCGTACTGATCGGCGACGAACAGCTCGGTGTCGTTCGCGGCCAGTCCGCGAATGCCGGCATCGGTGCCGGCGGGTACCGTATCGACGATCAGGAAGCTGTTCTTCGACGCATTCGCGCTGTTGCCCACGCCGCCCGCGAACGGCGCGCCCTGCGCGATGTTGCCGGTCGACCGGCGCGTGATGCCGAACCAGGTATAGCCATTCGGCGGATAGTCCGCGCCGGTGAGGCCGCCGTTCTGATTGCCGATCGACATCGCCGCGTAAAGATACGCGCCGTTGGACGTCACGGCGTGGCCGCCCGCTGCGCCCCAGCCATGCGTCGCGCCGGCAACCGCAAGGCGGTCGCCGTTGCGATACGCCGCGATCTCGGCGCCGCTTTCGTCCCACGGCGAGTTCGTGTAGACGGTGCCGTCGGCGGCGACGTGCAGCGCCTGGATGTCCTGCTGCATCCATTTGCCGTCGCCGTAGCCCCAGGTGTTGCCGAGCCATGAGGTCGTATAAGCGAGCGGGCCGGAAAGCGCAGAGTTCGCCACGAGGCAGGCCAGAAGCAGAGTCAAGCGTTTCATTGCGTGTTCCTTTGCTCGATGTCGCGTCCAGTCTGCTTGTCGGCGCGCTGAAGCGATGCTTGAGACAGAGACGCCGAAGCACGGATCCGGTGCGCATCGGCTAGTATTCGACTCGGATTTGGACCGGACATCGGCGCGAGCGTTGAGATGGGAATGGACATGGATGGACGCGGCAAGGACAAGCGGTCGGACTGGGTGCGGCGGGCCGTGCCGGGCGAGGGCATCGAGCGCATCGAAGCCTGGTTCGGCGGCAAGGCGTACGGCATGCACCGGCACGATACCTACGCGATCGGCCGCACGCTGGCCGGCGTGCAGAGCTTCAATTACCGGCGCGGCCTGCGCAACAGCATCGCGGGACAAACCATGGTCCTGCATCCCGACGAAGCGCACGACGGCCAGGCCGGCACCGGCGAAGGTTTTCGCTATCGCATGCTGTACGTCGATCCGGCGCTCATCCAGGCCGTGCTGGGCGGCCGCGCGCTGCCGTTCATCGACGGCGGCCTGACCACCGACCCGCGCGTGTCCCGCGCCACGGAAGCCCTTTTGCAGCGTACGGAAGGCGCGTTGCCACCGCTCGAACCGCTCGAACGGCACGATGCGCTCACCGAACTGGCGCTGGCGCTCGCGCAGGCTTCCGGCACGCGATTCGCCGACGACACCGGTGACTACGCAAGCGCCGTGCGCGCTCATGACTTCCTGCACGCGCATTGCGACCGCATCATTACACTCGATGAACTCGAACGCGTGACAGGGCGCGACCGCTTCGCGTTATCGCGCGATTTCCGCAAGTTCTACGGCACGAGTCCGTATCGCTACCTGACGCTGCGCCGGCTCGACCTCGCGCGCCGCCTGATGCTCGCCGGCGCGCCGCTCGCCGACGTCGCCGCGCAGGCGGGTTTCGCGGACCAGAGCCACATGACGCGCCAGTTCACGCGCGCCTACGGCATGCCGCCCGCGCGCTGGCGGGCCATCGCACCGCAGCGTTGACGGGCATCGCACGCCTGCACGATCGTTCAAGACCTCGCCGCCGGATGCGCGCACAGTAGGCTCCGTTCATATTCACGACAGCACGGAGTCACATCATGCAGGCCATTCCCTCCACACGCGGACAAGGCATCGCCATCGATCCGCTCGACAAGGCGCGCCGCATCGACGGCTTCTGGCAACAGCGCGTGATCGCCGAAATGAACGACTACCAGTTCAAGGTCGCGCGGCTCGAAGGCGAGTTCGTCTGGCATCGTCATGCGGATACCGACGAGACCTTCATCGTGCTCGAAGGCGAACTGCGCATCGACTTCCGGGACGGTGCGATGACGCTGCGCGCGGGCGAAATCGGCGTCGTGCCGAAGGGCATGGAGCACAAGCCGTTTGCCGCGACCGAGGTGAAGATCATGCTGATCGAACCGCGCGGCGTGGTGAACACCGGCGATGCACCCAGCGACCGCACCGTGCCCAACGACCTCTGGATCTGACGCGCCCGCCTCTGGAACCGCGCCGGCAAGCTATCATGTGCGCATTGCAAAATGTGCCGCACAGGCCGGAGAACCATATGGCTGGACCTCAGGAAAGCGTCAGCATGGCGGTGTTCTGCGATTTCGAGAACGTCGCGCTGGGCGTACGCGATGCGAATTACGACAAGTTCGACATCCGTCCCGTGCTCGAACGCTTGTTGCTGAAGGGAAGCATCGTCGTCAAGAAAGCGTATTGCGACTGGGATCGCTACAAGAGCTTCAAGGCGTCGATGCACGAAGCCAGTTTCGAGCTGATCGAGATTCCGCACGTACGGCAGTCGGGCAAGAATTCGGCGGATATCCGCTTGGTCGTCGATGCGCTCGATCTCTGCTATACGAAGTCGCACGTCGATACCTTCGTCATCGTCAGCGGCGACTCCGACTTCTCGCCGCTCGTCTCGAAGCTGCGCGAGAACGCGAAGAAGGTGATTGGCGTCGGCGTGAAGAATTCCACGTCGGACCTGCTGGTCGCGAACTGCGACGAGTTCATTTTTTACGACGACCTCGTCCGCGAGCAGCAACGTGCGGCCGCCCGGCGCGAGTCGCGCGAAACGCGCGAGCCGAAGCGCGCATCGGAGCCGAAGCAGGAAACGGAGGCGCGCAAATCGCAGGCAATCGCCATCACGGTCGAAACCTTCGAGGCGCTCGCGTCCGAGCGCGGCGAGAGCGGCAAGATCTGGGCATCGGTGCTGAAGAGCGCGATCAAGCGCCGCAAGCCGGGTTTCAGCGAAACCCAGTATGGCTTCAAGGCCTTCGGCAATCTGCTGGATGAAGCGCAATCGCGCGGGCTGCTGGAAGTCGGACGCGACGACAAGTCCGGCGCCTTCGTGTTCCGTTCGGCGGTGGCGGTTTCCGCCGATGTCCGTCCGGCAGAGGTTCCGGCAGTGACGCAGGCGGAGCCGGTGGTGGTGCCGTCGCCGGTGACGCACGTATCGGTGGAAGCGGACGAAGCGCTTCCGGTCAGCGAGGCTGAAACGGCCGAAGGCGCAGGCAAGGCGAAGAAAAGGAAGGCGGCAGCGCCGCGTCGCACGCGCAAGAGCGCCGCGCGGCAGGCGGTGGCGGAAACGCCGCAAGCACCGCAAGCGCCAATCGCAACACAAGCACCCGAAGCCAGCGCGCCGCCGACTGACGCGCCCGTCGAGGAACCCGCGCCCGCCAAGAAGTCTTCGCGCAAATCGTCGTCTCGCGCGCCGTCACGCGCGCGACGCTCGCGCAAGTCCGAAGAGAAGCCCGTCGAGCAATAAGCGTCGGGCCGAGTCACGACCCGTGGCGCGCCGCCGCATGTTCCTCGGCGCGCCAGCGCTGCCGCGAGCGGTACATCGTCGCCAGCGCGATGCGCGCCATCTTCACCCAGCCCGACGGACGCGGATCCGCCAGCATGCTGAGCGCCCGCGCGTAGTCCAGCGTGAGGCCGGGCGTCCAGGCCATCGTGGCGGCGCGCTTGCGCACCTGCGCGGCCACCCATAGCTCGGGCGTCGTCATGATACGCACCAGCGGCCGCCATCCGCCGCCCGTACCCCACACGCGCGCCGATGCCCCTTCGATCGCCGCCTCCAGCGCCCGCGCCACCGTGCTCGAACAGTTGCGATAAGTGAGGTTGTAGGTCGCGTCGCGCCGATACTCGTCCCAGAAACGCGCCAGCCGTTGCGGATCGTAATTGCGGATGCGGACCTGCTGGGTCGAAGGACACCAGGCCGTCGATTCGGTCGCGTAGTCGGGTTGAAAGAGTCCAGGGACATCGTTCTCGCGCGTGGCCCGCAGCGTGCGCGAGAATTCGTTCGGCGAGCGATCGATCTCCACCGCCGGATACAGGCTGATGTACACGCCCTCGGGCGTTTCCAGCGCGGCGTGGCCGGTGGAGATGGTGCCGTTCCTGTCGATGGCTGCAATGTAGCGGTCCACGATCAACTGCCGTTTCGCCTGCGTCTTCGCCGTGCCGACGGGCGTCCACACATGCACGGTCAAGGCCGCTTCGTCGGCCGCGGGCGGGCCGTCGTAGACGGCGTTCGCGAACGAGGGCGTGCTTGTCGGCTTCTGCGTCGCGCGCTGCACGGCGCCTTCGGCGGCCGGGTTCGCCGCCATGCCGCGCACCCGCGATGCGAGCAGGATCATGTTCCAGCCCGCGAAGAACAGTCCGAACGCGACGCAATAGGCCACCGTGCCCGCATAGTGATCCGGATAGGGCTGATAGAAAAAGATTGCAATGGCGATCTCGACGGCGCCGATACCGGCTGCCAGCCGCCAGCGGCGATACCGGACTACGCGCGCGGAGATGATCTGCAACGCGCCATCGACGAGAAACAGCGTGCCGAAGATGAGCGAGAGCGCGAAGTTGCCGTGTTCGCCGCCAATCAGCACGAGCAGCGCCGACAGGCAGAAGGTCGCGCCCTTGACGTAGCGCAGCGTGCGCTGTCCGCCCATGCCGGTCCACGCGACGGCCAGCGTCGCGAGTCCTTCCAGCAGCATCAGCAGCGCGAACGGGATGATCGGGAAGTAGAGCGAGCCGTCGAGCGCATCGGTGAAGATGACGCCGCCCAGCAGGATGCTGAGGAAGCCGAGCGTCAGCAGCGAACGCCAGCGGGAGCGCAGATAGTCGACGCCAAGCAGAATCATCACGAGACGAACCATCGCGTTCCTCCGTCTGATCATTCATGTCCTGTACGGGGCGGCCGCGCGTAGGGCAGGCGCGGCCACTCCTTATATAAGGCATCGAAGGTGCAGGCGGCAAGCGCGGCGAATGCGCAGAGGAAAACGCGTCTTCGATGACGGCGGCAATCGGTTCCGGTTTCGATCGGAAGGGTTCAGCGTGCCTCGGCTGCCGAAGGACGGGTGCCGTCGGCGTTGCCGCAATGGCGCATCAAGCGCGTTGCCGAATTCGTCGACGCGCATCTGGGCCGATATCGCGTCGAGCACCGGCCTCACGCGCATGCATTTTGCCGCGCAGTTCCGGCGCGCGACGGGCATACGCCCGCATGAGTTCCTGTTGCAGAAGCGCGTCGAGTGTGCGCAGGCGCTGTTGCGCACGTCGCGGCACAGCATGCTCGACGTCGCGCCGGGTTGCGGATTCCGCTCGCAGGCGCATTCACGACGGTCCATGGCCGCACCGGCAATCGCCTCAATCCATGGGGCACGTACGATCTTTCAGTTGAACGGCTTGCGGCCGTGAAGCTGATCGAGCGGCAGTCGAAGGCCACCGCCACGATCGAATGGCACGACGTCACGCGTGGCAGCTACGGCGATCCGGTCTATGCGCCGAACTCGCGGCCGGTGCCGTCCAATGCGGGCGCGATGATCCTGGCGTCGGTGCTCGACCAGGCGATGCCGCGATAAGCGCCACGCACGGCTCAGGCGCAAAGGTATGATCCGGCTTTACCTTCGCACGGCCTTGCGATGCTCGCGCTCAAGCTCACGCTGGTTCCGCTGTTCCTGTTGATCGTGTCGATGTCGGGAAGATGGTGGGGCCCGTCCGTTGCGGGATGGCTCGCCGGCTTGCCGGTGGTCGCCGGCCCCATTCTCTGGCTGCTCGTGCTCGCGCATGGACCCGCGTTCGGCGCGCACGCCGCGATCCTTTCTCTTTCCGCGATCTTCGCGTCGGAAGCCTTCAACTTCGCTTATGCGTGGACCTGCCGTTCGCGCGCCTGGCCGGTCGCGTTGAGCGCCGGGCTGGGTGCGTGGTTCGTCTCGGCGTGGGGCTTGTCGATGCTGCCCGCGTCGCCGGTATGGGCTGCGGCGGTGGCGCTGGGCGCGGTCTGCTTCGGGCAGTCGTTCCTGCCGCACAGTGCGGCGGTTGCGGCGGGCGTCCCGCTCGGACGGGGCGACCTGATCGGACGGATGGCCGCCGGCGCCTTGCTGACGCTGGCGGTGACCGCCTTGTCCGACTGGGCCGGCGCCTCGTGGAGCGGGCTGCTCGCGGTGTTTCCGTTGCTGGGGATCGTGTTGTCGGTGTCGTCGCATCGCGCGCATGGACCGGACTTCGTCATCTCGCTGCTGCGCGGGATGGTGCTCGGCCGCTTCTCGTTCGCCGCGTTCTGCCTGCTGCTGTCGTTCTCGCTGACGCGCCAGCCGACGGCGCTCGCTTTCGCGGAGTCGGCGGCGCTGGCGATGCTTGTTCAGGCCTGCACGAAGCGGCTTGCCGTGATGCGCCGGCCGAAGGGCGTTGAAACGGCGGTCGCGGCCGCCGAGTGAGGCCGTCCGACGCAGCCGACGCGAATTAAAGAGGTTCTTACAATTGCCGATATGCGTGGAGCGCTCTACGGAGCGGACAATCTTCACGGCATCGGACCATGCACGACCAACCATCTGGAAATCGAGGCCAGCGGCTGCTTGGCAATCTGCGGCGACTCTTCGGCGGCAATCATTGCAACCCGGCGGATATCCAGTCCGTCGCGGAAGAAAACGATGTCTACCGAGTATCGGCGTTCGTATCCTGGCAGTTCCATCACAGCGTGACGACGCAGTCCTGCGCGGGCAATGCCGCCGTGAAGGGCGGCCATTTCGATTACCGGACCGGTGACTTCCAGGCTCACTTGCAGCGGCTTTTCCAGCAAGCCCAGCGGGACCGCGCCATTCGCGGTCCGTTCATGCAGCGTGTGGACGCCGCGAGGAAGGAGGCGCTGGCATGGTCGAACGCGGCCCAACCTGTCCACGACTTCGGCGCCTGGTCCGTGTTCCGCCAGTGCGGCACCTGTGCCGGACGCGGGCAGGTTCGTTGCGGCGGCTGCGGCGGCGCGGGCAAGAGCACCTGCGGCGGATGCGGAGGCGCGGGCGGCCATAACCGCACCGTCACGCATACGCGCTGGAACGGACGAAACAACGAAACCTGTTCGCAGCACATCAGGGAGCGATGCGTCCGATGCCTGGGCGGCGGACGCGTGGTCTGTACCGGATGTGGCGGATCGGGGCATCGGCAATGCGGTTCATGCGCCGGCCACGGCTTCTTCACCGATGTCTCGCGGGTCCAGGCCGTCGCCCGTCCGGTGTGGAGCGTTCCGGCCGCGACGGGCCTGGCGGGCGATGCGCTCGCCGCGTCGCTGCGTGCCCGAGGGTCCGCCGGCGCGCCGGCACTCGTCGCGCTCGATTTATGCCGGACCGGCTACGACGAGCGCGACAACTGGGTCGTGCAGTACGACGGCACGGCCGAAGTGGTGGCGCTCGAACTGACTGTGCTGAAGCAGCGGTATCGCGTGGCGGCGGCGGGCGCGGTGCCCGTTCCGATCGTCACGCCGCCCGTGTTCGATCAATTGCTGTCGGCGGAAATGGCGCGGCTTGCGGCGGTCGCCACCGGCAAGCGCGGGCAAGCGCAGGTGCAACGGCAGGCCAAAGCGCTGTTCGCCGCGTTTCGGGCGGTTCCGGTGCTGGACGCCGGTCTGCGCGCGGTCGCGAAGCTCGACCGGAAAGGGCCGGTGGAACCCGCGTCCGCCATCGTTGGAGTCGCCGAAGGGTTCATCTCGCCGACGGCCGCCGAGGCCTTCGGCCGCGCAGCCTGCAATGTGCTCGACAAGGTCTCGCCCACGCATTCGCACCTCGCGTGGAGTCTCGTCGCGCTGGTTCCGGCGGGCGCGTCGTTCCTTTATGCGGCCCGCCTGTTCAATCATTTCTCGCTGCATGCGCCGTGGTCGGCGGTGCTTCCGTTCTTCGTGACGCTCATTGGCGCGCTGTGCGCCATGCTGATCGTCTCGCCGGCCGGCTGGCTGCTCAGCAGCCTGGTGAGCTACGCATGGCGGCTGCGGGTACCCCGGGAGTATCGCCAGCGCGTGCGCAACTGGGCGCCGTTGAAGCGGGCCTGCGGCTTCACGATGGCGATGTCGCTGACCGGCGTGATGGTGGGCCTCGGCGGCGCGCTGGGCTGGCTGCCGACCGTGCCACAGGCCGCGCAGGCTGCGACCGGCTTCGTCGTCGGCCACACCGAGCCGGGCTCGATGGCGAACCGCTATCTGATCCGTCTCGCGGCGCCCCGCGCGGATGCGCCCGCCCCGGTGCCGCTGACGCATCGCGAGACCCTGCAGGAAGTGCAGCGCATCCTGATCAGCAGGAAGATCCTGCGCGGCGATGCGGATGGCCGGCCCGGTCCGCGCACGAGCGCCGCCATTTCAGACTATGAGCGCCGCGAGCATTTGCCGCCGACCCTATCGACCGACGAGTTGCTGATGCACATGCGGCGCACGGGCGCAGGCCAATAAAGGCGGCGTGCCAAGACGTCGCCTGCCTCAACCCGCCTTCGCCCATTCGACGGCATCCGCGCCGGCGGGAATGCGCATCGGGCTCGACGGGTCCGTGGCCGCGCGCCACACGCCCTCGGCGACATCGCGCGAATAGGTGACGGTCGGGTCGTTCTCGAAGCGCTCGAACACCGTTTGCGCGAGCTTCGCGTAAGGCTCGGGGAAGCCGCTTTGCATGCGCGTCCGGGCGTTGTCGCCGAACTTCGTTTCAGGCGACCGTCCGGGCAGCACGATCCGCACGCGCACGCCGAACGGTTCCAGCTCCAGCGCGAGCGATTCCGAGAACGCGTTGACCGCCGCCTTGCTGGCCGTATAGACGGACAGCAGATGCAGCGGCCGCAGCGTCACGGTGGAGGTCACATTGACGATCACGCCTGAGCGGCGCTCGCGAAACTGTGGCAGCACGGCTTGCGTCATCGCGATGGTGCCGAGCGTGTTGGTCTCGAAGATCTCGCGCGCCGTGGCCATTGGCGTGGCTTCGACCGCATTGAGAAAGCCGATGCCCGCGTTGTTGACGAGCACGTCGATCGGCCCCGCGCTCGCGATGGCCTGGCTGATGCTGTGCGGATCCGTCACGTCGAGGGCGATGACGCGCAGGCGGTCGGACTTCGGCAGGATGTCTTCGCGCGGCGTGCGCATCGTCGCGATAACGTTCCAGTCCTGCTCCAGGAAATAACGGGCGATTTCGAGGCCGAAACCGGATGAGCATCCGGTGATCAATACGGTGGGCATGGCAAATCCGCAGGTGAGTGAATGAGTTCTCACGATAAGTCGACCAGGCCGGACTTGCTACAATCGAACGTCCAGTTTTCATTCGAGGAAGTCCGGCCATGATCGATCCGTTCGCGGACGTCGTCACCTTGTTGCAGCCGGTCGCGGCGTTCTCGAAGGTAGTGAGCGGCAGTGGCCGGTGGCGCGTGCGGCGCTCGGACGCGCACTTGCCGTTCTACTGCGTGGTGCTCGAAGGCGCGTGCCGTCTCGTGGCCAACGGCCGCGAGCCCGTCACCCTGCAGACCGACGACTTCGTGCTGGTCCCGGAACTGGACGAATTCACGATGTCGAGTCTCGAACCGCCCGAAGCCGACGAAGCCGATGCCGTTCCGGTCGCGCTGGCCGACGGCGGCTTCCGGATCGGCGCGGAAACCGCTCCGCGCGATATCCAGATTCTCGTGGGTCATTGCGTGTTCGGTTCGCCGGATGCGGAGCTGCTGGTTTCCTTGCTGCCGGAACTCGTGCATGTGCGCGGCGAGCGCCGGCTGGCTACGCTCGTCAAGCTCGTCCGGGAAGAATCGCGCGCGCAGCGGCCCGCGCGCGACATGGTGCTCGCGCGCCTGCTGGAAGTGCTGTTGATCGAGGCCTTGCGCTCCACGGGCACGGCGGCATCGCCGGGGCTGGTGCGCGGTCTCGCCGATGCCCGTCTGGCGCAGGCCATCCGGCAGATGCACGAACGTCCCGAGCGTGCCTGGACTGTCGTGGAGCTGGCGCGGGCGGCGGCGCTGTCGCGCTCGGCGTTTTTCGAACGCTTCAGCCGTGCGGTGGGTGTGGCGCCGATGGAATATTTGCTGTCGTGGCGCATGGCGCTGGCGAGGAAGCTGCTGCGCCAGAAGGAAGGCAGTGTCGCGAAGGTGGCGGAGCGCGTGGGGTATGGATCGGCGAGTGCGTTCAGCGTCGCGTTCACGCGTCATGTCGGCGTGCCGCCGACGCACTACGCACAGCAGCACGAGAGGCCGCCGGCAAGCCAGCAGTCCTCTCCGGGAACCTCGGCGTGATCGAGGCGAGGCGGGCCAAGGTTCCGGGAGAGGAGACGGAGCAGTCCGTCCCATCTCGTGCCCGTGCTCTTGTTGCAGCGATGCTCAGAGCTTCATGCCCTGAACCAGGCTGCCGACGGCGGTGAGCGACTTCGTCACGTTGGTCAGGTCGACGTCCGTATGCGTGGAGGCATCCACTTGCGTGACGGGCGCGACATTGGTTTGCGGGCTGGCGAACGACACGCCGCCGAGCTGGCCGTTGGCGTTGATGGCGTTGTTCTGGAACACGCTGCCGCCGACGATGGCGCCCATTTCGGCACGGTCGAGTTCTTTGCTGACGGCGAGGTTGTCGATCTTCAACATGATGGTTCTCCTGAATGGCTGGTTGGGTTGGTTGAGCATCATTCGTTGCGCTCGCAGCTACCTGTGCGAGAGCTGTGCCAGCGATGTGTGGAGAACGTTGAAGTCCTTGTCAGCAAAGGAAAGCGCGGTTTTGGCGAGCTTGCGGGCGCGGCGGATATGTCGGCGTGCGCCCGACGAAGCAGAGAAACCTGTCGGTGCAGCGCCGACTCAGAACTTTTCCACCCATGGCCGCAGTTCCATCTCCCACGTCCACGCGCTGCGATGCTGACGCAGCACATCGATATAGGACTGTGCGATCGCATCGGGATCGAGCATGCTGTCGGGCGCGTCGGCGGCTTCGGGATGCGCGCCGCGCACGCCGCCGTCGATGACGAAGTGCGCGACGTGAATGCCCTTCGGCATCAGTTCGCGTGCGGCGCTTTGCGCAAGACCCCGTAGCGCGAACTTGCCCATCGCGAACGGCGCGGACAGTGCGAAGCCCTTCACGCCGGCGGTCGCGCCGGTCAGCAGGATCGCGCCGTGACCGGCCGGCATCATGCGCCGCGCCGCCTGCTGCACGACATGGAAGGCGCCCAGCGCGGAGACCGCGACGGCCCGTTCCACCGCCGCCGCATCCAGTTCGGCCAGCGGCCCGCGCACGCGGCCGCTGGCGTTGTACACGACGATCTCCGGGGCACCGATGCGCGCTTCAGTCTCGCTGAAGAGCGCGTCGATCTGGCTGGCATCGGCGGCATCGGCGGGCAGGGCGACGGCGCCGGTTTCATCCACCAGCGAGGCCAGCTTGTCGACGTTGCGCGCCGCGATCACGACAGGAATGTTCTCGGCGCGCAGGCGCCGCGTGAGCGAAGCACTGATGCCCGCTCCGGCGCCGACGATCAGCGCACTGCGATAAGGAAAGTCGCTCATGGATGTTTGCTCGAAGGGGTGGGCGCCGAACGATCATAAACGCAAGCCACTTTCCTCGCCCGACGCTCAGGCAGACTGTTCCAGGTAACGCGCCTGATCGAGATCGGACAGCAGCGTCGGCCCTGTGGGTTGCCAGCCGAGTCGAGCTTGTGTCTGCGCGCTGGAGGCGGGCATGTCGAGGGCCATGAACATTGCCATCCAGCCGAAGTGATCCTGTGCTTCGGCGGGCGTGATCGATACGACCGGCAGCTGCATGCCGCGCCCGAGCGACTCCATGATGTCGCGCGCGCTGACGCCTTCCTCGCCGACCGCGTGATAACGCGCACCGCGTTCGGCCTTCTCGATGGCGAGCCGGTACAAGCGCGCGACATCCGAACGATGCCCCGCCGGCCAGCGATTGGCGCCGTCGCCCACATACGCGCATACGCCTTTCTCGCGCGCGATGCCGATGAGCGGCGTGATGAGCCCTTGGCGGAATGGATCGTGGACCTGCGGCAGCCGTACAACCGACACGTTGATGCCCTGATCGAGCAACGCCTGCCCCGCGATCTCCGACGCGATGCGCGGATTCGGGTGCTTCAGGTTGACGATGTCCTCGCTTGCCAGTCCACCCTGTTCGCCGATGCCGATCCCCGTGCCCGACGTGATGACGAGCGGCCGGTCCGAGCCCGCGAGCGCTTCGCCGAGCGCGGCGATCGCGCGCTTGTCCTTCTCGCAGTTCTCGACGAAGCGCGAGAAGTCGTGGTCGAAGGCGGTGTGGATGACGGCGTCGGCGTCGGCTGCGCCGTCGCGGAGGCTGGCGGGGTTTTCGAGCGTGCCGTGGTGTACATCGGCGCCGGCATCCTTGAGGGCTTGCGCGCCGGCATCGGAACGCGTCATGCCGATGACTCGATGACCCGCCGCGATGAGTTCGGGAACGAGCGCCGAGCCGATGAAACCGGTCGCGCCGGTCAGAAAGATTCGCATGGTGTGGTTCTCCTTGATCGAACCCATGCACTATCCTGCGTTTTCTTATCCCGTTAAAGTAGTGACGACATCATGGTAAACCGACTAACCCCTTGAACACACCGCGCTCACTCGGCGATTTCCTGCGAAGCCGGCGCACGCGTCTCGATCCGGCCAGCTTCGGCTTCACGGGCCGCCGCCGTACGCCCGGACTGCGCCGCGAAGAGGTGGCGCAGCGTGCCAACATCAGCCCCACCTGGTACACGTGGCTCGAACAGGGACGCGGCGGCGCGCCTTCGCCGGACGTGCTGGAACGTATCGCCGGCGCGTTGTTGCTGACCGATACCGAACGCGAGCACCTGTTCATGCTCGGCCTCGGCAGGCCGCCGGAAGTCCGCTATCAAAGCGTGGAAGGCGTGAATCCGCGCTTGCAGCGCCTGCTCGACTCGCTCGAAGCCAGTCCGGCGCTCATCAAGACAGCCACGTGGGATGTGGTGGCGTGGAACCGCGCGGCGGCCGTTGTGCTGACCGACTACGGCGCATTGCCGCCGGGCCAGCGCAATATCCTGAAGTTCCTGTTCCGCCATCCCGCCGTGCGCGCGAAGCAGCACGACTGGGAGAACGTCGCGCGCTTTGTCGTCGGCGCGTTTCGGGCGGACGTGGCGCGCGCGGGGATCGTGTCGGAAGCCGCTGATCTCGTCGATGAACTGTGCAGCGCCAGTCCCGAGTTCGAAGCCCTGTGGCGCGACAACGATGTGCTCGGTCATTCGGACGTGCATGCCATCAAGCGCCTGCAGCATCCGCTGCTCGGTCCCGTCGAACTCGAGTATTCGGCCTTCGCGGTCGATGGCCGGCCTGACCTCGGCATGATCGTCTATACGCCGCTCGATGCCGAAGTGGCCGGGCGTATCAAGACGCTGGCGGCGGGCGAGCAAGCAAGGTCCGCGTAGATCGCGCAATCGGCACGGCCTACTGCAAACATCGTTCCCGCATGCAGGGCGGCTTGCGCAGTACCATGACTGCCCGATCTTGTTCACGGCACTTGCAAGGCCAGGGATCAGGAATAGCGGTTGCATCGATGCCTGGCCGGGCGCATGCCCTCATGTAAGGAAACCGAACATGGCTCATCTGTGCGACGTTTGCGCCGCGCGTCCCGCCACGGTGCGGCTGGCCGTCTTGCGCAACGGGCAGCGGCATGTCATCGACGTATGCGACTTTCACTATGCCCAGCTGACACGGCATCAGCGTGCGCTCTCGCCGTTGGAATCGCTGTTTCTCGGTGGCGCGCCGGAGCAGCCTGACCCATCCGGCGCAGCCATGCCGCCCCCGTCCGCCGATGCAGCGCCAACCCCCAGCGCCCGGCGCAACGAAGCCGAAGGCGCGAACATCGACCGCTATTTCAGCGACGGCGCGAAAGAGATGCTGATGCGCGCGGCCGAGCGCGCCGTGCAATCCGGATGTTCACAGGTCGATACGGAACACCTGCTCTACGAACTCGCGAACAATGCGGTGATCGAGTCGCTGATGAAGAGCCTCGGGCTCGATCCCGCGCAGATCCGCGCCTATATCGATGCCAACGCGCCAGGCTGCTACGGCACGTCGCCGCCGCCGGCGGACGGCATGATCGGCGTGTCGCCGCGTCTGAAGAGCGCGCTCGACCGCGCGTTGCTCGCGTCGCGGCAACTGCGGCACAGCTATGTCGCGCCGGAGCATTTGCTGATTGGTCTCGCCGACGTGCCCGACAGCTTCGCCGGGCAACTGCTCGGCAAGCTCGGCGTCGATCCGCAGGCGCTCAGGCAGCAGACCGCGCAGACGGTCGGCGCGGGCGCACCGCCGCGCGGCGGCGATACGCCGCCTTCGCGTACGCCGAATCTCGACAAGTTCAGCCGCGACCTCACCGCACTCGCGCGCGAAGGACATCTGGATCCGGTGATCGGGCGCGCACGCGAGATCGAGACGATGGTCGAAGTGCTCGCGCGCCGCCGCAAGAACAATCCGGTGCTGATCGGCGAACCGGGCGTCGGCAAGACGGCGGTGGTCGAGGGGCTGGCGCAGCGCATGGTGAACGGCGACGTGCCCGAGTCGCTGCGCGAGAAACGGCTCGTCGAACTGAACGTGAATTCGATGGTCGCGGGTGCGAAGTTTCGCGGCGAGTTCGAGGAGCGCGTGAAGCAGGTCGTCGATGAAATCGGCGCGAATCGCGACACGCTGCTGCTGTTCGTCGACGAGGTGCATACGATCGTCGGCGCGGGGCAGGGCGGCGGCGAAGGCGGGCTCGACATCGCCAATGTCTTCAAGCCGGCCATGGCGCGCGGCGAGCTGAACCTGATCGGCGCAACCACGCTCGCCGAGTACCAGAAGCACATCGAGAAGGACGCGGCGCTCGAACGGCGCTTTCAGCCGGTGCTGGTGGCGGAGCCGACCGTCGCGCAGACCATCAACATCCTGCGCGGCCTGCGCGACCGTCTCGAAGCGCATCACAAGGTGACCATCCAGGACGATGCGATCGTCGGTGCGGCGGAGTTGTCGGACCGTTACATCACCGGACGCTTCCTGCCCGACAAGGCGATCGATCTCGTCGATCAGGCCGCCGCGCGCGTCAATCTCTCGGCCACTTCACGTCCTGCCGAAATCCTCGAACTGGAAGCGGAGCACGCGCAGTTGCGGCGCGAGCAGGACTACGCGGCATCGCGCAAGCAGTTCGACCGCGCGCATGCGCTCGACAGCGAACTCGAACAGAAGCAAAAGGAACTCGACGAAGCCACCGACACGTGGAAGAAGCGTGTCGGCACGAATACGTCGACGGTGACGGTCGCGCAGATCGCGGAGATCGTCGCGACGCTCACGGGCATTCCGGTCGCGCAACTGACCGAGGAAGAGCGCGCGCGCCTGTTGCAGATGGAAGAGCGTCTACACAAGCGCGTGATCGGCCAGGACGAAGCGGTCGAGGCCGTGTCCGACGCCGTGCGCCGCGCGCGTACCGGTTTGCAAGGGCGCAATCGGCCGATCGCCGTGTTCCTGTTCCTCGGGCCGACGGGCGTCGGCAAGACCGAGCTGGCGAAGGCGCTCGCGGAAGTCGTGTTCGGCGACGAAGACGCGATGCTGCGCGTCGACATGAGCGAGTACATGGAGCGCCATGCGGTGTCGCGGCTGATCGGCTCGCCGCCGGGCTATGTGGGCTATGACGAAGGCGGCCAGCTGACCGAGCGCGTGCGTCGCCGGCCTTACAGCGTGATCCTGCTCGACGAGATCGAGAAGGCGCATCCGGATGTCTACAACGTGCTGCTGCAAGTGTTCGACGACGGACGCCTCACCGATGGCAAGGGCCGCGTCGTCGACTTCAGCAACACGCTGATCATCGCGACGAGCAATCTCGGTTCCGATGTGATTGCCGGTCAGAAGCGCGGCGTGCTGGGCTTCACGAGCACGGCGTCGGATGCGGATGCTTCGTTGCAAAGCGGCGTGATGAAGGTGTTGCAACAGCACTTCAGGCCGGAGTTCCTGAACCGGATCGATGACATCATCCTGTTCAAGTCCCTTGGCCGCGACGAAGTGCGGCAGATCGTGCGCTTGATGCTCGATCAGGTGCAACGTCTCGCGCATAGCCAGGACATCGCGCTCGAGTTCGACGAATCCGTCGTCGATCATCTCGCGGAAGTCGGTTATCGGCCCGAGTTCGGCGCGCGTGAGTTGCGCAGGCAGATTCGTCAGTCGATCGAGAACCAGCTCGCGAGGGAAATGCTTGGCGGCGAGGTCGGCGAAGGCGCGAAGGTGCGCTGCCGCTATGACGAGAGCAGGAAGAAGCTGGCGTTCGACGTGACGCGCGCCGGTCTCGCCAACCAGCCGGGCGAAGGCACGCCGCCTACGCCTTGATCTCATGCTGGCATGCGTCATTGTTCGCATGCCAGCACAGCCCGTGCAACGTTGCATGGATTATTCGAACGCACTCGAATGGCTATCCTGTGGATTCACTTCACAGGGAGGTCATCCATGTCTGCCAGCAAGATCGCGATCGTGACCGGCGCAAGCCGCGGGCTCGGTCGGAACACGGTGCTCAATCTCGCGCGACGCGGCGTCGATTGCATCTTTACCTATCACAGCAATCGCGCGGAAGCGGACAAGGTGCTGGCGCTCGTCGCCGAGACGGGCAGCAAGGCGGCCGCGCTGCAACTCGATACCGGCAAGGTCGCGGCGTTCGACGCCTTCACGAATGATGTGCGCCGCACGCTCGCCGGATGGCAGGCCGAACGCTTCGACTATCTCGTCAACAATGCGGGCACGTCGCATCACAACAGCATCGGGAAGACGACGGAAGCCGAACTCGACGCGCTCTATGACGTCCACTTCAAGGGCGTGTTCTTTCTCACGCAGAAGCTGCTTCCGCTCATCAACGACGGCGGCCGGATCGTCAATATCTCGTCGGGCCTCACGCGCATCATCATTCCGGAGAGCGCGGCCTATGGCTCGCTGAAAGGCGCGGTGGAAGTGCTCACCAAATACATGGCGAAGGAACTGGCGCCACGCCGCATCGCGGTCAACGTGGTGGCGCCGGGCGCGATCCAGACCGACTTCAGCGGCGGCATCGTGCGCGACAACCCCGAGGTCAACCGGCGCGTCACCGAGATGACGGCGCTCGGCCGCCCGGGCCTGCCCGACGACATCGGACCGATGATCGCGTCGCTGCTGTCGGAGGACAGTCGCTGGATCAATGCGCAGCGCATCGAGGTATCGGGCGGCATGGCGATCTGACGTCATGGCTGCGGCTGTCCGCCGTCGGTAAGGACGGTCGCCACCTTCGCGATCTCCCGCGCGCCTTCTTCCACCGGGCGCTTGAAGTCTTCCGTCCATTCGCCAGACATGAAGGCCGCGCGCCGCGCCGAGCCGTTCATCGCACGACCCCGTCTTGCCTTTTGCACGCGATTCTGCGAATGTGATCGCCGCTGTATCCGCATAAACATAACGAGCGGGATATCGCGCGCACTGCGCTGCACGACGGGCGTCGATCCGCTGACCGGAGGGAGTACCGACAATGACGCTTTCCCCTGTTCTGAAGCGGCTGGCATCGCCGCTCATCCTGCTCAGCCTGCTTCCGTTCGCAGCCGCTTCCTGCGGCGGCGGTGACGACGATACGCCGCCGCCGAAGACCGTACTGTCGGTTTCCGGCGACGTCACGACGCAGACCCAGTTCACACTGGCGCAGATCCAGGCTCAGCCCGCGACGACTCAAACCGTGTCCTTCGGCAGCGGCACGGGTCAGCAGACGCATGTGTACACCGGAGCGAGCCTCTGGAGCATGCTGAACCAGATCGGCATCACGACGAACGCGGCGGTCAAGAACGATGTGCTCGCGAAGTACGTGATCGCGACCGGCAGCGACAACTACCGCGCGCTGTTCGCGATGGGCGAGCTGAGCCCGGACTTCGGCAATCGCGGCAATCAGGTGGTGTATGCGGAGACGATCAACGGCACGAGCGCCGCGTTGTCCTCGACCGACGGCCCGCTGCGCGTCACCGCGCCGGGCGACGTGAAGGGCGGCCGCTACGTGTCGAACCTTGTGACGCTCAAGGTGGGCACGGCGGTGTCGGCGGTTCACGTCGCGGGCGGCGGGACCACGACGCAGTTCCAGTTGTCCGGCGCGGTGGCGACGCCGGCAAGCTTCGATCTCGCCGCGCTTCAGGCGCTTCCCGCGGTGACGCGCACGGTCGGCACGACGACCTACACGGGCGTGAGCCTGTGGAATCTGCTGAATGCGGCGGACATCCAGGCCAGTTCGACGATCAAGAACGATCTGCTGGGTTTCTACCTGATCGCGACGGGCAGCGATGGTTATCGCGTGATCCTGTCGCTGGCCGAGCTGTCGCCCGATTTCGGCAATCAGCCGGACATCGTCGCGTATGAGATGAACGGTGCGCCCTTGACGACGACCGGTTTCGCGCGGCTCGTCATTCCCGGCGATGGCAAGGCGGGCCGCTACGTATCGAATCTGCTCGCGCTGGAAGTGGTATCGGCGCCGCGCTGAGCGACGCCGCGTCCGGCGAGGGAAGGATCCCCGAATCCTTCGCTCGCCGGATTGCGTGCTTCAGATCTTCATGCCTTGAATCAGGCTGCCCACCGAAGAGACCGACTTCGTGATGTTCTTCAGGTCGACGTCCGTGTGCGTCGAGGCATCCACTTGCGTCACGGGCGCGACGTTGGTCTGCGGGCTCGCGAAAGAGACGCCGCCGGCCTCGAGGTTGGCGTTGACGCCGTTGTTCTGGAAAACGCTGCCGCCGACGATGGCTTCCATCTCTTCACGGGCGAGGTCTTTGCTGACAGCGAGGTTGTCGATCTTCATGGTGAATCTCCTGGGTTCCGGTTGGGTGGGGAGCGCGTGTCGTTGCGCTCGCGACATTCATTGCGAGAGCCGTGCCAGGAGACGTTTCGCGGGCGTGAAGATCGTGCAAGCCGTTGATGAGAAAGGGAAAGGCGGTACTCGGCGGTACCCGCCACGAGTCTCGTCATGCGGCGAGGTGTTGGCGGCGACAGAACGGGCGCGCGTGGCGCGTTGCAGCCGATCCAACAGTGCGCGCCCACGGGCCGCGTGAAGAACGAATCAGCGATTCACTTCAAGTTTGACGTTTGCCTGCCGTTAACAGTCGCACGGAAAAGTCTTTCGGGCACATCAGGCACGCGACAGCATGCATGTCGATCTCATTACCATCTATCTGCTTGCCATCGGCACGCTCCTCGCCAGTTGCGGGATGACGCTGTGGGAACGCCGCGGTCATGCCGGACGCAGGCAGGAGCTGGCCACGCTGGCCGCCGGCTACGCGACGCTCGCCGCCGGCTGCGCGGCCGTCGCCGTGCGCCACGCGCTGCCCGGCGCCATCGGATCGGCGCTGAGCAACCTCATCATGGTCTCGGGCTATCTGCTGCTGCTGCGCGGCGTCGCCATCATGAACGGCCGGCGTCATGGGGCGTTGTCCATCGGCGTGCTGGCCGGCGTGGCGCTCGCGTGGGTCATCGCCGGCGTGCGCTGGGAAGTGCCGATGTGGAACTACGTCAGCGCCATCCCGATTGCTTTCGCCAGCGGCATGACCGCCCGCGAACTGCTGCGCGGCGATCGCGCCCGGCGCCTGCAGTCGCGCGATATCGCGGCGTTCGTCGCGGGCTTTCACGGGCTCTTCTATGCCGCACGCGCGCTGATCCTGCCGTGGCTGGCAGCGTCGCTCGGGCCGGGCATGCTGTCGGCGATCGCCAAGGCGACGATGTACGAAGGCGTGCTCTATTCCGTCATTCTGCCGATGACCCTGCTGCGCTTCGTGCGCGACGAGGCGCATGGTGAATTGCTGAAGGAATCGCGGACGGATTACCTGACGGGGCTCGGCAACCGCCGCTGGTTCTTCGAGGAAGGCATGCGCATTATCCGGCGCGCGGATGCACGACAGCCGGTCTGCCTGATCGCGCTCGATCTCGATAACTTCAAGGCCATCAACGACCGCCACGGTCATGAAACGGGCGACGCCGTGCTCAAGACCTTCGCGTCGATCGCGCAGGACGCGCTGGGGCCCGAGGCGATTTTTGCGCGCATCGGCGGCGAGGAATTTGCCGCGCTGCTGCCGGGACGCGACTGCAATCGCGCCCGCGCGACGGCGGAAGCCGTGGTCCGGCGTTTCGCGCAAGCGGGCACGCCCGGCGGGGCGGGGGTGGAGATCCGCGCGACCGTGAGCATCGGTCTGGCGCAATGCGGCACGGCCGGCGCTGCATTGACCGATCTGCTGACCATCGCCGACCGCGCGTTGTACCGGGCGAAGTCGCTCGGCGGCAACCGGGTGGAACTCGCGCAACCCGCGGCGCGTTCTCAAGCGCCGCGCGACAGCGTGGCCTGCTGATCTCTTCTAGCGCCGGGCCGAAGCACGCGTCCCCAGCCAGACCAATCCGATAGCCCCTGCCGCCAGCGCCGCCGCCGCGATCCACAGCGCGGCCGAGAACGAACCCGTGTGCTCGGCGATAGGCGCCGCGACCAGCGGCCCGACGATCTGCCCCAATCCATACGAAGCAGTGGCATAGCCCATCAATCCGGCGGCCGCATCGCCGCGCAGGCGGCGCGCCTCGCGCATCGCGAACAAAGTGATCGCGGTAAACGGAAACCCCAGCAGCAGACTGCCGATGCCGAATCCGAGCGCGGTAGGAAAGACGATCCCCGACGCGATGCCCAGCGCCTGAATCAGATACAACCCGGCCGACAGCAGACGGTTGTCCCAAGACAGCGGCAGGCGCGCGGCGAGCAGTGCGCCGGCGATCAGCGCGAGTCCGAAGGCTGGCCAGAACAAGTCGGGCCACGCTGAACCGGGCAAGGCTTGCCGGGCGATGACGGGCAGGAAGGTCGCCGAGATGATGTAGCCGAACCCGGCGAGTCCATAAAGGCCGATCAATCCGATCGAATCGGCGCGCGCTACGCCGGTCTCGCTGCCGCCGTGATGCGTCGCGCGGCCATGCGCGGCCGATGCCTGCCGCGTGAAGGTCTTCCAGACGGCCAGGCCGGCCAGCGCCGAGCACACCGCGAAGCCATCCCACACCCACGGCGCCGGCACGGCGAGCGCAGCGGCACCTGCACCGAGCAGTCCGGTTGCGACGATCCCGACACCCGGCCCGGCATAGATCACGCCGCCGTAGCCGTGCGCGTCGAGTTCCGCGAGCCGCCGCAGGCCCCATTGCGATGCAAACACGAACGCCCACGCGCTGACGACGCCCGCCGCGAAGCGGATCGCCGTCCAGAGCCAGAACAGATGAACGACGCCCATCGCGAGGGTCAGCAGGATGGTCGCGGCGAGCGCGAACCGCACCATGCGGGCGTGATCGATGCGAATCGCCGCGCAGGACAGCGCGCCGATCAGATAACCCGCGTAGTTGGCCGACGCGAGCCAGCCGCCGTGCCGGATGTCGAGCGCGCCGCTGTGGAGCATCAGCGGCAGCAACGGCGTGAACGCGAAGCGCCCGACGCCCAGCGCAACGGCCAGCACCACGGCGCAGGCAAGCGCGGCATCGCGGGCGGGTTGAGCGGAGGCGGACGAGACGGGCAGCGGCGATGCCATGAGCATGAAAGTCAGAGCGAGGGTCTGCTGATCCTACCTTGACCTATCCATCTTGAAAAATGAATAATCGAGATGGAATCAATCTTCAGGAAAGATCATGGATCTGGCTGCGCTCACCATCTTTCGGGCGGTCGTCCGCGAAAACGGCGTGACGCGCGCCGCGCTCAAGCTGAACCGCGTGCAATCGAACGTGACGACGCGCATTCGCCAGCTGGAGGAAACGCTCGGCACGGAGTTGTTCGTCCGCGATGGCCGGCGCCTCGTGCTGACGCCCGCCGGCGAGACCTTGCTGCCCTACGCCGAACGCCTGCTCGCGCTGGCCGAGGAAGCGCGTCATGCGATCAGCGAGAACCGGCCGCAAGGACGCTTGCGCCTGGGCACGATGGAAAGCACGGCGGCGAGCCGTCTGCCGCGCGTGCTCGCGGCGTATCACCGGCGCTGGCCGCAGGTGACGCTGGAACTGGCGACCGGCGTCACGCGCGCGCTGATCGAAAGCGTGCGCACCTTCGACGTGGATGCGGCGGTGATGGCGCGGCCGATCGAACCGGACGCGCTCGGCGCCGGGCAGTTCGACACCGTGCCGGTGTTCCGCGAAGAACTGACGCTGGTCACGCCGCGCGGACAGGATCCGACAGCCCTGGCGCAGGAGCCGGCCGGCCTCACGCTGGTAGCGTTCGAACGCGGCTGCGCCTATCGCTCCTATGCGATGCGCTGGTACGAGCAGCAGGGCATCCGTCCTGCGCGGGTGCTGGAACTGGCCTCGTACCACGCGATCATCGCGTGCGTGGCGGCGGGCGCGGGCGTCGCGGTGGCGCCGCGCTCGGTGCTGGAACTGGCGCGTCTCGACGATGACGTCGATGTCCATCCGCTCGGCGAACTGGGGCAGGTGGATACGCTGCTGGTCTGGCGCAAGGGCCATTACTCAGCGGCGCTCGACGCGCTCCGCGACCTGCTCCTCGATGGCGCGTGAATCACGCCCGCTTTTTCAGCCGGCCGCCGTGCTCAGCGCGACCACCGCCCGCAGCGCGCCGCTCACCATGTTCTCGACCACCGGCTCGACCTGTTGCGCCACCTCGGGCCGATACTCGAACGGCGCGGCCTCGTTCATGTAGGTCGACTGGCACATCTCCAGCTGGACCGCGTGCACGCCGTCCTGGGGCGCGCCGAAGTGCCGCGTGATATAGCCGCCCTTGAAGCGGCCGTTGGCGATCCACGTGAACGGACCCGCCGCAGCCGCGCGTTCCACTTCCTGCTGCACCGAAGCCGCCGCCGTGCGTCCGTCCTGCGTGCCGATGTTGAGATCAGGCAGCTTGTCGTCGAAGAGACGCGGCAGCACGCTCGCGATGGAATGCGCTTCCCACAGCAGCACGTTCGCATGCCGCTCGCGCAGACGCTTCAATTCGGCGCGCAGGGTGTCGTGATACGGCTGCCAGTACGCCGCGACGCGCCGCTGCTTCTCGGCGGCATCGGGCACGCAGCCTTCGCGATACACCGGCTCGCCGCGAAAGGTCAGGTCGGGGCACAGGCCAGTCGTCGTCTGTCCGGGATACAGGCTTTCGTCGCTCGGCGGCCGGTTCAGGTCGATCACATAGCGCGACAGGCGCGCGCCCAGAATCGTCGCGCCGAGCGTCCGGGCGAAGCTGTAAAGGCGGTCGAGATGCCAGTCGGTATCCGCGACCGTCAGCGCGACGTCGGTGTACTGGCTGCGCAGTGAGTCCGGAATCTGCGTGCCGAGGTGCGGGATGGAGATGAGCAGCGGCGCATCGCCGCGTTCGAGAGAAAAGAGATCGTTCATGAGCTTGCGTCCTGGGTTGGCCGACGTTCAGGCGTCGGCAAGCAGTTGCGAGAGCGCCCGGCGATAGTCCGCGTAGTGCCGCGCTTCGTCCCGATGACGACGCTCGCGAACCACGCATTCTCCACCGACGAAAACATCGCGCACCGGCGTTTCGCCATGTTCGCAGAAGACCACGGAAGAGAGCCACGTCGCGGGCGTTTGTTCCGCGAGATTCGGATGATTGGCGTCGAGCACGAGCCAGTCGGCGCGCGCGCCGGCTTCGAGCTTGCCGGTGGTGCGGCCCGTTGCGCGGGCGCCGCCTTCGAGCGCGCCGTGGAACAGCCGGTCCGCGACCTGCGCCGTGTCCGGCGACGCGAGCACGTTGCGCTGCCGCCGCTGGAGCCGCTGGCCGTATTCGAGCAGACGCAGTTCCGCGCGCCAGTCCACGCCGATATGACTGTCCGAGCCGACGCCGAACGCGCCCTGTGCGTCGAGATATTCCGCGACGGGGAAGAAGCCGTCGCCGAGATTCGCCTCGGTCGTGAGGCACAGCCCGGTGATCGCGCCGCTGCGGGCGAGCGCGAGCGTTTCGCCGGCATCGACGTGCGTGGCATGCACGAGACACCAGCGTGGGTTGACGTCGAAGTGATCGAGCAGCCATTGCACCGGGCGCGCGCCGAGCGCCGCCACTGATGCGTCCACTTCCGCCGTCTGCTCCGCGATATGGATATGCACGGGCGCGCCGGGCGACATGGCGTCGAGGCCCTCGAGCAACGCGCGCAACGAAGCCTCCGACACCGCCCGCAACGAGTGCGGCGCGACACCGTAACGCAGCGCGCCGTCTTCCGGACGCGCCGTGCGCAGGCTGCGCAGCAGGTCGAGATAGCCTTCCGTGGAATTGATGAAGCGGCGCTGGTCGGCGCGCGGCGGCTGCGCATCGAAGCCGCCTTGCTGATAGAGCACGGGCAGCATCGTCATGCCGATGCCGGTCTCGCGCGCCGCATCCACGACGCGCAGCGCCAGTTCCGCCGGTTGCGCGTACTGCGTGCCGTCTTCGGCGTGATGCACGTAGTGGAACTCGCAAACGGACGTGTAGCCCGCCTTGAGCATCTCGACATAGAGCCAGCGCGCAATGGCGCCGAGCGTCTCGGGCGTGATGCGCAGCGCGAAGCGGTACATCAGGTCGCGCCAGCTCCAGAAGCTGTCGGCGGGGTTCGCGCGATACTCGGTGAGGCCCGCCATCGCGCGCTGGAACGCGTGCGAATGCAGGTTCGGCATGCCGGGCACGACCGGTCCTGCCGCGCGCGCCGCGTTCGCGGGTATCTCGCGCGTGTCGGGCGTCACGGCGACGAGCGTACCCGCGTCATTCCACTCCAGCAGCACGTTGGTGCGCCAGCCGTCCGGCAGCAGCGCGTGCGCCGCAAAAAGCATTGAGTTCGATGAGTTCATGATCGGACTTGGGTTTCGAGCGACGCGCACAGCAACGCGCCGTCGCCCTGCATCCCGACTTCGATGGCGCGCGCGTCTTCGATGCGCAGCGTGTCCATCTTCGTCAGACTGATATGCGTCTCGCCGACGCGCACGTCGAGCGTGCCGCGCGCGCAGTGCAGCAGCACGGTGTCGCCGCGCACGACGCGCGTGCCCGGCGCGTGCCAGATATCCACCGATGCGCGCGCGGCATCGCGTTGCGTCATCAGGTTGAACACGCGGACGGGGCCGTCGGTGAGCTGCGCGTCGATGGGTGTTTCGCCCGCGAACCGGGCCAGCTCCAACGCCTGCCCGACGACCTGTTCGCCGAGCACGAGACCCGCGCCGTCGAGCAATACGAGCACACGATCGATGCCGTCGAAGCGCGAGAAGGGCCCGGGCCGGTCGATATCCGCGACACTCGCGCGCCACGCCTGGGCCTGCGCTGCGACTTCGCGCGTGATGCCGCCGCCGTTCTTCCAGGGTGAGGCGACGAGCGCGTCGCCGCGTATCAGAGCGAGGTTCATGCGCGCGTCAGCACGGCTTGCAGGAACGAACGCGTGCGCGGCTGCGTGGGCGTCGAGAAGATCTGCGCGGGCGGACCCGCCTCGACGATCTCGCCGCCGTCCATCACGACGACGACATCCGCCACTTCCTTCGCAAAGCCCATTTCATGCGTGACGACGAGCATCGTCATGCCTTCGGCGGCGAGCAGCTTCATCACTTGCAGCACTTCGCCGACGAGTTCCGGATCGAGCGCCGACGTGGGTTCGTCGAACAGCATGACGCGCGGCTGCATGGCCAGCGCGCGGGCAATCGCGACGCGCTGCTTCTGTCCGCCCGAGAGACTTGCGGGCATCGCATGCGCTTTGTGTTCGAGGCCGACCTTCTTGAGCAGCGCGAGCGCGGCGGTGTCGGCATCGGCTTTCGACATGTCGCGCAGCATGCGCGGGCCGACCGTGATGTTGTGCAGCACCGAAAGATGCGGGAACAGATTGAACGACTGGAACACCATGCCGACTTCGGTGCGCAACGCGTTGAGCGGGCGCTCCTTGAGCATCGTGCCGTGATCGACGAGCCGATGCCCGCAGATGTCGATAGTGCCGCGTTCCGGCTGTTCGAGGCCGTTGCAGCAGCGCAGGAAGGTGCTCTTGCCGGAACCGCTCGGCCCGATCACGACGACGACCTGGCTCGGCTGGATATCGAAGTCGATGCCGTTCAGGACGCGATGCGTGCCGAAGGACTTGGTGAGTTCGCGGATGCTGACGATGGGTTGAGCGCTGTTCATTGCACCATGCCTCCTGCGCGCAGCCGACGCTCGACGCGATGAAGAATGTAGTTGGTCGTCTGGGTGAGCACGAGATAGACGAGCGCGATCACGATATACACCTCCAGCGACCGGTAAGAGACGCTGATGATCTTCTGTCCTTCGTGCATCAGGTCGTGGATGGTCAGCAGCGACACCAGCGCCGAGTTCTTGATCAGCGCGATGAACTCGTTGCCGAGCGGCGGAATCATGCGCACGATGGCCTGCGGCAGGATGATCGCGCGCATCGCCTGTCCGGACGACATGCCGATGGAGCGCGCCGCTTCCGTCTGGCCGCGGTCCACCGACTGAATCGCGCCGCGCACGATCTCCGACACATACGCTGCCGAATACAGCCCGAGGCCGAGCATGCCGCACACGAACGCGGGCAGCAGGATATCGAACTGCGGCAGGCCGAAAAACAGCAGGAACAACTGCACGAGCAGCGGCGTGCCGCGGAAGAAGATCAGATAGCCGGTGCAGAAGCCGTAGACCAGCCGGCGCTGCGGCGCCAGCCGGCCGATGCCGATCAGAAGCCCGAGCAGGCACGACAGCACGAGCGCGGCGGCGGTCACTTCCACCGTGACCAGCGCGCCGTGCGCGATGTCGGCCCAGCCGGCGAAGGCGGGAGTGAAGTCGAGTTGCATGGGTCAGGTCCGTCGGCTTACTTGGCGCTGGCGGTCGTGGCAGTGGTGCTGAACCACTTCTTGACGATGGCGTCGTAGGTGCCGTCGGCCTTGATCTTGGCGAGCGCGGCATTCATCTGGTCGCGCAGTTGCGGCTCGTCCTTGCGCACGGCGATGCCATACGCTTCCGTGGTCAGCTCCTTGTCGAGCACGCGGAAACCGGGGCGGGTGCGCACGAACTGGAATGCGGCGGGCTTGCCCGTGACGGCGGCGTCCGCGCGGCCGATGCCGACGAGATCGAACATTTCCTGGTTCTTTTCCACTTCCACGCGCTGCACCTGCGGATAGTTGTCGCGCAGGAAGTTCACGGACTTCGTGCCCACCTGAACCGTCACCTTCTTGCCGTTGAGATCGGCGAGGGTCTTGATCGGCGAATCGGCCTTCACCAGCGCCGAGAGGCCGCCCGCGAAGTAAGACTGCGTGAAGTCGACGACCTGCGAGCGTTCCGGCGTGATGTAGATGCCGGAGATGGCGGCATCGAAACGGCGCGCGACGAGACCCGGAATCAGCCCCTTGAAGTCGATGTCGGTCCACTGGACCGTCTTGCCCATTGCCTTCGCCAGCGCGTTCATGATGTCGATGTCGAAGCCGGTGCGCTGGCCCTTGTCGACGAATTCCATCGGCGGGAAGGTGGCGTCGGTGGCGACGTTCAGCACCTTCGAGTCTTCGGCGGCGGCGCTGCCGGGCAGCACGGCGGCCATGATCGCAAAGCCGAGGCTCGCGGCGGTAAAGAGGTTCTTGAGTTTCATCGTGTGGGCTCCGGGTGTGGTTCGGTCGTGGTTTTGAAGCGGTCAGGTGGACTGCAATTGGGTGCTAATGGCGTTGGCGGTGCGCACGGTCCAGTCGGCGAGTTGCTGTTCGCGGCCGGCGGCGCGCGAGGAGGGCGCCATCAGCGTGATCGACGCAGCCGCGCCGCCGCCGCTGCCGCGCGTCGGACGCCGGAAGACGGGCGCGCTGACGCCCCACACGCCGATATCGATCTCGCTGTCGCTGACCGCGTAGCCGCGGGACCGGATGGCGTCGAGTTCGGCTTCGAGGGCGGCGCGCGCGGCGGGGTTGTCGGCGAACTGGCGTTCGAGGCTTTCGGCGCGGGTCTTGTCGGCCATGAAGGCGAGCAGCGATTTCGCCGATGCCCCCGCACGCAGCGGCACGGCGCGGCCTTTCTCGAAGGAGCAGCGCAGCGAGTGCGTGCTCTCGATCATTTCGAGGCAGATCACCTGGTCGTTCACGGCGACGATGAGACCGACGCTTTCCTGCGTTGCGCGGGAGAGTTGCAGCATGCTGTCGCGGCTGGCTTCGACGAGCATCGAGTTGACGTCGAAGCCGAGCGCGAGCTGGAGACTGATGGGGCCGGGCGCGTAGTAGCCGGCGTCTTCGGAGACGAAGCCCCAGCGCTTGAGCAGCGCGACTTGCCGGTAGAGCGTGCTTTGCGCGAGACCGGTGGCGCCGAGCATGTCCTTCACGGACATGGCCTTGCCGTGGCTGGCGAGTGCGCTCAGCACGAGCAGCAGGCGCTCGGCCCCAATGACGCTGGATTCCTTGTTCACGATTTTGGTCGTTGCTTGAAGCGATGTCGATGGACAGAGAATGCCATGCGGCTCCCGCTGGACAAAAATCGGTTTCTCGGTGGGTGGGAAATTTAGATTTAGGGTTTACGCTTATCCGGACAGCAAAAAAGAAAGGGGGGGGGGGCGCGGGGGGGGGCCCCGCCTTGGGTGCAGGCGCGGGGGGGGGGGGG
>NZ_JARUXT010000003.1:1075897-1265305 GCF_031451075.1 Caballeronia sp. LZ043 | reverse complement strand
GGGGGTGGTTTATTTTTTTTTTTGGTGTTTCGGTTTACCCGCACCAAAAAAACCCCGGGGGCGCCCGCGGGGGCCCCCCCCCCTTCATTACTTCATGCAGCGGTGTGGCGGGCTGGAATGGCCCACCTGAATTACACCCCCGCCGTCTCCCTCACCCGCGCCACCGGTCCCTGTCCGGTCTGATGCCGCGACCTCCCCGAACTCAGATAATCCGCGATCGAATCCTGCGTGATCTCGCCGACATAGTGCCCATCGGCATCCAGCACCGGCATCCACGACGATCGGAACTGATACATCTTCGAGAGCACGATCCGCAGGTTCTCATCCGGCGAAACAGTCGCCTGAAACTGCGTGAGCTTGTCGCCGCACACGCCTTGCGCCCCGCGCGCCGCCCGTCGCGACACCACGCCCAGCGCGTGCCGCTCGCCATCCAGCACGGTCAGATAGCGGCTGTCGCTCTCGTCCATCAGCGCGAACGCATCGGCCAGTGGCGTCTCGGCGCGCACGGTATCGGGTTGCGTCGCCGCATCTCCGGCTTTCACGAGCAACAGACGCTTCAGCGTGCTGTCGGCGCCGACGAACTGGCCGACGAAATCATCACGCGGATGCGCCAGCAAGGTATCCGGATGATCGTACTGCACGAGCTTGCCGCGCCGGAACACGGCCACGCGGTCACCCAGCTTGATCGCTTCGTCGATATCGTGGCTCACCATGATGACGGTCTTCTTCAACTGGCGCTGCATCGCGAAGAACTCGTTCTGGATGGACTCGCGGTTGATTGGATCCACCGCGCCGAACGGCTCGTCCATCAGCAGCACGGGCGGATCGGCGGCCAGCGCGCGGATTACGCCGATGCGCTGCTGCTGCCCGCCCGACAACTCGCGCGGATAGCGCTTCAGATACAGCTTCGGATCGAGCGCGACCATCGACATCAGTTCGGTCGCGCGATCGGCGCAGCGCTTCTTGTCCCAGCCGAGCAGGCGCGGCACGATCACGATGTTCTCTTCGATCGTCATGTTCGGAAACAGGCCGATCTGCTGGATCACGTAGCCGATATGCCGGCGCAGGTCCACTTCATTGAGCCCGGACGTATCCTCCCCGTTGATCAGCACGCGTCCCGAGGTCGGCTCGATCAGACGGTTGATCATCTTGAGCGTCGTGGTCTTGCCGCAACCGGACGGGCCAAGGAACACGCAGATTTCGCCCTCTTCGACCTTGAGGCTCACCGAGTCGACGGCGTTCACCTTCTGGCCGTCCTTCTGCGTGAAAGTCTTCGTCAGGCGGTCGAGTTCGATCATGTCTTTTGCACTCCCTTCGGTGTCAGTACACGCTGCAATGCCTGCAGCAGCAAGTCGGCGACGATCGCGAGCAGGCTCACGAGCACGGCGCCCACCAGCAGTTTCATCATGCTGCTCTGGCCGATCGCGCGCACGATCAGCGAGCCCAGTCCGCCCGCGCCGATCACGGCGGCAATCGTCATCACGCCGATGTTCATCACCACGGCGGTGCGCACGCCGCCGAGAATCACCGGCACGGCCAGCGGCAGTTCCACGAGACGCAGCCGTTGCCACGCCGTCATGCCGATGCCGATCCCCGCTTCCTTGATGCCCGCTTCCACGTTGCGCTGCGCGAGATAGGTGTTGCGCATGATCGGCAGCAGCGAGTACAGGAACACGGCGGTGATCGCCGGCACGGCGCCGATGCCTGCGCCGAAGCGCGAAAACACCGGGATCATCAGCCCGAACAGCGCGATGGACGGCAGCGTCAGGATGATGGTCGCGAGGCCGAGCAGCGGGCCGGCGAGCCACGGATAGCGATTCATCACAATGCCGAGCGGCACGCCCGCGAGGATCGCGCAGCCCACGGCCAAGCCCACCAGATAGCAATGCTGCAAGGTCAGTTGCAGCAACTCGGGCCAATTGGCGCTCAGATAGTCGGTCAGACTCATCGTTCGGGTTCCTCCTTCATCAAGGCAGCTTGTGCGCGCGCAGAAACTCGCTCGCGACCGCCTGCACCGACTTGCCGTCGATATCGACCTGCTTGTTCATCTCCAGCATCGCGTCGTTGTCCAGCACGGCGGACAGCGCGTTCAGCTGTTCGGCCAGCTTGGGATTCTGCTGGAGCACGGTCGCGCGCACCACGGGCGTGGCGTTGTACGGCGGGAAGAAATGAAGATCGTCTTCGAGCGGCACGATGCCGAAGCCCTTCACGCGGCCATCGGTCGTGTAGACGAGACCGATGGTCAACTGGTTGTTATGCAGCGCCGTATAGACCAGCCCCGAATCCATCTGCTTGGTCTCGGCGCGGCTGAAGTGCAGATCGTAGGCGGCTTCCAGCGGCTTCAGGCCATCGGGACGGTTCGCGAACTCCGCATCCATGCCGAACACGTGACGGGTACCTTTCGGGTCGCTCCTGAGCTTCTCCGACAACTGCGAAATCGTGCGGATGCCCGACTTGCGCGCGGCTGCGGCGGGAAGGCCGAGTGCGTAAGTGTTGTTGAGCGGCGACTTGTTGAGCCACACGAGCCCTTCCTTGGCGTCGAGATCCTTGACGCGCTGGTACATCTCGTCGGGCGACATCTTGTCCTTCAGCTTGTGATAGACCAGCGCCGCCGTGCCGGTGTATTCCCACGTGAGATCGACCTGGCCGTTTTCCTGCGCGCTGCGCAGGAGCACGCTGCCGAGGCCGGTGCGCGCGTCGATCGAATAGCCGCGCGCACGCAGATACTGCGTCGTGATCTCGACCAGGACGTACTGCTCGGTGAAGTTCTTGCCGCCGACGACAAGATTCGCGGCGAGCGCCGGCACGCTCGCGCAAGCGCTGAGTGCAACGGCGGCGAACGCTTTGCGGAGGAAGCGAGAGAGCTTCATGGCGTCACCTCGCTGCCGTTGGTCCAGCGCCGGCTTGCCGCGGACACGATGGCGTCGAGCAGCAGCGCGAGGATCGCGGTGCCTGCGGCGCCGAGCAGCAGCATCTGGTTGTCGTTCAGATAGATGCCGGGGAAGATCAGCGTGCCGAGACTGTCCGCGCCGATCAGATAGGCGAGCGGCGCCGTGCCCACGTTGATCGCGAGTGCGGTGCGCACGCCGCCCACGATGATCGGCATCGCGTTGGGCAATTCCACGCGCATCAGCGACTGCATGCCCGTCATGCCGATGCCCCGCGCCGCTTCGAGCAGCGAGGCAGGCACGTTCTTCATGCCTTCGTAGGTGTTGCGCGTGATCGGCAGCAGCGAGGCCAGGAACAGCGCGATGACGGCGGGCGTATCGCCGATGCCGAAGATGCCCAGCGCAATGGCGAGCACCGCGAGCGAAGGCACCGTGTTGCCGATGTTGAAGATCTGCATGAAGCCTTCGGCCTGCCGCGCGAGGCCGGGGCGGCTGAGCGCCACGCCCGCGGGAATGCCGATGACGATGGCAAGCGCCATCGAAATGCCCACCAGCAGCAGATGACGGCCCGTATAGTAGATGAGATCACCGGAGTATTTGTGCCATGTACTGGCGTCGATGGCGCGCGTCAGCAGCACGGCCACGATGATTACCGCCAGCAGGCTGCCGAGGATCTGGACAGTTCGTCGGGACATGGAAAAGGTCTCCTTGTTCGAAGGGCGAGCGCGATGGATCCACGCTGCGTCGTGCGCCGCTGCCGACAGACGCGGGCGCCGAATGGGAGCTGGTTACAGCCGGAATGGAAAGGATGGGCGCGAAGGCGTGGCGCAAATGCCCGCGCCGGAAGCGCTGGCCACTCGCCGCTCAGCAAGGACGGGCGAGGGTTGAAACAGGAAGGTCGGGTGTCGGCGTCTCCGTTTGAGCAGTCAATGAGCCTCCTGGCAAGGCGGCAAACGGAAAGCCTTTAGCAAGCCATGTGCCCGTCAGGCGATCTGACCGGTGCCTTGGGCCCCCCCTCTGCGTGCTGGCCTTGATCGGTCCAACGCCGCGCAACTTCGACACAACCCACACGACTTTCCTTCGCGATCTCATCAGGCTAGCCGAACACGCGATCGCCGCGTGGGATGAAGCTGAGAGGCGGCACCGCCGGATCGGCAGGATAAGGAGGACGGCGAGCTGACTCGCCTTGCGCTCTCGGGCAGCGAGACGGGCATGTGGGACCGCAACGCCGTACCGGCGAGCTCCACTATCCGCCCGACTGGCATGCGCTGACCGGCTATGAACCGCATGAGTTGAGCAACCGGATCCCGGGCGTCGCAGCGGGCCTCCGCCGCCAGTTTGATGCAGTGGCGGCTCGAATATCGCGTCGATCTTCGGCACCGGGAATCGCGCTGGCGCGAAGGCGAAGCAAGGCCGCAGCGCAACGCGGCGCGGACGCGGCACCGTATGACACGGCTTCATCATGGATGCGATCGGGCGCAAGCGCATCGAGGCGGAGCTGCAGTCGCTGGCAACCACGGACCATCTGACGCAGTTGTCGAACCGGCGTGAATTCGTGAGCCGGAGCGGGGCTGTGCTCGACACGCTGCGGCAGCGCGTGCTGTCATGCGCACGTCGAGCACTGCTCGTGTCCAGTGTCTTCTTTGCCAGACTTCTCCGGGCGGTATCAGCGTGTTGCCGGACCCACTGTGGGTGAACGGTATCTACACGCCCAGAAATTCTGCGATTCTTTGCAGTTGGGTGGTGGTGAGTTCCCGACCCTTGCCGGTCATGAAGGTGCGCACCATGTCTGGCGTGATGTCCTGATAACCTCGTGCCGTCAGTTCCACTTGTAGACTCCGCGGCGCCTGGGTGTTTCCTTCAAACCATTCATCCATCGAATTTGCATCGGGACTTTTCAGCTTCGAATAGTCTTCGGAGAACTGTCTGAGCTCCTTGCTTCCCCACGAAGGCTCACCGCCATCCGTGCGCGGTCGCTTGAGCGGCGGTGGTTGTGTGGGGTCGCTGGTTCCGGGTGGAGGGTCGGATTGGCCGGCATATGCGCTTGGGCGCTTCAGCGGCGGTTCCGGGGGGCTAACGCCGGCTCCGGAGGGCTCGGAAGGCATGTCGAGCGCGACCCATTTTTGCGACCGCTCTGACCAGTACCCGTCTCCGGACCGGATTCGCTCGATCCACGCTGTCGGGACGCCGGTTTCCTGGCTGATCTGCCAGGCCGGCTTCAACTGTTCGTTCCCTTCGATGATGTCGGCGTATTGCTGATAGGCCATGGGATAGCTTGTCAACGACGCCGCAGGAGCGGGCTGGGACGCCGCTGCCGGACCGTCTGGCCGGGTTCTCCAGGGTAGCTCCTGTGGGAGCCGGTCGATCGGACGACCGTGGATCCTTGCATAGCGCCGCGCGCTGATATAAGCCAAGAACTCGTCACCGCCAGTCAGTTCGTGTGCGACAGCTGACAGCGACTCACCGCTGGTCAATCGCGTGTACAAGAGCGACAACCTCTTTCCATCACGGGGCGCTTCGCCCCGATTGTATGCACGCGCCAGCCTTACCTCCCCGCTCTCCGCGATATATTGATTGATGAGGTTTTTGGCGGTCTCCGGACGGACGTGAAGTTCTCGGGAAATTTCCTCAAGAGTGTTTCCCTGTTCATACAGTTCAAATGCCCAACGGGCCTCTCCCTTCCCTCCCCCCACCAGACCGTGGTCGAGATCGACCTGCCAGTTCCCCCTCGTGTCAATGGACATGTGGGGCGCATTGGGCGCACCGTCGCGCGGCTCCATTTGCCACTTGCCGGCGGTTTCGTCGAAGCGCACCGGATAACTTTGTCCGCCTTGCTGGATGAAGTGCTGGCCGGTTCCATCGTGATACAGGCCACGGTAGTCCGCATCGGGCACCAGTTTGCCGGAGGGTTGTCGTGCGTATTCCGACGCCACCAGCGGAATGCCCGGCGCGTCGGCTGCGGTGCTTGCAGCGAGCACGGCGGGTCCACCGTCCGGCGCAGTGACGGGCTTGATTTCATCGGCAGGTTTGACTTCTTGCGCGACGCCTGCTTCCTCGGACTTTGTCCTGGATGCCGGCACCTGTTCTTCTGCGGCGCGACCGAAGCGCGGCAATCTCGCTTCCCCCAGCATGCCGCCCGCTACGCCGGAGAAGAAGTCGATACCCTGTCTGGCTGCTTCGGGAAGCGACTTGGCCGGCACGATGTAGTCGGTGAGCAGGTTCACGCCCGGCACGAGCCCCACGAAGAAGCGGCCAAGGCCGTCCTGGAGTTGCTGCTGCCAGAGCGGCAGGGGCGGCGTGTGGGCATCGAGATACTCGTAGCGAAGGGGACCGCGTTGGGAGGCGGCGTGATACAGCATGCCGGCCTCGTTGATGCGGCTGTTCTCCGTCTGGTAGCGATGGAGCAGATCGGCGCCGAAGTTGCCCATGCGCAGGTTTTCGGCGGTGGTATGCGTGGGGTCGGGCGGTAGCGGCGGGAGCTCGGCCGAACGGCGGAAGGGATCGCTCTGGATGTGATCGATGGCCCATTGAGCCTTCCCGGTCGCTTCATCGGACCACTGGTGCAGGGGCTTGAAGTCGTCGGGAGTGTGCTCCAGGCGATACTGGAACTGCTGCGCATTGCGCTCGGAGTTCAGGCCGTGGTTGATGAAGTACTCGAGGCGCTGGAAGGAACGGGTGTCGTCAAGCGAACCGAGCGAGGCAATCTGAAGCGATGAGGCATCGCGCATGGCCTGATCGATTTGCTGATCGGCCTGCTTCCATTGGTCATGCACGCGCCTGTGTTCCTGATCGATCATGGAGCCGATCTGCGTCTGCATGGTGTGGCGGATGTCAACGGCCTGTCCGAAGATGCGCGCGCGTTCATCCGGGGTCGTGGCCTGGTTGAACTGTTGTCCCTTTTCGGCGAGCAGATCGCTCTGCTGCTGGCCGGCGGCGCCGAGATAGACGGCACCGAAGGGCTTGCCGAAGGCCTGCTGGACGCGGGCGTTGGGGTCGCTCATGGCTTGCTGATAGGCCTTGCTGACCGGATCGATGACATCGCTTCGCACGGACTGCGCGATCTTCGCGCGTCGATCCCCGGTGGTGGCTGCGTTGTAGTAGGTCGAGCCCGCGGCGAGCGCGCCGCGATAGAAGTCGCGCTGACCGGACGGAAGGGCCTCGATTTGCTGGTTCGTCTGGGTGGCCTGCTGTTCGAACGAGATGGCATCGGGTGGAGCGCCACGCAGCGATTCGCCCTGGAGCGCCGCCAAGCTGTTGGCATTGCCGGCGTCGTTGGGAACGGTGGGGTCCTTGTCGAGGCGATCGAGCAGTGGCTGGGTTTCGGCGGACGACAGGCCAGGCGCGGCCGCATCGGCTGACTGAACTTGCGCCAGCGTGGAAGAAGACGTGGGCGTGCCGGTCTGCCCGGCAGGAGCGTCGACTGCTTCGTTGCGGATCGGAGCGGCAGGCGAGCCGTCCGGCGGAGCGCTGCCGGTGGCGGGGGTGTCGTTATCGTCGCCGTCATACGTTTCTACGGGAGTGGACGATTGTGAACTGACGCTTGATACGGCCATGTCGGGTTCTCCGGAAGCGAGGAGGGATGTCATGTCGATGCATCCGAGCACCGTTCGCGTCCAGTGTTACCTTCAGCCAATATCTCGAGGTGGTGAGCAGATATTTCCGACGTGTCCCGATGAAGGTTGTGCACGGATCATTACGTGCCGAGGCTGCTGCCGGGCAAATTGAAGGGCACTCAGGGTCCCAGGCATTCCGCGATTTTTTCCATCTGGTGCGTGGTGAGTTCGAGATCTCTTCCAGCAAGGCAGGGTCGTCGTCGCTGCCGCCATACTGCTGCGTGGAAACTGACGATTGTGAATTGACGCTTGATACCGCCATTTCGGGATCTCCGGAAGCAAGCAAAGATGTCGCCCGATGCGTCTCACGTCAACTGACCGACCTTGTTGCCCGGCCTCGACAACTTCAAGGTTCTGAACGATCGCTAGGGACACTCGCTCGGCGACCGCACGCTCGCGCATTTCGCGGCACTGCTGCGCGCGGTGGTGGAACCAGGCGCCATCGTCGCGCGCATCGGCATCGATTCGATGCTCGGCACGGATATCGAAGCGGCGCAAACGCTCGCGCGCGCCGACATCGCGCTCTATGGCGCGAAGAAGCGCGGCCGCAACCGGATCGAGGTGTTCAGGAGCGCGGCGCGGCCGGACATCGATGCGATCGCCGGCGTGAATTGAACGCAGCGCCTCACAGGCGCGTCGCGTCCACTCTTTGTCCGCGCCATATGCGGAATATCCCTGCTTTTCCAGCACGCGAACGGCCATGACTGCCTTAAACTAGACGGCCGTTCGCCGCCGCGCGCGACGCCGGATCAAGCCTGGAACAAGAACTCATTTGATGACCGACCCTCTCGACCTTGATGCCCGACGCATGGCCGCGCTCGTGCGCCATGACGTGCTCGACACGCCGCGTGAATCTGCCTTCGATGAGATCGTCAGCCTCGCTGCCTCGATCTGTCGCGCGCCCATTGCGCTGATCAACCTCATCGCCGCGGATCGCCTGTTCATCAAGGCGGAAACCGGACTCGGCGCGCGTGCGACTTCGTTCGAAAGCCCGTTCTGCGCACAGGCGCTGCGGGAAGGCGAGTTTCTCCAGATCCCCGACGTCCTCGACGATCCGCGCTTCGCCGCTCATCCGCTCGTCACCGGTGCGCCGCACGTGCGCTTCTATGCGGGCGCACTGCTGACCACCGCCGAAGGTCTCCCGCTCGGCACGCTCTGCGTGATGGATCATGCGCCGCGCAGTCTCGATGCAACGCAGCAGCAGGCGCTGTGCATGCTGGCGCGCCAGGCCATGACGGCGCTGGAACTGAAGCGCGCGACACAGGATGCGGAGGCGTATCGCGTGCGCTATGGCGCGCTGTTCCATGCCATCGATGACGGCTTCTGCACGATCGAGTTCTTCGACGGTCCGCAAGGCCCGTTGAGCGACTACACGCACATCGAGGCGAACCCGGGTTATCAGCGGCACACGGGCATTGCGGACATCGTCGGCAAGACCTTGCGCGAAGTCGATCCCGCCGATGCGGACCAATGGATCGAACTGTATGGCGGCGTGTTGCGTACCGGTGTTCCCGCGCGTTTCGAGCGCTATTTCATCAGTGCGGGACGGCATATCGAAGTGTCGGCGACCCGCGTCGAACCGCCCAGCCTGCGGCAAGTGTCGGTGCTGTTTCGCGACATCTCGGCGCGCAAGAAGGCCGACGCCGCATTGCGCGCCAGCGAGGCGCTCGCGCGGCAGAACATCGAGCGGGTGCAACTGGCGCTCGCGGCGGGCGCGATCATCGGCACGTGGTTCTGGGACTTGCCGAGCGACCGCTTTACCGTCGACGAAGCCTTCGCCCAATCATTCGGTCTCGATCCCGCGCAAGGACATGACGGCCTGAGTCTCGCGCAGGTGATCGCGAACGTGCATCCCGACGACCGCGACGGTCTCACGCAGGCTTTGACCGAAGCGCTCCAGCGCGGCGGTCACTATGCGTATCAATACCGCGTGCGGCGCGCGGACGGGCGCTATTACTGGATCGAGGCGAATGGCCGCGTCGATCACGGCGCGGACGGCACGCCGCTGCGGTTCCCGGGCGTGCTGCTGGACGCCGAGCAGCGCCGCGCCGTGGAAGCGGAACGCGATCGCGCGGCGGCGTCGTTGCGCGCGTTGAACGAAACGCTCGAACAGCGCGTCGCCGCGCGCACCGCCGAACTGATGCGCGCCGAGGAACAACTGCGTCAGGCGCAGAAGATGGAAGCCGTGGGTCAACTCACGGGCGGCCTCGCGCACGACTTCAATAATCTGCTGGCGGGCGTATCGGGCTCGCTGCAATTGCTGAGCATTCGCCTGAGCCAGGGACGTGTCGCCGACGTCGACAAATACGTCGTGGCCGCGCAGGGCGCGGTGCGGCGCGCGGCCGCGCTGACGCACCGCCTGCTGGCGTTCTCGCGACGTCAGACGCTCGATCCGCGTCCCACCGATGTCAACGCGCTCGTCAACGGCATGACCGACCTGATCCAGCGTACGGTTGGACCGGGCATCCGGGTGGAAGCGGTGGGCGCTGCCGGGTTGTGGCCCGCGCTCGTCGATGCCGGGCAACTCGAGAACGCATTGCTCAATCTCTGCATCAACGCGCGCGATGCGATGCCGGACGGCGGCGCCATCACGATGGAGACGGCCAACAAGTGGATCGACCACGCTGCCGCGCACACCCACGACATGCCCGAAGGACAGTTCCTGTCGCTCTGCGTGACGGACACCGGCATCGGCATGACGCCTGACATCGTCGCGAAGGCCTTCGATCCGTTCTTCACGACCAAGCCCATCGGCATGGGCACCGGACTCGGTCTGTCGATGATCTATGGCTTCGCCAAGCAGTCGGGCGGCCAGGTGCGCATCTATTCGGAGCCGGGGCAGGGCACGACGGTGTGCATCTATCTGCCGCGCTTCTACGGCGACGTCGCGAGCGACCTGCCCGATCACGACGCCGCGCCCATCTCGGGCGCGGAGAGCGGCGAGACGGTGCTGATCGTCGATGACGAACCGAGCGTTCGCATGCTCATTACGGACGTGCTGGAAGAGCACGGCTATACCGTGATCGAAGCGGCCGACAGCATGGCGGGTCTCAAGGTGCTGCAATCGAATGTGCGCATCGACCTGCTCATCAGCGACGTGGGTCTGCCGGGCGGCATGAACGGCCGGCAGATGGCGGATGCGGCGCGCGCGTCGCGGCCCGGTTTGAAGGTGCTGTTCATCACCGGCTATGCGGAGAATTCGGTGATCGGCAATGGCCGCCTTGACCCCGGCATGCAGGTCCTCACCAAGCCGTTCGCGCTGGAAACGCTCGCCGAGAAAGTAAGGCAACTGGTTGACAGTTGACGATTGACGGGCAACGTGTGAGCGCGCCGCCTTCTTGAGGCATCGGCGGCCCGCGCGCGTTCCCGCCGCACACGCTACCGGGATGCCCGCGCCGGCTGTCTGCGGGGATCAACTGCTCAGCCGGATAACGGGCTGCGCGCCGACCGTCATGGCGCTGTTTCCTGAACAGTCGGCCGGACTATTCATCTCGATTTAATCCGTTTGCACCCCCCTGGTTTCCGCTCGTATGCTGGCCACGCTTTTCGCGAGTTGTGCGTGTACATGACGCGAGAAGCTCTTTCATGGGTGAAAAATGGACTTTTTGCAACGCTTGAAAGCACGCTCGATATCTTCGAGATGCCTGGCCATGTTGTTGCTCGGCCAGAGCCTTTTTTATGGCGCGGCGGTCAATGCGCAATCAAACAGGGATCCCTATTTTGCCGTGCCGGCTGCTTACGCCGCCATGGACTTCGCAACCTGGCAGCCGAAGTGGATGAGTCAGGCGAACGGGACCCCGCTGGCCGCCAAGCCGATCAACCTGCCCGCCGGGTTTCCCAACGGTTCAACCGGTTACCAGTTGCTCTACAAAAGCACCGACGGCGGCAAGCCTGTCACGGTCGTCACTACCCTGGTTTTGCCCCCGCCGGCTGCGGCCAGTGCGCTCAGCAGCCTGATATCGAACAAGGGCGCGCCACTCGTTTCCGTTCAGTATCCGCAGGATGATCTCGTCACGACGACCCAGCCGTCGTATGTGCTTCTGAACGCCACGAGCCTGGCCAGCGATTACGCCGCGATGGCCGCACCGATGCTCAATAACGGTATCGCGGTAGCCTTTCCTGATCATCAGGGGCCGAACTCCGAGTTCAATGTGGGTCAGCAGATGGGGCCGGCTGTGCTGGACGGGGCGCAAGCCATCCTGAACTGTGCTCAAGGTTACGGCGCCTGCACCGGAGTCACGCCGGCAAACGTAGGCGGGCTCGCAGCCACGAGCCCTGTTGGCTTGCTCGGATATTCGGGCGGCGGCGGCGCCTCGACCTGGGCGGCGGTGCTGCGCGGAAGTTATGCGCCGAGGCTCAACGTGGTCGGCGCCGCGCTCGGAGCGAGTTCGAGTTCTGATCTTGCGACGATCATCACCGCACTTGATGGGACCGCAGCGGCACGCCTTGCTTATGCCGCGATCGTCGCCATGGGACGGCACGATCCGGTGAATTATGCAGCCTTCAAGCGCGCCTTGAGCGGCGCTGCTGCGAACGTGTTCACGTGCATGGAGACCTCCGCCGCGCCGTATTCCTGCTATACCGCCGGACTTTATCCGGCCTTCCTGCCGACCTTGAGCGCGAGCGGCCTGGGATCCCTGAACGCCATGTTGGCGGCCAACAGCGTGGCCGGCACGGCTTACGCACCCGATGTGCCGACGCTCGTGTACTACGACGTCGGCGATACGCTGATCCCGGCGTCGGCCAGCTTCCAGATGATCCAGTCTTTCTGCAAGGCACGAGCGAGTGTGCAGGTGCTGCAAAGCCAGGTCAGCCTGTTCCCGAGTCAACAGGTGCATTCAAGCGCGGCTGCCGCGTTCACGGCGCCCGTCAACTATCCCTTTCAGTTCCTGGCGCAGCGCTTCTTCGAGTACTACACAGGCCAGGCCTACGCGGGCCGTAACGACTGCACGACCTTCGCCATGCTCAAGTCGGCACCCGCTGGACAGTACCCCGGCCAGGGGTTGCGGGTGAATTGAAGCAACGCGTGAGACCGTGCGGGTTCAAGTCCGGCCAGGTTCATTGAACGAGCCTGTCCGGACCTCGCCCGCGCGCGCATAACGCGCGATCACCACGCCGCCCGGTGTGCGCGTCATGTGCGTCAACTCGAACGCCCGTGCCTCTGCGTTGTCGTCGAACAGGCGCCGGCCGCGTCCGAGCATGACCGGGAAGGTCAGCAGGCTCAGCTCATCCACGAGGCCGGCCGCGAGCAGCTGGCGCACCATGTCGCCGCTTCCGAAGGTCAGAAGGTCCGCACCCTCTTGCGTCTTGAGCGCGCGGACCGCATCGGGTAGTTCGCCATCGAGCGCGTGACTGTTGTGCCAGTCGAGCCCGCTTTGCCGATGTGTCGCCACGTGCTTCGCCGCTGCATTGAATTTCTCCGCGAGCGCATGACTCGGGGTGTCAGGCGCCACATGCGGCCAATGCGACGCGAAGATGTCGTAGGTGCGCCGCCCGAGCAGCAGTTCGAAGGGCTTCGCGAGCAATTGCTGCAAGTTCTCGCCGATGGCGGGATCGGCGAAAGGAACGATCCAGCCGCCCAGGCGAAAACCGCCGCTGAGGTCCTCGTTCGGACCGCCTGGCGCCTGCATCACGCCGTCCAGACTGCTGAATAACGAAACCGTGAGTGTGCGCATCGTGTTCTCCAGGGTGATGCCGATACGACGAACGAGGCCGCGGCAAATCGACATGCACTCGCGAGCCTTCGGCGCGCGGTACTGTTATTCAGAGGGAAACAAGAATAACGAGAATTTCATTATTGTGATTCACGCGCTTGATTGAATGAGGCATCCATTTGCCTGAATAAAACCCGCCGCCTGCGATTCAATTCAATTCCTGCATTTGCAATCCCGCGAAAGGGCCGCTCTGACCACGCCTTCAGCGGGACTGAACCTCGGCCTTGCCGACCAGTTCGTCCCGCAACAGCCGCGCGCCGGGCGACAGCGGCGCCCCGCGCGGCGTGACGAGTTCATAGGGTTCGCTGCGGGACGCGAACGACAGCGGCAGGATGCGCGTGGCTTCGTGCCGCACGAAGAACTGCGCGACATCGATGGACACCAGCGCAACGAACGAAGGATTGTCCTGCAGCAGGCTCAGCGTCGCGAAAGCCGACGTGGTTTCCAGCAGGCTCGATGGAAAGCGGATCCCGGCCTGCTGGAATTCGTGTTCCAGCAGCACGCGCATGGGCATGTTGGCGCGGTAGACGACCCATCGGTACACGGCCAGCTCCTTGAGCGTCAGCTTCTTCGCCTTGCGTAACGGATGCTGCACGTTCGCGACCACCGCGAGCGTCTCTTCCTGCAGGACGAGGCTTTCATACATGTCCGGATTCTGGCTCACCGAGGTCCGGCAGATCGCGAGGTCCAGCCTTCCCGCGTCGATGAGACCGAGCAGCGTCTCGCTGGCGTCCTCGATGATCTCGACGGACATCTCCGGCTGACGCGCAATGAGCGCGGACACGGCCCGTGTCAGCAAGGGCACGGCGCCCATGATGACGCCGACCGCGACGCGTCCTCCATGCCCCCGCAGAATCCCCGCGATTTCCTCGCGCATGTGGGACAGGTCCGTGTAGATCAGCCGCGCATAGCGGATCGCGCAGTGTCCCACTTCATTCGCTTCCAGTCCGCGCCGCGTGCGCGTGAACAGCGCCGTGCCGAACGTGGTTTCGATTTCCTGCAGCGCCTTGCTCGCGCCCGGCTGGGTCAGTCCTACCTGATTGGCCGCCTTCAGCAGCGAGCCGTGGTCGCTCAGCGCGACCAGCAGCCGCAACTGCTTGAGGTGGAGGCGCGAGGCAATGGAGTTGAGCGTGGGCATCATGTGACTTGAGAGCGAGTTATACCAGCATGAGAACTTCTCAATTTTGCTCCTCGGCAGGGCTCTCTATACTTCGGCAAAAGAACCCAAGAAAAAGCGCGTTTTGGCCATTTCGAGGCGGCGAGCCAGATGAGTCAAAGGCTCGTCGAGCGTCGGTCAACTATAACCGAAGGTCATCCATCATGTCTCTCATCAACTACGTAACCCAGATCCAGTTCGACTTCGGCGCGGTGAATCTGCTGAAGAGCGAATGCGAGCGTCTCGCGATCCGACGCCCGTTGATCGTCACCGACCGGGGCATCCGTGCGGCCGGCATTCTCGACATCGTGCTGAAGGTGCTGGAGCGCGCCGACGGCGACATGATCTACGACGCCACCCCGCCGAATCCCAATGAAGCCGCCGTGCGCGATGCGGTCGCGCTGTACCGGCAATCGGACTGCGACGGCATCATCGCGGTGGGCGGCGGTTCGTCGATCGATCTTGCGAAAGGCGTCGCAGTCTGCGCGACGCACGAAGGCCCGCTGCAAAGCTTCGCCGTGATCGAAGGCGGCGCGAGCCGGATCACCGCGCAAACGGCGCCGGTGATCGCGGTGCCGACCACCGCCGGCACCGGCAGCGAGGTCGGACGCGGCGCCATCCTGATCCTCGACGATGGCCGCAAGGTGGGCGTGATCTCCCCGCATGTCGTGCCGAAGGTCGCGATCTGCGATCCCGGTCTGACGATCGGCCTGCCGCCGCTGCTCACCGCCGCCACCGGCATGGACGCCGTTGCACATTGCCTGGAAACCTTCATGTCGCCGCTGCGCAATCCGCCGGCCGACGGCATCGCGCTCGACGGCTTGCGGCGCGCATGGGCGCACATCGAGCGGGCCACGCACGCGCCCACCGATCAGGCCGCGCGCGAAAACATGATGATGGCCTCGATGGAAGGCGCACTCGCGTTCCAGAAAGGACTGGGCTGCGTGCACAGCCTGAGTCATGCGCTGGGCGGCATGGACCCGCGCCTGCACCACGGCACGCTCAACGCGATCTTCCTGCCGGCAGTCGTGGAGTTCAACCGCAGCGCGCCGTCCATGCGCGACGAAGACAAGAGGGCGCGCATGGCGAACGCCATGCGCCTGCGTCACGACGCGGACCTATCCGCGGCGCTGCGCGACATGACGGCGCGCCTCGGCTTGCCGACCGGTCTCCGGGCGCTGGGCGTGACGCGCGACATGTTCCCGCGCATCGTGCAGGGCGCGCTCAAGGATCACAGTCACAAGACCAATCCGCGCGAGGCATCGGAAGCCGATTATCTCGGCTTGCTGGAAGCGTCGTACTGACGAAGCAACGGATCAACGAACGGACGCCCGGCGAAGAGGCGTCCGCGCATGACACGCACGGAGACACGGCATGAACAAGAGCAAACGGATCGTACGGATCCAGCGCATTTCCATTTTCTTTCTGACCCTGGCCGGCAGCATCAACTATCTCGATCGCAGTGCGTTGTCCATCGCGAACAGCGTGATTCGCGGCGAGATGGGCATGAGCGCATCGCAGATGGGACTGCTGCTGTCGGCGTTCTCGCTGGCCTATGCGTTCGCGCAACTACCGGTCGGCATGATGCTCGACCGCTTCGGTGCGCGCGTCATGCTGGGCTGGGGCATGATCCTGTGGTCGGTCGCGCAGGCATGCTGCGGACTGGTCGGCAACCTCCAGCAGTTCTTCATTGCGCGCGTGTGCCTGGGCGTCGGCGAGGCGCCGCAGTTTCCCGCCGGTGCGAAGGTCATCGGCGAATGGTTCGCGGTGCGTGACCGCGGCACGCCCACCGGCATCTTCGTCGCCTCGACCACGGTGGGCCCGGCCATCGCGCCGCCGATCCTCACCGGCATGATGCTCGCGCTCGGCTGGCGCAACATGTTCTTCGCGACGGGCGTGTTCGGCATTCTCGTGGCGATCGGCTGGTATGTGGCTTATCGCAATCGCGACGAAGTGAAGCTCGCGGCGGAGGAAACCGCCTACCTGGACCAGGACTCGCAGGACGATGCGAACAGCCAGCCGCTCAGCGGCGCGCAGTGGCGCAGCCTGTTCCGGCAGAAGACGACGTGGGGCATCTTCTTCGGCTTCATGGGCGTCATTTACACCGTGTGGCTCTATCTGACGTGGCTGCCGGCCTATCTCGAACACGAACGCGGTCTGAGCATCGCGAAGGCAGGCTGGGTCGTCTCGATTCCCTATGTCTTCGGCACGCTCGGCATGCTGAGCAGCGGCTTCGCGGCAGACCGCCTGTACCGACGCGGCATGCAGGCCATCACGAGTCGCAAGTGGCCGATCTGCGTCGGCTTGATCGGCGCGGCGGCGTTCACGGTGCCGGCGGCGCTGACGCCTTCCACCCTGCTTGCCGTGATCTACATCTCGGGCGCGATGTTCTTCATCAATCTCGCCTCGGGCGGCGCATGGTCGCTGATCTCGATTGCCGCGCCGCGCCAGGCCGTGGCTTCGCTCGGCGGCATCCAGAACTTCGGCGGCTTCCTCGCCGGCTCGGCTGCGCCCATCGTCACCGGCATCGTCGTGGACCGGACGCATTCGTTCGTCGCATCGCTGATCGTGAGCGCGGTCATTGCGCTGCTTTCGGCCGTCGCCTATCTGCTGCTCGTGCATCGGCCCGTCGCGGTAGCGGATGACGTCGAGCAAAGCGCGGTCGGCGCGCTTTCCTGATTCGCACGCGACGCGATGCCGGGCCTGCGGGCCTTTTGAAAAGATCTTCTGTCGGAGTTTGAGTTCCAATGCGGACAGTCACGTGTGTGGAAGACCTTCGCCTCATCGCGAAGAAGCGGGTGCCCAAGGCGTTCTACGATTACGTCGACAGCGGCTCGTACACGGAATCGACCTATCGCGAGAACAGCCGCGCGTTCGCGCGGCTGACGCTGAAGCAGCGCGTGGGCGTGAACGTCGAAGGGCGCAGCACCACAAGCACGATGCTCGGCCAGCCGGTCGCGATGCCCGTGGCCATCGCGCCGACCGGCCTGACGGGCATGCAGTGGGCCAACGGCGAGATCCTTGGTGCGCGCGCGGCGGAGCGCTTCGGCGTGCCGTTCACGCTCTCGACCGTGAGCATCTGTTCGATCGAGGACGTCGCGCAGCATACGACTGCGCCATTCTGGTTCCAGCTGTACGTGATGCGCGACCGGGGCTTCAACCAGTCGCTCATCGAGCGGGCGAAGGCCGCAGGCTGCTCGGCGCTGGTGGTCACGCTCGATCTGCAGATCAACGGCCAGCGCCACAAGGACCTCAGGAACGGCATGACCGTACCGCCGCGCCTGACAGCCGCGAACCTGCTGGACTTCCTGCGCAAGCCGGGCTGGGCGCTGCGAGCGGCATCGGGCCGGCGTAACTTCGGCAATCTTGCCGGCTTCATCAAGGGCGGCGACGACGTGATCGCGATCAGCAAGTGGGTGGCATCGCAATTCGATCCGAGCCTGAACTGGAACGACATCGCGCATCTCCGCAGCCTGTGGCCCGGCAAACTCGTGCTGAAGGGCATCATGTGCGCCGAGGATGCGCGCATGGCGGCTTCGCTGGGCGCGGATGCCATCGTCGTCAGCAATCATGGCGGACGGCAGCTGGACGGCGCGCCATCGACGGTCGAGGCCTTGCCCGCCGTGGTGGACGCGGTGGGCGATGCCGCCGAAGTCTGGGTCGATGGCGGCATCCGCACCGGCCAGGATGTGATGAAGGCGCTGGCGTTGGGCGCGAAGGGCACGATGATCGGCCGCGCCTTCATGTATGCGCTCGGCGCGATGGGCGAGCCCGGCGTTTCGCGGATGCTCGAGATCCTGAGAAACGAGCTCGACGTGACGATGGCGCTCACCGGCGTGCGTTCCATCGGCGAGATCGGGCTGCATAACTTTCATGAGCCGCGTGTCACGCAGGCTCGCCACGCACGCGCGGCCGAGGCCGTGGCGCCATTCGAAGAACCGGTCATCTGATGGGAGACACGCAATGAACTTGCAGATCGAGGGTAAATGGGCGCTGGTGTGCGCCGCGAGCAAAGGATTGGGCCGAGGCTGCGCCGAGGCGCTGGTGGCCGAAGGCGTCAACGTGGTGGTCACGGCGCGCGGCCAGGAGGCGCTGGAGTCCACCGCTGCCGGACTGCGGGCGCTGAACCCGGACGTGCAGGTGATTGCCGTGGCCGGCGACATCACGACGGACGCGGGACGCGAGCAGGCCTTGGGCGCGGCGCCGCACATCGACATACTGGTGAACAACGCGGGCGGCCCGCCGCCGGGCGATTTTCGCGAGTGGACCCGCGACGACTGGATCGCCGCGCTCGACGCGAACATGCTGACGGCCATCGAACTGATGCGCGCCACGGTGGACGGCATGGCCGCGCGCGGCTTCGGGCGGATCGTCAACATCACGTCAGGGGCCGTGAAAGCGCCCATCGACGTGCTCGGCCTCTCCAATGGCGCGCGCTCCGGGCTGACCGGCTTTGTCGCGGGGTTGGCGCGGCAGAAGCGCATTGCCGCTCACAACGTGACCATCAACAACCTGCTGCCCGGCCTGTTCGATACCGACCGCCTGAAGCAATCCACCGAAGCGGCGGCCACGTCGCAGGGCAGGAGCTTCGACGCCGTGCTCGACGCGAAGCGGCAGGCCATTCCCGTGGCGCGTTTCGGCACGGCGCAGGAATTCGGCGCGATGTGCGCGTTCCTGTGCAGCGCGCATGCGGGCTACTTCACCGGCCAGAACGTGCTGATGGATGGCGGCGCCTATCCTGGCACGTTCTGAAGCTGCTTGTCCCGCTAGTGAGTGGCCGGCGTGGGAGCAGACGAAGGCAACGCCGACACATCGGTGCCCCATGTGCTGCCCGCCGGATTGGCGGTCATCAAGCGGCATCCAGGTGGAAGCGTGCGACGCGCCGTTCAGTTGCAGCGACTGCACGTAGTACGACGCGCTATCGCCCGAGCCCGCGCCCGGCGCCGTGATATGCAGCAGCTTCTGGCTGCCGTCCAGCTGACCGACGCGCACGTCGATCTGCGCGAACTGCGGGCTCGACAGCACGACGCCGCTCACACCGGGCACTTCCGGATAGAGTCCGAGCGAAGCCCAGACGTATCAGGCCGAGATCGCGCCGAGATCGTCGTTGCCGGGCAGACCGCTCGCGCCGGTGCCGAACTCGGTCGTGAGCGCAGTGTGCAGGACCTGCTGCGTGTGAGTCGGCGCACCGGCCCATGCATGGACCCAGGGCACCGCGGCGGGTTCGTCGGTTGCGTAATCCGTGCCGATCAACGGGTTGACGAATCGGGCGAGCTGCATGTCCGGTGGAATCGCGGGGCCAGGGGCGACGGATGCCGATGCGGTCGCGGCGGGCGGAGTGGCAATGCTGGCGGCGTTGGTGGAAGCGGGAGGAGACGGCAGATTCACGGGAGCCGATACGGGCGATAACGAAGCAATCGGCGCTGAAGCGGGAGGCGGGGCGCTTTGCGTCGTGTGTGCCGCGCTTGTGGCACTCGGGGAAGTTGAATCGCCCCCGCAAGACGCCAATGTCACGCACAGCGCCAATAAAGCGCCTGCCATTCCCCGGTTGATCTGCATGTTGTCTGCGTCCGGCTGCCGAGCCGAAGCCTTCACTCTGACAAGTGAATAGTGGTCTAGTGATCCGTCATGGACGTATGTGCTCAGCACCAAGGTAGGCCGCATCATCCTCGATGAAGTGGTGGAAGGCGCGCAGGAGTTCGGCGAGAAAGGCACGCTGTTCCAGTACGGACGCAAGAACAAGATCGTCTATGACTACACGGAGAGCGGCACGCTCAAATCCATCGAGGACAGTCTGAAGCGCTTGCAGACCGACCGGATCGATTTCGTCTGGGTTCACGACATCACCCAGGACTTCCACGGCGACGCGTGGCTCGCACAGTTCGAGACCGCGCGGACCGGTGCGTTCAAGGCGCTGTCCCGTTTGCAGAAGGAAGGGGTCATCAAGGGATGGGGTCTGGGCGTGAACCGGGTCGAACCGATCGAACTCACGCTCGGACTGGATCACGCGCATCCGAACGGCATGCTGGTGGCGGGCCGCTATTCGTTGCTGGACCACGAGGCCGGCCTGCAGCGCCTGATGCCGGCGGCACAGGAGAAGAAGGTGGATATCGTGATCGGCGGTCCGTACAGTTCGGGCGTGCTGGCGGGCGGCACGCACTTCGAGTATGCCCCCGCGACACCGAAGATCCTCGCGAATGTGGAGCGCATCAAGACGCTGAGCGAGCAATACGACATCCCGGTCAAGGCAGCCGCGTTGCAGTTCTGTCTGGCGCATCCGGCGGTGGCCGCGGTCATTCCGGGCGCGAGTCATTCGGGACGCATCGCCGAAGATTCAGCGGCGCTCAAGACGAAGATTCCCGACGATTTCTGGCGCGAGATGCGCGAGCAGGGCCTGGTGTCGCCGCTCGCTCCCTTGCCCATCGACAAGAAATAAGGAGGCGTCATGGCTGAAGCATCCACGAGCATCGATATCAATCTTCCGGCCGATCAGGCCTGGCAACTGATCGGCGGCTTCGGGTCCCTGCCTGACTGGCTGCCCTACATACCGAAGAGCGGACTGAGCGAAGGCGGCCGCGTGAGGCATCTCGCCAATCCGGAAGGCGAGGCGATTGTCGAGCGGCTCATCGCTTTCGATCACGCCGGCAAGAGCTATAGCTATGCGATTCTCCAGGCGCCGTTTCCGGTGACTGACTATCTTTCGACGATCAAGGTCGTGGACCTCGGCGCGAAAGGTTCGCGCGTTGAATGGTCGGGGCGGTTCCAGCCCAAGGGCGTGAGCGACGCGGAAGTGTCGCGCTTGTTTCAGGGCATTGATGAGGATGGGCTGAAGGCGCTTGCTGCGGAAGTGGCGAAGAGGACGTGAGGGGAGCGCCGCCTGCTTCGACGGTGAGCGGGGCAGGTGGCATCCAAACCTGAACAGATGCTTGCTTGAGCGAAAGCCCTTTGTGAACTTCAAGCAGAAGTGTTTCCCGCGTTTTCCATGCTTGCTAACATCGGGTGCGGCCACGTTGGCATGAAGGGAGAAGCTCATGAAGGCGCTGATTGCGGCGGTCTCTCTTTGTCTCCTGGCTTCGACTTGTCATGGTGCGGGAGTGAGACTCTTCGACATCCCGGCAGACGCCAACGGGCCCGCGCTCCACGCAGCCGTGTGGACGCCGTGTGCTGAGCAACCCGAACCCATCGAAGTAGGAACCACCCTTTTGCAAGGGACGAAGAACTGCCCGGTTGCCGGCGACCATCTTCCTCTGGTCGTGATATCGCACGGGCACGGCGGTTCGCGCCTCGGTCACCACGACCTTGCCGAAAAGCTCGCGGATTCAGGATTCATCGTTGCGGCGATCAGTCATCCCGGCGACACATCATCGGACATGTCGCGCGCGTCGGAGCCGTCGGAGTTTGTCGAACGCCCGATGGACATCAAGCGGCTCATCGACTACATGCTGGATGCATCGCCGGAAGCGTCGAAGATCAACGCTCGCGACATCGGGTTCTTCGGCTTTTCCCGGGGCGGCTATACCGGCCTTGTTCTGGCTGGAGGCGTGCCTGACTTTCAGCATGCTGACATACCGTGCCCTGACGAGCTTCCCGTTTGCAAAACCATCCGCGAGGGGAAACTGCCACCGCAACACTGGATTCGCGATCCGCGCATCAAGACATTCGTCCTGGCGGACCCGCTCGACGCTTTTCCAACGGCCACGACCGTTCAGGACATCAACGCCCCCATTCAACTATGGGCCTCGGAATACGGTGGCGATGGTGTGTTGCCGGAGACGACCCCCGCGCTTTCGAAACTGCTGCCCAGGACGACCGAGTACCACCTGGTCGCAGGCGCCGGCCATTTCGCGTTTCTCGCACCGTGTGCGCCAAAGCAGGCTGCGAGGCTTCCTCGCCTATGCGTCGACGAGGGTGGATTCGACCGCGTCGCATTTCACGCCAGACTCAACGAGGCTGTATTGCAGTTCTTCCGGACGCAACTCCGATAGACCCCGGGCGCCTTGCTTGCGCCTCCGACAATAGCGGTCAACTCCACGATATGCCCACTGAGCGCGCACGCGAACCCACGCGCCCCGGTCGAGGGTTAACACCGGCAAGACGCGCGTTGACATCGGTCGTAAGCATCCACTACGCTTTATGTACAGTGGATCCATTGAACATTCTGGTTGCCGCTGAAGGATGTGCCGCGATTGAGGCCTGAAGCAGACCACCGGAGAAAGTGATGGAGACACGCGCTCGCTGGACGCTCGTCAGTTTGCTGTTCGCTGGAGGCATGATCAGTTACCTGGACCGGGCGGCGTTGTCGATCACCGCGCCGCTGATCTCGAAGGAGCTCAACCTCGACCCCGCGCAGCTCGGCATCGTGTTCTCGAGCTTCTTCGTGGGCTATGCGCTGTTCTGTTTCGTCGGCGGCTACTCGGCGGACCGCTGGGGCCCCAAGGTCGTACTCAGCGTGTCGATGCTCGTGTGGTCGCTGTTTTGCGGACTGACGGCGGCGACGGTCGGCATCGCGAGTCTGTTGCTGGTGCGCGTGATCTTCGGCATGGGCGAGGGACCTTTCTGCGCCAACATCAACAAGCTGGTGTCGAACTGGTATCCGCGCGATCAACAGGCCAGCGCGCTCGGCCTCGCGAACTCGGGGCAATCCATCGGCGCGGCAATCGCAGGTCCGGTGGTCGGCTTTCTCGCCCTGGCGACGAGCTGGCGTGCATCCTTCGTCATCATCGGCGCAGTGGGCGTGCTATGGGTTGTTGCGTGGCTATGGCTCGCGAAGGACAAGCCCTCCACGCCGATTGCCGGGCAGGAGCAGTTGAACGCACAGCTTCCTGAAGCAGCCGATGACGGCGCCGCGCCCGCGCCGCTCTCGACCTATCTGCGTCGGCCCGCCATCCTCGCCACCGCTTTCGCGTTCTTCGGCTATGCGTACATTCTCTATTTCTTCCTGTCGTGGTTTCCGTCCTATCTCACGATGGCGCATCACCTGAGCATCCAGAAGATGTCGATCGTCAGCGTGATTCCGTGGGCGGTGGGCGTGACGGGGCTGGTTGCGGGCGGCTATGCGTGCGACTGGCTCGTGCGCAGGACGGGACGCGCGATCTTCTCGCGCAAGATCGTGCTGATCACGAGTCTGGGCGCGGGCGCGGTATGCATCGCCTTGACGGGCGCGGTGAGCGAGCTGACGAGCGCCGTCGCGCTGATGGCCGTGGCCGTGTTCTTCATGTACGCGTCCTTCAACACCTACTTCGCGATCGTGCTCGACACGGTGGAAAAGCGCCGCGTGGGCGCGGTCGGCGGCTTCGTGCATTTCATCGCCAACCTGGCCGGCATCGTGGCGCCGGCGCTGACGGGCTTTCTCGTGCAATCGTCGGGCAGCTTCAAGAGCGCGTTCGTGCTGACGGGCATCATCGCGGCGTTGGGCGCGCTGTTCGTCGCGATCTTCGTGCGGGCCCCGACCGCCGAGCTGCAACTTCAACCCGAGCTGGCCTGATCGACATGCGTCACTACGCCACCATCGAGGAACTGCGCGTTGCCGCCAGACGACGCGTGCCGCGCATGTTCTACGAATATGTCGATGCAGGCTCATGGACCGAGTCGACCTATCGCGCCAACAGCGACGACCTCGCCCGCCTGCAGTTCCGTCAGCGCGTCGCCGTGGATTTCAGCCGGCGCAATCTCGCGACGACCATGCTCGGCGAACCCGTATCGATGCCGGTCGCGCTCGCGCCCACGGGCATCGCGGGCATGCAGCACGCCGACGGCGAGATGCTCGCGGCGCGTGCGGCAGAGCGTTTCGGCGTGCCGTTCACGCTGTCCACCGTGAGCGTGTGTTCGATCGAAGACGTGGCCGCGTTCACGCAGAAGCCGTTCTGGTTCCAGCTCTACATGATGAAGGACCGCGGCTTTATCGCCGATCTGATCGCGCGTGCGAAAAGCGCGCAGTGCTCCGCGCTCGTGCTGACCCTCGATCTCCAGATTCAGGGACAACGTCACAAGGACAAACGCAACGGCCTCTCGGCGCCGCCGAAGCTGACGTTGCGCAATCTCGCCCATCTGTCGCGCCATCCGCGCTGGTGCGCGGGGATGCTCGGGACGTCGCGAAGGAGCTTCGGCAACATCGTCGGACATGCGCCGGGCGTGACCGGAATCGCATCGATGGCGGACTGGGCCGCGAAGCAGTTCGATCCGACACTCACCTGGAAGGACATCGACTGGGTGCGGGAGCGCTGGGGCGGCAAGCTGGTGCTGAAAGGCATCCTCGACGAGGAAGATGCGCACATCGCGCGCGATGTCGGCGCCGATGCGGTGATCGTGTCGAATCATGGCGGGCGTCAGCTCGACGGCGCGCCGTCCACCATTTCGATGATGCCGCGCATCGCCGACGTGCTGGACGGCGAGATCGAGCTGCACATGGACGGCGGCATCCGCTCGGGACAGGACGTGCTGAAGGCGCTGGCATGCGGCGCGCAGGCGGTCTACGCGGGGCGCGCCTTTCTCTACGGGCTCGGTGCGGAAGGCGAGGCCGGCGTGACGCGCTGCCTTGAAATCATCCGCGACGAACTGGACACGACGATGGCGCTGGCGGGCGTCACGGACGTTCGTCACGTGGACGGCGCCGTGCTCCGCTCGGGCGGTTTCGTCCGGGAGCGAAAGCCAGCAAATCACGGTACGGCGCCGGTTCGCATCCAGGTCGCCTAGCGGCCTCATACAGGGAGATTTGCATCATGTTGAAGTCGTTGACGCCCCATCAGCTCGAACATTTCAGACAGTACGGCTATGTCGCGCCGATCCGCGTCATGTCGGAGCGGACCGCCCTCGAGTTGCGCAAACGTCTCGAAGATTTCGAGCAATCGAGCAATCCGCTCAGGAAGAAGGCGCTGAATGTGAAGAGCCACTTGCTGTTCTCGTGGCTGAACGAACTCGTGCGCAACGACAAAGTGGTCGATGCGATCGAGGATCTGTACGGACCGGATCTGCTGGTCTGGGCGAGCAGCTTTTTCATCAAGAACGGCAATGATCCGGCGTATGTGTCGTGGCATCAGGACTCGACCTATTGGGGACTCTCGAAGCCCGATGTGGTGACGGCCTGGGTCGCCTTGTCGGAGAGCAACCGCGCGAACGGCGCCATGCAGGTGGTCCCCGGCACGCATCTGCTCGACCAGATTCCGCATCGCGACACCTTCAACGAAAGCAATCTGCTGACGCGCGGGCAGGAAGTCGCGGTGGACGTCGACGAATCCCAGGCGGTGGCGATCGAACTCGAGCCGGGCGAGATGTCCCTGCATCACGTGCGGATCGTGCACGGCTCGCCGCCGAACGCATCGCCGAACCGGCGCATCGGGTATGCGATCCGTTACATCCCGACCTATGTGCGGCAGCTCGAAGGCGCCGACAGCGCCACGCTCGTACGCGGTGTCGATACGTTCAACACGTTCGAGCACGAGCCGCGTCCGACACAGGATCTCGATCCTGCATTCGTCGCGCTGCATCAGCAGATCGGCGAACGCAACCTGAATATTCTTTACAAGGGCGCGGCGCAGAATGCGTCGGCCCAGCGCTGAACCGCGCATGAATGCGTTGACCTTCGATGCCGCACTCATGGAGCGCACCGGCGAGCCGCTGCGCATCACGCGCGTGTCGCTGCGCAATCTCGCCGGGACCGACGTCGTCGTTCGGGTGAAGGCGGCGAGCCTGTGTCATACGGATCTCGAAGCGATGCGCGGCGACCTGGGCACGCCGCTGCCGTTCGTGCCCGGACACGAGGCGGCCGGTATCGTCGAGTGGACTGGCGCATCGGTCACGCGAGTCGCGAAGGGCGATCACGTCGTGATGTCGTGGAATCCGCACTGCGGCCAGTGTTTCTATTGCAGGCGGCAACAGTCGATCCTGTGCCAGCCGTATCGCAGTCACATGGCGCAGTCGTTTCATTTCGACGGCGCGCCGCGTCTCTTTCTCGACGATGGCGCGCGCGTGCATCAACTGGCCTACATGGGCAGCTTCGCGGAATACTGCGTCGTGTCGCAGGAGTGCGCGGTGCCCGTTCCCGCAGCCATGCCGTTCGACCGCGCCTGTCTGATCGGCTGCGGCGTCATGACCGGTTTTGGCGCAGCGACCAACATCGCGAAGGTCGAGCCCGGCAGCACGGTTGCGGTGATCGGCTGCGGGGCGGTGGGTCTGTCCGCGATACAGGGCGCGCGGCACGCGGGCGCCGCGCGGATCGTCGCGATCGATCGCGCGCCGGACAGGCTCGAGACGGCGCGTGCGCTGGGGGCGAGCCACGCACTGTGCGCCGATGAATCGCTGGTGGCGGCCGTCGCGGACCTGACGAGCGGACGCGGCGCGGATTGCGTGATCGAATCCGCGGGCAATCGTCAGGCGCTCAGGGCGAGCGTTGAAATCGTGCGTCCGGGCGGTCAGGTGGTGTGGCTCGGCAAACTCCCCGCCGACGACGAAGCGTCGTTCCGCTGGGGCGCGCTGATGGGCGAGAAGCGCATCGTGCGTTCGAGCTATGGCGGCGCGAACCCGGCACGGGATTTCCCGATGCTCGCCAATGCCTATCTCGACGGCACGTTGCGGCTCGACGAATACGTGACCTCGCGCATCACGCTCGATGGAATCAATGAAGGGATGCGACGTCTTGCGGCAGGTGTCGAGCTCCGCTCGGTGATCGAGTTCTGATCATGAGTCATCCCGACCTGCAACCCGGCTGGATCGACACGCCGCATCGCTGCGCATCGCTCGGGCGCTTCAGGCTGGAATCGGGCGAACATATCGACGATCTGCTGATGTCCTACGTCGTCCACGGCGATCTCGATGATCGTACGCGCCCTGTCGTGCTGGGCGTGTGTGCCATCGGCAGCACGCATCACCGGCTCGACTTCCTGATCGGTACGGGACGCGCGTTCGATCCCGCGCGCGTCACCGTGATCGTCGCCGATGCGCTGGGCAACGGCCTGTCCAGTTCCCCGTCGAATTCACCGACGCAGGGCGGTACGGCCTTCCCGCGTTTCACGATTCGCGACATGGTACGCAGCCAGAAGGCGCTGCTCGATCACCTCAACATCGCGACGCTCGACGCAGTGGTGGGTGCATCGATGGGCGGCATGCAGGCGCTGCAATGGGGCGTGTCGTATCCGCGCTTCATGAAGAAGCTGGTCGCGCTCGTGCCGATGGCGAAGACCACGGCCTGGTCGCAGGCGGTCAATCAGGCGGGCCGGCGCGCGCTCGAAACCTCGGGCGGCGACTGGAGTGCGTGGCTCGGGATCATGCATGTATTGGCGATGCGCACGCCGGAGCGTTTCGAGGAAGACGCGACACAGGCGGGCGGCACGCAGGCGTGGTTCGAGAAGCGCGCCGCGTGGTTTCGCACGCAGCGGCTCGATCCGCTCGACTGGATCTGGCAGTCGCATGCTTACGATGCTCACGACGTCGGCACGACGCCGGGTTTCGAAGGGGATACGGCACGCGCGCTCGCGAGGATCGAGGCGCACACGCTGATTGGCGTGCCGGCGCTGGACCTCTACAATCCCGTGGAAGAGGGCATACGCGCGGCCGGGCAGATCGGAAACGCCAGACTGCTGCGGGTGCCTTCGACGAGCGGCCATATGATGGCCTCGGAGGCCGATCCCACTTCCGCCGCACGGCTGAATGCGGAGATCGCTTCGTTCATGGCGTATTAGCAGAGGCCCGTGTCATGAATCCTCAGGTCGAGGACATCGCACCGACGAATTCGCATTCCACGTCCGGGGCGGGCGGTTCCATTCAGCATCGCACGTATCGGCTGTTGCGCGAGATGATCGAAGACGGGCGCATTACGCCGGGTGAACGGCTGCTCGAAGCGCAGGTCGCGAAATCGTTCTGTATCAGCCGCTCGCCTGCGCGCATTGCGTTGGCCGCGCTGTGCGCGGACGGGATCATCGTTGAAAGCGAGGGGCGCGGTTATCGCGTGGCCGGTGCGGCTTCGGGCGATCGTGCCGGCAAGCCGGCCGTGCTCGACAAGCTGGAAATCACGAGCGCGCCGCAATGGCAGCGCATGTACGCCGAACTGGAGCGCGAGCTATGCACTCGCGTGCTGTTCGGTTCGGTGCGCATCACGGAAGAAGCGCTCGCTGAACATTTCGCCGTGAGCCGCACCGTCGCCCGCGGCGCGATGGCGCGCATGCACAGCGTCGGGCAGCTGTCGCAGGACCGCAACGGGCACTGGATTGCGGAGCAGGTGACGCGTGAGCGCATCGAGCACCTGTTCGAGATACGCCGCCTGCTTGAACCGACCGCGCTGCTGCACGCCGCGCAGCATGTGCCGCGCGAGTTCCTCGAAGCGGTGCGCGCACGTCTCGTCGGTGTCATCGAGGCGGGGCATCGCGGGGGTGCCGAAATGGACACCGCCGAAACCGATTTGCATATCGATCTCCTGTCCCACTGCCCGAACAAGGAGATCGTGCTTGCCCTCTCACGCACGCACGTCCTGTTCGTGCCGACACGCTATCTGAGCGACCCCTACCTCGAGATTCCGTATCAGCTCATCAGCGATGCGTTCACCGAGCATCTGCAGATCGTGGACGACATACTGGCCGGCCAGCCTGAGCGCGCAGCGCAGGCATTGACGGAACATATCCGCGAAGCGAATACCCGCTGGGTGCTGCGTTTCGAGATCATCCGGCGCATGAAGCAGCCGGACTTTCCTGCGTATCTGACGGCGCTCGGTGCGGCTTGATCAACGGCGGACGTGCTCGTCTCCGATGTCTCGCCGGAGCTAACGAACGCCTGCCAAATGCATTCATCAGAAGTTCACCCTTCCCCGATAACCCGACGCTCGTTATACAAACCCACGGCATCGCGACCCGCACGGCTTGCCCGTATCGTCGTCTCCAAAGCAGCACGGAGGCGACCATGGGGTTCCCGCAACTGACGTTTGGCTTTCTGATGACTATGCTGATGACATCCGGTGCGTACGCGCAGTCGCCGGACCAGCCGATGACGCGCGCGCAGGCCCGCAAGGAGCTCGAGGAACTGGCTGCGGTGGGCTACCACCCGGCGCAGGCATGGAGTCACCGGTTTCCCTTCGACATCGAGGACGCGCAGGCGCGTGTCGCGGAGAGGCGGCGTCAGGAAGCCGCGCGCATCAGTGGGAAGCGCTGATCCACACCTGGACCGGCGTGGCGCTCAACCTGAAGGAGATTGGCATGAGAGTCAGAACCGTATCGATGATGCTCGCCTGCGCCTGCCTGTTGGCGCCGCCGGCACTCATGGCGCAGACCACGGATGCACCCATGAATCAGGGCGCCGCGGGCACCAATGTGACGAATCAGAAGGGCGCCGACCGCGCGCTGGCGAAGGCGGTCCGGCGCGCGCTGGGGAAGACGCCGGGCTTCGACAGTTCCGGCGTGTTCGTCCGCGCGCGCAGCGGCGTGGTGACGCTGTCGGGTTCGGTAAGGAGCGGCGACCAGATCCCCGTGGCGGGCGATGTCGCGCGCTCGGTGAAGGGCGTGACCTCCGTGAACAACAAGCTCGGCCTGTTCCACGGCGGCAACGGTTGAGCGGAAGCGGCGCGGCGAGGACATGAGTGCCTCGCCGCGCCTGCTTGCTACACAGGAAGGTTCTCCGATGCATCCGGATAGCGCGGATACCAGCCGTTCTTCACGCCGAGCGTCCGCACGTCGAACTCGATGTCGCCTTCATAGCGCGGCGCATATTTCCTGAAGGCCGCCTCGACCTCGCGCCAGCGCGCGCTGATGCGCACGAAGTTGTACGCGTGGGACATGATGTGGAACTCGCCGGCCTTGATCTGTTTCATGACGATGGCCGCGTACTTGTCCGTGTCCATGCCTTCCTGGGTTCCCTTGGCGAGTTCGGAGCGGACCAGTCCCGGGCAGATGAGCGCGACATCCATGAAGTCGGGCGCTTCTTCGCGCAGCGCCACCGTCACGGCGAGCACGGCGTGCTTGCTCGCCACCTATCCGGCGCCTTCCGGAATCGCATTGAAGAATGCGTTCTCCGAGCCGACGTTATAGATCGCGCACGGCGTCTTTTGCGCGATGAAGCGCTTCCCGAACACCGAGACCCCGTGCAGCACGCCGAAAAGATTCACCGCCAGCACGCTCTGCACGTCTTCCGGGCGCGCGTCGATCACGCTCGACGGCACGGGACCGACACCCGCATTGTTGACGATCACATCCACCTGCCTGAACTTGCTCCATGCGAAGTCCGCGAGCGCTTCGACCTGATTGCGGTCCGTCACGTCGCATTCGAAGATCTCGACGCGCGAGGCGTGACCCCGCGAGTTCTTTCGCGGCGTGTTCGAGGCGTGCCGGGTTCATCCCGGCGATCAGCAGTTGCGCCCCTTGCGTGGCGGGCCCAGCGGGTGCATCTGCTGATTCGCGGGCATAATCTCCAGGAGCACATGTCGCAGTACCTGATCGATCGCATCGCGAGCCTCTCGGACACCGCGGTGCTCTCGCTGTCCAGCGACAGCGCCGGACTCACGGGCGTCAACACGCGCGGCCCGCAGGGCGGGCACAGCTTCAAGGTCCGGCATCTGTTCCTGTTCACCGGCGCCGAACCCAATACGCGCTGGCTCAGGGATTGCAGCGTCGACACCGACGACAAGGGCTTCGTGCTGACGGGCAATGCGGCGCGCAGCGGTCTCGAACAGCAGCCGTGTCTGGTCGAAGCCAGCGTGAAACGGCGTGTTCGCCATCGGCGATGCGCGCTTCGGCTCGATCAAGCGGGTGTCGGCGGCCTGGGGAGGGCGTGTCCGTCGTCGCGCAGGTTCATGAATTTCTGGCCGCGCATCAGGTACATTGAAGCGGAAACCTCGTGCGCGCAGGCGCGCTCAACCGGAAGGAGACCACTCCAGTGACCTCGAATGTGAAAGTCGTCGCCATCCTGAAAGCGAAACCGGGACGAGAGGAGGAACTCGCTGCGCTGTTGCACGGCATGACCGGCCCATCGCGCGCGGAAGCCGGCAATCTGCGCTATGACCTCTGGCGGGACGTCGACAACGCCGGCCAGTTCGTGCTCGACGAACTCTATCTGAGCCATGATGCCATCGCCTCGCACCGGAGCACGGCGCATTTCCAGCACTATCTGTCGCGTATCGGCGAACTAGCGGAGCGCACGGCGGTGGTCGTCAATGCGTTGGATGTCTTTCCGGGCGACGCCTGATTCGCAGGCGTCGCGCTGTCACACTCGTCGAATGGCGACGAGCAGGCTTCCGATGGCATGCGTGCCGTCATATGCCATGCGGTGCAGTACGCAAAGATCCTCGGCGCGGGCGCGCGGGTGATTGCGTTCGCGCGCAATCCGGAGAAGCTCGCCATCGCGCGTGAATATGGCGCGGATGACATCGTCGATATCAAGGGCAAACCAGCCGCCGATATCGGCCGTGAATTGCATCAGCTGGTGGGCCGCAACGACATCGACGCCGCCATGGACTGCGCCGGCGCCCCCGAGATGGTGCAACTGGCCATGAGTCTTCTGTCGATCGGCGGCCACTATGCCGATGTGGGTCTGGTGGGCGATCGCGTCGACATTCCGCTGTTTCCGCGTGTCTCGCGCGAGCAGACCTTGCATGGGTCGTTCTGGGGCAACAACACCGATCTCGGCGAAGTGATGGCGCTGGCCGCGCAGGACAAGATCCGTCACACGGTCAAGACCTTCGGCTTCGAGGAACTGAACGACTACATCAACCGCCTGCGCGTGGGCGACGTAGTAGGCCGGGCCGTGATGAAGTTCTGAACGCGGCTGAGGGTTTTTCACGCGTCCTCGAAGATCTCCTCGATCCTGAGCCCGAAGACCCGGGCGATGGCGAACGCGAGCGGCAGGCTCGGATCGTACCTGCCGTTCTCGATCGCATTGACCGTCTGGCGCGACACCCCGAGCGCGCCGGCGAGATCCGTCTGCGACCACTCGCGTTCGGCGCGTAGCGCACGGATGCGGTTCTTCATGAGCGCCGCATCCGCTCAACGATAGCGGCGCGCACTGAACACGCTGCCCAGGATCCACAGCACCGCCATCACCGGCCACACGACGAACAGGGACAGCTTCGGAAAGCCGACGCCTTCGAGAAAGCCATAGCTGAAGGTGATAAGCGCCGTGCCCGCGAACGCGATGGCGAGCGCTTCGAGCTGGACGCGCCGGAACAGTTCGTCCACGCGCCGCAACTGCCGCAAGACGACCCAGCAGATGAACGGGCCGGCGATCATCGGACACAACGCGACCGCGATGCGGGCCGTCGGGTTGTCGAGCGTGCCGGAGCGCAGCCACCACACCGAAGCCATCAGCAAGACCACATAGGCCAGCATGGCTGCGGTCATTTCCTTGCGATATCGGTTCATGACGGCTTCTCTCTGCGTGTAAAGGATGCTTTACAGCATAGCGAGCCGTTGTGGTCATGTAAAGCGTGCTTTACATGACCATGACCGCGTTTGTTGGCCAACAGAACGATCGCGTAATTTATTCTTGCCGGCGGCCTCCGATGCTACGCTTGGCGCTCAAAGTTACCGCAGCCGCCTGATCGTCAGCACAGTCGAAGCGAACACGAAGCGAACAAAAATCAATCGGGGCCGCACATGTTGCGAAGGGTGGTGGAGCGCGTGAGACAGTTCCGGCGCAGCGAAGGCTTCAAGCATTCGCTGGCCACGCCGGTTCGCTTTTCGCTGCATGCGCGGCAGCGGCTGAATCGCAGTGTGTTTGCGATCGAGATCAGGGAGACATCGGGCTTCTTCTCCGTGATGCAGATGGTGCTGTTCATCCTCGTGCATTGCGAGGAAAAGCGGCTGACGCCGCAAGTGTCCGCGCGCGGCGGGCTGTATGGCGACGCGGAAGGCAGGATCGACTGGTTCGCGGCGCTGTTCGAGAACGTGCGCGCGTCCGCGGGCGCGATGCCGCCGCGCCGGGTCCGCACATCCGTCGTGCGGGATCTGGAGCAACTGGGTTTCAGGCGGCGCTACGAAAGCGCGCTGCGCCTGCGCAGTGCGAGCGAATTGTTCAATTCATATTACCGGCCCGCTGGATCGATTCGCGAAGAAGTCGCGGCGGCGTGCGCGACGCTCGATATCTCCGCCAGCACGCTCGGCGTCCACTTCCGCGGCACGGACAAGAAGTTCGAAGCGTTCCTGGTGGCGTGGAGCGACTTCTGCCGGCTCGTCGAACAGACGCTCGCGCTCAATCCGCATCTCACGAATCTCTATGTGTCGAGCGACGAGCAGGCCTTCATCGACTTCTTTCTTGCCTGGCCCTTCAAACGCCCGATCAGCGTGGCGCCGGCGCAGCTGCTTTCGAAAGGCGATGCCGCGATACATTTCAGCGGCTATCCGGGCCTTGCGATCGGCCGCGAAGCGCTGGTGTCGAGCCTGCTGCTGGCCCGTTGCGGGCACCTCGTGAAGACGCCGTCCTATCTGTCGGCGTGGTCGAAGATCTTCAATCCCGATCTGCCCATCACTCTTGCCGTGCCGCCGCGCCCCGACGCATTCTGGTTCCCCGACAGCCAGATCTGGATCGAACAGGAACAGGCCGTGGGCGGCAAGGCGGCGTGACGGGCGTGACCGGCGTGACGTCGGCCGCTCATGCATTGCGTTGCGGCAGGAAGCGCCAGGTCAGCAACATCAATGCGAGCGCGGCGGGAAGCCAGTTGATGTCGGTCGGCACGCTGTCGCGATGGGTGTAGCGACGGTCGGTCATGGCCGCGAACAGATCCTGCGGCGTGCGCAGGCGCCGGTAATCGAAGCCGATCTGTTGCGCCACCGACGCCAGATACTCCCCGCGCAAGGCCGAAAGCTCCTCGTGACTCTGCGCGCTGACGCCCGGGTTCGAATGAGCGGGCACCTGGATCACCTGATCCGCCTGCCAGTAGCCGACGCGCCGGCCATCGGCGTTCGTGCGCGGAATGGGCGCGGGCTGATCCCCGCCGACGCCGATCAGCCAGCCCTTCACCTGCCCGCGCGGCACGTCGCGGACGGGTTCGTCGGCGAGGACCGGCGGCGCTTCCTGACCGTCGGTGATGAGCAGCACGCCCGTCTCGTGCCCGATGGTCTTCGCCGTGCGCACGGCGGCGAACACGCCGCCTTCCGCGATGCGGCTCCAGTTGGTCCAGCGCATGTCGCCGCCGATGCCGTCGAGCGAAGCCTGCAAGGCGTCGAAGTTGCCGCACACCTCGACGGGCGGCATGAGCAGCAGCGTGCCTTGTCCGGTGAAGATGCTCCAGCCGATGCGCGAGCCGCACGGCAGGCGTTCCAGCGTATCGCGCATGGCCGCGCGCGCGAACTCGAGCCGGCTCACGGGCGCATTGCCGATGCCGACATCCTCCACGTCCATGCTCTGCGTGATGTCGAAGGTGACGATAGTGCTGACGACATTCCTCGGCAGCATCAGCGGTGGCATCCAGACCGCGGCGGCGAGCAGCAGCGCGGCGGCGGCGAGCGCCCAGTTGCGTCGTCCGCCCGGCGCTCGGGTCAGGGCAAGGGCGGCGCTCATGGCAGATCCTCGCTTTGAGCGCCGCGCAGCCTTACGGTGGATTGATGCTTGATGTCGAGTTCATCCTGATCGCCGGGTATCTCGGGTGCGAGCCACAGCGCGCGTTCGAGGTTGTAGCGCGCGTCCCAGTCGCCGGGCGTAATGCGCAGCGCCGTGCGGTAGCGGTCCTTGGCCTGTTCCAGCAGCGGCAGCGAGCGGATCGGGCCGGTGGCCTCGCTGCCCGCCGCTTCGCGCAGATACAGGTTGCCGAGATTGAAGAGGGCGGCCGTCTGCAGCGTGCGATCGGCGGATTGCGCCGCGAGCGGGTCGAGCAGGTGCTGGGCGTCATCGACGCGTCCGGCTTTCGCAAGCGCTGCGGCACGCGCCAGCCGCACTTCGCCCGCTGCGTCCGGCGTGTCTTGCGTGTCTGACTTGTTGATCGTCATGTCATGCACTTCGCGCGTCACGGTCTGCGCGTGCCGGAACACGCTCCAGTCGTACAAGGCCAGCGCCGCAAAGACGATGGCGACGGTCCCGAAGGCGAGATGGATCGCGCCGCGCCTCATGTCCAGCTCCGCACCTGAACCCCGCGCAGGGCCAGCAGCAGCGCGCTCGCCAGCAACGCGGCGGCGAAGCAGAACGCGCTGTCGTCCTGCCGTGGCAGCCGCTCGGAGAACGACAGCGGCGTGCTGTGCTGCTTGTCGATCTCGGCCATCGCGGCGGCCATGGCGGCGGCGTCCTCGGCCTGATAGAGCCGGTAGGGCGTCGCGAGTCCCTGAAAGAAACGATGCAGCTCCGCTTCCTCGGAGTGATCGTCGGCGGATGCGGGCTTGGTCAGATCGGGGCTGTACACGCCGCTGCGCAAGTACACGAAGTACAGCGCGATGCGGTTGCGCGCCAACCCGCTGCGGATCGCCTCGCGCGCGGCGGCGTCGAGATTGGCGCCGCCGTCGGAGACCAGCACGATGGTGCGGCGGGCCGCGTACGCGCGTCCGTCGAACTGCCGGATCGCCGCGATCAGGCCGCGATCCAGCCGCGTATCCGGCATGCCGCGCCCGATGCCGGTGCCGTCGAGCGCCGCGTCGATGATGCGGTGATCGGCAGTGAACGGCACCGCGAGAATCGGACTGATGCCGAACATCATGAAGGCGAGGCGATCGTCGGGCCGCACGGCGACGAAGTGTTCGAGCGCATGGCGCGCGACCGCATTCTTCGACTGCCCGCTCGGCTCGCTCACCGGCGTCTTCGACATGACCGCGTCCATGCTCGCGCTCCGGTCCATCAGGATGAGGATTTCGGCGGCGCTGCTGGTGCGCATCGCCTGCACGTGCGAGCGCCCCGGACCCGCCAGCCCGATGACGATGCCCGCCATCGCCAGCAGCGCGCAGAGGCGCCGGGCGTGATCGATGGCCGAGCCGAGCGGATCGCGCGGCAGCCAGTCGACGAACGAATAAGCGAACGAATCGGCGGGTTTCGGCAGCAACGGCAGCAGCGCGAGCGGCAGCAGAAGGAGCAGCCAGGGCCGGAGGAAATCGACGGGCATCGCGTCAGCGCCTCTGTTCCGCACGCTGCAGCGCCCGGGCGAGGTCGCGCAGGTCTTCGGGCGGCGCGGCGTCGGGCGTGAAGAAGCGCTGCTGCGAGTGCGCGTAGAAAAGCTCGATGCGCGGTCGAAGCGCTTCGAGATAGGGCGCGCGCGCGAACAGCGCGGGCAGCGACGCGGTATGGACGACCTGTGCGGCGGCGGCATCGAAGGCGCGGTGAAGGTGGACCCAGGGGGCGTCACCGTCGTTTTCGATGCGGCGTATCGCCCGCCACGCACGCGCGAACGGCAGCGTCCTCGCGTCCTTGCGCGTCCGCCATGTCCACCAAGCCGCCCACGCCAGCACGGTCAGCGCCAACAGCGTGAGCATCGCGATCATGCGGCGTCGCGCGGCCGGTCCATCCGTCGGCGTGATGATGCGGTCGGGTTGCAGCGCTTCGAGCGCGCCGCTGCGGAACGCATTGCGCGGCGTCAAGGGCCCGACGCTGATCGGCCATGCAGCCACATTCAACGACGCGCCCTCGGCGGGCGTCAGTTCGAGCGCCGGCAGACCGGTTTGCGTGAGCGTCTGCGCGGCGTTGATGACCTGATACTCGATCACCATCCACGGCTGCCCTTGCGCGTCTTCCTCGATGCGCGCCGGACGCCGTTCGAGCCACACGCCCACGCGGCCCGCCGAAGGCAGCGGCACACCGTGGAGCGCGTGTCCGTCGGAGGACAGCAGCACGCGCTGCGTCAGCACGTCGCCGAGCGCATAGCCGAACGCGCGCGGCTGCGCGACGGCGGCGGTCACGGCCGGTTCGGCGCGGGCGAGCATCGCGCACAGCAGCAACGCGGCCGCGCCGATCGAGCCTGTGCCGCGGCTCATGCCGTCGTTTCCAGGAAGTAACGCGAGAGCGCTTCGGCATCGAATGCACCCTCGATGAAAAACGGCGTCGCGCCGCGCTTGCGCAACACGCCGCTCAACTCGGCGCGGCGCTTCGCGACGTTGTCGCGCCACTGCTGCGCCATCGAACGCCGCAGCCACAGCGCACGGCGTCTGCCGTCTTCGATGTCACGCACCTGGAGGAACCGGCCGCTGGCCGGCGGCTCGGTTTCGGCCTTGTCCCAGATGACCATCGGCACGAGCCGGGCATGGACCAGCCGATCGAGCGCGGCGTCGAGCGCCGTCAGCGGCCAGTGGAAGTCGGACACCAGGAACACGAGACCGCGCCGTCCCGCCAGACGTTCGAGCGCGCGCACCAGTCCCGCCGCCGGCTTCGCGGAGATCGCGGATACGGAACACGTGCGCAGCCGCTGCGCCATTTCATCGCCGACACCCCGGCCATGGCGCGCCGGCATGAACAGGTCTTCGCGCACGTTTTCGTCGAAGCCGAGCAGGCCGACCTGATCGCCGGCCCGGAACGCGCTGTAGCACAGCGCCTCGACGAACTCGGCGGCGAGATCGAGCTTCGGCCGCCGCGCGCCGAAGCGCATCGACGCGGAGACATCGACCAGCACCTGCACCGGCACCGCGACGCGCTGCAAATGCAGGCGCACCAGCCATTGCTGCGGCACGGCGCGCTGGCTGGCGCGCAGGTCGAGCCGGCGTGGATCGGGGTGATCGAACAGCCGCGCGTGCATCGCGAACTCCTGTCCCGCGCCGAAGCTCGTGCCCGGATGCGAGCCGGGCCGGAAGCCGCGCGCCCGCCCGGGCAGCCGGTAGTGGAATTCGACGGGATCCTTCATGACCAGGCGTGCAGATCAGGGAACCGCGATCGTGCGCACGATCATCGCGGTCAGCGCATCGGCGAGTTCCTGCCGGCGCATTTCATAGACGGGCGTGAAGAAGACCCGGTGACCGAGCGCGGGCAGCAGCACCGCGTGAACGTCCTCGGGCAGCACATGCAGGCGTCCTTCGAGCCATGCACGCACGCGCACCGCGCGCACCAGCGCGCTCATGCCGCGCGGACTGGCGCCCGCGAGAATCAGGCGCTCCATGTCGACGTCCGGCAACCCGATGCCGAAGCGCTGCGGCGTTTCGGTCGCCTGCCAGATGTCGAGCACATAGCGTTCGATGCGCGGGCTCAGCGTGACGCTGTGCTGGATCGCCGCGCCGATGGCGTTCAGCCGCGTGGCGTCGATCACCGCGCGCGGCACGCTTTCCATGAGGGCATCGACGTCATGGAACTTCGGCTCGAAGACCAGCGCGCGGCGCACGTCGTCGTCCTGCGGCGTCGGCATGTTGAGTTCGAAGAGAAAGCGGTCCCGCGCCGCCGACGCCAGCTCGAAGGTCTCGTCCTTCTCCACCTTGTTGCGATCCGCGAACACCGTCAGATGCGGGAAGCGGTAGTCACGGCCGAATGCGGACACCGTGCGCTCGGCCATCGCGCGCAGCAGCAGTGACTGCACTTGCGGACGCGAGCGGTTGATCTCGTTGAAGAAGAAGGTGCTGAGTCCTTCGCCGTGACGCAGCAAGGGACCGGGTTCGATGCGCGGCTTGCCGTCGGCATCGACGAAGGTGTGATAGATGAGATCGCCCGGCATCAGGTCGATGGTGCCTTCCACGCGCTCGAAGTCGCCTCCGGTGGCGCGGGCGAAGGCGCGCAGCAGCGTGGTCTTGCCGACGCCCACGCCGCCTTCCAGCAGCACGTGGCCCCGCGCATACAGCGCGATGTTGATCAGATGCGAGATCGCTTCCTGCCCGACGACGGCGTTCGCGACCGCTGCCTCCATGTTGCGGGCTTCGCCGCGCCAGTCTTCGAGTTCGGTTTCGGATGCCATGAAGTCGCGCCGCGCCTTGCTTCGAATGAAGGGTGTCTTGATCGAGCCGGCGTCAGGGGATGCATAAGACATGCCCACAGTGCAAAGCCGCTCGGGCGCGGCACGAGGGAGCACAGTGTCCTTGCGCGATGACAGTGTGTCGCGGACAAAGCGGTTCAGCGCAAGCCGGCCTCTTCGAGCAGCCAGGCCTTGAACGCGAGCACTGGCGCCTGTTCCCCGCCGCCCTTGCGATGCACCAGGAAGTAAGCCAGCTCGCAGCTCTGCACCGTATCGAAGGGCTTGACGAGGCGGCCCTCGGCGAGATCGCGCTCGACCAGCGTGGTCCTGCCGAGCGCGACGCCATTGCCGGACATCGCCGTTTGTAGCGCCATCGCGGAGTCGTTGAGTTGCAGGCCGCGCCGCGTGTCCACGCCGTCGCGGCAACCCGCATGCAGCAGCCACGAACGCCAGGTCGGGAAGACGCCGAAGCCGCTCATCGACGTATCGTGTATCAGCGCGTGATGTTGCAGATCGAGCGGAGACTTGAGCGCGTGGGGGCCGTGCAGCAGGGCCGGACTGCACACCGGGAAGAACTCGTCGCGCAGCAGGAAAGTGGCGTCGAGACCGGGCCACACGCCCGCGCCGTAGCGGATGCCGGCATCGATACGTTCGGCGGTGAAGTCCGTCAGACGTCCGCTCGTGTCGATGCGCAGATCGTAATAAGGATGCCGGCGCTGAAAGCGTTCGACCCGCCACAGCAGCCACTTGTCCGCGAAGGCGGGTGGCACGGTCACCGTGAAGACGATGCGCGACTTGCTGGCCTTGAGCGCTTCCATCGCGTTGGAAAGCAGATCGAAGCCGCCTTGCAGGTCGGGCAGGGCGGCACGGGCGGCGTCGGTCAGCGTGAGCCGCGACGCACCCGATGTCGAGCGATGAAACAGTTCGACATCGAGAGTGCCCTCAAGCCCGCGAATCAGCTGACCGACCGCCGCGGGCGTCACGTTGAGTTCATTGGCTGCGGCGGTGTAGCTCAGATGCCGTGCGACCGCTTCGAAGGCTCGCAGCGCGTTCAGGTTGCCGGGCGCGCGCATCATGACTCCTGCGTTGGGGAAGTGCGCTCAATCTACCGAAATGCGCTGCGCCCGGCCAGAGCGCGACGCGCGCCGTCAGAACTGCGTCAGGCCGCCGTCAACCACCATCTCCGTGCCGGTGATGAAGGCGGCGTCGTCGCTGGCGAGGAACAGCGCGGCTTGCGCCACTTCCCGCGCTTCGCCGAAACGCTTCAGCGGCACGGCGGCCTGAATGCCTTCGCCGGCGGCGGCCAGTTCTTTCTCCGACAGACCGAGCTTGCCATGAAAGGGCGTGGCGATCGGGCCGGGGCTCACGGCATTGACGCGAATGCCGCGCGGTGCGAGTTCGGCGCCGGCCGAGCGGACCAGCGAGCGCAAGGCCGCTTTCGTCGCCGCGAGCACTGACAGACCCGGCGTGCCGGTTTCATTCAGGAACGACGTGGTGACGACGATCGCACCGCTCTTCGGCATATGCGGCACGGCTTTTTGAATGGTGAAGAACGCGCCGTTGAAGTTCAGGGCGAACTGCTCGCTGATCTGCTCGGGCGTCACGGCTTCGAGCGGCGCGGCGGTGGCGGCGCCCGCGTTGGCGTACACGACGTCGATGCGTCCATGCGTTTCCACGATCTCGACGATCGCCCGGTCGAGCTGAGCCGGGTCGCGCAGATCGACGTTGAGTGTCATCGCGGAGTCGCCGAGAAGCTGCGCGGCTTCTTCGAGACGGCCCAGATGCGTGCCCGTCACGATGACCTTCGCACCTTCCTGTTGAAACAGCTTGGCGGCTTCCAGACCGATGCCCGAGGTTCCGCCCGTGATCAGTGCAACCTTGTCGTTGAGCTTCATGACCGACTCCTTCGATAGTGGGTGAGGTGAAGGGCTTCGCTGTGTTGCGTTGCCCGTGACTTCACTATCGACGAACGGTCCGTCCCCGACAAACGAGATGATCTGTGCGGGCGGAGAAGAAAATCTACGCCGCCCCGTGAAAGGCGCCGGAAAGCCTCACGCGGCCTGCGGCGGAATGAAATCCGGCGATGCCGCAAGCTCGTCTTCGGCCACCGCGGCGAAGGTCTGCTCCGCGGCGCGCGCCGCTGCCTTGCGCGTCTTGCCCGCCCGTGACGGCGGCTGGCATGCGCCGCATACGACGCCATGCTGCAAGTCGTGCTTGTGCGCGATGTACTTTCCCGTGCAGCGGCAGCAGGGCGTCAGTTGCAGCAATTCGGCTTCGAAGAAGCGCACCAGGGTCCACGCGCGCGTGAGATCGAGCACGGGTTCGGTGCCGGTGCGCGCGCAATGTTCGAGATACAGCCGATACCCCTTGGTGAGCGCATCGAGGTGCGAGCATTTCGCATCGTTCTTGAGGAACTGGTAGGTATTGAAGAACAGCGACGCGTGAATATTGGGCAGCCAGGGCATGTACCAGTCCGCGGAGAAAGGCAGCATGCCCTTGGGCGGCGATGCGCCCCGCACTTCGCGATACAGCCGGATCAGGCGATCGCGCGACAGCTTGAGTTCGCTTTCGAGCACCTGCATGCGCGCGCCCAGTTGAATCAGCGCGATGGCGCGAAACACTTCCTGGGCGTCCTCGGTGACGGTCTTCTTGGCTGGCGTATTCATGCAGTCCCCGCGTCAGGCGAACTGGCGGGCGGATTGCCCGGCCATGAGAATGGCGGCATGCGTGGAGGCGACATCGGCATGGCGTGGCGCCTGCGTGAGCGCCGAGAGCAGCATGCGGTCGTTGAAGCGGAATGCGCACAGCAACTGGTCCGCTGATGCGAGCTTCACGACCTGCGGCAGCGAGAGGCCGCTCAGCAGATCCGCGACGTCTCCGGACAGGCCGAGCCGGAACATGCCGATGGCCCGGTCTTCGCGCAACAGCCTCTGCGCAAGAATGAGATAGGAAAGATTGATTTCGCGAATGATTTCCTGTGTGTCCTGATTGTCCATGGTATTCAGCCTTTGAGATTTATAAGAGGGCTGTTGCCAGTCGATTCATTCACGCTTCTCCGTGAAGAATCATTAATTTCAGTTTAGACACTCGCTGAAACCGTTTCAATACTCAGACGAATAGTATTAATCAATAGAAGCCGCTTGATGCAAAGAAGCGCATCGGGATTTATTTCTGCCTGTTGGAGAAATTGGCGGCAAATTTCGCGGGCTGCGGAAAGAAAGCAAGGCGCAGACAAAGGGACGTATCCTGCAAACGTTTGCACGGTGTGGTGAAAGCATCACCTGTGTTCTTGTCACCGAAAGTTCACACAGAAGCCTTAGCGTGCTCTGTTTTCTCTACTTCGACGTCCGATGCACCCTGCGTTTTCAAGGTTTCACCGCTTCTCCGGCCAGCGCAATTTACGCGTCGCGGGAGATTTATCCCAGGAAGTTCCATTCGTGGACGCCGAGGATTCGAATTCCCTCGTGATGGAAATCTTCTCGGCGCGCCGCGATATGGGAAGTCTGGCCGTGATTGAAAATCTGCGCCCGATCGGACTGATCAACCGCGATATTTTCATGTCGCAGATGAGCAAGCCTTTTCATCGCGAGCTTTACGACAAGAAAAGCTGCATCGCTTTCATGGACAAGGAGCCGTTGATCGTCGATGCGGATGAAAGCATCGAAACGCTTGCGTTCAGGACGGTCGAAGCCGGCGAGAAAGCCTTGGTGGACGGTTTCATCGTGACGCGCGGCGGGCGCTTTGCGGGCGTGGGCAGCGGTCTGGAACTGGTCAGCGCCGTGGCGGAAATGCAGGCGGAGAAAAACCGCCAGATCATGCAGAGCATCGAGTACGCCAGCGTGATCCAGCGCGCGATGCTGCGCGCCTCCGACGAAGCGCTGGCCATGCATTTGCCGGGCGCCGCGCTGCAGTGGGAGCCGCGCGATGTCGTCGGCGGCGACTTCTACCACTTCGCCGCGTTTCCGCATGGCTGGTTCGGCGCCATCGCCGATTGCACCGGCCACGGCGTGCCCGGCGCATTCATGACGCTGCTGGCTTCGGCTTCGCTGTCGCAGGCGCTCGAACAGATGGGTCCGCGCGATCCCGCCGCGTTGCTCTCGGCGGTGAACCGCAACGTCAAGGGTTTGCTCGGTCAGGTGAACAGCGCGCCCGGCGAAGCCCGTTCGAACGACGGCCTCGATACCGCGTTCCTCTGGTTCGACACGCGCGAGAACGTGCTGCATTTCGCGGGCGCGCGGATCGCACTGCATATCCTGCGGCCGGACGCGGCCGAATTCGAGACGCTCGCCGCCGACCGCATGGGCGTCGGCTACGTGGACAGCCACGCGGACTATGCGTGGAACCTGCACTCGGTGGCGGTGCCGCCCGGCAGCCTGCTGTTCATCTGCACGGACGGTCTGACCGACCAGATCGGCGGACCGCGCAGCATTTCCTTCGGCCGGCGCCGCGCGCTCGATGTGATTCGCGAACATCGGGCCGAACCGGCGGCGGCCCTCTGCGAACGGCTGCGTCTGACGCTTGCGGACTGGCAGACTTTGCAGCCCCGGCGCGACGACGTAACGTTCTTTTGTGTGCGACTCTAGCTCTTCCCAGGCATGTCCCAACTACTCGATCAAGACAGCGCCTTTTTCGACCTGGCGCAGCGACGCAACGTGCTCTTCTATCACAAGGGCTACTTCTCGCATAACATCGTCGCGGCGATGGGCGAGGTCGTCAAACTGCAGCTGGAAGTGGCCGGCGTGAACGGCCCGACGCGGCGCAAGCTGTTCTCTTCGTTCGTCGAGCTGTCGCAGAACATCGTGCATTACTCGTCGAATGCGCTGGCGCGCGACGGCGAGAAAGACGGCTCCATTCGCGAGGGCGCGGTCTGCATCTCGCGCGACGGCGATCGTCACGTCATGCTGTGCGTCAACCCGATATCGAGCGCCGAAGTGGAAAGCCTGCGCAACAGGCTCGAGCCCTTGCGTCACATGTCGCTCGAGCAGATCAAGCAAGCCTACAAGGAATCGCTGCGCGCCGAGACGCCGGAGGACAGCAAGGGCGCCGGCATGGGCTTCCTCACGATGGCGCGCGATGCCAGCGCGCCGCTCGAATTCGCTTTTCATCCGCGTGCCGACGAACCCGGAACCACGCTGTTTTGCCTCATGGCCATCATCTGAGCACAAGGCGCAAGAAATCATGGATAACTTCTATATTGCCGCCACGACCACGTCGCCCGAGGTCGATTTTCGTTTCGATCAGCATGCGTTGCTGCTGAAGGGTGAGTCGTATCCGGAGAACGCGGCGGCCTTCTATGCGCCCGTCATCGAGCGGATGCGCAAGTATCTCGCGGTGAATACGGACGCGGCCGTCACCATCGACGTCGCGCTCACGTACTTCAACAGTTCGAGCACCAAGATGCTGTTCAGCATGTTCGATGCGCTGAACGAGGCCGCGCAGTCGGGCTGCCGCGTGCTGATGAACTGGTATCACGACGAAGAAGACGAGACGATCGCCGAGTTCGGCGAGGAACTGAAGGCGGATTTCGACGCCATCGAGTTCACCGATCGTCCGGTGGCTTACCCGGGACGCTGAGGATGACTTCGAACTCCTCCGGCGACACGACGCCCGCCCACGCCCCCGACCTGTTCGAGAACGAGACCGCCGCGCTGGAGAAAGCGCGCGGCGTGCATGCAGCGGACGGTGCCGATGCCGAAGCCTTGCATCAGTCGCTGGGCGCGCTGATCGATCACTTCGAGCGCCTGATGCGTGAAACGCGCCGCCTGATCGGCCGCAGCGACCGCGCCGAACGCGAGATGCAGGTGCTGGCCCAGCAACTCGCGCACCGCGCTTCGCACGATGCGCTGACCGGCGTGCTCAATCGCAGCGCCGTGATCGAGCAGGCCACGCGCACGCTGAAGGAGCGCAGCGCGACGATGATCGTGCTCGACATCGACGAGTTCAAGCGCGTCAACGACGACTTCGGTCATCCGACCGGCGATGCCGTGATTCTGGGTGTCGTCGATTGCCTGCGCCGGATCGTGGGCGAGCGCGGTTTCATCGGCCGCGTGGGCGGGGAGGAGTTCACGGTGCTGGTGCCCGGCGACGATCACGCCGCCGCTGCCTCGCTCGCCGAACGCATGCGGGCGGCAATCAGCGAGGCGCGCGTGGTGCCGTCACTGGACCGGCGCATCACGGTCAGCTTCGGCGTCAGTCATAACCGCGCCGGAACCGGCTTCGATACCGCCTATGGTCTTGCCGACGAGGCGCTGTATCGCGCCAAACGCGGGGGACGCAATCGCGTGGAATTCGCTGCGCAATCGTGACCGCTCACGCGTAGAGAATGCGCGTGCCGCTGCTGTTCAGCCAGGTGACGAACTCGTCGCCGAGGCCTTCGTCCGTCACCAGGCAATCGATGCTCTCCATCGCGCCGAACGCGGCGAACTCCCGCTTGCCGAACTTCTTCGAATCCGCGAGCAGATAGACGGTCTTCGCGGCGTCGATCATCGCGCGCTTCACATGCAGGTCGATGAAGTCCGGATACGAGATGCCCGACTCCATCGACACGCCGCCTGCCGCGAGAAAGAGCTTGTCGACGAACATGCCTTCGAAGAACGCCGACGCTTTCTCGCCCGACACCGCCACCGTTTCCGCCTTGAAGATGCCGCCGGTGAGCATCACGCGATTGGTCGGCTCCGCGCCGAGCAGGATGGCGATGTTCAGCGCATTCGTCACGATCCGCAGGTTCTTCCGGTCGAGCAGGTTCTTCGCGAGTTCGGTGGTGGTGGCGCCGCAGTCGAGAATCAGCGAGTCGCCATTCGAGATCAGGCTCGCCGCCTTCCTGCCGATCAACGCCTTTTCCGGGCTGGTGGGCAGCACGGGCGCGTGGTCGGCGCGGCGCGCGGGTTCGGGTTGCGTCGACGTCAGCCGCACGCTGCCATGCACGCGTTCCACGCGGCCGAGTCGCTGCAACTCGTCGATGTCCTTTCGGATCGTCGGCATGGACACGCCGAATTCGCTGGAAAGCTCCGACAGCTTCACCAGTTTCGCGGCCTGCACGCGTTCGAAAATTTTTTCTGTTCGGGTCCGTTGATCCATTTTTGTATTCCCGCCGACACGTCGCCCAGCACGCGCGTCTACAGGCCCTATTCTGCCTCATCAAGCCCGCCGCCGCGCCCCGCTTAGGTGTTTTCCCTTCTTTGCTTTGCTTCCCTTTGACTTTCTAAAGAAAGTAAAAGAAACTTGTTTTCAGGCTAACGGGAAGTCTGGGAGCAGGAATGGAAAACCCTTTCAAGCAGTCCGGCGACGCGCTACACCGCCGGGCACAGGACATCCGCAAGAAGATCTGCGTGATGAACGCCACCGCGAAGAGCGGTCACACGGGCGGCGACATGTCGGAGGCGGACATCCTGGCGGCGCTGTATTTTCATGTGCTGCGCTATGAGGTCGAGGCAGGACAGCGCGTGCGCTGGCATGACGAGTTCATTCTCAGCAAGGGGCACGGCGTGGGCGGCCTGTATGCGTGTTTCGGGGAACTGGGCTGGCTGCCGGAGCGCGAGTTGCTGACCTATCTGAAGGACGATGGCCGCCTGCCGGGCCATCCGGTGCGGCAGAAGCTGCCTTCGTGGGTCACGGTGAATACCGGCGGCCTCGGCCATGGCTTCCCGATCGCCGCCGGCCTGGCGATGGCGAAGCAGCGCCACGCCGCGCGCAGCGGCGGCACGGGACGGGTGTTCGTGCTGACCGGCGACGGCGAACTCGAGGAAGGCTCCAACTGGGAAGCCGCGATGGCGGCGGCGCACTTCGAGCTCTCGAACCTGGTGGTGATCGTGGACCGCAATCGCCTGCAACTGGCGGACTTCACCCACAACATCATGGATCTCGATCCGCTCGACGAGAAATTCCGCGCGTTCGGCTTCGAGGTTCACGACGTCAATGGAAACCAGGTGGACTCCATTTGGAAACTATTGGAAAGTCTCGACTACGACAATCGCAAGCCGAAGGTGGTGATTGCGCACACCATCAAGGGACGCGGCGTCTCCTTCATGGAGAACGTGCCGGCGTGGCATCACAAGTTCCCCACTGAAGATCAACTCAAGCAGGCGTTGCAGGAGCTCGACCATGCGTGACTACGCGGACTTGCGTGACGGCGCGGTGAGCGCAATCGACCGGCTGACTTCGGCGGGACGCGACATCATCGTCGTGGTGGCGGATTCCACTTCGACCTCGAAGATCGGTCCCTATCTCGAGCGCTTTCCGGAGCGCGTGATCAACGTGGGCATCGCGGAGCAGAACATGGTCGGCATGGCCGCGGGCCTCGCGCTCGGCGGGCACATCGTGTTCACGGCAAACGCCGCGCCGTTTCTCGTCGGCCGAGCCAACGAGCAGGTCAAGAACGACGTCTGCTACAGCGCGACCAACGTCAAGATGCTCGGACTCAACGCGGGCGTCGCCTACGGTCCGCTGGCCTCGACCCATCACGCGATCGACGATATCTCCATCATGAGCGGCTTCGGCACCGTGCAGATCTTCGCGCCGTGCGACGAGATGGAAACGGCGCAGGTGATCGATCATGCGGTGTCGGTGGACGGGCCGGTCTATATCCGCCTCGACAACGCCAAATTCCCCGTGGTGCACGACGCGTCGTACCGCTTCGAGCCGGGCCGTCCCGATGTGCTGATCGAGGGTTCGAAGGTCGCGGTCATTGCGCTCGGCTCGGTGGTCGGAGAAGCGCTCGATGCGTGCGAGGCGTTGCGCCGCGACGGCGTGCTCGATCCGACGCTCGTCAACCTGTCCTCGCTGCGGCCGCTCGATCAGGACGCGCTCGCGGCGATCGTTGAGCGTCACGAAGCCATCGTCACGGTGGAAGAGCATTCGCTGCACGGCGGCATTGGCGCCACCGTGGCGATGCTGATGGCGCGCCGTCGCCTCAACCGCCCGCTGACCACGCTCGGCATCACCGAAGGCGAGTTCGCGCAGTACGGCACGCGGCAAGGCATTCGCAAGCACTATGGCATCGACGCGGCGGGCATCGCCGACGCCGTGCACGCGTTGTGCGCGCAATAAGAACAGGGGGACACGTACATGAGCATTCAATACGACATGTCGCTGCGCCACGGCGTCGATTTCGACTTTCGCCTCGACGGCAAGGTGGCCGTGGTCACGGGCGGCCTGGGCGGCATCGCAATGGCGACCAACGCCGCGCTGATCGCCAAGGGCGCGCGCGTGGCGATTCTTTATCCGAGCTTCGAGGAACCGCGCGTGCAGGCCGCGCTGGCGGAACTGGGCGCTGAGAACGCATGCGCCTTTGCCTGCGATGTCGCCAACGAAGCCGAGGTCGAGCAGGCGATGGCCGCCGCGCGCGACCATTTCGGCGACCTGCATCTGCTGGTGAACGCCGCTGGCTGCATCACGCTGACGCGCGCCCAAGACATCACCTTCGACGAATGGCAGCGGCAGATCGGCGTGAATCTCACCGGGCCGTTCCTGTGTTCGAAACACTTCGCGCGCATCGTGCTCGCGAGCGGACATGGCGGCAAGATCGTCAACATCGCGTCGCAGGCGGCGACGGTCGCCATCGACCAGCATTGCGCCTATACCTCGGCGAAAGCCGGACTGATCGGCATGACGAAGGTGCTGGCGAAGGAATGGGCGCCGCGCGGCATCACGGTGAACACGGTATCGCCCACTGTCGTGCTGACGCCGATGGGCGCCGCTGCCTGGGAAGGCGAGAAGGGCGAGAACATGAAGAAGCTGATTCCAGTCGGACGCTTCGCGTACACCGACGAAATCGCGGCCGCGATTCTCTTCCTGCTGTCCAACGGCGCGGACATGATCACGGGCGCCGACATCATGATCGACGGAGGCTACACGATCGCCTGAGTCGTTACCCGAGCAAGACCACGCTGTTCCAGAAAGACAAACCAAACCGGAGACAACAACATGTGGAAGAAGCTTGCAGTCGCAGCCGCGGTGGCCGTATCGTGCGCCGCCGTGATGCCCGGCAGTGCGTATGCAGCGGGCAAGGGCACCATCGCGATTCTCGTCAACGCGCTCGACAACCCCTACTACGCCGCCGAAGCCAAGGGCGCGGAGGCCGAGGCAAAGAAGCTCGGCTATGACACCATCGTGCTCTCGCACGGCGAGGACGTGAACAAGCAGAACGAACTCGTGAACCTGGTGATCGGCAAGGGCGTGAAGGGCATTGTGCTCGACAACGCGGATTCGAATGCAAGCGTCGCCACGGTGCGCGCGGCGGCGGACAAGAAAGTGCCGGTCGTGCTGATCAACCGCGAGATTCCGAAGGACGGCATCGCCATCGCGCAGCTCAGTCACAATAACCTGCAGGCGGGTACCGAAGTGGCGCAGCGTTTCGTCGAGGCAATCGGCGAGAAGGGCGAGTATGTCGAGCTGACCTGCAATCTCGCCGACAAGAACTGCGTCACGCGTTCGCAAGCCTTCCATCAGGTGCTGGATCAATATCCCGATCTCAAGATGGTCGCGCGCCAGGACGCCAAGGGCGCGCTGCTGCCCGGCAAGCAGGCGATGGATTCGATCCTGCAGGAGCATCCGAACATCAAGGGCGTGATCTGCGGCAACGGGCCGGTGGCGCTGGGCGCCATTGCGTCGCTGGAATCGGCGGGGCACAAGGATGTCGTCGTGATGGGTATCGACGGCAGCAATGACGAGCGCGATTCGGTCCTCGCCGGCAAGCTGAAGGCCACGGTGATGCTGCAGGCGCAGGGCATCGCGATCCATGGCGTGGACCTGCTCGACAAGTACATCACCACCGGCAAGACCGGCGAGCCGGAGCGCCAGCTGACGCGCGGCATCCTGATCACGAAAGACAACGCATCGAAGGTCAAGGACTTCTACTACACGAAGTAAGGTGCGTGAACGGCAGCGGGCGCGGCCCGCTGCCAGGGTTTGTCAAGTGAGGTCGTCATGGTTCATCCCGTTTCCACCGGCTGGCGCGCGCTGCTGACGCTGTGCGTGCTGAGCCTCGCCGCGTGTCACGTCGTGACCGATACCGAGCTGGCGCAAATCCGCAGCCAGGGCCAGCACAAGGGCCCGGACGCCGCGAAGATGCTGAGCGACCAGCTCATTCCCTACGCCGACAAGAACGCGAAGCCGGCGGCGCAGGTGATCGGCGCGCTGAACCAGAATTTCGACGATGCCTGCAAGCAGTTCGGCTTCCGTCAGAGCAATGCGTTTCCGTGCAATTTCTGGCTGCGCGTGCAGGGCAAGGTGACGCGCATCGATTCGACGTCGCGGGTCGGCAAGGCCTATGTCGAAGTGGCGCCGGCGGGCGGCGGCGAGCCGGTGAACGTGGTGCTGGAGATGGGACCGGTGGTGGTCGGCACCGGCGTGCGCGACGGCTTTCCCGGCGTCAAGTACAGCGACTTCGACGACCAGACCCGCTTCGCCGCGTTCGGCCAGGAGCTGAACAAGCTGGTCGTGGCGCGCGTGCAGCAGTCGTTGAAGCTCAAGGCCGGCGACAGCGTGGACGCCGCCGCCGTCTACAGCAGCTGGAGCGAGCCTGCGGGCGAGATCCGCGCGATTCCGGTGGTCTGGAAATGAGCGAACCCCGAACCCTGAACCCGGTGAACGTGATCGAGACGCGCGGTCTCTCGAAGCAGTATCCCGGCACGGCCGCGCTGATCGACGTCGATTACAAGGTGCGGCGCGGCAAGGTCAACGTGCTGATCGGCGAGAACGGCGCGGGCAAGTCCACGCTGATGAAGCTGCTGGCCGGCGCGGAGACGCCCACTTCGGGCGAGATCTGGATCGACGAACAGCTCGCGCAGATCAGCGACGTGCGCAGCGCCGAGAAACACGGCATTGGCATCATTTTCCAGGAGCTGAATCTCTTTCCCGACATGACGGTGGCCGAGAACGTCTTCGCGGGTAACGAGATCACGAGCTCGGGCGTGATCGTGTCGAAGCGGGAGAATCATCAGGCGAAGGTGCTGCTCGACCGCCTGCATATCGCCATCGATCCGCGCACGCGGCTGGGCGATCTCTACGTGGGCCAGCAACAGCTGATCGAGATCGCCAAGGCGCTGTCCAAGCACATCAAGGTGCTCATCATGGACGAGCCGACTTCCGCGCTGTCGAAGACGGAAGTGGAGATTCTCTTCAAGATCATCGGTCAGCTGAAGGAAGAAGGCGTCACGGTCATCTACATCTCGCACCGGCTGGAAGAGATCATGGCCATCGGCGACTGCATCACGGTGTTGCGCAACGGCCGGCTCGTGGCCGAGGACGAGATCGCCAACATCGACATTCCGTGGATCATCGAAGCGATGGTCGGCTCCTCGAAGAAGCGCTTCGCCTTCGAGCAGCACAGCATCGGTGCGGAAGTGCTCAAGGTGAAGGACCTCGCGCTCAAGCGTTCGAACGGCATCTACGCGGTGGATCACGTGTCGTTCTCGGTGAAGGCGGGCGAGGTGGTCGGCATTTATGGATTGATGGGCGCGGGCCGCACCGAACTGCTGGAGTCGCTGCTGGGCGCCAATCCGCTCGCGCTCGGCGAGATCGAACTGGCGGGCAAGGCCATCGAGGACATGCCGATTCCGAAGCGCATTGAAGCGGGCATCGCGCTGGTGCCGGAAGACCGGCAGAAGCAAGGCATGGTGCAGCTGATGACGATCCTCGAAAACATGACGCTGTCGAGCCTCGGCAAGTTCACGCGGCGCTTCGTCGGTGCGCTGACGCGCGACCGGCAAGTGGAGGCGGCGGGCGACATCGTGAAGAAGCTCGCCATCAAGGCCGCTTCCGTCGATGCGCCGATCACGTCGCTCTCGGGCGGCAACATGCAGAAGGTCGTGATCGGCAAGGCGCTGCTGACGAAGCCGAAGGTGCTGCTGATGGACGAACCGACGCGCGGCATCGACGTGGGCGCGAAGGAAGACGTCTACAAGACCATCAGTCTGCTCGCGCAATCCGGCATTGCCGTGATCTATGCGACCTCCGAGCTGGACGAGGCCATGGCGGTGTCGAACCGCGTGTTCGTCATGGCGAGCGGCCGGCTGACCGCCGTGCTGGAGCGCGGGCAGTTCGACAGCGAGCGCATCGTGCGCGCCTCGACGCCCGCGACCGCCGTAGTGTGAAAGGAACGAGATCCGAACCATGAATACACCCAACAGCAGCAATCCGCCGGTGACGCCGGTCCACGCGAAGCACAATCGCCAGGGCGCCTACGCCGCGGCGCGCATCGCGGTCAACCTGCTCAAGCTGCGCATCTTCATCGCGCTGTTCGCGATCATCATCGTGTTCTCGCTGGCCACGGAAAGCTTTCTCTCCACCGGCAACCTGCTCATCATGGCGAAGCACGTCACCGTGGTCGCGATTCTTTCCATCGGCATGACGCTCGTGATCCTCACCGGCGGGATCGATCTGTCGGTCGGGTCGATCGTCGGCATCAGCGGCATGGCGGCGGGCTATCTGCTGCTCGAAGGCGTGAAGATCGGGCATCACGTGGTCTTCTTCAATCCGTGGGGCGTCGCGCTCATCGCCTGTCTGCTTGGCGCGCTGATCGGCGCCGTGAACGGCTATCTCATCACCATGCTCAACGTCGCGCCTTTCATCGCGACGCTCGGCATGCTCTACGTGGTGCGCGGCGCGGCGCTGCTGGTCAACAACGGCAGCACCTTCGCCGACCTCGAAGGCAATCCGGCGCTCGGCAACACGGGTTTCGAGTTCATCGGCAACGGCACGATCCTCGGCCTCTCGATGCCCGTCTGGATCATGATCGTGCTCGCCGCCATCACCATCTTCATCGCCCGCAAGACGCCGCTCGGACGGCGCATCTACGCGATCGGCGGCAATGAGCAGGCCGCGCGCTTCTCGGGCATCCGCACGAATCGCGTGAAGCTGTTCGTGTACATGTTCTCGGGCTTTTGCGCGGCGATTGTCGGGCTGGTCATCACGGCGCAATTGCAGACCGCGCATCCGCTGACCGGCCAGACCTATGAACTGAACGCCATCGCGGCAGTGGTGCTGGGCGGCACCGCGCTGATGGGCGGGCGCGGCACGGTGTTCGGCTCGGTGGTGGGCGCGTGCGTGATCAGCATTCTCGGCGACGGCATGGTGATGTGCGGCATCAGCGATTTCTGGCAGATGGTCATCAAGGGCCTCGTCATCATCTTCGCGGTGGTCGTCGACCAGTTGCAGCAGCGTCTCCAGTCGCGCATGGTGTCGCTCACCGCATGAGGCCCGGACGATGAAGACCATTCTCGCAATCGATCAAGGCACGAGCGGCACCAAGGCGCTCATCTTCGACAACGAAGGCCACGTGCATGCGCGCGGTTTCGCGCCGGTGACTTGCGACACGCCGCGCACGGGTTTCGTCGAGCAGGATGCGAATGCGTTGTATGAGTCGGTGCTCGTGGCGGTGCGCCAATGCCTGAGCGGATATCAAGGTGAGATCGCCGGGATCGGCATCTCGAACCAGCGCGAGACGGTCGTGCTCTGGGACCGGCAGGGCGAGCCCATCGTGCCGGCGGTGTCGTGGCAGTGCCAGCGCTCGCTCGGCATCTGCGAACGCATGAAGGGCGACGGGCTCGCGCCTTTGATCGCGCGGAAGACCGGCCTGCTGATCGATCCGTATTTTTCCGGCACCAAGCTCGTCTGGCTCAACGAGAACGATGAACGCGTCCGCGCGCGCATCGCAGCGGGCGAGGCGTTCTTCGGCACGGTGGACAGCTGGCTGCTGTACCGGCTGACGAAGGGCGCGGCCTATCGCACCGATTACACCAACGCGTCGCGCACGATGCTGCTCAATCTCGGCGCGCTCGAATGGGATCGCGAACTCGTCGCGCTGTTCGGGCTGGAAGGACTGCGGCTGCCGGAACTGCGGCCCTCGGCCTCCGACTTCGGCTCGACCGATTTCGACGGCCTGCTCGCCCGCCCGCTGCCGATTCTCGCGATGATCGGCGATTCGCACGCGGCCGCTGTCGGCGAAGGATGCCTGCGTCCGGGCGTCGCCAAGGCGACGATGGGCACGGGCTCGTCGATCATGATGAACGTCGGCGCGAAGGCGCACGAACCGGAGCACGGACTCGTGTCCACGCTGTGCTTCGCCATCGGGGAGCGCGTGGATTACGCGCTGGAAGGCATCGTCATCAGCGCGGGTTCCACGCCCGCGTTCCTCAAGGAAAAGCTGCATCTCTTCGACGACTTCGCCCACGCCGAGCAGGCCTTCATCGACTACGACAACGGCGGCGTGTTCCTGATTCCGGCGTTCTCGGGCATCGGCTGTCCGCACTGGAAGTATCCGGGCGGGGCGCAGATCGTCGGGCTGAATTTCTCGACGTCGTGGCAGCACGTGGCGCGCGCGGCGTATGAATCCATCGTGTATCAGATCAAGGACGTCATCACGGTCATGGAACAGGCCGCCGATGTGCCGCTCGCCGAACTGTATCTCGACGGCGGCCTGACGCAGCGGCCGTTCCTGTTGCAATACCTGTCCGACACGCTGGACCGGCCCGTCAGCACGCTCGCCGTCAGCGAGATCTCGGCGGCGGGCGCGGCGGCGCTGGCGGGATGTCAGGCGGGACTGGCGGAATCGCTGGATGCGTATCAGGCCAAGCGCGTGGTGGCGCGGCGCGTGGAGCCGGGAAGCGGCGTCGCGGCGGCCGCGGACAATCATGCGCAATGGCTGCGCTGGATCAATCGACTTTGAAAACCTGGGAGTAGGGAACGTGACTTATCAAGCCAAGCGGTTCGAAGGCAAGGTCGTGGTCGTGACCGGCGGCAGCCGGGGTATCGGACTGGCCATCGCGGAGCGGTTCGCGCGGGAAGGCGCCAAAGTCTGCGTGACCGCGAACGAGAAAAGCGTTCACGATGCCGCCGCGCACCTGCGGGAAGCAGGCTTCGAGGCGCTGGCCGTCGAGATGGACGTGACGGACAAGCAGCAGGTCGTGGCGCTCTACGAGGAAGTGGCGGCCACCTTCGGCGAGGTGGACGTGTCGGTGCAGAATGCGGGCGTCATCACCATCGCGAAGCTGCCGGAACTGACCGAAGGCGAGTGGGACAAGGTCATGGCCGTGAATACCAAGGGCGTGTTCCTGTGCTGCCAGGAAGCGGCGACGCGCATGCTGCGGGCGGGCAAGACCGGCAGGCTCATCAATACGGCGTCGGGGCAGGCGCGGCAGGGCTTCGTGTACACGCCGCACTATGCGGCCAGCAAGTTCGGCGTGCTCGGCATCACGCAGAGTCTCGCGAAGGAACTGGCGCCCACCGGCATCACCGTGAACGCGTTCTGCCCGGGCATCATCACCACCGACATGTGGTCGTACAACGACGAAGCCTGGGGCAAGCTGCTCGGCGACTACAAGCCCGGCGAACTGATGGCGGAGTGGGTCGCCAACATTCCGATGAAGCGCGCGGGCAACGGCGCGGACGTGGCCGGACTCGTGACCTTCCTCGCTTCGGAAGACGCGGCGTACATCACCGGCCAGACCGTCAACGTCGACGGCGGCATGTTCATGTCCTGAGCATGCCAACCGGCGGCAGGAGCGCGATGCTCAGACCGGCAGCGCGCTCAGCTTGGCGATGGTGTCGGCGCAGGCATGCGCGGCCTCGGCGCCCTTCACAAGGAAATGCTCGCTGAAGAAGCGGACGTGCTCTTCGCCGTGATGGAAGTGATGCGGAGTCAGGACCGCGGAGAACACCGGCGTGCCGGTATCGAGCTGGACGCGCATCAGGCCGTCGATGACTGCATGCGCGACGAACTCGTGACGGTAGATGCCGCCGTCGACCACGAGTCCCGCCGCCACGATGCCCGCATAGCGTCCGCTTTGCGCGAGATGCTTGGCGTGCAGCGGGATTTCGAAGGCGCCCGCCACTTCATGAAGATCGATGTCCTCACGCGTATAGCCCTTCGTGAGCATGGCCTCGATGAAGGCGGTCTTGCATTGATCGACGATGTCGCGATGCCAGCAAGCCTGGACGAAGGCGACGCGCGGACGGTTGGAACCTGCGGAAGAGACAGCCTGTGCTTCGATGGAGTGATTCATGTTCATGGACTTCAGCCTGTTTGGTGTGAACAGGGCGAAGGACAGCCGTTAGCCCCCGCACGCGCGCAGCGTGACGAAGGGCGGCGCGAGCCGTCCTGTTCTCTTTCATCCGGACTATACCGTCGGCCCCGGAATCCAACCGGGTCTGCTGACCTCGCCGGTGCGCCGGGTCCAATGGGATTGGACAGGCAGAACAACCGGTGAGCGCTCGCGGGCTACGTCTCCCGCAACAGGAAACGATTACCGCCGGTGGGGAATCGCACCCCGCCCCGAGAACGTGTTCCCCGAAAGAATCGAGATTCGGGAAACGAGGCGTACCTTATCATGATCCGCGTGCGTGCGCCGGATGCCCCTTGGGCTTATCGGGCTTCGTTTTGCCGGATCGGCCACACAAATCGGACGACAATCCGGCTGCTTTCACGCGTCTTTCACATCCCTACGGCAAGCTCGCGGGTTTCTGACAAGCCTGCTTACTTTCTCCGTCCGGGATCAACCTGTGTATAGCAAGATCGCCCTGAGCACCACACTGCCACTGCTGATTGCGCTTGCCGCTTGCGGCGGCAATTCGACGACCCCGACCGCGAACGGGGCCGCCGCTACCGATACGGCTTCCGCGCCCGTCAGCGCTTCGACGCCCGCGAGCGCATCGTCGCCCGTCGAGGCCTCCGCGCCGACCGAAGCCTCCGCGCCCACCTCGGCTTCGTCCCCCGGAGTCTCGACGCCGCCGCAAGCCGGCCAATGGGCCGCCGCGAGCGCGGGCCAGATGCTCGACGTCACGCTCGGCGAACTGCATCCGACGCAGGCCGCGCTCGGCTACGACCAGATCTACTACAAGCTCGGCCGTTACGAGGCGGATCCGACCAAGAAGTTCGATGACTTCTGCGCCGACGAAGGTCTCGACAGCCTGGCGACGGACGGTTCGTCGGCCAGTTCGAAGCTGACCGATTCCACCAGCTTCACCTGCACGACCACCTACACCGCCCAGCGCGACACGACCGTCCTCAACCCGGTCGTGATCGGCCCGAACGGCGACTCGCTGTATCTGACCGACGGCCATCATGGTCTCTCGACCTACTACGAAGTCCCCGACGGCGGTCCGACGCTGCATGTGCATGTCATCGTGAAGGACAACCTGAGCGCGTACTCGGGCACGACGTTCTGGTCGGAGATGCAGAACCGCGGCTACACGCGCCTGAAGGACGCCAACGGCGCGCCCATCGCGGCGGCGCAGTTGCCCACCGGTCTCGGCCTGAAGCAGGGCATGCAGAACGACGTGTACCGCTCGCTGGTGTATTTCACGCGTGACATCGGCTATGGCAAGCCCACGCCGTCCACCGATTTCCTCGAGTTCTACTGGGCCGACTGGCTGCGCGCGAACTTCCCGCTGACCGGCTACACGCTGACCACGCCCGGCGCGACCGATCCGGATCCCGCAACCGCCGGTAGCGGCTATCTCAACGCGGTGTGGAATGCTTCGCTGAAGATGGTCGCGACGACGGATCCCGTCATCGACGGCAAGACTGGCAAGGACCTCGGCCGGCTCGACGCGATCAATGCGGGCAAGAAGTACAGCAAGGGCGAGTTCGGCGATTTGCTGAAGCCGCTCAGTGCTTCGAAGCCGGGCAAGCTGGCCTATGCGCTCGACTACAAGACGCGTAACGGGCTGAAGTAAGGATGCGCGCGGCGGTCCGGCCAGGACGGCGCCGCGCATCAGGCTTCCCGAACCACTGGCGGGGCTGCGCGCCAGTCCAGCAAGGACCGCCGCCGCTTCTTCACGCGCGCCGCGAGCGGCACCGACCAGTTGTGCGGCCAATGGATGCCATGCGCGAAGTGTGACTTGCTGTAGAACGTGATGTCGTTGAAGCCGGCGTTGACCAGTTGCCTGATGAGGTCGTGCCGTACGAAACGCCGCATCTCGAGTGTGCTGCCCGGCCCGCCGTGAAAACACAGGTCTTCGAAGACCTCACGTCTGCCATCGACGGTGGTGTTGTGGAGCACCCACTTGTCGCCATCCGGATTCTCGAGATGCCAGTCGTGCAGGTTGGGAAACCATTCGATGGTGTCGGGTTGCGAGGCGTCGCCGGTACCGAACGGCACCGACATGACGAATACGCCGTTGTGTTTCAACAGGCGGCGGGCATTTTCAAAGGCCCTGGACACAGGCGGCGCCACGTGTTCGAAGACGTCCGTCGATACGATGAAATCGAGCGTTCCTTCCATTGAAGGATCGATCTTCGTGATGTCGAGGAACGGCTCCTGATGGTAGAAGGTATTCGTGTACCGAAGCTTGTGCATGAGCCGGTTCACATAGACGTCCCAGCAACTCATCCCGATGCCGACGATGTCGGGGCGCGGCGGCCATATCTCGTCGATGGTCAGGCTTTTGCCGAAGAGTTCGGTCGTGAGTACCTGAACGATCGAGCGCATCCGCACGGTCGAACCGCACGACGAGCAACTCGGCTCTTCCCGCGTGAGGCGTGATTTTTCCACCTCATTGGCAGTCCCGCAAATATTGCAGGCGAACTGGATGCGCTGTTGATTCGAGTCGCTCATGGGCAGTCGATCTCGCAACGGTGGATACCAGCGCAGATAGTAGCGCATCAGATCGCACGAGACGAGACGAATACCGCGCGTCAACGCCTCCCTTCAATGCGAAATGCTCTCCAGCGACTTCCCGAGCGTGCGGGGTCCCATCAGCCCGATGGCGAGAATCACGAGCGTCATCGCCCCGGCGATGAACACGAAGACGCCCGTGACGCCGAACTCCTTCAGCGTGAACGCGATCACGAACGAACTGAACACCGCCGACAGCCGGCTCCATGAATACACGAAGCCCACGGCGCGCGCGCGGATGGCGGTCGGATAAAGCTCCTGCTGATAGGCGTGATACGTGAACGAGATGATGTTGCCCGCCAGCGTCAGCAACACGCCGAGCACGACGATGAACGGCGCCGACGACGTCTGGCTGAACAACAGCCCGCTCACGATGTTGAGCGCCGCCATGGCGACGATGACATGCTTGCGCTCGAAGCGGTCCGCGATCAGATAGCCGAGCAGCGGGCCGAGCGGCGCCGCGAGTCCGATGATCGTGGTGTACAGCAGGCTCGACGTCACCGTGATGCCCTGCTTGACGAGCAGCGTCGGCACCCAGTTGGCGAAGCCATAGAAGCCCACTGTCTGGAAGATGTGGAACAGGATCAGCATGGCCGTGCGCCGGCGATACGGCGCTCTCCACATGTCCGCGAAACCGGCACGGCGCGCGACCGGCTCGGGTGCGCCCGGCGGCGGCAACGCTGCGCCGTGCTGCCGCGCCACGGTGGCTTCGAGGGTTTTCAGCACGGCATCGGCCTCGTCGATGCGGCCCTTGCTCGCGAGCCAGCGCGGGCTTTCCGGCAAGTTGCGCCGGAAATACCAGACGAACAGCGCGCTCACGCCGCCCAGCAGCGCGACCCAGCGCCAGCCGTCGAGCCCGAACGGCGCGCGCGGCACGAGCAGCCAGGAGCAGAACGCCACGACCGGCACCGCTGAAAAGCCTACCGCCTGGCACACAGCGAAGGCGCGGCCGCGCAGATGCTTGGGCGCGAGCTCGGAGAGATAAGTGCCGATCGTGACCAGCTCGACGCCGATGCCGAGTCCGGACACGAAGCGCCAGAAGTTGAGGCCGCCGGCGCTGTCCTGGAAGGCCATGACCGTATTGGCGGCGACGTACCAGAGCATGGAATACGTGAAGATCGCGCGGCGGCCGAAGCGGTCGGCGAGAAAGCCGCACGCCGCCGTACCGATGAACAGTCCGCAGAACAGCGCCGCAATGAAGCTCGCGACGCCCGAGGTGCCGAACAGGCCGGGCGTGGTCGGGGTGAGCAGGCCGCTCTTCACCAAGCCCGGCGCGATATAGCCGGTGAACAGCAGGTCGTAGAGTTCGAAGAAGAAGCCGAGACTCAGCAGCAGGATCAGCTTCCAGACGGCGCGGGTCGCGGGCAGGCGGTCGAGCCGCGCTGAAATCAGGCCGCCGGGGCCGGGCGGCTCGGTGTCCGCAGCCACGGCCCGAGAAGGCGCGGCATGAAGGGTTTCGTGTAGCGGGGCGCTTTCCGAAATGGCCATGATTGTCTCCAGTCGTTTTTCTGGATGACGCAGGCTCGTATCACTCCGCGCGCGCCTCCATCTCATTGCTGGCCAATCTAGACGGGGCGGCGGCGTGCGAAAAGTGCTGCTTCGGCAGCGGGGGCATCGCAATCGGCGATGTTCTCGTTAACCCTGCGGCTGCGGTTCCGCGCGGACGTGCACGGTCCTGCCGCCCCTGCCACGACGACCGTCCGGCTCAGCGCCGGATCAGCATCGACATCAATGCGCTGCCCGCGCACAGGCCTGCAACGATCGGAAAGATGATGGTCGTGTGACCGGTCGCATCGATGACGTGACCGATGGCCGGCTCGCCGATGCCCGCGAACGCGTACGACATCGTATTGAGCACGCCGGTCGCGGTGCCGGCCGCGCGCCTTCCGAAGAGATCCGGGCACAGCGCCCAGAACGACGAGGCCGGTCCGAACACGAAGAAGCCGCACAGGAACAGCAGCGCCACGCCCAGCAGGCTGCCGTGCGGCACGAACATCATGCAGATGGCGGTGGCGCAGGCGAGCACCATGTACCAGACGATCGCCACATAGCGCTTGCCCTGGAACAGCACGTCGGAGATCCAGCTGTTCGACAGCGAGCCGAGCGCCATGCCGACCGGCAACGCGATGGTGATCCACTTCGGATCGATCAGCGAGGACGAGGTCTTCCAGTCCATGCCGAGGAAATGCACCGGCACCCACACGACGAGTGCATAGCGCGCCGCGTTCTGCAGACCGATGGCGAGTCCCGTGATGTACAGCTTCCAGTTGCCGAGCACGAGCCGGTAGCGTTGCGCGCTGCTCAGGTCGTCGCCGGGAGAGGCGGGTGCAGCGGACGATTCTGCGGCAGGCAAGTGCTTGTCTTCGGGGCGCTCCGCGACGAAGCACAGCAGCACGAGCGCGCCGAGCAGCATCGAGAGCGGCGCGAGCCGGAAGATCCACACCCAGCCGAGATGCAGCGTGCCCAGGATCAGCACAGGCAGGATGTACGCGAGCACCGACGAGAATCCCGAGAAGCCCACGTACACGCCGTACACGAAGCCGCGATGGCGGTCGTCCCACCAGTTCGAGAGCAGGCGGCTGCCGGGGGCGAAACCCATCGACTGGAAGAAGCCGTTCAGGCCCCACGCGAGCAGGAAGAACACGAAGCCGTGGCCGAAGCTGAACAGCCAGTTCGCCGCGAGCGACAGCACCGCGCCCGCGATCATCATGGTCTTGCCGCCGAGCTTGTCGCCGAGATTGCCGTTGACGAACTGCCCGCCCGCATAGCACCAGAGCATGGTCGCGCTGATCCAGCCGAGCTCGTATTTCGACAGCCCGAAGTCGTGCTGGATGCCGGCGACCGCGAAGCCGAGCGTCTGCCGCCCGGTGTAATAGAACAGATAGCAGAAGGTCACGCCGATCAGCGCGCGCCAGCGATATTGCGCGCGCGTCGTTTCGTGGCGCGATAGTTGGTAATCCAGAACGTCGGGCGTATCAGAGGGCATGGTGTCTCCTGGTGGGCGCGATTCTGTGTCGCGCTCGTCGGGTGATATCAGGCGAGGTGATTGAGGGCGAGGTCGAAGGCGTCGAAGTTGCGCAGCCGGCGGCTTGCATCGATACCGCTCAGCCTGCGGTTGAAGAGCATCGGCACCTGTTGCTCCGATGCCCCGCCGTGCGAGCGCAACGGCACGGTAAGACCCGACAGATCGTGCTTGTCGGCGGCGCTGCCGAGCACGGTCAGGCGTTCACCGAGCACGACCAGATCGCCGATGCGGTCCGGCGGCAATTCGAACCGCTCGCAGGCCTGCGCGCGCGTGAGCACCGCACTGACGCCCGCGAGACCGGCCAGGAATTCCGTCACGTCGCGCTGCGGCGCGCGCTCGCCGAGATACACGGTCGCGTACGAACCCAGCGCGCCGTGATGCACGACGTAGGGATCGGTGATCGGCAGGATCACGCGGGCGGCGTCGGCGCCGAAGCGGGCATCGAGCCGGTCCTGCAGGAAGACGATGCGCGGGCGGCCGAGCGCATCGGTCTTCGCGTTCATGCCGTGATCGGCGGTGATCGCGAGCACCGCGCCGGCGTCGTGGTACTGCGCGAAGTAGCGGTCCATCATCGCGTAGAAGGCATTGGCCTCCGGCGTGCCGGGCGCGTGCTTGTGTTGCACGTAATCGGTGGTCGAGAGATACATGAGATCCGGGCGCTCATGCTGGAGCAGCGACAGCCCGGCCGCGAACACAAATTCCGACAGCTCCGCGCTGTACACCGAAGGCAAGCTCATGCCGGTCCGCTCGATCATGCCGGTCACGCCGTGCACCTCGATATCGAGCTGATCGGCCTTTTCCGCCGAGAAACAGATGCCGTGCAAACCGTGACCCAGCAGCGCGCGCAGCTTGTCCTTCGCCGTCACGACGGCCACGCGCTGTCCCGCGCGCGCCATCTCCGCGAGCAGGGTCGGGGCGCGCAGGTACTTCGGGTCGTTCATCAGCACTTCGGTGCGGGTTTCCTCGTCGAAGAAGAAGTTGCCGCAGATGCCGTGCACCGAAGGCGGCGCGCCGGTGACGATCGACAGGTTGTTCGGGTTGGTGAACGACGGCAGCACGCAGTCGCCGGTCAGCACGGTGCCGGTGTCGGCGAGCCGCGCGAGGAACGGCGCCGCGCCCGCGAGGATGGCCTGGTTGATGTATTCCTGCTCGCAGCCGTCGACGCACACCACGATGGTCGGCGCCGCAGGCATCTGATAGGAACGGGAGTTGACAATGATCGGGGAGGACATGAGCGCACCTTGTCTGGTTGAGTCGGTTCCCAGCGTAAGATGAGCGTTTCGCTCACACAATCGAAATAAAGACGCTATATCTGTCAGTAAAAATCACATATGCGATCCAAGCTTCCTCCTCTCAATGCGCTGCGTGTGTTCGAAGTCGCCGCGCGCGCGGGCAGTTATTCGGCGGCGGCGCGCGAGCTCAACCTGACGCACGGCGCGGTCAGCCGGCACATTGCGATCCTTGAGGAGTGGCTCGGCCAGCCGTTGTTCGCGCGTGAAGGGCAGAGCATGGCGGCGTCGCCGCATGCGCGGGCGTTCGCGCGGGAAATCAGCGCGGCGTTCGACCATATCGCCGATGCCGCCGAGCGCTACGGCCGCGATCATCGCGTGAAGGTGATCCGGGTGAGCGCGTCGGCGACCGTGGCGATGCGCTGGCTGATTCCGCGGCTGCCGCGTTTCGCTGAGCGTCATCCGGACGTGGACGTGCGCGTGTCCACCGCGATGTCCACCGAACCCGCGTTGCGCGGCAGTTTCGATCTGGCGATCCGCCGCTACGTCCCGCCGGGCGGCCAGTTCCAGAGCTGGCCGCTGTTCCGGGAGCGCATGACGGTGATCGCGAGCCCGGCGCTGCTGGAGCGCACGGGTCTGAGCCGTGTCGAAGAGCTGGCCGCCGCGACCTGGCTGACCAGCGAGACGCGTCCGGGCGACTGGGAAGCGTGGCTCGATGCCGCCGGTCACGCCGCGTTGCGCGCGCATCGCATGCTGCGGTTCGATCACTTCTTCGTGACGCTTCAGGCAGTGGTGGACGGGCTGGGTTTTGGCATCGGCCCATTGCCGACGCTCGACGCCGATTGCGCGTCCGGCCGCGTGTGCATGCCGTTTCCGGAACTGACGTCGAACGGCGCGACGTATCACGCGCTGGTGCCGCTGGATGCGGACAAGCCGGTTCACATGCGCGACTTCGTCGACTGGCTGCGGGCGAACGGGGACGAGGAGACGGACGGATAACTACGCCGGGAACGGAGCCACGCTGGACGCGGGTTGTGCCGCAACGGGGTGTTTGGGTCCGTTCATGACGGCCAGGAGCCAGTGTGGATCCGTGGGCTCGATCCATTCGTTATTCCAGGACAGCGCTTTGTGCCGGCCGGCCCATTTGGCCATTTTCTGATCGAACGCGTGGCAGTAGTCGTGTGCCGGGCAGACGAGTCCCGCCAGGGATCGACGACCCAGCAGTTCTCATAGTCCGTCAAGCCCACGTGATCTTGTGCGCTTGCCGGCACGCGGCCGACCAGCGTGAACAAGGCGGGAGAGTAGTCCGTCGGCGTGCTTCGGTAAGTGGCGGACTGAACCTCCGGGACAGTCGCCATGGCGGCGTGCAGGCGGTGAATGCTCTGCATGTCGCCTCTGCGGAACTTGTTGCCCGATTTGATTCCGCCCGAACGAAAGTTGTCGCGGACCACGTTGAAGGACCAGCGCGCGTAGTGCCCGTTGGTGCTGCCGGACAGACTCTGCGTCGGAGCGGCTTGATTGAAGGCGGTGCACGTGACCAGTCGTTGCGCCTGGCGAGGTTTCCTCCATCATAGATCGTCCTCTTCGATGTAAGACGCCGGTTCGGCGGTCTGGTGGAAGCCGGCGGACCCATTCGACGCGGATGAGCGGCTCGCCTGCGCTGGTTCGATTTCCTGCGTGGCGCGAATACTTTCCCGGCGAAACGAAACATCGCGTGCTCCCTTTACTGTGCGCTCGCGGCACGTGGCGTGCCGGCGAATCGATGGGCAAAACGGCCGACGGCGAGAGCATCAGTATGGATCTGGAGCGTGACCAGGAACGTGACGCGAGCCCGCCGGCACAAAATTTGGCCCTTACACACCGCAAGCCTGCTCATTCCCAACTCATTTTGCCCGCGCAGACTGCGTCCATTGATCGTCGAGGGAGACACCGTCATGGACCATCAAAATCAAGCGGCCTTCCGCTCCTACGTCGAGATCCTGCTCGACCAGTTGCTGCAGCACACCGGCCGGCCGGTGCTGCGCTATCGCGATACCGATATCGACGGCCGCACGCTGCGTGCATCGATCTTCCGTCACGCGCGCGCGCTCGAAACCTTCGGCATCGGACGCGGTTCGCTGGTCGCGCTGTTCGCGCCGAACTGCCCCGACGCGCTCGCCATCCACTACGCGGCCAACCTGCTCGGCGCGGCCTCGATGTTCCTGCCCGCGGCCGCCTCTGTCGATGATCGGGCCGCGTTGCTGAAACGCATCCGCCCCGCGTTGCTCGTCGCGTTCGCGGAGACCGCGCATCTCGTGCCGGAAGATGTGAGCGTGCGGGTCGTGCATATCGGCACGGGCCTGGCCTCCATGCGCCTCGACTTTCGCGCGGCCTTGCAGTCCGCCGCGCCGCTGCCGAGCCGCGCGCGTCCCTGCGATCTCGCCATGGTGGCGTCGTCGGGCGGCTCGACCGGCGTGCCGAAAGCCAGCCTGCGCAGCTTCGCCGCGTATTCGGCGATGGTCGGCGCCACGCCTGCGCCGCAGCGCCGCCAGCTGGTCAACGGCGCGCTGGCCTATCTGTCGCAAGTGCTCGTCGATCAGACGCTGACGGGCGGCGGCACGGTGATCCTGCGCCCCGGCTTCGACGCCGCCGACACGCTCGCGACCATCGAAGCCGAACGCATCACCGACCTGCTGCTGGTCGAACCGCAACTGTTCGAGACGATGGATCATCCGGACGCGCGCACCCGCGACCTGTCTTCGCTGCGCTCGATCGTGCATATCGGCGGTTCGGCGCCGGCCGTCCTGCTGCGGCGCGCGCTCGCACGCTTCGGTCCGGTGCTCACGCACATGTACGGCGCAAGCGAGGCCGGTCTCGTTAGCGCGCTGACGCCGTCAGACTATCTCCCCCATCCCGCCGCGCTGGAAAGCTCGGGGCGCGTGCGCAACGGCGTCGACCTGCGCCTGCGCCGTGCCGACGGCTTGCTGGCGGCGCCGGGCGAAAGCGGCCGCATCGAGGTGAAGTCGGCTTCGGTGGCGCAGGGCTATCGCAACCAGCCGGTCGACTCGGCGCTCAAGTTCTGCGGCGGCTGGTGCATGACCGGCGACGTCGGCATGGTCGACGCGCAGGGTTTTCTGCATGTGCTCGGCCGCGCGACGGAGGTCATCGACATGGGCGGCGTGCCGTTCGGACCCGCTCAGATCGAAGCCTCGCTGTGCGCGTTGCATCAGGTGCGCTACGCCGTGGCGGTGTCGAATGACTATCCCGCTTCCAGCAAGGTATGGAATGTCCTCGTGATGCCGTGGCCCGGCCTGTCACTGAATCTCGCGTTGTGCCGGCGGGCGATCGAGCTGAACTGCGGCCGGCAGGTCGCGGAGGCCGTGCACCTGATGACGGCGCCGCGCGTGCCGCTCACCGAGCAGGGCAAGGTGGATCGCGGCGCGATCCGCCGCCTGGCGCTGGCCGTGCCGGACGACACGATGCCGGGGCAGGAAGCCGCGCTCGGTGCATGAGCGCCGGAGCTAGCGATCGAACTCGCGGGTCTGTTCGGCTTCTTCAAAGATCGCCCCGAAGCGCGTGGGCACGACCACGACGGAGCGGCCGGCGGGATCGTAGATATCCGTCAGCGCGAACGCCTCCGCGATGATCGCTTCCACGTCCTGACGCAGCATCGTCACGTCGAAGGAAAGGTGCGCTGCGAACGGATCCCAGTCAAAGCAGCCGACCACCAGCGAACGCCACGCCTCGGCAGGCAGTGTCGAGGTGAACTGCACGAGCCCTTCGAACGCGGTGATCGAATTCATCAGCAATCCTGCTGGCAGCCGGCCCAGCGCCGCCTGGCGCGCCGCCAGCGCGCGGCGCGCGGCGGCGGCGTTGTAGCCGCAGGAATCGACGGCATCCGCGGCGGGCTCGATGCCGCGCGCGGCGAAAGCGTCGCGGAAGCCGGCGATGCGTGAATCGGTGGCGTATTCGCCGGGAATGCCGCCGAGCAGCACCAGCTCGTGCGGCGACTTGCCTTGCGCGAGCAGTTTGTCGAGCAGCACGTCGGTGATCGCGCGCGCGCCGCCGCGATTGTCCGACACGACCGACGGCGCGCCGTCGCCCGGCAGGTCGAGGTTGATTGACGGCACGCCCGCCGCCGCGCAGCGCTCGTTCAGCGGCGCCGGATTGCGCACCCCCGCGATGAACAGCAGTTCCACGCGTTGCGCGAGCAGCGTTTCGGTGACGCTGATTTCCACGGCCGGGTCGCGCTGCGTGCCGACCACGATCGGACACAGGCCGCGATTGCGCGCCTGATCTTCAAACGTCTGCGCGAGCCCCGCGAAGAAGCGGTTGCGATAGTGCGGCAGCACCATGCCCGCCAGCCCCGAGCGTGACAACCTCAGGCCGCGCGCCTTCAGATTGACGTTGTAGCCGAGCTTGCGCGCGCTTTCGAGCACGCGCTGCGCGGTTTCCTCCTTGATGCGATAACGCGTCCACGTGCCGTTCAGCACCATGCTGACCGTCGAGGTGGATGAACCCGTGGCGCGGGCGATATCGTAGATCGTCGATTTTCTTGCGGGCTTGTGACTGGCCATCAGGCTGACTCCAGGCGCGTGCTTGTCCGGACGGTACGGGCAAGGCAGAACTCGGATTCTTTAGGGTTTGTCCGAGTCGACCGCCTTGCTGAATAGATTCAGCATACCTCAGCCCGAACTGCTGAATGGATTTAGCAAAAACTTCAGCAGGCGGCGCGGCAGCACGGCAAGCGGAGTTCCGACCAACCCGACCGGGCGTCCGCCTGACATGCGGCGGAAGTCCTCCGCAGGAGACAAGTCCATGAAACTGTTTCGCGCATGGTGTGCAGGCGTGGCCTCGGTTGCGCTGATGCTGGCGGCCGTCCCGGCCTCGGCATCGCCGGATCAGCCGGTGATCGGCGTGGTGGTGAAGATCGGCGGGATTCCGTGGTTCAACGCGATGGACGCGGGCATCAAGAAGCGCGCCGCGCAACTCGGCGTCAAGGCCTTCATGATCGGGCCGACCAGCGCCGATCCCGCGCTCCAGGTGCGGGCCATCGAAGATCTGATCGCGCAGAAGGTGGATGTGATCGGCGTCGTGCCGAACGATGCCGAAGTGCTCGAACCGGTGCTGCAACGGGCGCGCGCGGCGGGCATCAAGGTCATCACGCATGAATCGCCGAAACAGCAGAACGCCGACTGGGACTTCGAGCTGGCGTCCGTGAAGGGCTTCGGCGAGGCTTATGCGAAGCGTCTCGGCGAGGCGCTCGGCGGCAAGGGTGAATACGCGGTGTTCGTCGGCTCGCTCACGGTGCCGCTGCACAACGCCTGGGCCGATGCGGCGAACGCCTACATCAAGGCGAACTATCCGGGCATGACGCTGGTGGGCGATCGTTACGGCGTGGCGGAAGACGTCGATGCGTCGCGCAAGACCGCGCTCGACCTGATGCGCGCGCATCCCAACCTGAAGGCGATCCTCGCGTTCGGCAGCCAGGGCCCGATCGGCGCGGCGCGCGCAGTGCAGGAAAAGCAGATGAAGGGCAAGGTGCTGGTGCTCGGGCCGTTCTCGCCAGGACAGGGGCGGCGGCTGGTTCACGACGGCGTGCTGACCGGCGGCTACATGTGGAATCCGGAACAGGCGGGCGAAGTGTTCGTGACGCTCGGCACGATGGTCGCGAAGGGCCAGCCGGTGAAGGACGGCACGAATATTCCGGGACTGGGCGTCGTGCATCCTGACGGCCACAACCTGATCGTCGATCAACTCGTGGACCTGAACGAGAAGACCGTCGACGATCTCGCCAAAACCGGCCTCTGAACGCGCCCAGCCGCCGCGCCCATGAACCCGACCGCCGCCGACGCGCGCACGCCCCTGCTGAAGCTCGACGCCATCTCGAAGGATTTTGGCGGCGTGCGGGCGTTGCGCTCCGTGCAGTTCGACGTGCTGCCGGGCGAAGTCCTGTGCCTCGCGGGCGAGAACGGCTGCGGCAAGAGCACGCTCATCAAGATCATCAACGGCGTGTATCAGCCCGAGGCCGGCGCGCAGATGCTGATGGACGGCGAGTCCATCCTGGGCCTCGATCCGGCGAAGGCGCGCGACCTCGGCATCCAGGTGATCTGGCAGGATCTCGCGCTGTTCCCGGAGATGACGGTGGCCGAGAACATCGCCTTCGAGCAGAACCTCGGCGGGTGGCCGCGTCTCGTCGATTACGGCAGGATGAAGCAGGCTGCGCGGCGCATTCTGGAGCGGCTCGGCGTGACGCTCGATCTGGGCCGGTCGGTGCGCGCGCTGTCGATTGCGCAGCGGCAGATCGTGGCCATTGCCCGCGCGCTGGTGCGCGACGCACGCCTCGTCTTCATGGACGAACCGACCGCCTCGCTGAGTCACGCCGAAACCGGCGCGCTACTCGAGATCGTGCGGCGGCTGTCGGCGGACGGCATTGCCGTGGTGTTCGTCAGCCACCGGCTCGCGGAAGTGCTCGAAGTCTGCACGCGCGTGACCGTGCTGCGCGACGGCCAGTATGTCGGCACCTTTCCCACGCAAGGCATGACGCAGACGTGTCTCACGGAACTGATGACGGGCCGCACCTTCGATTACGCGGTGCGCGCGGCGGATCGTCCGGCGGCGCCCGTGGTGCTGGAGGTGCGGGGCCTGTCGCGCGGGCGCGAGTATCGCGACATCGCGCTCAGCATCTGCCGTGGCGAGATTCTCGGCATCACCGGACGGCTGGGCGCGGGCCGCACCGAGCTGGCGTTGTCGCTGTTCGGCATGACGCGGCCGCGCGCGGGATCGATCCACATGGAAGGCCGGGAAATCGCGCTGCGCTCGAACCGAGATGCGATCCGCGCCGGCATCGCCTATGTCTCCGAAGACCGGCTGCAACTCGGGCTGGTGCAGCCGCAATCGATCGGCGACAACACCGTCGCGGCCGTGCTCGACCGTCTGCTCGATGCCGCGCGCCTGATCTCGGCCCGCCGGCGCGGCGCGCTGATCGACGACTGGATCGGGCAACTCGCCGTGAAGATCGGCCAGCCGGACGACGCGGTGTCCACGCTGTCGGGCGGCAACCAGCAGCGCATCGTGCTGGCGAAGTGGCTCGCCACGAATCCGAAGCTGCTGATCCTCGATTCGCCGACGGTCGGCGTGGACGTGGGCGCGCGCGCCGGCATTTTCGCGATCATCCACAACCTGGCCGCGCAGGGCATGGCGATCCTGCTGATCTCGGACGAGATTCCCGAGGTGTTTTTCAACGCCGACCGCATCCTGCACATGCGCGACGGCCGCATCGCGGGGGAATACGTGCCGGGCAAGACCACGATGGAACACATCGAGCGAGACGTCCATGCCTGACCTGCGCAGACTCGGAATCGGATCGATCGAGGCGCTGCTGCTGCTCGTCATCGTCGCGATGATGATCGGCCTGAGCCTCACGACCAGCACCTTCCTCACGCTCTCCAATCTCTTTGACCTGCTCAACCAGAGCTCGGTCAACATCATCTTCGCCGTGGGCCTGCTGGTGGTGCTGATCGCGGGCGGCATCGACATTTCGTTCGCGGTGGGCGCATCGGTGGCGCAGTATCTGACCGCGCTTACCGTCATGCGGCTCGGCGGCGGCAACTGGGCGCTGGGCTTTCTCGTTGCCGCGTGCTTCGGCTTCCTGCTCGGCGCGATCAACGCGACCATCATCTACCGGTTTCGCATCGTATCGATTGTCGTGACCATCGCCACCTTCAACGTCTTCTTCGGCGGCCTGATGTTCCTGACGGGCGGCGTGTCCATCTACGACCTGCCGGACTGGTGGGTCGAGCGCGTGTCCATCGTCCATGTGGATACGCCCAGCGGCGTCGCTACGCTCGCGCTGCCGGTCGCGGTGATGGCGGCGGCGGTGCTGGCCACCTGGCTGCTCCTGCGCCGCACGACCACCGGCCGCCAGCTCTACGCGATGGGCGACAACCCCGAGGCCGCGCGGCGCGTGGGCGTGAACATCGGCGCGATGCACTATGTGGCGTTCGGCTGGCTCGGCATGATGGCGGGCATCGCGGGACTGATGCAGGCGCACTACGTGCAGGAAGTCGTGCCGAACGCGCTGTACGGCCGCGAACTCGATGTGCTGGCCGCCGTGGTGCTCGGCGGCGCGCGCTTGGGCGGCGGACGCGGCACGATCCTCGGCGCCATTCTCGGCATCCTGCTGACCGCCATCACCGCCAACGGACTGAACCTGCTCGGCATCTCGCCGTATGCGTTCAAGATGATCATCGGCGCGATCATCCTGATTGCGATCACCCTGTCGAGCGGCGGCTTCACGAAGCTGGTCGGCGCGCGTCTGGCGTCGTCGGGCGCGAAGGCGGCGCCATGAAGACGCGTGCTTCCACCGGCGCGTTCGTGTCCGCCGATGTCGCCGGCCTGCTGAGCTTTCTGGTCATCGTGATCGTCGTGATGAGCTTCGCCTCCGAGCGCTTCTTCACGACGAGCACCTTCGTCTCGGTGGCGTTCCAGTTGCCCGAACTCGGCTTCTTCACGCTGGCCATGCTGATGCCGCTCATCTCCGGCGGCTTCAATCTGGCGGTGACGTTCACGGCGAACATTTCGGGCCTGGCGATGGCCTACGTGCTGCACACGCATGGCGGCGCGGACGCGGGCGCCGCCGCCGTGGCGCTCGGCATGGCCGCCGCGCTCGCCACGGGCGCCGCGTCCGGCTGGGTGATGGGCGCGGTCATCGCCCGCACCGGCGCGAGTCCGATCCTCGTCTCGCTCTCGATGATGATTTTCCTGCGCGGCCTCGGCGAATTCCTCACGCGCGGCGGCGACATCTCGGGCTTCCCGCCGTTCGTGCGCGAGATGGGCAACGGCGCGCTGCTGGGCGTGCCGATTCCGCTGTGGATCTTCATCGGCTGCGCGCTGGTCTGGCATGTCGTGATGACACGGTCGCGGCTCGGCTTCGCCACCCGCATGATCGGCTCGAATCTCGAAGCGACACGCTATTCCGGCATCGCCACGACGCGCGCCGTCACGCGCATCTATATGCTGTCGGGGCTGATGTGCGGCGTCGCCGGCATCGTGATGGCCGCGCAGTTCAATTCGGTGCGCGTCGGTCACGGCGAGGCCTTCCTGCTGATCTCGGTGCTGGCGTGCTTTCTCGGCCGCGTCGATCCGTTCGGCGGCTTCGGGCGCGTGGCGCCGGTCGTCATCGCGCTGGTGATCCTGCAGGTGATCGCGTCGGGGCTCAATTTGCTCGGCGCGAACCAGCACCTCGCCACCGCGCTGTGGGGCGTGTTCCTGCTGGTAGTGATGCTCGTCCGCTGGGCCTGGGCCCGCGGCATTTCAAGAACCCGGGTCCGCAGACGCGCGACCGCATCGAAGGGAGTGGCACGATGAACAAGCTTGGCGTACATGCACTGGTCTGGGCGGGCGACCTGACGCCGGAATCGACGCGCAAGGTCATCAGCCAGACCAGGGAGGCCGGTTTCGATCTGGTCGAGCTGTCGCTGCATGGCCCGAAGGTCATGGATCTCGCGCTGACGCGCGATCTGTTGCAGGAGCATGGGCTCGGCATCGGCTGCTCGCGCGGCCTGACCTTCGATGCGGACGTGTCGAACGAAGACCCGGCCATCGTGGCGCGCGGCGTCGCGTTGCTGGAGGAAGGCATCACGATCACTTCGGAACTCGGCGGCGGTTATTTCGGCGGCATCCTGTACGGCGCGATGGCGAAGTACTCGGCCCCGATCACGCAGAAGGGCCGCCGCAATGCGATCGATTCACTGAAGCGCATCGCCGATTTCGCGCTCAAAAAGAACGTGACGCTCGGGCTCGAAGTGGTGAACCGCTACGAGAGCAATCTGCTGAACACGGCCTCGCAGGCGCTGGCGTTCATCGACGAAGTGGATGCGCCCAATGTGGTCGTGCATCTCGACACGTATCACATGAACATCGAGGAATCGGACTTCATGCAGCCGGTCCTGCAATGCGGCAAGCGGCTCGGGTATGTGCATATCGGCGAGAGCAATCGCGGCTATCTCGGTTCGGGTACCATCGACTTTTCGCAGTTCTTTCACGCGCTTGCGATGATCGACTACCAGGGCGTCGTGACCTTCGAGAGTTTCTCGTCGACGGTCGTCAACGAGCAGTTGTCGAACGCGCTCGCGATCTGGCGCAACCTGTGGGACGACGGCATGGACCTTGCGAAACACGCCCGCGCATTCATGGCCGGCGGCATCGACGCCGCGGCAAAGGCCAGGGCGCATCACTGATGATCGACGCAATTTATCTCGAACGCCTGCGACGTCTCGCCGATGCAGGCGGACGCCGCATCCTCGGTCTGGTCGGCGCGCCGGGCGCGGGCAAGTCCACGCTGGCGCAGGCCATTCTCGATGCCTTGCCGGACCAGGCCGTGGTCGTGCCGATGGATGGCTACCATCTCGCCAACGTGGAGCTTCAGCGGCTCGGACGCGCCGGGCGCAAGGGCGCGGAAGACACCTTCGACAGCGCCGGCTATGTCGCGCTGCTGCGGCGGCTGCGTGAACAGCGGCGGGATGAGGTCGTGTATGCGCCGGCGTTCCGGCGCGAGATCGAGGAACCGATCGCCGGGGCGATTCCGGTGCTGCCGGACGTGCCGCTGATCGTGACCGAAGGGAATTACCTGTTGCTCGAACACGGTCACTGGCAGGGCGTGAAGCCGCTGCTCGACGAAGTCTGGTACGTGAATGTCGATCAGAACCTGCGGCGCTCGCGGCTGCTGGCGCGGCACGTGAGCTTCGGCCGCAGCGAGGAGGCGGCGGAACAGTGGGTCAGCCACACCGACGATGTGAATGCCCGGTTGATCGACGCCACCCGCTTGCGCGCCGACGTGCAGTTCAACTGGCCCGCTTCCGGCTGACGCGCTTCAGATGAGCGTGGGCTGTGCTTCTCGCACCGCACCAACGTCCTTACTTCCCCTTGCCGTTCTGCGCGACGGCTTCGTCCGTTTCCCAGCCGCCGCCGAGCGCGAGGAACAGGTTCACCTGATCCACCGCCACTTGGCCCTCGGCTGCGGCGACCTGCGCGGCCACGCCGGTCAGCGTGCGCGTGGCGTCGAGGTCGTTGAGGAACGACTCTCGGCCCGCGCGATACAGCTGATTGGTTTCATCGGCGGACTGGGTGGCCGAACGGTACGCGACGCGCAAGGCATCAGCGCGCGTCGTGTCCGAGGCATACGTGGCGAGATTGCTCTGCGTTTCCTGCAAGGCCTTCAGCACGACGCCGTCGAAGTGCGCGAGCGCACCGCTGCTCGATGCTTCCGCCTGCAGTACGCGGGCGCGCTGGCCGTTGATCGGAAAGCTCCAGCTGATCAGCGGACCGAACGCCCAGCGGTTTGTATTCGCGCCGAACAGGTCTTCCGCGACGCCCACCGATCCCACCGACGCCCCCAGACTCACCGACGGATACAGCGCCGCCGTTGCCACGCCGATGCGCGCCGTCGACGACGCCAGTTGCCGTTCGGCCTGCCGCAGGTCGGGACGGCGCTTGAGCAGCGCGGCGCCATCGCCGACCGGAATCGGCGCGCGCAGCCGCGGCAGCTTGCGGCAGGCGAGCGCGGCCTTGGGCAGATCGGCGGGGGAGCGCGCCAGCAGCATCGCCAGGCGATATTGCGCGACCCGGCGGCGGGCGACGAAACGCGGAATGTCGGCGGCGAGCGTATCGGCCTGGGTTTGACCGCGCGTGACTTCGGACTGGTTGCCGCGGCCCGCGTCGCGCAGACGCTGCGTGAGCTTCACGCGCTGCTTTTGCAGATCCAGCGACTTGCGCGCGATCTCCAGTTCCTCCGCCGCCGAGCACGATTCGACATAGGCCCGCACGACATCGGCGACCACCGTGATGCGCGCGAGGTCCTGCGCGGCTTCGACCGCTTCGTCATCGGCGTTCGCGGCTTCGATGCCGCGCCTGATCTTGCCGAACAGGTCGAGCTCGTAGGACACGGACACATCGAGCGCGCCTTCGTTGACGACCGGAAGTTTCTCCGTCAACAGATACTGTTCCGCCGATTCCTGCGCGCGCTGGAACGCCGCCGACGACTTGCCGGAGAAGCCGCCTTGCTGGTTCGCGAATTCCACTTCGGCACGCGAACGCGCGAGGTTCGCCGCCGCGACGCGCAGGTCCGCATTCGACGCGAGCGCCTGCTCGACGAGTTGATCGACTACCGGATCGTCGTAGAGCCGCCACCATTTCGACGGCACCGCGCCCTGCGTGACGGGCGCCTGATCGGCGCCGTCGAGCGGCGCGTTCGCGTAGGGCGCGTTGACGGCGGCCTTGTCGGGTAGCGTGTAGTCCGGTCCGACCGTCATGCAGCCGGCCAGCGCGAAGGCCGTCGCCGCCGCGAATGCCAGCCCCTTCATCGTGCGCACGCCGTTCATTGCGAGGCACCTGAAGCCGGTGCAGCAACGCTCGACGTCGGCGCGGGCGCGGAAGCGGGCGATGTCTCCGACGCCGCGCGCTTGCCGATCGCCGGCCCGATGCCGCGCACCGACACCGTCGCCGTGCGGCCCGCGATCAAACGAAAGTCGGCCGGAATTTCATCGAGCGTCACGCGCACCGGAATGCGCTGCGCGAGCCGCACCCAGCTGAAGGCCGGGTTCACGTTCGGCAGCAGGCTCGGGCTTTGTTGCCGGTCACGGTCCTCGATCGCCGCGACAATGCTCTGCACATGTCCGCGCAGCACGTTCGGCTCGCCCATCACCTTGATGTCCACCGGCTGGCCGATGTCGATGCCGTGCAGCTTGGTTTCCTCGAAGTAGCCATCCACGCGGAACGAATGCATGTCGACCACGGAGAGCACCGCGCGCCCGGCCGCGATGTATTCGCCGACGCGCGGCGCGCGGTCGTTCAGATAGCCGTCCACGGGGCTGACGATTTCGGTGCGGTCGAGATTGAGCCGGGCCGTATCGATGGCGACTTCAGCGTCCGCGAGCGCGGCCGTGGCCGTCTCGACGCGCGAATGGGTTTCCTCGGTCACTTCGCGCGCCACCAGATTGCCGAGCGAGCGGTTGCGCACGTCTTCGCGGCGCGCCTGATCGAGCGTCGCGCGGCGCTGCTGCGCGGCGGCCTGGGCGTTGCGCAGCGCCAGCGCATAGCGGGCGCGGTCGATCACGAACAGCACGTCGCCCTTCTTCACTTGCTGGTTGTCGGTCACATGCACTTCGGTGATGAGCCCGGACACGTCCGGTGCGACCTGGATGACGTCGGCGCGCACGTGCCCGTCGCGGGTCCAGGGCGCGAACATGTAGTAATCGACCAGCTTCCACAGCACGACGGCCGCAATGGTCACGACGATGAGCGTAAGCAGAATCTGCCCGAGGGAGAACCAGGTTTTTTTCACGAGATGAGCCGCTGCGAAACGATGACGACAAGACCCAGCACCAGCACGTAGATGCCGAGATCGAAAATGGAGCGATGCCAGACGAACCGGTAGAAGCCGACGCGCGCGAGCACGGTGCGGATCGCCAGGTTCACGAGGTAGGCGACGAACATCAGCACCAGCACGGCCGGCACGAACACGCCAAGGATGTCGATTTCGCCGATCATGTTGGGCGTTCCGTTGACAAGGAGGTGACGAGAATCATGCCGGCTCCTCACGCGGCGCGGCGCCGTTCTGCGCGGCCGTTTGTGTTTCCGGCGGATGCAGCGACAGGCGCATGCCGACCAGCGCATGCAGCGTGTCGCGCAGCCACCTTTCGGCGACGGCATCGGCGGCGGGCGACTGCGCAATGGCGCGGGCAGCCACTTGCGCGCTGGCCGAATCGATGCCGCGAATCAGTTCCGGCGGCACCGGCTGGCGCGCGCGGCGCGCGATGCAGGACTGGAAATAACCGCGCAGCGCGTCGAGCACGGCATCGACGGAATACTGGAGTTCCGCCGGCAGCTTGCGGCGCGAGCGGCGCAGATCGAGGGCATTCAGCGCGACGCGGAAATCGCGGAAGCTCTCGATGGAAGGATGGCGCTGCGAATCGCTCGATGCATGACGCGGCAGCAGTTGCATCAGGCGATCGAGCATGCGCGCGTAGAGATTGCGCTGATCGTCGATGACTTCCGCCGAGGACGCGCTCACCACGATATCCGCCCACGCCGAACGCGTGAGCCGCGCGGCGGCGAGTTCCGCGCCGAACGGCCGCGTCATGCGCGTCCAGATGAACGCGAACAGCAGGCCCGCCACGCCGGCGAGGTTGCTGTTGATGAAGACGAAGAAGTTCGCCTCGTAGGCGCTCTGGATGCTGATGAAGGTGGCCGTGTTCACCGCCACGAGCATGGTCACGAGATTGAAGCGCGGGCGCGGAATCAGCGTGCCGATGATGAGGAACGGCACCGCGAAGATGATGACGAGCATCGGGAAATCATGCACGTGCGGCAGCACTGCGAACACGTACAGGCCCGCCAGCACCACGCTCATGCAGGTCGCGACGAAGAATGTGAAGACTTGCGGCGCGGGTTCGTCGAGTGCGGCGAAGAAGCAGCAGGCCACGGCTGCGAGCGTCACCGCGCCGGCGCCGTCGTTCCAGCCGGATTCGATCCACAGGCTGCACGCGACGATGATCGCGCTCACCGCGACGCCGGTCGAGAACAGCATCATGCCGCGGTCGAAGAAGCGCGCCGTGCCGCCCAGCCGCCAGTGGCGGAAGTGCGGACGCCATTCGCTCGTCTCGTTGAGGATGGCCGCGCGCAGCGCGCGGATGTCCTGCCACACGTCGATCACCTGTCCGAGCCGCCACAGCGCATTGGAGAGCAGCGCGCCGTCCAGCGTGGCCAGCGCCTCGACGGACGGGCGCATGGCAAGGATGCGCGCGCGGAACGCATCCGGCGCGGCTTCGTGCTCGATCTCTTCCGCCGAGCGCGGCGCAGGCGTGCCGACCCAGTCGGCCACGTCCTTCAGCAGCGCTTCGAGCCCTTCCGGATATTGCCGGTGCTTGTCGAACAGTTCGATCAGCGGATCGGCCATCGATGAAATCAGCGGCAGGAAAATCTGCATGCGGCCCTGCAAAGCGCGCGCGCGGCGGATGATGTCGGGCCGCGCGTGATCGTAGGTCAGCTGGCTCAGCAGCAGTTCCAGGCCATTGACCGTGGCCGCGAGCCGCTGGCGCGTCGCCGAGAGCGTCGCGCCCGCGATATGGCCGGAGAGCGTTTCGCTCGCATAGAACGCGGCGTCGCGGAACCAGGCGTCCGTGCGTTCGACCAGCGTGGGCGCGAGCCGGCTCGGAAACACCGCACTGCCCACCACGCTCGCCACCACGATGCCGAGCAGGATTTCCTCGGTGCGGGTCATCGCCAGGTCGAAGACGATGGTCGGGTCCGTGACGGCGGGCAGCGCGATCAGCGGCAAGGTATAGCCCGCCAGCAGGAACACATAGCTGCGCGCGCTGCGGTCGAACATCGAGAGATAGAGCAGGGTGCCGGTCCACAGCGCGACGACCACGCTGAACAGATACGGCGATTCCACGAAGGGCGGCACGATCAGCACCGCGCCCGCCGCGCCGATCATCGTGCCGAGCGCGCGATAGAGCGCCTTCGAGCGCGTCGCGCCGACGAAGGGATTCGACACGATATAGACGGTCGCCATCGCCCAGTAGGGACGCGGCAATTGCAGCGCGAGGCCGATGTACAGCGCGATCATCGCGGCCGCGAAGGTCTTGGCGGAGAAGAGCCATTCGCGCGCGGAAGGAAAGGACATGTGGCTAGGCTCCGCGTTTCGCGGCGGGCCGGGCCGGCTTGGGCTGCGGTTCGACGGCGGCCATCGCGGCGAGGAGATTGCCGTCGGACAGGTCGCTGAAGGCGTTGAGCACGCGCAACGTGGTTTCCAGATCGGCGCGGCTCACGCCCTTGAGCAGCCGCGCGCGCAGCGTGATCAGCCGCTCTTCCATGCGCGTGGTGACGGCGCGGCCTTCGTCGGTCAGCGTGATGGTCTTGGCGCGGCGGTCTTCCGGGTCTTCGTCGCGGCGCACGAGGCCTGCCGCGCACAACTGGTCGAGCAGCCGCACCAGCGAAGGCCCTTCAATGCCGACATGTTCCGCAAGGGTCACCTGGCGGACGGCCTCGCCGAGGCGGTTGGCGGTCAGGAGCGGCACCGCGCAGGCTTCCGATACACCGTACGAGGCGAGCACGCCGTGACTGGTGCGGCGCCAGCGTCGCGCCGCGAGCACGAGCGTGCTGCTGACGGAGCGGCGCAGGAGGTCGAGAGAGGTCATGGGCCGCGATTATAGCCAGAACTCTATTCGTTAGCCTCCTATCGAACGATAAACAACGGAGGAATTTTCTTTCAGCTTGCTTGCTTGCTGGAGCGGGCCGTCGAAAAGGCTCAGGGCGTCGCGCCTGCTTCGGCGACGATCCAGTCGCGAAACAGCCGCATGCCCGGCGAGAGGCGCCGCGAGCGCGGCCACGTGAGCCAGTAGCTGCCGGTCTTCACTTCGATGTCGAACGGCCGTGCCAGCAGTCCGGTACGCAACTCGCGCTCGAACATGCGCGACGGCACGAGCGCGACGCCCGCGCCCTGCAACGCGGCTTCGACCATCAGGCGCGAGGAATCGAACACGGGGCCGTTCAGGGTCCAGGCGTCGAGCCCGGCGGCTTCGAACCAGCTGGTCCAGTCGTCCGCGCGATAGGAGCGCAGCAGCACTTGGTTTGCAAGGTCGGCAGGCGTGCGCAGGTTGCGTGCGATCTCGGGCGTACAGAGCACGGCGAGCGGTGCGTCGAGGAGCATGGCGCTGTGCGTCGCGGGCCAGGCGCCGGTGCCGAAGCGAATGGCGAAGTCGAGTCCTTCCGATGCCGGATCGACGAGATTGTTATGCGTGAGCAGCCGCAATTCGACGAACGGATGCGTCTGCGCGAAGGCCTTCATGCGCGGCATCAGCCAGCCGACCGCGAACGTGCCGACCACGCCCACCGTCAGCACCTCGTGGAAATGCCCGCCCTCGAACTGCTTGAGCACCGCTTCCATGCGGCCGAACGAATCGCTCAGCACGGGAAGCAGCGCGCGGCCTTCGTCGGTGAGGCCGAGACCGCGCGGCAGGCGTTTGAAGAGCGGCGTGCCGAGACGTTCTTCGAGTGCGCGCACCTGCTGGCTGACGGCGGCCTGGGTGACGCTCAGTTCCTGTGCGGCGCGCGTGAAACTCAGGTGCCGTGCCGAGGCTTCGAAGGCGCGCAACGCATTCAGCGGAAGATAAGGACGCAGGTTTCGCATAAGTTTTTCTTTTGGCTTGGGCAAATTATCGTCGATTGCGGCGCAGCCTGAAACGGCGGATATTTCGCTTCGGCTCAATCACGGCAATTAAGAGAAGCTTCGATGAACATTAAAATCCGCAAGATGGTGTGTCTGGCACTGGCCAGTTTTTCTTTTGGCGGCGCAATCTGTGCGGCGTTCGCCGCAGGTTCTGATAAGGCGAGCGTGCAGCACACGGTCGATGAAACCATCAAGCCCCTGATGGCGCTGCACGGCATTGCGGGCATGGCGGTGGGTGTTGTGGTGGGAGGCCGGGCGTATGTGTTCGACTACGGCGTGGCATCGAAGGAGACGAAGCAGCCCGTCACGCGCGATACGCTGTTCGAGCTCGGCTCCGTCAGCAAGACCTTCACCGCGACACTCGCCTCGTATGCCCAGACGAAAGGCGACTTGTCTTTGAACGATCCCGTCGGCAAGTATCTGCCGTCCCTGAACGGCAGCGAGTTCGGCAAGGTCACGCTGCTCAATCTCGGCACGCACACGCCGGGCGGCTTGCCGCTGCAGGTTCCCGACGACATCCACGACAACGCCCAGCTGTTGCACTACTTCAGCACGTGGCGACCGGCGCGGCCGCCCGGCACGGTGCGCACGTATTCGAATCCCGGTATCGGCACGCTGGGGCTCATTACCGCGAAGGCCATGAACCAGGACTTCGACGCGCTGATGCAGACGCGCCTCTTTCCCGCGCTCGGCCTGACGCACAGTTACATGCACGTACCCGCCGCGAAGCAGCGCGACTATGCCCAAGGCTATGCACAGGACGACCGGCCGATCCGCATGAAAGGCGGCGTGCTGTCTTCCGAGGCGTATGGCGTGCGCACCACGGCAGCCGACCTGACGCGCTTCATGCAGATCAACATGAATCAGGTACGTGTCGATCCGGCATGGCAGCGCGCGGTCACCGCGACGCACACGGGTTACTTCAAGGCGGGTCCGATGACGCAGGACCTGATCTGGGAGCAGTATCCGTATCCGGCGGCGTTGCCCGCGCTGCTGGAAGGAAACGGCCAGGCGATGATCCTGAACCCGACGCCCGTCACCGCAATCGATCCGCCGCAGCCGCCGCGCGATGAAGTCTGGATCAACAAGACCGGTTCGACGAACGGCTTCGGCACGTATATCGCGTTCGTGCCGAGCGAGGGCGTGGGCATCGTGATGCTGGCGAACCGCAACCTCCCGAACGACGACCGGGTGAAGGCCGCCTATGCGATCATCACGGCGCTGACCGGCGCACCCCAGAACAAAAAACGATGACGCATGCGGATCGATCCCTACAGTCTTGAACTCTTCATCTCCGTGGTCGAGGAGGGATCGATCGCGCGCGCCGCGAGCCGCGCGCACATCGCGCCTTCGGCGTTGAGCCGGCGGATCGCGGACCTGGAGAGCGCCATCGGCGCGGCGCTGCTGATCCGCTCGCCGGCGGGCGTGCAGATGACCGAGGCAGGCCAGCATGCCTATGCCGGCGCGCGCTCCATCCACCGTCAGCTCGAAGGCATGGCGCGCGAGATCCAGTCGCTGAGCGGGCAGGTGGCCGGCGTGGTGCGGCTGCATGCGAATGCGTCGGCCATCGTGGGTTTTCTTCCCGAGCGCCTGACGCGCTTCAAGGCGTGCTATCCGCTCGTCGACATCGCCCTGACCGAGCAGATCAGCGACGAAGTCATCCGCGCGTGCCTGGACGACCGCGCGGACGTCGGCATCTCGGCGCGCTCGAATGCACCGGCGGGTCTCGATACCTGGCATTTCGCCGCCGATCCGCTGATGGTCGTGCTGCCGCCCGATCACGCGCTCGCGCAAGCCGATGCCCTGAGTTTCGCGGACGTGGTGCGCTTTCCGCTCGTGGCATTGCAGGCGGGCGGCTCGCTCGATCAGACGCTCAAGGAACACGCCGACGCCGCCCGCGCGCCGCTCAACGTCTCCGTGACCGTCAACAGCTTCGACGCGCAGTGCCGCATGGTGGAGGCGGGGCTGGGCATCGGCATCGTGCCGACGAGCGCGGCGTCCGCCTTCGCGGGATCGCACAGCTTCGTGCGCGTGCCGCTGCACGAGACCTGGGCCAGCGCGCGTTCGCTGTGCGTGCATGCGCCGCGCAAGTCTTCGCGGCTGAAGGTCGTGCAGGCGCTGATCGACGTGTTGGTGGAGCAAGAGGGTTAACCCGGACATCGCATACCGCGATGTCCCCGCTGCCCATCCGGCACTTCCGCCGCGCATGCGTCCCGGTCTAGATTGGCAGGCAGGGAGAATGCGATGGCCACACTGCAATTGAACGGGCGGATTCTGTTTCTGAGCGCGGACGCGGACAAGGTCGAGCGGCAACTGGCGGGCGAAGACTTGTCGGCGGAAGCGGCAGCCCCGTTGCGCGACGATGTCTCCACCGACGAAATCACGCCCATCAGCGTACTCACGCGTTTCGACGAACGGCTCGGCCAGTGTCCGTATGTCGGCTTCCATGTGGACGGCCGCCGTCCGCTGGGCCGCGATGCCGTGCGCGCCGGCGGCTTCCAGGTGACCGTCGCGGGCAACCGCTACGGCAAGGGTTCATCGCGCGAACACAGCCCGCTCGCGGAGCACTACGCGGGCATCCGGCTCGTGATCGCCCGCAGCTTCGAGCGCATCTATCGGCAGAACGCGGACAATCTCGGCCTGTTCACCTCGACGGACTTCGGTCTGATCGAGCGCATCCGCCGTGGCGAGGCGATCGACATAGACGAACTGGTCGAAGGGCGCGATCCGCTCGCAGCCGCGATTCTGCGCAGCGGCGGCCTGTTGCGATACGGCCAGGCGCATATGCGCCGCGTGAGCATCAACGCGCCCTCCGACGATGCCGCGCCGCGCACCCTTGTCGAGAAAATTCTCGCGCGCCACGCGTTGACCACGGACGTTACGAATGCCTCGATCCAAGCGGGCAGCGGCATCTTCGTGCGCGCGGACTGGCGCTTCATCCACGAGTACTACACCGGCATGGCCGCGCACATGCTGCACGCGACCTTCGGCCGGCCGCTCGCGCTGCACGACGCGAACAGCATGCTCGCGTTCGAGGATCATCTGTCGTATTCGCATCGCAGCGAACTGCACGTACAGAACGGCTTGCTGCCGGACGTGCGCGAACTGTCGGCGGCGCATCGTGCGTTCGCGAGCGACTACGGCGTGCGCAATCACGGCTATCTGAACGAAAACGCCAGCGAAGTCGAAGAAGGCTCCGAAGGCATCTCGCACGCGATGATGGCCGAACGCTACGCGCTGCCGGGACAGGTCGTGGCCGGCACGGATTCGCATACGCCGCATAGCGGCGCGCTGGGCTGCGTCGCGTTCGGCGTCGGCACGACGGACATGGCGAACGCCTTCGTCACGGGCGCGGTGCGCATGACGGTGCCGGAGTCGCTGCGCATCGAGCTGCGCGGACCGGTGCCCGCCGGTGTGACCGCGAAGGACATCGTGCTGCATCTTCTCGCGGACCCGGCGATCCGCTCAGGCGCGGGCGTGGGCAAGGTGTTCGAATTCACCGGCACGGCCATCGCGGCCCTGTCCACCGACGAGCGCACCACGCTCACCAACATGACCGCCGAGCTGGGTGGTTTCACGGGCATCGTCGCGCCGGACGAGGAGACGGTGCGCTTTCTCAGGGAGCGGCGCGGCATCGAGTTCGTCATCGAACCGTGGATGCACAGCGACGCGCACGCGCAGTACGCGGGCCGCATCGAGATCGATTGCGCGCAGCTCACGCCGATGCTCGCCGCACCCGGCGATCCGGGCAATGGCGTCGCGCTGGCGGCGCTCGGTGAACGGCCGCGTATCGATATCGCTTATGGCGGCTCCTGCACGGCGGGCAAGCGCGAAGACTTCGATCACTATCACGCGGTGCTCGCCTGGGCGGCGGCGCGCGGACTGCGCGTGCCCGACCACGTCAGGCTGTATCTGCAATTTGGCACGCAGGACGTGCGCGACTACTGCATCGCGCGAGGCTATGTGGAGGCGTTCGAGCAAGTCGGCGCGATCCTGCTTCAGCCCGCTTGCGGGGCCTGCGCGAACTGCGGTCCGGGGTCGTCGACGGAATCCGCGCAGGTGACGATCAGCGCGATCAACCGCAACTTCCCGGGCCGCTCGGGCCCGGGCAAGGTGTGGCTCGCCAGCCCGCCGACGGTCGCGGCCAGCGCGCTGGCAGGCAGCGTGATGTCGTTCGCGGAATTGCGCAGCCGCTTCGCCGCCGACGCCGCCTGAACGCCACGCTCACAGCGAGCGCTGGATCGCCTGGCCGAGCAGGTCGAGACCGAGGTCGATCTCTTCCTCGCTGACGGTCAGCGGCGGCGCGATGCGGAACACGCCGCCCATGCCCGGCAACTGCACGATATTCATGCTGAGACCCAGTTCCATGCATGCACGCGTGATCTTCGCGCCGAGGCCATCGGCGGGTTCCTTGGTGCGCCGGTCCTTGACGATTTCCACGCCGAGCAGCAAGCCGCGTCCGCGCACGTCGCCGATGCAGTCGAAGCGCTCCATCAGATCCAGCAGGCCGCTCCTGAGCCGTTCGCTCATCTTGCCCGCGCGGGCGACCAGTCCTTCGTTCTCGACCACGTCGAGCACCCGCAAGCCGACTGCGGCGGGCAGGGGATCGGAGACGTGCGTCGTATAGAACAGATAACCGCGTTCGTGCGCGCGTTCCTCGATCTCGGCGGTGGTCAGCACGGCCGCGAGCGGCAGGCCTGCGCCGAGCGTCTTCGAGAGCGTCAGGATGTCGGGCGTGACGCCGTCGCGCTGGCAGGCGAACATCGTGCCGGTGCGGCCGACGCCGGTCTGCGCCTCGTCGAGGATCAGCAGCATGCCGCGCTCCTCGCACTTGCGCTTGAGCGCCGCCATGTAGCCTTCGGGAAGCTCGATGATGCCGCCCGAACTCAGGATGGGTTCCGCGATGAAGGCGGCGAGATTGCCGCTCGACTGGCGGTCGACGAGGTCGAACGCGTAGTCGAGTTCGGCGAGGTAATCGTAATGGCCGTTGCGCTCGAATTGCGGCCGGTAGGTGAAGGGCGCGGGAATCGCGAACGAGCCCACGGCGGCCGGTCCCACACCCTTGCGGCCCGCGCTGTATGTGGCGGAGGCCGCGTGCCCGGTCATGCCGTGCCACGACTGCGCGAAGCCGACCACTTCATAGCCGCCGGTCACGAGTTTCGCCATGCGGATGGCGGCTTCGTTGGATTCAGCGCCGGTGCTCAGCAACAGCGCGCGTTCGAGAGCGCCTGGCGCGACTTCGGCGAGGCGCGTCGCGAGATCGACGACCGGCCGCGACAGCATGCCGCTGAAGAGATGGTCCAGCTTGCCCGCGTACTCGTTGATCACCGAGACGATTTCTGGATGGCTGTGGCCCAGCACCGAACTCATCTGTCCCGAGGTGAAGTCCAGGATGGCGCGGCCGTCGGCGTCATAGACGAAGCTGCCTTGCGCGCGTTCGATGATCATCGGCTGGAAGGTGGCGCCGTAGCGGATCAGATGGTCTTGAGCGTTGCGCCAGAAGTGTGCGTCTTGGTTCAGGGACACGGTGCGTCTCCGGACGGAATGACAGGAAGGAACCTGCAGTCTAGTGGGCGCTGCGGCGACGGAGAATCGAATAGTTCTAATGTGAGCCAGAAAGGAGGCTAATACCTGTTGCCGGTTTTTGCACGAAGGCACGGATTGTTTCTGCCACGGTTATGATGTCGGGCGGCGCGCCCGGCCGTCTCGCATGCGGGCGCTTTCATTCGCGCTTTCAATCGAATAACAATACTTCATCGATGGTGCCGAACCGAACCGCCCGCGCAATCCGACATTCCTTTCTCTCACTCGCCACCTTGCTCACCTGTGGCGCAGTGCACGCGCAGAGCAGTGTCACGCTCTATGGCGTGATCGACACCAGCATCGAAGTCACCGATCCCGGTTCCTCATGGACGCCGCGCATGGATTCGGGCGCGTACCGCGGCTCGCGCTTCGGCGTGCGCGGCTCGGAGGCGCTGGGCGGCGACACGCGCCTGCTGTTCGATCTGGAGAGCGGCTTCAGCTCGGCCGACGGCACCTTCGCCACCGCCAACACGATCTTCAACCGGCAGGCGTGGATCGGCGTCGGCGCGCCGTGGGGCGAACTGCGCATGGGCCGCCAGTATTCGCCGATCTATATCCCGTTCAAGGGCGGGCTCGATGCATTCGGCGCGGGCACGATTGCATCGGGGCTCAACAACCTGTCGAAGATCACGCCCTATACGGACAACGGCATTGCGTATCTGTCGCCGGACTTCCACGGCTTCACGACCACGCTGATGCTCGCGTTGCGCGACACCGGCGACGGCAACGGCCTCGGCGGCTCGTATGAAACCTTTGCGTATCGCAACGGCCCGTTCCGGGTCTCGTATGCGCATCAGCAGACCAACGGCAGCGGCGCGTTGCGCTCCAATCTCGGCGGCGTGTCGTATCGCTTCGGCCATGCGACGGCCTTCGTCTCGTACTTCAACGGCGACGGCGGCACGCCGCGCTATCACGACGACGGCGTATCGGTATCGATGCGCTATGCGTTTTCACCGCGCTTGCGTGCATCGCTGGGCTACGCATTCGCGCGCGACCGCTCGGGCGGCGACAACGATGCCGACCAGTTCAGCGTCGCGTGCGAATACGATGTGTCGCCGGCGCTGCTGCTGTACGCGAGCGGCGCGCTGCTGCGCAATCGGAGCGACGCGACGTTCACGCTGCGCGGCGTGAACGTGGTCGGTTTGCCGGCGGCTTATCCTGGCGCGCCGATACGCGGTGTGCAGTTGGGCATGATCGAGCGCTTCTGACACGCGCGATCAGAAGCGATGCAGCAAGCCGATGCGCAAGGCGACTTGCGAGCTGAAAACGCCCCGCTGCGGCTCAAGCCGGACCAGCCCGGCGCATCTGTTCGGCGAGTTCGTCGTGTTCCCGCGCGGCGAGTGCATCGGCGGCGCCTTCGCGGTCGCGTGCTTCCTTGTTCTGACTGAGCTTGGACTTGCCCACCAGCGAGGTCAGCGCAATCTCGATCCCGACAATATTGCGCAGCATGCCTTCGATGAAATCGGCCGGCGCGTCGCCCATCTTCCACGGCGCCGGTTCGTTCGCCTCATGACGGCGCGTCAGGCGCGCCACGATGCCGCGCAGGAAGCGTTCGTCGTCGCGGATCGTGAGCGTGCCATGCGCGTGGACCACTTCGTAGTTCCAGGTCGGCACTTGCTTGTGCGCCTCGTGTTTGCTCGGATACCAGTTCGGCGAGATGTAGGCCTGCGCGCCCCGGAAGACGACCATCACCGGCGTGCCGGCGGGGCAGCGCTGCCAGATGTCGTTGGCGCGCGCGACGTGCGCCGTCAGCAGTCCATGCGTGCCGATGTCCGGATCGAACTCGAAGGGAATGTGGTTCGCGTCCAGCCCGGTAGCGTCATGCGTGACGAGCATGCCGAGCGGATGCGCATGGATGATGCGATGCAGTTCGTCGGGACGCGTGACGGCGAAGTGCGGCGGAATGTACATCGTGAGTCCTCGAACGGGGCGGGTGCGGAAGACGACACTCTCGCGTGAAACAGGCACAATGAGAAGATCCAGTTTTGGTGAATTCGCATGGGCCAGTTTGGCGAGCCGGGTGCCGGAACCAGCCGGCGCATCTACGACATGCTGCGCGCCCAGATGGCCGACGGCACGCTGCCCGCAGGCGCCCGCCTGCCTTCGACCCGCGCGCTGGCGGCGGACCTCGCGGTCTCGCGCACCACCGTGACCGCCGTCTACGAGCAGCTCGCGGCGGAAGGCTTCGTGCTCACGTCGGCGGGACGCGCGGCGCGGGTCGCGAGTCCGCCCGTTGCGCCCGCCGTGACGGGAGCGCCGCGTTCGTCGGTGCGCGCGCCGGTGCTGTCGGACTTCGGGCGGCGCGTGGCCGGCATCGCAACGCCGCCGCTGCCGCTGCCCGCGCCGGGCGGCATCCACTTCCTGTATGGCGCGGTGGCCGCGCGCGAGTTTCCGGCGCAACTCTGGCGGCGCGCCTGGCAAGCCGAGTTGCTGCGCCAGGAAGACAGCCTCTACTACGTGCCCCCCGAAGGCGACGCCGCGCTGCGCCGCGCATTGCAGACGTATCTGCGGCGGGCGCGCGGACTGGTCTGCGACGCCGAACGCATCCTGATCGTGAGCGGCGCGCAACAGGGCATCGACTTGTGCGCGCGGCTGCTGCTCGATCCCGGCGATGCCTTTGCCTTCGAGGATCCCGGTTACCTCATCGCGCGGCATAGTTTCGAGGCGGCCGGCGGGCGGCTCGTGCCGGTGCCCGTCGACGACTCCGGCCTCGACACGCGCTGTCTGCCGGCGGACGGCGCGCGGCTGGTCTACGTGACGCCTTCGCATCAGTTTCCGCTCGGCGGGGTGCTTCCGGTGGGACGTCGGCTCGGCCTGCTTCAATGGGCGCAGGCGCATGAAGCGTGGGTGATCGAAGACGACTACGACGGCGAATTCCGCTACGGCCAGCGTCCGATCGATGCGCTCCAGTCCATCGATTCGAGCGGCCGCGTGATCTACATCGGCACATTCTCGAAGGCGCTGTCGCCGCATTTGCGGCTCGGCTATCTGGTACTGCCCGACGCGCTGGTGAACGCGTTCCGTCAGGCCAAGCGTCTGAGCGACCGTCACGCGCCGGTGCTCGAACAGCGCGTGCTGGCGTCGTTGATCGAAAGCGGCTCATATGAACGGCATGTGCGCCGCATGCGTCGCGAGTACGAGCGGCGGCGCGCGGCGCTGCTGGACGCCATTGCCGCATCTTTGCCCGCCGACGCGCGCGTGGCAGGCACGGCCGCGGGACTGCATGTGGTGCTGTGGCTGCCGTCGCTGCGGCCCGACGATGAACCCGCGCTGGTCGCCGCGGCGCACGAAGCAGGCATCGGCGTTTATCCGGTGTCGCCGCTGTTCGCGAGTGCGCGTCGCGCGGCTTCGGCCCGCGTCGCGGGGCTGATGCTCGGCTACGCGAGCCTGACCGTGGAGGAGATTCGCCAGGGCATTGCGACGCTGGGGCGCGTCGTGGAGGCGTTCGAATCCTGAAAAGAAAAAAGGAGAAGGACGCGCGTGCGCGTCTTCTCCTCGTGTGCTGCCCGGCGATGCTTACAGCTTCATGCCGCCCAGCGCGCTGCCCACGGCGGTGAGTTGCTTCGTGACGTTGGTCAGATCGACGTCGGTGTGGGTCGAGGCATCGACTTGCGTGACGGGAGCTACGTTGGTCTGCGGGCTTGCGAACGACACGCCGCCCATCTGCCCGTTGGCGTTGATGCCGTTGTTCTGGAAGATGGTGCCGCTCTGGAAAATGGTGCCGCCGACGATGGCGCCCATTTCGGCACGGTCGAGGTCCTTGGTCACGGCGAGGTTGTCGATCTTCAGCATGGTCAGTCTCCTGGGTGGTTCGGTGGGTTGGTTGAGCACCAATCGTTGCGCTCGCACCTGCTTATGCGAGAGGTGTGCCAGGAGCGCGCACGCAACCTGAAGATCACGCCGGAGCCTTGTGCGGAAAGCCTGAGTGGGGTTTGATCCCGGTTGCGAAACCATCTTGGCGGCCACCGGACTGTCGGCGCCGATGAAACGGCAAGCCGCAATGTGTCGGCCACGGACCAACCATCGCGACAACAGCTCCCACGCAGCCGTTCGACAGCGTCGAACCGGCGATTCATCCGCCGCGCTCTGTTCCGGCCGACATGCCGCGACTATGCTTCGAACCGTCCGGACGTTTCGTTCAACGCTTCGAGATCCGAAGGGATCGCGCCGATGAAAGAGCGTCGTCGAGCTTCAACTTCTTCAACAGTGGCTGTCATGAATCGAGCAGTGACGATAACGGTTTCGATCCTCATAGCGGGGTCGATATTATCGATGGTGGCGTTTGCCGGAACTTCGCAGAAAGGCTGTGGGCTGATCCAGACGAACTTCGACGACTACACGGATTGCGTGGTCGACACGGGCCGCGGGAATCGCGCGGGGATCCATCTGTTCCCGTTGCACAGACGCCGTCATGGCATCGCGGACTCGGCGTAGCGATACGTGCTGCGCGACCCGCTCGTCACTTCCCGTCGAAGGAATCGTCGCGCCCATGCCCTTGTTCTTCAGGAAGCGATCACGCGCAGTCGAGCCGGACACATGAACGACCCTCTCAGGAAGCACGGACGGCGGCGTCTGTCCCCCTGGCCCGCGTCTGTCGCGGCGCTGAGCCTGGCCGGCTGCGTCAATTACATGGGCATCGGCAGCGACAAACAGATTGCGCCGGCATCGCACTACGAAACCGGCGCGAGCCTGCCCGCCGAGCACGGCGCGTGGCCGGCGATGGACTGGGCCATGCAGTTTGGCGATCCGCAATTGCCGCAGCTGATCGACGAAGCGCTGAAGGACGCGCCGACGATCGAGCAGGCGCTCAGCCGCATCGACAAGGCGGTGTCGCTGGTCGGCGGCGCGCGCGCCGGACTGGCTCCGAACGTGACCAGCAGTTATCAATGGAACCGGCAACGCTTCACGCTGAACACCCTCTATCCGCCGCCCTATGGCGGCACCTGGCAAAGCGAGAACACGGCGCTCCTGAGCGCGTCGTGGGATCTCGATCTGTGGGGCAAGAACCGCGATCGCCTGCACCAGGCCGTGTCGCAGCAAAAAGTTGCGGACGCCGAGGCTCAACTGGCGCGCATCACGCTCGCGGCATCGGTGGCGAGCACTTATAACGACCTGGCGCGCCTCTATGCGTTGCACGACCTCCAGGACAGCGAGGTGCAGAACCGTCAGGACATCGGACGGATCACGGACCGGCGCGTGACTGCGGGACTCGATACCGACGTCGAGCGCCAGACCGCCGAGGGCGAAACGGCGACCACGCACACCAACGTCAAGAGTCTCGACGGGCAGATCATCGCGACCCGCTATCAGCTCGCCGCCTTGCTCGGCGCGGGCCCGGATCGCGGCTTGAGCATCGCGCGGCCGTCGCTCGGGACGGGCGAGCCGATCATGCTGCCCGACAACCTGCCGGCCGACCTCTTGTCGCGCCGTCCGGACATCGTCGCTGCGTACTGGCAGGTCGATGCCGACATGCAGAACGTGAAGGAAGCGAAGGCCGAATTCTTCCCCGACATCAACCTGACCGCGGTGGCCGGACTCGACGCCTTCGGCTGGGGGCAGTTCCTGACCGCCCAGAGCAGCGCCATCCAGTTTGCGCCCGCCATCCATCTGCCGATCTTCGACGCCGGCGCGTTGCGCGCCCAGTTGAAGGGCCGCTACGCGGACTTCGACTATGACGTCGCGTCCTACAACCAGACGCTCGTCAATGCGCTTTCGGACGTGGCAACCCAGGTCGCGCAGATTCATTCGACGGACGCGCAACTGGTGGAGGCGCGCCGTGCGCTGAGCGCGCAGACCAAGGCCTGGCAGCTTGCGCTGGTGCGTTACCGGGCCGGCTTGATCGCGCAGTTGCAGCTGCTCGATGCCGACGACAACCGGCTCGCCGCCGCGACCACGGTCGTCACGCTGGAGATGAGCCGCCGCAGCATGCAGATCGCGCTGATCCGGGCGATGGGCGGCGGTTTCGACGGCTCCGGCGCAGCCCTCGCGGCGACGACGCCCGCTACGCCCACCACACCCACGACACCGATTCCTGCCCCGCGGCCGGGCCAGGAATAACCGCATTTTCGAGTCTTGCCGGAGCTATCGATGAACTCTCCCGCGTCACCGGCGCCCGTCAAAGCCGCGCGCCGCAAATGGCTGCTGACGCTGATCCTTGCCGTGGCCGTGCTGGCGGGCATAGGCTGGGGCGTCTATTACCTGCTGGTCGCGCGTTATCACATCGAGACCGACGATGCCTATGTGGACGGCAACATCGTGCAGATCACGCCGCAGACCTCGGGCACGGTGATCGCGGTCAATGCGAACGACACCCAGCTCGTGAGCGTGGGCGACACGGTCGTGCAGATCGATCCCGCCGATGCGCGCATCGCGCTCAAGCAGGCGGAAGCCGATCTGGGGCAGACGGTGCGCCGCACGCGCGGCCTGTACGTGGACAACGACCTGTATCGCGCCCAGATCGAGCAACGCCAGTCGGATCTCGCCAAGGCGCAGGCCGATCTGCGGCGGCGCCTGGATACCGGCACGAGCGGCGCCGTTTCGCAGGAAGACGTTTCACATGCGCGCGAGGCGGTCGTGTCCGCGCAAGCCGCGCTCGACGCGGCCCGGCAGCAGTTGAACGCCAATCTCGCGCTGACGGCCAACACGACGATCGCCGATCATCCCGACGTGCTGTCGAGCGCCACGCGCGTGCGCGACGCCTGGCTCGGCTATGCACGCACCACCTTGCCCGCGCCGGTGACGGGCTATGTCGCGCAACGGTCGGTGCAGGTCGGGCAGCGCGTTTCGCCCGGCATGCCGCTGATGTCGATCGTGCCGCTCGATCAGGTATGGGTCGATGCCAACTTCAAGGAAGTGCAGCTGCGCCATATCCGCATGGGTCAGGCCGTGGATCTGACCGCCGATGTCTACGGCTCCTCGGTCGTCTATCACGGCAAGGTGGTGGGCGTCACGCCCGGCACCGGCTCGGCGCTCGCGCTGCTGCCCGCGCAGAACGCGACCGGCAACTGGATCAAGATCGTGCAGCGGCTGGCGGTGCGTATCGGCATTCCGGCGGAGGAGTTGCGCAAGCACCCGTTGCGCGTGGGGCTTTCGATGAACGCGGACGTCGACGTGAAGAACACGTCGGGCGCGCAAGTTTCGACGATGCCGGTCCTTGCCGCCGGCGCCGCGGACCGGACCGACGTCTTCGCCCGTTACGGTGAAGAAGCCGAAGCCGCGATCGCGCGCATCGTCGACCACAACAAATAATCCCCGCCCGAGCTTCGACGATCCCATGTCCAAGGACTCCACGGAACTTCCTCCGCTGACGGGTGCGACGCTCGCGCTCGGCTCATTCAGCGTGGGCCTCGCCGGCTTCATGACGGTGCTCGATTCGTCGATCGCCAACGTCGCCATTCCGACCATCTCAGGCAACCTCGGCGTGTCCGGCGACCAGGGCACGTGGGTCATCACGGTGTTTTCCGCGGCCAACGCCATCTCGATTCCGCTGACGGGCTGGCTCACGGCGCGGGTCGGACAGGTGCGCCTGTTCGTCACCGCGATCCTGCTGTTCACGCTCGCGTCATGGTTGTGCGGCATGGCGCCGACCTTTCCGGTGCTGCTGCTCGCGCGCGTGCTGCAAGGCGCGGTCGCCGGGCCGTTGATCCCGATGTCGCAGGCGCTGCTGCTCAGTTCATGGCCGAAGGCGAAGTCGTCATTCGCGCTCTCGCTGTTCTCGATGGTGGTCGTGACCGGCCCGATCATCGGACCCGCGCTGGGCGGCTGGGTGACGGACAGCTTCAGCTGGTCGTGGATCTTCTTCATCAACGTGCCGGTCGGCCTGTTCGCGGCCGCGACGGTATGGATGATCTATCGCCGCCGCGATACGCCGGTGCACAAGCTGCCCGTCGATGTAGTCGGACTCGTGCTGCTGATCCTGTGGGTCGCATCCCTGCAGGTGATGCTCGACAAGGGGCAGGACCTCGACTGGTTCTCGTCGGGCACGATCGTCGTGCTGTGCATCTGCGCGGTGGTGGGGTTCTCGTTGTTCGTGGTCTGGGAGCTGACCGACCCCAACCCGATCGTCGACCTGACGCTCTTCAGGCAGCGCAACTTCCTCGGCGGCACGATTTCGATCTCCATTGCCTACGCGATCTTCTTCGGCACGCTCGTCCTGTTGCCGCAGTGGATGCAGGACTATCTCGGCTACCGCGCGGTGGATGCCGGCCTCGCCACCGCGCCGCTCGGCATCTTCGCGGTGATCGGCTCGCCGCTCGTGGGGCGCATGCTGCCGGGCTCGGACGCGCGCGTGATCGGCACGTTCGCGTTCATCGGCTTCGCCATCGTGTACTACATGCGCTCGTTCTTCTATGTCCAGTTGAGCGAGGACTACATCGTGCTGCCCACGCTGCTCCAGGGCATCCCGATGGCGCTGTTCTTCGCGCCGCTGACCGTCATCATCCTGTCGGGACAGCCGCCGGAAAAAGTGCCGGCCGCAGCCGGCCTCTCCACCTTCGCGCGTACGCTGGGCGGCGGTATCGGCACGTCGCTGGCGAGTGTCGTATGGAACGACCGCACGATCCTGCATCACGCCATCCTGACCCAGCATTCCAGCCCGAACAACCCGTTGTTCAACGCGCAGATGCAGGCCTACCATTCGCTGCTCGGCCTGGGGCAGGGCGCGTCGTACGCGCTGTTCCAGAGCACGGTGCAGACGCAATCGGCGATGCTCGGCCTCGACGACGTGTTCTACGGCGCGGCCATCGTCATGATCGCGATCATTCCGCTGATCTGGATCACGAAGCCTGACAAAGGCGGCGATACGACGGTCATCGCGCACTGAAGCACGCGTGCTTTGATCAGACCTGAAAGCGTGTCTGGCAGCGCGCTTTCCGGCAAGAAGGCGTGCAAGTTCGACTTTCATCCTGCAAGGCGCCGACTAGAATGATTCGAGGCGCGCCCTGATGAAACGGCGCGGCCCATCGTGGTCTCGAACATGACCTCAATCATGACCTCAAGCGTGGCCTCAAGGACAGGAGCTCGACAATGAAACTGATTCAGATGCTCAGACTGGCCGGCGTGGCAGTGGTGCTCGTTTCATCCGTCAGTGCGTGGTCGCAGACCAGCGATTCCGGCGCGGCCGCGGGTCAGTCCGGCACGCCCGCGGCGAGCGCCGGCACGTCGAAGAAGGCAATGCGGCAGGCCAATCGCGCGCTCAGCAGGAAGGTGGCGCAGGCGCTTCAGAAGGGCGGAGTGGATGTAGTCGGCATGAACGTGATTGCGAAGAGCGGCGCGATCACGCTGGCGGGTTATGCGCAGGATGCGAGCCAGATCGATCAGGCCACGTCGATCGCCAAGGGGGTGAGCGGCGTGCGCTCGGTGAAGAACTCGCTGACGATCCAGGAAGGCGGGCAATGAAAAAGACGAAGCGGTGAAGCGGTGAAGCAGAGGGGGAGAAGGAGACAGTTGTCCTGGTTCCTTCTCCCCGCGTGACGTCCTGCTTACAGCGCCATGCCGCCGATCAGGCTGCCCACCGCACTGACCGACTTCGTGATGGTCTTCACGTCGAGGTTCGTGTGGTTGGACGCATCGACTTGCGTGACCGGTGCGACGTTGGTCTGTGCGCTGCCGAAGGACACGCCGCCGATTTCTGCGTTGGCGTTGACGCCGTTGTTCTGGAACACGCTGCCGCCAGCGATGGCGCTCATTTCGGCACGGTCCAGGTCCTTGCTGACTGCGAGGTTGTCGATCTTCAACATGATGATGCTCCTTGAGATGAGAGGGGTCTTCAACAGGTGAATCAGAACTTGACGCCCTGCAGCAGGCTGCCGAGGGAATCGAGGGACTTCGTCACGTTCGTCAGGTCGAGCTTGGTGTATTGCGAGGCATCGACCTGGGTCACGGGCGCCACATTGACTTGCGGGCTCGCGAACGAGACGCCGCTCTGGTAGTTCGCATTGATGCCGTTGTTCTGCATGATGCTGAAGCCACCTGCGATGGCGCGCATTTCGGCACGGTCGAGGTCCTTGTGGACGGCGAGGTTGTCGATCTTCAACATGACGGGTCTCCTGATGGCCGGTTGGTATGGAATGGATGTGGATCAGATCGCGATGCCGCCCAGCGCGCTGCCGAGTGCGCCGACCGACTTCGTGATCGACTTCACGTCGAGGTCGAGGTGCTGTGAGGCATCGACTTGCGTGACGGGCGCGACGTTGGTCTGCGGGCTGGCGAAGGACACGCCGACGGCTTGCAGGTTGGCGTTGACGCCGTTGTTCTGGAACACGCTGCCGCCGACGATGGCGCCCATTTCGGCACGGTCGAGTTCTTTGCTGACGGCGAGGTTGTCGATCTTCAACATGATGAATCTCCTGGATGGCTGGTTGGGTTGGTTGAGCATGTCTCGTTGCGCTCGCAGCATCATTTGCGAGAGCCGTGCCAGGCGCGGTGCCAGCGCTTGATATTTTTCGTAAGTCGTTGATTGTATTAATGCATTTTGAATTCATTATGCGTTGATGCCTCGCCTGAGCGCGCGTGCGCCGCGGCCGGGTGTCGGGTCCGGCGAGACAGCCTGCCGATCACCTGTTGCCGGGTGCCGAACAGCGCGTCCGGTTGCCTGAAGCCGCACGAAAAAAAAGCCCGCTTCGGGAAGCGGGCAAGTCCTCCGGAGGAGGTAGAGGACGTGGCACAAACCACGAAGAGGCGCGCTCTTCGTGCAGGCGTGCGGTTCGGCTCTGTGAAGTCCCTTCCGCTTTTTTCGGATTGTCTAGACCGGCTTGGCCTCCTTCATCGCAGAGGTGCACGCATGCCGCGGCGACGCCTTCAGCAGCGCGCGGCCCTCCCAGTACGAAACCAGCTTGCCGAGCCCGCCCGACTCGCTCAGATCGCCGAACGCCTCGATGCGGATCGACTGGTCGATACCGCCCACGCACAGCGGCACGAAGCCGCTCAGCGCAATCAGATACGCGACGGCGTCGCCGGCCGCGAGGTCGTCGGCGGCATAGAACAGCACGGCGGGATCGGGCCAGCGGTTGGCGGCCGCATGCATCGACTCCGGACGGATCGACGCGAATGCCTTGACGAACTTCGTGCCGGGCGGCATAAGCGCCGCGAGGATCTGGCCGGCCGATTCATCGTCGGGAACGATCTTCATGACGCCGCCCTGGCCATCAGGCGCAATCGGATTCGACGGATCGACCACGATCTTGCCCTTCAACGCTTCGCGGTAACGCTCGAACAGATCCTGAATGGCGCCGAAGCGGATGCACGGAATCACGATGTCGGCACGACGGATCGCCTCGCTGACACTGACGGCGCGCGCGCGGCCATTGCATTGCATCGCGAATGCCAGCGACTTCCTGTGATCGCGATCCGCAATCAGGATGGACTCGCCTGCGAGCGCGAGACTGCGCGACAGGTTGGCGCCGATCTGATCGAGACCGATGATTGCCGTTTTCATGCCTGGGTTCCTCTCGCCATGCTGATTGCGCGCGTCGCACGGGCGCTGTTGTTCTTGCTCACGTCGCTGCGAAGCCGCCGCCCATGGCTCCGGCGCCGTCGCTGATGCGCAGGTCCTCCACCTTGCCGTGCAGCCGGAGCGGCATGGCGCCCAGGCCGTGCGTGAGCAGCCCGCCATCGACGGCGATCTTGCGCACGGCGGCGCCGTTGCGGATGCAGAGCGCGGTGGCATCGAGCGTGACGACGACACCCTTCACCATCGATTCGCCCGTCGCCCCATGCGTCTCGACGCCGCGCCGGACCGTCAGCAAGCCGAGTGGACGGCTCACCTGGATGCCGACGGCGCCATCCGCATGCGTGACGATGCGGTCGATATCGGCGAGTTGCACGGTGCCGTCGTAGTCGCTGAAGCCCCGCGCGCCGAAGCCAAAGGTTTCGATCGTCGCGTGGGTCCGCAGCATACCCAGCGTGCCGAAGTTGACGAAGCCGGTGGCGCTCGGGCCGTAGGACGTGACCTTTTCCTCTGCGATCCACGAGCCGACCGTGCCCCAGTTGTCCAGCACCATGTCGTTCGCGCCGTAGGTCGTCACGGGTCCGCGGTTGTGCACGGTCTCCACACAGGCGCCGGATGAAACGAACACGCCGCCCGCAATGCGGTCCGCCGTGCCATGTTCGATGCCGCCGTCGCTGTGAATGGCGCCGGTCTCCATGCGGCCGACGATCAGCTGGCCGCCGGCATCGCCTGCGCCGCCGACGAAGACGCCGCTGCCGTTCACCGGCGCGCCGCCGCGCCCGGCGCTGACGGCCGTGAGGTCGGCCGTGATGGTCACGTAATGATCGTCGTGCTGGTTCCAGACGGTGAAGACGCCCGGGATCACCTCGACGCCATAGCCGCGATGCCGGGTTGCGTGGGCACGTGCATCGGCCGCAATGATGTCTATGTTTTCCGCCGCGATATGGCCGCTGCGGACGTTGTCGCGCGCGAGCAGCTGCACCACGCCGCGCGTGCGGAGATCGTGCAGGTCGATGCGCCCGAGGCGCGTCACGCTCGTGTCGTTATGAATGGCGCGCCGGTCTGCATCGGCGTTCAGTTCGATGCGCGCGACGCAGTTGTCCGTGGTCAGCTGCACGCCGTCCTCGCCCTTCGCGAAGTGCAGCTTCACATCGCTGCCGGCGCCGCTCAGCGTCTGGCCGGGCAGCAGCCTGAAGCCCGGCAGGTCCGCGATGTCGGCGGTGACCGCAATGTGCTGAACTTCCGCGCTCGATACGGCCTCGAGCAAACCGGCCAGGGTCGAGACGTTGCGCTCGCTTGCGCTCATGAGAGAGGTCCGTGACGAAAATTTGTGTCAAAAATAGTCACAGACGAGAGCGCCGCCTAGAGGGCGGCGCACGAAAGCGGAGTTCGGCGGGTTCGAACTGCCAGGCGAAAGCGTTCGGCGCTTACTGCCGTTCGCCGCCCGCCAGTGTCTCGATGATGCCCAAGAGTTGCGCGCTCATCGGCATGTCGAGGCGGGTGCCTGAAGGCAGGCGGATCGGCCGCGAGTTCCTGGAAGGTGACGCCACGCGCCCAAGGTAACCGCTTCAATGACGGTCAAAGATACTTGACTGGCCTTCCTGTTCGAGCGACCTCACCTTGTCAACGATTCGAACCGTCGGCATTTCCTTGCACGACTCGGACACTTCAGCCGCAACCGGCACCGCCCGATCGACAGTGATCTGGTCGGTTTCCCTGATTGCCAACCTGTCCACACCCATGGCCCAGAATCGACGTCGGGAGTCATCAGCTCGCCGAGCGCCCGCGCGTCATGCGCGTTCCAGCCTTTTACCCAACGTTCGATGAGCGCGAGCACCTCTCCCGACGAGTCCGCCGAAGCCTGCGTCGCATGCGCTATCCATGGAAGAAGACAAAAGCACGCGAGCGCGGACCGTCGCATCGCCAAAAGACAGCTGTCCCGACCGACGGTCACACTCGCTTTCGTTGACGTGCTCGTGAAGTTGCTCGTTGTAGTCGCGCATCGCGTTCACTTACCGCGACCGACCAGGGTGAATCCGCTTCGCAAACGCTACAGCTCACCCGGACCAGCATTCGAACTTTCACAGGTTGAGCAGACGCATCGCGTTGTGCCGGCCGATCTTCTCCCGGACCTCTTCATTCATGTCGGTCTTGTCGAACCACTCGCTTCCTGTCGCCATGCTTTCGTAGGGGTAATCGACGGAGAACATCACACGGTCGGCACCGGCTGTTTCGAGAGCGGCATGCAGGGCGCCCGTGTGAAAGTGTCCGCTCGTGGTGAGATAAAAATTGCGGCGCATGTACTTGCCGACGGTTTTCCGTGCAGCACCGCGGCCGGCGCCCTCGTGCTGCATCTGCAAGCGGTGCTCGAGTCGCGGCAGCATGAGAGGCAGGCCTTCGCCCAGATGACCAAGAATGATTTTCAATTTCGGATAGCGGTCGAACAGACCGCTCAACATCAAGCGGATCGCATGCGTCGCCGTCTCATGCGCGAATCCCCACGCCGATCCGACCAGTGCGGGATAGCCTTGGTAGATGCGTTGCTGCGACGGCAGAGGCTCGCGCGGATGCAGATAAACCGGTACGCCCAGCTCGGCGACTCGCGCCCAGAATTCCCATAGTGGAGGTTCGTCGAGATACTCGGCCGAATGAGCGCTGCCAAGGTTCGTATAGCCATTGATCAATGCGCCGACCATGCCTAGCTGTTTAACGGCACGCTCCAGTTCATCGGCGGCCGCTTTGGGCGACTGCAGAGCGACGGTCGCGAACGCACGAAGACGGCGTGGTTGGCGCGAGGTGAAACGCTCGGCGATCTCGTCGTTAGTCCGCCGCGCGAAGTCAACGGCCTGATTGAGATCCACGATCGACTGGGCACCAGGGGAAGCGAGCGAAAGTACGGCGATGTCGATGTCGTTGCGGTCCATTTCTTCGAGACGTCGTTCGACGTCCATAAGCCGCATGTTGACGTCGCTCATGCAGGCTTTGCCGTTGCGTGCGGCCTCGCCGGCGCTGTCCCAGAGGCTGTTGTTCAGCGCGGTACTCAAGTGTTCCTCGAGAACGATCTTGCCTTTCATGACTGCCTCCCAGGAGTCTGATCGATATAACGTCGCCAGGCCTAGGCGGCAGGCTTGAGCAATGCCCGCCATGCCGAGTCGCGCTTCCAGTTGGAGGATGAGAACGCCTGGTTCGCCGCATCGATGGCGGCCTGTGCCCCGGATTCAGAGCCGCCGGCATAGCGGCCGATGACTTCACCGGTGGCGGGGTCCATTGAATCGCGATGTTGCGGTGAGTCAAGCCACTCGCCGCCGATCCAGTGCAACGCGGTGTCTACCGTGCTCATCGATTCAATCCTTTGTCGCGGTGTTTTCAGCAGAGATCACGCGCCGCGCATGCGCCACCCTCTGCTTGCGGGAACGATGCGTCGCCGTGTGCTGCCAGATGGAGTCGAAGCCGCCGCCCCTCGGCCCTGGTGGCCGTCAGCGTTTGTCCGGGGGATAGCCGGAAGCCCGGCATGTCCGCGATGTCGGCGGTCACCGTGATTTGCCGGATCGCCGCATTCGCCGCGGCGTCGAGCAATCCGGCAACGGTCGAGACCTCGCGCTGGTTGGTGTTCATCGCGTAGCCCCGTGTCTGAGTAAGGCTTTAACATAGACACGGGGTGCTTTGCGGAACAGGGGGCGGGCAACGAAACATGCGTTCGGATCGTCCGAACCTTGATGCGGGGCAAGGGGGGCGCTTGCACCCGCGAAAGAATGACTAGGTCGTCGGGGGCATCAGAAACGGACGTACGCGGATATTGGGCAAGCGGTGAAGGCAATTCAAGCACCGGAGGGCATGAGCACGATTACCGCCGTTCGCCACCCGCGAGCGTTTCGATGATGCCCACGAGTTGCGCGCTCATCGGCATGTCGAGGCTCGTGCCTGAAGGCAGGCGGGTCAGGAACCAGCGCTTGTACTGGCGCTCGATCTCGCCGTCGGCCGCGAGTTCCTGGAAGGTGTCCTTCACCACTTGTGCCAGTTGCGGATCGTCCTTGCGGAACATGATGCCGTAGGGTTCATACGACAGATAATCGCCCGCCACGCGGTACGCGCCGCCCTTGCCGGCGTTCGCGGCGATCAGGCCGTAGAGCAGGACGTCGTCGGTGGCGAAGGCATCGGCCTGGCCGTCCGCCACTTGCGCGAAGCCCTGTGCATGATCCGGCACGACCTGGAGATGGATGCCGAGCTGGAACTTCCTGTCCAGTTCGCGCAGCGCGGTTTCGTTGGTGGTGCCGGACGTCACCGCGACGCGCTTGCCCGCGAGATCGCGGAACGAGTTCATCGGCGCATCCTTCTTCACCATCACCTTGGTGCCGGCGACGAAGATGATCGGCGAAAAGGCCACGCGCTGCTGACGCGCGAGATTGCTGGTGGTCGAGCCGCATTCGAGGTCCACCTTGCCGCCGGCAACGGCATCGATGCGCGTATCCGGCGTGACCGGCACCCAGCGAATCGTGAGCGTCCGGTGTATGGACGTTTCGATGGCCGCAACCAGCGACTTGCACAGTTCGATGGAATAGCCGATGGGCGTGCGCCGTGCGTCGAGATACGAGAACGGCACCGACGCATCGCGATAACCGATCGCGATGGTGCCGGAGTCGCGCACCTTCGCGAGCGTGCCGGTCAGCGTGGCGGGCGCGTAGGGATCGTTGACGGGGCGCGCGGGCTGCACGTCGTCATCGGCGGCGTAGACGGCGTGCGTGGCGCAGGACAGCGTGAGCGCAGCCCACGCCGCGCACTTCCAGAAGCGCGGCATCTTCATGAGACGCTCCTCTTCAGACCTGTGCGGGATGCGCCAGCGAGGCGTCCTGTTCGGCTTCGATGCGCGCGGCGTTGGCGTCCGCGTCCCGCTCTGACAGCAACTCGCCTTCCCACTTCGCCACCACCGCGCTGGCGATGGAATTGCCCACGGCATTGGTCGCGGAGCGGCCCATGTCGAGGAAGGTATCGACGCCCAGGATCAGGAGCAAGCCCGCTTCCGGAATGTTGAACTGATTGAGCGTCGCGGCGATCACGACCAGCGACGCGCGCGGCACGCCCGCCATGCCCTTCGACGTCAGCATCAGGATCAGCAGCATGGTGAGCTGCGTGGTCAGCGACAGATGGATGTTGTAGGCCTGCGCGATGAACAGCGACGCGAAGGTGCAATACATCATCGAGCCGTCGAGGTTGAACGAATAGCCCATCGGCATCACGAAGCTGGAGATCTTGCGGCGCACGCCGAAGCGGTCGAGCGCGTCGAGAATCTTCGGATAGGCCGCTTCCGAACTCGCCGTTGCGAACGACAGCATGAACGCCTCTTTGATGAGCGAGAGCAGCTTCAATACGCGCCGCCCGAGGAAGAAGAAGCCCGCGAGCGCGAGCAGCCCCCACAGGATGAACAGGCTCAGATAGAAGTCGGCCATGAAGACGGCGAACTTCATCAGGATCGACAGCCCGTTCACCGCGACGGTCGCGGCCATCGCGGCCAGCACTGCGAGCGGCGCGAGCTTCATCACGTAGCCGGTGATCTTGAGCATCACGTGCGAGAGCTGGTCGATGGCATCCAGCAGCACCTTGCCTTTCTCGCCGAGCGCGGCGAGCGCGACGCCGAAGAACATCGAGAACACGACGATCTGCAGGATCTCGTTGTTCGCCATCGATTCGGCGAACGAGCGCGGCACCATGTGGCCGACGAAGTCCTTCAGCGTGAACTTGGAAGTGGCGAGATTGGCGGAGGCGCCGATGTCGGGCAGCGGCAGACCGAGGTTATCGCCGGGCCGCAGCAGGTTGGACATCAGCAGGCCGAGCAGCAGCGAGACCAGCGAGGCGGTGACGAACCACGCGAGCGCCTTGGCGAACACGCGTCCGACCGAGGCGGCGTCGCCCATGTGCGCGATGCCGACGACCAGTGTGGAGAAGACGAGCGGACCGATCAGCATCTTGATCAGCCGCAGGAAGACATCGGAGACGAGGGAGATGTAACCGGCAATCTCGGTCGCGGCTTTCTTGTCTGGAAAGCTGGTGAAGACCATGTAGCCAAGCCCGATGCCGATAACCATCGCGACCAGGATCCAGACGGCGGACGAACTCTTCTTCATCTCCAAACCTCCATGGTTTGCATGTCAATCAGATTGCATGTCAAATTTCGGATGGAACGGGCGATGCAAGATTTCCGGCACTGCTCAGATTCTACTGCGGCTTTTTAATGGCGTCGCTTGCGAAAAAATAGCGGAATGCGCGTGAGTCCGGGCGACTTCAGCCGCCGCACGCGTGGATCAGGAACTGCTGCAATGCGGTGGCGGGGCCGTTCAGTGCGGCGCCCTTGCGCCAGATCATGCCGGCTTCCATGTGGGGAATCACGTCGTGCACGGGCCGCGCCTCGATGCGCTTGCCTTCCAGCGACCACGGCCGGAACACCATGTCGGACAGCACCGTGACGCCGAAGCCGTGCGCCACGAGCCCGCGCAGCGCTTCCATCGAACTCGTGCGAAAGGTCACCGCCGGCTCGATGCGCTTCTTGCGCCAGTAGCGCATCGTGGAGTGCTCGCCTTCGTCGACAGTAATCATGATGTACGGATGCGCGGCGATGTCCTTGAGCGACACCGCCTCCCGCTGCGCCAGCGGATGCGAAGGCGCGACCCACAACTGCCGGCGCGAGCGCATCAGCACTTGCGTATGAAAGCGGCTGGCGCGTTCCAGGTTTGAGAGCAGCACCACGCCGATGTCGATCTCTCCGTTCGCCACCGCGGTTTCGATGTCGGCCCGTTCCATGTCGCGGAGATCGAATTCGATAAACGGATAGGTCGCGCGAAAACGCGCCAGCAACTCGGGCAGGAAATAGCCGAGCAGCGTGTAGGAGGCCGCGATGCGCGCGACGCCGCGCATGTCGTGCGAACGGAACGGCGGCTTGTGCATGGCGTCGCGGGCGGCGTCGAGCACGCGGCGCGCGTGATTGTGGAAGTCCTGACCGTCGGGCGTCAGCGCGACGCCCTGCGGCAGGCGTTCGAACAGCTTCGTGCCGAGCGCGTCTTCGAGCGCCTGCACGGCGTGGGTGATCGCCGATTGCGACACGTGCTGGTTGGCGGCCGCCATCGAGAATTGCCCGGTTTGCGCAGCGGCCACGAAATAGCGCAATTGCCGCAGGGTGAGATCGAACGTCATCTGATTTTCAGATACCAGAGTTGTTTATTCATGATTTTACGATGGCGGACCGCCTTCCTATACTCGGGAAAAACTAAAAATCCCGAATCTGGAGACGAGCCCCATGAATGCACCCGATCGCGCTGCGCTGGCTTCCGCCGACGTTTCACTCGACGACAAATACACCCTGGAGCGAGGCCGCGTCTACCTGAGCGGCACGCAGGCGCTGGTCCGTCTGCCGATGCTTCAGAAAGCGCGCGACCGGCTGGCGGGGCTGAATACGGCGGGTTTCATCTCGGGTTATCGCGGTTCGCCGCTGGGTGCGCTCGATCAGTCGCTATGGAAGGCGAAGGCGCACCTGAAGGAGCACGATATCGTGTTCCAGCCGGGCGTGAACGAGGATCTCGCGGCCACGGCAATCTGGGGCACGCAGCAGATCAACCTGTGGCCCGGCGCCACGCGCGAAGGCGTGTTCGGCATGTGGTACGGCAAGGGACCGGGCGTGGACCGCACCGGCGACGTCTTCAAGCACGCAAATTCGGCAGGCACGGACCCGCATGGCGGCGTGCTGGTGCTGGCGGGCGACGATCATGCGGCGAAGTCGTCGTCGGTCGCGCATCAGTCGGATCACGCGTTCATTGCGGCGGGCATGCCGGTGCTGTATCCGTCGAACGTGCAGGAGTATCTCGACTACGGCCTGCATGGCTGGGCCATGAGCCGCTATTCGGGCCTGTGGGTGGCGATGAAATGCGTGACCGACGTGGTGGAGTCGACTGCGTCGATCGATCTCGATCCGGACCGCGTGCACATCGTCACGCCCACCGATTACGCGATGCCGGAAGGCGGCCTCAACATCCGCTGGCCCGATGCGCCGCTCGCGCAGGAAGCCCGCTTGCTCGACGAAAAGTGGTACGCGGCGCTGGCCTACGTGCGCGCGAACAAGCTGAACCGCGTCGTGATCGATTCGCCCACGCCGCGCTTCGGCATCATCACGGCGGGCAAGGCTTATCTCGATGTGCGCCAGGCGCTGATCGACCTCGGTCTCGACGATGACACCTGCGCGCAGATCGGCCTGCGGGTGCTGAAAGTGGGCTGCGTCTGGCCGCTCGATGCACAGGACGCGCGCGCGTTCGCCACGGGTCTGGAAGAGATTCTCGTCGTGGAAGAGAAGCGGCAGATCCTCGAATATGCGCTGAAGGAAGAGCTTTACAACTGGCGCGAGGATGTGCGCCCGCGCATTTACGGCAAGTTCGACGAACGCAACAACGAAGGCGGCGAGTGGTCCGTGCCGCGCGGCGACTGGCTATTGCCGGCGCATCACGAGCTCTCGCCGGCGCTGATCGCGAAGGCGGTCGCGCGGCGTCTTGCGCATCTCGACCTTCCCGCCGACGTGCGCGCGCGCATGCTGGCGCGGGTCGCGACCATCGAGGCGAAGGAGCGCGAAGCAAGCAAGCCGCGCGTGGAGGCCGAACGCAAGCCGTGGTTCTGTTCAGGTTGCCCGCACAACACGTCGACGCGCGTGCCCGAGGGTTCGCGCGCGCTGGCGGGCATTGGCTGCCATTACATGTCGATGTGGATGGACCGCAACACGGAAACCTTCAGCCAGATGGGCGGCGAGGGCGTGGCGTGGATCGGCCAGATGCATTTCTCGGGCGACAAGCACGTGTTCGTCAATCTCGGCGACGGCACGTATTTTCATTCGGGCCTGCTGGCGGTGCGCGCGGCGATTGCCGCGAACGCGAGCATCACCTACAAGATTCTCTACAACGATGCGGTGGCGATGACCGGCGGCCAGCCCGTCGACGGCGTGCTGACGGTGCCGCAGATCGCGCATCAGGTGTTCGCGGAAGGGGCGAAGCGGATCGTCATCGTGACGGACGAGCCGCAGAAGTACGATGCGACGGTCGTGCTGCCGCAAGGCGTGAGCGTGCATCATCGCGACGAACTGGACCGCATCCAGCGCGAGCTGCGCGACACGCCGGGCACCACGATCCTCATCTACGATCAGACCTGCGCCACCGAAAAGCGCCGGCGCCGCAAGCGCGGCACTTATCCCGATCCGGCCCGCCGCGCGTTCATCAATGACGCCGTGTGCGAAGGCTGCGGCGACTGCTCGGTGCAATCGAACTGTCTCTCGGTCGAGCCGCTGGACACGGCGCTCGGCACCAAGCGCAAGATCAACCAGTCGGCGTGCAACAAGGACTTCTCCTGCGTGAAGGGCTTCTGCCCGAGCTTCGTCACCGCCGAGGGCGCACAGGTCAGGAAGCCGCGCGCAGCAAAAGGCGCCACGCCCGACTTCGACGCGCTGCCGCTGCCCACACTGCCCGAGCTGGCGAAGCCGTATGGCGTGCTCGTGACAGGCGTCGGCGGGACGGGTGTGGTGACGATCGGCGGCTTGATCGGCATGGCCGCGCATCTCGAACGCAAGGGCGTGACCGTGCTCGACATGGCCGGACTCGCGCAGAAAGGCGGCGCCGTGCTGAGCCATGTGCAGATCGCGCCCACGCCGCAGGCGCTGCACGCGACGCGCATCGCGACCGGCGAGGCGCGGCTCGTGATCGGGTGCGATGCGGTGGTGTCGGCGTCGAAGGACGTGCTGTCGCGCACGCGGCACGGCATCACGCAGGCGGCGATCAACAGCGGCGCCACGCCGACGGCGGACTTCATCACCGACGCCAACTGGCGCTTCCCGGCCACGCAGACGGAACAGGCGTTGTCGGAGAGCATGGGCGAGGGCTGCGCGTTCATCGACGCCAATGCGCTCGCCCTGAAGCTGCTCGGCGACACGCTCTACGCGAATCCGCTGCTGCTGGGCTTCGCGTGGCAGAAGGGCTGGCTGCCGCTGGAACTGGCGAGCCTGAAGCGCGCGATCGAACTGAACGGCGTGGCGGTGGAGAAGAACTGGCTGGCGTTCGGATGGGGACGTCATGTGGCGCAGCACGGCGTGGGCAGCTTGCTCGATGCAGGCCGGCAGACCATCGTGCTGAAGATGCCCGAGTCGCTCGACCAGGTGATCGCCACGCGCGAAGCCCTGCTGACGGCGTATCAGAACGCGGCGTATGCGCGCGCTTATCGCGACGTGGTCGAGCGTATCCGCGCCAGGGAGCAAGGCCTGGGCGGCCATGCGAAGCTGCCGCTGACGCGCGCGGTCGCGGTGAACCTCGCGAAGCTGATGGCGTACAAGGACGAATACGAAGTGGCGCGCCTGTATGCCGATCCGGCGTGGCTCGACAAGCTGCGCGACCAGTTCGAAGGCGAGCCGGGCCGCGACTACGCGTTGTCGTTTCATCTCGCGCCACCGCTGTTCGCAAAACGCGACGAGCACGGGCATCTCGTCAAGCAGCGCTTCGGCGGCTGGACGCTGCATGCGTTCCGGGCGCTCGCGCGGCTCAAGGGCGTGCGCGGCACGCCCTTCGATGTCTTCGGCAAGACCGCGGAGCGCCGCGCTGAGCGCCGTCTGATCGCGGACTACATGGCGCTGGCCGATGAATTCTGCGCCACGCTCGACGACGCGCGCCTCGATACGGCCCTGCAACTCGCGAAGCTGCCAGATGAGATTCGCGGCTTCGGCCATGTGAAGGAACGCAACATGGCGGCGGTGCAGGTCAAGCGCGAGCGGCTGCTTGCAAGCTATCGCGCGCCGGTGGAATCCAGGGCGACGGCCTGAGCGCCATACACGTCGAGCGCGGCGGCCTTCAGCGCACGCACCATGGTTTCGGTGGCGGGCGTGAGCAGGCGGTCGGCGCGCGTGACGATGCCGTAGTCGTCCATGCGGCAATCCATCTGCAAGGGCAGGATCTCGACGATGCGATGACGCGCGTAATAGCGCGCCACGTCTTCCGCCAGCACGGCGATCATGTCGCTCTGTTCGAGCAGTTGGGTGACGAACAGGATCGCCGCCGTTTCGACCACGTTCGACGGCGGCGCGAGGCTGGCGCGCTGGAACATCAGGTCGAAGCGATGCCGCAGCACGCTGCCCGCCGGCGGCACGAGCCACGCGGCCTGCTGCACGTCGGCGAGCGCCAGGTTCTTTCTCTTCAGCAGCGGATGCTCCGCGCGCACCACGGCGCGCGCCGGTTCGCCCGCGAGCGGCGCATAGCGCAACTGCACGTTGTCCTGTTCCGCCGAGAGGCGCCCGATCACGATGTCGAGCTTGTCCTGCGCGAGACGTTCGAGCAGCGCATTGCTGCCGTCGATCTCGACGGACACGCGAATGTCCGCATGCAGGCGCTTGACGGCCGCGACGGCGGCGGGCAGCAGCCGCACGCCGGGCGACGTGATCGCGCCGATGCTCACGTGACCGAGCCTTCCCGACTTCAACGCAAGCAGTTCTTCCTGCGCCTGATCGAGGCTGCCGAGCACGGCGCGCGCGTGGCGGATGACCGCTTCGCCATACAGCGTGGGCCGTACGCCGCGCGGTTCGCGGTCGAACAGCGTGACGCCGAGCGCTTCTTCCAGTTCGCGCAGGGTCTTGGATGCAGCCGGCTGCGTCATGTTGAGCGCCGCCGCCGCGCGATGAACATTGCCTTCCTCCGCCAGCGCCGCGATCAGCAGCAGCTGACGCGTCTTCAGATGGTTGCGGACGTTCGAGACACTCGTATTCATGAATGAACCCGGGTTATTACTAATGCCGGAATGGTTATCGATGAAGTCCATCTTTTCATTAGTAGATTATCACCCGCAGGCATACACTCGGGCGCATAACGAATTGACACGGAAGAGACACATGTCCGCCCCCAAGCCCAAGCTGCGCTCCGCGCAATGGTTCGGCACCAATGACAAGAACGGCTTCATGTACCGAAGCTGGATGAAGAACCAAGGCATTCCGGACCATGAGTTCGACGGCAGGCCGATCATCGGCATCTGCAATACCTGGTCCGAACTCACACCCTGCAATGCGCACTTCCGCAAGGTCGCGGAACACGTGAAACGCGGCGTCTACGAGGCGGGCGGCTTTCCGGTGGAGTTCCCGGTGTTCTCGAACGGCGAATCGAACCTGCGCCCGACCGCGATGCTCACGCGCAACCTCGCCGCGATGGACGTGGAAGAAGCGATTCGCGGCAATCCCATCGACGCCGTCGTGCTGCTCACGGGCTGCGACAAGACCACGCCCGCGCTGCTGATGGGCGCGGCCAGCTGCGACGTTCCGGCCATCGTCGTGACCGGCGGCCCGATGCTCAACGGCAAGCTCGATGGCAAGAACATCGGCTCCGGCACGGCGGTGTGGCAACTGCACGAGTCGCTGAAGGCGGGCGAGATCGACCTGCATCAGTTCCTCTCGGCGGAAGCGGGCATGTCGCGTTCGGCGGGCACCTGCAACACCATGGGCACCGCCTCGACTATGGCGTGCATGGCCGAAGCGCTCGGCACCTCGCTCCCGCACAACGCCGCGATTCCCGCCGTCGATGCGCGCCGCTACGTGCTCGCCCACATGTCGGGCATCCGCATCGTGGAGATGGCGCTGGAAGGTCTCACGCTCTCGAAGATCCTGACGCGCGAGGCCTTCGAGAACGCGATCCGCACCAACGCGGCAATCGGCGGGTCGACCAATGCGGTGATTCACCTGAAGGCGATTGCGGGGCGCATCGGCGTGCCGCTGGAACTCGAAGACTGGACGCGCATTGGCCGCGACACGCCGACCATCGTCGACCTGATGCCGTCGGGCCGCTTCCTGATGGAAGAGTTCTATTACGCGGGCGGGCTGCCCGCCGTGCTGCGGCGGCTGGGCGAAGCCGGGCTCATTCCGCATCCGGCCGCGCTGACCGTCAACGGCAAGTCCCTGTGGGACAACGTCAAGACCGCGCCGATCACCAATGACGAAGTCATCCGCACGCTGGATCATCCGCTGATCGCGGACGGCGGCATCCGCGTGCTGCGCGGCAATCTCGCGCCGCGCGGCGCGGTGCTGAAGCCTTCCGCCGCCACGCCGGAACTGCTGAAGCATCGCGGCCGCGCCGTGGTGTTCGAGGATCTGGAGCACTACAAGGAACGCATCGTCGATGAATCGCTCGATGTCGACAAGGACTCCGTGCTCGTGCTGAAGAACTGCGGGCCGAAGGGATATCCGGGCATGGCCGAAGTGGGCAACATGGGCTTGCCGCCGAAGCTGCTGCGCCAGGGCATCAAGGACATGGTGCGCATCTCCGACGCCCGCATGAGCGGCACGGCGTACGGCACGGTGGTGCTGCACGTGGCGCCCGAAGCGGCGGCGGGCGGGCCGCTGGCGGCCGTGCGCGACGGCGACTGGATCGAACTCGATTGCGACGCCGGCACGCTGCATCTGGACATCGGCGAAGAGGAGCTGGCGCGCCGCATGAGCGACCGCAAGCCGCCGCGTTCGCATGGCGACGGCGGTTATCAGCGGCTGTATGTGGACCACGTGTTGCAGGCGGACGAGGGCTGCGACCTCGACTTTCTCGTCGGCATGCGCGGTGCGGCGGTGCCGAGACATTCGCACTGAGTGCGCTTGAAGAACCCGAGACCATGAGGACGCCAGCATGAGCCGTCACGTCAGTCCACGCTATCGCGGCATCTTTCCGGTCGTGCCGACGACCTTCACCGACAGCGGCGAACTGGATCTGGAGAGCCAGAAGCGCGCGGTGGATTTCATGATCGACGCGGGCTCGGACGGCCTGGCGATCCTCGCCAACTTCTCCGAGCAGTTCTCTCTGGCCGACGACGAGCGCGACGTCCTCACGCGCACGATCCTCGAACATGTGGCGGGCCGCGTGCCGGTGATCGTCACCACCTCGCACTACGGCACGCGCGTGTGCGTGGAGCGCAGCCGTCGCGCACAAGAGCTGGGCGCCGCGATGATCATGGCCATGCCGCCGTATCATGGCGCGACCTTCCGGGTGCCCGAGAGCGCCATCTACACGTTCTACGCGCGCCTCTCGGACGCGTTGACGATCCCCATCATGATCCAGGACGCGCCCGCCGCAGGCACGCCGCTTTCAGCGGCCTTCCTGGCACGCATGGCGCGCGAGATCGAGCAGGTGTCGTACTTCAAGATCGAAACGCCGGGCGCGGCGAACAAGCTGCGCGAGCTGATCGGCCTCGGCGGCGAAGCCATCGAAGGTCCGTGGGACGGTGAGGAAGCCATCACGCTGCTCGCGGACCTTAACGCGGGCGCGACCGGATCGATGACGGGCGGCGGCTTCGCGGATGGCATCCGGCCGATCATCGAGGCGCATCGCGAAGGACGTACCGACGATGCCTTCGATCTCTATCAGCGCTGGCTGCCGCTCATCAATCACGAAAACCGTCAGGCCGGCTTGCTGGCGACCAAGGCGCTGATGAAGGAAGGCGGCGTCATTGCCTGCGATGCGCCGCGTCATCCGCTGCCTGCGATGGGACGCGAAACGCGCGACGAACTCATCGCCATCGCGCGCCGTCTCGATCCGCTGGTGTTGCGCTGGGCCCGCTAGGGTATCGTGACGCCTTCATGCAAAGGAGAGAGGACATGGAAGGAGTCGTTCGGCTTGGCGTAGTGGGCATCGGCAAGATCGCGCGCGATCAGCATCTGCCGGCCATCGCCGCCCAGCCCGGGTTCGAGCTCGTCGCCTGCGCGAGCCGTCATGCGAGCGTGGATGGCGTGCGCAACTATCGGGATGTCGGCGAGCTGCTGGCTGCCGAGCCAGGGATCGACGCGGTGTCGCTGTGCGCGCCGCCGCAAGTGCGCTATGAACAGGCGCGGGCCGCGCTCGAAGCGGGCAAGCATGTGATGCTGGAGAAGCCGCCGGGCGCGAGCGTGAGCGAGGTCGAGGCCCTGCACGAGATCGCCCGGGCGCGTAGCCGCACCTTGTTTGCGACGTGGCATTCACGCGCAGCGCCGGCTGTCGAAGCGGCGCGTGCATGGCTGGCATCGCGGGAAGCGGGCGCGCTGCGGTCAGTGGAAGTGCGCTGGAAAGAGGACGTGCGGCGCTGGCATCCGGGACAGGAGTGGATCTGGGAGCCAGGCGGTCTCGGCGTATTCGATCCCGGCATCAACGCGCTCTCCATCGTGACCCGCATCCTGCCGCATGAGGTCGCATTGCGCGGCGCGACGCTGACCACGCCCGCCGATACCGCGACGCCCATCGCCGCCGAACTCGATTGCGTTGCAAGCAACGGCGCGCCCGTGCGCGCAGTGTTCGACTGGCGGCATGGCCCGGTCGAGGAATGGGACATCGATATCGAAACGGAAGGCGGCCGTCTGTCGCTGCGTGAGGGCGGCAAGCGTCTTGCCATTGCGGGCAAGGACATCGACGCAGGCCCGGAGCGCGAATATCCCGCGCTGTACGAGCGCTTTCACGAACTCATCGCGACGAACACGAGCGACGTCGATGTGCGTCCGTTGCGCCTCGTTGCCGATGCGTTCCTGAACGGACGCATCGTCGGCACCGAGGCCTTCGGGCGTTCATGACGCCCGATAAGGCGCACTGCGCGAAGCATTGACCGCGCACACATCGCCCTCCGGCGCGGCGCGCACATTTGCGTGCCGTGCCACGAGCGGAATGCGTCGCGGCTGGCCGGGTGCGAGATGAAACCAGTCGATGCGTGCGCGATAGTCCGGGTCATCGATGTGCACCCAGCGCGCCAGCTGCGCGGTCTCGATCACGAGACTCCAGCCATCCCCGTCTTTCTCCACGCTCGCCTTGAGGCCGATGTCGCGCCGCTCGCCGATCGATGGATCCGGGAAATGGAAGGCTTCGGACAAGGTCTCGCCGGTGCCGGCATCGCGCAGGACCACGTGCGTGACATCATGCGCGCGCGGGCCGAAGCGGTACGCATACGCGCTGTCGAAGAAGGCGCCGATCAGCCGGTTCGATGAAATGCGCTGCACGCTGCGCGCGGGCAGCACGATATCGCACGCGCCGCCCGCGACCTTCACCGACCCTTCACGCAGGCACGCCAGTTCCACACGCCCGCGAATCTCGTGCGCCGTCTCGTTGACGAGATGCACGTCGAGGCCTTCGAGCCCTTCGTCGAGCAACAGCGCCTGCACGGGCTGAAGCACGCGCGCGAGGCCATGCAGTGCACTCTTGGGCGCGCCCAGCACGTCGATGACGCCCCAGCCCGCGCCGGGTCTCACATCGAGCAGATTCCACACGATGCCGCCCGCACAGGTCGAGCCCTGCCTGCGCCATTCGGAAAACACAGCGCCAATGACATCGGCGACCACTGCGCGCGACAGCTCCAGATAGCGCTCGGGATTCTCATAGCGCAAGCGCGGCACGTCCTGTCGATAGAGCGACTGCATGTAGTACTCGCGCACGTCGTCGAAGTCCCAGGCGGAACCCGGATCGCGCGGCACGCCGGCTTTCCAGCGCGGCTCGTGCGCGCGCGGATTCGGCAGCGCGCGCAAGGCGACATCGTCGGGCACGTTGGCGAACGCCAGACACTCTGACGCGAAGCGGACCTGTGCGCGGCGGACGTCATCGAACGAGCGTTGATACGCGGGCACGCCGTAGTAATGCGTGATGCCGCCGCGCGTGCCGAAGGGCATCGACTCGGTATCGCCGGGCGCGGCGCTCGGCGAGTTCACGACATAGGCGACATCGGGCCGCTCCGCAGCGATCGCCTCGGGCAGCCACTCGGTGAACAGGCGTTGCTGATAGGCGTCGAAGGGCAGGCCGAGCATCGCGGCCTGCTGATGCACCTCGCTTCCGCCGCACAGCACCGCCAGCGAAGCAAAACGCCGCGTGCGCGCGAGGAACTGGCGGGCTTCACGCTGCACGCTCAGATGGAAGGCTTCGTCATCGGGGTAATCGAAATTGGCGAACGCGAAGTCCTGCCAGACGAGCACGCCGTAACGGTCCGCGAGTTCATAGAACGTATCCGACTCGTACAGCGTGATGCCGCTGACGCGAATCATGTTGAGGCCCGCGTCGCGGACCAGCGTGAAGAGGGCTTCGAGCTTCTCATGCGGCGCGTCGAGCGCGACGATATCCGCCGAGGTCCAGCACGCGCCGCGCGCGAACACGGGCACGCCATTCACGACCGGCTGAAAGCCCTGGCCATCCGCGCCGCGATCCACATGCACGGTGCGAAAGCCGATCTCGCCCAGCGCGATATCGCCAAGCTTGACGGCATAGCGGAAGGGTTCGCCGTGCGTATGCGGATACCACAGGCGCACGTCCGGAACCTGCACGCGGCCGGTCAGCGTATGCGCGTCCTGCCATTGCATGACCGCATGCGCTTCGCCGCATTCGAGCCGCACCGGCGCGGCCTCCTGCGCATGAAAGAAGCGCACGGCGACATCGAGCACGCCGTCATTGCCTTCCACGCGGGAACGCATCTCGATCGACTCGATACAGCCCTGCGCTTCGCCGATCAGTTCCACCGCGCGCCACGGTCCGGCCGGCTGGATTGTCGGACACCAGCCCGCCATGTGACCGAGCAGCGTCGTGCGCACGTTGCGCAACGTGGCCGGTTGCGCGAGCTTCGGACGCCAGCGCGCACGGCCCCGTTTCGCGGCGAGCGCGGGCGCGATCGAACGAAAGCACAGGTGCAGCACGTGCTCGCCCTTCAGTTCGACATCGAGATCATGCGCGATGAACATCGAATCCGAGTCGAGCAATTTGACGTCGTCGAGCCAGACTTCGGTGATGGTTGCAAGGCCATTGAAGCGCAGCCGGCGCTTGCCGTGCCCGCTCAGCTTCAGCCGATACCAATGATCCGCATGCGCGAACGGCTGAGCCAGCGCTTCGTCTTTCACGCCGGTTGCGCGCAATGCCGAAGCCACCGTGCCCGGCACGGGCGCGTCGATCCAGTGTGTCTGCGTGTCGAGCGAAGCCGGTGTCGCGCAGGCACCCGCGGGCGTGCTCACGCATTGCCAGCCGTCGGCGAGGCGTCGCGGCGCGTGCGCGAGCGAGACGTGCATGACTCTTCCTCGTGAATGGAATAAGGGAACATTGAAGAAGCCGCGTCATCGCGACGCGGCTTCGGTCTTCAGAGAAAGCGCGCGGCGAGCGGCTCGATGACCTTGTCGTACGAAGTCTGCATCGATCCGAGGCAGTCTTCGCACAGGTCGGTGCGCGAGCGCATGCGGGCGCGCGCGAGACGGAACTGCATGACCATCGCTTCGCTTGCAATCGCCTGAGCGCTTGCCTGGATCTCGCCCGGCACGTCCACGCCATGTGCGTTCAGCCAGCCGAGATACTTCGACAGCAACTCGAAGTTCGAACCGATCTGACGCATCATGTTGAACGTGTAGAGGTGGTAATACGCCGGGTCGCGTTCGAGCATCGCACGCATGTGCTCGGGGAACGCCGCACGCCATTGCGCCACCGGGTTCGACGCCGGCCGGTCCTGCAGACGCAGCTTGAGCAGTTCCACCGAACGCTGCACGAGCGCTTCGCCTTGCAGCGGATCGCGCGCGCGCTTCACGAATTCGACGTAAGGAAACAGCGCCTGCACGTCGCTCGCGAGACCGGGCGTCAGACGGAAGACGCCGTCGTAGTCCTCGCCGGACAGCGAGAAATACCCCGCGTTGTGGAAATATGTGATGTGCTTCGCTTGCGCGTCGATGGCGTCGATGGCGATGGTCGTCTTCGTATGCGTCTGCCGGTACGCGGTGGCGCGCGTATCCGGCAGCCAGTACGAGTCCATCTCCGCGACCACGATCTGGCCGCGCTTCGTCTGCTCCACCACGTGCGCCTCGACCGTGTCGTAGATCGCGAGCTCCTGGGCCTGGAGACCATAGAGCCGCGCGATATCGTCGAGCGAGAACTTCGGGAACGTGAACTGATCGCCCTCGAAGTCCTGCGTCACGGTGAAACTGAGCGCCGCGTGCGGATCGCAGCCGTAGTGATGCAGCAGCTCGATCCACAAGTCGACGTAGCAGTTCGTCTCCAGCCACACGCGCTCGTCGCGATGCAGCGCGTGCTGGCGATATTCGCCATGCGCGGGCGCGGACGTGTCCGTCACGGCATCAGCCGGCGAGCGTGCGTTCATGCCCGGTTACCCAGTTTGTCGAGACCCTGGGCGATGAGCGCGGCCTTGTCGCCCCACAGCAGCTGGCGCACCTGCTCCGGCCATGCGTTGACGTCGAGGCCGTGGTGGCGGAACAGCGCCAGCGTCGTGCGTTCCATGCCGAAGCCCACGCAGGCGGTGTGCGCGACCTGGTCGTCGGCCTGGCTGATGTGCCACAGCTCGCCGAAGTGGTCCTGGTGATAGTTGAACGACAGGCACGCCGTGGGACGGTCGGGCGTCGCGACCGGCACCAGCAGTTCGAACTTGAGTTGCTGTTCGCGCTGGCTGTCCGCGACGATCTTGCCGCCGCGGCCGAAGAACGGGTCGTTGGCGAGATCGATCTCATACGGCAGGCCCAGCAGTTCGATCAGCAGCGAGCCGCGCTCGATCCACTTCTGACGGAACGCCATCACCTGTTCGGGGCTGCCCACGCGGATGTATTCGCGCATGCGGAACATCTGCATGCGGCCCGGATCGATGGACGGCTCGTGACGGAAGCAGTACGAGAAGGCGTCGAAGATCGCGCCGTCGGCGGCGAGCTTGCCGCGCTTCGCGACCAGCGGATAGATCGGATAGCATGCGGCCGGCGTGAGCACGAGGCGCGTGGGCTTCTGCTGATCCATCCAGTCGTCGGAGCGCTCTTCCTCTTCACCGATGTGCACGATCTTGTCGAGCGCTTCGAGCAGGCGATGATGCCCGCGATCATTGCCCTGGAACGAATGGATCGTGCCGGCGAGGTTCGGGAAGCTTTTCAGGTATTCGCTGTCTTCGAAGTCGCGGCGGCGCATGGCCGGCGGGAAGCGCAGCACTTCGGCGTGCTGGTCGGCGCCGAGCAGCGTGATCGCCTGGTTCAGACGCTCGACGATGTCCTCGAACACTTCGCTGCGGCCATAGAGGCCGTCTTCGCCGGTATCGATGAGGATGCCCGCTTCAATCAGGCGGTCCCGCAAGGTCAGGTCCGATTTGTCGTACGGTGCCTGCGTCTCTTGTGTTTGAGCTTGTGCTTCGGCCTGCATCATGGCGGCCTGTTCTGTCGGCATGTTCATAGCGTCAAAGGGTTCCCGTTGCGGCGCGCTGCGCAAGCAGCAGGTTCGCCGTGTTCAATTCAATGCGGTCGTTGCTGATCATGAGGGGCGCCGAATGCAGATCGCGCAGATGGCGTCCCACGCTGAACGGCGTGTCGTTCTTGTAGCCGGCCATGCCGCAGATCATCAGCGTCTCCTGCACCACGTGCAGCGCCGACTGCGAAATCGCCAGCTTGAGCATGTTGAGGTCTGCGTTGATGCCGATCGACGCCGTAAGCGGCGCGTCGTCGTCGTTGCCTTGCGTGGCCCGGCGGATGGCGCGTTCGGCGCTCGCGGCCTCGACGTTGGCGAGCGATTCGCGCAGGCGCGCCTGCATCATCCTGATGAGCGTGATGATCTGCGAGAGCCGCGCCGCCGAAGGAGGCAGGGCGGGCTTGCCGCGCGCCTGGTTGCGGAAGAACTGATGCGCGCGATTCGCTGCATCGCAGGCAATGCCGCACCACACCGACGACCACAACGTGTGCGATACGGGCAGCATGCTTTCGTCGGCGATCTTCGAGAACGGCGCAGGCAGGATCTGCTCGGCGATGCCGCTTGCCGTGAGCCGATGGCCCTGGCTGCACGTGCCGCGCATGCCCAGCGTGTCCCACGTGCCGCGCTGTTCGAGCGTGAGCGTTTCACGCGGCGCGACGATCAGGACCTGATCGGAAGGCGGTGCATCCGGATGACGGCGCGCCGTCACGAGAATGCAGTCCGCGTAGGTGCCGTACGAAATGGTCGGCGCCATCTTCTCGATCTGGAACGCGTTGTCGACGAGATCGACCGCGCATGCGCTCGTCCGCATGTTGCCGCCGATGTTCTCTTCGGACGTGGCCGACGCGAGCAGCAGTTGCTCGTTCACCATGCGCGCGAGGAACGCGCGCTGCCAGGGCACGTTGGCGCCATGATCGACGATGCACACGACCTGGCTCTGGTGCATGGCGTAGATCATCGCGGACGAGGCGCAGCCCTGGGCGAGGGCTTCACACAGGCGGGCCACGCCGGTCAGCGAGAGTCCGTCGCCGCCGTGTTCCACCGGCACCATCGCGGAGAAGAGACGCTCCTCGCGCATCGCAGCGACCGCTTCCGCAGGAAAGCGCGCTTCACGATCCACTGCATCGGCGTGCCGCGCCGCGACGGCGGCGACACGCTTTGCAGCATCGATCAACGCGCTTTCGCTGCGTGCGTTCATGCTCTGTGCCAGTTGCGCCGCCTCGAGCTCCTGAGCGGGCGCGTTCATGCGGCCGCCTGCGAGCGGCGCAACTCCTCGACGGCGGCCGCGAGCGAATCGACGCTCGAAAAGAGCCGGCGCGTGAGCATGTGATCGGGGATCTCGATGCCGAACTCGTCTTCGATCGCGAGCATCACGTGAACCGTGGCGAGCGATGAGAGACCGGCGGCGTAGAGATCGTCGCTGTCGGAGAGCGTATCGACAGGCACGTCGAGCCGAGCGGACTCGGCGAGGATGCGGCGCAATTCAGTTTTCATTGTCTGTGTTTTCCCTTGTACCCGGCCAACGGTGCATTAAATCCGGAAGGCGACGTAGCGTGGTGGTCGAATGTCGTCTTCGCTCCGGAGCGAAATGGGGTGGTGTTGTTCACTTTCGTGAAGACGATTTCACGAGAGCCCTCGCACTCACCTTCTTGTTTGTTGTTTGATCGTATTTAACGAATTACGAGGCCGGGACGTCCGTGCGATGGCGCACGGTGGGCCTTCAAGAGCAAAGGCGTGCTATGTGCGATATCCGGCACGCAGCATTTCGCGTCAATCCTTCAGACTGGCTGCTGCACTGCTTCAGGTAAGACCTGCAGCTTCCACGAGCCTGTGCCTTGCAAAAACTATGCGAGACTGCAAGGCATTTGAAAACTGACTCACGGGGTGAGGTAATTGGTACTGTTCTCCTTTCTGCTGGGCTTTGTCGCACTGTTCATCGTGTGGAGGAAGCGCCGCGTGGCGGTTCTGCTGATGGCGGGCGCCTTCTTCTGGCTGGTCGGCGGTTGGCTGGCCGGACCCTTGATGAGGCTTGCAAACGACGGGCATGCCGTCATGACCGAGCCGCGCTTCGGTCCGCACACGGTCATCATCGTGCTCGGCGGCGGGACCGAGTACGACCGCAACCGGCATTTGATTCCGAAAGGCGACACCATCACACGCGTGGATCTCGGCGCGTCGCTGTACAAGCGGTGCCGGATGCGCGAACCGGACTGCCTCGTGATCGTGAGCGGCGGCAATCCACAGCGTCACGAGCTGAGCGAAGCGGATGTCATCGGACCTTTGCTGCTCGAACGGGGTGTCGAAAGCCGCGACCTGATCCTCGAAAACACGAGTCTCGACACTTACGCCAACGCGCGCAATACGGAGAAAATCCTACGGTCGCGGCGATACGACACGTCGATCCTCGTCACGTCCTCGCTGCACATGCAGCGCGCGCTGCTGGCTTTTCAGGTGTTCGGCATCGATCCGCAGCCCGGCGTAGCCTTCATACGGAATCCCAAATCATGGTGGGTGCCGCATCCTGAAGGATGGATCGATTCGAACTTCGCGCTGCATGAATTGATCGGCATCATGCGGTTCTGGGTGTGGCACTGGATCGGGCTGTATCCGGGCGTGCAGCCCGGTGCTCAGCGCTGAAGCGCTTCTTTCAGATAGCGCGCAGTGCGGCTTTCGGCATGCTTCGCGACTGCATCGGGAACACCCGTAATCACCACCTTGCCGCCATCCTCGCCGGCACCCGGGCCCATGTCGATGACCCAGTCGGAATGCGCGGCCACGCGCATGTCGTGTTCGACGACGACCACTGTGTTGCCCGCATCGACCAGCCCTTGCAGTTGGCGCATCAGGCGGTCGACGTCGGCGGGATGCAGGCCGGTGGTGGGTTCGTCGAGGATATAGAGCGTGTCGCCGCGATGGGCGCGCTGCAGTTCCGTCGCGAGCTTGATGCGTTGCGCCTCGCCTCCCGATAGCTCGGTGGCCGGCTGACCCAGGCGCAGATAGCCGAGCCCGATGTCGCGCAGCACGGCAAGCGCACGCATGATGTTGGGTTCATCGGCGAAGAAAGCGCATGCGGCATCGACGCTCATGTCCAGCACTTGCGCGATGTTCTTGCCGTGCCATTCGATCTCCAGTGTCTGCGCGTTGTAGCGCGAACCGTGGCAGGTCGAACAGGACGTGTACACGCTCGGCAGGAACAGAAGTTCGACGCTGACGAAGCCTTCGCCTTCGCACGTGGGGCAGCGCCCCTGTGCGACGTTGAAGGAGAAGCGGCCCGCGCCATAGCGGCGCTTGCGCGCGCTCGGCGTGTCCGCAAAGAGCTTGCGGACGTGATCGAACAGGCCGGTATAGGTCGCGAGGTTCGAGCGGGGCGTGCGGCCGATGGGCTTCTGATCGACACGCACGAGACGCCTGATCGTCTCCATGCCTTCGACGATGCTTCCGCCTGCGGGCGCGTCCGGTGTCGCGAGCAATGGGTCGGATTCGTCTTCGGTGGCGTCGTCGAGGGCGCGTCCGAGGTGTTCGGCGACGAGCTCCGGCAAAGCCTGGCTGACGAGGCTCGACTTGCCCGAGCCCGAGATGCCGGTGACCGTCGTGAAGGCGCCGAGCGGAAAGGCGGCATCGACGCCATCGAGGTTATTGCGCTCGATGCGCGCAAGCCTGAGCCAGCCACGCGGCCGGCGCGGCGCGCGCTCGACCGCACGATGTTGCGCGAACAGGTGTTCACGGGTCTGCGAGGCATCGACGGCTGCAAGGCCTTCCGGCGGGCCGCTGTAGAGCACATGACCACCGCCTTCGCCCGCGGCCGGACCGACGTCGACGAGCCAGTCGGCACGGCGCATCGTGTTCAGATCGTGTTCGATGACGAACAGCGAATTGCCCGCGGCCTTGAGACGCTGCAACGCGACGAAGAGCGCCTCGTTGTCCGCAGGATGAAGTCCGGCCGAGGGTTCGTCGAGCACATACACGACGCCGAACAGTTGCGACGCCAGTTGCGTGGCGAGCCGCAGGCGCTGTAGTTCGCCGGACGAGAGCGTTGGCGTCGCGCGGTCGAGCGACAGATAGCCGAGGCCAAGATCGATGAGCGTTCGTAAGCGCTCCAGCAGATCGGCGGCGATGCGTTCGGCTGCGGCGCGTTTTTCGTCCGAAAGATTCGCGGTGCGGCGCACATCGGGCGCCGCCTTGTGAGCCGAGCCGCCGGCCGCGACTCGTTGCGTAGTGGCCGCGCGGCGAGCGGCCTTGTCCAATGTCTCGCCATGCGGCTGCGTCTGCGTGGACCAGTCGCCGCGTGCGATGGGCGCGAGCAGGTCGGCGAGGCGGTTCATCGGCAGATGCGCGAATCCCGCGATGTCCAGTCCCGCGAAGGTGACGGAGAGCGCTTCCTTCTTCAGCCGTTTGCCGTGGCACGAAGGGCAGTCGCTGCCCACCATGAAGCGCGATACGCGCTTCTTCATCAATGCGCTTTGCGTGTGCGCAAAGGTATGCAGGATGTAGCGCCGCGCACCGGTGAAGGTGCCCTGATAGCTCGGCTCGGCGCCGCGCTTCAATGCCGCGCGGGTTTCCTTCGGTGTGAGTCCGGCGTAGACCGGTGCGGTCGGCTGCTCTTCGGTGAAGAGGATCCAGTCGCGGTCCTTCTTCGGCAGATCGCGCCAGGGGGTGTCGACGTCATAGCCGAGGGTCACGAGGATGTCGCGCAGGTTCTGACCGTGCCAGGCGGGCGGCCACGCGGCGATGGCGCGCTCGCGGATGGTGAGGGAGTCGTCCGGCACCATTGACTTCTCCGTGACCTCGTACACGCGTCCGAGGCCATGGCAGACGGGACACGCGCCCTGCACGGTGTTCGGGGAGAAGTCCTCCGCGTAAAGCATGGGCTGCTTCGGCGGATAGCTGCCCGTACGGGAATACAGCATGCGCACGAGGCTGGACAGGGTCGTCACGCTGCCTACGGAAGAACGGGCATTCGGCGCGCCGCGCTGCTGCTGTAGCGCGACTGCGGGCGGCAGGCCTTCTATCGAATCGACCTGCGGCACGCCGACCTGTTCGATGAGCCGTCGTGCGTACGGCGCGACTGATTCGAAATAGCGGCGCTGCGCTTCCGCGTAAAGCGTACCGAATGCCAGCGAGGATTTTCCGGACCCCGAGACGCCGGTGAAGACCACGAGGGCGTCGCGGGGGACGTCGACATCGACGTTCTTCAGGTTGTGCTCACGCGCGCCGCGAACGCGCACGAAACCTGCTCTGGACTTTTCATTGGCATCGTCGTGTGCGGCGACAGCGTGATGGGCTTTGCGGACATCCATGGCAAAAAGTGGTGATGGCTTCGAGATTGCATGCAGCATGCCATATGCCGGATGGCATTTTGCGTTATGCATGTTGAATGCAGAATGCGGGCGAGAATTTCTTTCACGCGTGGATTGCGTGGACGTCAGCGCTCGTTCAGAACTGTGATGAGACTGATCGGAGAGCAATGCAATGAAATCAGAGACAAGCGGACTGAAGATACTGCTCACACTGACGGCAAGCCTGGCGATGGGCGTATCGGGCGCTGCAATGGCGGGCGGGAACGGCAATGGCGGTTCAGGCGGAGGCAATGCGCACGGCGCGGCGACTGCCGGACCGACGGCCGGAGGCGACAATACCTCCGTGCCGGGCAGTACGCGCCAGGGCCTGCATTTGAAGCACAAAAAGAAGGCGAAGCCCGCGCCGTCCAGCGCGCAGTGATGATGACGAGCACGGCGGAGCACGGCAGGAGCACGCGTCCGCGCGAAATGTTTCAGGCTGCCGCGACGCCTTCGATGTCGATGTCGTCGGTCCCGAGGCGCGAGAAGATATCGCAGACTGCGCGCATCTCCGCTTCATCGCGGATGCTGACGACCACGCGCGTCAGGCCGCACAGCGTGTCGGCGTCGCCGCCGTCCGCGCCGAACGACGGAAGAATGTCGTCGCCGGTGATGTCGAGACCGAACGGGTACTCATGCGTATCGACGACGCCGAGATGTTCGCCGTGACCGGCGTATTCGGCTGAGATCCACTGGTTTTGCGCCGCCGCGCTTTGCACCACCGAACTGTGAAAGTCCGCAAAGCCGGTCATGCTGGCCACGCGGACACGGTCTCCCGCGATGCCTTCCGCGCGGAGGTCTTCGAGTGCTTCGTCGAGCTTGCGGGAGCCGAAAAAAGCTCCGGATACTTCTCGCATCATTGCCTGTCTCCTTGCTGCCTCGGTGCCACGAATTCAGTATCGCCGTGAAGCGAGCCTTTGTGAACACGGGTTCATACCGGTTGTCGCCCCGAGGGATCGGGAAAAGCGCGAGAGGCACAGGGAGCGGCGCACGAGGGCGCGGCAGCGACACGCCGGAAAACCCTTATTCAGGCTCGCGAGTGCGCGAGGAGATGGCGAATCCAACGGATGCGGACCGGGATACGCGAGCCTGACGACGAAATGAACCCACTGGCCGGGTGCCGGGGCAGATACAGCCGACACCCGGAGCCCACGGTTGCGGTTCCAGGCGCGTTCACTTCATGCGGTACATGAACTTTACGCCGCAAAGGACCGATTATCAACGGTTTGATGCGGCCCTAATCGATTGAAACGCAAGGTTTTTTCGGGGCAGTTCGTCGCAGCGGCATGGCGGTCTCAGCTTTGGCATGCTGCATGATGCATACAAAAAACCGCGTGAACGATCAGTCATCGTACAAGCTGACTTGCGCCCTATAATGGGCGATCGAGCCTATTCAAGACCGGTCCTCCCATGTCCCAAGCACTGTCGTCCGGCGCGCTGCGCCGCTCCCGCAACCTGACCGAGGAGGTTGTCGCCGAGTTGTCGGAGCGCATTCGCAGCGGTGCACTTCAGCCCGGCGACAAGCTGCCGACGGAATCGGAAATCATGGCGCAGCTCGGCGTCAGCCGCACGGTCGTGCGTGAATCGATCTCGCGCCTGCAGGCCGCGCGTCTCGTACAGACGCGGCATGGCATCGGCACCTTCGTGCTGGAGGCAACCGATCACGACCGCTTCCAGATCGAAGCTGCGGGCGACCTCACCGTACGCGACGTGATGGCGATTCTCGAACTGCGTATCAGCCTCGAAGCCGAGGCGGCCGGGCTTGCCGCAATGCGCCGCACGGACGAGAATCTGGCGCAGATGCGCCGCGCGCTCGACGAGTTCGAACGCCTGATCGAAGCGGGCGAGAGCAGTGCGGTCACCGCCGATGTCGCCTTCCACCTCGAACTCGCGAAGGCCACCGGCAACCGGTACTTCCACAGCATCCTGAGCCAGCTTGGCAACACCATCATTCCGCGCACGCGGGTCAACTCCGCGGCGCTCGCTCATCACGATCCCGGCAGCTATCTAGATCGCGTGAATCGCGAGCACGAAGATATCTTCGACGCCATCGAGCGTCGCGATCCCGAAGCCGCGCGCGCCGCAATGCGCATGCACCTGTCGAACAGCCGGGAGCGTCTGCGTCGCGCGCATGAGGCTTCGGGGAAGGGCCAGGAGGCGAGCTGAGCCGCTTTGCCTGGAGCCTGCGTGCTACGCCTCGTCAAGCATCACGGAGAGCGTGCCGGCTTCGTTCTGCACACCTGCATCGAGATCAATTTCGTGCGGCGCCATCTTTGCAATGGCGCGCAGCAGGCGTGGCGAGAAGCCCGCGCCGAAACGTGCAAGGGCGTCATTGCGTGTGGCTTCATCGGCATGCGAGAGCGCACGCAGTTCGCTCAACGGCAAGCCTACGAACAGATCGATTGGGTAAGGCGGCGCATCGGGGTCGGCATCGGTCGTCGGCGAACCCGGTGCTCGTATGCGCAAGCCGGGCTGCAGGTGCGACGCCAGTTCCGCGGTCACCTGACAGGGCGCCTCGGCTTCCAGTGCGCCGCGTGCTTCGCTTGCCAGGAAAGGAGCGACGTCCTGCAAACGCGCCAGTTCTTCATCGGACAGCAACATGGTGTTCTCCCTGCGGATAACGGTGACGTTATCACGGCCCGCAGCACATGCCGGTCCAGCGTGCGTTCACGCCAGCGTCATTCGCGATGTTCCGCAATGCAGGCGGCGATCGCTTCGTTCACGGCATCGGCGGCATCGCGATGCGGTGAATGTCCGCATTGCGACAGCTTGACGAGCCGCGCGTGCGGCACGGCTTCCTGAATCCTGTCGAGTTGCAGCATCGATGCATATTCGTCATCGTGTCCCTGAATGGCGAGCAGCGGCTTTCTTATCGCGGCGATCTCGGCGGTGATGTCCCAGTGCAGGAACTCGGGATTGAGCCACGCGTCGTTCCAGCCGTAAAAGGCCGAATCCACGTCATCGTGATAGGCGCCCAGCCTGTCGCGCAGCGCACTGGTCTCATAGACCGCGCGCGTTTCCCTGATCGCCTGCACCGTCATGGGTTCCACGAACACATGCGGCGCCATGATGGCGGCGCCCGCCAGAGCATCGGGGAATGCGCTGGCATGGAGCAGGGCGATCGTGCCGCCGTCGCTATGACCGATGAGCCACATGCGGGCGCGCTCCCGGGCATCGATGCGCAACGCATCGAGCAACGCGGGCAATACGACCTGCGCCTGATGATGCAGGAAGCTGACCGGCCAGGTTTCGCCGGGCCGGCGCGGAGTCGAGCGCCCATAGCCCGGACGCGAGAAGACCAGCCCGCGACATTGCAGCCGGTCACACAACACTTGTGGCCAACGCTTCCATAACCTGACCGATCCCAGTCCCTCATGCAGGAATACGGCGATGTGCGCATCGCCGCGTTCGGCATTGAGCCATTCGTATTCGACCCGCACGGGATATGCGCCGCCGTTCAAATCGGCAAAAGAAACAGACTGGCCTGTCTGAAATGTCATATTGGAAGATCGGCAAGATAGAGCACAAAGATTAACAGACACCGTCGGGCGGTTATGCGAATCTCCCTTGCGAGCATGCATTGGAACAGTGCATGCAAGGTAATGAATAAAGCTATTGAATCGCAAGCAACACACAAAAAACAGGTTTCTCAGTCCATTGGATTTTTTTCTCTGGACTTGCCTGAACTTTTTCTGCGAAAGTCATTCGTAAGAATGCGCGCCACGCTGCGTTAAACCTTGTCCCTATTTATTTGAATGTCGCTTATGGAGAATGTGGATGAAACGACCTAAACGAATGTTGCTGGAGAACATTGCCTGGGCGCGTGAAACAGCGCATGCCGATGCGGACTTCTTTCCGCGCCTGGCGCAAGGTCAAAGCCCGCGCGTGCTGTGGATCGGTTGCTCGGACAGCCGCGTGCCTGCCGAGACCGTGACGAATGCGGATCCCGGGGACCTCTTCGTTCATCGCAACATCGCCAATCTGTTTTGTCCATCCGACGACAACACGTTGAGCGTGCTCGAATATGCGGTGCGTGTGCTGAAGGTGGATCACGTCATCGTCTGCGGCCATTACGGCTGTGGCGGCGTGCGTGCGTCGCTGCTGCCGTTGTCGAACGACCTGCCGCATGTCAATCGCCGCATCGCGCCGCTATGCGCACTGGGCGAGACGCATCGCGACCATCTCGCCACCTTTGCGGACCTCGATACCCGCGCCAATCGGCTCGCCGAACTGAGCGTGTTCGAACAGGTGCGTCTGCTGCGCGAGCACGCCATCATCCGTGAACGCGATAACCCTCCGCTCGTGCATGGGTGGATCTTCGGCCTGCATGACGGACATCTCAAGGTGCTGGCTTCAGGTTATGAAAACGAATCCGGTCATCAGGGCAGCGATCAGGTAAGCGCTGCTCTGCTTGAAACAGTCTAGGCACTCAATTCAGCCGTTGATTCTTATGCGATGTCGCGAAAGCGACGCTCGCAGGCATTCACTCGCGTAAACGGAATGAACCATGAAAGCAGCTAATCGTTTAGCCAATCTTCCACGCGATTTATTCGCGGGCATTGTCGTGTTTCTCGTGGCATTGCCATTATGTCTCGGCATTGCCAATGCATCCGGTGTCGAGCCGATTGCCGGCTTGATGGCGGGCATCATCGGCGGCGTCGTCGTTGCCTTGCTGAGCGGCTCGCAATTGAGCGTCAGCGGCCCGGCGGCGGGGTTGATCGTGATCGTCGTCGGTGGCATTGCGGGGCTGGGCAGCTTCTCCGCGTTCCTGCTCGCCGTATTGTTGTCGGGCGTGATCCAGTTCGGCTTCGGTATGCTCAAGGCGGGACGCTTCGCCGCTTATGTGCCCTCGTCGGTCATCAAGGGCATGCTGGCGGCTATCGGCCTTCTGTTGATCATCAAGCAGATTCCGCTGGCCGCGGGATTCGCGAACGATGGTGTCCACGTCACGGGCGGCGACGGCTTGCTGTCCACATCCTATGGACATGTATCGATAGCGGCCTGCGTCATCGCGGTCGTTTCGCTCGGCATGCTCGCGGCGTGGGAAACGGCCGCGCTGCGCCGCTTCGCCCTCGTGCGGCTGGTGCCCGGTCCCCTTGCTGTGGTCGTCTTCGGCGTGGGCGCGACGCTGCTGATCGACCGCTTTGCGCCGGGCTTCGCGCCGCCCGAGCAGTATCGCGTGGCATTGCCCTCGCTCGAATCGTTCACGGCCTTGACGAAAGCGCTCGAGCTGCCGGACTTCTCCCAACTGCTCAATCCCGGCGTGTGGCGGCTTGCGGTGACGCTTGCGATCGTCGCGAGTCTCGAGACGTTGCTCAGCCTCGAAGCGGTCGAGCAGATCGATCCAAAGAAGCGCACCGCGAATCCGGACCGTGAACTGAAGGCGCAGGGCATCGGCAACATGCTGGCCGGCGCAATCGGCGCGCTGCCTATCACTTCGGTGATCGTGCGCAGCTCGGCAAACGTGACGGCGGGCGCACAGAGCCGCTGGTCTGCATTCGTGCATGGCGTGTTGCTGCTCGTGAGCGTGTTCGGCCTGACGAGTGTGATCAACCTGATTCCGCTGTCATGTCTCGCCGCCGTTCTGATCTTCACGGGACTGAAGCTTGCCAAGCCGTCGCTATTCGCGTCCGTCGCGAAGGAAGGCTTCGAACGTTTCGCACCGTTCATCGCGACCATTGCGGGCGTGCTGCTCACCGACCTGTTGATCGGCATCGTGATCGGCATTGCATGCAGTCTGTTCCTCGCCGTGCGCGCCAACCTGCGCCGCCCGATCACGATGGCGCAGCACGATGACCATTACCTGCTGTCGTTCCGCAAGGACGTGTCGTTTCTGTGCAAGGTGACGCTGAAGCGCCGACTCGCCGCGATCCCTGACGGGGCCGTTGTGATTCTCGATGCTTCGCGAGCCGACTATGTCGATCCGGATGTCCGTGAGGAGATCGACAAGTTCGTGGCCGCTGCGCCTGCGCGGAACATGCACGTCGAATGCCGCAACATGCCGCGTGTGGAGGAGGAAACGTTCACGCCTGTCCGGAACCGCTGGTTCGGCACGGCAAGACCGCGTACCGCATCGGAATAGCGTTCGATGCACGTCTTGCGCAGCGCACCGCGCAAGACGTGCCCGATAACTTCATAACCTCATTCAGTCACGATGGACATCGAGAAGCCGTCCCATCCCTTGCTTCCGACTGTCTGGATCGCCGTGGAGTCGAGGCGGGGATGTGTGGCGAGCATGTCGAAGAAGGTGCGAACGCCATTCACGTCGGGGTCATCGCTGCCGGTTTCCAGTACCCGCCCGCGACGAATCACGTTGTCCGCGACGATCAGCGTTCCCGGGCGGCTGAGGAGCAGGACAAGATCGAGATAAGCCGGATAACTTTTCTTGTCGGCATCGAGAAAGATGAAATCGAACGGCGGGATGCCGTCGCGCACGAAGGACCGCAGCGTGTGCACCGCATCGCCGACGATGACCGATGCCACGCTCGACAAGCCCGCCCGCGCAAGGTTGCCACGTGCGACGTGCGCATGCGCGTCGACGGCTTCCAGTGTCAGCAGCGTGCCGTCCGAAGGCAGTGCGCGCGCGAGCCATATCGTGCTGTAGCCGCCCAGCGTGCCGAGTTCGAGGATGCGTCGTGCGCCGCGCAGCTTCGCAAGCATGTGCAGCATCTTGCCCTGGTTCGGCGCGACGTTGATGGCGGGCAATCCTGCGTTCACGCTGTCGCGCAGCGCGGCTTCGAGCACTTCATCCGGCGCCTGGGTTCGTTCGCAAAGGTATTCGTCCATTGCGATCCACTGCTGTTCGTTCATGCCAACTCCTCTTTATTCGCTGGGATGTCCTGCGGTTCACGCCATGCGCGACTGTCACCATACAGCACCGCAAGCACGCACCGCAAAAGCCGCTGCCCCGATAAATAATTCAGATTGCACCTCGCGCTTGTCATGCGCGTGACATCACGGCAGCTTGTGCATCGCGACGCATGGCATGACCCAGTTGATCGACGGTGAGACGCAGCGCGTCGATCATCGCGCGCGCGGCCGGCGAGGGTGAGCCGCCCGCGCGCAGCGTGAGTCCGATGTCGCGCCGGGTGTTCTGCATCGCGATGTCGAGCACGGCCAGTTGTCCCGATTCGCGCTCGTAATGCAGTTGTTGCGCCGATACGGCCGCAAGCATGTCGGTATGCAGCAGCAAGCCGCGGATCACGGCGAGGTCCGCTGTTTCGACGGTGGGCATCGGCGGTTTGAGTTTGCCGCGTTTGAATTGTGCTTCGAACATGCCACGCGCGGGGGCCTGGTTGCGCGGCAGGATCCATTGAGCGGTGGTGAGATCGGCGAGCGCCAGGCCGCGTGAGCGAGCAAGCGGATGCCCGCTGCGCGCAATCACGACGATATCCTCCGACATGAAGCGCTCGTTCACCAGTCCGCTCGATGCATCGTTCGGACGCAGCGCGCCGAGCACGAAATCGATTTCGCCTGCGCGCAGTCCCGCGACGAGCGTTTCGTACGCGCTTTCATCGGTCACGATGCGCACGCCCGGATACTGTGCGGCCACGCGGGCGATGGCGCCCGGCAAGATGAGCGTACGGCCGAGCGGCAGCGCGCCGACCGTCACCACGCCCTGAATGGTGCCGCGCAGAGCGGCGAGATCGTCGGGGATATGGCGCAGTTCGTTCAATGCGCGGCGCACGTGCAGCACGAAGGTCTCGCCTTCGCTGGTCAACAGGAGGCCGCGCGGGCTGCGATAGAACAGTTGCATGCCCGCACCCGTTTCCATGATGCGGATGGCGCTGCTGACGGCGGGCTGACTGAGTCCAAGGGTTTGCGCCGCGCTCGGCATGTGCCGGTGGCGCGCGAGCGCCGAGAACAGTTGCAGCCGGCGCGTATTGAGCAGGAACGCCGGCAGCGTGCTGGCCGCCGCAGTTCTGCGGCGCGACTGCCGCGCCGCGCACCACTGCGCGAGTTCCTCCAGTTCCGCGAAGATGCGCTGGCAGCGCAGCAGCACGGCGCGTCCGGCGGGCGTGGGCAACATGCCTGATGGACGGCGTTCCAGCAAGGTTTCGCCAACGGCCGCCTCCAGTTCCTGCAATGAACGCGTGACCGCCGATTGCGCGCGGAACAGCGCGGCGGCGGCGCGCGTGGCGCTGCCGGTCTCCGCCACGAGGCGGAACGCGCGCAGGTAGGCAAGGTTGAGAAGATCGCGAGAGTCCATGAGCGTGCGGCGTGCGGGGATGATGCCATCAGTTTAATTTATCGCGAGCCGCGGCATCAGAAGCATCGCGAGGAATGTCAGGCTCAGTCTTTCCTAACTTTGCGCGGCCATCATGCCTTCATGCAAACAACGACGGTCACTCGAAAAGAGTGCCGTACAACGAACGGAGGCAACGCCATGTACCCGCATATTCTCGTCGCCGTGGGCCCCGGCTTCAGCGAAGCCGCCTTGTCGAAGGCCATCGAACTCGCGCGCGGCAACGCTGCCCGCATCACGCTGCTGCACGTGATCGAATCCGCGCCGTGGTGGGCAGGGTGGTCAGTGGAGACTTTCTGCAACATGCCCGAGCTCGTCGATCAACTCGCGCTGGCAATTCGCGGCCATTGCGAGAAGATGCTGGCGAACGCGGGCATGAAGGCTGACTGGGAAACGCGCAGGCTACCGGAGGACGGCCATAGCATCGGTGGCGTGATCGCCCTCGAAGCGAACCGGCTGGATGTGGATCTCATCGTGCTGGGTGCGGGCAGGTCGTCGCTCGGCGGTATCGGCATGCATCATGTGCGCAATATCGTGCGCCGCCGGACCGGCCGCAACGTACTGATTGCGTATGCCCCGACCCCGCGCACGTTGCAATGCGCGTAGCGCATGAAGCCGCTCAGACGTCGAGGATCCGGTAGCGCTGAAGCGCTTCGACCTGCGTCTGAAGATTGAGCAGCCGATTGTCGCGGCACAGCGCCTGTGCCGCTTCGGCATCGCTCTGGCGCAAGGCTTCAATTACCTTGCGCAAGGTCTGTGCTTGTGACGCATCTGGCGCAATCAGCCGCAGCGTGAGTTCGCGCACGCGGCGCACATGATCCACGCATTCGCCGACGATCTGCATGAGACGCGGATTGCCGCTCAGTTCGACGAGCCGCGCATAGAACGCGTCATGCGCCGCGGCCCAGGCATCGCGGTCGTCTTTCTCCAGTGCGCGGTCCATGTCCGTGCAGGCCTTTTCGAGCGGCCTGAACTCCTTCACGCCGGGCTTGCGCGCGGCGACGGCAGCGGCGGCCGTGGCTTCGAGACTGGTCTGCACCTGGAACACTTCCTCGATGTCCGTCAGCGACACATTGCGCACCCGCATGCCGTGACGCGGAATGATTTGTACGAGGCGTTCATTCTGCAAGCGGATCAGCGCCTCGCGCACCGGCGTGCGGCTCACCCCGAACCACTGCACCAGTTCCTGTTCCAGCATTTGGGTGCCGGGCCGCAGCGCGTTGCTGAGGATCTGCTCACGCAGCGCGAGATAGACCGTGTCGGTGGATTTCTCGCGTGGCTTGCTGATTGCTTCAACGGGTCGGGCTGGAGCCATGCTGGGCTTTCCGATAACGTTGCCGTCGATGCACGGAGGACAGGTCGGCCCGCTGATCCTTCGGGCGACAGGCTGTCTTCATTATAAGAAAAGAAACTCGCCGCATTGTTTAATGTATGCATTGAACAGTACGGCGCCGGAGCTTTCCGGGCAAAAAAGAGCCGCCCCCGAAGGGGCGGCTGAAATGGACTTGCGCGCGGCCGCGCGATCGGGAGAGAAGCCGATCGCACCTCAGATTTCTTGCGGCAACGCCAAGCCCCCGAGGCCGATTGCCGCCCATGTGCGGCCGAGCGTGATGAGGATGTGGTGTCGTGCAAAAAGAAAGTCGTCAAAAGATGCCTATTGCATGTCTTTCCGTCAGACGGTAACGTTTGCGCGCATTCTGCGTGATGCGGCGATGACGGCAAAGCAACGCTTCGTCATGCCGCCATCGCCGCATGCGATGGCCAGCGCCCCCAAAAAGACGACGCGAACTGCTGGCCGTAACGAGGACATCGTTCATGCAGACGCTCGATCCGCTCTCGCTGAGACTCTTCCTTGCCGTGGTCGATGCCGGCACGATCGCCGCCGCTGCGCAACGCGAACACATTGCAGCCGCCGCCGTCAGCCGTCGCATCAGCGAGATCGAGTCTTCCATCGGCGTGCGCTTGTTGCGCCGCACGAACAAGGGTGTCGTAGCCACCGAAGCGGGCGAGCGGCTCAGGACGCTCGCGCATCGCGCACTGCATCAGATCGACGACATCGTCGTGCAGATGCGCGAGTACTCGGGCGGCACGAGCGGCGTCGTGCGCATCGTGGCGAATGTCTCGTCGATCGTGCAGTTCCTGCCGCGCGATCTCCAGTCGTTCGCGGTGCTCCATCCCCATGTGCGCATCGAACTCGACGAGAAGCCGAGCGTGCACGTAGTGCGCGCGGTAGCCGGCAATGCGGCTGATATCGGTATCTTCACGTCCCTTCCGCATGGTTATGCGATCCATACGATGCCTTATCGCGAAGATCACCTTGTACTCGTCGCGCCGCCCGGACACGCGCTGCTGCAGCGGCAAGCGACGGCCTTTGCCGACGTGCTCGAACACGAGTTCATCACGCTGCCCGTCGACGCCGCCATCACGCTGAGTCTCACGCGGGCGTCCAACGAAATAGGGCGCTCGGTGCGGGTGCGGATGCAGGTGTCGAGCTACGACGCCCAGTGCCTGATGATCGAAGCGGGGCTTGGTTTCGGCGTCATGCCGGAAGCGGTGGCGCGGCAGCACGGGCTGGGCTTCGTTCCGCTCACGGATACCTGGGCGATGCGCGAACTGCTGATCGCCATACGCTCCCCCGATGCCTTGCCCGAGGCGTGCAGGAAACTGGTCGCCCATCTTGCGCGCGCTTGATGGGTTGGATGATGAAGGTTCCGATGCAGTACCATCGGCTCAACGCGGAGTTTCCTTCAGGGAGTCCAGCATGGCCGCATCGCGCAGCACGGTCGCGCCGCATCCAGCAAGGCGCGTGAAGGTCATCTCGAACGATCATCCCGTCGCCACCGCCAAGCCCGCCCGGCTCAACACAGCGGATCTCGCTTACGGCGAACTGCGTCGCCGCATCATCGAAAGCGAACTCACGCCGGGGTCCTATCTGCTCGAACAGGAACTGGGCCTGATGCTGGGCTTCAGCCGCACGCCCATCCGCGAGGCCGCGTTGAGACTCCAGGGAGAGGGACTCGTGCAGATCGTGCCGCGTCACGGCATTCGCATCGTTCCCACGTCGATCTCCGACATCCGACACATCTATCAGGTCTTGATCAGCCTCGAATCCACGGCCGCGGGGCTCGTCGCCGCGCAGCCCGACGTCGATCTCACGCCGCTCGTCGATGCCTGCGACACGATGGTCCGCGCACTCGAAGCCGGCGACATGCTGACCTGGGCCGAAGCGGACGAGGTCTTCCACGAAAGCCTCGTGGCGCTCAGCGGCAATGCGCGGCTGCGTAGCATCGTGATGAATTGCCGTGACCAGGTGCATCGCGTCAGGCGCTTCACGCAGCGAGTCCGACCGCATCCGCAGCCTGCCAAGTCGATCGAGGAACATCGCGCGATCATCGAAGCATTGCGCTGCGGCGATGCAGCGAAGGCGAGTGCGCTCTACCGCGCTCATCGCGAACGGGGCTGGCGTGATCAAACCGCCGTGCTGCAGCAATACGGCATTCAGCAGGCCTGATACATCGTCTGGCGCGTGCCAGACAAGGGTATCTACGCCCTGCATCAAACTGGACTTTCACGAATTTAATGCATACATTAACTTGCACGGTTATCCGCGATAACTGTGTCCAGAATCAAAAGGCGGCCGCCTGTGCGCGACTTCGCGCACGACGGACGAAGCCGCCGTTCATGCACGGAGACGCCTCCATGTTTGCCCTTGGGAAGCTTGGGAGAGCCGGTCTGTTTTCCTTCATGGCGGCCGCTGCACTCATAGCAGGGACCGCTCGTGTTCAGGCCGCGCCGCTCACCGTCACGCACTGGGGCGACGGCATGTACGGCGTGCCCTTCGCGGTGGCCATGGACAAGGGTTTCTTCAAGGAAGAAGGCGTCGATGTCACGGGTTTCATCACCTCCGAAGGCGGCGGCACGACAGTGCGCAACGCGATGGCATCCGAAATTCCTTACGGCGAAGTCGCGCTGCCTGCGGCTATTTCGGCGGTCAAGCAGGGCGTCGACCTGACCATCGTGCATGGCGGCGTGCAAAGCCTCGCGGATCTCGTGTGGGTCGAACAGAAGAACGGCACGATCACCAACATCCAGCAGATGAAGGGCAAGACCATCGGCTACAGCAGTCCGAAGTCCACGACCGATACCATCGTCACCATCGCGCTGGATCGTGCCGGTCTGACGGGGCAGGTGCAGCGCAAGCCGGTCGGCAGTTCGAGCGGCATGTTGACGTCGCTGCAGCAGGGCGCCGTGGACGTGGCCTACATGACCGAGCCGTCTTATAGCGCGAAGAAGGATCAGTTGCGCATCGCGTTCCGTTCGAGCGATATCGTGCCCAACGAAACGCAGACCGTCGGCATCGTGCGCACGGACTACCTGAAGCAGCATCCGGAAGTGATACGCGGCATCATCAAGGCGCGCCGCAAGGCCGTGCAGTACATTGCCGCGCATCGCGAGGAGTCCGCGCAGATTCTCGCGAAGCAGTACAAGATGGACCCCGGCGTCGCGGCCTCGGCGATCAATAACGTGCTCGATGCCGATCCGAAATACTGGAGCGAAGGCGGCTTCGATCGCAAGAGCATGGACGAAGTGCTCAAGGGCCTGATTCTCGTCAAGGCCATCCCCGATGGTGCGTTCGACTGGACGAAGATCATCGACGAATCGCAGTTGCCCGCCGACTTGCGCGCGGCGAAGTGAGTCAGCAATGAGCGTGCTGCCCCGTCGCACGAAGATATCGGTGGTGTCGAGCGAGCCCGCCGCGTCCGGCGAGCAGCGCATCCAGGCGCGCCTGACGGACGTCACGCGCATCTATCCCGGCGCCGCGGGCAAGCCGCCTTTTCATGCGCTCGGACCGGTGAGCCTCGAATTGCGCGCGGGGGAATTCTTCTCTGTCGTCGGTCCTTCGGGTTGCGGCAAGTCCACGTTGCTCGACGTGCTCGCGGGCCTGAATCCGGCGAGCGGCGGCACGGTCGAGTTCGAGGGGCAGCCGGTGGGACGACAGGTGCCCGACGGCGTGGCGGTCGTGTTCCAGGAAGACGCGAGCTTCCCTTGGCTCAATGTATTCGATAACGCCGCGTTCGCCGCGCGTCGCGCCAACGTTCCGGAAAACGAAGTGCGCGAACGCGTTCAGCATGCGCTTTCGTTCATGGGCCTGGCGTCGTTTGCGCGCGCCTATCCCGCGCAATTGTCGGGCGGCATGCGGCAGCGCGTGTGCATTGCGCGGGCCATGGTGGTCCGGCCGCGTCTCATGCTGCTCGACGAACCGTTCGGCGCGCTCGATCAGCAGACCCGCCTCCTGATGGGCGACGAAACCCTCAAGCTATGGCGCGATACCGGCGCGACCGTGATGCTGATCACGCATTCGATCGATGAAGCGGTGCTGCTCTCGGATCGCATCGGCGTGATGTCGGCGTGTCCGGGGCGCTTCATTGCGACCATCGAGACCGGCTGGTCGCGTATGCGCGACAGCACCATCGCGCTTGATCCGCGCTTCGGCGAGCTGACCGCGCAAGTGTGGGGCCTGCTGCGCGACGAGGCATTGAAGGCGCTCGGGAGCCGGCCATGAACGAGGCGGCGCGCTGGCGCATCGGGCTGGTCGTCGCGCTGCTCGCCTTGCTCGAAGTGGCGACGCGTCTCGCCTGGATCAACCCGGTATCGTTCATTCCGCCTTCGCGCATGGCGCTCAGCGCGTGGCAGATCCTTACGTCGGGGCAGTTCACGCTCGATATCGTGCAGACGCTCAGCAGCGCCCTGCTGGCCGTGGTGCTCGCGGTGATTGCGGGCTTCATCGGCGGGGTGGTGCTGTTCAGGCTGCCGCGCCTGCGCCGGGTGCTCGACCCTTTGCTGCTCTCGTACTACGCGGTGCCCGTGTTCGTGCTGTATCCGATCCTGATCGTGATCTTCGGGCTCAATCGCTGGCCGCTGGTGGGCATCGGCTTCCTGTTCGCGGTGGTCGCGATGGCCGTCAACACGCTCAACGGTCTCGAGCGCGTACCGCGTGTTCTGTTGCGCACCGCGCGCGTATGCCGCCTGAGCACCCTCGACGAGATTCGCCTGATTACGCTGCCCGCCAGCCTGCCGTTCGTCTTCACCGGCATCAAGCTGACCGTGGTGTATGCGTTCATTGCGGTCGTGGCCGGCGAATTCGTGTTGTCGGGTTCGGGGTTCGGCTATCAGATCGCGTTCGCCTACAACGCGTTCGACAACGCCGTCATGTATGGCCTCATGGTGCTGATGCTGGTCTTCGTCACGACGATCAACGGCTTGCTGCGGCAAGTCGAGAAGCGGCTGTACCGGCGTATCCGCAGGGAGGCGGCATGAGTACGGCGCTTGCCTCCGCTGTCGCGAAGCCGCGCGCCGCGCGACGCTGGACGGATGCGCTCGTGCTGATCGTCGTGCTCGTCGCGTTGTGGCAGATCCTGAGCGAATGGCTCGGCCCCGATGTGCTGACGACGCCTTTGCATACCGTGCAGCGCGCCGTGCATATCGTGAGCGATGTGGACTTCCCGCAGAGTCTCTATGTGACGTCGCTCGCATTCGCATCGGCGTTTGCGATATCCGCTGTGGCGGGCGTCGGCATCGGCTTGCTGCTGGGGGCGCGACGCCTCGCCGGAGATGTGATGGAGCCGCTGATGATGGGCTTCTATTCGATCCCGAAGGTGACGCTATACCCGGTGGTGCTGCTCGCGTGTGGCCTTGGGCTATGGGCCAAGATCGTATTTGGCGTGATGCATGGCATCGTGCCGATTGCATTGTTTACGATGAATGCCGTGCGCAACATGCCGCCCATTTACGCGCGGGCGGCGCGAACCTATCGCATGAGTCCCGGCGATTTCGCGCGCTTCGTGCTGTTGCCCGCGTGCGTGCCCGAGGTGGTCGCAGGCCTGCGCATCGGCTTCTCGCTGACCTTGCTCGGCACGCTGATCGGCGAGATGTTCGCATCGCAGAGCGGCATCGGCCGCCTGCTGATGATCGCGATGAACCGCAACGAGACCAGCACGATCATGGCGCTCGCGCTGATGCTGTTCGTGTTCGCGACGCTGGTGAACATGCTGTTCCTGGCGTGGCAGCGACATCTCACGCATGAAGACTGATCAGCCGCGCGGCGTCACGCCGCGCATGCGTGCCGCGCGCAGAAAGTCGAAGTCGACGCCCTTGTCTGCCTGCGTCACCGTGTCGTAGAAGAGTTTGCGATAGCCGCGATCCGCGCTCGGTTCCGTCACGGGCGATGCCTGCGCGCGCGCCGCCAGTTCTTCATCGCTGATCAGCAGGCTCAATTCCCGTTTCGATACGCTCAGACGAATACGATCGCCATTGCGTACATGCGCAAGCGGTCCACCGATGGCGGACTCCGGCGTCACGTGCAACACGATGGTGCCGAACGCAGTGCCGCTCATGCGGCCATCCGAGATGCGCACGATGTCCTTCACGCCCTGCACCGCGAGCTTGCGCGGGATCGGGATATAGCCGGCTTCCGGCATGCCCGGCGCGCCCTTGGGCCCGATGTTCTTCAGCACGAGAATGTCGTCCGGCGTGACGTCGAGGTCGTCCGCATCGATACGCGCCGCGAGGTCCGCGCCGTTCTCGAATACGACCGCGCGGCCTTCGTGTTCCATCAGCCGTGCGTCGGCCGCCGATTGCTTGATGATCGCGCCGCCCGGCGCGAGATTGCCTTCGAGCACGGCGATGCCGCCTTGGGGATAGACCGGCCTGTCGAATGGGCGCACGACGTCCTGCGCGAACGCCGGGCCCGCCGCGTCGATCTCCTCGCCGAGGGTGCGTCCCGTCACGGTGAGGGCGTCGAGGTTCAGCAGCGGCTTGAGCTCGCGCAGCAAGCTCGCCATGCCGCCGGCCTTGTGAAAGTCTTCCATGTAATGCGCGCCGGAAGGCTTGAGGTCGACGAGCACGGGCGTCTCGCGCCCCATGCGGTCGAGGGCCTTCAGATCGACTTCATAGCCCATGCGTCCCGCGATGGCCGTCAGATGCACGATGCCGTTCGTCGACCCGCCGATCGCGAGCAGCACGCGCATGGCGTTCTCCAAGGCCTCGGCGGTGAGGATCTTGTCGATGGTGAGCTGCTCGTGCGCCATCTTCACGGCTTGGGCGCCTGTGAGTTCGGCGATGCGCATGCGGTCCGATGTCACCGCCGGCGGCGATGCGCCGCCGGGCACCGTCATGCCGAGCGCCTCGGCGATGCATGCCATGGTGCTCGCGGTGCCCATCACGGAGCAGGTGCCCACGCTCGCGACGAGCTGGTTGTTGACCGCGGCGATTTCATCGGCATTGATTTCTTCAGCGCGAAAGCGGCCCCAGTAGCGCCGGCAATCGGTGCATGCGCCGACGCGTTCGCCGCGATGCGCGCCGGTGAGCATCGAGCCGGTGATCAGTTGAATGGAAGGAATGCCCGCCGATGCCGCGCCCATCAACTGCGCGGGCACGGTCTTGTCGCAACCGCCGATCAGCACCACGGCGTCCATGGGCTGCGCGCGGATCATCTCTTCCGTGTCGATCGACATCAGGTTGCGCAGATACATGCTCGTCGGTTGCGAGAACGATTCGGCGATGGAGATGGTGGGGAAGTCCATCGGCAGGCCGCCTGCCAGCATCACGCCGCGCTTGACCGCTTCGATCAGCTGCGGCGCGTTGCCGTGACAGGGGTTGTACGCGCTGCCGGTGTTGACGATGCCGATGACCGGGCGGTCGAGCGCGCTGTCGGTATAGCCCGCGCCCTTGATGAAGGCCTTGCGCAGAAAGAGCGAAAAGCCGTTGTCTCCATAGCTCGTCAGCGATTTGCGCAGGCCGCGTGGCTTATTGCTGGTGTCGTCGGTCATGTCTGGTTGCCGGTTGTCTCCATGACGCGATTATCGCGGCTTTGGGTCCGGCTGTCCGCGCCATGAAAGCGGACCGCGTGTGCTCAGTCCTCGATGCTGCCATGCACGCCTTGCTCGCCGCGCTTCCAGTAGGCGGACGCGCGGATGCGCCGCTTGTCGATGCCGCGCTCGGTGGTCAGCAACTGGCGCACTGCGCGCATCAGCGTCGCTTCGCCAGCGGCCCATACATAGCCTTCGCCCTCGGGCATGTAGGTCTCCCTCAAGGCGAGCAACAGCGCGCCGCCGGGATGCTCGCTTTCGTTTCTATAACGCCATTGCGCGTAGAGGTCGGCATGGGTGTCGAATTCAATGCGCGCGGATGGCTCGGCCACCTCGATCAAGGTAGCCACGCGCGTGCCGGCAGGCAGCTCTTCGACGCGTCGGGCGATCGCAGGCAAGGCGGTTTCGTCGCCGATCAGCAGATGCCAGTCGAACTGCACTGGAATCACGAACGACCCGCGCGGCCCGCCGATGCCGAGATACTGACCTGGCGCGGCTTGCGACGCCCAGTCGGTGGCGGGACCGGCTTCATGCAGCGCGAACTCGATGTCGAGTTCACGGGCGGCCGGGTCGAAACGGCGCGGCGTGAAGTCGCGCGCGACGGGACGGGGCTTCGACGGATCGAAGACCGGACCGTCCGGGCTCGATTGCGGCAGCGCGGGCATGGACTCGCCCGGCGCCGGGAAGAACAGCTTGACGTGATCGTCGAAGGAGGCGCTGACGAAGTCAGCGAGATCGTCGCCGCTGAAGGTCACGCGCACGAGGAAAGGGTTCAGCGTCTGCACGCGCTGCACTCGCACCAGGCGAAACCTGAGCGGGTGACGGACGCGGGTGACTTCGAGGTCGGGCCGGTGTTGGAGGATGGAATCGATCATCGTATGCGTTTCCTTTTTTCCGTTTTTTCTTGCGTCCTGGTTACGCCTGCTTGGGCGCGGGGTTCTGTTCGATCTCGGCCGTGGCGCGGGCGAGGATCGCGGCAATGCGGCGCTGTTCGTCCGCCGATGCGTTCGTGCGCAGCAGCATGGCCTTCTTCAGCGCGCGCCGCGCGGCGATCAGCTCGGGCACCCAGCCGGTGTCGCCGCTCGGGTCCTCGACGTCCTCGCCCATGTAGGCGCGGCGCACGAGATCCATCTTGCGTGCGAAATGCGTGAGCTTCGCGAGCATGATGTCCACGCGTTCGCGATTCGCCGCGAGGTACTCGCGGCCGGTCTCGGACAGCGCGTAACGCTTGCGGTTGCCTTCCAGTTCGACGGTGGTGTGGCCGAGTTCTTCCAGATACGTGAGCGCCGGATACACCATGCCGGGACTGGGTGCGTAGAAGCCGTTCGAACGGTCTTCCAGTGCCTTGATGAGTTCGTAGCCGTGACGCGGCGCCTCGGCCAGCATGGCGAGGAGAAGCAATTGCAGGTCGTCGGACGAGAACTTGCGGCCGCGCGGCATGCCGTCTTCGCCGAACCCGCCCATGCCGCCCATCCCACCCATGCCTCCGGGACCGCCAGGGCCGCCGCCGAAGCGTCCGCCGCCACGGCCATGGCGCCCGATCATGCCGCGGCGCTCGATGGCAAACCGTTCGAACCACTCGGGTGCATCGAAGGGGAAATCGAAACCAGATGCACGGAAGCCGACTTCACGTGCATGTTGAAAGCAACGGGATTTCATGAGGTACGCTCCAGATATGTCGTAAAACATATCTAAAGATATATATCGTAAGAGTGTCTGTCAAGCTGAATTATCGGCTTCGAGCGGATCCAGGGCGTGTGCGCCGGTCGCCGCCTAAAATCACGTCATCTGTTCCGCTTTTTTTCCACGCAAATCGTTCCACTTTTTTTAGAAACCCCATGAGCCACTTTCTTCCCGTCAAGCTGGAACACGCGAGCCGCCTCATCAATCATGGTCCGACGGTGCTCGTCACGAGCGCACACGGCGGCCGCCGCAACGTGATGGCCGCTGCCTGGTCGATGCCGGTGGAATTCACGCCGCCGCGCATTGCCATCGTCATCGACAAGCGCACGTTCACACGCGAACTCGCCGCTGCGAGCGGGATATTCGGCGTGATCGTGCCGGGCGCGGCCGCGATGGACATGACCTACGCGGTCGGCACGACGGACGGACGCGAACTCGACAAATTCGATACCTTCGGCATCGAAACGGTGGAAGGTCCGGTGCTCGGGCTGCCGCTGATCGAGAAGAACTGTGCGGCGTGGCTCGAGTGCAGGCTCATCGACGAGAAGCACACCGAGGACGCGTACGACACGTGTTTCGCGGAAGTCGTCGCGGCGGCCGCGGACCCTGTCGTGTTCTCGGAGGGCCACTGGCACCTTGACGAGTCCAACGAGCCGCTGCATACGCTGCACCATCTCGGCGCGGGAAATTTCGTGAGTGCGTCCGCGATGAAAAAGGCCAGGACGCTGCCGCGCTGACTGCCGGTGCGTTTTATTGCGCACTAAAGATTTCCCATTCCTCAGTCGATAAATAAAAGTCGATCGCGAACGCCTCATTGGCCATTGGCGGCGACATCTTGAGCCTCGCGATCCGTCATCCGAACGCGGACGCAGGCGACAGACGGACGCAGACGGTCTCCCCGGCACATCAGCCGGACCAGGACCGCGAAGCCGTCAGGGGAACTGGGGTGTGGCATGCAGCAACGTTTTTCGGTCTTGCGTTTTCTGGTTTATCTCATCGCCTTCACGAGCCTGCTGTTGCTGAGACTCGTCGTCGCGCCCGACGGGCAGAGCGGCATGGTGGCGTACTTCGCCTGCGTGGGGGCGGCCGCGGCGGCGTATCTGGTGTGGTATGCGTCGTCGGCGGGTTACTCGCGCAATCTGCTGGCAGGCGTGCTGGTCTATCTGACGCTGGCGATCGTCGTAGCCGCGTGTCCGCCGTTCGTGCTGGTGCTGGCGTTCTGGTCGTTGAGCGGTCTGGCAAGACGTCGGCGGGCGCTGCTGGTGCATGCCCTCGCGAGCGTCGCGCTTTTCGTACTCGTTTTTCCTTTGCCCTTCGCGCAGTGGGTGGGTGCGCCCGAGCTTGCCGGCGCGCCCGCCGGCCTTGCCTATGTTGTTTTTGCAACCGGCTGGTCGGCATGGGCGGCGCGCAGTCCGCTGCGGCTCGGGTTGTTCAAGTTCGCGACGATGCTGCTCGCGGTTCCGTTGGTGGCTTCATTCGTGGCGCTCGTGGGCGGCGGAATGCTGAGCCGGCCGGAGCGGCGTGTCCGCAACTCGATGCGGCGCGCACAGCGTGCGATGACGCTGGCGTTGCCGGCGCCTGCAGCTGATCGATCGGTGGTGAGTTCTGGGACGATGGATCCGGGCTTTGCTGCGGCGGCCGTCGGCGGAAGTGCAAGGACAGTACAACATGCTGCGGTCGCGGCTGATTGACGCACTGCGAATCGCTTCCATTTGCTTCGGATGGGACTCGGTATTAAGCCTTTTGCATACCGAATGCCAAAGAGTATTTCGCGTTCTGCGTGCGGGATTGCATGATGCAAGGTGCTGGGCGCGTTGTCCGTCGCGCTCTTGAGCAAGGGCGGCTGACCAGTCAGGAAGGACCCATCGGCGTCGGATTGCGTCGCGCACGCCGTGCCGGCACGGCGGCGTTGCTGCACGGGATTGGTCGACGGTGGCCTCGATGAATGCAGTGCTGGCTGCAGTGGTGACTACCGCGGCGACATGCTGCACTGGAGATCGAGGTAATGTGGCGCGCCGTCGAGGCGGAGTGGAGTGCCAGCTTCCCTGTTAGAAGCGCCCTTGCATCAAGCCTTTTGCATGCTCAATGCCAAATGAATTTCTGCGTTCTGAATGCGGCATCGCAAGCGCCTGAATCGAAAAACCGCTGGCAGATTCCAGAGCGACCCGAACTCTATACTCCGGCCAGAGTTCCTTCACTACTTCGCAGCGCACTGGCCGTCGACGAATGTGAACTTGAATCGAAGCGGATTTCAAAGATGGATGTATTTTCTGGCGTCGCAGGCGCTAAGGGAAACACAGTCCAATGAGGCCCGGGCGATAGAGGCATATCTGCGCTTCTTTCCTTCCCCGCCGTAATACTGCGCTTTGGATACTTCCACCTGCGGACCCCTGTGGACGCGGGTCAGTCATCCGGTCGAACGGGTGAATTCGCAATTTCTCCTGGAAAATAGCTACGGAAACACCGTTGTCCTTTTCGAACAAAGGAAGGAGAGACGAGGGTTTTTCGCTAGCTCTCAAGAATATCTCCAGTATTCGATGTCAAGAGAAGATGGACTGCATAGCCCATCGTATTTCTCTAATAAGGAGCTGCAATTCATTTTTATTGAAAATGGAGAATTCTCATCAAAAGATCTTCAATTCATTCATAAGAGACAGGGGTAGTCTGGAATCCAGCAGCGCTGACCGAACGAACGCTGCATGCATGCCCCAACCCCAACCACCCATTTACTCCAGCCCCTCCACCCGCGATACTCCGTTGTCAACCCTTCCAGCGGATTTCCCTTCATGATTCTCATGACCCAATCGCTGCAACCGAATGCTCGTCATTCGACGAACACCCCACCAACCCCCAACCACCATGCGTGAACCCTCCCGCCCCGAGGTCCCGCACGAACCCCTGACCGCCTACTACCCCGACGAATCCAACCGACGCACCTGGCTGCGCGGCATGTTCGACCGCACCGCGAGCGACTACGACGCCATCGAACGCGCGATGGCGTTGGGTTCCGGCCCGTGGTATCGCAATCGGGCGCTGCGCTCGGCGGGCCTTAAGCGGGGCATGCGCGTGCTCGATGTCGGCATGGGCACCGGTCTCGTCACGAAGGAGGCCGTCGCGATCACCGGCGACGCGGCGCTCGTCACCGGAGTCGATCCGAGCCCGGGCATGGTCGGACAGGCGCAGTTGCCGGTTGGCGTCGAGACGCGTATCGGCAGTGCCGAGCAGCTGCCCTGCGATGACGTCTCATACGACTTCCTGAGCATGGGCTTCGCGCTGCGCCACGTCGGCGACCTGACCCGTGTGTTCGATGAATACTTCCGCGTGCTGGCGCCCGGCGGCCGTTTGTGCGTGCTGGAAATCACGCGCCCCGAACATGGCCTGGGCCTCGCAGCACTGAAGTTTTACATGCGCGGCGTGGTGCCGTTGATTGCGCGTGTCGTGGGGAAGAAGGGGGAAAGCGTCGAGCTGATGCGCTATTACTGGGACAGCATCGAAGCCTGCGTGCCGCCTGCGACCGTGCTGGCGGCAATCAGGAGCGCCGGTTTCATCGAAGTGCGCCGCGAGGTGGAACTCGGCATCTTCTCAGCCTACTGCGCAGTCAAACCCGGCGCAGCACAACCTGCCGACTGACCCGCATCGAGAATCACAGCAGCGCGGCCGCTCAGCAGCAGCCGCCCGGCGCATTGCACGCTGAAGCGATACAGCACCGTGTTCTCATCCCCGCCGATACGCTCGGCCTCGATATCGAGCGGCCCATCCAGCCCGTCGAGCCGATCAACGAACAGGTCCACGCCGCGCACGCTCGTCAGCAGACCGGCGCGTGGACGCTGCCCACGTTCCGTGCCGATCAGCCCACCGTGCGTCGCCATGGCTTGCGCCGCGTATTCGATGCCGCACACCGACGCGAGCCGGTCCTTGAAGCGCAACGGGTTATCGGCGGCAAGATGGCTCGTCGCAGTACAGCGGATGCGTTCCGCATTCCACGCCACGACGGATTCCAGCAGGCACATCGCGCCGTCGTGCGGAATGCGCGCGGCGATTTCATCGCGATTCAACGTCCGGGCCGCGCTCAACATACCGATTCAACTTCCACGGCAAGCTGCGTGTCGTCGAGATAATCGAGCACCACGCTCGCTGTGCGCGAGGCGGCGATTGCTTCGAGCAAAGGCAACGCCCGCGCCGCCGGATTCGACACGCGCAGCGCTTCCAGCGCGGCATCATCGAGCGCGGAGACAGGCGTCGCGCACAGCCGCGCCTCGATGCACGCGAGCGAGCGCTCGCTCTTCTGCGACGCGAGCACGAGCGCCACGCCAAAGGCATCGTCGATCGGACGCACGCTGCGCAAGGGTTCCGGGTAGTCCGTGTCGTAGGCGACGAGCAGGGTTGCAGCGCCATCGACGCTCACCTGCGCCAGGCTCTCCAGCAGCCCCGCTGCGAAGCTGCCGTCATACGCGCACAGCACGTTCGACGCCGCCATCGCGCGCGTCGCGATGCTCCAGTAGCCGGCCGGCGCGTTGTGCACCGAGTTGTGAAAACGGGTCGGCGAGAGTTGCGGCTCGTCGCTCGCGAGGGTTTCGCAGATCGCGTGGAAGTTGCCGCCATCGCCGCCGGATGCCGCGAACACGGCCGCGAGCGTCGCGGCGTCGCGGCCGCTCTGCGCCACCGCTTCATGCGCGGCGGCGAGCGCGGCGCGCACTACCGGACCCGTCCTCCGACGCTCGGCGGACGGCAGTCCGGCCGGCGCGGGCAACACGGTCCGGGCGGCATGCAGCGCGGCGCGCTGCGTCAGCACCTCCGCAGCCTGCGGCCAGTCCGCAAGCCCCGGCCCGATCACCCCGATCCCTTCGATATACGCGCGCAGCGGAATCATGCCGATCCCCCTTCGCGCGCGCCCAGCCCGAACACCAGGCTGCAATTGGTGCCCCCAAACCCGAACGAGTTGGACAGCACCGCGCGCAACGGTGCGCGGCGCGTCGCCGTGACGTAATCGAGGCCGAGCGCCGGGTCCGGTTCGGTCGTATTCGCGCCCGCCGGGATCATCTGGTGTTGCAGCGCCAGCGCCGCAATGACGGCTTCGAGCGCCCCCGCCGCGCCGAGCGTATGCCCCGTCGCGCCTTTGGTGGAACTGCACGGCACGCTGTCGAAGACGCTGTTCAGCGCGAGGCTTTCGGCGGCGTCGTTGCTCGGCGTCGCGGTGCCGTGCAGGTTTACATAGCCGATGTCGCGTGCATCGAGTCCGGCGCTCGCCAGCGCCTGTTCCATCGCCATGCGCGCGCCGAGACCCTCGGGATGCGGCGACGACATATGATGCGCATCGCTCGTTTCCCCGATGCCCAGGAAGCGAATCGCGTGAGCGTCGGCCTCGGGCGTATCGCGTTCCAGCAGCCCGAAGGCCGCCGCTTCGCCGATGTTGATGCCGTTGCGATGCAGATCGAACGGCCTGCACGGTCCCGGCGCGAGCAGTTCGAGCGAATTGAAGCCGTAGAGCGTGGTGAGACACAGCGTATCGACGCCGCCCACCACGGCCACGTCGATCAGGCCGGTATCGAGCATGCGGCGCGCCGAGCCGAACACCTTCGCCCCCGACGAACACGCCGACGACACCGACACCGCCGGCCCGCGCACGCCGAAATACACGCGCACGAAGGCGGCGAGGGAAAACGGATTGTGGGTGGCGGCGTAGTTGAAGTCGGCGGGCAGTGCGCCGGTGAGCGGATCGCGGCGCTGATAGGCAAGCTCGGTTTCGAGGATGCCCGCCGTGCTCGTGCCCATGAACACGCCGACGCGCGCCGCGCCCACCCGCGCAATGGCGTCCCGCACGCGCGCGTCGAAACCGTCCTGGGTCAGCGCGATCTGCGCGAGCCGGTTGTTGCGGCAGTCGAAGGCGGAAAGATCGGCGCGGACGGGTTCGTCCTCGATGCCGGCAACCCTGCCTGTATAGGTCTTGAGATTGGCCCCGTCGAAGTCGCATGGGGCGAGTCCGCCGCGTCCTTCGACGAGCGCGGCGCGCGTCGCGTCGAGGCCGCGTCCCGCGCAACTCGTGGCGGTGAAGTGCGTCAGCAGAAAAGGGTTCACTACGGGCTCAGGCATTCGATATTCGATGAATTGTAACAAACGCTCTGTCGCGCGCCGGGCGGGGCTCAGGGGCTCAGCGACCGAGGCGGCCGATGCGCCCAAGGCGGGCGATCATCAGCCGATTTGCCTCATGCGCGCCGTCGCCCATCGGACGGGTCGTCACGTTGAAGCCGAGCGCGTCGAGCAAGGCCAGCCATTGCGCCTCGCTGCGGCAGGTCAGACCGTTCGCGCGGCCGGAGCGCGCAATCTGCATGCCGAAATCGACGGCCCGGTCGAGGCCCGCTCGCCAGCCCGCTGCCGCGTCGCTGACGCGCAGCAGCAGCATGCCGTCCGGCGCCAGACTCGTGCGGATGCGGCGCAGGACCGATTCCTGGGCGTCGGCATCGACGTAATGCAGCACGTCGCACGCGACAATCACGTCCGCCTGCGGAAACGGCGCGGCGCGAATGTCGTCGCAGACGAACTGCACGCGCGCCCGATGCGCCCGCAAGCCGATGCGCGCGCGCTCGATATCGCGCGGCGTCAGTTCGATGCCATGCAGCGAGCCCAGCAGCGGCGGCGCGGGCCAATGCCCGGGCCATGTGCCGGGCGCGCCATCGCGATGCCAGGCATGCGCGGCCATCAGCCAGGCGGCCAGCAGCCCCTGACCGCTGCCGAGATCGAGGATGCGCGCGCCGTCCGGAATCAGGCCGTGCGCGAGCAGATGGGAGAAGAAGGGATCGTGCCGCAGCTTGGCGGCCGCGAAATGCCACGCAAAGCGCCCTGCGGCGCGGAAAGGACGACGGGCTGTCTCGATGAGCTCGGCCGGGACCATGCGGGACCTGATGAACGATGGGCCCGTGCAGTCTACGCGATCGCCTCGCGCAAGGTGACGGTCGCGAGGCTGCGCGCGCCGGCCGCGTGCAACACGGTGTCGAGCGCGGCGAGGATGACCGGCGCGCCGGATGCATCGCGGGCGGTGTGGCCGTCGTGCAGCAGCAGGATGTCGCGCGGCGCAAAGCCGTCCAGCAGACGGCGCGCGACGAGCGCCGCGTCGCCGGTGCGGGTGTCGAAGCCGCGCCGCGTCCAGCTGGCGAGATGCAGGCCGAGCCCGCACAGCACCGGCTCAAGAAACGGATTGCGCAAGCCGGCCGGAGCGCGGAAGAACAGCGGCCGCGTGCCCGTGATATCGCCGAGCGTGTCCTGCGCGGCTTCGATCTCGCGCCGCATCGCGCGCGGCCCCAGCAGCGAAAAATGATGCCGATGCCGCTGGCTGTGGTTCTCCACCGCATGCCCGCGCGCGACGATCTCGCGCACGATGCCTGGATGTTCGCGCGCCCGCTCGCCGATGCAAAAGAAGGTCGCACGAGCCTGATGCCGGTCGAGCAGATCGAGCACGCGCGGCGTGACTTCGGGAGAAGGACCGTCGTCGATGGTGATCGCCACGCACGCGCCGGCCGTGTCCGGCAGCGTCGTCCAGTTGTGGCCGAGCAGCGCGCTGCGCGGCCAGAGTCCCGCCGCCGTCAGCGCCAGATGCGAGGCCACGACGCCGCCCGCCGCCCACGGCCAGCTTGCGGGCGCCGCCAGCAGCGCGGCCAGCGCGCCCGCATGCACGGTCGCCGCGCCGCCGACGAGCGGCGCTGGCCGCCAGCGGCGCGGCTGTCCGGGCGGTGCAAGGGGCGAACTCATCGTCGGGACTCCGGACGCGGCGCGAGAATCGCCGAGAACAGCAGCGCGAGAATCGCGCCGGGGCCGACCGTGAGTCCGAAGGTTTCGAGCATCGGCACATGCGACAGCGCCAGCAGGCCGAAGCCGAGCACCGTCGCCAGATTGGCGATCAGCAGCGAGACCAGCGTCTGCGGCGAAACGGCGCCGCGTTCAGCGTGCGGGCGGTAATTGAAGAACAGTGCGTAGTTCGAGCCGACCGCGACGATCAGCAGCATGCCGATCAGATGCAGGATCGTCAGCGCCTTGCCCGCCGCCGCCAGCCCGGCGATCACGACGATCACCGCCGCCACCAGCGGCGCCAGCGTGCGGGCCGCGCGCACCGGCGAGCGCAGCGCGAGCACGAGCAGCACGACGATCGCCGCAAAGCCGCCCAGCGACAGCCGGATGTCCTCGTGCACGTAGTTCTGGTAGAGCCGGTCGGCTTCGGCTTTCATGTCGACGAACAGCGCGTCCGGCACGTGCGCCTCTGCCAGCGCCGCGCGAATCCGCTGCGCCTGCAGGTCCGATCCCGCGGCGGCGCGCAGCGGCAGCATCGCGGTCCAGCGGCCATTGCTTCCGGTGAGCAGCGAATCGACGGCCAGCGCCATCGACGTGCCCTGCAAGTCGGCGCGATGCAACGGCGGCTGGGCGCGGACCGTGTCGACATCGGCGATGAACGGCTCGAACACCTCCGGCTTGATACGAACGGTCTGCTCGCGCAGTGCGTCGGCGAGCCGCGTGCGCAGTGTGTCGGCGGGCGGCAGGCTGGCGATGCGCGCGCGCTGCGCCGCCTCGCTCGGCAGATAGCGCGCCGGGCTTTCGAAACCAGCGATCACGTGTGCATCGACGAGCGGCTGCAATGGCCGCGCGACCGCCTCCGCGCGTTCGAGCGCCGCCTGCTCCGTCGCCGCCGACACCACCACGAGATAGCGCACGTCCGGCGCGCCGACATCCGCGCGCAGGCGGGCATCGAGATCCTGGCTGGCCTTCGGCACCGGACTCAGCGCCGCGAGTTCCTGGCTCCAGAGGCCGTGGCGCTGCATCAGCAGCACGGCGAGCGCGGCGATCAGCAGCACCGCGAGCGCGCCGCGCAGCTTCGAGGCGCGCGCCGCACCGCGCGCGAGCAGCGTGCCGAGGCGCGAGACATCGCGAATCGCGAAGTTGGCCGGGAGCAGATACGGCAGCACGAAACGCGTGACGATGCCCGCCGTCGCCAGGCCGACGATCGAATACAGCCCGAGTTGCACGAGGCCCGGAAAGCCCGAGAAGAGCATCGACGCGTAGCCGCAGATCGACGTCAGCACGCCCAGACGGATGGTCGGCCAGAAGCCCGCGACCCAGTCCTTGAGCGACTCGCGCCGGCCGCCGAAACGGATGCCGGCGGACTGCACGAAGAGGTAGATGGAATAGTCGACAGCCTCGCCGATCAGCGTCGTGCCGAAGCCCAGCGTCAGTCCATGCACCGTGCCGAACACGAGGCTCACGGCGGCGACCCCGGCCGCGACGCCCGTCAGCACCGGCATCAGGCCGAGCAAGAGGGTAGGCAGCGAGCGGTACACGGCGAGCAGCAACACGACGATCAACGCGATGCTCGCCGCCGACAGCCAACGCACCTCGCGCATGATGGTGTCGCGGGTCTCGACGGCGAACACGCCCGGACCCGTCAGCAGCAGGCGATATGGCGACGCCGAAGGCGCGGCCTGCCGGAAGGCATGTTGAAGGGCGCCGAGCGCGGCGGACTGTGCGTCGGTATCGGAGCCGGCGGCGGCGGTCTGCGCGAGCAGCACGGCGCGCCGGCCGTCGCGCGACGCCCACGCGCCATCTTGCAACGGCGGCTGCGCGCCGCTGTCGAGCTGGCTGACGAGCGCGGTGACTTCGCCGGTCGGATCGTGCGGCAGCAGGTCCTTCGCCATCATGCCCGCCGACGATTCGAGCAGGTCGAGGCTGCCCGCCAGCGCATCCTTGAGGCCCGCCTCGCTGAAACGCTCGGGCGTCACGTCGGGGCTCAGCTGATAGCGATGCTCGAACACGAAGCGCTCGTCGCGCGCCTGCGCGACCGGCTCGCCGTTATGGATCGCGGAGAAACGCGCGTCATTGCGCAGCGTGGCCGCCAGTTTGCGCGACACCTCGGCGCGCCCGGCCGCGTCGCCGCCCTCGATGCCGACGAGAATCAGCCGCGACACCAGTCCGTCGCGCAGTTGCTCGACCAGCACGCGTTGCTGTTCGCTCGGCGTGCGCGGCAGGAAGGCGGAGAGATCGGCGGAAAACTGCGTGCGCGCAATCACGCCCGCGCACGCCGCGAGCAGGCACACCCAGAGGATCACGGCGGGCTGGCGCAGCACCCGCCACACCGCGACGAGGCCGCGCGTGCCTGAGGACATCGGCGTCAGTGGGCGGAAGCGTCTTGCAGGCGCATCAGCGAATGATCGCCGTCGGCCTGTCTGATCTCGACGCGCGCCAGCGCCGCGCCGGTCCCGGCGAGCGTGATTTCACTGACCTTCTTCTGCATGCGCGAATCGATCGGCACGAGCGTCAGCGTCCAGTCGTTGCCCTTGCCCGTCACCGACACCCGGTACGCCTGCTCCAGCGCGAAGCGGTTGCCGGCGAGCGTCGCGCGGATGCTCTCGATGAACGCGCCCAGTTCGGGGTAATTGCGCAGCGGAATGGTGATCGTATGGCCGTTGCGGTCGACGGTGAGCATGTCGCCATCGACGACCAGGTTCTCCGGCTTCGGACTGACCGTATGCTTTTCCAGATGATCCGGGGCGACGAACACCAGTTCGCCCGACGACTCCAGCGGCTCCTGCGCGATCTTCAGATAGCGCGTCTCGGTGAAATGCGCGCGGCCGGATTTCTTCGCGCCGAGCGTGTTCATCAGGCGGTCGAGCGTCCACGCGGAGGAAGGCGCGTCGGCGGCGGTGGCGAGTGAGGAAGCGCCGCACACCAGCGCAGTGGTCAGGGCCGCGATCAAAACTCGCATAAGCTCAGGAATCCCGTGCGACTTCGGGCACGCAGGCATCTGCAGCCTGGGCGGCGCCGGATGCCTTGGACGCGCGTTGCGGCGCGGACGCCGCATTGGCCTGCCAGAAGTCGAAATAGTTGAACCAGTTGTACGGCGCCGCCCGGCAATACTTCTCCAGCAAGGCCACGTAACGCGTGAGCGCGGCATCGACGGCGGCGGCGCGCTCGCCGCGTTCCACTTTCGAGAAATCGGCGAGCGTCTCGAAGTGGATATCGTAGCGGTTGCCGCCGAGATACAGCCCCGTCATGAAGATGACCGGCCGCCGCAACACTGCCGCCATGTGCAGCGGGCCGAGCGGAAACGCGGCAGGCGCGCCAAGGAAGTCGCGTTCCTTGAGCGTGTCGCCGGCCTGGCGCAGCGTGCGGTCCGCCAGGATGCCGACGAGGCTGCCGGCTTCGAGCCGCTCGCGCACCTTGAGCATCGCGTCCACCTTGCCGAGGCCAATCACGTCGTGATGCGCGGCGGGATTCACGGCGGCGAGGATCGCGTTGATCTTGCGCGCGTTCTCCTCGTACATCGTGATCGCAATGCGAATGTGTGGCTGCGCCCGGCCGATCGCCCGCACCACCTCGAAGCTGCCGAGATGCGCGCCCATCAGGAACGCGCCGCCGCCGTCCGCGAGCGCGGCCTCGACGTCCGCGACGCCGTGCGTGCGGATGTCGAACAGGTCAAAGCGTTCGTTGAGCAGGTAGATGCGGTCGTGGATCGTCGAGGCGAACGAAAACACATGCCGATAGCCGTCGCGCCAGCCCGCATGCCGCCCGAGCGCGCGATTCAGATAACCGCGCGACGCGCGCCGCGCCGCCGGCGAAAACAGCACGAAATAGGCGGTGATGAGCCGCAGCAGCACGCGCCCGGCGCGGCGTCCGAAGCGCAGCGAAATCCACGTCATGAAGCGCAGCAACGCGAAATTGCTGCGTTCCTGGCGCTCGGCCCAGTCGTCGCGGTTCATGCGCGCGCGCTTCATGTCGCTCACGTCGCGGACCGTGCGGACGGTGCGGACGGTGCGGTAAGCGAACCGCTCGCCACCGCACGCGCGCCCGCGCGGATCGTGAAGCGGATCGCGCCGCTCGCCGCCGTCTCATACGCGACGTCCAGCGCCTCGCCCGGCGCCACCGGACTCAGGAACTTGGCCGAATCGATCCGGCAGGCATCGAAACGCTGACCGAGCGCGATGCCGAGCGCATCGAGCGCGTGATCGAGCAGCACGACGCCCGGCACGATCGGCCGCCCAGGAAAGTGCCCGGCGAGCGCGGGATGGCCGGGCGGCACCGAAAACGACAGCGCCGCGCGCCGCTCGCGTTCCTGCGCGACCAGCCGCGTCAGCACGTCGCGCGGCAGCTTGCCGGTGGCGTTGCGCGGCAGCGAATCGAAGAACAGCAGCGGACGCGGCATGAACGCGGCGTCGATGCGTTCGCGCAACGCGCGTTGCAATTCCGCCGCGTCGAGTTCCGGCGCGACGACGAGCGCCATCAGTCGGCGCACGGGTTCGTCGTCGGCGTGGGTGTCGTCGGGCATGTGAAACACGCCGTCGATGACGCCCGGAATGGCATTCAGCTGATGATTCAGGTAAGCCAGCGAAGTGCGCTTGCCCGCGATGTTGATCAGGTCCGCGCGCCGTCCGTGCAGCAGGAAAAAAGCGCCGTCGATGAGTTCGAGTGCGTCGCCCATCGGCACCGGCGTCTCGACGTGTCCGCCCGAGGCCCACATGGTGGTGTCGCCGGTTTCATCGGCGCGCGGCGTCAGGGTGACATCGGGGAACAATTCCCACGCCGCCCCGCGCGAGGTGCGGCGCGTCGCGATCTGGCCGGTTTCCGTGCTGCCGTAGATTTCCATCAGCGGCGCGGCGAGCCGCGCCTCGGCGTCCAGCGCCAGTTTCTCGGACAGCGGCGCGGTAGCGGACAGCACCAGCGCGGCGGGCGGCAGCGGCGCTTCGTTGGCGAACAGCGCGCGCAGGTGGATCGGCGAGCTCACCAGCACGCGCGGTTCGGGCACGGCGGCGAGTTCGGCGCGGATATCGACCGGATAGAACGGCTGGCGGTTGCTGAACGCGAGGCCGCCGAGCAGGGCGAGCAGCACCGTCGATTCGAAACCGTACATATGCTGCGGCGGCACCGTGCCCACGAGCGTGGCGGGCGCGCCGCCGAGCAGACCGAGACGCGCCGCCGCCGCGCGCACGTTCTTCACCAGGAAGCCCCAGGTCTTGCGATGCGGCACCGGCGCGCCGGTCGAGCCCGACGTGAACACATAGGCCGCGACGCGCGCGCCGCCGATCATCGGCACATCGGGATCGTCGGCGCCGTCACAGGGCGCGGCGTCTTCGGGATAGCGCATGCGCGGCAGGTCGATCGCGCAGTCGTCGCTGTCGTGCAGGCAGAACGCGTCCGGCGCGAACGACGCCAGCGCGCGCACCATCTCGGGCGTGTGCGTGGACGGCAGCAGGCTGATGCGGCCCGATAACAGCGTCGCGCACAGGCTCACGGTGAAGCGGTAGCGGTCCGCGCAGACGTTGAACACATGCCCGCCCTCGGGCAGCGCGGCGGCCACGCGCCGCACGTCGGCGAGGAACGCGCGGACGCTGACGGGCGCGCCATCGCGCCAGGCGAGCGTCTGATCGGGCGATGCGTGGAAAACCAGCGGAAAGGTCTGCATGAGTAACGGGCCCGGCGGATCATGGCGCGCCGCGGCGCATCTGCGTGGACTGCGAATACGCGCGGACGGCGTCCATGATGCTCGACGGCTTCATGCCCGGCAGCGCGATGCGCCTGCACGCATATTCGACGACGAACATCAGTCCGACGAGCGGCAGCGCGAGATAGTTCGCGAACGTCGACCACGTGACGATGGACGCACCCGCGAACAGCACCGTGGAGACCAGCGCCGTGGCGCTGAAGAACAGGGTCCACGCCAGCGTGACGCCGCGCGTGTAGCGCATCACGCGCGGCTCGATGCGGCCGTGGACGAGGGTGGCGAACTGGGTGCAGAGCGGCTCGCGACCGGCCGCGAGGGTGCGTCCGAAGGTCCAGGCGAGCGCGAGGTTGAAGCCCGCGTGCTCGATCCACAACCCCCAGCCGAAATGCTCGACGAGCGGCGCCCGTCCGAGCCACAGCACCACGCCGGCCAGCGCCCAGAGCGGCAGCAGCCAGGCGCGCGCCGAGGAACGCGCGGCGGCGTTCAAAAGGATCAGCGCGAGCGGCGCGAGGACCAGCGCCAGGCCGATGCCGTGCGCGCCCGGCGTGGACACCGCGTAATGCGCGGCGCACTGGTACGCGACGATGCCGGCGACGACGCCCGCCGCGCGCAGGACGCGGGCGGCCTTCACCGGCCGGACTCCGGAAGCAGATGCACCAACGGCTGCGAGCAGGCTCGCGGAAGAAAAAGAGTACGCACCATGAATTGCGGCTGCGGCGTTGTCGAAAACGCCCGTTTGTTGAACAAAAATGCGGCAGTCGCCTGCCTGACGCTTATTTTCTCGTGCGGGTGCGCGCCCGGTCTGTAACCGATTGTTCGATGCTCTTACAACCGTCGGACGGGCCGGATTCTACCCTACGGCCACCTGCGCCCGGTCCCGCGTGGAAATCACTGATTCTTCTCAGAAATTTCGCATAGGGGCCTGCCGTACGAGCGGTTACCTTTCCTACTAGGCGTCCCAAGGGGCTTCGTCTAGAATTTCGCGAACCGCAATTATCTCGAAATCAGGCCGCCGGAAGCGTGCGCAAGCGCGCGGGGCACTATCGCCGGGCGGCCTTTGGCGCGTTTTTTTGCGCCGCTCTGCAAATACGATGAACGAACTGGAAAGAGAGCTGGCCGAGCTGATCGTCGCCGATCTGAATCTCGAGGACGTCGATCCCAAGGCCGTATCGGCCGACACGCGTCTGTATGAAGAAGGTTTCGGGCTCGATTCCATCGACATCCTCGAGATCGCGCTGCTGATCTCGAAAAAATACGGGTTCGAGCTGCGCTCGGACAATCCCGACAACCAGAAGATTTTCGCCAGCCTGGGCGCGCTCGCGGCACACGTCGCGGCGCATCGCACGCGCTAGACCCCATAACGGCGCTCAGCCTCTTGGCTCGGGCGCCTTCACGCGGGTGAAATCCAGTGCCTCGAGACTGGACGGCGCAATCAACCAGCGGAGTGCAATCGATGACACAAGCCGAGCCATGCGCGCGCTCGTGACGGGCGGCAGCGGCGCCATCGGACAGGCCATCTGCCGGACCCTGGCCGCCGCGGGACACGAAGTCTGGGTGCACGCCAACGGCGGCGTCGAGCGGGCCGAAGCGTGCGTGGAGTCCATTCGCACGGCGGGCGGCACGGCGCACGCCATCGCCTTCGACGTCACCCATCCCGACGCCGCCCAGCACGCCATCGAACGCATCCTGACGGACGGGCCGGTGCAGATCCTGGTAAACAACGCCGGCATCCATGACGACGCGCCCATGGCCGGCATGACGCGCCGGCAATGGAAACGCGTCCTCGATGTCACGCTCGACGGCTTCTTCAACGTCACCCAGCCCCTGCTCCTGCCGATGATCCGCACACGCCACGGACGCATCGTCAATCTGTCGTCGGTGGCGGGGCTGATGGGCAATCGCGGACAGGTCAATTACGCCGCGGCGAAGGCCGGGCTGATCGGCGCGACGCGGGCGCTCGCGCAGGAACTGGCGTCGCGCGGCATCACGGTGAACGCGGTGGCGCCCGGCGTCATCGATTCGCCGATGCTCGGCGCGGCGTTTCCACCCGAGCGCATCAAGCAGCTGGTGCCGGCGCAGCGCGCGGGCACGGCGGAGGAAGTCGCGGGCATGGTCGCGTACCTGGTGTCGGACGCGGCGGCGTATGTCACCGGGCAAGTACTGTCGATCAATGGCGGGATCGCCTGAACCGGCGCATCTGCCGAAACGAGACAAAACAAGGAGCGTGGATGACTGAAGCGACGCAGGCCTGGGACGTGGCCGTGATCGGCGGCGGACCGGCCGGATCGACAGCGGCGACGCTGCTCGCCGGGCGCGGCTATCGCGTGCGCGTGCTGGAGAAGGCGCGGCATCCGCGCTTTCATATCGGCGAGTCGCTGTTGCCCGCGAACCTGCGCCTGTTCGAGCAACTCGGTGTGGCCGACGAGGTTCGCCGCATCGGCATGGTCAAGCTGGCGGCGGAATTCGTGTCGCCGCAACATGACGGGCGCATGCAGCGCTTCCTGTTCGCCGACGCCTGGGACAAGTCGATGCCGAGCGCCTATCAGGTGCGCCGCTCCGAACTCGACGAAATCCTGCTGCGCAACGCGGCCCGCCACGGCGCGGAAGTGAGCGAAGGGTGCCGCGCCCGCGAAGTCGTGTTCGCGGCGGACGGCGCGAGCGCAACCATCCACGCCGAGCACGATGACGGCCGCAGCGAGACGGTGCAGGCGCGTTTTGTCGTCGATGCCTCGGGCCGCGACACGCTGCTCGCCAATCACTTCAAGACCAAGCGGCGCAACGAGCGGCACAATTCGTCGGCGCTCTATGCGCACTTCCGCCACGCGCAGCGCAACCCCGGCGAGAACGAAGGCAACATCACCGTGTTCTGGTTCGAGCACGGCTGGTTCTGGTTCATTCCGCTCGTGGACGGCACGACCAGCATCGGCGCGGTCGTATGGCCCGCGTATCTCAGGCAGCGGCCGAAGGGCACTTCGGTGGAAGCGTTTTTCCGCGACACCATCGCGCTGTGCGCGCCGCTCGCGGAACGCCTGAAGGATGCCAAGCTCGTCAGCGAAGTCCACGCCACCGGCAATTATTCGTACACCGGCGAGATGACGCACGGGCCGAACTTCCTGCTGCTCGGCGATGCCTTCGCGTTCATCGACCCGGTGTTCTCCTCCGGCGTGATGCTGGCGATGCAAAGCGCCTTCGCGGGCGCGGAAGCCATCGACACGGCGCTGGCGCATCCGGCGCGCGCCCAGGCCGCGCTCGCGAAGTTCGACCGCGACGTGCGCCATGGCCCGCGCGAATTCTCGTGGTTCATCTATCGCATGACGTCGCCGACGATGCGCAATCTCTTCATGGGCCCGCGCAATCCGCTGCGCATGAAGGAGGCGCTGCTGTCGCTGCTGGCGGGCGACATCTTCGGCAAGACGCCGATCTGGCATTCGCTGCGCGCGTTCAAGGGCGTCTATTACGTGACGGCGGCGCTCGACTTTCGCAATTCGCTGCGCGCGTGGCGCATGCGGCGGCGCAACCTGAGCGAGGCGGAGCACATGGAGCGGCCGGCCAATTGATCACGCCGACCGTGTTCCGTCCAGCGCATCTCGCGTGGCTCGCGCTAGTCATGACGGCCTCCGCCGCAGCCGATGAAGCGCCGCCGCCTTCAAAGCCGCTCTGGGAAGTGGGCGTCGGCGCAGGCGTGGCCGCGTTTCCGCACTATCCCGGCTCGGACCAGACGCGCGCGTGGGTCTTTCCGTTTCCGTACATCGTGTATCGCGGCAAGTATCTGCGCGCCGATCGCGACGGCGTGCGCGGCCAACTGCTCGACACCGATCGCGTGAACTTCAACATCAGCGTGCTCGGTTCGCTGCCCGTGTCGAGCCGCGACGACAACGCCCGCGCCGGCATGCCCGACCTGAAGCCGACCATCGAGGTCGGGCCTTCGGTGGAGGTGCATCTGTGGCGTTCGGCATCGCGCGACATGCAACTGGACCTGCGCATGCCGGTGCGGTTGGGCATCACGCTGGAGTCGTCGCCGAAGACGGTCGGCTGGCAGTTCACGCCGAACCTGAATCTCGATTTCACCGACGTCGGCCACGTCTCCGGGCTGCACGCGGCCGTGTTCGCCGGCCCGATGTTCGCCGACAGCAAGTACAGCGATCACTACTACACCGTCGCCCCGCAATACGCGACCGCCGCGCGTCCGGCCTTCCATGCGAGCGGCGGTTACGCCGGCTCGCAGGCGCTGGTGTCGATGTCGCGGCGCTTCAGCCGCTACTGGGTCGGCGCGTTCGTGCGCTATGCGAATCTCGCGGGCGCGCACTTCGACGACAGCCCGCTCGTGCGGCAGAAGAGCGTGCTGTCGGGCGGCATCGCGGTGGCGTGGGTGTTCGGGCAGTCGTCGAAGATGGTGGCGAGCGATGAGTGACGCGCAGCGCAAGATCGGCGGCGCGGGCGAACGCATCACGGCGGGCGGCGGGCTCGAATACGCGTGGCAATGCGTGGCGTTCTACTTTGCGCTGCTGGTGCTGGCGCTCGTGTGTCTGACGTGGTGTCCGCTCGCGTGGCTGCTGCGGCGCGTGCTGTCTGCCGCTGACGGGCGGCGCGTCGGCCGCGCGGCGGTGCAGCGCGTCTGGCATCTGTATTTCGTGCTGCTGCGTTCGCTTGGCGCGTGCCGTTTCGATCTCTCGGCCCTCGATGCGCTCGCCGGCCAGCCGGCCATGATCCTCGCGCCGAACCATCCGTGCCTGCTCGATGCATTGCTGATCGCGTCGCGCGTGCCGGACACCTGCTGCGTGATGAAGGGCGATGTCGCGGGCAACGTGTTCCTCGGGCCGGGCGCGCTGCTCGCCGGCTATATCGTCAACGACTCGCCGGTCGGGCTGATTCGCGCGGCCGTCGGCGAATTGCAGCGCGGCAGTCCACTGCTGCTGTTTCCCGAAGGCACGCGCACCGGCGTCGGCTCGGGGTCCGTGAATCCGCTGAAGGGCGGCATTGCGCTGATTGCGGCGCGCGCGCAGGCGCCGGTGCAGACGCTCATCATCGAGACGGATTCGGGCTTTCTCGGCAAGGGCTGGCAGATCTTCCGCAAGCCCGCGCTGCCGATCACCTACCGCGTCACGCTCGGTCGCCGTTTCGCGCCGCCGGCACGCGATCACGCCGCGCTGCAAGGCTTCATCGCCGAATTGCAGCGCTTCTATGCCGGCGAACTGGACCCGCATCGTCCACGCAGCTGACGGGCGGGTTGTCCCACAGCCGTTAAAATTCGTCGCATCCCGTTCCGTTCGATTTCTTCTCAATGCTTTCGTCACGCGCATCGTCCACGCACCTCGTCCTCATTCCGAGCTACAACCCCGGTGTGAAAGTCGAGGAAACCGTGCGCGGCGCGCGCGAGCAGTGGAATCCGGTGTGGGTCGTCGTGGACGGCAGCACCGACGGCAGCGCCGAACGCCTGACGCAGATGGCCGAAGCCGATGCGGGCCTGCGCGTGATCGTGTTGCCGCACAACCGCGGCAAGGGCGCGGCGATTCTCGCAGGGCTGGAGGAAGCGGCGCGGCTGGGCTTCACTCACGCGCTGACGATGGACTCCGACGGCCAGCATCCCGCCGCGCTGATTCCGCAATTCATGGAAAGCTCGCGCGCCGCGCCGGACGCGATGATCCTCGGCCGTCCGCGCTTCGACGCGAGCGCGCCGCAACTGCGCGTGCAGGGCCGGCGCATATCGAACGGCTGGGCGAATCTGGAGACGCTGTGGATGGGCATCGGCGATTCGCTGTACGGCTTTCGCGTCTATCCGATCGCGCCGCTCGCCGCCGTGATGCGCTCGCAGCCGTTCATGCGCCGCTTCGACTTCGATCCCGAAGCGGTGGTGCGGCTGTGCTGGCGCGGTGTGCGCCCGATCAACCTGGACGCGCCGGTGCGTTATTTCACGGCGGAAGAGGGCGGCGTGTCGCACTTCCAGTATGGCCGTGACAACCTGCTGCTGACGTGGATGCACCTCAGGCTGCTGGCGGGCTTCGTGCTGCGGCTTCCGCTTCTGGCCGTCCGCAGACTCATGGCTCTCATGGGGCGATGACTACGCCGGCCTGAGCACCAGCCGCGCTTCCAGCCCGCCGCCTTCGCGCCGGTGCAGCGTCAGCGAGGCGTCCATCGCGAGCGTCAGCTGACGGGCGATCGCAAGTCCCAGTCCGGTGCCGCCCGTCTGCCGGTTGCGCGATTCCTCCAGCCGCACGAAGGGCTCGAATACGGCGGCGAGCGACTCCTCGGGAATCCCCGGCCCGCGATCCAGCACCGCGATGAACGCGCGGCCGTCGTCCTGCCGTCCGGTCTCGATCTCGGCGGCGCCCGAATACTTCAGCGCGTTATCGACGAGATTGCCCACCACGCGCTTGAGCGCCTGCGGCGGCGCCATCAGCGCGCCGCCGATGCTGCCGCGCAGCGTCACGTCCTGCCCGGCATCGCGATAGTCGTCGGCGATGCTCTCGAACAGCGCGTCCGGGTCGATGCGCCGCGGCGCTTCCTGGGTGCCATGCAGCGTGCGCGCGTAGGTCACGCCTTCCTTCACGAGCGATTCCATTTCCTGCAAGTCCTGGCGCAGGCGCGCGCCGGTGGCGTCGTCGTCCATCGTGTCGACGCGCAGCCGCATGCGCGTGATCGGCGTCTGCAGGTCGTGGGTGATGGCCGCGAGAATCTGCATGCGCTGGGTCATGTACATCGCGACGCGGTCCTGCATCGCGTTGAACGCTTTCGCTGCATGCGCCACTTCCTCCGGTCCGCTTTCCGGCAGGCGGCTGGCCTTGAGATCGGGGCCGAGGGTGTCGGCGGCGCGCGCGAGCTGCTTGAGGGGCCCGGTCGCGATGCGCACCGCGAGCCAGCAGCACGCGCCCAGCACGACGAGCTGCAGCAGCAGCACCAGCGGCAGCCAGTCGGACAGCGGCATGCCGACCATCGGCCGCATGTCGATGGTGAGCGGCGTGCCGTCCGAGAGCTTCAGATGCACCTGGAAGTGTTCCTTGCCGCCGGGCACGGCGTTCACGGTGGGCGGAACGTGCGTGCCGAGGCCCGCTGCGGCGCCCGCGACCATCGATTGCGCGAAGCGCGCCGAGAGCGGCGCGGCGGGCGGCGTGCCGCTCTCGCCCGGCCCGAGGACGAAGCTGTAGCTGCGTCGCGCGAGGCGTGGCAGCCATTGCGCGCGTTCGTCCGGCGGCAGGTGATCGAGCAGCGCGACCGACGTGGCCACCTCGCGCTCGACGTAGCCGACCATCATGTGGGTCATCGAGTCGTCGCGTTCGTGCATGGTCAGCAGAAACGAAAAGGTCTGCGCGAGCGCCAGCCCGACGACGAGAATCAGCGCGAGTCGCGCGAACAGCGTGCGCGGCCCGCGCAGCAGCGCCGCAGCCGGAGCGGCGGCGGCAGTCGTGGAAGCGGTGGATAGTGTGCTCATTCTGAGGGTCCGAGCGGTTTGACTTCGGCAGAAAACACATAGCCTTCGCTGCGCAGCGTCTTGATGTAACGCGGCTCGCGCGCGGTGTCGCGCAGCCGCTGGCGCACCCGCGACACGAGCAGGTCGATGCTGCGGTCGAAGGCGTCGGCCTGGCGTCCCTGCGTCAGGTTCAGCAGTTGATCGCGCGTCAGCACGCGTTGCGGATGATCGAGAAACACGCGCAGCAGCCGGTATTCCGCGCCGGACAGCGAGACCATCGTGCCTTCGGCGTCCAGCAGATGACGCGCGGTGGTATCGAGTTTCCAGTCGCCGAAGCCGAGCATCGAGCTCGATTCGCTCACTTCCATGCCGGGCGGCAGCATGCGCGTGCGGCGCAACACCGACTTGATGCGCGCCAGCAGCTCGCGCACCGCGAAGGGTTTGGGCAGGTAGTCGTCGGCGCCCATTTCGAGGCCGAGAATCCGGTCCGCTTCCTCGTTGCGCGCGGTGAGCATCAGCACCGGCACGTCGCGGAACTTGCCCGCGCGCAGTTCGCGGCACAGCACGAGACCGTCTTCGCCGGGCAGCATCAGGTCGAGCACGATCAGGTCCGGCGCGCCTTGCTCCAGCACTGTGCGCATCTGCCGGCCATTGGCGGCCAGCGACACGCGCATGCCGTTCTTCTCGAGATAGGACGCGAGCAGTTCGCGGATCCCGCGATCGTCGTCGACGATCAATACGTGGTCAGTGTTTTCCATCGATGGACCGTGGTCGTTGACGCCAGGATTGCATCCGGCCCGGATTGACGAGCAGGCACTGGACCGGATGGGCCAATTCGGTGGCGAGGCCGCCTGCGAGGAAGGCGAACATCGCGAGCAAGCGTTTCATGCGGGAAGCTCCGGCGGGTGACGCGTTGTTTGCGTCGATGAATGCGTTATAGCGCGTCCCGGCGGATGGTTTGTATCGCAGTGTATCCCGCATGCCGGGCGATACATAAGGTTGCCATCGCATGTCGCGGCGAACGGCAGCGCGCGCGGCCTTCGTATCTCACTGTATCTGCCGCGTGGCCGATACAAAACATTGCAGCGGACCCGCTTGCCGGACACATGCCGGATACCTCCGGGCATTCAAATGCATCCACCGACGGCGCAGCAGGGACTTTCAGCCGACGCACCCGTCATCACTAATCACTCTCTCGTATGGAGCACCGATCATGATCAAGCACTTCGTTACCGCCGCCATCATCGCCGCCAGCGCGGCCGCCGCCGGTTCCGCCTTCGCCAGCAGCGGCTACGGCCCCGCGCCGCACTACGACCCGCTGGCCGGCGCGCCCGCCTCGCAGCGCGGCGTCAGCGTGCAGACCCTCGCGCAGGAAGCCGCAGCCGCGCCGGCCGAGGCCTACGGCGGCATGGACGACACCCGGTCGCAATCCGGCGCGCGCGCCGTGGCGGTCAGCGACACCGCCCGGCTGTTCGCTCATCACTAAACCATTCAGTTCAACCAGTCATCAACAGAGGACAAGGATTAATCATGACCACCCAGATCGATACCGTGCTGTACACCGGCAAGACCCGCGTCGTCGGCGGCCGCGAAGGCCATGCGCGCAGCACCGACGGCCGTCTCGACGTGAAGCTCTCGCCGCAGGGCTCGACCGGACCGGGCACGAATCCGGAACAGATGCTGGCCGCGGGCTGGTCGGCGTGCTTCATCGGCGCGATGGGCAAGGCCGCCGCGAAATTGACAACGCGCCTTCCCGCCGGGACGGCCGTCGACGCGGAAGTGGATCTCGGCATGAACGGCGATGCCTATCTGCTGCGTGCGCGCCTGAACGTGAGCCTGCCGGGCATCGAGCGCGCGCTGGCCGAAGAGATCGCGCAGATGGCGCATCAGACCTGTCCGTATTCGAAGGCGCTGAAGAGCAATATCGACGTGACGATCACCGTGGTCTGACGCGGCCCGGAAGGGGCGCCCGCGTTAGACTGGGCGCTTCTCGAGACGACCCGGCGCCGCCGATCCCCCAATGGACCGAATCGACGCGATGAAAGTCTTCATCGCCACGCTGGACGAAGGCAGCCTGGCGGGCGCGGGACGGCGGCTCGGCCGCTCGCCCGCCGCCGTGAGCCGGGCCATCGCGTTCCTGGAGGAGCACACGGGCACGGCGCTGCTGCATCGCACGACGCGCACCATCAAGCTGTCCGACGCCGGCGAGCGCTATGCCGCCGCGTGCCGCCGGATCCTCACCGATCTCGAGGAAGCCGATCTCCTGATCGCCCACGAACGCTCCGCACCGCGCGGCCTGTTGACGCTGACCGCGCCGGTCGCGGCGGGCGAAGATCTGCTGCGCCCCATGCTCGACGACTTCATCGCGCGCTTTCCGGCGGTTGCCGTGCGGCTGCAACTGCTGGACCGGCCGGTGAGCCTGATCGACGAGGGCATCGATATCGCGCTGCGCATCGGGCATCTGCCGGACTCGACCCTGGTGGCGGTGCCAGTGGGCGAGGTGCGGCGCGTCGTGGCGGCGTCGCCGCGCTATCTGGCGAAGCATCCGCCGATTCTCCAGCCCGCCGATCTCGCCCGCCACGAGATTGTCTCGATGACCCATTTCGGCCTGGATTCGTGGAGCTTTCCAACCTCGGGCGGCGCGGCGATTCCGCAAGTCGTGCAGTTCGCGCCGCGTTTCATCGTCAATACGGTACGGGCGGCGATTGCTTCGGCGGTGGATGGGCACGGCCTCGTGCGGCTGTTCTCGTATCACGTCGCGAAGGAAGTGCGCGATGCGTCGCTGCAGATCGTGCTCGATGATCGCGAGCACGCGCCGTTGCCCGTACATCTGCTCACACCGCACGGACGCCTTGCCGTGCCGAAGGTGCGCGCATTCGTCGATTTCGCGACACCGCGCCTGCGCCGCGAATTCAAGCGGCTGCGACTGGATTGATTTTCATGTGATTCAACCGCCGCTCGGAAGAGTGTCTTCCATTGAGTGCTGATTCTCTCGACAACCGGTTGAAACTATATTGACTCCATGGGCAGGATGCGTAGACCGCGTTCGCCGCAGTCGTGGAGGCGGTATGAGTGATGCAGTTTTCAATCGGACGGAACGCGGCACGTTTCAGGTGTGGCGCGGCGTGCTGGCCGGCGCGAGTGCGAGTCTGGTGGGCATCGGGCTGGCGCGTTTTGCGTACACGCCGCTGTTGCCGGCGATCATCGGCGCGCAGTGGTTTCCGGCCTCGACGGCCGCCTATCTCGGCGCGGCCAATCTCGGCGGCTATCTCGCCGGCGCGTTGATGGCGGGTGTCTTCGCCCGCCACGCGCGCGCCGCGACGGTTTTGCGCGCGATGATGGTGCTCGCCACGCTGGCATTCGTCGCCTGCGCGATCCCGCTGTCGTTCGTATGGTTCTTCGCGTGGCGCTTTCTCTCGGGCATCGCGGGCGGCGCGCTGATGGTGCTCGCCGCGCCGACGATCATCGCGCACGTCGCGCCCGCGCGGCGCGGCTTTGCGAGCGGGGCGATCTTCACGGGCATCGGGCTGGGCATCGCGGCCTCGGGCACGATCGTGCCGTTGCTGCTGCGGCATGGACTCACGGCGACGTGGCTCGGGCTCGCGGTGGTGTCGCTGCTGCTGACCGTTGTCGCGTGGCGGGGCTGGCCTGCGCAGGATGCACCCGCTCATGTGACTCATGTGACTCAAGCAGCGCCGCGCCGTCACGCGAAGGCCACGCGGCCGACCGCGTTGCGCGCGCTCTTCGCCGAATACGCGCTGAACGCGGCCGGTCTGGTGCCGCACATGATTTTCCTGGTGGATTTCGTCGCGCGCGGTCTCGGCAAGGGTGTCGATGCCGGCGCCGAGTTCTGGGTGCTGTACGGCATCGGCGCGATTGCCGGGCCGTTGCTGGCCGGTCATCTCGCCGATCGCGCCGGCTTCGGGCCGGCACTGCGCGTGGCTTATCTGCTGCAGGCCTTGGCCGTCGCGATTCCCGCGCTGACCTCGAACACGGCGCTGCTGATGGTGTCGAGCGTGATGGTCGGCGCGTTCACGCCGGGCATCGTGCCGCTCGTGCTGGGGCGGGTCAACGAACTGCTCGCGCATCATCCGGCGGAGCAGAAGGGCGCGTGGCGCACCGCGACGACGTCCTTCGCCATCCTGCAGGCGCTCGCGGCGTACGGCATGTCGTTTCTCTTTGCGAACAGCGGCGGCGACTACCGCGTGCTGTTCGGCATCGGCGCGGGGGCGCTCGTGATGGCGCTCGCCATCGACCTGTTCGCGGCGACACGGGGAGAAACGCGATGAGCCAGATCATGTCAGCGGCCGTGCCGCCGACTGGCTACGCCGAACGCAACGCCGGCTACTGGCGGCGCAATCTCGCGGTTTGCGTGTTCGGTTCGTTCACGACGCTCGTCAGTCTCAGCATGCTGCTGCCGTTCCTGCCACTCTACGTACGGCAGCTGGGCGTCGAGTCGCGGGCGGGTGTGATCCAGTGGTCAGGCGTCGCGTTCAGCGCGACCTTTCTCGGCACCGCCGTCACCGCGCCGCTCTGGGGCCGGCTCGCCGACCGCTACGGCCGCAAGCCGATGCTCGTGCGCGCCGCCATCGGCATGGCGGTGGTGATGTCGCTGATCGGCGTCGCGCATTCGGTGTATGAGCTCGTGGCGCTGCGGCTGCTGGCGGGGTTGATCGGCGGCTATGCGTCGGCCTCGACGGTGCTGATCGGCACGCAGGCCCCGCGCGAACGTGCGGGCTGGGCGCTCGGGATCCTCTCGACGGGCGCGCTCGCCGGCAATCTCGCCGGGCCGCTGGTGGGCGGGTTCCTGCCTGGGCTGATCGGCATACGCGGGACCTTCTTCGCGGGCGCGGGGATGATCGCGGTGGCCGCGCTGCTGAGCATCGTGTTCGTCAGGGAGGACTTCCATCCCGGCGATGCCAAGCGCCGCGGCGCGCGCCATGTTGCCGAATCGGCCCGGCGCACGAATTACGCGGTGGTCGCCGCGCTGCTCGCGACGGCGATGATGGTGCTGCTCGCCAACATGTCGATCGAGCCGATCATCACGGTGTACATCAGCGGTCTCGGCGTGGCGGGCGATCACGTGACGCGCATCGCGGGCCTCGTGATGGCGTGCTCGGCGCTTGGCAGCATGTTGACGGCGGCGCGGCTGGGCGCGCTGGCGGATCGTATCGGCAGCTGGAACGTGATCGTCGGCTGTCTCGTGCTGACGGGTTTCGCGATGCTGCCGCAAGCCTTTGTGCACCACTGGTGGCAGCTCGCCGGACTGCGCGTGGTGATGGGCATGACGCTGGCGGGACTGCTGCCGTCCATCGCCAAGCTCGCGCGCAGTGCCGTCGATGAGAACAGCAGCGGCACGCTGCTCGGATATCTGCAATCCGCGCAGTTCAGCGGACAGGTGATCGGGCCGGTGATCGGCGGGCAGATCGGCGTGATGCTCGGCCTGCATTCGGTGTTTTTTGTGACGGGCAGTTTGTTGATCGCGTGCGCGGGGCTTGCGGGGTGGGCGCGCACGCGGTGAGGTTCGGCGCCCGGGTGGGCGCGCCTGGGAAGGTTAGTCGCTCTGGGTGGAGGACGTATCGACGGAGTTTGTGTCCGGTTGTGAAGCGGTGGGGGCTTCCGGAGCTTCCTTGGCCGGAGCGTCGCTGTTCACAGCCGTGGTGTCGGGCTGGTTGGCAGGGTCGGCTGCGGCGGGCGATTGCTCAGCGGAGGGCTGGGCTTCCGGCTGTTGCTGCTGTGTCGGAGTTTGTGTTGGCTGTTGCTCCTGTTGCTCCTGTTGCTCCTGTTGATCCCGTTGATCCTGTTGCGACGGAGTCTGTGTTGCCGGCTGCTGCTGTTGCGTCGGAGCCGGTGCCAACTGCAACCGCGTTGGAGTCTGCGCCTGTGCGCTGGCGAGCTGTGGTGCCGCGGCGCCCGGCTGCTGCCATGTCGCATAGTTCACGTTGTTTTGCGGCGTCAGCGCCTGCCCATGAATATTCGACTCGTTGCCGTTGGCGTCGACCGAGTAGTTGTCATGCCGGCTTGATTCGCCTTCGTTACGTCGCGGCCGTCGTTCTTGAAGTTGGAAACCGTCAACGTCCCCCCCGGACCCTCGCCGTGATCGTAGCCGATCAAATGCGTGGGCTTGCCGCTGCTGTCAAAGCTGTCCTGTCTCGCTTCCTTGCCATTTTCGTTGAACGAGTAAATGGTGTGACTGCCGTCAGGCCGTGTAACCAGGCGGTTCAATTCGCGGCCGCTTTGCGGATCGAAATAACTCTGCGTGGTCGCTTCAACGGCTGCAAGGCGGTCTGCTGATCGGGTGTTGTCTGCCGCTGCGCTGCGGTTTGCATGGCCGTCGCCGGTTGCTGCTGGAGCGCGGTCTGCGGGGTCATCGTCGGCTGCTGCCCGGTGTTCTGTGAGACATCGTCCATGGGTTGCTGAGCCGGAGGCTCGGGAGCCTGGGCCGTCTGTTGCTGAGTTGCTGCCTGAGGTGAAGGCGCGGCCTCCGATTGCGTATCGGCTCCGTTTTCCGGCGTGTCAGCCTCGGATCGCCACTTCAAATAATCCCGAAATTCATTCGCCGTCAATGGCCGGCTTTGAATATTCGTTTCCTTGCCATCCTTGCCGACGTCATAAGTCATCAACGCGTTCTGCCCCAGCTTGGACACCGTGCGACTGCCGTCGGGATGGAACTTGACCTTGGTAAGCGTGCCGCCCCGGCCTTCGCCGGGATCGAAACCGTCGACTGGAGGGGCTTGCGCGAGGCGTCGTATTCGTGCAGCGAGCCGACGTTGCGGCGGCCGTTATAGTCCTTAACGCTGTAACCGCCGTCGGGTTTCTGAGTGACGCGGTTCAGGTTCTGATGACTTTGAGGATCGAGATAGTCGGTGGTGGTTTGCTGAGGATAGGGGCTCTGACCAACGCGCATGGCATTCTCCTGTTCGAGGAAGTTGAGGAAATGGGATTTGTGCCGCCGCCACCGGCAACACGGCCGCACGACGCGCCGCCGTCACAGTGTCGGTTTGGAACGATGGGCCCGGGCGTGATCGCGGCATTGGTTGGGGTAGTGGCAAGGGCCATCAAGAAGCTGTCGGAACTGTCCCCGGGAATGCAGCGCATCTGCTTCCCTTCATCAATTTCACAATTCAGACTTTAATCATTCCGTTGCAGGGCTGGATGCAGGAGGCTTGATAGCTTCGATCAACGAGGCTTCGGGCGCATGATGCAGGCAGGGCACCTTATCCATCTGGTTGACCATTGCCGGATCGATCTCAAGCTGAGCATGGCGGAAATCCATGTTCAGCAGCCAATCGGCAGGGAAGAAGCCTGATGGGCATGCTGGCGGTCACGCACCTGACGCCCGTCGTCGGCGTGGACGTGCATCTGATTCAGACGCCCGTGGGCGTCGTCTTGCCGCTGCCGCATCCGCACGTGGGCTTCGTGCTCGATCCGATGGAATACCTGTCGACGCTGCCGGAAGGTGTCGGCAGCATGGTGTCGACGGGCATGGTGGCGATGAGTGCGGGAGCCATCGTCAAGCTTGGGATGCGCAGTGTGAGTGCAGCGACAGTCGCGGCGGGCGTGATGGCCGTTGCGGTGACCGCCGGCGGTGGGGGTGGTCCGATCTGGATCAATGGCCTGATGCGCTCGACCGCCGGCACGCAGACCATGCATCTGCCTGGGCTGCATTTTCCGATTGGCGGCGTGTTCACCGGGTCCGACGCGCCCAAGCCCGCGGGTAACGGCGAAGCCGTCCTCGGCAGCATGACCGTGCATGCCAATGGCGATCCGATGGCCTATGCGGTGCTGCCGGCGTTGACGTGCTGGTTCGCAGGGATGCTCTCGTTGTCGCACAACAGCGAGCACACGCGGCGTGGAAGCATGTCGCTGCCCACCTCGATCATGCTGCCGATTCCGGCATCCCGCCCCGTACTCGTCGGTGGACCGCCCGTGCCCAGCATCGCGGCGCTCGCGGGCATGGCGATGCGTGCAGCCTTCTCCCATGGCCTGTCCAAACCGTCGCGTGCCTGCCACGTGTCCAGGGCGATTCAGGATCGCGTGGGCAACGGACGATGGGGCAACTTCGTCAGTCTGGTCGCCAGATGGGTCTTTGGCGAACCGGTCAACGGCATCACGGGTGAGGTCGTGGTGCAGCAGCACGATTTCACCGTGCCGGGACGGCTGCCGCTCGTGTGGAACCGTCGTTACGCAAGTCACGACACCCGTCTGGGCGCAGTGGGCTGCGGCTGGCAATCGCCTGCTGATATCCGTATCGAACTCTTTGAGCACGATGGGGAAATTGGCAGCATTGTCTGCTTCCCTGACAAATGGGTGTGCTTCGATCAGATGCCAGCGGATGAAGGCTGGGGTGCGCGCATCATCGAAGGCATAGGCGGCTATGCGCTCTATCTCGATGGCACGCGGTTGATCGTGCGAAGTCGGGAAGGCATCGAACACCGCTTCGCGATGCCCGAGCAATGGCGCGATCAGGCGCTTGCCGCCAGTCCGCAGCAACCGCTCCAGTCGTGGCTTACGCAATTCAATGATCTGAACGGCAATGCGTGGCGTATCGAGTTACCCAGTGAAGGCGCACTGCGCTTCATCGAATGGTCGGGCGATGCCACGACGGGCCGCCTCGTGCACTGCGCTGCGGGCGATGTGCCCGGCTGCATCGGTAGGGTGACATTGCACGACGCGCAAGGCCAACGCTGGCCGCTGGTGCGCTATGAGCAGAATGCGCGCAGCGATCTGATCGCGGTCCACGATGCGCTCGATCATCCCTACAGCTTCGGCTATGCCGGCGAGCACGTCATGGTGCGGCATACGGATCGCAATGGTCTGTCGTTTTACTACTCGCATCAAATGCATGACGACGGTCTGTGGCGCGTCGATCACGCATGGGGCGATGGCGGTCTTCATGACTATCGCTTCGACTATGACCTGACCTATCGCGAAACGCGCATCACCGATTCGCTGGGCGGACTCATGCGCCTGCAATGCGATCAACGCGGGTTGCCGGTCATGCTGATCGATCAGTTGGGTGGCATGTCCAGTTATCGCTATGACGGGCTGGGACGCACCGTTGCAGCAGTGGACCCTGCCGGGAACCGGACCACGTGGGAATACGATCTGTGCGGCAATCTGCTGACGCACACGCTGCCGGATCGCAGCGCGACGCGCACGGAGTACGACGACAATCTGCGGCCTATCGCTATTACTGATCCGGAAGGCGGCCAGTGGAAGCAAACGTGGGACACGCGCGGAAATCTCGTTGAGCAGATCACGCCCTCGGGCCTTGTCACCGCATTCGGCCACGATACCCGCGGCCAGCTCGTAAAGGTGCGCAACGCCGCGCAACAGGTCACGACACTCGCCTATGACGCACTGGGCTATGTCGCCGCTTTGACGGATGCATTGGGTCGCACCACGCGATTGAAGCACGACGCGCGCGGCAAGCTGATCGAACGGCAATCGCCGGGCGAGGAAGCCGCCACCTATAAATGGGACGCCAAGGGGCGACTTACGGCCTGCATGCTGCCGGGGTATCGCCTGGTGTACTGCGAATACGACGCCGAGGACAACCTCACGCAGTACACCGATGAAGCGGGCCACATCACGCGCTTCAGCTTCTTTGGACAGGGCCAGTTGGCGAGCCGCATCGACGCCAATGGCAATGTCACCCACTATCGCTACAACACGGAAGAGCAACTGGTCGGCGTGACCAATGCGCGAGGAGAAACGTGGCATCTGAAGCGCGATGCGGTGGGACGGCTGATCGAGGAAATCGGCTATGACAAGCGCTCGCGCCGCTACGTCTACGATCCGGCGGGGCATCTGACGCAGAGCATCGATCCGTTGGGGCAGGTGCTGACGGTGACGTGCGATCCGTTGGGGCGTATCACACGGCGCGCAGTTGCAGGCAGCGATCAAAGCGAAGCCTTCACGTACGACAAGCGCGGCCAGTTGATCCGCGCAAGCAATGCAAACGGCATAGTCAAGCGCGCCTATGACCTCGATGGGCAACTGCTGATGGAGCTGCAACAGCACGTCGACGCGACGGGAACGCTCGCGTATGCCTACGACGGGGCCGGGCGTCTGACTGAGCAGACGCGCAAGCTGCAAACAGCCGATTCCGTGTTCGAGCAGACGCTCACGTACACGTATGACGCGCTGGGCGCGCCGCAATCCATCCAGATCGACGACAACGAGCCAATCCGCTTCACGCGCAATATTGCGGGACGGCTGGCTCGTACACAGTTCACCGGAAGCCTCGAACACGTCTACGAATATGACCACGCAGGACGCCTGGCGCGTCATGCAACCCGCCGCGCCGGCGTGCACGACGACGACACGCACTTCCGCTATGACATCAGCGGCAATTTGATTGAACGCCGCGACAGCCGCTCCGGTAGCGATCAATTCAGCTATGACCCGCTCGGGCGTATTGTGGCGCACACAGATCCGGTCGGGTGGCTGAAGTATTTCGCCTACGACGCCCACGGAGACCGCTTCAAGGTCGTATGCGACGACGACCGCGGGCGAGAACTACACCACAACGATGGCGCGCGCTGGCTACTGGATGCGGCGGGCCAACTGGTGATACGCCAAGGCGGCGGACAGGGTGTGCAGCACTTCGAGTGGGATGCGTTCGGGAGGTTGGTGGGCTTCGAGAACACGCACAACGAGCGCTGGGCGTATCGCTATGACGCGCTGGGACGGCGCATCGGCAAGCGGGCGACCGAGGCGTGGCATGGAAAACATAGCCAGCACGGTTCGCAAACCTGGTTCCTGTGGGACGGCGATGCGATGGCGGGTGAGGTACGGAGCGCTTCGAACAAACACGACACAGCACGCTTCTATGCCTACCACCTGGGCAGCTTCGAGCCCCTGGCGATGCAGACAAAGTCCGCCTCATCGAAGCATCTTTACTTCTACCAAAACGACCCGAACGGCGCGCCAGTACGCCTGCGCATTACGAACGGCGAGATCGTATGGGAAGTACACTACGGCGTGACCGGCGGAGTCGATCGGGTCGAGACGGAGCGCATCGAGCAACCGATCCGGCTGCAAGGTCAATATGAAGACTATGAGAGTGGGCTGAGATATAACCGGCACCGGTACTTCGACCCGCAGACGGGCAGTTTTGTCTCTCGAGACCCTATCGGCTTGCTTGGCGGCCCGAATCCGTATCAATACGCACCGAATACCATAAGCTGGATTGATCCTTGGGGGTTGACTTGCTGGAGTGCTACCAGGAATAAGTCGCCCGTCAAGAATGCTTTCGATCATTGGACGAAACATGAGGGTGAATTTCCCGAATTTAAAAATGCGAAGCAATATCTTGAAGGAACTCGAGAATTTACGAAATCGCCATCAACTGGTACTTTGATGAAAGCAAGGTCGAATGGTGAGAAAGTGTATTATGAGCCGTCAACAAATACTTTCGCCGTGACTCTTCCAGACGGCACGCCGAAAACCATGTTCAGGCCGAATCCGGCAGATCACGGCTTCCCAACGAACCTGGACTATTATCATGCGCAATAGTTGTCATTGCAGAGTATGCGGTTACGATCTATCATTTCTTCCGTGGGGAGATGACGGAAAGACTCCATCATGGGAGATATGTGATTGCTGCGGCACTGAATTCGGTTATGAAGATTGCACTCCAGAAAGCGCAAGAGCAAAACGGGCTAAGTGGATCTCGGGTGGAGAAAAATGGTTTAACGAAAAGAAAAAGCCGACGGTTTGGGATAGTGAGCGTCAGCTTTCACATGTGCCTGACGATTACAAATAAGTAATCGGGTGCCACAAATAAACGGAGAGCCGCTTGCGCGGCCTATCGTTCGTTTAAAGTGAAGCCAAGCAACATGTTATAAGATCTTTTGCCAATATGGCCTGAAAAACTTACTTGCGAGGATTGAGCGTCAAGAAAGCGGGGCGCTGAATCGGCCTGGACACCACACATCATCACATCATTACATATTCACTCCCTTTCGGATAAATGAAAAAGACAGAATGGTAGGAGAACAGAATCCTATGGCGTGCAGAGAAGCTTCATCTGCGTTCTCATCTATGGAGCACTTTCTTCGTCAGGAGAAGGAAGCAGCCAGCAATATGGAGAAGTTGCTTGATTCCCATGGAAGGTTTTTGATCATTTTTTGCCAAAAAAATAACACATGGACAGTCGTTGCTGATCAATTTTCGGTGGGTGTGATTGAAGGAGTTCTATCTGTGATCGATCTCGATTCATTGGGAAATTTATGCACAGGCAACCCTGACAATCTGTCGCCGGAGAAATTGAAGATGAGCGCTGAGTACATTAAGGTAGGGGAGAATGGACGCGAATTCTGGACCCTCCAGGAAATAGTCACTTTTCTCTATTGAATATTCTAAAAATTTTTCCAATATCTTTGCTCTGAAAATGAGCCATCCTGCAACGAATCGACTTGAGCGAGTGTGAATCGACTGGAAGCATCGGCGGAGGCGCATCGGCCGGGCAACCTGAAGGCTTTCTCTCCGAGTCCAGAAGGTTGAAGATTCCCTTAAACCACGCCCTTAAGTCCCACTTAAGCCTCGCCCCTTACGGTAGCGTGCTTCCCGCTTGTCGCCGCTTCCGCCGCCACCTCCATGCCGTCGCCCTTGCATACCCCTTCCCACCCGACGCGTAACTGAACGCGTCATGATCCGATTCCACCTCGTCTTCTTCATCTTCCTTTTCGCGAGTCTCGTGCCGCTCATTGCGCACGCGAAGCGCGCCGTCTCAAAACCGCTTGTGCACGCACGCGCCGCCATCGCCGTGGATCTCGCCACGGGCCGGACGCTGTACGCGCGCCACGCCGACCGGCGCCTGCCGATCGCCTCGCTGACCAAGCTGCTCACAGCCATGGTCGTCCTCGACTCGAAGCGTTCTCTCATCAAGCCCGCGCGCATCACCGATGCCGATGTCGACCGCCTCAAGTGGTCGCGCTCGCGCCTGCCGGTGGGCTCGCTGCTGCTGCGCCGGACGATGCTGCACATTGCGTTGATGTCGTCGGAGAACCGGGCGGCGTTCGCGCTGAGCCGAGACTATCCGGGCGGACGTCCTGGCTTCGTGCGCGCGATGAACCGCACCGCGAAGCGTCTGCACATGCAGCGCAGCCATTTCGTCGATCCGACGGGCCTGTCGCCGCACAACGTCTCGACGGCGCGCGACCTCACCAAGCTGGCCCGCGCGGCGTATCGCTATTCGACCATCCGCGACTATGCGACCTCGCATCACAAGCTCGTGCTCGGCGGCGCGGGCCCGCTGATGTATCGCAACACGGATCCGCTGGTGTACAACGCGGCATGGCGCGTCGGCCTGCAGAAGACCGGCTTTACGAACGAGGCGGGCCATTGCCTCATCGTGATCGCGCCGGTGCATGGGCGGCAGGTCGTGTTCGTGATTCTCGGCGCACCTGACGCGCACGCGCACGTCCAGGATGCCGTGAACCTGCGCAGCTGGTTAATGAAAAACGCGAACCACGCGGCGCGTCGCCGTTGAACGCGCCACCCCGGAGAGCTCCCGATGAAAACGCGGCATGTCGTATCGATGATCGGCTTGTGCATCATGATCGCGGCGTGCTCGCGTCAAGACAGCGTGTTCGCGCGCTCGCCGGTGTTCAGGGAACGCACGGCGGCGAAGGTGTCCGAGGTGGCGGAGTGCATCGCCGCGCGCTGGAAGAACGGCACGCGCGAGTTCAGCCGCGTGAAGCACGACGGCGCCGTCCGGTTGCGCGCGGAGACCTACTTCAAGGGCGTGACCATCGGCGTGAGCGTGCGGCAGGACGCGGGCTCGACACTCGTCGAATACTTCGAGCGGCGCGTCGCCGATCCGCTTTACGCGACGATGGTGCGCGGCTGCCTGAATCCGTCGTAAGCCAATACGCTCACGCCGTGGCGAGCGAGTCGCCGGTGAGCGGACGGTCGTCGATCGGAAAGTGCAGCAGCGCCGCGACCAGGCCTGCGACGGCCGTCGCGCCCCAGATCAGCGAGTAGGACCCGGTGGTATCGAACACATAGCCGCCGAGCCATGCGCCGAGAAACGAGCCCAGCTGATGGCTCAGGAACACGACACCGAACAGCGTCCCGAGATGGCGCGTGCCGAACACCTTCGCGATCAGGCCGTTGGTGAGCGGCACGGTGCCGAGCCAAGTCAGGCCCATGACGGCGGCGAACAGCACCACTGAGACGCTCGTCGTCGGCAACAGCACGAACAGCGCGATGGTGCCGCCGCGGATCAGATAGAGCCACGCCAGCACATGATGTTGCCGCCAGCGTCCGCCGAGCCAGCCGCATCCCCAGCTGCCGATCATGTTGAAGAAGCCGATGAGCGCGAGCGCCGTCGCGCCGAGTCCCACCGGCATGTGACAGAGCAGCAGATAGCCGGGCAGGTGCGTCGCGATGAACGCGAGCTGGAAGCCGCAGGTGAAGAAGCCGAGCGTCAGCAGCCGGTAGCCGCGATGGCGCGCCGCGTAAGCCAGTGTCTCGCGCAGCGGCAATGCCGCGGGCTGCGTCTGAACCTGCCCCTTGCGCCTCCGGCTGGCGCGATCCAGCACGATGCCCAGCGGCGCGATCAGCAGCAGCACGAAGGCGAGCGCATACATCGATGCCGGCACGCCCGCGTGCACGCGCACGGCCTGCGCGAACGGCACCATCAGCACTTGCCCGAGCGAGCCGCCCGCGCTGGCGAGACCCATCGCGAGGCTGCGGGTTTCCGGCGAGGCTACGCGTCCCACCGTCGCGAGCACCACGCCGAAGCTCGTGCAACTGATGCCGATGCCGACCAGCAGCCCGAGCCCGAGCATCAACATCCAGCCCGAGGTCGCCGCGCCCGCGATGGCAAGTCCGCAGGCGAAGGTCGCGGCGCCGAAGGCGACGACAGGGGCAGCGCCGTAGCGATCGGCGGCGGCGCCCGCGAACGGCTGCGCGAAGCCCCAGACGAGGTTGTGCAGCGCAATGGCAAAGGCGATCAGCGTGACCGGCAGGCCGCGATCGAAGGAAAACGGGCCGATGAACAGCCCGAAGGTCTGACGCACGCCCATGGCGGCGCTCAGGATCAGGCCGGCCGCGCCGATCAGCGCCCAGGCCGCGATGCGGGTGCGTTTTGCATCGAATGAAAGTGACGACATGGACGGTGTTCCTCCTTGCCGGGCATCGTCGCAGGCGCACGGGCGTGCTGACAAACGAAAAGTTTTCGCCGGCGGTTGAGCGCAGTTCAACCCAGCTTCAACCGCGCGGCTCGCTCGGGTCGAATCCGGCCGCCTGCTCGATCAGCCAGGCCTTGAACGCGGCGAGATCGGCGCGCTCGCCGGCCTGCGGCGTGTCGCACAGCCAGTAGGCGGTCTGCGTTTCGACCACCTTCTCCGATGCCTGCACCAGCGTGCCCTGCGCCAGTTCGCGCTCGACCAGCGGCAGCCGGCCGATCACCACGCCCAGTCCGGCCGCCGCCGCCTCGAAGCCCAGTTGCACGGTGTCGAAGCGCAGGCCCCCGCGCAGATCGAGCCCCGCCATGCCCGCGCCATCGAGCCACGCCTGCCAGTCCTGGCTGGCGGTATCGACGTGGATCAGTGTCGCGCGCGTGAGATCCGGTGCGTCGCCGCTGGCGGCGAGCATCGCGCGGTATGCGGGGCTGCACAGCGGCACGAGCCGCTCGCCGAACAGGCGCAGCCACGCGGCGCCGTCCACCGGGCCGCGGCTCAGGCGCAGGCCGAAATCGAAGCCATCGACGGGAAAGCCCGCCTGCCGCCGCGACGTATCGATGCTCACGTCGATTTCGGGCCAGCGCGCACGGAAATCGCCGAGACGCGGCACCAGCCAGCGGGCGGCGAGCGTCGGCGCGCAGGTGACGGAGATGGAGCGGCGGTTGCGCCGGTCGGGCAGCGAACGGGTGCCGATGGCGATCAGCGAAAACGCCTCGGCGATATAGGGAAGATAGAGCTCGCCGGCCGCGCTGAGCGACAGGCCGCGCGGCTCGCGCACGAACAGTTCGACGCCGAGCATGTCCTCCAGCGCGCCGATGCCGTGACTCACGGCGCCCGGCGTCACGTTCAGTTCGGCGGCGGCGAGCTTGAAGCTGCGATGACGCGCGGCGCACTCGAAGAGGCGCAGCGCATTGAGCGGAGGCAGGCGAAGGGGCATGGAAGACCGGGAGCGACGGCGTTGCCGCCTAGTGTGCCATCGCTCCGGGCGGGCCGCCCGCCGATGCGGCGCTTACGCCGCCAGCGCTTCGTCGTCGCTTTCGAGATTGGCGAGCGAATCCGCATGCTCGCGGATCAGCCGGTACACCGTTTCGCCCGGCACGGTCTCCTCGTCGAGCAACTGCTCGGCGATCGACCGCAGGACCGGCGCGTTCGCCTGCAACAGCGCGAAACACGCATCGTTGAGCTCGTGCAGCAGCGCGTTCGCGTGTTCGATCGAGTTCTTCAGTTGCAGCCCCGCGTACTGCTGCGGCAGCGCCGCGAGACTGAAGAGGTTGCCGTCGCTGTTGAAGCCGTGCTTCGACACCATGTCGAGCCCGATGCGCGACGCTTCCTGCAAGTCATGTGCGGCGCCGCTCGATGCTTCGTTGAACATCAGCAGTTCGGCGTTGCGTCCGCCGAGCAGCACCTGGATCTCGTTGCGCAATTCCGTCTCGCGATACAGATGCTTGTCCTGCATCTTCGTGATCAGCGCGACGCCAAGCGCGCCGCCGCGCGGCAGGATCGTGACTTCCTCCAGCACGCCGGTGCCGAGCAGCGCCGCCACGAGTCCATGGCCCGCCTCGTGCACCGCAATGCGCGTGCGTTCGTCGTCGGACAGCGCGCGTTCCGCGCCGTTGATGTCGCCGATCCGCGCGATCTTGATTGCTTCCAGGAAGTGCGCGGCCGCGACTTCCCGCGTGCCGGCCTTGCGCGCGACGAGGCCCGCCTGGTTGACGATCATCGAGAGCGACGCCGGCGAGAGACCCGTCGTGAGCCGCGCGAGCTGTTCGAAGTCGATGTCGTCGCTCTTCTTTTTCAGGCTGTCCGCATAGAAGCGCAGGATCTCGGAGCGGTCTTCGAGGCTCGGCAGGCGCACTTGCACCGTGCGGTCGAAGCGACCGGGACGGCGCAGCGCTTCGTCGAGATTGTCCGGATGGTTGGTCGCCGCAACGATGATCACGCCTTCATTCGACGCAAAACCGTCCATCTCCGCGAGCAGCTGGTTGATGATGCGGTTGCTTTCCGCCTCGACCGGGCCGCCGCCCGTGTCGGTGCGCTTGCCGAGGCCGTCGGCTTCGTCGATGAAGATGACGGTCGGCGCATTCTTGCGCGCCAGTTCGAACAGATGCTTGACCTTCTGGATGCCGACGCCGTAGTACTTCGCGCTGAAGTAACTGCCCGTGATGGCGATGAAGTTCGCGCCGCATTCGCCCGCCAGCGCCTGCGCCAGCCGCGTCTTGCCGACGCCCGGACCGCCCGTCATCAGGATGCCGCACGGCGCGCGCACGCCCATGCCGGTGAACTGCGCGGGCTCGGAAAGCCAGGCGCGGACGTCGGTGAGCGCGGCTTTCGCCTCGCCGGCGCCGATCACGTCGTCGAAGCGCAGCGTCGGCGACTTGCCGAGCAACTGCGCGCCGCCGCGCATCTCGCGGCGCATGAACCACAGCAGGCCGCCGATCATCAGCAGCGGCAGCAGCAGGCTCAGCGCATCGCGCGAGCGGTCGAACATTTCGCTCCATTGCGCCGTGCCCGTGCGTACCTCCGCGTCCGGCAGCCAGACCAGCTGATAGGGCGTGGCGCTGCCGGGCTTCAGGTCGCCGAGCAGCAGGGAATTCGAGAACGCGCCGTTGTGATCGGCGACATAGTATTTGTCGCCCTTGAGCGTCGAGACGAGGATCGCCTCGCGGCTCACGCCGATGGCGGCCACCTGGCCGGCGCGGATATCGGCGAGCATGGCGGAGGCATCCTTCTCCTGATGCGACCACGCCGACGCGTCATGCCGCATCTGGTGCGCGACGCCGGTCAGGGCAGCGGCCGAGGGCGCTGCGAGGCGCTGTTCGTGCCGCCAATGGACAAAGCCCACGGTGGCCACGAGCGCGACGGCAAGCACGCCGCACGCGACAAGGCGGCCGACGCGCGACCGCAGCGAATTCCTTACCGATTTCATCAATTCGTTCCTAATGGGGCCGCGAGGGCGCCGCACTCAAAGCTTTCGTCGGGGACTGAGACATCCGGGCATGCCGGACTCGTCACGGTGGCGGGATGCCTGCCGTACGCGCCAGGACTCGTATGGCGCTTCAGATGGCAAGGCGATCGACCTTGAACCGCAGATCGTCAACCATGCGGGCATGGCCCTGTTCGGGAGGCTCCGCTGGAATGGCGCCCGTATTGCATGACCATTCATTAACGCGGAACGGCACGAGGGACGGGAGCGGGCCCGCGCCTTGTCGATTTAACGTCCTGTTTTTATCTAACGGCAAACGGTCCGCGTTAGTTAACGGCCGTTCGCAGGCGGGCGCTCCACGCTCGCAAATCGATGCAGGTTCGATGGCGTACGCAAGGGCGAGCCAAGGATAGCACGGCAAAACTGTCCGCTCCATCCGGTAAGGAATACTGCTTGCTTGTCCATGATTTGCTACAGGCACGATCCGTGCGACAGGCGAAGCGCGGAACATTCGATAACCCGGGAGATACCGTCATGCTCTACTACGCGCTGGTCTTCTTCATCATCGCGATCATCGCCGCGGCGCTTGGCTTCGGCGGCATTGCCGCGGGAGCGGCAAGCATCGCGAAGATCCTGTTCTTCATCTTCCTCGTGATCTTCCTCGTCACGCTGGTGATGGGCCTGATGAGGCGATGACGCTTCGGCTGGCCAGCGTCGTGTCCGCGCCACGCGGCACGACGCTTTTTTTTGTCCGGATTTCCCCGTCTTTCATTTCGCCAACCGTTCGCTTCGACGCGCCTTCCAGTACCGATGCGCGCGCCTCGCATAGTCCGCGATCGGCGGATTGATGAACAGCACCCATGCGCCCAGCGTCAATGCGCCGCACACGAGAAACGTGCCGCGATAGCCCAGCGCCGCGACCAGCACACCCGATAGCACGCCGGACAGGATCGAGCCGACGCGCGATGCATTGAAGAACAAGGCAGTCGCGGCGCCCGGGCTGCGCGGCATCAGGTCCTGCATGTAGGTCATGCCGAGGCAGGACGTCACCGACACTACGAAGGCGCTGAACGCTTGCATCGGAATCAGGATGTGAATGCCGGGCGACGCCGCCACCGCGACGAAGTACACCATGTGCACGGCGGCGCTGGCGGCGAGCCAGCGCTGTTTGTCGAGACGCGAGCCGCGCGCGCCGAGCGCGAGCATCATCGGGATTTCGAGGAAGGCGCCGAGACCCAGCATGATGGACACGTCGATGCGCGTGCCGTGCATGCCGTGCACGACATAGAGCGGCAGCACGATCATGGTCGCACTGGCGGCGAGACCGATGAGCGTCAGCGCCACCGTGGCGCGCCAGATGTCCGCGCGCGGATGTGAGATGCCGGCATGCGGCGGCGCGAGCGTTTCGGTATCGGGCGCGGTGACTTCCAGCAGCGACGACGGGTCGCCGGCGTAATGCGCGGGTGCGCTGTGCGGGTCGCCCTTCGGTGAATCGTGCATGCGCCAGACGATCACACCGCATGCCGCGAAGCAGGCCGCCGCGAACAGGAAGAGGCCGTAGAAGCCCGCGCCCGCCAGCACCAGCGCGCCCACCGACGGACCGAACACCCATGCCATGGAAAGTACCGTGCGCAGCGTGGCGAGCGCGAAGGCGCGCTGGGCTTCGTCTTCGATGGGCAGCGCGGAGCGCGCGAAGGAGAACACCAGCGACATGGCCGCGCCGCCCGCGCCGAGGAACGCGATGCCGATGCTCATCAGCCCCGCGTAGTTGCGCACCAGGCACAGCAGCAGGAAGCCGAGCGCCGATGCAATCAACGCCGCCAGCAACAACTCGCGATGATGTCCGCGACGGTCCGTCCATTTGCCCGCGAAGGCGCTCGTCACGACGCCGCTCGCCGCGATCATCGTCATGAAGAGGCCGAGTTGCAGCGGCGTCATGCCCGCCTGCTCGACGCTGAAGAGCGATAGATAGGGCGCGGTGAACGACATGGCGATGCCCAGCATCAGCGTCGCCGCGGAGAGCGGCAGGAAAAACGGAATGCGGGTGAGGCTGAGCAGGCGGGCGTTCATCGGGCGGGGAAGGGTGGGCCGTGGCGTTCAAAGCGTTTGAAGCGTGCAGGGCCCGCAAGCGATGTTCCGCGCACTTGGCAGGGCAGAGACTTGCGGGCCAGTGCGCAGTGTGCCCATCGCCGGGCGGTTTTGCTGTAACAAAATATTTGGCGGTGCTTCACGGCAGGGTCACGCGTCTTACTCGTCGATGGCATTCACCTTGCCGATGAAATCCAGCTTGCCGACATCGACCCCATTGGCACGCAAGATCGCATACGCCATCGCGACGTGGAAGTACACGTTTGGAATCACGATCTGCAATAGGTAGTTCTCGCCCGACAGTGTGCCCGGCACCCACGATACCTTCACGATCCGGCTGGCTGCGTCATCGTATTGACTTGCCGTCACGCTCCCGACGAACGCGAGTGTCTTGCGGATGCGTTCGCGCGCTTCGGCAAGCGTCTGTTCGTTGTCTTCGTGCCGCGGCGGCTGCTGTCCGGAAAGATAGGCAGCGCCGCCCTTGAGATAGTCGCAGGCGCTCTGGATCTGATACAGCAATCCCGCCATGTCGGGCGCGAGCCGTGTCGAGAGCAACACGGCGACATCGAACTTCTTCGCCTGCGCGAAGCGTTCGGCGCGGTCCAGATAAGTGTCCATCGTCCTGACTGCTTCCGCGCACTGCGCGATAGCCAGTGCATACATTGCCGTTCTCCCGTAACAGAGGTTCGCAGGGGCTTAAGGAGACACCACTCCAGTTGATTAGTGCGTTTGTAACTGATGTCTGCCGGACAACATCATCCATTGCGGACGAGGTGCTCACCAGGAATCGAACGTCACCCGGCTAACGCGTCGTTAGATCAACCATGGCTGACTCGTGCCGTCAGCGCTTGGCTTGGGTTTGCGGGGCGGCATTGGCGCCGCTTCGGCCATCATCGCGCCCGCCGGATAAAGGGTGAGAAAGGAGCGCGCCTCGTCGGTCGATCTGCACGACAACCAGTCCTGATAGGCGTCGGGGCGCACGATCACGACGCTGCGCTTCTCGTCACCGGGCTTGTGAAACCGCGACATGAGCGGGTGATCCTGCGCGTTCACTGTCAACATGGTGAAACTGAGCGCTGTGCCTTCGGGTCATCCCATTCGCGCCACAGACCCGCGATCGCCAGCGGTGAACCGTCTGCCATGCCGATGCGCCACCGTACCGCTTTGCCCGTCTCATAGCTCGGCTCGTAGAAGCCGATACACGGGATCAGGCACAGTTGCAGCTTCTTCCATGCGCCGCTGAAGCTCCGTCTTTCGCCGACTGTCTCGGCGCGCGCGTTCATGGTGTCGAAGACCTTGACGTTCTCGGGAATGTGCTTGCGCGGCACGATGCCGAAGCTGGCCGGACTGGTCATGGGCGCGCCGTCGAGCCGGCGGAAGATCGGCGCCGCATAGTCCTTATAGACCTCGTCGCGGTAGTCAAAATCAGGCTGCGGAAACTCGCTGAAGGCCGGGAAGCCCGCCCAGCGGGTTTTGTCGCCTACTTTGTAGCTCGTGCACATGCGTCCCCCGGGTCAGATTCATTTACGCAGTGGGCCCGACCCGAGCACAGCGACATACTGTTCATCCATACAGTATGTCGCCCCGATGATGAACCCCTCCGAATTGCCCGACTATCGCTTGCCGGCGTTGATCCGCTTCCGATGGCCAGGCTGCGCGCGCTACAGGAGCAATATCGCGAGCGGCCCATCACGCGGGCCGTGCTGCTCGACCTGATCCGCAGCCGCCTGGTGCTCAACGACCTGTGCAACCAGATCGACCCGATCGAGGCGTCGATCCGGCGGCGCATGCGCGAGCTGGAAACCGAATGGCGGCAGATGAAAAAGCTCGAAGCCCGCATGCTGGCGGAAAAGGAGCGCGTCGGTACGATCGTGGAACGGGTCAAAGACCCGTATGCGCCGGTGGACATGCGAGAGATGAGCTTTCACAACAGCCCGGCCTTGAGCAAGTAGCGTGGCGCTCATCAAGGCACGTTGAGGCGGGACACCACGCGTCCCGGACGCCTCAGAGTTGCGCCGTCACCTGAAAACCGAACGTCACGCGCGCCGTGACGAGCGACGCCGGCTTATGGATCGGCGTCGCGGCGAACAGGTCATAACTCAAACCGCCGGCCTTGAACGGAACGCCGCCGCGGATCCCGATCACGGCGCCGACCAACTGCGTGCTGGCCAGAAACGCCGTATTCGGCCCGAAAACCCGCCCATAGTCGACACCGGTGTAAAGCGACTGGCGAGTTTGTCCGAGCGGCGCCTGCACCTCATTGCGCCAGTAGAAACCGCGTTCGGCCGCGAGCATCTGCGCGCCGTCGAAGCCGCGCACGGTGTAGTGGCTGCCGATCGCGAGGTCGTCGACGTAGAACAGCCGATCAGCCGAGTACTGGCCGCGAAAGCTCGTCACATAGCGCAAGGGCTGTCCCGCCAGGACGAACGGCATGGAGAGGTTGAGATCGAGCACGGCCATCCGGTAGCGATACGTCGGGCCGCTTGGCTGGCTCGTCGAGGTAGCCGGAATCTGCGGAAGCGGCGCCGGGTCGGGCGTTGCACCGAGGCCGCCCACGCCTTGCCGGTAGCCGAGCGAGGCGTCAAGCTGCGCGCCGCCGAAGTAGTGCCGGTCCGTCAGCCCGGCCTCGATGAACGTATTATTGCGACGCTGGATCTCGATCTCGGTGTCGTTGATGAAGCTCGCGCCGAACCGCTTCGACAGCTGCACATAGGCCCCGAGCACGTCACTCTGAGACCGCCGTAGCACGCGCGCGATTCTGATCCCCGCTGTCTGCGTGTTGCCACTTGAGACGAAGGTTTGCGCGACGCCCGCGATCTGCTGGTAGTACGTGCTCGAATAGCCGAACAGCGACGCCGTCCAGTAGCTCCACGGCACCGCATACGAGCCGGTGAAGCCGTGCGAGCCGAGTCCCTTGTCGTCGAAGTAAAGGTCTTGCGACGCGCCGACGGTCAGGACGTCGTTCAGCCCGAACGGGTTGTCCAGGCCGAGGCTGACATTGCCTTGAAGTTTGCCGGTCGCGCGGCTGCCCGAATTGTCGATCGAGGCGACGAGCGTCCACGGCTTCGAGCGCTTGAGCGAAATCAGAATGTCGCTCTCACCGGGCCGGTCGGTCGGCTCGATTCTCATGTCGGCGTCCTGGCTCGCGGGCCGCTTCATCTGCTCGATGCCTTGCTCAAGCGCACGCACGTCGAGCAGGTCGCCCGGCCGTGCGGGATACGCAGAGCGCCAAGACGCCCGCGTGACGGGTTCAACGAAACGAATCTCGCGAATCACGCCGGGCATGAGCGCGAACGACAACGTACCGCTTGCGATGTCCTGCTCGGGCACGAGCACCCGCGTTGTCACGTAGCCGCGGCTTAGTATCGCCTGCTGCAAACCCTTCGTGAGCACCGCGATTCCCTCGCGCCCGACGCATTGCCCGCGATAGTGATCCGCCCACTCACGCGCGAATGCGAAGTGATCGAACGGCAGCGCCGACGCACCTTGCACGCGCGCGTTGTCGGATAGCGTATCCGGGACCATCAACGCGAACGTGTCGATGCGATAGCACTGCGCTTCGTGCGGCAAGTCGGGATAGGCCGTGACCGCCGGCACCGTCGAGCGCACGACCGGCGCGCGCACGGCCGCGTCACGTTGCTGCGCGTCGCGTTGCTGTTGTACCTGCTGGTTTTGCTCGGCGTTGGCGCACGGCCGCCGCTTCGTCCGCGATCGCCGGAGCCTGCTGTGCATGACTGGCGAATGACACAAGGGCGGTAAGGGGAAGGGCCGTCAGGCGGTTGTTTACCTTCATGTGGCTTGTTCGGACTAAGAAACCTGGCGCGCGGCGAGGCAAAGACATCGAGGTCGCGCATCCCTTGGGATACGCGAGAACTACTTTAGCGAAGCGGCGTCGGACACGTAACAAGCAATGTCCGAAATACAAGGTCAGACGCTAATCGATCACTCCAGCCCTACGGAGATGTTTTGGAAGGAGGCAGACATGTAGGACTAGCGACACCAAAAACAAGGGAAGTCCGATCGAGAGCAACGCCGTAACGTCTCCTAGATCAAACATGATTCTGCATAAGCCAGCCACTATGAATGCATAAAGAACACTCGAACCAACAGCTATGCTGCCAACTATCGTAATCGTGCGCTCTGCCGCGAGAATGCTTCGCCAATTCATTTGAACCAAGGGCCGAAGCTTTTAGGGTCATCGCTCAGCATGCCGACCTTACGTAGGGTGCTAGGTAGCGATCTGATGAGCCAGACAAGCAATGCCAGGAAGAGCGGCCCACCAATGAACAGCATGGCGCGATTCTCATCTATCCCGAGCGCTAGGCGGCAAATGCCTGCAATCACGAACGCCCAGAATAAGGCCGTCGCACCTGAGGTTAAGAGCACCATGAACCAAATTTGAACCGTCGCGTAGAGACGTCTCCAGTTCATTTGAACCAAGGACCAAATTTCTCCGGGGCATCGCTCAGCATGCCAGCCTTGCGAAGGTGAGCCGGCAAATACCGAACAAAGACTGTTAGCAGAAGCAGGAAGCTCGGGATACCAATGGCAAATACAGAAACGTTCTCGCTCAATCCGATAAGCCTTCTGCATATGCCGATCAAGATCACAGAGTACAGGCCGGCAGCCGCGATCGAGATGCAGCCGACGGTGCCAAGTATCTGAATAACGGCGTAGAGACGTCTCCAGTTCACTTATCGCCTCCTGCTTTTTTGATGTCGTTTGCAACGGTCGCTCCTTTTGATCCGACTCCATAGATCAAGATGCCCTGATTGACTCCATAGGGGGCTGCTATGCCGGTGAATGGAACTAACCACTTGTTGTTGAATCTTGACACTGTGACACCGAACATAGACCCGGGGCGTCCAAGGCCATCCGCAGTGCCCATTTTGAGTGGCACGGGCGCATAGAGGGCGCCGACAGCGGCAGCAAGACTCAGCCCATCGTATGCGATGTTTCCCCATCCGGAGGGGAGGACTTCATTGAAGCCATTGCGCAACGGATTTACACCAGGCAAGTTGATGCCGTTGTAACGGTTATAGAGATCGCTTCCCGCCTCGGCCATATCACTTAATCCGAGGGCAACCATCGCGCCCCCAACAACACAGCCGAGGCCATTTGTACAAAGCGTCGCACCAGTCTTAGTCGTCACGCCACCAGTTATCGTTTTCGCCAGATCCCGGGCCACGCCCGTTGGATCACTCTTCACCATATCCGTGACCTTCTGCCCGGGCGTGTAATTGAACAATCCCGCCTCCTTCTGATTGTTCACCCACGCGAGTTCCGGCCCGAGCTGTGACGCCTCAAGCTGACTCACAAAGTTAGCGTTATATTGCTCACTGCCCGGCGCGTATTCGGCCCAACATTTCACCGCATAGCACGCCGCTTTGGTCAACCGACTGGCCTCGGCCGCATCTCCGTTCGCCTGGTCCGCGATCGTCTTCTTCTCCTTCTGGTTCAACTGCCGATTGTACAAATCCGCGTTACTGGCGGTCACGGCGCCTGCTTCGCCACCTGCCAACGCGCCGCCCGCGCCCGCGACTACATTCGCTGCGAAATTTCCAAGCGTCTTCGAGCCGGTCGCGTTTCCCACACCCTCGGCTATTTCACTCAGCTGTGGCGCGAATCCCGACGCCACTCCCGCGCCCGCAGCGCCGCCGGCTGCCGTGTCGATGCCGCCGCCGCCCAATCCGCCAATCAAGCCGCCGCCGATGACGTGCGCAATCACCCGGTCCCTTCCGCCCTCAGCCGTCGCGTCGGCTGTCGCCTGATCGTGATCGGCGACGGCCAGCGCGTGCTTCATATCAAAGTACGCGCCAATACCTTGCGCGACCACTTGACCCGCCGCCTGTGCGGCCTGCATCGTGTCTGCCTGCTTGTTCAGGATCTCATTCACGTCGGGCGTGCTCGCTACTGTCCCGTTCGTGTTCGTCGTGTCGCGACTCAGGCTCGCGATGTCTTGCGCCTGATAGGCGCCGTCAGTCAGCGTGATCGTGCCCGGGCTGATCGCGCTGCGTGTCGTCGCGCTCTGGTCGCCGCTCTCATGCTGGCCGATCATCGGCACCGGCCCGCCCGAGCCCGGCACTGAAGCAGTGCCGACAGCCTTGTCGGAGCTCGGACCCGGCGACAGGCCCACCGATCCGCCGATGCTGTTCGCCGAATAGTGCGAGTGGTTGCCGACGTCCGCGAACGTCAGCGTTCCCGTGGACAGACTGTTCTTCGCTGCGTCATCCGCCCCCGCGATGACCGCCCCCGTGAGCGCCGTATTGCTCTTGACCGATACGTCAAAGCCGCCGTCGCCCGCATAGAGTCCCGCCTGTTCCTTGACCTGTGCGAAGTTCCCGTCCGCGTGGCCGTTCTGTGCGCTGAAGCTCGCGCCGCCGCCACCCTGACTGATCGTGAAGCCGCCGCCGGTACTGCTCTGATGCGCCGCGCTGACGGTCGTATCCTGCACGCTTGCGATGTTCAGATTGCCGCCGACGTCCGCCGCGATCTGTCTTCCGGCGATCTGCGAGCCGATCACGTTCGTATCACCGCCTGAGATGATCGCGACGCTATTCGCGCCCGTAACGTGCGACGCGTTCTGAATTGCCGCGTCGCTGTTGGCGTCGCCGTGCGCGTTCGCCATCGCCGCCGATATGCCGAAACCGTTCGTGCCGAACGACAGACCGACGCTCGTGCTCTTGGTGCTGCTGGAGCTGCGCGTCGACGCCGTGTCGGTCGTGTTGACGACGTTCACCTGATCCTTCGCGGCGAGCACCACGTCGCTTGCGCTGATGTTCGAGCCGGCGA
>NZ_JARUXT010000003.1:960289-1047063 GCF_031451075.1 Caballeronia sp. LZ043 | reverse complement strand
ACGCTCACGGGTTCGCCCTCTTGTGGTGAGGTCCCGCGTCCCAATGGAAGAGGGAGACGGGCCAATAGCAGAGTTGACTGGGCGGAGCGACGAAGAACCCAAATCGCTCTGCACCCTCTACTACGGCCCGCCATTGAACGGTCGGACACGATGCACGTCCGTGCAAGGACGTGAGAGATCGCAGACATGCGGATCTAACCGCCTCGCCCATGACAGGCGAAGCGGGGTTCTTCTCATTTAGGCTCACAAGTCCAGTCAAGACCTGCTTCGGCGGAGCAATCGCCCAAATAGACGACGCATTCACCTATGGGCGCTCGGTTATCCGGACGGCCGCATGCTGCCGTTCGATGAAGTCCTCGCATCGGTTCGACGGATCGTGCGCGTGCTCGCCGTGCCGTTGTCAGTGGACGTCGAACATGGCTATTCCGACGATCCGGAGACCGTCGCAGAGCAGGTGCTGCGGCTGGCGGAGCTGGGGATTGCGGGCATCAATATCGAAGACGGACCCGACCCGGCATCGCTGCTGGCCGCGAAGATCGAGGCGATCAAGGCGGCTGTGACAAAGGCCGGCCTGGACCTGTTCGTCAATGCACGCAGCGACGTGTTCCTTGCAAGCCTCGTCGAAGCGTCGAAGCAGCCTCAGGAGGCGATTGCACGCGGCGGGCTGTATGCGTCGGCGGGCGCGGACGGTTTGTTCGTTCCGGCGCTGATGCGGCCGTCCCACATCGAGACGATCGTCCGGGACATCCGGCTGCCTTTGAATGTGATGGCGCTGCCGGGCCTGCCCGATGCCGCGACGCTCGGAAGGCTCGGCGTACGGCGGCTCAGCGCGGGCAGCGGCATCGCGCAGGTGGTGCTCGGCAGGAGCAAGGCCATGGCCGCGGACTTCCTCGCGCACGGCCGTTCCGAAGCGCTCGACGACACGCCGCTGCCATACGGCGAGATTCAAGGATTGTTCAACTGATGGATCGGTATGGGCGGACAGGCCCTTCACGATTTTTTGTATTCAATAAACCACTCTGGAGATTGACATGATGCTCGAAGGAAAACGCGCGCTGGGTCACCGGCGCAAGCCGCGGTATCGGCGCTTCGATTGCAAAGGCTCTGGCGGCCGCTGGCGCGGACGTCGCGATCACGTATGAGAAGTCGGCGGAACAGACCGCGCAGGTCGTGCAGGCAATCGAAGCGCAAGGTCGCCGTGGCGTCGCGATCCAGGCGAACAGCGCGGATGCAGCGGCGATCGACGCTTCCGTGCAAAAGACGGTGGAGTCGCTGGGCGGGCTCGATATCCTGGTCAACAACGCCGGCATTCTGCGCATGGGCGATGTGAAGGACATCTCGCTCGAAGATATCGATGCCACGCTGAACGTGAACGTGCGCGCGCCGATTCTCGCTGCCAAGGCGGCGATTCCGCACCTGAAGGCGGGCGGCCGCGTGATTTCGATTGGCAGCTACTTTGCGGACCGCGTTCCCGCTTCGTTGCTCGGCGTTTATTCCGCGTCCAAATCGGCGCTCGTGGCGTTCACGCAGGGCCTCGCGAGAGAACTCGGCCCGCAGCGGATCACGGCGAACCTCGTGCAGCCCGGCTCGATCAACACGGACATGAACCCGGTGGAAGGTCCGTTCGGGCCGACGCTGAAAGCGTTGACGGCCACCGGCGACTACGGCACGGGCGAGGATATCGCGCAGGCCGTGGTCTTTCTGGCGAGCGCGAACGCCGGTTATATCACCGGGGCGACGCTCACTGTGGATGGCGGTGCGAACGCCTGAAGACGGAAGGGTGCTTTTGTATGCCGGCCCGCTGTGATCCTGCACGACGGCGGCGCCGGCTCAAACATCAGCACATGTGCCTGATGCACGGAGACAACTAAGCGACAGCGCTTTCGTCTTCCCGGGCAGGTTTCATGTACGACGTCGCGCAGGCTTTCAATCTGTCGGAAAGCTCGAAAATGGCATCGAGATTGTCCAGATGCACACGATCCTCTTCCTTCTTGTCGTCGAACACGCCGATGACAAGCCTGCTTTCGTTCTTGAAGCGCAATCTGCAGATGGGTTTGCGATTGTTATCATCGAAGAGAATCGCGCAATAGCTCGCCGCACCGCGGATCGCCACCATCCCCGGCGATATGACAGGCCGCAGGATCGCCCGGATAATCTGGAATGCTTCGACCTCGATAGCGGTCGGCTCAGATGCGTCCCCGGATGCTGCATCACTCCCTGTCGGTGGAACTGAGGGAAGCAACGCCGGCTCCGGTGTCATTGCGCCCTTGAGACGGCCATTGATCTTGTCGGCCACCAGCTGCTGAAAAGCGTGTTTCGTGACCTGCGTGAATTGATCCTTGACGGTGGTCCTGAACTGTTTCCCTGCGAGGAATTCCGCTGAAACGAGCCGAACGAATTCCTCGGGAGGCTCAGCCATCCATTCGTTCAAGGTATTCTTGATTGCACGCGTATATTTGAGGTGGTTTGCCGTGGTCAGGATATTTTCGAGGTCAAACGCAGCTTTGGCGAACTTCTTCAGTTCATCGACATCCTGATCGCGGAAGTCAGCGATATTGAATTCGAAGAACGGTTTCTCGTCCATCTTGTTCGGCTGTTCAAGGTCGGTAAAGAAGCGATAGACGAGACCATTCGTCAACACCCCGAATCGCGCCTCCGTGACATGGAAGTAGCGGAAGAGCTGGCTTGCATGATTGATGTTGAGATCGCCGCCGGACCTCTTGCACTCGAACAGCATGATAGGTTTGCCGTCTTTCAGGATCGCATAGTCCACCTTCTCGCCTTTCTTCGTGCCAACATCGGCGATCAGCTCGGGCGTCACCTCGAGGGGATCAAAGACGTTATATCCCAGCAGATGGATGAACGGCATCACCATGGCATTCTTGGTTGCCTCTTCGGTTTGCACCCTATCCTTCGCTGTTGCGATGCGTGCCGCCAAAGTCCTCACTTCATCGATGAAATCCATATTTCTCTTCTCCTCCGTTCTTGGACGAATCGCTCCCGCGCGAGAGTCCCACGATTCAGCCTTCGTAAACGTCAAAGAATGTCAAGCTTTGCAAGTGCGCAACAAAGCTTTAGAAATCGAATTTATCTGATTGCGTTACAGATTGATTGTGGCAGTAGCGATGTCTCGATGAATCCTGCTCCTGCCTCGCCAAGAAACCTACCAGCCAATCGCCGCGCCGTCACTGCGCGGATCGTGGCCGCCTTCGAAGCAACCGTTCGGGTAGCGGATGATGGCCCCGGCGTGACCCATGGTTTCGTCGTAGGGCAGCAGGACATCGACTTCATGGCCGAGTTGCCGCAGCGCGGCCACCGTCGCATCGCCGAAGCGCGCCTCCAGCTTGAGCGAATCGCTCGCCTGTCCCCATGTGCGCCCGAGCAGCCAGCGCGGTGCGTCGATGGCCGATTGCGGATTCCAGCCATACCGCGCGATGCGCGTGAACACCGCGCTCTGCGATTGCGGCTGGCCGTCGCCGCCCATGTTGCCGTAGACCATGACGCGTCCATCGGCGAAACGCGCGAGTGCGGGATTCAGCGTGTGGAAAGGACGCCGGCGCGGCATCAGCGGATTGAGCGAGGCTGCGTCGAGCGAGAAGCTGCAGCCGCGGTTCTGCCAGTTCACGCCCGACCCCGGCAGGACGATGCCGCTGCCGAACTCGTGATAGATGCTCTGGATGAAACTCACGGCGACGCCGTCGCCATCGACGACGCCAAGCCACACGGTATCCGCCGGACCGCGTCCGTTGCCCCACGGCGCGGCCTGCGTGAAGGAAATCTGCGCGGCGAGTGCGTCGAGGCGCGCGGGATCGAGCAGGGTCTGCGGATCGATGTCCATGTGATCCGGATCGGTGATGTGTGCGTCGCGGATCCTGAAGGCGAGCTTGGTCGCTTCGACGCACGCGTGCACGTACTCGGGGCCGAGCGGGTCCATGTCATCGCGCAGCACGCGGTCCAGCAGTCCGACGATGAGCAGTGACACGAGACCTTGTGTCGGCGGCGGCATGTTGTATACCGAGCCGAGCGAATGCGTGAGCGCGAGCGGCGTCACCAGGCGCGCGCGATGACGCTCGAAATCTTCCAGCGCGAGCGGGCTGCCGAGCGCGCCGAGTTCTTGCGCAAGCGTGCGCGCGAGATCGCCGCGATAGAAATCGTCGAGACCGTTATGGACGAGCTGCGCGAGCGTCGCGGCCATGCGCGGCTGCCTGAAGCGAGCGCCGGCGCGCGGCGGGCCGCCATCGAGTGCGTCGGGTATGAAGCTTTCGGCGAAGCCCGGCACGTCTGCCAGTTCGCCGCGCTTGCCGGCGACGCAGCGCGCCTGGCTGTCGGTGACGGGCACGCCTTGGGTCGCGTAGGCAATGGCGTCGTCGAGCAGGCGCGAGACCGGCAGACGACCGTCTAGCGTTTTCGCAGACCAGTCGAATGCGGCCTGCCAGCCCGACACGGTCCCGGCCATCGTATTCGCAGCAAGCGCGCCGCGATGCGGAATGCGGTCGAGCCCGAGCGCGCGATACCGTTCGATGCTGGCGCCCGAGGCGGCGGACCCGCATGCCTCGATGCCGACGGGTGGCTCGCCCGGACGCGAGATCAGCCAGAAGCCGTCCCCGCCGATACCGTTCATGTGCGGATATACCACCGCGATGGTGGCTGCGGCGGAGATCATCGCTTCGACCGCGTTGCCGCCTTCGCGCAGTACGGCGAGGGCGCTTTGCGTTGCAAGTGAATGCGGCGCGACGGCCATGCCGCGTGTGCCGCGCGAAGGGTTGGAGTGCTGGAAGGTCATGAGGGCGCGTTCGGAATGAGTGGAAAGCGAAGGCGCGAGGTTGTCGCGCGTGTTTCCTCATTGTCGGTGGCCTGAATGATCGCGTCCAATGAATCCGCGGCATGGGGCGGTTTTCGCGGCTGTCGGTCTGGCGCGATGAAGCCGCTCCGCAAGAGCGGCATGGCGGCTCGCAAGTAGTCGACTGTCGTCCTGGATGCCCGGCGGCCGGGCACTGCTTTCAAGAATGCGATCCGCAAACGTGCATTATTTTCCGGAACGCGTTCAGCTTTTTATCGGAACGGGCCCCGACACCTTGCCCACCAAGAGCTTCGGCAGTTGCAAGAAAATGCGGAATTGGCTGTTCCGAAGAAGGCCATCAAGTCGTGGACAAGCGGCTGCGGCAACCCCATTCAGTCCCGAGAGACGCTGAAAGGGAGAAGACTGCCGCGCCGCCGTCCAGCGCCAGCGCGAACCTGCTTACTTCTCGATCTGCTGATTCCAGCGCTGATCCCACTGCGCGCGGTTCGCATTGATGGTGTCCCAGTCCACCACCGTTACTTTCTTCACGAGCGTGTTCAGGTCGCCGAGATTCTTTTCCATGTCCGGCGTCATCTTCGCTTGCGAATTCGTGGGGATCTGCTTGCCCGCTTCGGCCGCCTTGGTCTGCGCGGGCGCGGACAGCAGATACTGCGCGAGTTTCTGAGCGAGCGCCGGATCGGGATTGTTCTTCACGACGCACAGATCGACCAGCAGCAACACCGCGCCTTCCTTCGGCGCGACGTAGGCAACCGGCAGGCCCTTGTCCTTCAGGTCGCCGATGGCGGTCGGCGTGAGCGGAAACAAACCGGCTTCGCCCGTGGTAATCATCTCGGAGAGCTTCGCCGAGTTAGGAATGTATTCGACGACGTTCGGGCCGACCGTCGTCGCCCATTTGCTGAAACCCGGCTCGACGTTCTTCTCGCTTCCGCCGAGCAGACGGTTGATCGCGAGGAAACCGTGCAGGCCGAACGTGCTGCTGGAAGCCGACTGGAACACGACCTTGCCCTTGTACTTCGGATCGGCGAAGTCCATCCACGAGGTCGGCGGCGCCCAGCCCTTTTCCTTGAACAGCTTGGTGTTGTAGCCGATGCCCGTCATGCCGAGCTGCACGCCTGCGCCCATGTCGTCCTTCAGGCGCGCGAACGGATAGAGTTCCTTGAGTACGGGCGCGTCATCGAGCTTCTGGCAGATGCCCATGCTGACGGCGCGCGCCATCACGCCGTCGTCGAGGAACGCGGCATGGATCTGCGGACTGTTGCGGTTCGCGAGCAGCTTCGCGAGCACGTCGGACGACGTGCCGGGCACCACCACGACCTTGACGTTGTTGGCCTTCTCGAAGTCAGGCAGCACCTGGCTGGTGTAGGCCTTCTCCATCGGTCCGCCGTTCATGCCGATATAGATCGTCTTGCTCTGCGACCAGGCTTGCGACGAGACACCGAACGCGACGAGCGCGGCAACGGAGGCGAGTGTGCGGGGCAGGTTCATCGTGATTGTCCTTGTTATGGCGATTGCGTTTGAGGTTAGTGAGCAGCGGAGAGCGGCACCCGGCTGAAGCGTTGAATCGAGAACGCGTCGATCGGCGTGCGGGTCTCGCCTTGCGTGACGAGCTCGGCGAGCACTTCGCCGACGCCGGGCGCAAGCAGGAAGCCTCCGCCCGAAAAACCGAATGCATGCAGCAGACGCGGCGTGGTGCGGCTCAGGCCGATGACCGGATTGCTGTCCGGCGTTTCGCCTTCCACGCCGCTCCAGGTGCGGATCAACAGTGCATCGCGCAGCGCCGGCAGCAGCGCACAGGCATCGCGCATCACGGCGCGCGTGGTGGCGGTGGACGGCTGGGCATACTCGCCGTCGCCATGACCGCGGCCGCCGCCGATCACGCAATTGCCGCGCTCCACTTGCCGCGCATACACGCCGCCGCCCACCACGCCGAGACTGTGGCCGATGAAGCGCGGCAGCGGCTCGGTCACCCACATGTTCGGATAGATGGGTTTCATCGGCACGGTCTCGCCGAAGCTGCCCGCGATGCGATTGGCCCATGCACCCGCGCTGTTGACGAGCCAGTCCGAACTGATGCGGCGGTCGCCCGCGCGCATCTGGAAACGCGTGCCGTCGAAGACGATATCGGCGAGCTCGGTCTGCTCGCGCACGTCGACACCCGCGCGACGTGCGGCATGCGCGAAACCCGGCGAGACGAGACGCGGATTCGCGTGACCATCGCTCGGACAAAGCGACCCGCCGATCGCCGCCGGACCCAGCCACGGAAAGCGCTTGCGAAATTCCGGGCCGCGCAGCACCTGCGATTCGACACCGTGCTCGCGCGCCATCGCGGACCATTGGTCGAGCACATCGAGATCGGCTTCTCGGCGTGCGAGCCGCAGATGACCCGACACCACCAGCTCGCCATCGATGCCGATCAGTTCAGGCAAGCGAGCATAGACGCTTCGCGCGCGCACCGCGAGCGGCATCTGTTCGGGACTGCGGCCTTGCGTGCGCACGCCGCCATAGTTCACGCCGCTCGCCTGCGCACCGCAGAAGCGCCGTTCGATCAGCGCGACCCGCAGCCCTTGCAATGCCAGCGCCAGCGCCGTGGATGACCCGACGAGGCCGCCGCCCGCGATGACGACATCGTAGTGACGCGCCTCACTCATCGTGGGCTTCCTCGGGCTGGACCTGCACGCCGTCGTCGTAGAGCATCGGCGTGATGGGAATGGGTTTGATGGGCGCCTGGCTGCGCAGCCTGCCCACTTCGGAAACCTGCTTGCCGGTTTCGGCGGCGAGCAGCGCCACGGCCGCTTCACCGCACATGCGCCCCTGGCAGCGGCCCATGCCGATGCGCGTAAGCGCCTTCAGCCGGTTCACTTCGGTGGCGAGGCCACTGCGGACGCACGCGCGCAGTGTGCCTGCGGTGACTTCCTCGCAGCGGCAGATCACGTGATCGTCGGGCCAGGTCTTCGCGGCATGATCGGGCGGCGCGAACGCCTGCTCGATACCGACACGAAACGCGCCGATGCGTGAGAGCTGTTGTTCGAGCCGCGCGGCATCGGGCTGGCTATGACGATGCGTCATGACGCCGACGTCCTCGATCAGCGCGAGCGCTGCACGCTGGCCCGCGAGTTCGGCGGCATCCGCGCCCGCGATGCCTGCGCCATCGCCGGCGAGATACACGTTGCGCACCGAACTGCGGCCGGCTGCATCGCGTTCCGGAATCCAGCAGCGATTGAGCGTGTCGAAACGGAAGCGGCAACCGGCGAGATCGGCGAGCTGGGTCTCCGGGCGCAGACCGAAACCGATGCCGACGGCATCGCACTCCAGCGCGCGCGCCTCGCCGCGATGCGTGCGCCAGCGGATCGAACGCACGGCGTCTTCGCCTTCGATGGCATCGAGCGTGACGCCGCGTTCGATACGCACGCCGCGCGCCTGCAGCCATGCCACGTAATACAGGCCCTTCGCGAAAGTCGCGGGCTGGCTGAGCATGCGCGGCGCGGCCGCGGCCTGCCGTGCGAGCGGACTGGTATCGAGTACGGCGGCGATCTGCGCGCCGGCCTTCACGTATTGATAGGCGACGAGATAAAGCAATGGCCCCGTGCCTGCCAGCACGATGCGCGCGCCGATCGCGCAACCCTGCGACTTCAGCGCGACCTGCGCGCCGCCGAGCGTGTAGACGCCTGCAAGAGTCCAGCCGGGGAGCGGCATGACGCGATCGGTCGCGCCGCTCGCGATGATCAGATGCGTGAACGGCACGGTGGCTTCGCGGCCGGCGTGGAGCGTATCGAGCCGGTTCGCTTCGCATGACCAAACCAGCGTGCCGGGACGATAGTCGATCCCGGGCAGGAGCGCTTCCATCGCGCGATGTACGGCATCGGCCTTGCCGGCCTCGAAGCCATAGAGCGTGGACTTCGCGCGTGCGAAGCCCGCGTCCGCCGGCGGCTGGCGATAGATCTGTCCACCCCAGCGCGGATTTTCATCGATGACCACCGGCCGTACACCGGCGCCCACGAGTGTCTGCGCCGCACGAATCCCCGCGGGGCCCGCGCCGACGATCACCACACGGCGCTCGCCGCTCATTGCGCATCCTCCGGGTTCGCTGTGTGCAATGTGCATTGTCCCTGCGTGACGATGCGCATGCCGGCCTCGATGCGTGTAGAGCAGGCGCGCATGCGCGTGCCGTCCTCGCCGCGCACCCAGCAGTCCTGACACGCGCCGATCAGGCAGAAGCCTGCACGCGGTGCGTCGCTGAACTCGCTGTGGCGCACATGGCGCTGCTGCAGAAGGATCGCGGTGAGGAGCGTGTCGCCCGCGAGGGCTTGCGTGGGCGTGCCGTCGAGGATGAAGGAAACGGGCGCGCGTCCGGTTTCCGCGAGTCGGACGAATTGCGGGGCGCAGCGGGACGTCGGGGTAGTCATGAGATGTCGTTCAGTGCTGGCCGATCAGAATGCGGTTGAGCCCATACACGCGATCGAGGATGAGCATGGCCCCGGCAGTGATGAAGATCACCAGCGCGGACACGGAGGCCATCATCGGATCGATCGATTCGGTCGCGTACATGTACATGCGCACCGGCAGCGTGATGGTCTGGGGCGACGTGACGAAGACGGACATGGTCAGCTCGTCAAAGCTATTGATGAACGCGAGCAGCCAGCCGCCGGTGATGCCGGGCAGGATCATCGGCCAGGTGACGCGGCGGAAAGTGGTCCATGCGCCCGCGCCCAGCGACGCCGCTGCATGCTCGACGCTACGGTCCATGCCGGTCACCGAAGCCAGCACGAGCCGCATGACGAACGGCGTGATGACGATCATGTGCGCGAGGATCAGCCACGCGAACGAACCGGTTGCACCGATCATCGCGAAGAAACGCAGCATGGCGATGCCGAGCACAAGGCCGGGAATCACGAGCGGAGAAAGCAACAACGCGTTCAGGAAATTCCTGCCCGGAAAGCGCCCGCGGCCAATCGCGAGTCCCGCCGGCAACGCGATGACGAGCGAAAGCGTCGCCGATGCAAAAGCGAGCTTGACGCTGTTGAAAAAAGCCGAAATGAAATCCGGATAGTCGAGGATCGCACGGAACCAGCGCAGCGACAGTGCATGGGTGGGCAGCGTGAGCGTCTCTTCGGGCGTGAATGCGACCAGCACGACGACAGCGAGCGGCGCGAGCACGAAGAGAATGACGATAGTGTGGAACGCGAGGGCGATGGGACCGTTTTTACGCATGATGATTCGTCTCGCTCAGCCCATGCTGCGCGCATAGCGCCGCTCGAGCACACGGTAATAAGTGAGCATCACGACCAGATTGGCGATCAGCAGCAGCACCGCGATGGTCGCGCCGAGCGGCCAGTTCATCGAGCTGAGGAACTGGTCGTACACGGTGGTTGCGGCGACCTTCAGGCGTCGTCCGCCCAGCAGGCCCGGAATAGCGAACGCGCTCGCGGAGAGGCCGAACACCATCAGGCTGCCCGACAGGATCCCCGGCACCAGTTGCGGCAGCACGATGCGCCGCAGGGTGACGGCGGGCGAGGCCATCAGCGACAGCGCGGCGTTCTCGGTTTGCGGATCGATCCGTTGCAGCGCGGTCCAGACCGGAATCACCATGAACGGCAGCATCACGTGCACGAGCGCGATGACAATCGCGAAGGTCGTATAGAGCAGCTTGTACGGCCCCATGCCGAACACGCCGAGCAACTGGTTCACCAGACCGTTCACGTTGAGCAGCATGCTCCAGCCGAACGCGCGCACGACCACCGAAACGAGCAGCGGCGCGAGGATCACCAGCAGGAAGAGGGAGCGCCAGGGATCTCCCATGCGCGACAGGATGTAGGCCTCGGGTGTGCCGATCGCGATGCACAGCACCGTCACGAGCGCGGCGATGCCGAAGGTGCGCAGGAAGATCGTGTGGAAGTACGACGAGCCGAGCACCTCGGCGTAGTTATGCAGATCGAATGCCGCCACCGGGCCGAGCGACGGATCGAAACGATAGAACGTCAGTGCGAGCGTCATGCCGAGCGGCACGATCACGAGCACGCAGAACAGCATCAGGGCGGGCGCGCTCATCAGCCACAAAGGCAGATACGCGTGCCACGGCGCGCGTCGCGTGTTTTGCGGGTCGGGCGTCGCGGTGGGGCTGGAGGAGCGCAGCGTGCTATCCACGGGCGGCCTCCTGCTGGATGAAGCGGATCGATTCCGTGTTCCAGTCGATGCCCACCTGCGCGCCTTCCTCGAGCGGGTCGTCGCCGTGGTTCTGGCAGCACACGAGCATTTCGCCGGCGCGGCTGTCGAGACGATAGAGCCATTGGCTGCCGAGGAAGAAGCGGCTGGTCACGCGACCCGGCAGACGTCCGCTGCCCGCCGCGCCGAGCCGGAGCTTTTCCGGACGGATGCAGACCGTGATCGCGGCGCCGACGCCGATGCCGCGCTCGCGTTCCGGCAATTGCGAGCTCGTGCCGGTTTCCGCGAGGTCGTGGCCGAGGTCGATGCGGATCGCGTCGCCATCGCGCGCCACGATCTTTCCATGCAGCATGTTCGCCTTGCCGATGAACTGCGACACGAAGCTCGTCTCGGGCCGCTCGTAGGCGCGATACGGCGAGTCCACCTGCGTGATGCGGCCCGCTTCCATCACGACGACACGATCGCTGATGGACAGCGCCTCGGACTGGTCGTGCGTGACCATGATGGTCGTCGTGCCGATCTTGCGCTGGATGCCACGCAATTCAAACTGCATGTCCTCGCGCAGCTTGGCGTCGAGGTTCGACATGGGTTCGTCGAGCAGCAGCACCGGCGGCGCGATCACGATGGCGCGCGCGATCGCGACGCGCTGACGCTGGCCGCCGGACAGCTCACGGGGAAAACGGTGCGCGTAGGCATCGAGGCGCACGAGCGAGAGCGCTTCTTTGACGCGCTCACGGCGCTCGGCGCGGTCGATGCCGCGCATCTCCAGGCCGAAGCTCACGTTCTGTTCGACGCTCATGTGCGGGAACAGCGCATAGCTCTGGAACACGATGCCGAGACCGCGCCGGTTCGGCCGCATGTGGGTGATGTCGCGCCCATCGAGCATGATGCGTCCGCGCGTGGCCTCGATGAAGCCGGCGATCATTTGCAGCGTCGTGGTCTTGCCGCAGCCTGAAGGCCCGAGCAGCGAGACGAATTCGCCTTTCTCGACCGACAGGTTGACGTCGGCGACGGCGTGCAGATCGCCGAATGACTTCGACAGATCGGTCAAGGTGAGAAACGACACGGCGAGTCCCTTCGGTGCGCCTGCATGGCGACATCCGTTTGATTGCGATGGAGCGACTCTAGCCAGCCAAATTTCGCCCGGTCAATTTAAAATTCCATCCATTGATTAGAATCTGCGTTTGGATTTCGATTAATGAAATTATCGAAGCGATGTTCGGGAAAAAATTTCGCTGGGCGGTATGTGGGTAATCCCGGAGCGCCGCTTCAGGATTGGGCATCGGCGTGTCCCGGGGCAGGTGGAGCAGCGGCGCAGTTATTCCGTTTAATGGAATCGGAGAGGCAAGAATGCAGGTAACGGACGAAGAAAACGGAACGCCCGGCGCGGGCATGCTGCAGCGTGCCTTCGCCGTGATCCGGGCGCTGGGCAACGATCAGGTGGAAGGAAGCCGCGTCACGGCGCTGGCGAAAGCTGTCGGCCTCACACAGGCCACCGTGCACCGGATTCTCCATGCGCTGATTGCGGAAGGGGTGGTCGAGCAAGACGAGGGCAGCAAGCGCTATCGGCTGAGCGTCGATTTTTTCTCGCTCGCCGCGCAGGCAGGCAACCCGAGCCGCATGCGCGCGCTGTGCAGGCCCGCACTCTTGAGGTTGTGTTCGGGACTCGGCGAAACCATCTTCCTGCTGGTGAAGAGCAGCTTCGATGCGGTGTGCCTCGACATCTGCGAAGGTCCGTTTCCCATCCGCTCCTTCACAGGCGATGTGGGCGGACGCGTGGCGCTGGGCGTCGGACAGGGCAGCCTCGCGATACTCGCATTCCAGCCCGAAGCGGAGCGTGAAGAGATCATTCGCTTCAACGTGCCGCGTCTGCACAGCTATGGCGTATTCGACGAAGTCTATTTGCGCACCGAGATCGAACGGGTGCGCACGCAGGGCTACGCGGGGCGCAACAGCGGTCTGATCGACGGAATGGCGGGCGTTGCGGTGCCGATTCTCGACCGCTCGGGCCTTGCGATCGGCGCATTGAGCGTCGGCACCTTGTCCACGCGCCTTGGCGAAGACCGCCTGCCGATGGTGGTCGAACTGTTGCGACGCCAGGCCGAGGCGCTCGGCCAGCAGATCAATCCGTTCGATGTCGCCGTGCGGCGGCCGGTACACGGCCTGACGCGCGCGATGGCGACGAAGCCGTTATCCGGATCGGGAGATTGATCCCGGGTTTGTGTGCCCGGTCAGGCGGCGAACCATGAGGAGACGAGCGCATCGTTGGCTCGCATCCACGCACGCGCGGCTTCCAGCGGCGTTTTTTCTGAACGTTCACCAGCCAGTCCATTTGCGTCACGCGGTCGATTCCGAGCCGGATGCGCGAAAGCACGCGCACCGTTCGCTCCGGAAGCATCTTTAGCCGCGCGTGCGGCGCCACCAGCGAACCGCGATTCTCACCGCCCAGCACGTGCAGAGGATCGTCGAGCGGCGCAAGCGGCCACCGTTGTTGAGGTATTGCGGCGTCCAGGTCGGGAAGATGAAGCGTTGACGCTGAGCGAGCGCGGCGTCGTGAGCGGCGATCCATTCGCCTTGCGAACCTGGCTGGAAGCGATAGCCCAGCTCCTCCAGGTTGTACTCGTCCATGGCGATCTCCGAGAGTCTCGTGATCGCCGCGCCGGCGCCGATGCCCTGGATGGACAGGTTCATCGTTTTCATCACGTCCGGCCTGGCGAGATCGGCGATGGAGTGGATTTCCGTTGCCGGAACATAGTCAGGCACGGCCCAGAAAAAGCGTGCGCCCTGATACAGCTCCGCGACTTCCTGCGCGTTCCGGCCGTATTCGGTCCAGTATTCGTTGTGTCCAGAAGCTGAGCGATATCTGTCCGAGGGTGATGGTCTGGAGCTTCTTCGGTTGCGTCTGCGCCGCCACGCATGTGAACATCGATCCCGCCGCCGCGATCATCAGTGCGCGCCGGCCATGGTTCAGAGGCGCATGGCCGACATGACGCAGGTTCCGGGCGTTTTCCGGCTGATGTTCCATCTGACGCTCCTCCGCTTCGATGCGCAAGAACGCGCGCTCCATGGCAAGCACGGCAGAAGTCCGGCGCCTTCATACAGGCTAGCGCGCTTCACACCCTGGGCCGTGGGCTCAGTGCGTTCTGGCAAGGCGTCAGAAAACAGCGTCCAGGCATTCCGCTTTTTAAAGAGCCGGTTTGTTCCGGAAAAAGAGCGGAATGGAAGCGCGATAAAAAACCGGATCGCTGCACGCGCCGATTCCATCGTCGCAAGTGCCGGAATCATGTAGCCCGGTCGCGTCGATGCGCAGGCCTCACGGCCGCCAGCAGCACGATGCCGCTCAGCAGGAGCAGCGGCGCAAGAATGTGGATGGCGTCATCGAGGCTGCCTGTCCTGCTGCGGATGATACCGATTGCCCATGGATTGATGATGCCGCTCGTGATCCCGATGCTGCTGACGAGCGCGATGCCGGCCGCCGTGTCGCGGGCCGCGAAGTGTGTCGGCGGGACGGCCCAGAACACCGGCAACGCCGCATAGATCGACACGCATGCCACGGTGAGCAAGCCCAGCATGACCACGAGGCTGTGCGGATGCAGCGTCAGCGCACCGAGTGCGGCGGCGCCGCCGGCCGTGCACCACACGAAATGCCAGCGGCGCTCGCGGGTATGGTCGGAATGCCTTGCAATGACGATCAGGCCGACGACGCCGATCGCATTCGGAATGACGGAATACAGGCTGACGAGCGCGACGTCATCGACGCCGAAGTCGCGAATCATCAGCGGCAGCCAGAAGTTGAGCGTGAGTGATGCGCAGGTCAGCGTGAAGTAGACGAACGCGAACAGGTACACCTTCGGATTCGCGGTGATGGCGCGTGTACTGCTCGCGCGCGTGGCCGACGCCTGCAAGGCAAGCATCGCGCCCAGACGCGTCTTTTCAGCCTCGGAGAGCCAGTTTGCCTGAGCCGGGGAATCGGCCAGGTACACTCGCGCGACGAGGCCGAGCGCCACCGCGGGCAAGCCTTCGAGCGCCAACATCCATTGCCAGCCGAAGAGTCCGAGCATGCCGTTCATGTCGCGCATGATCCATCCGGAGAACAATCCGCCAAGCATGCCGGCGGTGGCGACACCCGCGATGAAGACGGACATGATGCCGGCGCGCCGATGCGGGGGAAACCAGTAGGTCATGTACAGGATGATGCCCGGGAAGAACCCCGCCTCGAACACGCCGAGCATGAAGCGAAGCGCGAAATACGCCGACGGCGTGGAGGCCAGCATCGTGCCCATGGCCGTGATTCCGGAAAAAAGCATGATGCGCGGGAACGTCTTGCGCGCGCCGAAGCGTGCAAGCAGCATGTTGCTTGCACGCTTCGCAGATGACATGGCCGAGATAGAAGACGCCGGCGGCGAGCCCGTACATCGCGTCGGTGACGCCGAGATCGTGCTTCATCTGAGGCTGCGCGAAGCCGACGTTGATCCGTTCCAGAAACCGCACGACAAAGCAGGCGAACAGGAAGGGCACGATGCGCCAGGTGATCTTGCGATCGAGCTCATGGTCTTCGTCAGGCGGATGCGTTCCGGAAACAAGGTTCGTCAGCAAGGACCTGATCATGTTCGGAATCGAAGAGTGGGCCGCCGTCGAAGGGTAACGCGCGCGGCGCTTTCTGGGTGGAACGGCATCTTCCGCTTTTTTCCTGAATCGGCGGCGTGCGGACCGGCTTTACTTTTGCGAGGAAGCTAGTCTATAACCGGAACATCCTTGAAAAATAATCAACGATGAAAGTCACGCTCGACGAGCTTCAGACCTTTGCCGCCGTGGTCGACACGGGTTCCATCACTGCCGCCGCGGAGCAACTGGATCAAACCGTCTCCGGCGCAAGTCGGACTTTGGGCCGGCTCGAAGAAAAACTCCAGACCACGCTTCTGCGGCGAACCACCCGCCGGCTGGAACTGACGGACGAAGGCAAGAGTTTTCTTCAGAACGCACGTGAAATCATCGATGCGGTGGAACGTGCCGAAGAGCAGATTGCTGCGCGCCGCGAGCGGCCGTCCGGATTGTTGCGCGTCGATGCCGCGACGCCGTTCATGCTGCACGTGATCGTGCCGCTGCTCGCCGGATACCGTGAACGCTATCCGCACGTCGAACTGGAACTGAACAGCAATGAAGGGGTGATCGACCTGCTGGAACGCCGCACCGACGTCGCGATCCGCATCGGCAGGCTGAAGGATTCGACGCTGCACAGCCGCCCGATCGGCAGCAGCCGGATCCGCGTGCTCGCGTCGCCACGATATCTGGAAGCGCATGGGCATCCGAAGCGCGTCGACGAACTCGCGGGCCATGCGCTGCTCGGCTTCACCCAGCCCGAGTCGCTCAATGTGTGGCCGCTTTCGGCACGGGACAGCGAGCCGTATCGGATTACGCCGGCTATCGCGTCCTCGAGCGGCGAGACGCTGCGGCATCTCGCGCTGGAAGGACAGGGCATCGTATGCCTGTCGGACTTCATGACCCTGCGCGACCGGCGCGAAGGCAAGCTCGTGCAGATCCTTGCGCGGCACACGCAGGAAGTGCGGCAGCCCATCAGCGCCGTCTACTACCGCAACACGGCGATCTCGGCACGGATCGCCTCGTTCGTCGATTATCTGGCCGACGCCGTCACGACCACCGAGTTCGCGCTGACGGGGCGGCGCTGAGCATCCTGAAGATGCCTCAGCGGCTGCTCAGGAGCGTATCGAAGTCGCGGTCGAGCCGGTTCAGCGATGCATCGATCCGCGCACGCTTCTCCTTGATCCATTGATCCTGTTGCGCAAGCTTCGCTTTCGCCTCGGTGAGCATGCGCGTCATCTCGGCTGGTTGAGGACCGCCCAAGGTGCGCCGGTTATTGACGATGGCGACCGGATCAAGCGTCGAACGAAATTCCGCCTCGCTCATGGGCAGCACGCCATTGCCGTACCCTTGCGTGGTTTCCGCATAAATCCGCTGTGCCTGGTCATAGGGAAAGTCGCTGGGCTTGATGTCGTGCGCTCGCGCGTATTCCACGACCTCCGAAGCAAAGTGATGTCCCAGTCTGAACGGCAGCTTGTATTTGCGCATCAGCACGTCGGCGACTTCCTGCGAAGCGGTCCAGTCGCTGTTCAGTTCTTCCAGCGCGCGGCCCTGATCGATCACCAGCGCATTGAGGATCGCATTCCACTTTCGCAAGACCGTGATCGCGCTGTTCACCATCTCCTTGTTGTCGCGGACTTCCTTCGCGTCGGGCATGCCCGGCGGCAGGTTGTGGGCGCGCATCACCGGGCCCATGGCGAGTGTGATGGCGGTGGAGGCATCGGCGCGAGTCGAATTCAACAAGCCCGGATTGCGCTTCTGCGGCATCGCGCTGGACACATAGGTGTTGTTGCCGCCCTCCTGCAAGAGGATCCAGGGACGCGGCTGCGCGTACTGCGTCATTACATCCTCGATGAAGCTCCCCGCATGAAGCGCGATGCTCGTGACGATCGCGCCCGCTTCGACAGGATGATCGACCGCGGCGATCTGATGCGCATCGTAAGCGTTGTCGACGATGCCGGCGAACCCCAGATACGCTGCCATGCGCGTTCGATCCAGCGGCCAGCTCGTGCCGTTCAGGACGGTTGTTCCCATCGGAGAGAGATCGATGCGTGCATAGGCTTCGCGAATGCGTTGCGCGTCACGATCGAGCGCGGCCGCATAGCCCAGCAGATAGTGACCGTAGCTGTTCGGCTGCGCCGCGACGCCGTTGGTGTAGTTCGGCACGATGGTGTGTTCGTGCTTCTGTGCGAGCGCCACGATCGTCGTGGCGGTCTGGTTCAACTGATCGGCGAGGCGCAGCATGTCGTCACGAAGGATCGCCGCGCGGTAGGTTGCGTGCATGTCCTGGCTCGAGCGTCCCGCGTGCAGGAGCGTGACATCCATGCCTGCTGCCTGGATCATCAGCGGCTCGAAGGTGATCACCGTGGACGGGCGCTTGCCGCCGGGTTGATCGCCATCGTGAAGCACCTTGGCAAGGCCCGCTGCGATGCCGGGCGCCAGCGACTTGTCCAGCAACCCCTCTTGCGTATTGATGACCGCGCTGGCCTTGTTGATCTCGCCGAGCCAGTAGAACTCGTCGCGGTTCGGCGTCTGCTGGGCTGCCGCCGGCAATGCATGGAAAAGAATCGCGAAAGCGAGTGGTAAGACTTTTTTTCTGAGCATGGTCTCGTTTGTTCTGGTCGCTTCAGTGGGCACGACGGAGTCCGCGAGTTGTTGCGGCTCGTCGCCAAGACAGCGATTCTAATCGCGTAAGCCCGAAGCTGCGACGCGCAAACCTCAAGCGACGAATATCCCGAATCGAGGCCGCGCTCCGTTAATAAAATCCGGAACGCATTCCGTTTTTTAATGGACCGACGCGTTCCGCCCCGCGCGATACAGCCCGGCTTCGTATAGGCCCATGGGGTCTCAATGACCCTCAGCAATCGAGCTCCGACACGATCAGGGCGCGTGCTGCACGCCCTCATGTTCGCTTTCGCAAGCACAGGCATACCCCGGCTTGCCCCAGTTGAACACGCGTGATGTCTTGCCGATGCCAGGATTGAACGAGTTCGTCGGGTCGAGTTGCTCGTAGAACTCGCGCAACGAAGCCTTGGCCTCGTACAGATGCCCGACGTTGTGCTCGGCCGGATATTCCGCGCCACGCGCGGCGAGCAGCGCAAGAATGGTGTCCTTGACGCGGTCGCAGTCCACGCCCTTCTTCACCAGATACTCCTGGTGCAGCACGTGGCAGAAGAAATGGCCGCAGTACATCGTGAACTCGATGTCCTTCGTGATCTCCGGCGGCAGGCGCTCGAACCAGTCGGTGGTATTGCGCGGCAGGGCGATGTCGAGCGCCACGATGTCTTCCACGGTGCGCGGATGCACCGCGCGATAACGGACCATCGCGCCGCCGATCGCAAAGCGGTTGAGGAACGCCGCCCTGCCTTCCTCGTCGGTGCATTCGAAGTAGTCGCCTTGCTGCGTCGGGAAGCGCGCTTGCAGATACGCGCGCGCCTCCTGCACGCCGTCATTGCCCATCTTCAGCAGCAAGTGATGCTCGAAGCGGTCGCGGTACTCGATGAGCCTGCGCGGCAGATGCTCGGGCAACAGCCGGCTCGCGGCCTGCAACAACCGGTCGCTGATCGCACCGCCCAGGCCGGCCTTTTCGGTGAAGCCGTCGAAGCGGCTCTTCGCCGCGAACGCATGCGGCACCTTGTCGGTGCCGAACTTGCGGATATACAGGAACATGTCCTTGCCATAGCGGCGGGCAATGTCGAACGCGCCGCGATGCATGTATTCGCCCGCTATCGGCAGGCTCTCGAAGTCCGCAAGAATGTCGCGGCGGATCGTCTCGAGTTCGGCCGGATCGTTGCTGCCGACATAGAACACCTGGGTGTGTTCGTCCGCCGGGAAGGTATCCAGCCGCAGCGCGAACACCGCGAGATGTCCCGCGGAGCCGGACGCTTCGTAGAGCCGGCGCGGATCCGCGTTGAAGCGCGCGGGCGTGGCAGCCGAGATGTCGCGCACATGGGTGCTGTATTCATGATCCGATGCCAGCAGCCCGGCGGCAGCCGGAATATCGTCGGGTAGCTCGCCTGCATCGAGGCGCGCGAGCATGGCTTCGGCCGAATCGCCCAGGTCGATGCCCAGATGATTGACGAGCTTCAGTTCCCCGTCCGCCGTGATGCGCGCGTGAATGGACAACTGCGTGAACGCGGGACCGCGTCGGATCAGCGAGCCGCCCGAGTTGTTGCAGATGCCGCCCGTCACCGAAGCGCCGATGCAACTCGAACCAATCACCGAATGCGGCTCGCGCCTGAGCGGCTGCAAGCGCTTTTCCAGTTGATCCAGCGTCACGCCGGGCTGGCAGACCACCTGTTCGCCGTTGCGAATCAGATCGAGCCGGCGCAGCCGCATGCCGTTGATGATGATGACCGGGCGGTCATAACCTTCGTCCGCCGGAGTCGATCCGCCTGTCAGCCCGGTATTGGCCGCCTGGCAGATGACGATGATGTTGGCCTGGTGGCACGCTTGCAACGCGCGCCACATTTCAACCAATGTACCGGGTTGCACGGCAGCCAGCACCGCGCCGCCGCCGTAGCGATAACCCTGCCTGAAGCGGCGCGTTTCAGTGGCGCCGGTGAACACGAACTTGCTGCCGACGATATCGCCGAGCGACTGGATGAGTGCTTGCATGTTGAACGATTCGTTGTGGTCGCGGGGTCGCGGGGTCACGTCGCGCTGTCGTCGCCATGGACGGGGCTTGCGTCGATCCTAGCATGCGTCCTTGCGAAGCCTTGACGGTGGAGGCGAGGCGGTCAGGGAATACCCTAGCCTTGACCGGCATCAACAGCGCACCGGATAATTGTCCATATCGTGATTTACGTGTCCGTATTGTGGACGCCACTGGAAAGACGTTCCAGCACGCAGATCACCCGTATCGGACTTCAAAACGAGATATCCATGCCCACGATCGTCGAAACCAATCCGATGACGCCTTACCAGCTGCCTTTCCCGAAGGAAGCGCAAAAGGAAGTCGTTGTCCCGTTCGCCATTCCCACCGATGAACGCGTGTGGGTGCCGCAGGCCGAGAACGTGTCGTTCCGTCCGCTGTGCCTGAATGCATCGCAAGGTTACTGGATGAACCTGCTGCGCGTGCGCAAGTCGGGCGTGCTGAGCCGGCACCGCCATCCGCAAGGCGTGCACGGCATGGTGCTGAAGGGGCGCTGGAAGTATCTGGAACACGAATGGACCGCCACGGAGGGCAGCTATGTCTACGAGCCGCCGGGCGAGACGCATACGCTGTACGTGCCTGAAGACGTCGAAGAGATGATCACGTACTTCCAGGTCAACGGCGTGATGTTCTATTGCGATCCGTACGGCAACTACACCGGCTACGAAGACGTCTTCACGAAGATCGACATGTGCCGCAAGCACTACGCGCAGGTCGGCCTGGGCGAAGACTACGTCGACCAGTTCATCCGATGAACATGCATTCCGCCCAGGCTGCGCTCGCGACTTATGACTTCGCGGGGCGCGTGGCTGTCGTGACGGGCGCGACCGGCGGCATCGGCCGCGCGGTCTGCGACTCGCTGGCGAAGCAGGGCGCCACCGTCGTCAACTGGGATCTCGCGCCCGGCCCCGACGACGCCACGCCCGCCGCCTCGCAATGCCAGGTGAACATCGCCGATCCCGCGTCGATCCAACGCGCGCTCGACGCCACGCTGGCGCGTCATGGCCGCATCGACTTCCTCGTCAACAACGCGGGCTTCGCCGGTTCCACCGCGCCGCTCGATGATTACGATCCCGACGAGTGGCAACGCATCGTCGAGATCAATCTGATCGGCACGTTTCACGTGAGCCGCTTCGTCGTGCCCGAGATGCGCCGCGCGGGGCAGGGCCGCATCGTCAATATCGCGTCGCTGGCGGGCAAGGAAGGCACGCCCAACGCATCCGCGTACAGCGCGGCCAAGGCCGGCGTGATCGCGATGACGAAGTCGCTCGGCAAGGAACTCGCGAAGACAGGCGTGCTCGTGAACGGCATCGCGCCGGCTGCGGTGGAAACGCCGCTGCTCGGCCAGATGTCGCCGGCCCACGTGCAGACGATGATCGACAAGAGCCCGATGGGCCGCCTCGGCACCGTCGACGAAGTCGCGCAGCTGGCGCTCTGGCTCTGCTCCGATTCCTGCACCTTCAGCACGGGCGCGATCTTCGATCTCTCGGGCGGCCGCGCCACATACTGATACCGGCCAGCGGGCCTCCGCCGGACCGCCCGTCACGCATGCCGGACCTGACCTGAACCAAGCTGGACACCACAACGCAAGTCGAGGGGACACTCATGCTTCAGAAATCGAAGCGCCTGAAACGCACGCAGGTTATCGCGGTCGTTTTTCTGACGATCGCAGGCATCGTCAATTATCTGGACCGCACCACGCTGTCCATCGCGAATCACTCGGTCAGCGAGGAATTGCACCTGAGCGGCGCGCAGATCGGTCTGCTGCTGTCCGCGTTCTCGCTGGCTTATGCGTTCGCGCAATTGCCGGTCGGCGCGATGCTCGATCGCTTCGGCTCGCGCGCCATGCTCGGGCTCGGCATGCTGGTGTGGTCCGTCGCGCAGATGGCGGGCGGCTTCATCCAGTCGCTCAATCACTTTCTGTTCGCCCGCACGATTCTCGGCATTGCCGAGGCGCCGCTGTTCCCGGCCGGCGCGAAGGTGGTCAACGAATGGTTCGCCGTGCATGAGCGCGGCGGGCCGACCGGCACCTTCATCGCGTCCTCGACCATCGCGCCGATGATCGCGCCGCCGCTGCTCACGGTGCTGATGCTGTCGTTCGGCTGGCGCACGATGTTCGTCATCATGGGCGTGCTCGGCGTGCTGGTCTCGGTGGGCTGGTACGTGTGGTATCGCAATCGCGATGAAGTCACGCTGACGCAGGACGAGACCGAATGGCTCGACCAGAACGCCAAGACCGAAGCGCGTCCGAACAAGGGCCTGAGCTTCAAGGAGTGGGGCGCGCTCTTCAAGCTGCGCAACACGTGGGGCATGATCTTCGGCTTCATGGGCGTCATCTACATGGTGTGGCTGTATCTGACCTGGCTGCCCGGCTATCTCGAACATGAGCGCCACCTGAGCATTGCGAAGACCGGCTGGCTCGTGTCGATTCCGTATATCTTCGGCACGCTCGGCATGGGCGGCAGCGGCTATATCGCGGACTATCTGCTGCGCCGGGGCATGGCGCCGATCCGCAGCCGCAAGTGGCCGGTGTGCATCGGGCTGATCGGCGCGGCGGCGTTCACCGTGCCGGCCGCGTACACGCCGAGCACGGCCATGGCGATCGCCTACGTCTCGCTCGCGATGTTCTTCGTGAATCTCGCCAGCGGCAGCGCCTGGGCGCTGGTGACCGTGGCGGCGCCGCGTCACCTCGTGGCTTCGCTCGGCAGCATGCAGAATTTCGGCGGCTATCTCGGCGGCTCGTTTGCGCCGGTCATCACGGGCATCGTGGTGGATCAGACGCATTCGTTCGTCAATGCACTGCTCATCAGCGCAGCGGTCGCATTCGCTGCCGCCCTCGTGTACCTGTTCGTGGTGCGCGAAGTGGCGCCGCAGCCGGCCAGCACGCACGTTCCCTCAGTTTCATAAGCAAGGCATCGATCATGACATTCTCCAATAACCTCTTCGCAGGCAAGACCGCGCTCGTGACGGGCGGATTCTCGGGCATCGGCGCGGCGATTGCGAACCGGCTCGCCGAGATGGGCGCGAGCGTCGTCGCGGCGGGCCTGCCGCCTCCGGGCGACGTGCCCGACGTCCTCGCGCCCGTCGTGCGCAAGGCCACGCTCAATGTGCGCTCGAATGACGAGATCGTTGCGTTGATCGGCTCGTTCGAGCGGCTCGATATCGTCGTGAACTGCGCGGGCGTGATCAGCCGCGTTGAAGAGCATCAACCCGAGGTCTTCGAGCGCGTGCTCGACATCAATCTGAACGGCACGATGCGCATTTGCGCGGCGGCGCGTGAGCTGCTTAAGGCATCGTCGGGCTGCATCGTGAACACGGCTTCGATGCTGAGCTTCTTCGGCGGCGGACTGGTGCCGGGTTACAGCGCGAGCAAGGGCGCGGTGGCGCAACTGACGAAGTCGCTGGCCATCGCGTATGCGGCGGACGGCATTCGTGTGAACGCGATTGCGCCGGGCTGGATCGCGACGCCGCTTACGCAGGCATTGCAGAACGACGACGGCCGCTCGCAAGCCATTCTCGAGCGCACGCCGATGAAGCGCTGGGGCTTGCCGGAAGAAGTCGCGCAAGTGGCGGCGTTCCTGTGCACGCCGGCAGCTTCGTTCATGACCGGCGCGATCGTGCCGGTGGATGGCGGGTATCTCGTTTCCTGAGGTTCATCACCTGCTCGTGCAAGCGGTCTCGCATCTGCCGGAGGGCAGGGCGAGACCGTTTCTTTTTTGCAAGCGCGTTCAGAACCGGTAAGCAACCGTCACCTGTGCCGATAGCGGCGGGCTCGGCATCAACGTGTAGTCGAAGGTCGCCGCCGAGCCGCCGGTGTAGTACTTGCGGTTGAACAGATTGAAGACGTTCAACTGCGTCTTCCACCGGCCTTGCTCGTACGACGCCATGGCATCGGCGCGCACATAGCTGCCGAGCTTGAACGTGTTGGGCAGGGTCGCTTCCCGGGACCCGACGTAGTACAGGCCCGCGCCGACCTGCAAGCCCGGCAGCGACTCCAGCCGGTACACGGTCCAGAGGCTCGCGCTGTGACGCGGGACATTGCTCAGCACATCGCCGACGGGATAGGTGGTGTCGCTCGTCACGGTCGCGAAGGTGTAGGCATAGGTGAGGATCGCCTTCCAGCGCGGCGTGATGTTGCCCGCCACGTCGAGCTCGATACCGCGGCTGCGCTGCTTGCCCGTCAGCACTTCCAGCAACGGGTTGGAGGGATCGGTGGTGAGGATGTGATTCCGCTCGATGTCGAACAGCGCCAGACTGGCGCTCAGCCGGTCCTTGATGACATCGTGCTTGACGCCCACTTCGTATTGTTCCGCCACTTCGGCGTCGTAGGTCACGTTGCTGCCGCTATGCCCGACATTCGGCGCATGGCTGCGGCTCCAGTCGGCGAACCATGACGTATTTTGCGTGGCTTGCCACACCACGCCGATACGCGGCGAAAACGCCGTCTGCTGGCCGTGGCCGGCGGGTTGTCCGGCTTCTTCGGCCTGGTTGATGAAGCGGTCTGCCCGCAAGGCGGCCTGGAGCGTGACCGCCCGCGTCAGTTCGACGAGATCCTGCACGTACACGCCGTAGTCCTTGCCCTGTCCCTGATGGCCAGGCAGCGGATCGCCCGGTGTCAGGCCGGACAGATAGGCCGGATTGAACAGGTCGAGCGACATCGTCGAGACTTGCGAGCCGCCGCTGCCGATCTTCAGATAGCTGTAGTCCACGCCCGCCAGCAACGCGTGCTTCGCGCTGCCGGTGAAGAACTTGCCGGCCAGTTCGGCACGGGCCGAGTATTGACGGGAAAACTCGTTCGCGCCGCTGTAGACGGAGTAATCGAGCAGATTGCCGGCGGGTGTCGTGCTGTCGGGGAAGGACTGGGTCGAGAGCTGGCGCGCATAGGCGTATTGCCCGGACAAACGCAGCGTCCAGTTGCTCGACAGCGCGTGTTCGAACAACACGGTTTCGGCGAAGGTGTCGTTGCGGCCGTAGTCGCCGTCGATGCCGGGATACATGCCGCTGCGCAGCCCGTAATAGCGGGTGCGGGACAGCGACTGATAATCGGGCACCGCCGGCACGCCGAAATCGAAGCCATCGCGGTTCAGGTGGTTGTACTCGGTGAGCAGCGTCACCGAGGTGCCGCTGTGGTTGTCCCACGTGATGGCCGGCGCGAAGGACCATGAGCGATAGCCCGCATTGTCGCGGAAGGTCGAATTGCTCTCCGCCGATGCATTCAGCCGGACGCTCAGCTCGTCGTTCAAGACGCGGTTCACATCCACGGTCGAGCGCGCGAGACCATGCGTTCCCGCCGTGACCCCGACTTCGCCGAAGTTGTCCTGTTCGGGCCGTTTGGAAACGGTGTCGATATAGCCGCCCACCGCGCCGACGCCGCCGTACAGCGCGCCCGCCGGTCCCTTGAAGATCTCGACGCGGTCGATGTTCTGCACGTCGCGGAAGGCGTAATAGCCGTAGTTGCGGAAACCGTCGCGCAGGCCATTGCTCTCGCTGAAGCCGCGGATGTTGAAGAACGTGGCGCCATTGCCGCCATAGCTGGCTTCGGCATGCACGCCGCTGACGTTGTCGGCGATCTGGTCGATGCGCGTGACGCCGCGTTCTTGCAGGATCTCCGACGGCACCACCTGGACCGATGCCGGGTAGTCCTTCAAGGGCGTGCCGGTGCGCAGGAGATTGTCGGCGGTGTCCGGGGCATAGGCGGGTGCGAGCGTATCGCTGACGTGGACGGCGGGCAGGGCGGCGGTATCGTCGACGGACGGCGATGCATCCGCTGCACGCGCCTCGGGCACGCTCACAAGGCCCGCACACATCATGGCAGCGGCAATTTGAGCGCAGCGTGCCATGGGCGCGCGCGTGCCGGCGACGTCCGCTCGCCGCGGTCGTGGTTCGATGTTCATGGTTTCGGTTCAGCAAAAGGAATAGTCGGGCTCGCGCGTCGCCAGGAGCGCGCGCGCAGCGGGAAGACTCGTTCTCAGATGAACAGGGGAGGCGCCCGCGACAACGGGCGAAGATGGGGTGACGCACGCGTCGGCCGGTGCGTCGGAAGGACGCGCCATCGTTCCGTGACGCGCGTCAGCGCAAACAGCACGATCGCGAGCGTCACGCTCACGCAGACAACGAACAGCGCGGCGCTGAAGGGGCAGAGGCCGTCGTCGGATGTCATCGGAGTCTGCATCGGTGCGCCGCCGCTTGCGGACATGTGCATGTCGCCGTGCATCATGTCCTCGTCGGACATGTTCATCATCGCGTGGGTGTCGGGCGCGAACATCGGACCGTGCCCGGAACAGATGACAAGCGCAAAATCGCCCTGCGCCGCCGATACCGGATCGAGCATCACCGCGCCCGGCAACAGGGCGCGCGCAAGAAGCAAGGCGAAAGCGGCCAGCACACTCAGCCGGCTCGCGATTCCGCCCCGCAGGAGGAACCGGCGAAGGGCATTCATGGCGCGCATTTTAACCGGCTATCTCAAAATTGAGGCGGCCGCGTTTCGGTAGATTCAGCGTGGCGCCATCGCTGCTTTCGCTTGACGCGGGTGAGTCGGAAGAGCGGCAGGGCTCCAAAAACGCCCGTTACAAAGGACGCACGGCTCACGCATCGATATCCGTGCAAGCGGCATCGAGTTCGAGCGGCAGGACGCCTTCGCTCCCGCGAATCAACGCATACACAAACTCCCCCGGAACCGTCTCCGAGCGGATCAACGCGTCTGTGACCTCCCGCAGGACGGCCTGATGCCGCTCCAGCAACTCGAAGCAGCGCGTGTCCATCTCGTTCAACATCGCGTTGGCCTGTGCGATCGCCCCGTCGAGCTGGCGTCCGGCGCTCTCGCGTGGCAGCGCTGCAAGGCTGAACAGATTGCCGTCGCTGCCGAAGCCCAGTCGCGAGACCATCTCCAGGCTGATGCGCGATGCCTCCTGCAGATCCTGCGCCGCGCCGCTCGACGCTTCGCCGAACACCAGCAATTCCGCGTTGCGTCCGCCGAGCAGCACCATCAGTTCCTTTTCGAGTTCGCTGCGGCGGTACAGATGCTTCTCCTGCGGCTTCGTGATGAGCGCCATGCCCAGCGCGCCGCCGCGCGGCAGCACCGTCAGTTCCTCCAGCACACCCGTTTCCAGCAGCGCCGCGACGACGCCATGCCCCGCCTCATGCACGCCGACGCGGCGCACCTCCTCGGCATCGAGCGCCTTCTGCGCGCCGCTCACGTCGCCGATGCGCACGACCTTGACCGCCTCGCGCAGATGCGCCGCGGCCACCGTGTCCGCACCCTCCCGGCGCGCGATGAGCCCGGCCTGATTGACGATCATCGCCAGCGAGGCCGGCGACAAGCCGACCGTCAGCCGCGCGAGCTGGGCGCAGTCGATATCCGCGGCACGCGACGGCATCCTTTCCAGGTAATACTCGAAAATCTTCACGCGATCCGCGACATCGGGCAGGCGCACCGGCACGATGCGGTCGAAGCGGCCGGGACGGCGCAGCGCTTCGTCGATGCTCTCGGGAAAGTTGGTCGCCGCGACGACGATCACGCCATCGTTCTTGTCGAAGCCGTCCATCTCCGCGAGCAACTGGTTGATGATGCGGTTGCTTTCGGCATCGGCGGAATCGGACGCGCCGGTGGTGCGCGCGGCGAGGCCGTCGGCTTCATCGATGAAGATGATGGCCGGCCCATGCTTGCGCGCCATCTTGAACAACTGCTTGACCTTCTGGATGCCGACGCCGTAGTACTTCGCGCTGAAATAACTTCCCGTGATGGCGATGAACTGCGCGCCGCATTCGCCCGCCAGCGCCTGCGCCAGCCGCGTCTTGCCGACGCCCGGTCCGCCCGTCATCAGCACGCCGCATGGCGGACGGACGCCCAGCTTCGCGAACGAAGCCGGATCGCGCAGATAGGCGCGGATGTCTTCGAGCGCGGCCTTGGCCTCGGCCGCGCCGATCACGTCGTCGAAGCTCAGGTGGGTCGGTTCGGTGATGAGCGTGGCATCGCCCTTCATCTCGCGACGCATGTAGCGGAAGATCAGGAACAGCAGCAGCACGGACACCAGCATGCTGGCCGAGTCGCGGAACGCGGCGAGCAGAGTCGCAAAGCCCGCATGCGTGCCGATCGACACATTCGGCAGCCACGCAATCCGGTAATCGGGCGCGCGGCCGTCCTTTGCAGGATTGAGCAGCAGCGCCTGCGAGAACACCGCGAAACGGTCGGTGACGAAGTAGCGCGCGCCGTCTTTCGTCGAGACGAGAATGGCGTCCAGCGTCACGCCGATGGCCGCCACGCGCTGCTCGCGGATGTCCGCGAGCATGCGCGACGCATCCTGCTCGGTGCGCGCCCATGGCGACGGGTCATCGCGCATCGCGCGGACAATGCTCGATGCCTGCAGCGGATCGACATGCGGCTGGGCCGTGCGATGCTGCAGCACGGCGCCGCCGATCGCAACCAGCACCGCGATGATCACCACAAAGGCGAAGCGCACCCGCCGTCGGCCCCACCGGGTCCACGGTCCGTTTTTTCCCGGTTTCATCAGCGGTCTTCCTCGAATGCGTATGCGTATGCATGCGTCCCTCTCGGGCGGGGACGTGGCGCTCATGCGGCGACGCATGAGCATGGCTGACCCATGGTGTACGCATCGCGGCGGGCTGTCCGTGCGGGTGACCGCTTTGGTCATGCGGGCGCCACGTCCAGTAAACTGGCGATCGCCATTCCATTCTCTTCAACCGATGTCCACCGAAGCAATCGAACCCCACGCAAGCTCCCTCCCACTGAACCAGCGCCGCCGCGTCTTCGCGGGCCTCATCCTTGCGATGATCCTGGCCGCGCTCGACCAGAGCATCGTCGCGACTGCGCTGCCAGTCATCGCCGGCGAACTCGGCGGACTCAATCACCTCACGTGGGTGGTGACGGCGTTCATGCTGACCTCGACCGTCAGCGCGCCGCTCTACGGCAAGCTCTCCGACATGTACGGCCGCAAGCCGTTCTTCGCGCTCAGCATCGGCATCTTCCTGGCGGCTTCGGCGCTGTGCGGCGCCGCACAGTCGATGAACACGCTGATCCTGTTCCGCGCGTTGCAGGGACTCGGCGCGGGCGGCCTGATGACGATGTCGCAGACGCTCGGCGGCAGCATCGTGCCGATGCGCGAGCGCGGCCGCTATCAGGGACTCTTCACCGGAGCATTCGCGGTGAGCAGCGTGGCGGGACCGCTCCTCGGCGGCCTCATCACGAGCCACGCATCCTGGCGATGGGTGTTCTATATCAACCCGCCGATCGGCGCGCTGTCGCTGGCGCTGGTGCTGATGTCGCTGCCGAAGGTCGAGCGCGGCGGGCAGCACGCCGTCGATTACGCGGGCGCGGTGCTGGTCTGCCTCGGCACGTCGGCGCTGTTGCTGGTGTTCAACTCGGCGTCGGCATCGTTCATGTCCGGGCTGCGCCTGCCGCTGGCCTGCGTGCTGGCGCTCGCGTGCTTCGCCGCATTGTTCTTCGTCGAGCGGCGCGCGCAAGAGCCGATCATCGACCTGAAGCTGTTCGGCAACGTGCCGTATGCCACCTGCGTGGCCGCGTCCGGCATCATGGCCTTCGCGATGATGGGATCGCTCGTGTTCATGCCGCTGTATTTCCAGCTCGTGCTGGGCGAGACGCCCGAGCAGTCCGGCGCGATGATGCTGCCGCAAGTCGCGCTGATGCTGATTACCTCGGTGGCCGGCGGACGCTTCTCGGTCGGCAGCCTGAAGCGCATTGCAACGCTGCTGTCGATCGGCGTGTTCCTGGAATGCCTCGGGCTGGCATCGCTCGCGCTGCTCGCGCATCGCGGCGCCAGTGTGCCGCTGTTTCTTTGCGCGATGGCGGTGCTCGGCGCAGGCATGGGAATCGGCATGCCGAATGCGACTGTCATCGTGCAGAACTCGGTGCCCGAACGCGTGCTCGGCGCCGCGACCGCGACGATGGGTTTCGTGCGCTCGCTCGGCGCGTCGCTGGGCGTGGCGTTGTCGGGCGGCATCATGAGCTTCGTGCTCAAGCGCGAGCTCAGCGATCTGCCCGCGGCCTTCGACACCCAGGCGCTGCTCGATCACGGCCTCGGCGCGATCGCGCAGATGAGCGCCGCGCAGCAGGCGCAGGTCGTAGCGGTCTATCGCGGGGCGATTGGCGCGAGCCTGGTTGCAGGCGGCATCGTGATGTTCATCGGCTTCCTGCTGGTGCTCAGGCTGGCGCGCAGCAGGCTGCCGCAGCGTTAGGTTATGCCGCTCTCCGTTTTCTCACATGCCATCGAGGAATTGCTTGAGCGATTTCCTCGTTTCGCTTTGATTAATACAGGAGTTTGTCAGCGGTTTTTAGCAGTTAAAACACTTGCGTAAATGCTAAGTCTTTTAAAATCCAACAAAGAATGAACAAGAATATTTCCATGTACGGCATTTGTTCATCTTGTCTAAAAACTTGCGACCTTATATTTTTCTCATAGGCCCATCGTGCTTAGAACCGAAGCTTGGTCGGCCAAGGAAATCGGTCAGACTGTTGGCATCGCCCGCCTGGGCTATGGGAGCACGACGTGATCAAATACCTTGCAATGTTGCTGGTTTGCGTCGCGTCAGTCATAGCGGGCTGCGGCGGTGACGATAACAATTCCGGCAATACCCATCTCAGGATTCTTCACGCATCTCCCGACGCGCCCAACGTCGATGTTTATATCGACAACGGCCTCGTCCTCGCAAATGTTCCTTATCCCACTGCGTCGAATTACCTGACGATTGTTGCGGGCGCGCATAACATCAAGATCAACGCAGCGGGTACTTCGACTACCGTAATCAGCGTTTCACCCTCGCTGGCACGAGACAATTTCTATACCGCCATTGCAGCGAATTTCGTGGCAAGCATTCAGCCGCTTCTCGCGACCGATGACGCATCGGCGCCTCCCGCCGGACAAGCGCGTTTGCGAGTGATTCACGCTGCGCCCGACGCGGGTCCCGTGGATGTACTCGTCAATAACCAAGTGGTGTTGTCGAACGTGCCGTTTGCGGCGATCAGCAACTACCTTTCGGTCGCACCCGGCACTTACGATGTGGAGGTCAACGTTGCAGGGACGTCGACGACCGCAATCGAAGCGAATATCGATGTGGCTGCAGGCACAAACTACACGGCGGTGGCGATCGGGTCGGTCAAGACGGCTGCGACGAACCCGCTTGCACTCAAGGTGTTGGTGGACGGGAAGTGAGTGCGAACCCGGTCCGGGCATGAAGTTCGGGATGCCCATGTCACGGTCCGTTACCCCGTGCTTTGCTTAACATAATGCTTATGATGAAACTTTTTAAGCGAAGCGTCCATATCTTGACCTATGGCCAGCCCGAGATGGGCAATCTCTGGATTAAAGGCTAGAAGCGCCTCAAGCCTGCCCGCCGATGATCTTGCGGATCGCTTCTTCGAATGCTTCCGAAGGCTGTCCGCCGCTCACCAGATACTGGCGGTCGAAGATGATCGCCGGGACGGATTGAATGCCGAGTTCCTGGAACTCGCGCTCTTCCGCGCGGACTTCATCCGCGAACCGGCCGCTGGCGAGCACGTCGCGTGCTTGTTCGGCATCGAGTCCGACGCTTCGTGCCGCATCGATCAGCACGTCCGCCTGGCTCACGTCCTTGCCCTCGCCGTGATAGGCGCGCAACAGCGCGAGCTTGAGCTCGAGCTGCTTGCCTTCGATGCGCGCCCAATGCAGCAGGCGGTGCGCATCGAAGGTGTTGTAGACCCGGTTGCGTTCACCGAACGTGAAGCCTTCCTGCCCGCCACGCTCGCGGATCATCGCCTGCGATTCGGCGATCTGCGCGGGCGTGCGGCCATATTTGCGGCCGATATAGTCGACGATGCGCTCGCCTTCCGGCTGCATGTCCGGATTCAGTTCGAACGGATGGAGCGTGATATTGGCGTCGACAGAGTCGCCGAGGCGTTCCAGCGCGCGTTGCAGCGAGGCAAGCCCGACGGCGCACCACGGGCAGGCGATATCGGAAACGAAGTCGATTTGAAGAGTGCGGGACATGGGGGATTGAGTGGAATGCGAGTTCGACAGGGTAGCGTCAAACGCCGGGGCTTGCAGGCATCGGCCGGAAGCGATGCGCTTGCGCACCCTCACCAGCACACATATCCGCCGTCGGCGAGCACGATCGCCCCGGTCATGAGACTCGCCGCATCGCTTGCAAGAAACAGCACCACAGAGGCGATCTCGTCCACCCGGCCCAACCGGTGCATGGGCGTGTTGCCGACCCAGCCCTGCAAGCGCGCCTCGTTTTCCTTCGCGTGCACGTACTGATTCATCTCGGTGTCGATATAAGTGGGCGCCACCGCATTCACCCGCACGCCGCGCGCGCCCCACTCGGCTGCCAGCGAACGCGTCAGATGATGCACCCCCGCCTTCGACGCGTTGTAGTTCACCTGTTCCTGCGGCCGGTTGACGATGAAGCCTGACATCGAGCCGATGTTCACGATACTGCCGCCGCCCCGCTCCAGCATGCCCCGGCCGAACGCGCGGCACGCCCGGAACACGCCGGTCAGATTGACATCGATCACGCGGCTCCAGGTTTCGTCGCTCATGCTTTCCGCCGGGTGATCGGAGATGGCGATGCCCGCGTTGTTCACCAGCACATCCACGCGCCCGTGCCGCGCCACGATGGCGTCGTTCACGCGCTGCGCGGCAGCGGCATCGGTGACGTCGAACACCTCGCCTTCCACCGTCGCGCCGGTCGCGGCAAGCCGGGCGACGGCATCGTCGAGCGCCTTCGCGTCGTAGTCGGTCAGCACGACGCGCGCGCCCGCTTCGGCAAGCGCCTCCGCAATGGCGAAACCGATGCCCCGTGCAGCACCGGTAACCACCGCGACACGGTCGTCCAGCCGGAATTTGTTCATGTACATGCGTGGATCCTCAGCGCGTTTGACAAAGGGATGACCCAATGCAGGTCAGCTCATCCAGTTCCCGCCATCCACATTGAGCGTCTGGGCCGTGATGTAGTCCGCATCCGCCGATGCAAGGAACACCGCCGCGCCGGTCAGTTCATCCGGCTTGCCCATGCGCCCGAGCGGCACCGCTTCGCCCACCAGCCGCTTCTTCTCGCCGATGGGCCGGTTTTCATAACGCGCGAAGAGTGCATCGACGTCCTTCCACATCGGCGTATCGATCACGCCGGGCGCAATCCCGTTGACGTTGATCTTGTGCGGCGCCAGCGCGAGAGCCGCCGACTGCGTATAGCTTATGACCGCGGCCTTGCTCGCGCAGTAATGGGACACCAGCGCTTCGCCGCGCCGGCCCGCCTGCGACGCCATGTTGATGATCTTGCCGCCGCCGCCCTGCTCCACCATCTGCTGCGCCACGCGCTGCATCAGGAAGAACATGCCTTTGACATTGACGGCGAACACGCGGTCGAAGATCTCCCACGATTCGTCCAGCAAGGGCCGCATGTCGAAGATGGCCGCGTTGTTGTAAAGAATGTCGATACGCCCGAACGCGCCGAGCGTCGCGCTCACGATCTGTTCAATGCCCTCGCGCTTCGTGACGTCGGCCTGGATGAGCAGCAGCCGCTCGGCCGGAATGCCGCCGAACGTGGCGCTCATGTCGGCCTGCGGCTTGACATCGACCGCGGCGACTTTCGCGCCTTCCTCCAGATAGCGGCGCACGACCGCCTCGCCGATGCCGGCTGCCGCGCCGGTCACAATCGCAATCTTGCCTTCGAGTTTCATTTGCAGCGTCCATTGAAAGAAGGGATTCAGGCGCGGCACGCGGCCGCGTACATCTCGATGACTTCACGTACCTTGCTTTGAATCAGGCTCGACGGCGCACCGTCGATGCGTCCCGCCCGCAGCGCCCAGTACTGCGCCGGGAGATGACGGCTCAGCAGGTTCTCGGGGATCGGCGTTGCGTCGAGGTTGTGCAGCAGGCGATGCGTCGCGGCATCGATCGCGGGATCGGTCCAGTAGTAGCGCACGCGGTCGCTATAGCTATAGGTGCGCAGCAGACGCTTTTCGTGTTCGTCGCCGTGGTAGTAGCGTTCCCAGTTGCCCGGCTTGTCCGTCATCACCTGCTCGACCACCTCGCGCAGCCTCGACTGCTCGCCCGCCGGCACGAGTTCGGCTTCGATATCGGCGAGTGCGTACAGCGCTTCGCGCAACGCGAAGGTCACGCCCGGGCCGACCTTGAGAATCGCGAAGCCATCGTGCACCAGGGCACGCAGTGCGTCGGCGGTCTGATAGTCGGTGGAATGCGCCTCGAAGACCATGCCCGGCAGTTGCTTCAAGGCCTGCGACAGCCCTCCCGCGAGCGCGGGCTGATAGTCGATCACCTTCGTATGATCGAACTCGACGCCCGGCTGCACGACCAGCGCGATCACGCGTTGCCAGGCATCGTCGAGACCGCGCGCGTGCCAGGCGGCGCGATGAATCGCGACCGTTTCGAGGGCAGCATCCGCATGCGTGAGTTCGACGCCTTGCAGTGCCTCGCTCGCGCCGCCCGGCACGGGCACTTCAGTGCCGATCACATAGACCGGCCGCGTGGCGAAGCCCGCGCGTTGCGCTGCCGCTTCGCCAACCGCGCACAGACGCGACGCGCGCTCGGCCACGACTGCGTCGGACAGCCGCTCGGGATCGCCGCCGCACGGCATGCTGGCATCGAGATGAATCTTGCTGAAGCCCGCGCTGACATAGGCATCGATCAGCGCATCGGCGCGCTCCATCGCTTCCTCGGCAGGCAATGCGCGCCACGCGTTCGGACCGAGATGGTCGCCGCCGAGGATCAGACGCTCGCGCGCGAAGCCCACCTTGTCGGCGATGCCGTGCACGAAGCGCACGAAATCCGCCGGCTTCATGCCGGTGTAGCCGCCGAACTGATCGACCTGATTCGACGTCGATTCGACCAGCAGCGGCGTATCGTCGTCCAGCGCCTGTCGCAGCGCGGCTTCGAGAACCCAGGGATGCGCGGAACAGATCGAGTAGATGCCCTTGAGCCTGCGGCCCGCGTCGGCATCGCCGGAAAGGCGTGTCACCACGTCATGCATGTCGGTGCTCCGAGATGAACTGATCGAGTTGTGCGAGCGTCGCGGTGCCTTCCATCGGACCCTTGGCCTGAACCGCACGCGCGCCGCTCGCGCTCGCATAGCGCAGCGCGCGTTCCGCGTCCATGCCCTGCATGCGGCACGCAATGTAGGTCGCGCCGAAGCAGTCGCCCGCGCCGGTGGGATCGACCTCTTCGACGGCAAACGCCGGATGGTCCAGCCGCTGCGCACCGTCGTACAGACGGCAGCCCTGCGCGCCCTGCTTGACGACGATCTCGCGCACGCCTCGTCCAAGCAGTTCCTCGATGGCGGCTTCCTCGGAATCGGCTTGCGTCAGCAGCGTGACTTCGTGTCCGCTCGGCAGGAACACGTCCGTGCTGGCGATCAGATGGTCGAAAGCATCGCGCATGCCGGGACGGTTCAGGATCTCCTTGCGCGCATTGGGATCGAAGCTCACCGTGCCGCCCTGCGCCTTGACGATACGGACCGCCTTCTTCACGGCGTCGATGATCCCGGCCGAGAACAGCGACGAACCCATCACATGAAAATGCGCGCAGTCCTTGAGCCGCGCCTCGCTCACCTGCGCCTCCGACAACTTCGCCGACGCGCTGTTGGCAATGTTGTAGATGAAGTCGCGCTCGCCGTCGTCGCGATAGGTGACGAAGGCGCTGCCCGTGGTTTCATGCCGCAGCACGTCGATGGCCGACACATCCACGCCATCCGCGCGCAGCCGCTCCACGTTGAGCACGCCAAAGTCGTCGTCGCCGACGCAGCCGATCATCGCGCAACGGCTGCCCGCCTTGGCCACCTGATCGATGAAGATCGCCGGCGCGCCGCTCGCATACGGTCCGATCAGCAGGCCCGGCGCACGAAACGATTGCCCGCGCTCGGTCGCCATGATCTCGACGAGGATCTCGCCCATCGTCATGATGAGGCCTTTCGTCTGGATTCCGAAGAGTGATGATTCAGCCATGCCTGTACCCTCGATCATTGATGAACCGGCGCTGCGTGTGCCGCTAGAACAGGTTGCTGTAGAGCGGCATCGTGGCCGCGCCGAGCGCCGCGGAAATCTCGCTGTCGGCGCGGCCCTGATGCAGCGCGATGCGGGCGGGACGGCCGTTCATTTCGTAGGCGGCCACGCCGTCGCGCGCCCGGGCGACGAGCCTCTGCAACGGCTCCGGCGGCAGCATGCCGTTCACGATCACATCCGACACGTCGACGATATTCGACACGCTCGCCAGCACCCGGCCCAGGTCCGCGCCGGCCTGCTCGATCCAGCGCTCGAAGGCCGCGCTGCGCCCGGTGTCGAGCGCGTTCAGATCGATATCGCCGATATGCTCGCAGCCCAGCGCATGCGCCAGCCCGCGCAAGGACACGATGGTCTCCAGGCAGCCGCGCGCGCCGCAGAAGCACGGTACGCCGTCGCGGTACGCATTGACGTGGCCGATCTCGCAACCGTTGCCCGTCAAGCCGCGCACCGCGCGCCGGTTCACCAGCAGCGCGCCGCCCAGTCCATTGCCGATGCTCACGTGCAGATAGCTGCCGAAATGCCGGCCGTCGCCGAACCAGTATTCGCCGAGTCCCGCCGCCGTGCCGTTGTTCTCGATGTGGATCTCGTGGTCGATGTGCTGCGACAGCGCATCGCGGAAGCCGTACTCACGCCAGGCCGGATACTGCGCCGACTGGCAGACGCGGCCGCTCGCGCCGTCGATCGGCCCCATCACCGAGACGCCCACGCCAAGCATCTTCCCCACGCGGCCGGGATGCATGTACAACGCGTTGTAAAGCGAAGCAAGCACCTGGACCGCGCGCTCGGGATCTTCTATCGACAGCTCTTGACGCATCTTGTGGATCACGTTGCCCGCTACGTCCACGAGCACGCCGGTCGCGAATTCATGGTCGAAGTGCAGGCCGATGGTCGAGGCATAGTCCGCAATGATGTGCAGGCTGCGCACCGGCTGGCCGGTCGCGCGCACTTCGCGATCGATCGATTCCTCCACCGCGCCGTCGCCGATGAGGCCGCCGACGATGTTGGTGATCGTCGCGGCGGTGAGCCGCGTTGAGGCCGCGATGTCGGCGCGTCCGATGCCCGGCTCCTGACGAATGACTTCGAGCACCAGCGCGCGATTGAGGTCGCGCACGCGAGGTCCGTTGAAGCCGTGCTGATGCCGGGTGTGCTGTCGGGTGTGCGATCGTGTGTGCTTGTCGGGCACGCTTGGAAACTCCTGTTCTGCCTTGAATCAACGCGTGGTATAGCCGCCGTCGACAACCAGCACTTCGCCGGTCACATAGCTCGCGGCGGGCGAGCACAGGAACAGCGCCGCCGCCGCGACTTCCTCGGGCTGGCCGACGCGCACCATCGGCGTCATGCCGCTCCAGATCCTGAACCACTCCGGATTCTCGATGCCGCCGCGCGACATGTCCGTATCGATATAGCCCGGCGCAACCGCATTGACACGGATGTTCTCCGTCGCCAGTTCGCTGGCGAGGCTCTTCGTCATCATGTGGACCGCGGCCTTCGAACTGTTGTAGGCCACCTGGTTCTGCGGAATGTTCGAGACGATGCCCGAGATCGAACCCATGTTGAGCATCACGCCGCTGCCCTGCGCGCGCATCGGCACGAGAGCGGCGCGGCAGGCGCGGAACACGGCATCGAGATTGAGGCTCATGATGCGGCGCCAGCGCGCTTCGTCAAAATCGCCGCTGTCGCCGTGAATGGCGACGCCCGCGTTGTTGACCAGAATGTCGAGCCGGCCGTGCCGCTTCACCGTTTCATCGATCAGACGTTGCGGCGCGTCCTCTTCCTGAAGATCAGCCGCGATGAAGTCGAATTCGAGGCCCGCGTCACGCAGGCTGCGTTCGGCTTCGGGCACCGGGGCGCGGCTGCTGATGACCAGACGCGCGCCCGCTTCGCCGAACGCATGGGCAATCGCCAGGCCGATGCCGCGCGTGCCGCCGGTGATCAGCGCGAGTTTGCCGTCGAGGCGGAATTTATCGAGGATCATGGAGTGAGGTCCTGAAAGGCGTTCAGATATCGACGCTCGTCGGCAGAATCACGAGATCGCGGATCGTCACATTGCGCGGGCGGCTCAGCATGAAGAGCACGGCATCGGCGACTTCCTTCGGCTGCATCAGACTGCCGGCAGCCAGCGCTTCTTCCATCTTGGCTTTCGGCCAGTCGTCGAGCAGCGCCGTCACGACCGGACCGGGCGCGACCGCGCCAACGCGAATGCCATGCTTGATCACCTGCCGCCTGAGCGTATGCACGAAAGCCTGCACCGCGAATTTCGATGCCGTGTAGACCGGCTCCCACACCACCGGCACGAAGCCCGCCACCGAACTCGTGAACATCACATCGCCGGACTTCTGCGCGATCATGTGCGGCAACACGGCGTGCACCGAGCGAAACGCGGCGTTGATGTTGAGATTGAGCATGCGGTCCCAGTCGTCGGGATTGCCCGCCGCGACCTCGCCGCCCACATAGGCGCCGGCGTTCGCGTGGAAGATGTCGAGACCGCCGGCGGCATCGAGAATCCCGGGCAGCATGCCGCTCACCTGCGACGGCTCCAGCAGGTCCACGACGAGCGGCAGTGCGTTCGGCCCGATCTCGGTACACAGCGTCTCCAGCCGTTCCCTGGCGCGATCGATCAGCACGACCTTCGCCCCTTCCGCCGCGAACGTGCGCGCGCATTCGAGACCGATGCCCGATGCCGCGCCCGTGACGGCGGCGACCTTGCCCTTCAGCAGTTCACTCATGTCCGTTTCTGCCTTTCGTGAGGTTTGAAATGAAGTCAGGCGCGTCCGTGCGAGACCCGCGACTGCCGCGCCAGCGAATCGACAATCACTGCAATGGCGAGCACCGCGCCGGTAATCATGAAGCGCAGCGATGAGGAGAGGTTCAGCAGCGTGAGGCCGCTTGCAATCGACTGGATCACGATCATGCCCAGCACCGCCGAATACGCGCTGCCGCGGCCGCCGAACAGACTCGTCCCGCCGATCACCGCCGCCGCGATGGCGTTCAGGTTGACATCGCCGGTGCCGGCCTGCGTGCTCGCCGACGCGAGGCGCGCGGCGGTCAGCACGCCGCCGAGCGCGGCGAGCGTTGCGCACAGCACGAAGGCGCTGGTGTAGATGGCCCGCACGTTGATGCCCGCGCGCCGCGCGGCTTCGCGATTGCCGCCGACGGCGTTCATCGACCGGCCCCAGCGCGTGCGGCGAAGCGCGTAGTCCAGCGCGACCGCGAGACCCACGAACAGGCCGAACATCAGCGGCACGCCGCGTCCGGTGTTGAGATAAGCCACGACGATTTCGAGCAGCACGGTAACGACGATGCTCCGGATCAGCAACGAAGTGCTCGATGCCGCCGACAGGTTCGAGGCCCGCCGCCGTGCGCTCGTGCGCCATCCCGCGATCAGCAGCGCCGCGCCGGGCAGGAGCGCGATGACATAGGACACGGCAGCGGGGATGATCATCAGTTGCCCGAGGTTGACCATCACCGAGTCGTACGGCAGGTTGATCGAGCCTGACGGACCGAGCACGTAGAGTTGCAAGCCGAGCAGCGTGAGCAGGCCCGCGAGCGTCGCGACGAAGCTCGGCATGCCGAAGCGGTTAAGCAGCACCGCGTACAGCACGCCCACGGCCGCGCCCGCGATCGCCGCCACGACGATCGCCGCCAGCGCGGGCCAGCCCTGGTTGACCCACAGCACGCCCACCAAGGCAGAGGCGAAGCCGCTCATCGAACCGACCGAGAGATCGATCTGCCCGACCAGCAGCACGCAGACAATGCCCAGCGAGATCACGCCGATGGTCGAGCAGTCGAACAACAGGTTCACCAGATTGTTGGCCGACAGGAACACCGGATTCAGGCTCGTAAACACGGTCCAGATGAGGATCAGGCCCACGACCACGGGCAAGGATCCGAGATCGCCGGAACGCACGCGATCTAAGAAGGCGGAGATGACATCGCCCGCGCTCGCGGCGTGCTTCACGCGCACGTCGCTGCGGTCGAGCGGCGCGCCGGCCGGGCGCGTTTCAGTGGATTTGTCGCTCATCTCGATGACTCCTGGCTTCAGGCGTTGGGCGCAGCCTGACGACGCTCCGCGCGGCGCGACACGGCGTTCTCGGTGGCGCCGGTGATGGCCGCGACCAGCGACTGATTCGACGAATCCGGATAGAACACGCCGTTATTGCGCCCGAGCCGCAGCACGACGATCCGGTCCGCCACGGCGCGCACGTCTTCCATGTTGTGGCTGATCATGATCACGGCGTGACCGCGGTCGCGCACCCGTTCGATCAGGTTCAGCACCTCGGCGGTCTGCGCGACGCCGAGCGCGGCCGTCGGTTCGTCGAGCATGATGAGTTTCGGGTCGAGCAGCAGCGAACGCGCGATCGCCACGGTCTGCCGCTGGCCGCCCGACAGCGACGCCACCACGTCGCGCACGCTCGGAATGCGCGCCGACAGTTCATTGAGCAGCGTCCACGCGCGCACTTCCATCGCGACTTCGTCGAGGCGCAGCGGGGCGAGTTCGCGGCCCAGGAAGATGTTCGCGACGACATCCAGGTTCTCGCACAGCGCGAGGTCCTGGAATACCGTCGCGATGCCCAGGTCGAGCGCCGCGCCGGGATCGGCCAGGGTCACTTCACGGCCGCCGAAGGTGATCGTGCCGCTGCTCGGCTGATGCACGCCGGCGAGAATCTTGACGAGCGTCGACTTGCCCGCGCCATTGTCGCCGACCAGCGCGACGACTTCGCCCGCGTGCACGTCGAGCTCGATATCCGTCAGCGCCGACACCGCGCCGAAATGTTTGGAGATGCCGCGCAAGCTCAGCACGAGCTCGCCGGTCCGCGCTCCCGCAGTCGGTTGGTCGCTCATTTGGACAGGCCTCGGATCGGAAGAAGGCGGATGCCGCAGACACGGCATCCGTGCAGCGAGTACGCCGGATCAGTTGATGCCGAGCTTCTTGCAGCCTTCCGCATAGCGGTCGGTGCAGAGGTTCTTCGCGCTTTCGATGCCCTTGTCCACGACCTCCGCCTTCAGGTTCTTCTGCGTGATGACCGTCGGCTGGAAGAGTTGCGACGGCGTGTTGAAGAGCGTCGTCTGCGCCTTGGGCTTCTGTCCGTCGAGCAGCCCGACCGCGACGCGCGCCGCCGCTGCCGCGACGATCTCGCTCGGCTTGAGAATCGTGTTGTACTGCTCGCCCGCGATGATCAGTTGCAGACCCGCGATGGTGGCGTCGTTGCCCGTCACCGGCGGCACGGGATTGACGCCCGCCGCCTTCAGCGCCGCGATGGCGGCGCCGCCGGTGCCGTCGTTGGCGGCGACCACGCCGACGATCTGCCCGGAGAAGCGGTTGATCTGCCCGCCGACCCATTGCTGCGCCTTCGGCGGCGCCCAGTCCGGCGTGTCGTATTCGGCGAGCGTCTTGTAGCCGCTGCCCGCGAGACCTTCATGACTGCCCTTCTTGATGAGCCCCGCGGCGGCATCGGTCGGTGAACCGTTCACCTGGAGCACGCCGCCCTTGCCCGGCGCGACGCCGCTCGCCTTCAGATGCTCCACCAGCGATTGCGCCACGGCCCGGCCGATCTGCTGGTTGTCGAACGAGACGTAGTAGTCGGCGGGCGTCGATGGAATCGGCCGGTCATAGGCGATCACCTTGACGCCCTGGCTCTGCGCCAGATGCACGAGCGAAGCGGCGGCGGCCGAATCGACCGGATCGAGCACGATCACTTTCGCGCCTTGCGAGATCGCCGAGTTGAATTGCTGCTGCTGTTGCGACGCGTCGCCGTTGGCGTTCTGGTACAGCACCTTGCAGTTGGGACAGAGCTTGCCCATCTCCGCCTTGAAGCCGGGAAAGTCGTGCTGCTCGTAGCGCGTCGAGCCCTGATCGGGCATCAGGAATGCAACGGTGCCGCTCGTTGCTGCAGTGGCGGCGCCGCTCGACAAGGCGAGCGCAAACGTGGCCGCGCTCAATAGCGTCCGGGATTGGCTAGTCATCATGTCTCCGTTATTCGATCTTGCGATCTTGGTATGGGCAACGCAGGCTCGATCCGTCCGCGTCGAAACGACATTAAATCAATTGATTTAACTAAGTCAACGAGATGTTGGCGGACAAGGGCAAACCCCGAGTTCGCCGCTGAATAAAGCACGGGCGTCCGCGTCGTGCCGATCGCTAAGCCATACGAAGGCATGCTCCGGCAAGACCTTCAGCCAATTGCGCATGAGCCCGCCAAGCGCGATCAATGGTGCTCCTGTCGTGCGCACATGGCTCGCCTATGATGGAAATCGCAGCCGGACTGTGGAGTGCCCGACGGCCGGTTCGCACCCTCGATGGAGCATCACCGCATGAGCGATTTCTTCGGCGCACCCGAGTCGGACGAAGCCAGCGTGCGCGATCATCCGCGACATCAGCAGATGTTCCCTGTGCTGACGGAGCGCGATGTTGAACGGCTGCGCCATTTCGGCGAGCCCTGCCGGCACGCGAGCGGGACCCTGCTCTACAGCGCAGGCAGTCTGTGTCCCGGCGTCTTCGTGCTGCTCTCCGGCCGAGTGCGCATCGTCAGCCGCGATGCGCTCGGACACGAGCGCGTCCTCTGCACCTACACGCAGCGCGGCGCATTCACGTCCGACGTGACCCAGCTGTCGAACAAGCCGGCGGTCGTGGATGCCCAGGTCATCGAGGACGTCGATGCGCTGCTGCTGCGCCCCGATGCGCTTCAGGCCGTCATGATCAGCGAAGCCGATCTCGGCGAGACGATCATGCGCGCGCTGATCCTGCGCCGCGTGCTTGTGTTCGAACGCGGCCAGGGCGTGGTGCTGGTGGGATCGTCGAACGATGCGCGCCTGCTCGATCTGCAGACCTTCCTGCGCCGCAATGTGTTCCCGTCTACTTCCCTCGATGCCGAAGGCAATGCCGAAGCGCTCGCGCTGCTCGAACGCCTCGCGCCCAAGCCCGACGACTTTCCACTGGTCCTGTGTCCGGACGGCGCCATCCTGCGCAATCCCGACGCGGGGCAACTGGCGTCGTGTCTCGGGCTCATTCCCGAATTCGACCCGGCGCATGCCTATGACGTGGCGATCGTCGGCTCGGGTCCGGCCGGGCTGGCGACGGCGGTGTATGCGGCGTCGGAAGGCTTGTCGGTGGCGGCAATCGACTGCCGCGCGCCCGGTGGTCAGGCAGGCAGCAGTTCGCGCATCGAGAACTATCTGGGCTTTCCGACCGGCATCACCGGTCATGCGCTCGCCGGACGCGCCTTCGTCCAGGCGCAGAAGTTCGGCGCGCATATCGGCATTCCTTGCGAAGCGATGGCCTTGCACTGCGGCGGCGCGCTGCCCTGCGTCGAGTTGACGGATGGCCGGCGTATCACGGCACGTACGATCGTTATTGCCACGGGCGCGGAATATCGCCGCCCCGATATTCAGGACCTCGCGCGCTTCGAGGGCAACGGCGTGTATTACTGGGCGACGCCCATCGAGGCCCGGCTATGCCGCAAGGAACCGGTCGTGCTGGTCGGCGGCGGCAACTCGGCGGGACAGGCCGTGGTGTTCCTGGCGTCCCATGCCGAACACGTGCATCTGTGCATCCGGGGCGCGAGCCTGCGGCACAGCATGTCGCATTACTTGATCGAGCGGATCATGTCGCTGTCCAACGTGACGCTGCATGTCCGTACCGATCTGACCGCGCTCGAAGGCGATGCCCGGCTCGAACGCGTTCACTACCGGCGTGAAGACGGCGCTGCCGACAGCGTGACGACGCATCACCTCTTCGTTTTCATCGGCGCGCAGCCGAATGGCAGATGGCTCGCGACATGCGGCGTCGCGCTGGACAGCAAGGGTTTTGTCCTGACCGGCCCGCAGGTGCCGCAGCCTCAGCCGGAAGCCGGCGCGATGTCCTTGCAGACGAGCGTGGCGCGCGTGTTCGCCATCGGCGATGTGCGGTCGGGATCGATCAAGCGTGTCGCATCGGCGGTCGGCGAAGGCGCGGCGGTGGTCGCACAGATCCATGCTTGCCTGGCCGAGACAGGCTAGACGCTTCCCGCCCCGCTCAACCCCGCAGATTGCTCTCGCAGTCTTCCCAGTAACGCAGCGGATCATGGTGATCCGGATAGTGTGCGTCGAGCCACGCGGTGAGCTTCGGCCAGTCCGGATGACGGGTTCCGGTCTGTGCAGACCAGTTCGACGAGCGTTCGACGATGCGTCCGTTCTCGCGGTCGCGCACCAGCACGCTGCCGAGTCCGTTCGAACCATGCGACTGCGATTCGACGAGATAACGCGGCAGCAGCCGGAACTCGGCGTCCTTGGCCCAGCCGTACACCGCGCGAACGCGGCCGCCGGCATCCCGTAGTTCGATGGCGCCGGTCTTCGGGCGGACCGCTTCCCAACCTTCCGGAAATTCCGCGACGATCTCGTCCTTGCCTTCCCTGACCCACTTCACGTGGAGCGCCCGTGTCATCGCTTCGCGCATCCGGGCCGCCGACGCATAGCCTTTCGGCAAATCCACTCCGACCGGAAGCGTGATCAGGTTGTCCTTCCACAGCGCCGACTCGTCATCCTCGACGCGCTTCACGACGTCGGACGCGGCGGGACCGAACGGATTCTCCGGGCGACCCGACACGCTCTTCTTCGACGGCGCCAGCCCTTCGAAAAGCCGCTCGGCATCCATACGGGTCAACTTGGTCTTTGACTTGTTCATTGCTGCATTACTCCATTGTCACTTCTGCTCGAACTGCACGGGCTGCTGAATGGCGAAGCCATCGGGTCGTGTCGGGATTTTCAGGGATGGACGGTGCGGTCACGCCTGTCGTGCAGCACGCGCGGAAGGACGCGGCGTGAACGGCAACAGGGTATGGCTGGAAAGCTTTCGGGATACAGCAACGATCGTAACATGAGCCCGGCTCTCGGCCGGTGGCCCGGTCAGACGCTCAAGCCGATGCCGGTTCTCGATCGAGCCGCGCGTAAAAGCTGCCCAGCGCGCCGAGCACCGGTGCGAAAAACGCGGGATCCAATGCATGGCCCATCGCGTCCACGATATGCAACTGCGCCCCAGGTATCACGGACGCAGCCCAGCGCGCATGCTCCAGCGGGAAGATCGGGTCGTCGCTACCGTGGATCAGCAGTACCGGTACCCGCAACGAGGCAAGTTCGTCCGGTTGCAGATTCGGCGAACGCTTCTGGGCCAGCGCATGATGACTGTGGTTGGCGAGTTTCGCAGACAGGCCGTCGGTTCTCAGCATGACTTGCGCCGCATACGCATGGGCGAGCGCCAGCCAGGCGGCTTCATCGAACGGCGAACGCTGCCCGGCAGCGAGCCGGAAGTTGTCGACGAAGCGCTGCGCCCGCTCTTCCGCCGTCACCGGCGCACTCGCATTGAGCGCGATGACTTGCGCAACGTAGTCCGCCGACGGACGCGGAAGCTCGCCCGCCCTTGGCGCGACGCCTGCAAAAGCGTCGTTCTTGGGCCGCAGATCGGCCGAGGACATCATCACGGTCAGGCTGCGCAATCGTTCCGGCCGTTGGAGCGCCATCCGGTATCCGATCACCCCGCCTTGCGACAAGCCTATGACGTGAGCGCTCCGGACAGCCAGTGCATCCAGCAGGGCGAAGGCATCGGCGGCGAGGTCATCGAGCGTGTAGGGCGAAGTGTCGAAGTCGATATAAGTGGAAAGCCCGGTGTCGCGGGCATCGAAACGCACGACGCACAAACCGGCGCCCGCCAGTTCTTCGCAAAACCTGTCAGGCCACACGAGCCCGGGCGCGCTGTTGCCCATCACCAGAAGCGCCACGGGATCGGAGCGCGAGCCGAACATTTCCACATGAAGTTCGATGCCATTCGCCTGAAGTCGCTCGTTCTGAGGCATTCAACGGCTCCGATGCGGCGCTCAGGATGGATTGAACCAGTCGTTCGCGACGCCGTAGAAAAGCGCATCGCGCTCATCGGCGGAATACGTTTCGACGAAGCCCGCGTAACGCGCGTATGACGCCGCAAAGCCGGTCGACAGTCCTGCAATCGGCATATGGCTGCCGAACATGCATCGCGACACGCCGATCGTGTCCAGCGTGGCGCGCACCCACGGCTCCGCCTGCTCCGCCGTCCACCGCATGCCGAAGATACATTCGAGCGCCGAAATGCTCACGCGGATGTTGTCGCAGCGCGCCAGCTCGGCCAGATCATTGCGCCATCGGGTGAAGCCTTCGTCGGACAGGTCGAGCGGCCAGCCCATCACGGCCACCGTAAAGCCGATATGCGGATGAGCCTTGATGACATCCGTCAACGCAGGCAACTGATGCGCGAATATCTCCAGACCGCACTTGAGTGAGCGCCCTTCGAGCAGACTCAGTTGCTTCCGCCACGCCGGATCTTCCAGCAGGTCGGGCCGCTTGGCGAAACGCCTGAGCGGATTCGATGGATCCCAGACGAGGTGTTCGCGCACGGCCGTCAGTTTCGGCAGGCTTTGATATTGATCCAGCTTGCGTTCGAGTTCCGGATCGAGAAAATCGACGATGGCGACAAGCGCGTGCCGCACGCCGGAATCGTTCGCGCGTTCCTGTGCCCAGGACGCTTCCTGCCACGGATCATCGGACAGGAACTCATGCCAGACCACGCCTTCGACGCAATGATCGCGCGTATCCGCGAGATAGTCGGACAGCAGATAACGTCGCGGCAGCGCATCGTAGTTGCCGACGAAGGCTTCATAGCCCGGATCCACACGTTCCAGAAATGCATGACGATTGTGTCCCGAGTCGTAGAAGTGGACATGCGCGTCGACGATCCTGGATGGCGTGCTCATGAACCTCTCCGATAAGGCCGTTTCATGCCCGCTGGGCCGCACGCTGTTGCTGCTGCTGCTGCGGATACCATCCGGTGAACTTGATCGCCGCATACAGCGCCGCAATCGTAATGACAATGCCGACCGAGTGCGGCACCGACGTCATGTACGCCATCAGCACATCGGCCGCGACCATGACTGCAAATGCGGCCGCCCAGGCCAAGGATATCGCGTAGTTGGTCCGGACGAATCGCGGCGAGGTCCAGAGTTCGCTGGCCACTTTCTCGCGCGCGTATTGCAGAGTGAACGGCTGCCGCACCAGGATGGACGCCAGGACGATCAGCAGGAGGCCCGCGTCGACGCGCAACCGCACCTCCGCCACCGACCAGGCTGCGCCATACGCGAGCGAATACAGCGTCAGGGCGCCGAACAGCAGGAACGTGCCGATCTCCAGAATCTTCATGCGACGTTCGCTCGACAGGAGATCGCGCGCCAGCAACACGGCCGAAACCAGCGCGCCAGCGGCCAGACCCGCCGAAATCCCGACGGTACGCTCGATCACGACAAACGCGATGAAAGGGGAAAACGCCAGCAGCATGTCCATGCAAAACTCCTGCGGAAGAAAAGTCGAGCTGGCGCGAGCCAGCGCTCATTCGTCATCGGAAATGTGTCCACTGGAAACATTTTGACTTCGCTCCACCGATCCGTCAACATGTGTTTACGATGGAAACATATGGACAATAGACTGCCTGATGAACGAAACACCCAGAAAATCGCGTCGGGGACGACACGAATCCCCTACGGAACAAGCCCCGCCGGACCGGCCCTATCACCACGGCTCGCTGCGCGAGGCGCTGCTCGAAGCGGCCGAACAGGTCTTACGCCGGGACGGTCTGCGAGGGCTGACCTTGCGCGCGATCTCCCGGGAAGTCGGCGTGTCGCATACGGCCCCGCAACGCCACTTCAACGACACGGCGGGCGTGCTGAGCGAACTGGCGGCGATCGGTCATCATCGGCTTGCGGCGGCGATGGCGAAATGCGCGAAAGGCATCGCCGACCCGCTGGAACGTCGCAAGGCCATCGGGCGGGGCTATATCCGCTTCGCGGTGAAGCAGCCGGATCTTTTCAGGCTGATGTCGCGCAACGAGTTGCTCGATCAGTCGAACGAGGCGCTTGTTCAGGCCAGACGCATGTCGATTCGCGCGCTGGCAGGCACGCTTGGTCCGGCGAATGTGCCGGAACAGCCGATACAGCGCATCGACACGGCGCGGGCCATCGAGATGACGGCCGGCTGGGCCTATGTGCACGGGCTGGCGATGCTGCTCATCGATGAACGCCTCAACAGCATCGCGCAGATCACCGACGATATCGAAGACGCAGCCGCGCTGGTGGCGGCTGTTCTCGAACGCATGCGCCTGTCTCCCGCAGACGAGCCGCGTGGACCCGCTGTCTAGTTGCTACTGAAACCCTGGCCAGAAGCGCCGGAATGGACTAGTCAGATCACCCATTCCTGGCACTTTCTGGTGGAACAAGATTCTTCCACAATGCTTTACACGATGTCCTGGCGCGAACGGTTGTACGCAAGTCGCAGCCTCGCCAAACATCGCGTAATCATTCTTATGCTCGGGAGAATTTGCCATGAAGATCGTCGTATTGGGTGGTTCCGGCCTGATCGGATCGCGTGTCGTCGCACGGCTCGGCGAGGCCGGCCATGAAGCGCTCGCCGCATCGCCACGCAGCGGTGTCAACGCGATCACGGGCGAAGGACTGGGTCACGCCTTTGCCGGCGCGGATGCCGTCGTCGATGTCATGAACGCGCCTTCGTGGGAACCGCAGGCGGTACTCGACTTTTTCCGCACGTCGGCCCGCAATGTCGGCCGCGCCGAAACCGCGGCGGGCGTCCGTCATCACGTTGCGCTTTCCATCGTCGGGTGCGAACGTACGCCGGAGAATGCCTACTTCGTCGCCAAGGTCGAACAGGAAAAGCTGATCGAAGCCTCGGGCGTGCCGTACTCCATCGTGCGGGCGACGCAGTTCATGGAATTCATCGGCGGCATCGCCGATTTCAGCATGGTCGATGCACGGTGCGCGTCGGCGCTGGCTTGTTCCAGCCGATCGCCGCCGACGACGTCGCCGACAACCTCGCTCAGCTCGCGCTCGGTGCGCCGGTGAACGGCATCGTCGACATCGCGGGTCCTGACCGGAAGCCTTTCGCGGAGATCATCGCGCGCTATCTGCAAGCGCAGGGCGACACGCGCCCGGTCGTGACAGATCGCGATGCCCTCTACTATGGCGGCCGTGTCGACGAGCAGTCGCTCGTGCCGCTCGGCCAGGCGCGGATCGGCCGCATCAGTCTCGAGCAGTGGCTCGCGCAGGCGGGCAAGCGCTGAGCTCAACAGCCCGCATCAACGCGGCGGAATGGCTTCGATCGAAACCTTCCCTCATTCCGCCGTCAAGCCACACACACACTTTTCCTGGGTCAAGCATGAACACGTCACGCAAGGTGGTCGTCGTCACCGGCGCATCGCAAGGCATTGGCGCCGAAGTCGTCAAGGCATTTCGCCAGTTCGATTACCGCATCGTCGCTACCTCGCGATCCATCCGGCCGTCGGACGACGACAACATCTTGAGCGTCGCCGGCGATATCGGCGACCCGGCAACCGCGCGCCGGGTCATTTCGGAAGGCATGGCCCGCTTCGGCGGATCACGAGGCATTGGGGGCGTTCCATCCGCTCGGGCGCATGGGCGAGACAAGCGATATCGCGAACGCCATTCTCTATCTCGATTCGGCGCCGTTCGTCACGGGGGAGATCCTGCATGTGGATGGCGGACAGAGCGCGGGACGGTAGGCGTGCTCAAACGCTGCGTGTGCCGACACACCGAGCAATGCTGCCCGCGCTTGTATCCTCGCCTGACTTCAGGCTCTCGCGCACTGCATCGCTCATGCCCCTGCCCCCAATCGCGTTCCACAAGGGAAGTCTCGAATACCGTCTCGCCCAGTTCGACGCGAAAGAACGGTTTGCGCTCATCAACGCGGTGCTCGGCGTGGAGTTCGTGCCGCACAAGGATTTTGTGGCGCGGATCTTCAAGGTCTGCGGTATCGAAACGCAACCGGAGCGCATCTTCTGCGCGATGGATTTCCATCTCGACTGGCTCTACGCCGCGCTGATGAAGCCCGACCTCGATCCCGCATGGCTCAAGGAAGACGTCCCGCTGCCCCGCATCTTCGACGAGGAAGCCGGAGAATATCCCGTCACCGGCAAACAGCAGGATGCGGATTTTGTCATGTGCTTTACAGAGAGCATGACGGACAAGCCGGCGTCGCCGCCGGTGACGCACTTGTTGCTCATCGAGGCCAAGGGCGTGGGAAGCTGGAACACGAAGCAGATGCGCTCGAAGCTTATGCAGTATCGCGCGATGAAGCACGCATTCGACGCCCCGCACAACCTGCATGTACGGCCGCACCTGGTGCTGATGTCGCCAAAAGACCCGTTTGAAAAGAGCGCGAAGAACGCTGAATTCCTCGACGTGCTCAACACGTTCAAGCAATTCGGCGATATCCGGTGGCTCGACCTTCAGATGCGCGAGACATTGTGCGTCGTGCGTTGCAACGACAAGGGCAAACCCGACGGCAAGCATCCGACGCAATGGCTCGTGAAACCGCGCAGGGCCCTGGACCCGGACCACGCAGCGTGAGCGCGCGGCTCGAATGCTTCAGCGGAGCGTTCATTGCTCCTTCACAGATTCGGCTGAACAGAGACCAAGGTCCTGGCGCCCCGCGAAGAACTGCCAGAGCCGGACCATCGCATAGGTATCGAGAGCGCAGTACGCGGTCAGTTGCTCGCCGATCTGCGCGCGGCGCACGGCCGGCGTTTGCGGATCGATGGCCTCGCAGTAGGCGTCCATCGCCATGCCGCCGTCCTGTACGCCGTCGAGCGTGGCGTAGTTCAGATCCGGGGCGATTGCGGGCAGCACGCGCTTGATGCTCCAACTGCCTTCCTGGGCCGGATGGTAGTAACGCCGCCGGGCAACCTTCAACAGATCGACGATGCGCGTTTCGAGCGCCAGCAACGCCGTGCTGAGGCCGGGAAAGCGTTCCGCGAGCTCGCGGATCCGCGCCGCCTCGAAGGCCTGGTTGTAGACGAAGACGGGACCGTCGCTGCCGCACGCGTCGATCAGCGCGTGAGCGAAGGCACGCGACGGATCATCGCCCGACAAGTCGACAAACGACCGATGCGACAGCGTCCCGCAAGCCTCCAGCCGATGCACGCTGAACTGAAACGGAACCTGCTGGAAGGGGCGCGTGCCTGGCCATACCGGCACCCCGAAATTGATGCTTTCGAAATCGACGAAGCATGCGGGAAACACGTGTCCTTCGAGATCGGCGGCTGCGCCTTCGGCATCGAAATAGACTTCGCCCGACACGGTGTGCGCCTTGACGCGGCGCTGGATCTCGCTGAGCAAGGTGTCGGGCACGTCGCCCAGGCTGGCGCCCGGATGCGCATCGATCCACGCGCGCAGCGATGTGCTGCGGATCTGCGGCAGCCAATGCACCGGCTGGGCCACTTCCGGTTCATCGCGTCGGCAATGCGCAACGAAGCCGCACGGATACGGCTCGCTGCACTGACGGCCCGCGCGCGTGCCCGGCTCATCCGCACTGCGGGCCACGGCCTGCGCCTCATCGATCCATGTCTGCACTTCAGCGCCGCGCGCGAAGACTTCCGCCGTCAGATCCTCTTCGACCAGCAGCCCGCGATAGTCGCCTTCGCCCGGATAAGTCCATGTGCTGTCGATACGGGCAAGCGCCACCGCTGTCAGCGGTACACCCGCGCTCCGGGCGACATGGGCCTGAATGGCGGCATCGTCGCGGAAGTAGGGCTTCACCTGCGTGGACGCCTTCACCTCCACCATGCGCCATGTCGGCGCGTCGGGTTCGTCCACTGCATTGACCGGAAGCAGGACATCCGCGAACGCGCGCGCGCCGCTCGCCGAGAAGCCGGCCTCGAAGATCGGCGCCGCCGATCCGAGCAGCGCTTGCGTCTGCGCGAGCGCGTCGGCTACGCGCTCGGGGCTCAGTTCGATGATCGTGCCGGTGTTGTCGGGATCGTAGAGGCGCTGCGCAATCGCGCCGACCTGATGTCCGGTGCGAAAAATGGCCTGCGTGGCCGCCGAGTCCTCACGCAGTTCGGGCCGGTGCAGTTCAAGCCAGAGGCGCCGGGGACATTGGCGATAGGCCATCAGGCGGGATTTCGACAGCGGCTTCATCGGCATCGGCACGGTCAGGGCTCCTCGAAGGCGGGTTGTTGTTCTTTGCGCCGCGCTGTTCATGCACGGGCCTGACGGCACCGTAGCAGGCGATTCAGTCAATCCGCGTCCCGTATCGAAGCGCCCTGCTGCGCGGATCGATATCGAAAAAGACACGGGCCTCGCAAAACGAGGCCCGTGTTTTGCGGCAGCGTGAACCGCTTCTTGAATGCGTGAGGGAATTACCGCGCGTCAAACGCCGCGGACAAACCGCTCGCGCGCTGCACGCTCGCCCGCACCGCCTGCTCGACCAGCGCCATGCCGCCCGCGCTCGCGATCGTCAGGAATCTGCGCGCGCGCGTGATGCCGGTATAGACGAGCTCGCGCGTGAGCACCGGGCTGATCCGCTCGGGCAGCACCAGCGCGGCGTGTGTGAACTCGGAGCCCTGCGACTTGTGCACCGTGAGCGCGAACACCGTCTCGACGGCCTGCAGACGGCTCGGCAGCACCCAATGGATCCGCGACGAGCCATCGCCGGCCGCGAACGCGACGCGCAGCATCGGCTTGCCCTCGCTGTCCGGCCGCGCGAGCGTAATGCCGATGTCGCCGTTCATGAGCCCCAGTTCGTAGTCGTTGCGGGTGACGAGCACCGGCCGTCCCGCATACCACTCGGCGCCCGCGTGAATCAGCTGCTCGTCCTGCAACAGCCGCGCAATGCGCCGGTTCAGGCCCTCGACACCCCACGGCCCGCGCCGCAGCGCGCTCAGCAACTGAAACTCCCCATGCGCGCGCAGCACGGCATGCGCCCAGGCGTCAAAGGCGTGGTCATCGGCGTTGGACGCGGGCTTGCGGTCGTGCATCGTCTTCAGATAGTGCCGATAGCCGTGGCGCACGGGCGTCTCGGCAAAGAGGTCGCCGGTCACGCCCGTCGCGGCCACCGCGCCTTCCACAGCCAGCGCCTTCAGCACGGCATCGCCGCGCTCGGGACAGTCCACGTAGGCGATGTCCTCATGGCCCTTCGCGAGAATCCTGGCAAGCTCACCGCCCTTGCCTTCGTTGACCGCATGCGCAAGCTTGCCGATCCCGCTCGTCGACGAAAAGCGGTGGCTCTTGCGCAGCATCGCGATGCCCTGATCCAGCGCGCCGCCCGCCGGATCGATGTAATGCGCGGCAACGCGCTCGCCGCTTGCCGCTTCGAGCCAGGCCTGCGTGGCCGGCGTGTAATGCGCGCGCGCGGCCCGGCTGCACAACTCGCCCAGCACCGCGCCCGCCTCGACCGACGCGAGCTGATCCTTGTCGCCCAGCAGCACGATGCGCGCGCCGCGCGGCAACGCGGCGAGCACCGCGTTCATCATCTCCAGATCGACCATCGATGCTTCGTCGATCACCAGCACGTCGAGCGACAGCGGACGGCCCGCGTGATGGCGAAAGCGCCGCGAGTCCGGCACCGTGCCGAGCAGCCGGTGCAGCGTGGTCACGTCGACGGGAATTGCCGCGCGGATCGCTTCGCCTTGGGGAAAGGCGCTGAGCGGCAGTTTCGCCACCGCGCCCGCAATCGACTCGTTCAGCCGCGCCGCCGCCTTGCCGGTCGGCGCGGCGAGGCGGATACGCAACGCGCGCGGCGAGTCGGCGCGCGAGAGCGCCTGGGCCTGCAACAGCGCCAGCAGCTTGACGACGGTCGTCGTCTTGCCGGTGCCCGGCCCGCCCGTCACGATGGCGAACGCGCTCTTCGCGGCCAGCGCGCAGGCCAGCTTCTGCCAGTCGGCTTCGGCTTCGTCGCCGGATGCCGTGGGAACGGCGGGAAACAACGCATCGAGCGCATGCCGCAGCGCATGCATGTCGTATGTGTCCTGCACCGTGTCGTCAGCCGTGATGCGGTCATGGATCGCCCTGCACACGTCCTGTTCGTAACGCCAGTAGCGACGCAGATACAGCCGCTCGTCCGAGAGCACGAGCGGCGTGCCGCCCGGCCCGTCGCTCAGCAAGGCGGGATGAGCCAGCGCCGTCTGCCAGCGTTCGAGCGTCACGCCCTTGAGCACGCTGGACGGCAGCAGATGCGCGTCGTCGTCCTCAGCGCCGGAGTGGCCGCGGGCAGGTGCGCCATCCGGCGGCAGGGACAAGGCGAAAGTGGGATCGGAGAGCGTCGCGGACAAGTCGAGACACGCATGCCCGCGCCCGAGCTGATGGCTCGCGAACGCCGCCGCCAGGATCAGCAGGCCGGAGGCGTCGTCGGCCTCGCGGGCGAGAAACTGGGCGAAGGCGGCATCGACTTCACGCAGCCAGCCGCGCTGCACCCATTGCGTGAGCAGCTGGATCGCGTCGTGGGCGCTGTCGAGCGCGCGGCGTGCATCGAAAGGAACGGCGGCCGGCGCCGCAAAAAACTGCGTGCTCATTGTGTCTCCAGTCCGGCGGCAAGGGCGTGTTGCTCGCCCATGAACAAGGCATCGAGCCGTTCGATCAGCTCGCGTGGCGGACGCTCCGCGCACACGCCCTGCGACGGCGCATTCAGGCCGCGCACGAACAGGTAGACCGCGCCGCCCATGTGCACGTCGTAGTCGTAGTCCGGCAGGCGCGCCTTCAGCAGGCGATGCAGCGCGAGCAGATACAGCACCATTTGCAGGTCGTAGCGCGAGCGCAGCATCTGCGCGCGGATCCGCTCGACGGTGTATTGAGCGTCATCCGCGCCGAGCCAGTTCGACTTGTAGTCCGCCACGTAATAGCGTCCGTCGTCCTCGAACACGAGATCCATGAAGCCCTTCAGCATGCCGTTGAGTTGCGTCTGTTCCAGCGCGGGACGCTCGGCGCCCCCGAAGGTATGCGCGCACACGAGCCGGTCGAGCTCGATGGTGTCGACGCGCTCGGCCGCGAACCAGAACTCCATCTCGCCGATGGCCGTCTTCAGGCCGGCCAGCGTGAACGACGCCGGCCGCATGCCGTAATCCGGCTTCAACACAAAGGGCGTCGTGATGATCTGCTGCATCCACGCATGGAGCGGATCGATCCAGCGCTCCCAGCCGCGCACGCTGCAACGCCGGGCGATGACTTCGCGCAGTTCGTCCGGGTCGTTCGCGGTCTGCGCGAAGCCCCGTTCGGCGGCCCATTCGAGCAGGTCATGCAGGAAGCTGCCCTGCTGCGAGCCGCGCGGGAAGTCGTGCAAGGCAGCGGCGGTGTCGCTGGACGGCGCCGGCATGCGCGGCGCGGCGGCGTCCGGCGCGGTGCCCTCTGCGCCGCTCGCTGCGTCCTCGCCATCGCTTTGCGCGTCGCGGATCTCGTTGAACACGTCCTGACGGCGCGTTTCCGGCTCGACCGCATGCACGCCGCCTACCGTCTTCAGGCTCGAATAGCTGGCGATCCACCATGCTTCGCGCACCACGCGCGCCGAGACGCGGGCCGCACCGCGCTGCTGCTCCGTTCCATCCGCCTGGAACCGTTCGACCCCGGCTTCGGGCGCGGGCAGCAGCGCCACGTCGTCCGACGCCGCGAAGCCTTCCTGCAACGCCGCGCCGAGACGCGCCGGCCCGAGCGCATGGCGCCCGTTCAGCAAATAGCCGATCGCGCTGCGCTCCAGCGCCTTGAGCGGCCCGATGCCGAGCCACGTCGCGTAACGCGCCCGCGTCAACGCGACATAGAGCTTGCGCAGGTCTTCGCCGAGGCGTTCGTCGTCGGCGCGCCCGAGCATCTCGCCCGCACCGTCGATGGCGACGTGCAGCGCGCCATCGTCATCGTGCCATTTGATCAGGGTGTCGCCGGCATCGACCTGACGGTAGGCGCAGATGAACGGCAGGAACACGAGCGGATATTCCAGCCCCTTCGACTTGTGGATGGTCACCACCTTGACCAGATCGCCGTCGCTTTCCAGGCGGATCTGGCGCGCATCGCCGCCCGCGCCGTCGCCGGCGGCTTCGCGTTCTTCGTGCAGATGCCGGATCAAACCCTGCTCGCCTTCGATCAGCACGCTGGCCTGCTGCAACAGTTCCGCCAGATGCAGCAGGTCGGTGAGCACGCGCTCGCCGTCGGCGTCCGGGCACGGGGCGTTTGCATCGAGTCCGAGCAGCCGCGCCGGCACGTGGAAGTCGTTCAGGAACGTGCGCAGCATCGGCAGGATGCCCTTCGTGCGCCAGTATTCGCGATAGCCGCGGAATTGCAGCATGCACGCTTCCCAGCGCGCTTCGTCACGGAACAGGGCATCGAGATCGGCGTACGACAGGCCGAGCGTCGTGGTGGCGAGCGCATTGCGCACGAGCCGGCCATCTTCCGGTTCGGCGCACGCCGCCAGCCAGTGCGCCACCTCGCCCGCCTGTTCGCTCGCGTACACCGAGTCCTTGTCGGACAGATACACCGAGCGCACGCCGCGCGCGCCCAGTTCCGCGCGGATCTTGCGCGCTTCGTCGCGGTTGTTGACGAGCACGGCCATGTCGGCGGGACGCAGCGCGCGCCGTCCCGCTGCGCCTTCGAAGCCCGCCGCGCCGCGCCGGCCGAGTTCAAGCAGCCGCACCATGTCGGTGGCGCACGCCGCCGCCATGCGCTCGAGGTAGGTGCCCTTGGCGAGCGGTTCATCGGCGGCCTCGACGCTGCCGGGTGCGAGCGACCACAGCGTCAGCGCGCGCGGCGTCTCGCCTTCCACGACGAAGCGGTCCTTGCGGCCCTGCGCGTCCACGCTCACGAACGGCACCGGGTTCGTTCCGCCGCGCCGGAACAGGAACGCGCCCGTGCCGTCCTCGCGCGTTTCCGCCAGGTTGAAGCAATGGTTCACCGCGGCGACCATCGCGTGCGTCGAGCGGAAGTTCTTCGCCAGCGTAAACAGCCGCGTGCCGCAGGAGCGCCGCGCCGCCAGGTAGGTGAAGATGTCGGCGCCGCGAAACGCGTAGATGGCCTGCTTCGGGTCGCCGATCATGATGAGCGCCGCGCGGTGTTCGTCGCCGTCGGCATCTTCCATGCGATAGACCGCGTCGAAAATGCGGTACTGCACCGGATCCGTGTCCTGGAACTCGTCGATCAGCGCGACCGGAAACTGCCGGCGGATGACTTCCGCGAGGCGCGCGCCGTTCGGCCCCTGCAACGCCGCGTCGAGCCGTTCGAGCAGATCGTCGAAGCCCATCTGCGCGCGGCTCGCCTGCTCGTCGCCGAAGCGCTGCGCCACCCAGCGCGCCGCATGCGCGAGGATCGTGCCGCGGCATGCCTTGATTGCATCGAGCCTGGGCATGAGCGTCGCGAGCGCGTCGAACGCTTCGTGCGCGAGCGGCGTCGCGCCGGGCGCGCAGTGCTCCTCGAGTTCGGCAGGCGACAGCCGGCTGATGGCCGTTTTCGTCAGCTTCGGCTCGTGCAGTTCGGGATCGTTCGCCCAGTCGGTCAGCGCCTGGAACCATTTGCGGCAGGTGGCCGGTGCGTACTTCTTCTTGTCGTAGCGTCCTTCCTTGTGCGCCTGGTCGAGCAACTCCGACATCTCCGCGGGCCACGTTTTCCACGGCTCCTTCAGCGCCGCCCGCAGTTGCGGACGCGCGGCGAGTTCCTCGGCGGGCGTCTTCGCGTCGGGCAGCAGCGCGCTCACATCGAGCAGGTTGCGCAGCGCCTTTTGCAGCGCCTCGGGTCCCGCTGCCCAGGTCGTGACGGCGGCTGCGTCGTCGGCATTGAGCGGCGCCATGAAGGTGCGCCAGTAATCGCGCACCACTTCCGCAAGCAGGTCGCTCTGATCCGTTTCGAGCGTCTGTTCGAACAGGCTGTCGCTGTCGAACGCGTGCTCGCGCAGCATGCGATTGCACCAGCCGTGAATGGTCGACACCGCGGCCTCGTCCATCCATTCGGCAGCGAGCGCGAGACGGCGCGCGCACGCGGACCACAGCGCCGGATCGTATTGCTCGCGCAGTTCGTGCAGCAGATCGTCGGCGACGGCGTCCAGCTCATCCTGGAAATAGCGCGCCGCTTCGGTCAGCCGCGCGCGAATACGATCGCGCAGTTCCTTCGTGGCGGCATCCGTGAAGGTGACGACGAGAATCTCCGGCGGCGTGAGCGGACGCGCCGGCGCGTCTCCGTGCGTGGCTTCCGGATCGTGGCCGAGCACGAGCCGCACATAAAGCATCGCGATGGTAAAGGTCTTGCCCGTGCCGGCGCTCGCCTCGATAAGACTGCGCCCCGTCAACGGAAAGCGCAGTGGTTCGAGCGGTTGCGGCAACTGGGACAGTTCGGATGACACGGTCATGCTTCGGCTCCTGCGGCGCTATCAGTGGCGGCGGGGTTGCTGGCGAGCGCGGCGAGCATCGGTTCGAGCATGCGCTTCGCATACGCCATGAACTCGCCAGTCGCGACGAGCGCGTCGTAGTCGGGATAGGCGCGCCGCAGCGACGCGCTCTGCTCCACTTCGCCGAACCTGAACGGCGGACTGCCTTCGTAGGTGGAGCGCGCCTTGCCGTGCGCCGCCGCCTCGCCCTTGCTGCTTTCGAACAGCCACTTGAGCGCCGTGTCCAGCGCGAACGGCAAGGGCCGGGTCATGCCCTCTTCCCACAGCCGCATCAGATCGCCCAGATGCGTGCGCGCGTCCTCCTGCGCGACCGGCGCCATCTCGACCGAGCCCTTCTTGCTCACCACCACCGTCGTCACGGCGCTGTCCAGATTCGCGGCCAGATGCTCGACCCACTGTCCGAGCAGCTTCGCGTAGCGATACTGGCGCTTGTCATCGACGAGCGCGCTGCTCGACAGCAGCAGACGCGCGACGCGGCCTGTTTCGTCGGTGCGCCAGTGGCCGAGCCAGTCGGCCAGTTCGAGCGTGTTCCGCGCGACGCCCGCCGTTTCGAAGCGCACCTCGCGATCACGCTCGATCACGACCGGCCAGCGTTCGAGCTGCGCGCGCCAGGCTTCGAAGAGCGCGTCCATCGGTTCGAGCAGCTTGCCGCTCACGTGATCGCCGAAACCGCCGCTCGCCAGATCGCCCCGTCTGCGGATGGCCGCCATGACCTTCTCGCGGGTCTCGGCGAGCGCTTCGTCGGTGAGCGGACCGGCGGCCTGCGCCTGGATCAGCTCGTTCTGCAAGGACCATTGCGCGAGATGATCGAGTTCGAACGGCTCTTCGTCGGCGCTGGCGGCTTCTTCGTCGTCGAGCGACACGCGCAGGCGCTGCCGGAAGAAAGTCTTCACCGGATCCTTGGCGAACTCGGACAGCTCGCGCAGCGACAGCGGCTCTTCGCGCTCGGGCAGGTCGAGCGGCGCGTCATCGGCTGCATGGGCGTCGGCGGCAGGCGTCTTGCGCCATTCGCCGGCGTAGGTGAAGAGACGCGAGTCCTCGTCGCGGAAGTAGGCCGCGCTGAACGGCTGCAAGCGATGCTCCACGGTGATGGCGTCGAGCAGGCCGGACTCGTCGATGGACGTCCAGCCCTGCGCCAGGTGATCCCGCAACTGCCCGATCAGCACGGAAGGCGGCCGCTCGGTGTTGTCGTTGATGCTGCGTCCGACCCACGACACATGCAGATGATCCCGCGCCGACAGCACCGCTTCCAGCAGCAGGTAGCGATCGTCCTCGCGCCGCGAACGATCGCCCGGACGATAGTGGCCGCGCATCAGGTCGAAGTCCATCGGCACGCGGGTGCGCGGATAGTCGCCGTCGTTCATGCCGAGCAGGCAGACGCGGCGGAACGGGATCGCGCGCATCGGCATGAGCGTCGCGAACGTGACCGCGCCACCGAAGAAGCGCTGCGACAGTTCGTTCTGATCGAGCTGCGACAGCCAGTGATCCGCGACCACCGACAGCGGCAGCGCGTCTTCCAGCTGCGCCTCCGTGCAGGCGTCGAGCCAGCCTTGCAGCACGCTGTCGAGACGCGCGAAGGTGTAGGCGTCCTCGGCGTCGTCCGAGAAGAAGAAGGTCTCGCGCAGGCCGCGCAAACGCACGGCCCACTCGGCGGGCGTCGCCGGCGTGCCGAGCGTGGTCCATGCGTGATCGAGCGCGTCGAGCAGGCGCGCGAGCGGGCCGAGCAACGCGGCATCCAGGCCGCCGACTTCGCCGAACGGCTCGATGCCCTGCCACGCCGCCGCATCGCTGCCGACGGCGTAGCCGAGCAGCATCCGCCGCAGGCCGAACGCCCAGGTATGCAGCGCGTCGGCTTCCGCTTCCTTCGGCAAGCCGAGACTCGCGCGCTGCTGCGCGTGCAGCCCCCAACGGACGTTGGCGCCGCGCACCCAGGCGCGCAAGCGCGGCAGGTCGGCGGTCGTGATGCCGAAGCGGCGGCGCAGCGCGGGAACATCGAGCAGATCGAGCAGGTCGCTGACCGTGAAGCGCGAACGCGGCAGATCGAGCAGCGTTTCCAGCGCGCCGATCAACGGGTCGGCCGCGCGCTGGCCGCGGTCGGCGACCGTGAACGGAATATGGCGCGGATCGCCGCGCTCCAGCAGACCGAACACGGCCTGGATATGCGGCGCATAGCTCTCGATGTCCGGCACCATCACGATGATGTCGCGCGGGCGCAGGCTTTCATCGGCGTTGAAGGCGGCGAGCAACTGGTCGTGCAGGATCTCCACCTCGCGCTGCGCGCCATGGGCGATGTGAAAGCGGATCGAATCATCGAATTCCGGATCGACGGGCGGCCAGGTCTCGCGCGTTTCGTTGAGCGGACGCAGGTCGCGGATGTCGTCCTGCAACTGCTCGAGCATCGTTTCGGCTTCGCGTTCCTCGAACAGGTCGATCCGCTCGCCGATGTTCGTGAATTGCGCGCGATAGCTCTCGCGGGCTTCGGCGCTGTCGAACTCGTCGAGCAGGCCGATGAAGTCGCGCCCCTGCTTGCCCCACGACGCGAGCAGCGGATGCGCATGCAGATGCAGTTGGTCCGCGTTCAGTTCGGCGGGCGCACCGGCACGCCGCGTCTGGCGCGAGTGTTCGGCGCGCAGCAGGTCCTTGTCGGGAACGATGTCGGCCCAGTAGTGCGCGCAGGGATTCGGCACGCACAACAGCACCTGGCTCCAGCGCGACAGCGCCGCGAGCGCCTCCAGCGACTGGCGCGGCAGGCTCGAAATCCCGAACACGACGATACGGCGCGGCAAGCCTGCGGGGCGCGTGTCGTGAGGCAAGCTGGCGGCGGCGGCCATGAATGCTTCGTGGACGGCGGCGCGCCCGCCCGTCGATGAAATATCGCCGCTTTCGGCGCCCGGCGACTGCGCCACGTCGTCCAGCAAGGCGCGCCACAACGCGGCTTGCCAGCGCTGCTCGTCGGGCAGCGGTTCGGGTTCGCCGCGCGCGCTGATCGCCACGTCCTCGCCTCGTGCCCACGCCGCGAGCCAGTCGGCGCGATACATCTGATACTGCTCGAACAGATCCGCGAGACGCATGGCGAGCTGATAGCGCTTGCGGAGATCGTCGTCCTCGCTGATGAAGCGCCTGAGCGGCTCGAACCCCGGCTGGCCGGCGAGCGCCGGCACCACGCGGATCAGGCGCCACGCGAGGCGCGTGCGGTCGAACGGCGACACTTCCGCGACCTGCTCCGCGCCCAGCACCGCGCGGTACGCCTTCCAGATGAAACGCGACGGCAGCACGATGTCGAGCGCCGCCGCAATCCCGCAGCCGCCCTCGCCGGTCGCGGCACGCGCGGGCGCGGCGAGCGCGAGCTTGAGCCACTGTGCGATCCCGTTGCTTTGCACGAGGATGGTTTCGTTTTCGAGCGGCGCGAGCGGATAGCGCTTCATCCACTCGACCAGCAAGTCGCGCAGACGCTCGGAACGGTTGCCATGGACGAGCATCAGTCCGGGAGACAGGGAATTCGGGTTCAAGCAGACTCCGTATTGAGTGCGGCGGTAGCAGGCGGACGGCATCGGCTGTCGAGTTGTCGGGCTGTCGAGCTGTCGGCGGGGATCAATTTTAGCGAATGTGCGGAGGCTTCGATTCGCGTGCGGGGCCTTGCGCGAGACCTCGGTATCCAGTGTGAGGGCCAGGTCGGACATTTCGTGTCCGAAGTGCGGAACAGTGGTCTGTCTGGAAGATGCGCGCCACATTCGCGGCAAACCCGGGATGGCGTTCGCGTGCGCCAGTCCTCAAGAATATGAACGCGCCGAAGCGTTGTTTGCGGCGGCGCTGGTACCGATGGAGAGGTGCGGACGTACTGGTCGAACGGGTTGACGGTTGGTCCGCATGATCGAGGAGCCAGGGGGAATTCGAATGCACCGCGTCACGGCGTCTCCATCCTGCTCCACGCCTCCAGCTTGCCGGCCTGTTTCTGCAGCCATTCCAGCGGGAGCGCCGTCGAGCCCCATTCGTTGCTGCGGCTTGCATACTCGCCCAGGAACCAGAAATGCCGCGCGCAGACAAACCGTGCAATCGCCGCGTAATCATTCGGAGACACCGGCGATACCGCGCGATAACCCTCGACGAAACACGTCCATCGTGCCTGCTGCTCTTCGCTGAGCGCCGCCTCCTCCCTGTGCAGCAACATGGCCCAGAGATAGACCGCAAGGTCATAGGCCAGATAACCCGGGCCTCCGCGTCGAAATCGAAGAACGAGCCGATGCGCCGGCCATCCGGAGCGCTCGTCATGAACGTGTTGCCGCCATGACAGTCGCCGTGGCAGACCACCCGGGTCAGTTGCCGCGCCGCCTCGATCTTCGCGACCAGGTCCGCAGCAATCTTTCGCAGACGTTCCGCAAGCGCCTCGTCCGTCGATTCGTGATCCAGCAGCCGCTGCAACGGCCGCATGACGAGATGCCCGAGATCCAGCACATACTGACTCGGCGGACCGTCATAATTTCCCGCCAGACGATGCAGCGTCGCAAGGCTGGCCGCCATCGCCTTCGTGTCCTGCAAGTCGACACCGGGAAATTGACCTTCCAGATACTCGAACACGACGAGCGAACGCCGGCCTTCCAGCGCTTCGACTTCGATGCTCAGCGCCCCCGTATTCGTGCCAAGCGGCGCCGCGACATCGCCGCCGGCTTGCTTCAGGTGCCGAAGCAGCGCGGTTTCATACGCGACGTTCGACGCCCCTCTCGCCCGGCGCGAACTCAGCCGGGCAATCTTCTTGTGGCCATCGGCGAAGCGCAGCAGATACACATCGTTGAAACCTCGCCTCAGCAGGCGGCAGGTGAACGGTGCATCGAAGGCATAGGCCGATGCAATGAAGCCGCCCAGCGCGTCGCCGTCTATCGTCGAATACGCCGCACTGAGCGGCCCGGACGATTGCAACTCGAGTTCTGTCATGCAGTCGCTCCCCGGTCTGGACTGATCGGGCATTGTGCAGGCATTGGCTTTCAACGAGCCATCGGGGAACGCGACTTTCAGATGCGCTCGAACACCGCCGCGATTCCCTGGCCACCGCCGATGCACATCGTCACGAGCGCATACCGCCCGCCCACGCGCTGCAGCTCGAACAGCGCCTTCACGGTAATCAAGGCGCCGGTCGCGCCGATCGGATGTCCGAGCGAGATGCCGGAACCGTTCGGATTGACCTTCGCCGGATCGAGACCGAGTTCCCGCGTCACCGCGCAAGCCTGCGCCGCAAACGCCTCGTTCGCTTCGATCACATCGAGATCGTTCACCGTGAGCCCGGCGCGCTCGAGCACCTTGCGCGTCGCCGGCACCGGACCGATTCCCATGTAGGCCGGATCGACGCCCGCATGCGCATACGCGACCAGTCGCGCCAGCGGCTGCACGCCGCGCTTCTCCGCGACACTGCGTTCCATCAGCACGACCGCAGCAGCCGCATCGTTGATGCCCGATGCGTTGCCGGCCGTCACCGTGCCGTTCTCCTTCGCGAACACGGGCTTGAGTCTGGCGAAATCGGCGGGTGAAGCGTCGAGGCGCACGTGTTCGTCCGTGTCGAATACGATCTCGCCCTTCTTCGACGGAATCGTCACCGGCAGAATCTGCTCCTTGAAATAACCGCTGGCGATGGCATGCGCCGCGCGGCGATGCGATTCGAGCGCCAGCGCATCCTGCGCCTCGCGCGAAATCTCGTATTTGCGCGCGACGTTCTCGGCGGTCACGCCCATATGGATGCTCTGGAACGGATCATTCAGCGCGCCGACCATCATGTCGACGAGCCGCGCATCGCCCATGCGCTGGCCGAAGCGCGCGGCCGGCATCGAGTACGGCGCGCGGCTCATGCTCTCCGCGCCGCCGCCGATGGCGATGTCGGCATCGCCGAGCAGGATGCCTTGCGCCGCCGAGACGATCGCCTGCAGACCGGAGCCGCACAGACGGTTCACGGTCAGCGCGGGCGCATGCTGCGCGACGCCGCCGTTGAGCGCCGCCACGCGTGCGAGGTACATGTCGCGCGGCTCGGTGTGCACCACATTGCCGAACACGACATGGCCGACCTCGTCACCCGCCACGTCCGCGCGCGACAGCGCCTCGCGCACGACGCGCGCGCCGAGATCGGTCGGGGATAAGTCCTTCAGGCTGCCACCGAATTCGCCGATGGCCGTCCGCACGCCGCTCACAATCACCACATCTCTGCTCAATTTCAGCTCCATCCGAAAGAAGAGTTTGCTGGCCCGTCTTCACGGGGCGTCAGCCTGGAAGATTCATTGCCCGCCCGCGCGCTGCGCCTCGCGCCAGGCAAGCTGCGCCACGCGCGCGAACCGGTCGCCCATGGCGCGCGCGTCCTCGCTGACCGCAGTGCCCCGCGCGACGCGCGCACGGATGCCATGCAGGATCGCCGCAAAGCGGAACATGTTGAAGACGACGTAGTAGTCGAAGTCCGCGATGGCTTCGCGCCCGGTGCGGCGGCAATAGGCCTGCACGTAGGCCGCTTCGTCGGGCAGGCCGAGTTGGGCGAAATCGAGTCCGCCGATGCCGCCCAGGATATCGGTCGGCAGGCGGTACATCATCGCGTGATAGGCGAAGTCGGCGAGCGGATCGCCGAGCGTCGAGAGTTCCCAGTCGAGTACGGCAATGACGCGCGGTTCGACGGCATCGAAGATCAGGTTGTCCACGCGAAAATCGCCATGCGTCAACGCGGTTTCATCGCGCGCGGGCAGATTCGCTTCGAGCCACGCGATGACGTGATCCATGTCCGCATTGCGACCGGCGGCCTCGTCGCTGAGATACTGCCGCGACCAGCGCTCCACCTGCCGCGCCACGTAACGCCCCGGCTTGCCGTAGTCGCCGAGACCGAGCGCGGCATAGTCGAGACGGTGCAGGTCGGCGAGCGTCGCGTTCATTGCATCGAGGTAACGGAACCGTTCCGCCTGCGGCACGTTCGAAAAGCCCGATTCCCAGAAGATCCTGCCGCGCACCCGCTCCATCACGAAGAACGCGCTGCCCAGCACCTGCGGATCTTCGCAGACGCCGAACACCTTCGGCACGGGAAAGCCGGCCGCGCCGACCGCCGCGATCACGCGCGCTTCCCGCTCCACCGCATGAGCGCCCTTCAGCAGCGGGCCCGGCGGCTTGCGGCGCAGCACATACTCGCGCTCGGGCGTGCGCAGCTGATACGTCGGATTCGATTGCCCGCCCTTGAACTGCTCGACCCGCATCGGTCCGGCGAAACCTTCGACGTGCGCCTGCATCCATTGGCCGAGCGCTGCCTCATCGAAGCGATGCGCGTCGCGCACCGGCCCGGTCCCTGCGAAATTCGCCGCGTCAGACACGATAGCTTCCTCCCAGCGCGGCCCGCTTGATCTTCTTGGCCAGCGACCACTTGTGCACTTCGGTCGGACCGTCGTAGATGCGGAACGCGCGGACCTCGCGGAACAACTGTTCCACGATCGAATCGCGCGAGACACCCGACCCGCCCATCACCTGCACGCAGCGGTCCGCCACCCTGAACAGCGCGTCCGATACCGCGACCTTGGTCATCGAGCTTTCGGTGGTGCCGAGATCGCCCTGATCGAGCACGCCCGCGCACCAGTCGATCATCAGCGCGGCCTGTTGCAGGTCGATGGCGTTGTCGGCCAGCATGAAGCCGACGCCTTCGTGATCGATCAGCCGCTTGCCGAAAGCGTGGCGCTTGCTTGCATAGTCCACCGCGATCTCCTGCGCGCGCACCGCGAGTCCGAGCCAGCGCATGCAATGCGACAGACGCGCCGGCGACAAACGGATCTGCGCGTATTCAAAGCCGCCGTGCACCTCGCCCAGCACCGCGTCCGAGGCCACGCGCAAGCCGCGAATGGCCACGCGCGCATGGCCGCCCGGCATCGAACTGTCGATCGTATCCAGCACCCGCACGATCTCGATGCCCGGATCGGGCAGCGCCGCGAGGAACATGGTGGCGCGCGGCTTGTCGCCATCGTCGGTGCGCGCCATGACGATGCCCACTTTCGCCCCGACCGCACCGGTGATGAAGGTCTTGTCGCCGTCGATGATCCACGCGTCGCCGTCGCGCCGCGCCGTGGTTCTGAGCATGCCTGGGTCCGAGCCCGCGCCGCCGTCTTCGGCGGGTTCCGTCATGAAGAACGCCGAGCGCGCCTCGCCTGCGACGAGCTGGTCGAGGTAACGCGTCTTCTGCGCGGGCGTGGCCACTTTGCCGAGCAGGTACATGTTGCCTTCGTCGGGCGCCATCGTGTTGACGGCCACCGGTCCGAGCGGCGATAGCCCCGAACGCTTCAGCACGGCGGCGGTTTCGAGTTGGGACAGATGCGCGCCGTCGGACAGGATGTGCGGCGTCAGCACGCCGGCCTCGCGTGCGAGCGCCCGCAACTCCGCGACCAGTTCCGCCGAAGGACCATGTGGACCGAGGCGGCCATCGCGTTCATATGGAATCACGCGTTCACGAACGAACGCTTCGACGCGGTCCGCGATCTCGCGGCTGCGTGCAGTGGGAGGAGCGGTCAGCATGGGTCGATGGAGTGAGTTAGAGACTGCTGGTCAAGTGGCCGCCATCCGCGACGATGACGGCTCCGGTCATGTAGCGCGATGCATCGGAGGCAAGCAGGAGCAAAGGGCCGTCGAGGTCGTCGAGTTGTCCGAGGCGGCGTTGCGGAATGCGGCGGATCAATGCTTCGCCGGCGGGTGTGCGCCAGAACGCCTGATTCAGTTCCGTCTCGATGTAGCCGGGCGCGATCGCATTCACCCGGATGCCATGGCGCGCCCATTCGAGCGCAAGCGACTGAGTCAACTGAACCACGCCCGCCTTCGACACCGCATACGGCAGCACATTGCCCGCCTGTCTGAGCCCGAGAATCGACGCCACGTTGATGACGGATCCCGCGCGGGCCTTCAGCGCGGGCATCAACGCCTGGGCGACGAAGAACATCGCCTTCAGGTTGGTATCGACAACGGTATCCCAATCGGCCTCGCTCTGCTCGATGGCGGGTTTGTCGATGACCACGCCGGCGTTGTTCACGAGCACGTCCAGTGCGCCGATCGACTCGGCCATCTGCTGGCGTGAAGTTGCATCGTTGACGTCGATCTGGATGAAGGATGCGTGGCCGCCTGCTTCCTTCAAGCGCTCGACCTGCTCCGCCAGGACGCCGCCGCGCCGACCGGCGAGAATCACCTCGGCGCCGTGCGCAGCGCAGACCGACGCGAAGTGAGCGCCGAGTCCGCTCGATGCACCGGTGATCAGAACGCGCTTCCCTTGCAGGCCGAATGTCTCCTTCGGGGGCATGAATCTCCTTATTGTTCCAACCGATTGTTGGACAATCTTAAGGAACAAAATCGTTTTGTTCAACTGCTATGATCCGCCGATGAACGCAAGAACCCCCACCCGCTCCGCGTCTGATGACGACGCGCCGGCCGATGCCGACAAGGGCGCCGCTTCCGACGCGGTGTTCCATGGCATCCTGCGCGGTCTCGAAAGCCAGGCTTTCGTGCCGGGCCAACGTCTGGTGGAAGCCGATCTTTCCGCGCGCTTCGGGGTCAGCAGGAATTCGGTGCGCGAGGGTCTGCAACGGCTGGTGGCCGAGGGCGTCATCGAATTGTTGAAGCACAAGGGTGCGGTGATTCGCACGCTCGACGTGCAGGACACGATGGACGTTCTCGACGTCGCTGAACTGATGACGGGTCTTCTTGCACGCGGCGCTGCCCGGAATCACGCCGATGCGCCGCTGGCGAGCAAGGTGCGTCAAAGCCTGCGCGAACTCGCCCGCGCCGACGACGCACGCGACACCCTCGCCTTTACCCTCGCGCGACGGCAGTTTTATCGGGCGCTGCTGGATCTGTCGCGCAATCGCGAACTGAAGCGCCTCTTCCCGACGATTCATATGCCGATCGTGTACGCGCAGCATCGCTTGCCTTCGTTGCAGCAGATCAGGTTGCGCGACTACAAACGCATTGCAAGCGCGGTGCTTGCGGGCAAGGAAGATGAGGCCGAAGCGCTGGCGCGCGAACACGTTCAGACGGTGCGTGCGTGCATTCGGGAGAATTACGCGCGGTTGAGTGATGTCGGGTGATTCACGCGATTAATCTTTGCAAAGTGACTTCATGTCGCTCTTAAATGGGTCTTTAACAAGCGTGGCAGCTTTCTAAGAATGTGCCGGACTGACGCGGGTTGACCGAAGCAGCATGCGCACCTAGAATTCCCGCCAAGCACATGAGTTTCTTTTTTAGAAACGAGAGTTTCCCACACTCGAGGCCGATGGAATCTGATGGCGGAGTCGAGATAATCACGCCAAAAATGCCGCCGAGCTGCCGCGCGACGTGTGGCACAGGCATCGGATTCAATTCGCCCGCACTGTTTCTGCACTATGCCTCCCATTACCGAAGACGATTCCAGTTCTCCCGCCGCGATGAAATCGCTGCGCTCCGCATTGCGCGTGCTGATGGAATTCACGAGCGGAAGCGCCAGCTATACCGTCACTGAACTGGCTGCGCAAACCGGCTTGAGCAAGAGTCATATATCGAAGATTGCCGCCGCGCTGGCCGATGCCCGACTTATCCGGCAGGACCCGTCGTCGCAGGCTTATTCCGTGGCGGTGCGCTCGTTTATTCTCGGTTCGCAGTTTTTCAACCAGGACGAGTTGTGCAGCCACGCATTGCCCCTACTGCGCGATCTCACAGAACGCACCGGTCACAGCACGCGGCTTTCAGCACTCGACGGCGACCGCGCCGCCTATCTGATCGGCATCAATGGTCCGCTGTTCACGGACTCGCCGTGGAAGATCGGCACCTACATGCCGATTCATTCCACGTCCGCCGGCCGCATCCTGCTGGCCTTCATGGACGAGCAGGACATGCTCGCGATCATCCATCAGCCGTTGCGCAAGGTCACGCCGGCGACGGTCGTGGATCCGTCCGCGCTGGTGAAGCTGCTGCACACCGTGCGCGACAAGGGCTTTTCCGTTTCGCGCGATGAGAACACCCTCGGTCTGGCGGCTATCAGCGTGCCGGTCTTCGATAAACATCGCGTGGTGATCGGCGCGTTGAGCATTGCCTTCCCCAGCCATACCGTCGCGAAGAAAGAAGAAGCTGAATTGCTGATTCCGCTGCAACGCACGGCGCGAACGCTCTCCCAACGCATGGGCTGTCCCGTGTATCCCTACGGCGGCGCGCGCTGAGGCGCGACTGATCCGCTCGACTCACGGCCGCTCGCCGGCCGTCTGATCCCCTTCTATAGCTGGTTTCCTCGACAGTCCCGGGCGCGCATGCGGCCCGGACTTCCTGCCGCACGCCCTCTCTTTCACGCTGCATGACCACGCGACCAACTTGCGCGCGCACGTCGCGGCGTCGCGCATTCAGGCAAACCCTCGTTGCGTCGCGAAAAAATAAAGCTAATATAACTCCGTGTTTCCGTATGGAACACAAGGTGTTCCAAAAATTCACTCAGACAAGGACGCTTCGTGAATCAATCCGAGATCGATCAGGCCATCGCGCGCGGCAAGGCGCACTTCCAGGAAACGCTGGGCAATCTGCCCGAACCCATCCGCGCGATGATGGAGCATTGCCCGCAGCACTGGCCGGGCTATCTGCTGTTCCGCGAAGGCGTCTACGGCGACCACACCGCGCAAGGCGGCCTGGACCTGAAGACCAAGGAACTGCTCTATACGGTGCTGGACATCGTCACCGGCAATCTCGAAGGCGCCATCAATCACGGCAATGCCGCGGCCAAGGCCGGCATGAGCAGCCGCGAACTGGCCGAAGCCTGCATGCAGGTCATGCACGTGTGCGGCGTCACCACCTGGGGCAAGACCGGCTACAAGGTCGTCGATCACATCGCTTCACTCGAACGCGATCGCGCCACGCGGTGACTATCCGGCGAAACGGCTCAGCCGCTACGTCAACCGCCTGATCCATGCACTGCAGCGAGGCCGACCGCTCCCGGGTCTGTCGGCCTTGCACGCCGGACCGGCGCCGGATTCATCGACATCGCCGCACATCGCATTGCCGTCCTGCCGTCGCCATCGAACGGCGGAACAACCGGGAATAACCGGGGAATAACCAGGAAGAAGCGCGAGACGGCACGGGAACTAACGTGGTTTCACGAACCTGTCTGTTAGCAATTCGAAATATCAATCGGAGACGAAGGTGAAGCAGATGAAGAACGGCAAAGCCGTGGCGGCCGCTTTCGCGGGCCTGGCACTCGGCGCAGCGAGCCCGGTCGCGCGAGCGCAGAGCAGCGTGACCTTATATGGCGTGATCGATACGGCCATCGACATATCCAACCAGGGCCACGGCACGCTGGTCCGTGAAACCAGTGGCGCCATGCAGGGCTCGCGCTGGGGCTTCATCGGCAAGGAGGATCTCGGCGGCGGCTATCAGGCCATCTTCACGCTGGAGAACGGCTTCAACGCGAACACCGGCACCGCCGGACAGGGCGGCCTGCTGTTCGGACGCCAGGCGTTCGTCGGCTTCACCGGACCGCAAGGCACGCTGACCTTCGGCCGGCAGTATTCGCCCGAGTTCTGGGCCTTCACCTACAACGACGCCTTCCTCGGCGGTCTGCAAGGCGGCTTGTCGGACTTCTACCGGACGCTGCTCGACGGATCGCAGAAGAACATGATGAACGCGTATGCGTCGAACGGGCGGACCAACAATTCCGTCGTCTACAAGACGCCCAATCTGTATGGCTTCACGGTGACCGCCATGTACGCCTTCGGCGGCGTTCCCGGAAGCATCAAGGACGGCCAGACCGTGTCGGGCTGGGTCAACTACACGCTCGGCGGCTTCGCGTTCAACGGCGCGTACCTGCGTACCATCACCACCAACGGCGCGGGCGACCTGATCGCCTGGACCGCGGGCGGCACCTACACGATCGGACCGGCGCAGATATTCCTGGCCTACAGCAAGGACACCGACACCACCGCCAACACGCCCGCCCTCACAGGCCCCAAGGTGCAGTTCTCGCTCGTGAACCTCGGCCTCCGCTATCAGATCACGCCGGCGCTGACGGCGATGGCGCAGGTCGTGCACGTCATCAACACGTCGGATGGACTCTCCGCGTCCCAGAACGCCTACATCGAAGCCATCGGACTGCAATACGCGCTGTCGAAACGCACGGCGGTGTTCGCGTCGTACGGGCAGGTGCAGAACAAGAACGGCTCGACCTACTCACTCGGCGGCGCGGTGTACCTGGCCGGCGTGGCCACGCCGAATTCGGTGGGACGCACGTTTCAGCTCGGCATGCGCACGTCGTTCTGATCAAGCCGAAGCTAATGGACTTCCCTAGGAGACAACTATTAAGCGAACGCGCCAAAATAATTCCTGTGAGGCACATGCGTTTCCATGATGGAAACGATGGGACGAAGTTCGGGCGTCTGGCAAGAATATCGCCTTCCGACAACCCGGCCACGCTGGTCTGCTATCTATTCCGCTACGGACACCCAATTGCAAGCTACACAACCTCACGCGCGTCTCGCCGCGCAACGCTGTACGACGAGAGCCGCCGCAACTTCGCTGTGCTCTTCCTGGAGCCATGTCATCGACAGCCTTGGCGCAAGCGCATCGCGCGCGCTGCTGGACGTCGCGCTCCTGACCGCGCTCGGCGGCGCGGCGCCTGCACACGCTTTCCAGTCCGAAGGCACGGTGCGCATCGGATCGATGGAAGCGCAAACCGGCATCCCGGCGGCGTACGGCATCCAGGCGCTGGTTGGCTCGCAGATCGCCATCGACGAAATCAATGCGGCCGGAGGCGTGAAGGTGGACGGCCGCATGGTCAAGCTCGCGCTCACGCCGGCGCCGAACGGCTATGACCCGGGCGGCGACTCCGCCGCGACCATCGCGCTGATGAAGAAGCTGGTCGCCGACGATCGCGTACTCGCCATCAAGGGCACGTCGAAGTCGGCGAACACCGAAGCCGCCTTCAACTACCTGAAGGAACTGGAAAAGCAAGGCACGCCGGTGGTGCTGCTGTCGTCGGCTTCCGCGAGTCCGGGGCTGGGCAAGATCTCCAGCTGGGGCTTTCGCAATTCGTTCTTCGAGTCCGACCTGATCCAGAGCGAGACGAAGCTGCTGCACGACAAGTTCGGCTACAAGACCGCCGCGATCTTCGTGGCCAAGGACAACGCCGCCAATGCGCTGACCGCGCAGAGCGTCCTGCGTCCGGCGCTGGAAAAGGCCGGCTTCAAGATCGTCGCCGAGACGGCGGGCCTCGAGAATGACAGCGACCTGTCCGCGCAGATCGAGGCGCTCTCGAAAGCACAGCCCGATGTCGTCGCGGTGTCCACGCCGGTGCTCGCGGGCGTCAACCTGATGAAGGAAGCGAAGCGCCGCGGCTTCGCGCCGAAGGTGTGGATCGGCACGATCGGCAACATCGCGCCGGAAGTACCGAGGCTCGGCGGCAAGGCGGTGGAAGACATGCTCGTGGGCAGTTCGTACTCGCCTGACCAGCCGAAGATCGCCGAGCTCGCGCAGACCTACCGCAAGCGCGCGGGCATCGACATCAATCTCTTCGGCGTGAACGGCTACGAGGCCATCTATTTGTTCAAGGCGGCCATCGAGGCGTCGGGCATCAGGAACACGCCGGACACGTTGCAGGACGACCGCAAGAAGTTTCGCGATGCGCTCGCCAAGGTGGACATCGTCAGCATCACCGGCGAGCGCGTCACCTTCGACGCCGAACACGACGCGGTCAAGAAAGGCTACTTGCTGACGATCAGGAACGGCAAGTACCAGATCTGGGACCAGAAGCCCTTCCATTGAACCTACGCGGCCGCGGAAATCGCCATGCATATCCTTGAGTACATCTTGAGCGGGCTGCTGTTCGGGAGCACGTATTCGCTCGTCGCGATCGGCTTCACGATCATCTTCGGCGTGCTGCACCGGCTCAACATTGCCCACGGCGCGACGATCATGGTGTCGGCGTTTGCCGGCGCCACGGTCTCGCTGCTGCTGGGCGGCGACAGCTATGCGGTGCTCGCGCTGTCCTTCGTCGTTTCGGTGGTGACGGGCGCGGTGCTCGGCGTACTCATCGAGCGCGTGATCTTCCGGCCGCTGCGCAACGCCTCCTATCTCGCGCCCTTCGTCGCGACCGTCGGCATCACGATGGCGCTCGAAGAAGCGATGCAGCAGGTCTCACGCCGCGTGCCGATCTTCTATCCGGAGTACACGCCGTATCCGTCGCCGCTGGAAGATCTCTCGTTCCATCTCGGCGAGGTCTATATCCGCGGCGCATACGTGGTGATCTTCGCCGTCTCGCTGATGCTGATGGTCCTGCTGCATCTGTGGGTGACGCGCAGCAGCTCGGGCCGCGCGATGCGCATCGTCGAGGAAAACCCCACGGCCGCGCGTCTGCTCGGCATCAACGTGGAGCGCACCGAGATGGTCGCGTTCGCGGTGGCCTCCGCGCTCGCCGGCGCGGCGGGCTGCCTGATCGGCGTGTCCACCGGCACGATCAACGCCTATATCGGCGCGCCGCTGCTGCTCACGAGCTTCGTGGTGATCGTGATCGGCGGACTCGGCAACCTGTATGGCGCGATGTTCGGCGGCTTGTTCGTCGGCGTCGTGCAGATTCTCACGACGAACCTGCTCTCGGCCTCTTACAAGGAAGCGGTTCTGTTCATCCTGATGTTCATCGTACTCATCGTGCGTCCGCAAGGCCTGTTCGGCGGCGCGGTGGGCCGGCCGGACTGAATCCATGAGCTATCTCGTCACCCTCTTCACCATCGCCGGCCTCAACGCGATCCTCGCGGTCAGCGTCTACATGACGCTGGCGACCGGCCAGTTCTCGCTCGCGCAAGTCGGCTTCTGGGCCATCGGCGCGTACGGCACCGCCGCGCTGACCACGCTCTATGGCTGGGCGCTGCTGCCCGCGCTGCTCGCCTGCGCCGCCGGGTGCTTCGTCATCGGCATCGCGCTCGGCTATCCGTGCCTGCGCGTCAAGGGCATCTATCTGGCGCTTGCGACGCTCGGCTTCTCCGAGTGCGCGCGGGTCTTCTTCCTGAACTTCACGTGGCAGGTGCCGGTGCAAGGCGTGCCGACCGGACCCGCCGCGGCCACCGGTTTTCGCAACGTGGCCGTGCTGACGCAACCGTGGCACGTCGCCGCGTTCCTCGTCGTGCTGATCGTGCTGCTGGTCGCGCTCGAGCGCAGCCGCTACGGCAAGATGCTCGGCGCGATCCAGGAAGACGAAGCCGCCGCGTCCGCGATGGGCATCGACGTGGTCGCCAGCAAGCTGCTCGTGTTCGCGCTGGGCGCGGCAGTCGCGGCGGTCGGCGGAGGCCTGTATGCGTGCTACATGTCGTTTATCACCTCGGGCGACTTCGGCTTCAGCCTGACGATGCTCGCGGTGCTGTATGTGGGCGCGGGCGGTCTCGGCACCTTCTGGGGCCCGGTGTTCGGCGCGGTGCTGCTGACGCTGCTGCCCGAGGTGATCCGCCCGCTGCAGGAGTACCGGATGATCTTCTACGGACTGCTCGTGACGGCCATCGTGCTGGTGCGCCCGCGCGGCCTGATCGATGAAAACGCCGTGCACTGGCTCGGCCGAGTCACGCGCCGCAGGTCCGGTCACGACGAACGCCGCCGTCTGCAAGGAGGGCAATCATGAACACGGCACTCAGTCTGCGCGGCATCGCGAAATCGTTTGGCGGGGTCAAGGCGCTGTCCGGTGTCGATCTCGACGTCGACGGCAGCGAGATCCTCGGGCTGATCGGCCCGAACGGCTCTGGCAAGACGACGCTGGTCAATGTCATCTCCGGCTTCGTGCGGCCCGACAAGGGCGTTGTCTCGCTCGGCGACGCGCATGCGCTGACCGGACTCCAGCCGCATCGCATCGTCCGGTCCGGCGTCACGCGCACCTTCCAGAATTTGCGCATCTTCAAGCGGCGCACGGTGCTCGACAACGTGCTGCTCGGCCAGACGCCCAAGGTCTCGCTCGGCGAAATCCTCAACCCGCTGCTGACGGCGCAGGTCCGCGCCCGCCGCCGCGACGCCCGCGAGTGGCTGCAGCGCTTCAACCTTGACGAGCGCGCGGAGGCGATTGCCGGAAGCCTGTCGTTCGGCGAGCAGAAGCGGCTGGAGCTGGCGCGCGCGCTGGCCAACGGCCCGCAGGTGCTGCTGCTCGACGAACCCGCCGGTGGCATGAATCCGAGCGAGATCGAGGAACTGAAGGTGCGTCTGCGCGAGGTGCGGGCAAGCGGCGTGGCCATCCTGCTGATCGAACACAACATGAAGCTCGTGATGGAACTGTGCGACCGCATCGCGGTGCTCGCGCACGGCTCGATGATCACCACGGGAACACCCGACGCCGTCCGTCGCGACGAACGCGTCATCCGCTCGTACCTCGGCGAGGAGTAGAACGGCCATGCTCGATGTCTCCAACCTGTCGGTCCGCTACGGCGCGATCGAAGCCCTCAAGGGCGTCACGCTGAACGTGACGCCGGGCGAGATCGTCACCATCATCGGCGCCAATGGCGCGGGCAAGTCCACGCTGCTGCGCGCGCTGTCCGGCCTGATCCGCCCGGCGGCAGGCCGCATTCGCTTCGAAGGAGCGGACCTGTCCGCCGTGCCAGCGCACACCATCGTGCGCAACGGCCTGGTGCACGTGCCGGAAGGCCGCATGGCGCTGGCGAAGCTCTCGGTACTCGAAAACCTGCTCGCCGCGACCGGCATCCGGCGCGACAAGTCCGAAGTCGCCGCCGATGTCGATCGCGTGATGGGCCGCTTCCCGATCCTGCGCGAGCGCGCGAAGCAACTCGCCGGCACGCTGAGCGGCGGTCAGCAGCAGATGCTGGTGATGGCGCGCGCGCTGCTGGCGCGGCCGCGGCTGCTGTTGCTCGACGAACCGTCGCTCGGCCTCGCGCCGGTGATCAGCCAGCAGATTTTCGAACTCGTCTCGGAGATCCGCCGCGAGGGCGTGACCGTGCTTCTGATCGAGCAGAACGCGAAGCGCGCGCTGGCCATCGCCGACCGCGCCTATGTCCTTGAGCTCGGCCGGATCGCGCTCACCGGCGCGGCGGCGGCGGTCGCGTCCGATCCCAGGGTGATCCAGGCTTATCTCGGCGGTTGACCCTTCAACGAAAAGATCCCACATGGAAACCTACGATTACGTCGTTATCGGCGGAGGCACGGCGGGCTGCATCATCGCGAACCGCCTGTCGCAGTCGGGCAGGCATCGCATCCTGATCCTCGAAGCGGGTCCCGACGACCGGAAGCTGTGGACGCGCTTTGTGGTCGGCGTGTCGAAGACCATCACCGATCCCGACGTCAACTGGTGCCTCAAGTCCGAGCCCGAGTCGAACGCGCATGGCCGCCGGCTCGCCGTGCCGCTGGGGCGCGTGCTCGGCGGCTCGTCGGCGATCAACGGCGGCGTGTACGTGCGCGGCAGCCGCGCCGACTACGACCGCTGGGCGCAGAAAGGCTGCGTTGGCTGGTCCTATGCCGACGTGCTGCCCTACTTCAAGCGCGCCGAACGCTTCCAGCGCGGCGCCAGCGAGTATCGCGGCGGCGACGGTCCGCTCGGCGTGTCCGACAACTACGAGAGCGACAAGCTGATCGACGCCTTCATCGCGTCGGCGCAGGCGGTCGGGCATCGCTGCAATCCGGACTTCAATGCGCACTCGCAGGACGGCTTCAACTACTCGCAGACGACGACCTACAAAGGCTGGCGGCACAGCACCGCGCGCGCCTATCTGAAGCCCGTGCAGGGCCGCCGCAACCTGACGGTGATCACCGGGGCGCTCGCCAGCCGGATCGTGTTCGAGAACCGCCGCGCGGTGGCCGTGGAATACCGGCAGGAAGGCGCGTCCGTCACGGTGCGCGCGGCGAAGGAAATCATCCTGTGCGCGGGCGCGATCCACTCGCCGGCGCTGCTGGAGCGCTCGGGCGTCGGTCAGGCGGAGCGGCTCGCGGCGCTCGGCATTCCGCTCGTGCACGACGCCCGCGAGGTCGGCGAGAACCTGCAGGATCACTTCGCCGCCTGGACGCGCTGGCGCGTCAAGGGCCACGCGACGCTGAACCAGCGCACGCGCGGCTGGCGCGCGGTGCTCGAAGCGCTCAAGTTCGCGTTGTTCCGGACCGGCGCGCTGACCTATCCCGCGTGCCCGGCGATGGGCTTTGCGCGCACCCGCGACACCGAGGAACACTGCGACGTGCAGTTGTTCGCGGCGCCGCTGTCGTTCTCCGACCCGGCCACGCGCAAGCTCGATCGCCATCCGGGCATGACGATCTCGGTGATGGGCCTGCGGCCCGCGAGCCGCGGCTCGGTGCATCGCGAGTCCGCTGATCCGGCCGCGTCGCCGGTGGTGCGCTACAACGCCTTCTCGGTCGAGGACGACGCGCGCGTGATCGCCGACGGCATCAGGATCGCCCGCAGCGTAATGCTGGCGGGTCCGCTGCGCGTCTTCGAACCGGTCGAGACGGCGCCGGGCGCGGCAGTGTCGAGCGATGCCGAACTGCTCGACTTCGTGCGCCAGGCCGGCAACACCTGTTATCACCCGTGCGGCACCTGCCGGATGGGCGCGGATGACGACGCCGTCGTCGATCCCCGGCTGCGCGTGAACGGCGTCGAAGGCCTGCGCGTCGCCGACAACTCGATCATGCCGGAGGTCGTCTCCGGCAACACCAACGCCACCGCGATCATGATCGGCGAGAAAGCCTCGGACCTGATCCTCGCGGACGCCTGAACCCGGCAAAGGAGCCGCTGATGATGTACGAGAACTACGAGATGCTGACCTTCAAGCGCGCGGGGCGCGTGCTGCGCGTGACCATCGACAACCCGCCGCGCAACACCATGGTCGGCGCGCTGCATCACGACCTGCACCGGGCCTTCGTCGAGATCAATCACGACGAAGACACCTCGGTCGTGGTGCTGACGGGCAAAGGCGAGGCGTTCTGCGGCGGCATCGACATTCCCGCGCTCGCACGCCGGCTCGAACAGCCGCAGGACTTTTCGCTGATCGCGAGCGCGCCCGAGCTGCTGCACGCGCTCATCGACCTGCGCAAGCCGATCATCGCGCGCCTGAACGGCGATGCGATCGGCGTGGGCGCGACCATCGCGCTGTATTGCGACATCATCATCGCCGCCGATCACGCGGTCATCGCCGATCCGCACGTGCGCACCGGCCTCGTTGCCGGCGACGGCGGCGCGCTGCTGTGGCCGCTGGTGATCGGCTTCGCGCGCGCCAAGGAGTATCTGCTGACGGGCAATCCGATCAGCGCCCCCGACGCCGCCGCGATGGGCCTCATCAACCGCGCGGTGCCGGCGGACCAGCTCGACGAGGCCGTTGACGCGCTCGTGACCCAGATCGCCGAGGGCCCGCCGATGGCCGTGCGCCTCACCAAGCAGGCCGTCAACATGCTGCTCAAGCAGTGGGCCGTACCGTACGCGACGGCGCATATCGGCCTGGAGACCTTCAGCAAGGCGCACGCCGATCACAAGGAAGCGGTCTTCGCGCTGCGCGACAACCGCGCGCCGAAATTCACCGGTCGTTGAGCCGCCATCGAGGAGAACACCTTGACCCAGACGCCACCTGACCATGCGCCCATCCCGGCGCGCGCATGGTTCCAGCGCTTCGCCGGCCATCTCGAACAGGACGACGACTTTCGCGCGCACGGCCGCTGGCTCACCGCGCGCATCGCATACCGCTGCGACCAGCAGACCGTCGTGATGCAGATTGACCGCGGCATCGTGCTGGATGTGGTCGAAGGCTACAGCGAGTCCGACTACCTGATCTCCGGCACCCGCGAGCAGTGGAACGTGCTGTTCGAAGCGGGCTGGGGCCTGGTCCGGCTTTACCGCACCGGCACGCTGACGGTGCGGGCCGATCCGGTGCGGCTGATGCAGAACTGGAAGGCGCTCTTCTTCATCACGGAGGCCATGCGGCACTTCTCCGGCCACGCCTGAACACGACACTACGGGATCGCACATGCCTTACCTTTATCTCGACGATCTGCGCCTCTACTACGAGGAAGAAGGCGACGGCCAGCCGCTCGTCCTGATCCACGGGGCGAGCCAGGACACGCTGTCATGGCACGACAACATCCGCCACTTCGCTACCCGCTACCGCGTCCTCGCGATCGACCTGCCGGGCCACGGCAAATCCGCACTCGTCGAGCGCCGCCCGACCACGACCACCGCGGAATTCACCGGCGTCGTCTGGCGCTTCATCGAGGCGAAGCAACTGCGCGAGCCGATCATCATCGGGCACTCGCTGGGCGCGGGCGTCGCCATCATGACGTCGATCGAGCATCCCGAAGCGATCAAGGGCGTCGTCGCGGTGTGCGGCGGCGCGGCGTTCCGTGGATCGGCGGGCGTGAGCTATCAGGGCGACCTGCTGCGCAACACGCAGATCAACGCAACCGACTGGCTCGAAACCATCTTCCATTCGGTGCTCGGGCGCACGACCTCGCTCGAACGGCGCCGCGAGATGGCCTTCGACGCGACGCGCTGCTCGCCCTACGTCTCGTACGCCGACCTGCTCACCTACGCGGGCCTCAACCTCTACGAAGCGATGCACAAGGTGCGCCGGCCGGTGCACTGGATCGTCGGCGAGGATGACTGGTCCACGACGCCCGCAATGGCGCGCGCCACCAGCGCGCAGTTCGCCGCTCAAGGCGTGGATTCGGAGGTGCACGAACTGAAGGGCCTGGGACACATCCCGCACTGGGAACAGCCCGACGCCTTCAACGCGATGCTCGACACCGTGCTCGCCAAGTTCGATGCAGTCGAGCGTTGATCGCGACCTCTCCACACGTTCCGGGCCACGCACATGTCATTCAACTTTGAACCGCTGACCCCGACGAACGCTTTGCGGCGTGCCGCGCTCGTGTTCGGTGATCGCGTGGGCGTCGTGGACGGCGACATCCGCTTCACCTACGCGCAGTTCCTCGAACGCTCGCTGAAGTTCGCGGGCGCGCTGCGGACGCTGGGCGTCGGCGTGGGGGAACGTGTCGGCATGCTGGCCGGCAATACGCACGTGATGCTGGCGGCGCACTACGCGGTGCCGTTTGCCGGCGCGGTGCTGGTGAGTCTCAACACGCGCATCACGCCGGCCGACATGACGTGGATCCTGCGCCACGCCGGCTGCACCGTGCTGATCTACGACGATGACTACGCCGAGGCCGCCGCCCGGGTGGCGCGGGAACTCGGACCGGCGCTCAGGCTGGTGCGGGCCGGCGGCCACGAAGACGAACTCGAGACGCTGATCGCCTTCGCCGCGCCGTTCGACGAACCCGTGCGCGACGAGATGGGCATGCTCGCGATCAACTACACGAGCGGCACGACGGCGCAGCCGAAGGGCGTGATGGTTCACCATCGTGGCGCGGCGTTGCAGGCGCTGGCGATGGCGCTGCACATGCGGCTCGACGCCGACTCGGTCTATCTCTGGACCCTGCCGATGTTTCACTGCAACGGCTGGTGCTTCACCTGGGCCGTGACGATGGTGGGCGGCGTGCACCTGTGCCTGCGCAAGCCGGAAAGCACGGCGATCTGGCGGCATCTGCGCAACTCGGGCGTGACGCACCTGTGCGCCGCGCCGACGGTGCTGACGTCGACCATCTGGGACCCGGAGGCCGCCAACGGTCCCGCGCCGCAGCCGGTGCACATCGCCACGGGCGGCGCGCCGCCGACGCCTGCCCTGCTCGAACGACTGGCGGCGCTCGGCTTCGGCATGACGCATCTGTATGGCCTGACGGAGACCTTCGGCCCGGCGTGCATCTGCGAATGGCGCAGCGAATGGAATCCGTTGTCCTTCGAAGCGCAGGCGCGGCTGAAGGCGCGGCAAGGCGTCGGCAATGTGATCTCGAACGAGCCGCGCGTGGTGGATGCCTCGGGCGCCGATGTCGCACCTGACGGCATCGCGCTGGGCGAGATTGCGATTCGCGGTAACAACGTGATGCTCGGCTACTACCGCGACGCCGCCGCGACGCAGGCCGCCAGCCCCGATGGCTGGTTCCGCACCGGTGACCTGGGCGTGCGGCATCCGGATGGTTACATCGAGCTGCGCGACCGTAGCAAGGACATCATCATTTCCGGCGGCGAGAACATCTCGTCGGTGGAGGTGGAGCGCGCGCTGACGTCGCATGGCGATGTGCTGGAAGCGGCGGTCGTCGCCTGTGCAGACGAGAAATGGGGCGAAGTGCCGGTGGCCTTCGTCACCCTGAAGGACGGCGCGACGGCCGGCGAACAGGCGCTGATCGAACACGTGCGTGCGACGCTTGCGCGCTTCAAGGCGCCGAAGCGCGTCATCTTCGATGCGCTGCCGAAGACGGCCACCGGCAAGGTGCAGAAGAACCTGCTGCGCGCCCGGCTCAAAGAACGGCAAGCACCAGAGACCTGATTCAACGCCTGCGCCTCGCGTTGCCCCGCGAAGCGGATACGCGACTCCAACCGTAGCCCAAATTCAGCACTATGCCGCCCATCACTGAAGACGATTCCAACTCTCCTGCCGCCATGAAGTCCCTGCGGTCGGCGCTGCGTGTGCTGATGGAATTCACCAGCGGCAAGCCCAGCTACACCGTCACCGAACTCGCGGCGCAGACCGGCCTGAGCAAGAGCCATATCTCGAAGATCGCAGCCGCACTGGCCGACGCCCAACTGATTCGCCAGGATCCTGCGTCGCAGGCCTTCTCGGTGGCCGTGCGTTCATTCGTGCTCGGCTCGCAATTCTTCAATCAGGATGACTTGTGCGGCCAGGCGCTGCCGCTGCTGCGCGACCTCACGGAGCAGACCGGCCACAGCACGCGCCTCTCGATGCTCGATGGCGACCGCGCCGCGTATCTGATCGGCATCAACGGGCCGCTGTTCACGGACTCGCCGTGGAAGATCGGCACCTATATGCCGATCCACGCGACCTCCGCCGGCCGCGTGCTGCTGGCCTTCATGGCCGACGATGACATGCGCGCGCTGTTGCGCGGGCCGCTCAGGAAGATCACGCAGGAAACGATCGTCGATGCGGAGACCTTGTTCGAGCTGCTGCGCGCCGTGCGCGAGCACGGCTTCTCCGCGTCCCGCGACGAGAACACGGTCGGCCTCGGCGCGGTCAGCGTGCCGGTGTTCGATGCGCATCGGGTGGTGATCGGCGCGCTCAGCATCGCGTTTCCGAGCCACAACGTGGCCCGAAGCGAGGAAGCGGCGCTGCTCGCGCCGCTGCAACGCGCCGCGCGGACGCTGTCGCAGCGGCTGGGCTGCCCGGTGTATCCGTACGGCAGCGCCCGCTGAGTTTCTTGGAAAGGCTTCAGCGCTGCTTCAGCTTCACGGTTGCCGAGCCGGTGATCGTGACCTGTCCCAGCTGGTTTTCGCCCCAGAGCTCCAGGTCGACGAGCGCTGCGCCGTCTTCGATACGCTTGCCGGTCACGCGACCCGAGAAGCGATGCGTGTCGCCGAAGATCACCGGCAGCTTGATGCGCGCGCTATAGCGCAGCATCTCGCCTTCATCGCCGATCCAGTTGGTCACGACGGTCGCCAGCATGCCGCAGCGCTGCGGGCCGTTGTCGTAAGGACCCGGCATGCCGAGATCCGCTTGCGCCACTTTCGCGTCCTGATGCCCGATGCTCGGCAGCACCTTCGCGCCGTAGTAGCACTTGTCGTAGTTGTTCGGCAGCTTGTCCGGGTCGTTGCGCGCCCACGCCGTGTAGCGCCACTTGAGCTTGGTGGACTTGTAGCCCGTCGTGCCGACCGCGCCGGCGTAGTACGTCGTCATGTCCATCTGGTTGATCGGGCCGCGCACGGTGCCGGGCAAGTCCTCGCCTTCGCGCACGTCGTCCCACCACAGCGTCGCGGCGCCACGGCGGAATTCTTCGAGCTGGGCGGTCATGATCGCGTCGAGTTCGGCCTCGGTATAGACGTGCTTCTCGCGCGGCTCGTAGCGCAGCCCGTCCGATGCGCCGCTGCGCGCCACCCGGAACGTATGCGAGCGGACCCGCGTGCAGAGCTCGCCCTTCTGGTTGTGATACAGCACCTCGCCGGTCTGCAGGACCATGTTGCGCACACGGCGTCCTTCGAGCTTCTTCGCTTCCACATATTCCGCCGACGCCTTGATCTCGTCGTTGCGCTTCATCGGCTGGAAAAACTCGGCATCGATGCCCGAGTAGTACCACTGGATATCTTCCAGCCCCGGCGCGACGACCGCGTCGAACACAGCGAAGAAGAACGTCGGCGGCGCGATGATGCTGCCCCAACGGGTGCCGACCGCGTAGTCGGGATCGCTGTACAGCGGATTGTCGTCGCCGATGCCCCAGCTGTAGTGGCGGATGGTGTCGCGCGTGGCCTCGTTGTTCCATTGCTCGATGCGGATGGGCATGCCCAGCAGCGCGCGGGCTTCGGCCAGCGCCCGGTCGCCGAGTTCGGGAGTGTCGAGATCACGGGTGTCTTGAAGTGTCGTCATGGCGCCTGTCAGATTCGTTTCTGTTAGGGAAACATCAGTTCTCATTCGAACATCCAGCGCAGTATGTTCATCGAATGGCGTCGTGCCCATTGGCGCAAATCCCTTCTTGCTTTCATCCGAGGGCTGACGTTACTATAACTCTATGTTTCCGTATGGAACACATCGTGTTTATTTAGATCGAAAGACAGGGAGACTCTGTGAACCAGGCTATTGCAGTGGCCAAGGCCGGCATGAGCGGCCGCGAACAGGACCGCGCCGCACGATGAACTTCTCGCTCTTCACCGAACTACACGCGCGCAGCGAACCGGATGCGCTGGCGCTCGCCGATGAACGCGTGCGGCTCTCGCGCGCCGAACTGGATGGCTGGGCCAACCGCTTCGCTCACTGGCTCAACGCGATGGGACATCGGCCGGGTTCTCCGGTCACGCTGTTCCTGCCCAACCGGGCTGAAATCGTGATCGCGCTGCTCGGCGCCTGGAAGGCGGGCGTGGTCGCGGTGCCGCTGAACTGGCGGCTGGCGGGCGAGGAACTGAGGCGGATTGTCGGGCACACGAATGCACGTTCCGTCGTGACCACCGATGCCCATGCGCAGGCCTTCGTGGAGATGGGCGCGCGCGATGTGCTGTGCGTGACGTTGCAGGCGCAGGAAGGCAGTTTCTGGACGGCGTTGCGCGCCTATCCCGACACCTACGCGTCATTCCAGGCGCAGAGCGGCGACATCGCCAATCTGCTGTACACATCGGGCTCAACTTCTACGCCGAAGGCCGCGATCCATACGCACGGTATGCGGGCATCGATCGGCGGCGCGATGGCGGACTGCTTCCAGCTGTCGCGGCGCGACGTGGCGCTCGCCATCTCGCCGATGTTCCATACCGGCGGCTTGAGCGTGGCCTGCAACGCGCTGTTCGCGGGGTGTCCGCTCATCACGATGGAGAAGTGGGATCTCGAACGCTTCGTCGAGACGCTTGCACGCGAGCGCGTGAGCTTCGTGCACATCATCGCGACGCTGGTGGTCGATATCGTGCGCGCGCCGGCTGAGGTGTTCGCGCCGCTGCAAGGCCGTCCGCCGTTGCGCTTCACGTGGGGCGGCGGCCATTCGGTCACGTCCGAGATGCTGCGCACGTATGAGGAACGGCTTGGCGGCGATTTCCTGCTCGGCTACAGCCGCACTGAAGGCGGCCTGACCTATCAGCCGCTTGGCGCCGCGCGGCGCTTTACCGATCATGGACTGCCCAATCGCAACAGCGCGGACGTCGCCGTCTTCGACTGGACTACGCGCGCGCCTTGCGGCGTCGGCGAGGCGGGTGAGATCTGCGTGCGGGGAGACGGTGTTTCGCCCGGCTACTGGGACGGGGACTACGTGCGCACGCAGCGCATGACCGACGGCTGGCAGCGCACCGGCGACAACGGCTTCTTCGATGCGGACGGCCATCTTCATTTTCTCGGGCGGCTCGATTTCATGATCAAGACCGGCGGCGAGAACGTGTATCCGGAAGAGGTGTCGCGCGCGCTGCTGGAGATCGACGGGATACGTGATGCCGTGGTGTTCGGCGTGCCGGATGCGCGCTATGGTGAACGGGTGGCGGCGCTTGTGGTGGTGGAACCGTCGGGGCCTGTGTTGTCCGTGGAGGGGATTATCGAGGCGGCGCGTGCGCTGTTGCCGGGGTTCAAGATTCCGCGGCTGATTCAGTTGGTGGAAGAACTGCCGAAGCTCGGGAATGGGAAGGTCGATATGGTGGCGGCGCGAAGGAGCTTGCGGGAGGGGGTGGGGGTTGGTGAGTATGCGGGAGCGGGTTGATAAAGGAGTGAGAAGGGGCGGAATGTGAGGATCGCCCCGGTCGATTCGGCGGCGCGCTCGAACGCGCCGACGCCCTCGTGAAATTCTACGCCACCTCTCTCTCGTCTTGGATCAACGCCTGCTTCGTGCTGCCTGAGCGATAGCGCCAACAGGCGCTCGTCGCCCGGTCGACTTCTGATCTCATCCTTAATGCACACCATTTTTTAGAGATCCGATCCGGGATGTCTATCAATAAATCCCTTCGCAGTTGGATATCTGTCAAAAAATGTGAAACTCATCTTGTCTACTATTTCAAGGTTGAAAATGCTTATTCCCGCGTTTTTCAAGTGCAATTGATAGCTCGCTATCTTAGCTTCAACCTCATCCAGTAGCGAAAGTGCCATGCCATCCAGAATCTCAGAATAATCCGCGAGAAGTCCGGTCAGCTCTGATGGCAGTCAGTAGTCAATTATTTCGCCTCTAAAGTAATGCTCGATCTCTGCATCCGGGAAATAATCAAAAAATTCATAGATTTCACCGTCTCTTCCTGCCAGATAATCTCTCATCCTCCTCCTCCGCACTTGAAGACCTGCATCAGGTTACCCTTGTTCGCATTATGCCCGTCGGGACCATCGGGATGTATCAAGCGGGCATGGCTATTACCTGATCCATTTCTACTCGGATTATGAATGACATCAAACCCCGCGATTCTGATTTCCTCAGCACTTGCACCGACACGGTGAAATCGTGCTGCTGCACCACGACCTCACCCGTGATGCCGTTGACCGGTTCGCCAAAGACCCATTGAGCGACGAGTCTGACGAAGTTGCCCCATCGTCCGTTGCCCACGCGATCCTGAATCGCCCTGGACACGTGGCAGGCACGCGACGGTTTGGACAGACCGTGCGAGAAGACTGCACGCATCGCCATGCCGGCGAGCGCCGCGATACTGGGCACGGGTGGACCGCCCACCAGCACCGGACGGGATGCCGGAATCGGCAGCATCACCGAAGTCGGCAGCGACATGCTTCCACGCCGGGTGTGCTCACTGTTGTGTGACAGCGAAAGCATGCCCGTGAACCAGCACGTCAGCGCCGGCAGCACCGCATAGGCCATAGGATCACCGTTGGCCTGCACGGTCATGCTGCCGAGGACGGCTTCGCCGTTACCCGCGGGCT
>NZ_JARUXT010000003.1:872495-960189 GCF_031451075.1 Caballeronia sp. LZ043 | reverse complement strand
TTCCGTGTGTCCAAAGTAGTCCCCATCACTTGAAGTAACGGACATTACTTTGAACACCGGCTTCAGCTCTGTCCATGCGGCCGCAGAATGACGCTTACACTTTGTCAGAGTTCTCAGAGAAGAAGCCGGGTTCGAGCGGGCCGTCCAAATTACCCAAGGGAGCTTCGGGACCGGCTGGCGGCAGCGGCATGTGAACCAGGCGTCTCCGTTGCGAGACTCGCCCGTGAGAATGGCATCAATACCTGGCGGCGCCGATATCTTACCGAGCGGCACGCTCAGCCTGCCGGCCTGCTGCCAGTCGTACTGCTGAGTGACCCACCGACGCAGGCCCTGGCCGCGCCGTCAGGCGATTTACCAGCATTAGATGCAAACCCGGCGCCACCTGCGGGCACGATTGAAATCCGAATCGGCCGTGTGGTGGTCAAGATAGATGGTCTGGTCGACGCCGACATGCTGCGTACCGTGTTGGGCAGTCTGCGATCATGATCTCGCTCCCGGCTGGCACGCGTATCTGGATTGCTGCAGGCGTGACCGACATGCGCTGTGGGTTTCAGGGGCTAGCGGCAAAGGTGCAAACGGCGCTTGAAGAGAATCCATTGGGCGGCAACGTCTACGTCTTCCGAGGCCGCCGAGGCGATCTTATAAAGGTCCTCTGGGCGACGGAGGATGGCATCTGGCTCCTGGCAAAGCGTCTTGAGCGGGGCCGCTTTATCTGGCCCCAGGCCAACGACGGGAAGATTCATCTGAGCTCCGCGCAACTGTCAATGCTTCTCGAGGGCATCGATTGGCGACAGCCCCGGCGCACCGCCGCGTTATCGATGTTGTAAACCGCGCGGAACACTCGTATGCTGCCGTGCATGTCGAACGGCGCCGAAGCCCTCGAATACATTGGTGCGTTGTACGACATTGAAGCTTCCATTCGCGGCAAGCCTGCGGACGAACGGCTGCGAATACGGCACGAGAAAGCCAAGCCACTGCTTCGCATCTACGAAACGTGGCTCAAGACCAAGCTCGAAGCGTTGTCGTCGAAGTCTGACACGTCCAAGGCGATCAGCTACTCGCTCAATCAGTGGCCCGCGCTGACGCTCTATTGCGTGGACGGTAGGCTCGAGATCGACAACAACATCGCGGAGAACGCGCTGCGCTGTGTGAGTTTGGGCCGCAAGAACTTCCTGTTTGCGGGCTCCGACAGCGGTGGTGAACGTGCTGCTGCAATGTACTCGTTGATTGGCACGTGCGCCCTCAACGACATCGATCCGCGCGCGTACCTAAACTATGTGTTGCCGAGAATCGCCGACCATAGAATCTCTGTCATCGACGAGCTCTTGCCATGGCGTGTGGCCGAGAAGCTGCACGCAGCGGCGAGTTCACCACATCAAGATATCTAGCCGCTCCATCTGATGCAATCCTGCGCCCAGGCGCGGACGCCTCTACACACGGCCTAGGTGAGCCGCTGATATGACTTTCCATGTCAATCGCGATACCTGCGTTTTTGGCTTTTCCATAGGCAAAGGAATTTCCTGAGGGCGACGTAGCAGTAAGGCCGACGGTGAATCACGCTGATATCCGCGGGTTGGGTACCGCATTACGGAAGTCCGTCATATGAGCCTGCCACTTTCTTACGCCGCGAGTCGGCCTGCTGTCTGCCGTCGCGAAGCGGCGCCGTGGGTTGCTCTTGTACCGGGCTACGCCGCCTTCAGGAAACTCTCAAGAATGTTGTGACGGTGTTTTGCCTCGTAAGTGTTATGCCTGCTGTGCAGCGTGCCGCGGCAATGCCAGTGACATCGCCATTCGGCCGATATCCCAGATAAAGCCCGCGAGTTCCCGGGCGACAGCTACCACCGCAACATTGACGTTCTTGCCTCGCGTCGCAAGTTTGCGATACTTCTTGCATAGCCGTAGCTGTGCGTCCCACGCACGATCGACGATCGCCTTTGGAATGCCTTCGTGTCGAGGCTGCAGTGTTTTACCTACGCGGGCCGGATGTCGGTAGCTCCACGCTGCTTCGACCAACAGCTTTCTTGCATAGCTGTTGCCCGCCTTGGTGACGCCCCCTTGGCGTCGCGTTCCTCCGGACGAATGTTCTGAAGGTGTGATGCCCAGCCACGCCATCAACTGGCGTGGATGCTCGAAGCGTGAGAGATCGCCGAGCTCGGAGATCATGCCGACTGCCGTAATGAACTGGATGCCGCGCATCGCCTGTAACGCCAGCACTGCCGGATAGAAGCCCCACTCGACGACGGCTTCACGTAGCGCTACTTCCAGTCGCTCACACTGTGCTAGCCGATCCTCGATTGTGCGTCGATGTTCTTCAAACGCAAGTTGCCTCCATGCTGTCTCGAAGGAATATTTGCTTAGCCAGCGTCGATGTGCGGCGCCCCAGTCCGCGCGTCCGACATAGTGCACACCGTGGCTTAGCAGGAAGGACTTCAGTCGTTGTCGCGCGTGCCGTAAATCGTCCCTCGCCGATGCCCAGGCTCGCGCCAAATCCCTGAACGCCTCGTCCTCGACGCTTGGTACATATACCGCTGAAAGGTCGCCGGCACGCAGCGAACGCGCCAGCTTTATCGCGTCGCGTCGGTCAGTCTTGACCCGTTCTCCAGGCTTTCGTGGAATCAATGACGGCGCACATACCATGCAGTCGAAGCCTTGCTTGACCAGACGCCGGTACAGCCCGTAACCGCAGGGCCCAGCCTCGTAGACGACTCGGATATGCCGCCCTTTGGATCGCAGTCGCTTGCACAGGCGATCAATTTCCGTCGGCGTCGTCCCGATCTTGCCCATTAGCTCAACTTCACCCGAATCAATCGTATAGGCAACTGTGATCGACTCCTTATGCACATCAAGTCCGACGTACACCGTGCTATCGTTGTCCATGCTGGCCTCCGTGGGGAAGTTGCCGGGGTGCGGCCTTTGCCCACCCATGCGGCTCTGGCAGCGATGCTAACCCGCGTTGATGCCCCACGTCAGGCCAGCCCCTCTACCCACGGAAAGTCATACTGACTTACGGTAGTTCGGGCAATCCAGAAACTGAAACGCGCAGACGGAGGGCGGCCGGGGAAATATGCTGAAGCCTTTACTGTGTTTCTCCAAGCTATGAGAAACGAGTACCGACTGTGGAGGTTACACGCTGATTAAGCTCTCAAAGAACCGAAAAACTTGTTCACCTTATAAAGAGCCTCTTCCTGAGCTCGCGGCGTACACGCGATTTCCTCAATGGCTCATCTCCGCTCGCGTTTTCCATCTGGGGTTTAAGTGCGGATGAGCATCCAGTAGACCGTTTCAAGCCTATGAATATCCGAGACTCCGAAGGGCCGCACTGCACGGATGGTGGTTAAGCGGGAGCCGAGTGTCCCACGCCGAGTGGCCTGTTTGGCACGTGAAACCGGGAGGACTTCCTGATGGCCCGGTCGCTGACGAGCCCACGTGCGGAAGTGAGACACTGCACGTCTGTGCTAACATCAATCAACGTTCTCACGGCAGATGTTCACTTATCTGTGAAGTCCAGGCTCTTTGGATAAGTTTAAGTCCGCGCTCAATGGCATGGGTGTCGGTGTTTCCAAACGCAAAGACAACAATATCGCTGGCAGAACCTAAGACTGAAAATTGGTTGCCTTCATAGATCCCGACGCCTGCGGCTTGTGCAAGTCTGCAAAGGACGTTTGCATCGTGACCGTTAATAACACGCGCGGCCACATGCATTCCACAAGTGCTTTCCAGTACGACCATGCAATGATTTAACTTACTTCGTATCCCGTCCAGCAACGCTGTACGGCGCTTCCCGTACTCAAGCCGCATCTTGTGTAAATGTGTCGCAAAATCTCCACTTGTCATAATTGTTAGCAGAGCATTTTGTGCGTAAGACGATGTCTGCCTATCGGTAAGCCATTTAGCACGACGCAGACTGTTCTGTAACCAACTCGGAGCGACTATATAGCCAATGCGGAGCGCAGGTGCGAGAATTTTCGAAACGGATCCCACATAAATCACTCGCTCGGCCGAATCATCTGCCTGAAGAGATGCTGATGGGGCTGCACCGTGGTAGAACTCACAGTCATAGTCGTCCTCGATAACAAAAAAGCCTTCGCGAGCGGCACGATCCAGCAACTTGCGACGCCTTGACCGGCTCAACGCGACTCCAAGAGGAAACTGGTGATTTGGAGTGCAGTAGACTCCCGCGACTGTTGACGGTAGTTCGTCAATCCTGAGGCCGTTTTCGTCCACCCCAATATGGTTTAGCGCGGCACCAGCCAGCTTTGCCGCGTGCCCGATGACGGGGTAGCCGGGATCCTCAACAGCGAGTGACCGGCCTGGCTCAAGTAGCAGACGGGAAAGAAGGTCCATAGATTGGTGTGTTCCGCTTGTGATGACGATATCGTCGGGACAGCACCGTACGGATCTGGATTGGCGAAGATATGTTGCAATTCGCTCTCGCAAGGAACGCTCGCCTATCGGCTCGCCGTATTCACAGAGCGCCGCCGTTGCAGCGTCGCTATTTTGCACCGGTCGTCTGTACCGAAAAAGTCTTTCTGCGTCTGACGAAACGATGCCGGGCCGGAAATCGACGAGAAGCCTCGACGTCGAGAATACAGGGTGTGCGGTAGGTAGTGCCTTCGCCCAAGTCGAAAGGAGCCCGCCGCCTGACGGAATGGGAGTGTCCGTCGAAGGGTCGTCTTGCTCCGAGCGCAAAACAGGCTGCTTTCGGACGAACAGTCCCGAGCCTGTGCGTGCCTCCAGCTAACCTTCAGCGATTAAAGCCGTGGTCGCGTCGCGAATCGTGTTCCTCGCCACGCCGAGCTCCAAGGCCCATATGCGCGACGCCGGTAGCCGTTGGCCGGGTTTTAGCCGCCCGTCGCGCAGCGCAGCATAGATTCCTTCGTAGACGCGCTGCTGCATCGGACCGCTGCTGCCGAGTTCGATCAGGAGATCATTCAATTTGCTGTCTGCAGTTGGTTATATCAGGTATGTGGTGGAGCGGACCAATTTGCGACGTCGATTATGGCCCACTAGGTTGACGACGCAACCCTATACTGCAACGAATCAAACCGAATGCATTGCATGGTCGGCGCGGCAAATCGTCTTGATCGCGATCGACCTTTGAAGGGAAGACCATATGAGCCTCAGCGTTTTCATTGCCGGAGCCAGCGGGGTATGTCGTGCTACCCGCCCAAAAGAGATTCGTAGCGCAACACACAAACACGCACGTCGAGACGATCGACCGAGATACCAAATCTGCTCGTACGTAAAAGCACCACGCTGCGAAAGCGGTTGAAAAGCGATGTTGGTTTCTTGCTGCGCTGCCTAACGTTTTATTTTAACATCCCTCTTGAAGATGAGGGTGGAGCCTAGGATGAACGCAATAACCCATGCGAGGGAGACGAGATCCTCCCTCATCCTTCACTTGCTGCCGACGATTGCTGCGCTCGGCTACCCCTGGTATCTTAGCTGGTTTGCATCAGAAGTTGCGATCGGAAATACGGTGGTCGCTGCTTTCGCGATGCTTGTCGTGTTTGGCATCCCCGCAACCGCATTCGCTAGTTTCACGGCATTGTCATGTGCGCAGGACCGCAGTCGGCGGTCGCACATTGTGAGGCTCGCCTCACTCGCGACAATCGCCACGCCATCGTTGTATGTTCTGCTAGGCGTCGTTCTGTATATGATGAAAATCAACGATGCCGACAAATACGTGTGGAGCGCAGGGTGGACAATGCTTCTGACCACTGTTGCCCTCGGGTATTCAATTCCAGAATCTTCCGAAATGCTTCGTACCGGAAAGCGAGATGCCAGCCGTATTCGCGTGCTGCACGGTGTCTCAGCCGCTTTGCTGCTGGTAGTGTTCCTTATGCCGCACCTGGTAAATCACAGTCTCGGAATTTTCGGGAATGACCTCCATAAAGCGATGCAGCACGTTATCAGATACGTCTACCTGAATAAATGGGTTCAACCGGGCATTGTAGGGCTGATGCTGTTTCAGGTGTTGAGTGGACTGTTCCTCGTTTCAGAAAAGATGGAGAGAAAGCAGGATTTTTTCGTCAGTTTGCAAATCGCATCCGGTTCCTTCTTGCTTGCATTCATCCCGTGTCATATGAATTCGGTTTTTACACTCGCACGGCATTTTGGCACAGAGACGGATTACGTCTGGGCTACAAACCAGCCAGTCGGTCTAATTCGCGACGCTTGGTCGACGCGCCTAATCCCGCATTACAGCGTTGGTGTCATATTTCTCTTGTGTCACGCTATCTGTGGCGTTCGGACAGTGATGCTCGCCCACAATGTTGACGTCGCTCGTGCGAATCGAATCTGCGGTGGACTTATTGCTCTTGCCTTCACTTTTTCATTGGTGATCATCGTAGGAATGGTTGGGGTGCGCGTATAGGGGCTTTGCTGCCGCCGTGTTGCCGAAACACGCGTTGCGTCGCACTATAGGGAAATTCCAGCAATGATGGATGGCATGCCGTCCCCATCAAACGCAAGAGCCAACCAGACTAGGTCTCGCGTTGCATTGATGAACGGAGTTTGCTGCCTCAGGGCTCAGATCGTCGCTCAAAGACCATTCTCGAACTAGCCACGACGACGAACGGTGCTCTGCTAGCGAAGTATGCGAATGAACTGTAAGTTGCCGGTCTCGATAGAGTAACAGTGAGTCTCGACGCGCTCGATGATTCCATTTTTCGTAGAATAAGCAATTCCCGATTTCCGGTAAGGCAAGTGCTCGATGGAAATGACGCGGCGCGTTGTGCGGGGCTTGGGCCCATAAAAGTGAACATGGTTGTAAGAGGAGGGCCTGAAGGTCCCAGGATCGGGATGTGCTACATTGGCGGCTAATAGCTCGAAAACATCGGTCAAACAAGGGTAGGCGACGCAAGTACCGCATCGATCCCTGATAACGCCGTTCCGCGTAAGTAAGGGCCGACCTCCTGCCTTCCGCGTCACTCTTTTCGTCGGATGTAGTATATTACCGTCACTGACTATTTCGTAGCCACACCGCCAATAGTCGGCTATTAAACAATCGCGAGCGATTGAATGTACCACCGCAGTCTAATGTGACCGCCATTCGTTATTGATGGTTTCGAGCGGAAAGTAGCACACGCCAAGGGCCACGCTCGGCGGAAGGCCCAACTTCACCGCCCGGCTCTCCTGAAAGCGCGGTGAAATTCTTCGCGCCGATGTTCGACGGCTTTACTTCTTCAGCATCGGACCGATGCTTCACCCCGTCTAAATAGTACTTTTAACCGTCGCGGACCTTGGACTACACCCCACACGGCTTCCCAACGAATGCAGCGACACGTAGTTGACTCGATCGCAACCCTGCGCTGCCAAATCCCTGCATACAACTCCAGGCGACCGCAGAGATGTCCGTATTGCCGCGTTACCTTAAAGCCGTTTACGACTCGGTACTACTAGACTCCGATGCGAAAGCACCGAACTACCAACTCAAGAAACGTTCAACCGGTGCCCCTGATCAATCTATCGAGCCGATGTGAATCTCTGGCGATTCGCTCTTCGTTCGCCGTAGCAACCCCGAGCAAAAGGCCGTGATTGTCCCGCTGCGTTGCTTGGCCTGCGTACCATATCGAGAGTGGTACAGGCGACAAGCCTTCCTGGCGTGCCCTGCTTGCGATTTCACGGTCGTACAGGCCGTCAGGAAGCTTTAACACGATTGCCAAACAGGCAGGATGTACTACGTAGCCTTTCGATTCGAGACTGTGCTGGAGGGCGGAGCTACGCGACGCGTATACGCGTTTCATTTTGCGCAGATGCCTCAGGTAGTGACCATCTCGCATGAACTCGGCGGTTGCCAGTTGTACGGCGGGGTCGGGAGCCGGTGAAAAACACGCAGCGGCTTCCGCAAACCGCTCGACCAGCGCAGGCGGCGAAATTAAGAAGCCCAAGCGTAGCGTCGGACTGATCGTCTTGCTGAAGGAGCCGATGTGTATAACTCGTCCAGCAGTATCGACTGAAGCCAGGGCGGGCGCTGCACGACGCCGGAGCTGCAGCTCACCGAGATAATCATCCTCTATGATCCACGCTTGTCGATTCCGCGCCCACTCGAGAAGTTGACAACGACGCGCGAGGGACAACGTCGAACCAAGCGGAGCCTGCTGGCCAGGGGTCACAAGTGCCAAGCCGGCGTTTGGTGCAAGACGCTCTCCGCACGTTACGTCAATTCCGTCATGATCGACGGAAATCGGTACGGGCTGAAGCCCGGCTATTTCTAGGGCGCGGCGGGCAGGAAAGTACCCGGGATTCTCGGTCCAAGCTTCCCGACCGTTAATTGGAAGCACATGTAGTGCGAAGGCTAGTGCTCCCGAGTACCCGTGTGTCACGAACACCTGCGACGGATGGCACTCGAGCCCTCTGGATATTGCCAGGTTCGCGGAAATCGCCCGCCGTAGTTCCTCGGCACCGTGAGGATCGGGATAAAGCAGAGGGGACGTGGTTTCCAGTCGTGCTGCCCGAGAACGCAAGCGGGCAAACAAGGCTGCCGGGAAGCAGTCGGATGCTGGAACTCCGTTTTGAAACGCGCCAATTATATTAGAAGGGAAATCGCGAAAAGCAGTTGGCGCGGTCTCTCCATTTTCGAGTCGAGTATCTGGACTTCGCTTGATGGGATGATCTGCCACCCGCGTTCCGGCATGAGGCGAACTGACCACGAGTTGTTGATCGGCGAGTCGCTCGTAGGCCGATTTGACCGTGCCTCTCGAGACACCGAGTTGGGATGCGAGATCGAGCCACGAGGGCAGTCGCCCGCCAGGCAGAAGAACACCGGTTTCGATAGCGGATGCGATACCCGTGTATATCTGCTCCGTCAACGGCATATCTGCCGTACGATCCAGTGCGATGTCGAGTCGATGTTTCATGAGAGTTATGGTACAGCAGAAAAACACTCTCTCGGTACTTTCGTGTAGACCAGAAATCATCCAAAGTGTGGCTTCCCCCATCTTTGATACGGCGAAGGAGATTGCAATGAGCCAGCGGCTTGACTACATAAACGCGGCACCGGTCGGTTACAAGGCACTTGGTGGTGTGTATGGCTATGTGTCCCAGTGCGGACTGGACCCTATTCTGATTGATTTTGTGTTCCTGCGCGTCAGCCAGATAAACGGCTGCGCATATTGCATCGACACGCATACCAGGGACCTGCAAACCCGTGGAGTGAGCACTGAGAAGATTGTCCTGGTACCAGTATGGTATGAGGCCGAGTCGCTTTTCACGGAGCGCGAGAGGGCAGCGCTGGCTTGGGCAGAAACGGTAACTCGCGTCGCGGAGACTCACATTCCTGACGAGGCCTACGCCGCAGCCGCCAACGTATTCGACGGCAAGGAACTGGCAGATCTCACAATTACGATCGGCCTCATGAACCTCTTCAACCGGCTCGCAATTAGCTTCCGGAAAGTACCGAAGGCCGTCGAAGCCGCAAGTGCGGGATGAACTATTGAGTCTGTGCGGAAACCTTCCGCCAGTTTTGATTGCGACTCCCGGCAACAGTCCGTGTCACCCGTTTGGGGCATGCGCAGAAGCCCGAGCGCTCAGGGCGCTTTCACCGACTGCGGAGTCGCTCAAGCTTTATGTATCGCGGAAGTGGATTCTCGCACGGTCGAATATTTTAAACGGCCCCCTCGCGCTATGGCTCGCCAACTACCATTGCAGATTGATATCGACCGCCAACGCGATCTACCTATATACCTACAGATCTGCGAACGGTTCAAAAGGGCGATTGCAGCTGGTCGCCTGAAGCCAGGCGATCGAGTACCCGCTCAGCGGGGCCTCGCACTGCAGCTCAATACAGCGCGAGGCACTGTCGAGCTAGCCTATACCATCCTTGTAAATGAAGGTTATCTCCAGATGCGCGGCGCTGCGGGCACGATAGTGTCTCCCGCGCTGGCACAGGTAACCTCGCGCGCGGGCGTGCGTCTAGCGTTACAGTCGACCGTACCGCCCCAGCTCCCCGTTTCTCAGAAATGCATTCGTCAATCGCTATCGGCTCCTGGACCGTCACCACGCCCTCTCCAGCCCGGATTGCCCGCACTTGATGCATTTCCAGGCAAGGTGTGGAAGCGTATTGTCACCCGTCGCTTGCATGACGAAGGTACCGGACTACTGGGATATCCTGACCCGGCGGGCTATGCGCCCCTGCGGGAGTACATCGCAACCTATCTAAGTCTGTCACGGGGCGTCGCATGTGCCCCTGAGCAGGTCTTCATCACGAGCGGATATCGTGCCACGCTCGAACTCATGCTTCGCAGTCTCTCGAAACAAAATGATCGCGTCTGGTTCGAGGACCCAGGATACCTGCTCGCTCGCCAGTTTCTGGAGCACTTCGGAGTCAAGCTAGTACCGGTTCCTGTAGACGAGCAAGGTATCGACGTCGCTTGTGGTAGACAGTTGGCTGGAGATGCGCGATTCGCAATCGTCACCCCATCTCATCAGAGCCCGCTTGGACACACGCTATCGCTGGCCCGGCGTCTCGCGCTGATCGATTGGGCAAAAGACGCGAAAAGCTGGATCATCGAGGACGACTATGACAGTGAGTTCCGATACGTCGGCCGCCCTTTACCTCCGTTGAAAAGTCTTGACACCCACGATTGCGTAATTTACTGCGGCACGTTCAGTAAGGTGATGTTTCCAGGATTGCGGCTAGCGTATGCCGTCGTGCCCGAGCGTGCTGTAGCTCGGGTCGGTCAGGTCGCCCGCAGCATGAATGCCGGCGCACCGACGCTCATTCAGTCATCTGTTGCGGATTTCATAGCCGAAGGCCATTTTGGTAGGCACCTGAAGCGAATGCGCCCATTGTATGAATTCAGGCGCGCATTAATTGCCTCAGCTTTTCGAACGATATTCGGCGAAGGTATGACCATACAGCTGCCTCCCGGCGGCATACAGCTCTCAGTCCAGTTTGCCGAGGCAGCAAAAGGACCAGTCAATGATTCGGCGGTGGCTAACCTCGCCCGCGACCGCGGAATGGGCGTAATGCCACTTTCTATTTGGCACACGAACGTGCATGCGACCAACACGCCTCGAGGACTGGTTCTGGGATTCGCAAACATCACCCAGGCTGAGGAAGCGCTGGCGCACGCAAGAACTCTGGTGCAGTGCCTCGACGCCAGCTGGAAGGCGCCATTAGGATCGCATTAGCTATCTCACGTCCGTATGGGCCGGCGAGGAAAGAAATAATGGGTGAACATCCAGTTGCGCACGCGCTCCTTCGAAAGCGAGATTGACCTTCTCCGGACCGTACACTAGCCCTTGTAGCCGTATGTACTGCACATTCGAGATGCCAATGGAACTGAGCGCATAGGTCAGATATGGAGAGAGAAAGTCGGGCTGCTGAGCGTGTTCACCGTGGTGGAATCCACCGGCACCTACGATGACAATGGTGGGGCGATCCTTCAATAGCCCGACCTTTCCAGATGACGTCGATACGAAGGTACGTCCAATACGCAGCACATGGTCGATCCACAATTTCAGTGCCGCTGGCACCGTGAAGTTGTGAACCGGCGTGTTGATCACGAGCAAATCGGTTGATTCCAACTCTCGAATCAAGCCCTCGGACATTTCAAACTGTGAGGGATCTGCGTCGCGCGATGTAATCGCGCGTGCATACTGCCGAGAGATCGGAGGCAGCGGTTCAGCGGCAAGATCGCGATATACCACTTCGACTTCACGTCTCGCGTCGCCTTTCAAACGTTGTTCGATTTCGTCGGCTATCCCGCACCCGGTGCTCGCGTAGCCGTGCGGACTTGCGTTAATCGAAAGCATTCTCATCGTAAGCGCTCCAGTACACTCGTCGGGTTCATGGCAAAGGGAGTTGTTGAGAAAAGTGCATGCCCCTAGCGAGCAACCCTTGTCGAAAATAGAAGCGCTGTGCCAGCGCCATGTGGAGGCCTGTATCAAGGACGAAAAACGCACAACCTGCCTTACGTGCGATCTCGCGCGTAGCCTGGAGCAACTGTGCACCAATACCTCCGCGCTGCTGGCTACTGTCGACGACGAGATCGTCAACGTAGATAAAGCTTCCGTAAAGCAGATTGGACTGCGTACGATAGCCAGACAGTCCAAGCAGCTCGCTGCCGGATCGAGCGGCAAGCAAGCGATATCCCTGTTGATGCTGGTGTTTGATTTGCGCGACAAATGCGTCTGGATCCCTCAAATGCGTTCGCAGTTGTTTCATAAGATCGAAAGCGGCATAGATTTCCGCAGGCTCCTCAAGGTGAACGAATGTAAGCGATTCGGTCATACGTCTCTCCACTTGAGAAGAATCGATACATTAACCGCACAAGGGCTTAGTCGAAAGAGCCAAGAACATCATCCTAGACTGGGCCAACCCAGAAGGCGCCCATTCTATGGCGTCGTGATCCCCAGATGAAAGGACGCACTAGCTGCAGTGATCAGCGATGGCGCAACGACATGGGACACTCGAGACATATGATTCTGGGCCATCTCTTCAATAGATGAGCATGCCATGTCGAAAAGAACGCTTAGCCTGCGTTGATAAGCGCTACATTGAATGCATTCGAGATCGTTGGAGTCGTCATGGCTGAGATGCGACATATGCGTATTTTTGTCAATGTTTGTGCGGCACGCAGCTTCACGGGCGCCGCGCAGAAGCTTGGTCTGCACGCTGGGGTGGTTTCAAGGAGCATCTCCGAGCTTGAGGTTGCTCTGAAAACGCGCCTGATTCAACGTACGACGCGACGCCTGTCTTTGACCGATGCTGGAGAAAAGTATTTTGCGCGATGCCGCGAGATACTCCGGTTAGCTGAACTCGCGGATCAAGAGGCGCTTCATGCGAGCACAAAGCCGATCGGACGACTCAAGGTCCATGCACCACCAGTATTCGGAAAGCAGTACGTGGTACCCGTATGCTCGCGATATCTGGAAGACAATCCGGACGTCCAGATAGATCTGACGCTGTCCCCTGATGCTATTGAGCCCGTTGGCTCAGCATTTGACGTCGTGATCTGCTTCTCGCAAACCGCACTGCCGGACTCTGGGTTGGTTGCAGTCAAACTGTTCGACACCGCCACCGTGTTGTGCGCTTCGCCAGGATACTTACAGAAAACAGGAACGCCAGAGACGCTTGCGTCGTTGCATGCCCATGTAGTTCTGCAGTTGATAGAGGGCTCCCGTGGTGACGTAAGATGGGTAATTCACAACTCGGGTCGGGAAGAAACCTTTGATTTAGAGCGTTCACGAATTAGGGTCAGTTGTATGGATGCTCTCTCGGCGTCAATTCAAGAGGGGCTCGGAATTGGTGCATTGCCATGGATCACGGCAAAGCCCTTGGTCGAAGCCGGAACGCTCGTTCGGATCCTGCCGAACACGACCATGAATGACTTCACCGCGTACGCCCTCTATCCGTCACGCGAGTATCTCGACGCCAAAACTTCAAGATGGATTCGACTTTTGCAGGAACACATCCGGGAAGTAACGAAGACCGCTGAAGATGAAAGTTCCAACGCAACTCCGCCGTCCGCACGACTGGATCCTTCACGTGGCTCAAGCACCCGTACTAGTGAGGTTCCGTCATTTAACTGGAAGGATTGCGGTCAACGCATACTGGAGCCTACTTGTAGCTCGTCATCTTGCTGATGGTGGACTTTGCACAGCACCAAAATCGAGATGCGATGATTCGCTAAAAACCGCGCTGCTTCCAGCGCAAGATCTGACAGGGGAAGGAACCGGTACGCCGATCATGCGGGTCGAAATCTGTGGGCCGGGATTCTGGAACATGAAGGTGTCGAATTGTTTTCATGGTCGATGAGTCAAAAAGCCCCTGACGAAGCAAATTTGAAGATAAGGTAGGGCGGGCGCTATCGTAGTCCTAGAATGCGACAATCCCGCAGCCAGTCTAACGCTGTCTCTCTCGGGCTTGTTGCCCCGACTTGCCTGTTCAGTTGCTGGCATCGCGCCAGCATCTTTTTTTGCTCACTTTCCAATCTTCGCCAGAACTGGCATACACCAGCGAAAGATGGGATAGCTCGAGGTCGCGGTATTACACTCCTATCAAAAGATTAAAGAGAGTCGATCGACTCCTGCCGCCAAGATTGACATCGTGGATAGCTTCTCCGTTGCATACGATGCAGAACATCTGTGTTATCGATTAGGTATGCGTATTACAGGTTGTCAAAACGAGATCTCGGTATACTGGATTGCGTGATTCCTGGTTCTTTTCCAGAGGAAGGAAGTCGCTTAAATTTAGCTTTATAGAAAAGGAGAAGTCATGAAACCGAAATTCAATCTGCTTAAGCTTTCGCTTGGCGCTACCTTGGTTGCGCCAATGTTTGTTGGCGCGGCCGAACCCGCGTCAGTTGTGACGACGTCGACAAACGCTCAGAAAGTAAAGTGGAGCAATGTCGCGTTGTCAGTCGTGCCGTCGGTTGCGAGACCCAGCGATTCTGGAGCATTGTTGACCGACGAGGCTATTCAGAACCTAGCACCTGAGCTCGCAACGCATGCCGCACGAGCCGACCGCATCAGCTATCGATCGTATTCACTCGACGGCAGGAGGATATCAGTCAGTGGTGTGCTTCTGGTCCCACGGGGAGCAGCGCCTCAAGGAGGATGGCCAGTTGTATCGTGGGCACATGGGTCCTCGGGAACCAGTGACGCATGTGCGCCGTCCCTTGCTTCAAACAAGGACGGGAGAATCGACCTATACGGGTATGGCCCATTCGTGTCAGAGTTGCTGAAGGCGGGTTACGCCGTGGTGGCAACTGACTACGAAGGTCTCGGGATGAGCGGCGAGCATCCTTACATCGTCGCTGACAGTGAAGGTCGGGGTGTCATTGACGCTGTTCGCGCGGGGATGGAGGCAGACCGCTCGCTGTCCGACTCTTGGTTTGCTGTCGGCCACTCCCAGGGAGGCCAGGCCGTGATTGCTGCAGGTGAGCTTGCTCCGAGCTGGGGGAGCGGTCTGGATTTTCGTGGGACCGTCGGCCTCGCTCCGGTTACGAATGTCGGACAGGCCTATTACTACGGTTCGCCCGGTCCGGTCGACCGTGGATTCTATTTGCTGGCGTTGCAAGGTATTGCAACCATACATCCCGAGCTCAAGTACGCGGACTACCTCGGAAAGCAAGCACTTGCGATGTTTGATGAGACACGCAACGAGTGCACTTTCAAAATCTGGGAAAGCTTCTCCGCAAACCTGGGTAGTAAGCTAAACGACTACCAGTTCACCCCACAAAGTCCTGAGGCCGCTCTGGCGTTGCAACATTGGCTGGACGAACAAAGCGTTCCTCGCGGCCGTACTCCCGGTCCTATGCTCTTGCTACAGGGAGATAAGGATCCTTCGATCAAGATGGCTGTGACGCTTCAGGCCGTTCGGAACGCGCGCGCTGCCGGTACTCCTGCTGAGTTCCGTCTCTACCCTGGCAAGGATCATTATTCTGTGCTGGACGGGGCTGGTAAAGGTGGCGCGGCGACGGATGTCGTTAAGTGGCTTGATAGTAAGAAACGTAGTTAATTGACGCGCCGTAGAGGGGAGCGAGTGTCGAAGAGCTTCTGTTGCCAGGAAACAGTCCCCACACTCGCTTCATCACTTCGCTAGATGACTTGCGCATCAGTCGAAGTCTGTAAGAATTCGGCGCGGCCGAAAGAGACTGTTGTTCCGTGTCGCTAATCTTGTCGGATTCTAAATTTTGAGCAGGTTCCGGCGCGTCGAGCGACATCGACTCTTGGTGGTCAACCGGGCCAAGATCGTTGATTTTTTCGTCAGCCGATAAGTTTTTTTTCGCCGTAATCTGCGTGAGTGAGCTACCGTCAAGGCATGACCTGGAAAGCCGGAGTTGGTCAACCGCCCCATGAGAAAGCGGGCGACGCGAGAACCGCCGAAGACATCGCTCCAACGAAATTCGCCCTGAAAGCTTGTTCGCGGACCTGGTCGCGCGACAATTGCGATCGGCAAAAGGTACAGGCTCGTTCTGTTAGGTCAACGCGGATATTCATGACGATGTCACGGCCAAACACAGATCTCGTAGTGCGGGCTAAATACAGATATCGGATTTGTTCTTCGGGTTGGTCACACGCAGCGTTGAAGGATCAGGCTTGAACGGGCAGGGCGTAGATGTTCTTTCAGCGTACGTTGCCTGACCGAGAACCGGGTTTGCCCATAGTTTTGCGCGCAATCACATGCTCCTGCGCCAACTGCGTGATCATCTGGTTCACATCCTCGCGCGTGAACTCGCGCTGCTTCTTGGTGCCCGGCAGCTTCTCGGGCAAACGCACTTCGATGCCGCGATTCGTGCGCGAGGGCGAACCTGAGATGCGTCGGTTATCACGCTGCTCCTGCATCCTCTGCGCAAGCTCCAGCGCGCGGCTCAGACGCTTGTTGTCCACCACCGCTCCCTGATCCACCTCGTCGAGCCGATCATATTCCCGATAGGCCAGCGCGCGCTCAGGCGTTCGGATCTCGATACGGCCATCCGGGTACTCCCACACCTCGATGTAGCGATGAATCAGACGCCGGTTCTCATCGGTGTCTTCCAGCAGATACAGCACGCGATCGTGCTGCACGGTAAGCGCGCGGGTTACCCCCAACCACCCCATCGAGTTTCGGCGAGAGCTCGCAAAGCTGGCATCTGAACCAGGTGTCTCGGTTGCCCGACTGGCTATGGAATACGGGCTAAATAAAAATCTATTGTTCAAGTGGCGTCGAGCCTATCAAGCGGGACAGTATGAACCGCCGACACTGTTGCCGGTAGAGGTAGCTCACGAGGAACGCTTGATTGAGAGCGCGGCCGGATTGCCGGTTCAGTTGCAGAGCAAGGCACAGCCGGTCGTCGCGGGCGACATTGAGATTTGCGTCGGCATCGCACGCGTGCGTATCGAGGGCACGCCCGACGCAGCCACGCTGCGTGTTGTCTTGCGTACGTTGCGTGCCGCTGCGGAGGCCGAGACATGATCGGTCTTCCTTCCGGCACACGTGTGTGGCTTGCTGCGGGCGTGACCGACATGCGGGCCGGATTCAACAGTCTCGCCACCAAGGTGCAGACAGTGCTTGAACGCGATCCGTTCTGCGGACACGTCTTCGTGTTTCGTGGCAAACGCGGCGATCTACTCAAAGTGCTGTGGTAGAGTGGAGATGGCATGTGCCTGCTGATGAAGCGACTCGAGAAGAGGCGCTTCGTATGGCCTCAAGCCGATGGTGGCGTCATTAGCCTGAGCCCGGCGCAACTATCAATGCTGCTCGAAGGCATCGACTGGCGGCAACCGACGAGAACGGTTCGACCGACCTCAGCGTTGTAAACTCGTTGCTAGCGCGCAAACTGCCTGGATGACGCGCGCGAATGAGACATGGAGTTTTAACGACCCCAACATGCGCTGTACTTGATCGACTCGCCCTTATCGGCGAAGTCGCCAGGCGCAGCAGTGTTGCTCCATCCGCGCTGAAATTTAAGGAATCGCGTGGCCTGATATTTTTTTAGCGGTAAAGAACCAGTCGTCGGTACTATCCACGCTCGTCGCTTCGACGGATAGGATTCGTCGTTCTTGCACAACGCATCGGCAATTCGCTCGATGAGATAGCTGGACAACTCGCGAGCCTATCTCCTGACACATTACCGACGAACAGAAACGGTTAATTACTTTCGGCGGACTGGCAACGCGCATTGCACGAACGGATAGCCGAGTTGCAATGACTCGACGCGCACATGAGCCATTGCATCGGGTGGGGCTGTTTGTCGCTAAGCAATTGCAAGCCCGCGAGCCCGGACGATAGGGCGGGATGCATCGGTCTTGGCGCGATCATATGGATGGGCGCTCGCGCCGAGCACAATCCTCACGAACTGTTTGCGCTTAGGTCAACATGTACCACGGACGCGCACTTTAAAGACCGTAGACTGAGCGGCTTACCATTACCAGGGTCGCGGCAACGGCTTTTATCCGGGAATCTTGCCGTGCTCGGGCATTTCAAAACGAGCTAATTCTCATCTGGCGGCAACATCAATGGACCACAATTCGTGTCGGCGACAAACGTTGCGAGGAGCTTCGCGGGATGAACAGGATCAGGATTCTCAGCAAACATATGCAGAGCACGCGGCGCTTCAAACCACGTCTGCCCTACGGTGTATGCCGTTGGCGGGCCTCCCTCCATCTGCGATCGGACCGTACCCTCCAGGACGACGGCATTTACCGAACCTGGATGTCTGTGTGCGGGGGTGTAGCCATTCGGTGGGAAAGTCACCATCATCGTCGTGATTGATTTCCCGGGTGCGTTTGGCAGGATCTCGCAAGAAAGTGTCTGATTTGTCGTGCGAGGGCGAGTGCTAGCGTTCGGCCCGGAGTCCACAGACAGAAGTGGCGGGTTGCGGGTGCCGCACAGGCCCGCCAACCAGCGCAGCGCGGACTGGGGTGCTGCCGGCCCGATCGCGAGGAGGCTAGCTGCGGCCATCAGCAAGCCGATTCTCGCTGAGCCCGCGCGATTGAACCGCAGCGGGTTCATGCCCCGTCCGCCTGGCGCATGGATGGCGACCAGCCCAACTCACGCTTAGCCTTCTCGCTGCTGACCTCGGCTTGGTCTTCGGCGATGTTGTACGTCCCTCCGTGGGAGCGTTGGAGCGCCAGCAGGGCGGCGGCGGCGGCGGCCTCCACGTGTAAAGGGCTTGCACCAGCGGGCGTGTCTGCACCGGTGCCGGGGCCATAGATCTGACCGTATCGCAGCACGGTGCCTTCCAGTTCCGGAACAGTTAAAACCCATCGTTCCAGTGCGACCACACCATTGACACTGACACTGCGCGGCTCCGGTGCCTCCATGTCCAGTGGGGATGTTTCCAAATAGGGTTTTGCGCCAGCGCGGTATGCCCAGGCGATACTCTGCGCGACCAGTCTTCTACTCCCAGCGGCTTTCGCGGCCTCAACAAGATTGCGGGTACCCTCATTACGAATACGGGCATTATTGACGACTGCCTGCTTCATCTGGGCTGGATCAAGTCCACGAGGAAGATCAGTGAGTTGGTGGATCACCGACTGGGGCCTAATTTTGCACAACGCGTCCGACAGGGCCGAAGCGTTAAACACATCAACGACGACTGGGGAAATGCCAGCGTTCTCCAGTTTTTTCGCTCCTTCGGTTGTGCGCGTGCTTCCGTATATCGTGTAACCGGCTGCTTTCAGAAATGGGATGAGGGCCGTACCGACTGCGCCGGTCGCTCCCGCCAGGAAAACGATGTCTGCCATGAGATGTCCTCTGATTGGGTCCGAAGTACTGTGGTGCTCAGATTAGCTATCATATTGGCAACCAGAAAGATCCATTTTCGTGAAAATCGCTGTACCAATTTGGGGTGAAAATTGAGACGGGCAAAAGACATCGACATCGCGCTCGCGCCACGTCCTGAAGGGGCGCCGCTACAGCAATGGCTGTATGACGAGATAAGAAAGTCAATTCTTCGGGGGACCTTCGCGCCGGGTAGCCGCCTCCCCCCAACGCGCGATTTTGCTGAACGCTTCAAGATCTCCCGAGGAACGGTCGTGGAAGCTTTCGCCCAACTGACCGCTGAGGGCTATCTATTTGCCGTTGTCGGACGGGGTAGCTTTGTTGCAGCTGAACTCCCCGAAGACCGGCTGCCGACGCAAAAACGGAAATCCGCCCAGTTGACATCCGTAAGTCCGGAACAGAATACGAAGATCGAGCTTTCTAATCGCGGCCGTCTTCTCGCGCAGAGTCCGTTCCGTATCCAGGGACGCGATTTCTCCACTCGCGCATTTCGCCCGAGCCAGCCAGATCTGGCCGCCTTTCCGTTTGCTTTGTGGTCCAAACTGGCATCGCGCCGCCATCGCCGCGCGCGCGGCGAACTCTTGGCGGACGGGGAGGCGCAGGGTTATCGGCCATTGCGCGACGCGATTGCAGATCACGTGCGAACCTCGCGAGGTATTGGGTGCTCGGGTGACAACATTGTAATCCTTGGAAGCGTGCAGCAGGCGATCGACCTAACCGTCCGACTGCTACTCGATCCGGGCGACACAGCAATTGTGGAGGATCCAGGATATCCGGGTGGCAACCTTGTCTTCGCAGCCGCTGGAGCTCGAGTCATCGGTGTGCCCGTAGACAGCGAAGGTATTGACGTTGCCTTAGCACGACAGACTGAGCCCGGCGCGCGCCTGATCTATGTAACCGCAGGACGCCAGGCACCGTTGGGCCCTACGTTGTCGCTTGAACGTCGTCTGGCGCTTCTTTCGTGGGCTAAAGATACAGGTATGTTAATCCTGGAAGACGACTACGACAGCGAGTTTCGGTTCGAGGGACGTCCTCTTGCTGCACTTAAGAGCCTTGATACTTTGGGTCATGTAATCTATTGCGGAACGTTCAGCAAACTTCTGTTCCCGGCTTTGCGAATAGCCTATGCAGTCGTCCCCGATAGACTGGTTGACGCATTCGTTGCGGCGCTTTCCTTAAGTTTCCGATATGTTGCGATTGATCAGCAATCGATATTGCATGCTTTCATAGCGGAAGGCCATCTTGGTAGGCACGTGCGCCGCATGAGACTACTCTATGGCGAAAGGGCGCAGGCACTAGAGCAAGCTATTCACCGGCGTCTCGGCGGTATGCTTCATCTTCCGCCCATCACGATGGGACTCGATACACCAGCTTTTCTGAATGCCGGGGCCAATGATTCAATCGCCTGGGAGTGTGCCGCATCGGCAGGAATCGAAACTCGGCCGTTGTCGTACTACAGTTTCAGGCGTTCTTCCCAGCCTGGTCTCGTGCTTGGTTTCGCGGCCGTGGATGTGGACGCAATTCACGAGGGTGTGGACACACTTGCTGCGGCACTTGAAAAGTCGATGTCTGGCGACTTGCAGCGAGGCGAAACGAAATTATGAGAGGGTTGGCAAGCAAATTGGTCTCCAATGCTTTGGTCGACCATGAAGATTAATTCAATTCCAGCTTCGACAAAAAAACCCGTCGCGGACGACGAGGGCGGCTCCGATCCCAGCGCCATCAGCGCCGAATCGAGTGACATAGATGGGAGGTGGCTCAAAACCATGTAATAGATTTGCTGCAAGCAGTATTTTGACCCTCTTTTCGACGCGCGGAAATAAGGCACTTAAAGGGCCGCCCAAGATGATTTTTTCCAGGTCGAGCAAGTAGACGAGATTAAGGATGCCAGTCGTTAAAGTGGTTGCCGAGTCGTCGAACGCTCTTTGGAGTTCCGGCGGCCCCTCGTCGTGCGTGTAACGATGGCAACGGCAACGGCAAGTATCGTAGTACAGGTTACGGCAGTTCAGAAGCGCGCGATTGCAAGCACGGTCGAGCGGCTCAGTTTGCCTGTTAGCCAATTCATGCGACGGGCAGCACATGACTTCAAACCGAGCAAAAACGACGAGCAGGACATTGTTGCTCTGGTCGATCGCGCAAACGCCTCAACACAAGAGGCGACCGACGCATTGGACGACGTAATCGCGTTCATTGCGGAGTCCAACAACCGCATCGAAGCAATGGAAGGAGCGAAAGAGTAATGGGCGTCACGGAAAGGTGTCGGGTGCACTCATAACCGTCACCAAGATGAATGACAAGGTGGTTGCGTTGGGTGCGACGGCCAAAGCGCAGCAGGCCAGAATCGCGAGGCTAACCGGCCGTGTGATTCGGCTGGAGGCGATACATGAGGTTCTGATGCGAACGGGCGGCGGCGGCGGCAGCGGCGAACCGAAGCAACTTCCGGGGTCGTGAGCGGCCTGATGACCACAGAGCAAAAACAGAGAGCGCGCGACCTCATTCATGACAGTTTTGACCATGCCAAACGGAGCCACAACGCGGCGAAGTCTTGCCTGGGCCGAGCGCCACATCAGAGAAGCAGAAGAGGGAGTTGCAGCCCTCGTATCCAACTGCAGTCGGCAAGAGCTCATCGGGCGAGATCGAACGTGGCATTTTACCGATACGCAATGGCAACTCGTCTATTCAAAGAAAGAGTATTGTCTCCGAACTTGAAAATAAAATGCGCTCGGGTTAAGAGGTGGCAAGGACATTGAAAGTACTGGCGAAACGACGAGAAGCCAGGAGCACACCTTCCAAACCGGACGTGATGCAGTCGGAGGCTATCGTATCGTACACCGTTTGTCCTTTCCTTGCCGTCTACACTACGCAACCGCTGCTGCCGGCTCTCGCAACGACGTTTGCGGCGTCGCATACAACCGCCAGTCTCACCGTTACCGCGACGGCCCTTTCGGTTGCGCTCGCCGCACCATTCATGGGTCCACTGTCATTGGCAGCAGGCATTCGCATTTCAAGTGTCTGGCCAGTGATATCGTGAACCTGATATCGAACGGCGCGAGAGAGGTGGCGTACCGCTTCCTATCGAGTGATTCGAGCGATCACCCAGCGAGTCCCATATCGTGTACAAGTAGACCATCTCTGAATCTGGCTATTTTTTGAAGACGCTTTGGCGGCGCCTAATTAAGGCTTAGTAAGAAGCGTTTGCAAAATGACGTTTGGAGTTGTTGCCAGCATACGATGCAGCAAGCGATTTTCATGAAGGCTTCATGGATAAACGCGAGCCGGTCAAAGCGGATGCGTAGTCGGCGGAAGTTGTGAGGCCACGAAAATGGTGTACTCCACGACCCAGCGTGTTTTACCCAATCCGCCGCGGTGAGGCTGGCCACGCCGGGGCAATTTCGGTGGCGATGCCCGCTGCATGTAACGAGCGTCGATGTTTGTCGTGGTCGAAGCCTCTGCCGCCTTGAGTGACCCCAGGGCTTCGATAGTGGTCTTCCAGGCTTTCCGCTGATGGGCGTTAGCCTCGGCCAGCGTTCGAAGGTAAGTGACGTCGTTGCGGTTGGCGCCGGTCAGTAGCACCGCGAGCGGGAGGCCTTGCGCATCGGTGATGAGGTGATGCTTTGAGCCGGGTGCACGATCTGTGGGATGCGGTCCCGTTTTTGACTTGAGCCACAGCACGTATTGAAGAGGAGTAGACGATGACGCGAGACCAGTCGATTCGGTCGGCGGCCGTAGCCGCGCAAGGAGCCACTCGTGCAACTGATCTCCGGCACCTGCCTCCTGCCAGTCACGCAGGCGCGCCAGCAACTCAAGCCGCTACCGCAACCCATCTTGCGAGGAAGAGGGTCTTAGCTCAAGCCGATTTGCAAGACGAAGAGCATGCCTGAAAGGACCGAACGATTGTCGAGCGTTTTTCATCCGGGGTAACGGTGGCGCCGTAGGTTGGGAGGGGGCCAGTAACGGTTCGATGAGTCCCCAGAGCTCGCCGTCGAATATAGGCTTAGCCATATCCGTTTCATCGCTGGAACAACGAGCGGGTTAACAGCGTTCATCGAAGGTTAGCCACCTCTCTTCATCATTTTGTTAAGGGTTCTGATTCAAACATGCTTTACATACCAGAAGATATCGTCATTACCAGTTCCGCCCTAAAACACAGCGGCGGGGCTGAACGTTATACACGCGATTTGATCCGGGGCCTGCACGAGCTAGGAATTCGGCCTACGCTCTACGCTCGTGAGATTGATGACTCGCTAATAGAGTCATCATGGGTGATTTCAAAACGTCTCTCCGTAAGATGGGCACCGCCGAAATTGCGAGCAATGGTCTATGACTGGGTTTTCAACCGGGAAATGTCACGGGCCCGGCCAAGGTGTGTTTTGTCGATCAACTGCACCACATCCTCGGATATTGCCGTATGTGTCGGCACACACTGCGGATGGCTGAGAGCGTCTCGACGTAGTTGGCGATGGAATGATCGTAGGCAGATCGAACTAGAAAAAAGCACGTACGCCAGCGCGCGCGCTATCGTCGCCCACTCGAATTTGATGGCTCATGAACTCAAAGTTCTCTACGGAGTGCCTGAAGAAAAAATCCGGGTCATGTATCCCCCAGTCGATCCGGTCCGCTTTTCACCGCTGACAAATGCTGAACGTGCGCGAGTGCGTGACGAGCTAAACTTGCCACACGATCGAGTCCTTTTCTTTTTTTCATCGACAAGCCATTTTCGAAAGGGCTACGAACTGATCCGAACTTACTTCGAGCAGACGTCCTTGCCGATATGTCTTGTTGTCGCCGGGCGGCCAGTTCGAGAGAGCGCGAAGACGATCCGGTGCGTAGGCTACCGACGCGACATCGAGCGACTTTTCGCGGCGGTCGACTTCACTCTTGTTCCGTCGGTATACGAACCGTTTGGATACGTCGCGATCGAGTCTGTGATGTGCGGTACCCCAATCATTGTTGCGGACAACGTTGGTGCGGCAGAGGTAGTTTCGCCCAACGCAAAATTCACGTTCACGCGTGAAATCGATGCTACATTTGCGGCCGCAGTCGAGGCAGCAATTGAGCAAGCGCGCGTGGGCGATGTTCGGGTACGACAACCACGAGCTAGCGTACTGTACGATCCAAGCATCGAAAAGCACGTCGCGGAACTGAACACGGTGATGCAGCAATTGCAATTAAACAAATGATGCCGGAGCATGTATATTCCTGAACCCAAGTCACCCGGTTCCTGTGCTTGTTGATCGGATTTAGCGTAGAAATACAAGACCGCTGCGCAGAAAGCGGAAGCATCCTTCGCATCGTCCTTGCTTACAAACCCAGAAGGCCTCACATATTCCGCTGGCCACGGGCCCAATGTGTGCGCCAGGTTGGTAAGTCACGTGCCATGAGGTGTGAGGCGTAATATAGTTCGAAGCCGATCAGACTCGATTCCAGTTTCGAGAAGATCTTCAACGCACTGTCCGGCGCAGCTTCCGTTGTACGGCCAGTCTTCCCGGGCACAACAGACACCCGCTCTGTCGAACTGGTCTCTGAATTTTCGGTGAATGCTGTCTCGCTCCGAGATTTTCGGATCAATTAGACGCTGCTTGAGTCGACAGGCAAGAAACCGGGGCGTCCGGTTCGGGACCGCGCCGAAGGGGACACGATCGATGTATCATGTTCCGTAGTGCCGCCCGCCCGGAAGTAAGACGCGACCAATTCGTAGCTTCCGGGAATGACAGGGGCGGCTAGGGCGGTCGAAGTCAGCAACGCCGTCGCGACAAAGGCAATAATACGGATCATGGGGCCAACCAATTTGACATAATAACCATTAGCAAATGTTTTTATGTAATCCTTATCGACGGCATCTATCAAGCTTCGCTTCTGTTGTCACAACCTCTTATTCGACACCCGAACAGACCGACGATAGCCTTCGCGAGCAAGCTTCAACGCTCCTTTCCGACCTGTACCGGACAATCGCTCGCGTAGTTGGTCAATGGCCGTTACCTGGTGGCAGATTCAACCGGTCGATGCAATAGCCCGATGGAATCGTTCGGCTGGCGTCTCGTATTCCAATGTCTTCCTTGGGCGCTCGTTCAGCCGTCTCGCGACGGCGTTGAGTTTGGCCTGTGAATATGCCGACAGATCGATGCCCTTTGGAAAGTACTGTCTCAACAGCCCATTGGTATTCTCGTTGGAACCACGCTGCCATGGGTGTTTGGGATCGCAGAAATAGACGGCAACGTCGGTGGCCGAGGAACTCGGCTTGAGCATTACGCCGGTTCGCGAGGCCCTCAAGCTCCTCGAAGCGGAAGATTACGTCGGCGGTGATTCGTATCGCGGAGCGCGCGTGGTTCCGTTCGATCCGGCGACCTCTGCCGAGATCCTTGGCTTGCGCGTGTGGCTCGAGACAGCTCGGTAAAGGGGCAACAGAAGGGATCAAGGCTCAGGATCTCATGGAGCTTCGCGAACTTGCCGACGCATTCGCGAACGCGTTCAAAAGAGGCGACCGCCCCCCAACGCACGCGGGATCAATTATCGTTTTCACCGCCGGCTGTACGATATAGCAGACATGCCGCAAACTTTGCATTTCACGCAGATCCTCTGGGCGCGTTATCCGTTCGATATCAACGCGGCAGAGAACCGCGGTGAAGACGCCGTCGAGGAACATGAAGAGATCTTGCAGGCACTTGCAGCCGGCGACGTTACGGGTGCGATGCTTGCCATGCGCAAGCACATCGAGTCGGGCTGGTCCGTACTTAAATCAGCACGCGTCTGACGCCGCCTTCGCCAGCGGGGCCGAAGTCGGTAGCGAATCGCAATAGCATGGCAAGGTCATGCAATGGGACGAAGTATAGGATGCGCGCGTCCGGGATGACGTCGATTTTGCTGGATCGGAGCGGGCGAGGGTGAATACCGCTGTGATCGATCGATTGGCAACTCCCGGACTCAGCGCGCGCCGAACTCGTCTTCATCATTCCGCGACGCTCGCTGACGCATCGTCGACAGCAAGCCGAACGTCTCTCCACCGAAGAGCCGGAGCGCATCAGCGCCGGGAATTGCGGCGTGCACGAAGGCTTCTTTGCATCGGCCGGGTCGGAGATCGCAGATACGTAGACCATGTGTGTCCTTTCATCGATGCACCCGCCACGCCGAATGCAGCGGCAGATCGCTCGACAGGGTGGTGGGTCTCCCGCACCAATGAGCCGTCTGCGGCGTGCAGAGTCGTCCCGTTCGAGCGAATCGCAGCTGCGTGAATCATGTCGGCGCGACGGACACGTGGCGCAGGGTCGACCGTCAATAGCCGCCTTTTCCTGCGTTCACCGGGCTCGCATCCTTGACGTCTTTATAGCCCGCAAGAAGTTTGTTCGCGGCTCCTGTCAGTAAGCTCACGTCGGTTCCGATAGCCACGAACGTCGCGCCAGCGGCCAAATACTCGCGCGCGTGAGTTTCGTCCGGAGCCAGCACACCCGCCGCTTTCCCGGCCTGCCGGACCAAAGCGATGCCGTCGCGAATTGCCTCGCGTACCGGCTCCGCACCTGCCTTGCCCAGCAAACCCATCGAAGCGCTCAGATCGGCCGGTCCAAAGAACACGCCGTCCACGCCTTCGATATTGGCGATCGCCGCGAGGTTGCTCAGTCCGGCCGTTGTTTCGACCTGGAGCAGCACGCAGATCTCGTCGGCGGCGCGGCTCAGATAGTCGGGTACGCGATTCCATCGCGACGCCCGTCCCAGCGCCGCGCCCACGCCTCGCACGCCATGCGGCGGATAGCGTGATGCGGCGACAGCTTCACGCGCCTGCTCGGGTGTATCGATCATGGGCAAAAGAAGTGTCTGTGCGCCGATGTCGAGCAGTTGCTTGATCAGGGCGGTGTCGCTGCGAACCGGCCGCACGACCGCGTGCGAGCGATACGGGGCCATGGCTTGCAATTGCGCGAGCGTGCTGCGCAAATCGTTCGGCGCGTGCTCGTTGTCGATCAACAACCAGTCGAAGCCTGCCGACGCCAATGCCTCCGTTACGTAACCGTCCGCGAACGCAGCCCACAGACCGAACTGTGGAATGCCCTCGGAAACGCTCCTTTTGAAACCGTTGATTGGCAGATCCATACGCGCCCTGTGTAGTGTCGAACTGCGAAAACCCTAAGGTTAGTACGCCGCCCCGTCCGGGCAGCCTGCCCGATGCCAAAAATGTCCACCAGGTGGAAAAATGTAGGATATGCCCCTGTGTCTCGAACGCTGGCAAAAGGGCAAGGTTTAACCTCGCAAGACCAAATCACACGTGATGACGAGAGCTATGGCAGACAAGAAAAGCGCATCGACAAGCAAGAAGGAAGACGACGAATCGTCCAGCGTGCGCGTGATTGGCCGCGCGTTCCAGGTGCTGCGCATCCTGGCATTGGGTGGCGAGCGCGGCGTGAGGCTCACTGATGTGGTGGCCTATTCCGGCTTGAGTCATCCAACGGTGCATCGCATTCTGCAGACGCTGATCGCCGAGGGTGTCGGAGAGCAGGATGTCGCCACCCGGCGTTATCGCGTCGGCCCGGAAATCAGCCTGCTGGGCCTCAGCCGGCCGGCGAACTTTCCGGTGCGCACCGCAGCCGAGCCTTATCTCGCGGGGCTTGCGAACGAAATCGGCGACACCACGTTCCTGACCATCCGCGCCGGATGGGACTCGGTGGCGATCGAGCGGAAGACCGGGTCCTATCCGATCAAGGTGCTTGCCATCGATGTCGGCACCCGTCGTCCGCTGGGCGTCAGCATAGCGGGCGTCATGCTGCTTGCCTCGATGCCGCGCGAGGAGGCAGATCACATCTGCGACATGAACGCCGCGCGCCTGCCGGCTGACGGGCCGTCGATGGACATCGTCCGCGCCCGCGTCGAAGCGGCGCGCCGCGACGGTTACGCGTATTCCGAAGAGGGCGTCCTGCACGGCACGCGCGCGCTTTCGATCCCCGTGTTCGACGAAGAGGGCAAGACCGTGGCCGTCATCGCGGTGGCGGCCATGGCAGAGCGTCTGGCCGAGTCCGAGTTGCCGCGGATCGTCAAGGCAATGCGGAACAAGGCCGTTCTCATCACAAAACGACTGACGGAAATGCAGCGGGCAGGGCGAGGACGGGCGCGCTAAACGCGCCTGGAACTGCGCTTCGACTGCGCTTCGAAAAAAATCCACCCTGCGGAAATTCGCGCGGTTTTGCAATGGCTCCCGATTCCTCGAAATGGAATCATCGAGCCATACGAAACGACAGCGCAACGATGATTGCGCGCCAGGAGACGCGCATGAACGACACCGCAGCCACACCTTATGCCCCCGCGCAGCGACTGGCCATCATCGTGTCGTGCATGCTCGGCTTCGCGCTCGACCTGTACGACGTGCTGATCATGCCTTACTTGATGCCGTCCATTCAGCGTTCGATGCAGGTGACGCTCGGCGAAGCAGCGAGCATCACCACGATCACGCTGATCGGTTCGGTGGTCGGTGGCGGACTCTTCGGCTGGCTCGGGGATCGCATCGGACGCAAGGCCGCGCTGCAATGGACGCTCGTCGTGTTCGCGCTGGCCTCGGTGGGCTCTGCGCTCGCATGGAATTTCGCGGCACTGGCGCTGCTGCGCTTCGTCGTCGGCGTCGGACTCGGCGGTGAGTGGGGCGCGGGCATGGTGCTGTTCAACGAGACGTGGAATCCGCAACGGCGAGGTCTCGGTACTGCGCTCATCCAGGGTTCGGCGACGCTGGCGGGCGCGGGCGCTTCGATCGTCGGCCTGTGGGCGGTTCACTCGTTCAGCGTCGATTGGGGCTGGCGCGTCGGTCTGCTGACGGGTGGCGCTCCGGTGATCCTCGCCGTCTTCATTCGCTTCTGGATGCCGGAATCGCGGGCATGGGAGCAATACGACCAGGCGCGCCGCGCGCGTCTCACGCAGAGTCGATCCAACACGTTCGCCGCGATGTTCAGCGGCCGCCTCAAGGCGATCTCGGTTGCGGCCGCCGTGTGGCTCACCGCTTACATGTTCTGCTACTACGCCGTGGTGGTGTTCGTGCCGAGCCTCATGCTCAACGTCCTCAAGACACCCCCCGAAGTCGTGCGCGCGTCGACGGTCACGGCGGCTGTGGCGGGCGGCGTGAGCTACATCGTGATGGGCTGGTTGAACGACCGTTTGGGCCGCCGTTTCGGGGCGCTCGCACCGAGCGTGTTCTGGCTCATCGCGCTGGGTCTTTTGCTGGCGGCGCCCCATGCGCACTACGCGGGATCGTATCTGACCTGGCCAATCTTCTGGGTGCCGGTTGTCTTCGCTATCGGCAGCAGCGCGCTCGGCGTGGTCGGGGCATGGCTTTCCGAGCTCTATCCGATCGAGGTCCGAGCAACCGCGGTCTCGACGATCTACATGTTCGGACGCGCGGCGGGCAGTCTTGCGCCGCTGCTCGTGCCCTTTGCTGCCGGTGTCTTCGACCACGACCTTCAGCGCGGCATGTTGATCGCGCTGCCCGCCGCCATCGTTTTCATCGGCGTGTCCTTCGTGCTGCCGGAGACGCGCGGCCGCCGCCTGACGGCGGGGGTGGCCGCCCCGGAGCCTGCCACGCGCGACGATGACTCCCTGCTCAAGAACGGCCAGCGTCGTTAGACGCGGCTTCTCATTCAACGACTAACAGGATCAGCTCATGAAACTTCTACGCTTCACTTTGCGCGATGGCGATGCACTCGCGCGCACCGGCGTGCTGCTCGACGACGGCATCGTCGAAATGCACGAGGTCGCGACGCTGGACGACCTGCTGGCGTCCGACGATCTGCTGGCGGTCGCGCATCGTGCGATCGATGCGGCGGGCGCATCGCGCATTCCGCTGTCCAACGCTCAGTTGCTTCCGCCCCTGACTGCGCCGCAAAAGATCTGGTGTATCGGCGTGAACTATAAGGAGCGCAACGAGGAGTATCAGGACAATTCGGAGCTGCCGCGCTATCCCAGCCTGTTCGTGCGCAATGTCGGCTCCTTCGTCGGTCACGACGCCGCGCTGATCCGTCCGCGCGTCTCCGAACAACTCGACTACGAAGGCGAACTCGTACTCGTGATCGGCAAGGCGGGACGCCATATTCCGCGCGAGCGTGCGTTCGAACACATCGCCGGCATGATGCTTGCCAACGAAGGCTCGGTGCGCGACTGGCTCAAGCACGGCAAGTTCAACGTGACGCAAGGGAAGAACTTCGATGCATCGGGAAGTCTCGGCCCGTGGATCGTGACCGCCGACGAATGCGATCCGTCGGCCCAGCAGGCCATTCAGACACGCGTGAACGGCGAGCTTCGCCAGGACGATACGACCGCGCGCCTGATGTTCCCGTTCGATGCGCTGATCGCGTACCTCAGCACCTTCGCCACGCTGCAACCCGGCGACCTGATTCTGACGGGCACGCCGACCGGAACGGGATGGCGTCAGGACCCGCCGTGCTGGCTCAAGCCCGGCGACGTAGTGGAGATTCATTCGCCCAATATCGGCACGCTTCGCAACACCGTCGCACAGGAGGCGTGATCGTCATGCTCACACCCGACATCATCACGCGCCTCGCGCAATCGCTCGAAGAATCGGAGCGCAGCCGCCAGCCACTCGATATTTTCTCGCACGCGCATCCCGACATTACGATCGAAGATGCCTACGCCATTCAGGCCGAGTGGATGCGCATTAAATGCGAGAACGGCCGCTCGGTGATCGGCCACAAGATCGGGCTGACCTCCAAGGCGATGCAGGACGCCGTGGGGATCGACGAACCCGACTTCGGCGTGCTGCTCGACGACATGCTCGAGTACGACGGCGCCAGCATCGATGCTTCGCGCTTTCGTGCGCCGCGCATCGAAGTGGAACTGGCGTTCATTCTCGACAAACCGCTGTCCGGTCCCGGCTGCACGCTGTTCGACGTGCTCGATGCCACGCGCTACGTCGTTCCCGCTCTTGAGATTCTCGACGCCCGTCTGCATCGCGTCGATCCCGTGTCCAAGCGGGGCCGCAAGGTCATGGACACGATCGCCGACAACGCGGCAAATGCCGCGCTCGTGCTCGGCGCGCGGCCCTTCAAAGTGCACGATTTCGATCTGCGCTGGGTCTCCGCGCTGCTGTATCACAACGGCAGTATCAGCGAAACGGGTGTCGCCGCAGGGGTGCTCGGACATCCGGCGCTGGGTGTGGCGTGGCTCGCCAACCGGCTCGCACAGCATGGCCAGTCGCTCGCGAAAGGCGAGATCGTTCTGGCGGGATCGTTCACGCGAATGATCGATGTCGCCGCGGGCGATGTGATTCACGCGGACTACGGTCCGTGCGGCTCGATTTCATGCCGCTTCATCTGACAGGAGAGAACGACATGTCCCGCCGCAAGAGCATCTACATTCCCGGCTTCAAGCACAAGAATCCGATTCCTAACGCGTGCGTGATCGACGGCGTGTTGACCTCGGGAATCATCCTTGGCATCGATCCGGCGACGGGCGAGATGCCATCCGACATTCAGGCGCAGTGCGCCAACATGTTCGGTCACGTCCTGGCAATCGTCGAGGCCGGCGGCGGCACGCCGGACGACATCGTCAAGATGACGGTCTGGCTGCGCGACCCTTCGCAAAGGCAACCCGTCAATGATGAATGGATCAAGCTCTTTCCCCATCACGACGACCGGCCCGCGCGTCACGCGCTGCCTTTAACGGCGGAGGGTCCATCACTCGTGCAGTGCGACGTGATGGCTGTTTTCCCGCGCTAAACCATCGGATTTCCAGGACGTTTATCCATGTCAGACTATTTTCCGTTCGATCCCGAGCCGCGCACGCCGTCGAAGATGCCGCCGCCGCTCGCCTGCGACAGCCAGTTTCACGTATTCGGTCCGGCCGAGCGCTATCCGGTCCTGGCCGGCGCGGCGTATGAGATGCCGAGCGCTACAATTGAACGCGCGTTGCATCTGCATTCCGTGCTGGGCTTTACGCGAGGCGTCATTGTGCAGGCCACGACTTATGGCGCGGATCATCAGATCGTGCTCGATGGTCTTGCCGCCGCGGGTCCCAACTATCGTGGTTGCGCCAATGCGGTCGTGCTCAAGGAGCGTGATGACGCCTATATTGCGAAACTGCACGATGCAGGCGTGCGCGGTGCGCGGTTCTCACGAGCAGGACTCGGCCCGTCGATGGACGAGAAGGATGTCGAGCGGGCATTGGCGCGCGTGAAGGAACTCGGCTGGTACGTGAAAGTACAGCCGGAGCCGGGTGGCATCGCATCGACGATTGCGCCGTTCCGCAAGCTGAGCGTGCCGCTCGTGATCGACCACATGGGCCGGCCCAACCCCGAAGCGGGCGACGCCGACCCTTCGCTGAAAGTCGTGCTCGACATGCTCGCAGAAGGCAACACGTGGACCATGCTGTCGCTCGGCGAGAAGATCACGAAGACAGGCCGCCCCTGGGACGATGTGCTTCCGATCGCGCACAAACTCGTCGCCGCCGCGCCGGACCGCTGCATCTACGGCACCGACTGGCCGCATCCTGTATCGCCGAAGCAGCCGCCGAACGATGCTGACTTGCTGGAACTGCTTTATCGCTACGTTCCCGACGAAGCGACGCTCAAGCGCGTTCTGGTGGACAACCCCGCAAAACTGTTCGGATTCTGAGTCGAGGAAGAAATAATGATCATCGATTGCCACGGTCATTTCACGACTGTGCCGGCGTCATTCAAGAACTGGCGCGCGAAGCAGGTCGACCATGCGAACGATCCGGCGAACGGCCCATCGCGGGATGAGGCCTACGTCAGCGACGACGCATTGCGCGAGGCCATCGTCAATGGTCAGCTGAAGCTGCAACGCGAGCGCGGCAGCGACCTCACGCTGTTCTCGCCGATCGCGGGCCTGATGAGCCATCATCTCGGCAACGAGCGCACCAGCCTCGAATGGGCCGAGTTGTCGAATGACCTGGTGCATCGTGTGACCGAACTGTTCCCGGACAACTTCGCGCCGGTTTGCCAGTTGCCCCAGTCGCCGGGCGCGGCGCCCGCGAATTCGGTTGCGGAGTTGCGGCGCTGCGTGGAGCAACTGGGCTTCGTCGGCTGTAATCTCAATCCCGATCCGAGCGGCGGATACTGGACCGGCACGCCGGTGACGGATCGCGAATGGTATCCGCTTTACGAAGCGCTCTGCGATCTCGATGTGCCCGCGATGATCCATGTCGCCTCCTCCTGCAACCCGTGTTTTCACGGCACCGGCGCGCACTATCTGAACGCGGATACGTCCGTGTTCATGCAGATTCTCCAGTCCGATCTGTTCAAGGATTTCCCGACGCTGCGCATCGTGATTCCTCACGGTGGTGGTGCGGTGCCTTATCACTGGGGCCGTTATCGCGGCATGTCGCTGGAAATGCGTGAGCGTCCGCTCGAAGGTCTGCTCGACAATATTTTCTTCGATTCGTGCGTCTATCATCAACCGGGCGTTGAATTGCTGACGAAGGTCATTCCTTCCGACAACGTGCTGTTCGGGTCCGAGATGATCGGCGCGGTGCGTGGACGCGATCCGTCCACCGGCGAGTATTTCGACGACACCAAGCGCTATATCGACGCGTGCCCGGCATTGACCGAAGAAGATCGCTTCAAGATTTTCGAAGGTAACGTGCGGCGCGTCTATCCGCGCCTGGACAAGCGTCTGAAAGCGCGCGGCAAGTAAGGACACGGATCATGTCACAGATCATCGATATACACCCGCACATCATTTCCGGCGACGACGGCCGCTATCCGCCGGCGCCGCTGTTCGGAAAACGCTCCGAGTGGTCGAAGGAGCGGCCGACCACGGTCGAAACGCTAATCGAACAGATGGACCGTGCGGGAGTCACGAAGGCTGCGGTGGTGCATTCATCGACCACGTATGGCTTTGACAATAGCTATGTCGTCGATGGTTGCGCAGGCTATCCCGACCGGCTCGTCGCGGTCGGCTCGGTCGACGTGCTCGATCCGAACGCGCCGGACACAATCCGCAACTGGGTCGAACGCGGTCTGGTGGGCCTCCGTCTCTTCACGGGCGGCAGCACGCAGGCGTTCGATGCGAGCGTGCTCGAAGATCCGCGAGCTTATCCTTCATGGGAGCTGTGCTCGGAACTCAATCTTCCGATGTGCATCACGACGAGTTCGGCGGGGCTGGCCCAGGTCAAGGCGCTAGCCAGGCGGTTTCCCGATGTCACGATCGTCATCGATCACATGGCGCGGCCGAATCTCAAGGACGGGCCGCCGTACCGCCAGGCGCAGACGTTCTTCGAGCTGGCTTCGTTCGACAATGTGTATCTGAAGATCACCCCGAAGAATTGCGCCGACGCGCGAGCGGAATTGGCGACCCCGGAAACCTTCTTTCCCAAATTGATTGATGCGTTCGGCGCGCAACGGCTGGCCTGGGGTTCGAACTATCCAACTTCGCCGGGCACGCTCGGCGACATTCTGCACACCATGCAGGAAAGTCTCTCCTGCGTCGGCGCGGAAGATCGTGAGTGGATCCTCGGCAAGACTGCGCAGCGGCTGTATCCGGCGCTTGGCCCACTTTGAAACAGACAGTTTTTACGCAAGGACATTCATCATGAGCGCCGCGCGACTCAACAGCATTATCCGTGCATTCGAATCCGGCAAGCCCGCACTGACGGCGTTTGCGAAGCTCGACAAGCAGACGGCCATCGAAATGAGTGATGCGCCTTATGACGGCATTGTCTTCGAAATGGAGCACAACCCGTACGACGTCTCCGCGCTCGGCGATGCTCTGCAATACATGTTGAACCGCAAGGAGATAGCAATGTCCGGCTCCCTTTCGCCCCGCGTCACACCCATTGCGCGGATTCCGTCGAATGGGGTGGAGATGAACCAGGCCTTTGCCAAGCAGGTGCTCGATCGCGGTTGCTACGGCGTGATCTGGCCGCATGTATCGACGGTCGAGCAGGCGTATAACGCAGTGGCGTCGTGCCGTTACGCACGACCGAAGAACGCGCCGCTCTATGAACCAAAGGGCGTGCGCGGCGACGGTCCCGGAACGGCTGCGCGTTATTGGGGCCTCGGCCTCGCCGAATATTACGCGAAGGCCGACGTATGGCCGCTCGCGCCGCACGGTGAGATTCTCGTGGGCCTGATGTGCGAAAGCGTCGAGGCGATCGAGAACCTCGACGACATCCTCGCCAATGTGCCCGGTATCGGGCTCATCCTGATCGGCGAGGGCGATCTCAGCCAGCAGCTCGGCTATGCGCGTCAATACGAGCATCCCGAAGTGCTCGGCGCGATGGCCAGGATTGTCGAGACGTGCAAGAAGCATGGCGTGGTCGTCGGGCATCCGCATGTCACGTCGAAGAATCACGAGCGCGTGTTGAATGAAGCTTACCGCTTCCTGATGTCCGCGCCTTCGCGAAGCTATGGCGTCGTCAGCGAGACGCGGGAACTCGCCGGTTATTGATGCGCAGCGCGCTCGACCGCCAAACGGAAATTTATATGGAAAAGTGTCAGGAAGTGCCCACCCTGCGAGTCAATCTGGACATGCATCCGATATCGAAGGCGATGCGCGACGGACGGGTGACGTCGAACCTCGTCCGTCTGGACTATTGCGGACCATCTCCTGCGCACAACGGCTTCAAGTCGATGCTGCGCCAAATCGGCTTCAATGCCGGCGAACTCGCCATCGTTACGTTCCTTCAGGCCAAGGCCTATGGAAAGCCTTTCGTGTTGTTGCCCGCGCCGATTCTCGGACGGCTTCAGCATCATTGCGCGGTTTATAACTCTGCCTTCGGTGACATCGGACCCAAAGATATCGAAGGCAAACGGGTCGGTGTGCGGTCGTATGCGCAAACGACCGGCCTCTGGGTCAGAGGAATTCTGCGCCACGAGTACGGCGTTGATCTCGACAAGGTTCACTGGAAGACGCTGGAAGACGGGCACTTGGCAGAGTATGCCGATCCCGCCGGCTGCGAGCGCCTGCCTCACGGCAGCTCGATCGCACAGCGCATGCTCGACGGCGATCTTGCCGCGGCGCTGTTGGGCGCGCCGGACATGCCGAAGGATCCGGCCGTGCGCACGCTCATTCCGGATGCACACGCAGCGGCAAAGGACTGGTTTGCACGCGAGGGCGTCGTGCCGATCAATCACATGTTCGCCGTGCACGAGGAATTGTCGAAGCGACGCCCCGATATCGTGCGCGATATCTATCGCATGATCGTCGAGAGCCGTGACCTTGCCGAAGGTCTTCCGCCGATTTTTCCGGCTATCGGACTAGAAGCGAATAGAAAGAACCTGCAACTCGCCATCGACTGGGCATTTGAACAGAAAATCATTCCTCGCCGGCTGACCGTGGATGAACTATTCGACGACGTCACGGGATCGCTTGGCTGAACCTTCGTGCGGCTGAGTGAAGCCGCTCTAATTCGAAAAAATTAGTCGTACATAAAAAATATATTGGAGACGAAAAGGATGATGAAGAGAATCTCGCTTGTGCTTGCCTTTGGCTCGTTCGCGGGCGTTGCATGCGCGCAGTCGAGCGTGACGCTTTCGGGCGTGCTCGATGGAGGCGTCCGCTACACGGATTCGAAGGCAGGCACGACCTATTCGACAAACAATCGCGGTTGGTACAGCTCGAACCGCGTCGTGTTTACAGGTAGTGAAGATCTGGGCGCCGGTTGGGCCACGTTCTTCCGACTCGAATCCGGGTTCTTCCTGGCTACGGGCCAGCTGGACAATACGACCAATGTGCTGTTCAACCGCGCGTCGTACATTGGCATGCGCGGTCCGTACGGTACGGTGATCGCGGGGCGTCAATTCACCATCGCGCATGACGTGGCCTACGACTACGATCCGTTCAATCTTCTGTATCCGACGCTGATTCCGGTGTCGGGTGCATCGGCCGGATTTCGCGTGAGCAACGACGTCAAGTACATCGCGAAAGTAGGCGGGCTCGATGTTCGCGCGGAGAACTCGTTCGGCGGCATGGCAGGCAACTTCAACGCGGCTGCGATGCGCGGCGTAGGCGTGCAGTACCGCTGGAACTGGCTCAAGGTGGGAGGCTCATATGAGTATCGCAACCTTCAGCAGGGCACGTCGACGATCTATCGACCGGATAATTACTACACGTTCGGGGCCGAGTTGACCTTCGGCGCGTTGCGTCTGGCCGGCGGCTACATGAACGACAACCAGACGCAGGCTGCTCCGGTTTCCGACGTTCGAACGCTCAACTACTGGGGCGGCGCAACGTACGATCTCAGCCCGAGCGTGCGGCTGGGCGCGGCGTACTACATGACGGACCTGCCGAATCAAAGCGGCAAGCGAAGCCTCGGCATTGGCAGCGTCACCTATGCCTTGTCGAAACGTACCTTGCTGTACGCGGAAGTCGATTACACGAAGTATGGCGGCAGCTACATTACGAACGCGTCGTTGAATGCGCAGAAAATCCCGCATCAGATCGGCGCGACGATCGGTATGAACCACGCTTTCTGACGCTGGTCCGAGAAGGAAACTTGCAAGGCAAGGGGAAAGCATGAATAGGAATCTGGAAATGGCCGTCACAAGCGAGCGGGCAAACACATTGACCGACAGGCCGTGGGCCCTTCTGTTGCTACTCACGGTCGGTTGGATGATCTCGTTCATCGACAGAACCAGTCTGTCATCCGCGATGGCAGACAAGGCCTTCATTCACGAGTTCGCCTTGACGAGCGTTGAGCGAGGATTGCTGGGGTCGGCGATCTTCTGGTCTTATGCGATATTGCAGTTGCCAATGGGTTGGGTCGTCGATCGATACGGCGTCAAATGGCCCTATACGATCTGTTTTGCATTGTGGTGCATCGCCGCGGCGGCAACCAGCCTGACGCATTCGCTTTCGTCACTGGTGATCGTGCGTCTGCTGATCGGCGCAAGTGAAGCGGTGGTGCTTCCTGCCAGTTATCGCTTCATTGCGAACAGCTTCGATGAATCGCACAAGGGAACGGCGACCGGCATCTTCTCGCTCGGCGGCAAGATAGGGCCTGCCATCGGCGCGGCGGTAGCGGCCTGGCTCATTGTCGCCTACTCGTGGAAGGACATGTTCGTCATCACCGGATTGCTGGGTTTGATCTGGTTGATGCCGTGGCTTGCCATGGCCAAGAACGATTTCCCGTCGAAGGAGCAACTCGCGATTGCGAAGCGTCGCGCCACTAGTGTGCCGCTCAGGAATCTTCTCGTGAGTCCGGTGGTCTGGGGTGGCTTCATCATGACCTTCAGCTATAGCTATTTTGTGTTTTACTGCGCGACCTGGATGCCGTCGTATCTGGTCGAGCAGCGCGGATTGAGCCTCATGAGGTCGGGCGTTCTGACCTTCATCAGCTTCGTCTCCGTCGCCATCGTGGCGGTCGCAGCGGGGTGGGCCGCGGACCGCATCATCGCGCGAGGAAAAGATCCGTTGATCGTGCGCAAGGCCTTTGTCGTTGCGGGGGCATTGGGCGGAATGACTGTGATACTCGGCGCCTACGCCGAGTCGCAGGCGATGGCGTTGTTCTGGAATGTCGCGTCGCTTTCGCTCGCCGGCATCGCCACGGCGAACAACCTGGCGCTTTCCAAGCTGACCTTGATACCCAAGCCTGCCATCGGATTGAACACGGGCCTGCTGACGGTCGCGACGAGCCTCGCGGGAGGCGTGTCCGCCAGCCTGTGTGGCTGGCTGTTGCATGTAGGCGGCAGCTATACCTTGCCGATGCTGTCGGTGTGCGTGTTTCTTTTTACTGGCGGAGCCAGCGCTGTCATTCTGATGCGGCGCGAATGGGCGCCAAAGGTCAACGAAGAGGCGGCCATCTGAAGCAGTCGATACGCGCGCCGTGGCGCGCGTATCTCTTTCTGCAATCGACGCTTACTTTCCCGAAGCAGCCGTGCCGTCTGCTTGCGTTCCGTACGCCGCATTGTCGGCTTCCTGCTTCAATAGTGCCGCTTCGGCCTGCTGAAGGCGATGCGGATAAAGCGGGTCGTTCACCAGCGGGCTATATCCGGCTTTCTCGAGGCGCACCATATGCTCGTGCGCCTGAGCGCGACTGAACGGTTCGCTCGATTGAGCCAGCGCAATCGCCGGGATCGCGAAGATGAACGGCACGACGAATTTGACGAATGAGCGCATGGTTTGATCCTGTTTGAAAAGTGGCGCTGCGGTTCTTGCAGCAACAGGATGAAGTGTAGGTGAAAACCCCATGAGGGAATACGCTTAGTCTTCAATTAATCGAAATGGTTTTCCGCCCGGCGGACTTTTCTTTCAGGCAGTAACCGTAGTCGATCTCCTGGCCCTTGTTCGTGTCATTGGTTCCAGCCACAAACGCGCGCTGCGCCCACATTCGGTTTTCGCCAGGCCGCGTACCGTTCTTCCCGCTGACGACCGTGCTCGAGTGAAACGAGGAGACGAACGCTCAGACCCAGCCGCTGCAAACGTGTCCCCCATCGCAGTGGCTACCCATATTCCGTGGGGAGTTACCAAGGACTGATCGTGTGGATACGAGCGAAGCAGTCAGCGACGCAAATCGCGTGGCGCATGGGCTGGGAGCTCGTTGGAGCCGTACATCCTGAAACGCGCGGAGTCGCGATCCGAAACAGGGATAGCAAATTCTCCAGTCGCCGCGCGGTTCCAGACAAGGGTCGAACGGCGCAAGCGACTTCTCTCTCTGCTCGACTACGGCGCTACAGCCGGTGCGTTCGTGGGCTTCTGACCGGCTGCCTTTTGCTGGGCATTCTGCAGATTCTGTGGGTAGTTCGTCTGATTGCCGGCGGGGTTATATCCATTCTTTTCCAGCGTGCTCAGTTCAGCGTTTTTCTTCGCCCGCCGCGCCTGCCGGTCGGCCTTTTTCTGAGCCTTCAATTCCTCCTTCGACAAGGCAGTGCCGGAGGCGCCGGCATCGGCGGTTGCTGCCCGTGCGGGCAGCATCGGAGACGAGAAGAGAGTCAAGGCCACGCATGTTGAGACAGCAAAGAAAGACCTCTGCTTGAAATTCATATCCATCTCCGTACGGATGTGTTTAGCAAGGTAAGCCTTCTGGCGAGGCGAGAACCCGTTCGTCAGAAGTCCTGTCTCTACGCGTCTGCCCGCCCGGACCATACTCGATGCAACGTCGACAGGGACAAGCGGCCTCACCGCGAAGACCTTGCACAGCATAACGCTGAAAGCGTCCCGAACGCCTCTCCAACGCTCACTTTCCCTGATTACGCGAAAGAGATTCCTGCTTCGGCTCTTTGTTCGAGCGAATGAGGAATATAGACTCGGGCAAAAATACAAAGCAGTTCAGGAGATGCGCGTCACGGACATCATCGTGTTCCGCGAGCTTCTTCCCGTGCCTGCTTTTCCCCGTTGTTTCTTTATGTGCGCTGCTTCGCGCAGGACCTCGTTTGGCCGAAGCATACGTGATTGAGCGAACGACATGGTTTGAAGAAGCGGAGAGGCGAGCGATTCGAACGCCCCCTGCGACGAGTCAATTAAGCAGCATAACTATATTCACGGAGATAACGATGAAGAAGCTTCTGTTCAGCCTGTTTGCATTGTCCGCCACTGCAGGCGCAAGTGCTCAAAGCAGCGTCACCTTATACGGCATCGTCGACAACGGTATCGCCTACGAGACGAACCTGCCAAAGGGACATGTATTCGGCGCGCAGAGTGGCGGCTGGGCGCAATCACGATTCGGCCTTAAGGGCGCGGAGGACCTCGGTGGTGGAACGCATGCGGTCTTCCAGCTGGAGTCGCGCCTGAACACGATGAACGGAAGCTTCGCGAACGGCAGCTTTTTCGAAGGGCAGGCGACCGTGGGCATGCAAAACGATGCTTGGGGGCAAATCAAGTTCGGCAACATGGGCTCGGCGGAGATCAGCCAGTACTCGGGCGACGTCGATCCGCAGCAGACGAAGAAGTATTCGATCGGCACGCTGGTTCGCGGCCGCATCTTCTCGCAAGCCGCAAATGGCGTGGAATATCTGTCGCCGACAATCGCCGGCTTTACGCTACAAGGTCAGTATGACTTGACCAATGCGCCGACGTGGAACGCCGGGAATCCAGGAAGCGCGCCCGGTCAGCTCGGAACGTCGAGCGGCCTGGGCAGCGCTCAAGGTCGTTCCGATGGCATCAAACTGTCTTATGGCAATCAGGGTCTTTTCTGGCAAGCCACTTACGACGAAGTCCGCGATCCGAACGGTCAGTTCAGCAACGTGTACCTGACTTCACGCTCCATTCTCACGGGTTTGACCTACGCGTTCGGGCCCGTGACCGCGTATGTCGGCTATCAGCACCTGAGCGCCCCAGACGCGTCCAACGCGGGATATTTCGGTGCGAACGCTGCATCGGCGTTACCGGGGGGAACCAGTCTCCCGACGTCCGTCAATCATGAATGGATCGGCGCAATCTGGCAGACCACGCCCGCGCTGGCCATCACGGGCGCGGTGTATCACGCGAACGCGAACAAGGGAAACGGGAACGCCACGCTCTACACGCTGGGCGCGAACTATTCGCTCTCGAAGCGTACGCTCCTGTACACGGAGCTTGCTTACATCCGCAACAGTTCAACGTCCAACCTCGGTCTCGATAGTGGCCTGTATGGCGCGAACACGAATAACGACCCGGTCAATGGAAACACGTCAAGCACCAATCCCAACTATGGCAAGAGCCAGCTGGGCCTGATTGCAGGGCTGGCGACGCGGTTCTAGGCCGCATCGTGATGTCCCGGAGAGGGCGTTCTCCGGACATCGGAGGGCCATGCGATACCTGCTCAGTCTCGAAAGCGCAATGCGATGTGGTCCGGGATGTTGGCGGGGGTCACCACCACAACGGACGAAGATGGCGATACGGCTGAAGCAGGCAGGAGCTTGTGATAGTGCATCACGTGCTGACAGGCGCTACGCATGTCCTGTCTCAGGTCGTGATGCAGGATGGCGTGAATCCGGCCTTCCCGTAGAAGTTGTACGTTATCTCGGTCCAGATCGTGTCCGATGAAAATGGCGCGTTCTTGCTGTTGCTTCTCGAGCGAGCGAAGAATCGCGACGTTGCCTCCGCCCATGGAATACACGGCAGCAATGGTTGTCTGTCCCTTCAGAACGGCATGGACGCGGTCCCCGGTCAGCGAATCGAGGCCATGTCCGCCGCTCGCATCGATCAGCCTCAGTTGAGGATGGTGCGTGCGCAACGCCCGACGGAAGCTGATCTCACGCTCTTCCTCTCCCCGGAAGTGTTCGTCGCTCATTGTAATTAACACATTGGCGGGCCGGGGTCCCAGCAACAAGCCGAGGAGGTAAGCGGCCGTGGCGCCGGCGACACGGTTGTCGAGTCCGGCGTACGCGATGCGGCCCGACAGCGGGATGTCGGTGACGACGGTGACCACTGGAATTCCCTGGCGCTGCAACTCGGCTACTGCTTCGGCAATCGCGGGAACGTCCCGCGCCTTAAGAAAGACCCCGTGACTTCCTCGTCGGGCGATCGACCGGAGAGCCTCCACGACTTCATGGGTCGTCATCGTCTCCTGCAGCAAAAAGCGCGGTCGCACGACCGCTGAATGCATTAGGGCGAGCTCTCCTTCGAGGGCGTGCCTCATCTCGTCGCTGAACCGCGATGGTGCCTCGGCGATGACATCGACAATGAGCTTGCGGCCGGTATTCGCCAGATTGAGCGCCTGCTTCTCGAGATCTTTTATTGCCTGCTCGACCCGCCTGCGGGTGTGCTCCCGGACATTTGCACGTCCGTTCAGGACCCGGTCGACGGTCGCTATGCCTAGACCCGCTTGCAGGGCGATTTCCTTGATCAAGAAGCGGTGAGCCAATGGACTCTCCTTCGCTGATGTGTTTTTGAGGTGTTTTTGGAAATCAGAACGATCGCGAGCAAGCTATGCTACCTCATCAGGAGACACCAATGGACCATCACGTCGAAGGACATCGGGTTGACCAACCCAACTGGTATCGGCAAGGCGACTGTCGTCTGGAAGATTTTATTGCGTTGCTCGAAACGAACGAAGCACACAAGCCGCGCTACGCGGCCGATATCGTTCAGCGGATACCCGTCTACGAATGCCGCGACTTGCAACGCGTGCTGATATCTCCAGGAGAAAGACCTCGTCTTCTTGCCGAATGGGCGAATGTTCTGCAGGACGGCGCAGGCGTCTTCGTGCTCAAGCACGCCTTCACCAACACCCAATGCGTCGACGACGCGACTGTCGTCTTCGAATCGATCATCGAGGCCGAGAAGCGATTGGGAGCGAGAGCAGATCACTTCGCGAAGGCCGGGGCCAACGATCGAATCTGGAATGCACAGGAAAAGCTATGTCTCAGCGCACCTGCGACCTTCATCGAGTATTTCTCCAATCCGATGCTGTCGGCCGCTGCCGAGGCGTGGCTCGGCCCCTTCTTTCAAGTGACCTCGCAGGTCAACGCAGTCAGGCCAGGCGCAGAGGCGCAGCAGGCGCATCGCGATTACCACCTGGGCTTCCAGTCCGCGGAAGTCGCCGCGTCTTTCCCGCCGCACGTTCATCGCATGTCGGCGTTTCTGACCCTGCAGGGCGCGGTGGCCCATAGCGACATGCCGGTCGAAAGTGGACCGACCAAGCTCCTGCCTTATTCGCAGCAGTACGCCGAAGGCTATGTCGCGTGGCAACGAGAGGACTTTCGGACGTATTTCGAAGCGCACTTCGTGCAACTGCCGCTCGAGAAGGGCGATGCAGTCTTCTTCAGTCCTGCGCTTTTTCATGCTGCCGGCGCAAACCGGACGGGCCATGTTCAGCGAATCGCGAACCTCCTGCAGATCTCCTCAGTCTACGGACGGGCGATGGAGGTAGTGGATCGAACTCGCATGTCCGAGACGGTCTACCCCGTCCTGCGAAGCCGACTGCAAGCGGGCAGGATCACTGACTGTGAGGTGCAGTCGGTGATTGCCTCGTGTGCAGAAGCCTACGCATTTCCGACGAATCTCGACCGTGACCCGCCCGTGGAAGGCATGGCGCCTGAGAGTCAAGGGCAGTTGATGTTTCGAGCACTTCGAGAAGACTGGACGCCTGTTGACTTCTCGAGTGCGCTGAAAGCGCACGCATGCCGCCGCCGAACCTGCCAAGCCGTTCCATGATAGATTATTGATGTATTTCAGAACGGAAAAGATAGATTCGCTGAACTATGATGAGCCCCACGCGCGAATCATCTCTCTACGAAGGCCGCGTGAGCTCCCGCATCCGGTTCGATGTGGGCAGAGACAAGCGTAACGGTGTACGGGCATGGACCAGTTCAAGGAACTACAGCTGTTCGTCGAGGTAGCGGAGACCGGAAGCATCAGCCGGGCTGCCGAAGCGGTCGAGCTTTCCATTTCGGCGGCCAGCCGGTATCTGATTTCACTGGAGGCTCGGCTCGGCGTTCAACTGGTGCGCCGAACGACCCGCAATCTGTACTTGACCGAAGCCGGTGCCGAATTTCATCGTCGCTGCAAATCGATTCTCGCTGAACTGGGCGAAGCCGAAGCAGTCATCAAGGACGCAGTTGTCCGCCCGAGCGGGGTCCTGCGGGTCACGGCCTCGTTATCCTTCTGCTTGCTGCACATCGCACCGATGCTTCCCGAATTCACGGCGCGCTATCCGGACATCACGGTGGACGTGATAGCGGCCAATCGTTACTGCGACATCATCGAGAATGGCATCGACATTGCGATACGCACGAAGGTGCTGGAGCCGGACAGCAACATCACGATTCGAAGATTGGCATGTACACGCAGGATTCTGGCGGCGTCGCCCGGCTATATCGAGGCCCATGGCCGGCCTCGATTTCCGGCCGAACTCGCAAAGCACAGGCTGCTGAACTATCAACTCGCGGACAATCCACGCGAACTCTCGTTCACACGCGGCGGCGAGAACGTCGTCGTCAGAGTAAGACCCCTGGTGGAGTCGAATGACGGTCAGGTGTTGCGGGTTGCGGCGCTCGACAACATGGGCATCCTGGTGCAGCCCAAATACATCATCTTCGACGACCTCGAGGCCGGCCGCCTCGTCCCGGTGCTCGACGACTGGGATCTTCCTCGTCTGACGATGAACATCGCCTTCCAGACCCGCACACATCTGCCGGTGAAGGTGCGCTTGTTCATCGATGCGCTCGTGGAGCGCTTCCAACAGAACGACTACGAACGTCACTGGACGGCCTGAGCGCAGCGCTCACTGCCGCTGGCGCTTCTTCCCGCCCGACGCGAAAGACTTTCCCTTTTCAGCTCTGTTTTGCCAGTCGAAGCGAATATAGACTGGTCTCAAAGCTACTGACAAGATTGATGGAGACACGCAATGCAAAGCGCATCCCCCGCCATTCAGCCCTCGTCGCCGTACTTCGATGAAGCGCGCTCAGATGAAGTCGTCAATGCCCGCATGAGTGAGGAAGCAAGCCCGCGCCTGCGCGAGGTCATGTCGGTGCTGGTGAGGCATCTTCATGCGGCTATCAAGGAAATCGAGCCGACGCATGAAGAGTGGTTCGCTGCCGTCCGCTTCTTGACCGAGACGGGTCAGATGTGCAGCGACTGGCGTCAGGAGTACATCCTGCTCTCGGACATTCTGGGCGTCTCGATGCTGGTCGATGCAATCAACCATCGTCGCCCAAGTGGCGCAACGCCGAATACGATCCTTGGCCCGTTCTACGTCGCGAACGCGCCGCAGTACCCGAACGGCGGGAACATATGCCTAGATGGAAAGGGCGAACCCATGGTGGTTGAAGGTCGCGTGACCGATATCGACGGCAAGCCGGTTCCGAACGCGAAGCTCGAAGTCTGGCAGACCAACGACGATGGTTTCTACGACGTGCAACAGAAGAGCATTCAGCCAGATTCGAATCTGCGCGGCGTGTTCACCTCGGATTCCGAAGGTCGCTACTGGTTCAAGTCCGTGAAGCCGCGTCACTACCCGATTCCTTCCGATGGACCGGTCGGGAAGCTTCTGGGCGCGATGGGACGGCACCCGAACCGCGCAGCCCACCTGCACTTCATCGTGACCGCTCCTGGCTTCGACCCGGTCATCACTCATATCTTCACGCCCGATTGTCCGTATCTGCCCGAAGACGCGGTATTCGGCGTCAAGCCCGAACTCATTGCCGAATTTCAGAAACTCGACGATCCGGAAGCGGCTAAGCGGGTGGGCTTCTCGTCGCCATTCTGGTCGGTGTCGTGGGATTTCAGGCTCGCATCGTCCAGCGAGACTATCTCCGCGACGCGTTAATCGCTTGGCACGGGAATCTGCCACCGAAACAATTGATGACACTGAGAGAAAGAGGATTACTGAATATGAGCGCGAAAAAAGAACTACTGGCTGCGTACTGGACCCTTGCCGGCGACGTCTACCCGTGTGCGGCGAATGAAATCAGCCCGTTTCCGCTGCGTGAGCGTTGCGAAGCGGCCATGCGCGCGGGCTGGAGCGGTGTCGGCCTCATTCTCGATGACCTCGAATACAGCATCGCGAAGTACGGTCTGACCGGCGTGAAGAACATTTTGGACGACACGGGCATGAAGTACTTCGAACTCGAAATCCTGATGGACTGGTATTTCGACGGCGAAGCCCGGGTCAAGTCCGACGCCAGCCGTCGCCGCTTCATCGATCTGGGCGGCGAGCTTGGCATGCGCAATCTGAAAATCGGTGCAAGCCCCTTCGACAAGAATCCCGCCGACTTCGCCCGCATGACGGATGAGTTTGCCCTGCTTTGCCAGGACGTGGGGACGGTCGGCGCAACGGTCGCGATCGAATTCATGCCTTTCTCTCCTATCCGCAACGTCGCAGAGGCGCTGAAGGTGGCGCAGGGTGCGGATCAGCCAAACGGCGGCTTGATGGTCGATCACTGGCATGTTGCACGCGCCAACACACCGTATAGCGAGGTCGCGCGAATTCCGGCGCGTTTCATCAAGGGCGTAGAGATGGACGACGTCGGCGCGCACGTGAAGGGTTCGCTCTTCGAAGACTCGACCTTCCACCGCCAGTTGTGCGGTGACGGCGCAGGCGACTGCCGCGCATTCGTCGATGCGCTCGAACAAGCAGGCTGCACGCTGCCGTATTACGGGGTGGAACTCATCTCCGAGGCGCACCGCAAGTTCCCGCTCGACGAGATGGCCAAACGCGCCTACGACACGACCGTCGCTCAGTTCTCGACAAACGCCGCGACTTCTGCCTGAAACACTTGCCTTCAAACGACTAAGCATTTCCGGAGACTCACATGATTCGAATCGCCGTACTCGGTGCAGGCCGCATTGGTCGCATTCACGCTGGCAACGTCGCCGCCAACCCGAACGCCACGCTGGTGGTGGTGGCTGACCCGATCGAGAGCGCCGCGCAATCGTTGGCAACAAAACTCGGTTGCGAGGCCTCGACGGACCCTGTGGGTGTCCTGGAGCGTAGCGACGTCGACGCAATCGTGATCGGTACACCGACCGACACGCATATCACGTTCATGCTCGAAGCCGTCAAGCGCGGCAAGGCCGTCTTATGCGAAAAGCCGATCGACCTCGACATGGAGAAATCGCTCGCCGCAGCAAACGCGGTCGAGCGCCAGAACGGCCGGGTGATGCTCGCCTTCAATCGCCGCTTCGATCCCACCTCGCAGGCCTTCCGCAAGGCAATTGATGCGGGTGACGTAGGCGACGTGCGACAGGTCATCATTTCGAGTCGCGACCCCGGCATGCCTCCGCGCGATTACGTCGAACATTCGGGCGGTATCTTCCGCGACATGGTCATTCACGACCTCGACATGGCGCGTTGGCTGCTCGGCGAGGAGCCGGTCGAAGTCATGGCGATGGCCAGCCGCCTGATCGACGAATCGCTGGAGAAGCTGACCGACTTCGATACGGTGATGGTTCAGTTGCGCACGGCTTCCGGCAAGCAGTGTCATATCAACTGCTGTCGCGAGGCGGTCTACGGCTACGACCAGCGCATGGAAGTGTCGGGTTCCAAAGGCATGCTGCTTCAAGAGAATCTCCGCCCGTCGACGGTGCGCCGCTGGTCGAAGGATGTCACGGACGCGCGTGAGCCGCTGCTCAACTTCTTCCTCGAACGCTATGTCGAGGCATACAAGGCCGAACTGGAAGCATTCGTGGACGCCCTGAATACGAATTCGCCGCTGCCGACTTCGGTCCAAGACGGGCTGAAGGCACTGCGCCTGGCGGACGCGGCGCTTGAGTCCGCGCTGACGGGTAAAGCGGTCAGAGTGTAACCAGGAATCCGGAGGAGATAAGTCATGACGCGAAAAATTGAACTCAACGAAACGGTCGGTGTGGCATGCCTTGGCATCACGCACCCGCATACGTCCGGACGAGTCAAGGCGATCCAGCGTCGCGCCGACGCGAAGATGCTCGGTGCGTGGGATACGAGTCCTCTGCTCACGCCGTTCGTCGAGGCACTTGGGCTGGAGGCGCGCTCGAAGGAAGAGATTCTGGCGGACGAGAACGTGCACGTTGTGCTCGTTCATTCGAAGAGCGAAAAGATGGCTGATCTGGCCATCGAGGCGCTCGAAGCTGGCAAGGCCGTGCTGTGCGAGAAGCCCGCCGGCCGCAGTTCGGCGGATGCGAAGCGCATCGTCGAGGCGGTCGAGCGCACCGGCGGACTTTTTCAGGTGGGGTATTGCTGGCGATTCGCTCCATCGGTCGACGCCATGCAGGCCGCGCTCAAGAGCGGGCGCCTTGGAAAAGTAGTCCAGGTACGTGCTCACGGCGGTTGCTCGCACGACGAGGCAGGTACGCCGCATATGACGCAGCCGGGCGATATCGGCGGTGCGGTGTTCGTCATCGGCTGCCATCTTATCGACCGAATTCTTCTTCACTTCGGCTTGCCCCGCTCGGTGAACGCGCGAATCACCAAATTTCCGAACTTTCACGGCGATGAATCGCGCGAAGACGCAGCCGGCGCCGTGCTGAACTACGAAGACAAGATCGTCACGGTCGATTTCATGTCCTGGGATGTTCTGCCGTGGACCGAGAGCTGGGACATCACCGCCTACGGAACGGAAGGCATCATGTCGTCACGCTCGTTGCCCGCGAGCTTCAAGATTTACGACGCGGGCAAAGGCGACCATCCGGAAGGCTGGACCGAGTGGCAAGAAACCAGCTTCCCCGAGATCTGGGCCACAAAGAAAACGGAGTATTCACCCGATATCGCGGAAATCGGCAATCCGGTGTATTTCGACCGCGAGTCCAACGCGTTCATGGATGCTCTGCGCAACGGCACGCCATCGGTGGTGCCGGCAACCCAGGCGTTCAATATCAGCCGGGTGATCGAGGCCATGTTCGCTTCTTCCAAAGAGGCGGGGACGGAGGTCCTTATCGGCTAGGGAGCTGAATGGACGACGCCCGCCAGCGTCGTCGCCGCATCCCTGGCGGAAATAGTCGAATACTTAAATAGGTAATCCTAATCAGGAGACGATGTCATGAAGATTTTTAAGCATGTCGCGGTGACGCTGGCCGCGTCGGCCGCTTTCGCAGCGATGTCGAGTGTTGTGTACGCCCAGGACAAGGGAGTCGTCGGCATCTCATTGCCAGACAAGACCGAATCCCGCTGGATTACCGATGGGAAAAGCATGGTCGATGCACTGAAGGCGAAAGGATACTCGGCGGACCTGCAGTATGCGAACTACGACGTTCCTACGCAGGTGAATCAGGTCGAAAACATGCTGGCGAAGGGTGTGAAGGCACTGGTCATCGCGCCCATCGACGGCAAGACTTTTTCCGATGCCCTGGCGCTCGCACAGAAGAAGGGCATCAAGATCATCTCCTATGATCGGCTGATCAGCCAGACCAAGGACGTGGACTACTACGCGACCTTCGACAACTATGGCGTCGGCGTGCTGCAAGGGCAAAGCATTGTCAGTGCGTGGCAGAAGGCCGGCAGCAAGACGCCGTTCAATATCGAGATCTTCGGCGGATCTTCTGACGACAACAACGCGCACATGGTCTACGCGGGCGGCATGTCGGTTCTGAAGCCGTACATCGACAGCGGCAAGTTCGTGATTCGCAGCAAGCAGGTCAGCTTCGAAAAAGTCGCCACCCGCAACTGGGACGGCGCAACTGCTCAGGCCCGCATGGACAACCTGCTGAGCGCCTTCTATGGAAAGGACCATCTCGATGCGGTCTGGGCGCCGAACGACGCGCTGGCGATCGGCATCATCTCTTCGCTCAAGGGCGTGGGATACGGCTCCGGTCAGCAAGCGATGCCCGTCATCACGGGACAGGACGCCGATGTCCAGAACGTGAAGAGCATCGTCCGGGGCGAGCAGACCTCCACGGTGTTCAAGGACACGCGCAAGCTCGCTGGCGTGACGGCCGACATGGTCGATAACGCGTTGGCGGGCAAGCAGGTGACGATCAACGACACGAAGAGCTACAACAACGGCGCAAAGATCGTTCCGACCTACCTCGTGAAGCCCGTTCTCGTGGACAAATCCAACTATCAGTCGGAACTGGTCACCAGTGGCTACTACACCCAGGCGCAGATCAAGTAAGGCTGTCTGAACATCGGCGTGACGGAGTTTCAACAGAGGCTCCGGCTCACGCGGGCATGCTTCCGGCTTGCCGATCAGAGGAATTCGAACATGGAAACCATTCTGGAGATGCGCGGGATTCAAAAGAGCTTTGGCGCTGTCAAAGCTTTGAATAACGTCAATCTGAGGGTGCGTCAGGGCGAGATCCACGCCATTTGCGGCGAGAACGGCGCTGGAAAGTCCACCCTGATGAAAATTCTTAGTGGCGTCTATCCCCACGGCTCGTACGCCGGCGACGTCCTGTACGACGGTCAGGAGCGAGCGTTCGCTGATATCTCCGATAGCGAAGCGGTCGGAATCATCATCATTCATCAGGAACTGGCGCTCGTCCCCATGCTGTCGATTACCGAGAATATTTTTCTCGGCAACGAGCAGTCCAAACGCGGCGTCATCGACTGGCAGGTGTCGCGCAAGAAGGCTCGCGACTTGCTGGCGAAGGTCGGCCTGACTGATTCGCCGGACGCTGCAGTCGGCACGCTCGGGATCGGCAAACAGCAGCTCGTTGAAATCGCGAAGGCGCTGTCGAAAGAAGTACGTCTGCTGATTCTCGACGAGCCCACCGCGAGCCTGAACGAGAAGGATAGCGACACGCTTCTCACACTTCTTCTCGAATTGAAGGGAAACGGTGTCACGTCGATCATCATTTCGCACAAGCTCAATGAGATCTCGCGTGTCGCGGACGGTATCACAGTCATTCGAGACGGCTCCACCGTCGACGTCCTCGATTGCCGGGCTGAAATTGTCAGCGAGGACCGCATCATCAAGGCGATGGTCGGTCGGGAGATGTCGGACCGCTATCCGTCGCGCACGCCCGATATCGGCGAGATCATTTTCGAAGTCAAGGATTGGCGTGTCCAGCATCCGACCCAGCGTGCCCGCGCGGTCATCAAGGGCGTGAATTTGAAGGCGCGCAAGGGGGAAATCGTCGGGATTGCCGGACTCATGGGCTCGGGCCGCACCGAACTTGCCATGAGCGTGTTCGGTGGCACGTATGGACGGGACATTACCGGCGACGTGCTGATGTACGGAAAACCAGTCGATACGTCTTCGGTCCAGAAGGCCATCAAGGCCGGCATCGCCTACGTTACGGAGGACCGGAAAGGCAATGGCCTGCTTCTGGACGACAACATCAAGCGAAACATCACGCTGGCGAATCTGTCCGGCGTGTCGAAACTCGGCATTGTCAATGAACACGAGGAAATCACGGTCGCGGCCGATTTTCTCAAGAAGCTTCGCATTCGGGCGCAGGGCGTCACCCACGTCGTCGGAAATTTGTCGGGGGGCAATCAGCAGAAAGTCGTCATCAGCAAGTGGCTGTATTCCGAGCCAGACGTGTTGATTCTCGACGAACCGACGCGCGGCATCGACGTGGGAGCGAAGTACGAGATCTACAGCATCATCAATCAGGCGGTCGCAGCGGGCAAGTGCGTGGTCATGATTTCCTCGGAAATGCCAGAGCTGCTGGGTATGTGCGATCGCATCTACGTGATGAATGAAGGCCGGTTTGTCGGTGAATTAACCGCGGAAGAAGCCTCGCAGGAAAGCATCATGCGGGCAATCATGCGAAATGGAGACATTCAAAATGCGTAAGGCACTCTCTCCGGTAGCCGCCGAAGGCGCCGAGGTCCGGAAAAGCGAAGTATTCGGCATGGTCAAGCGTATCGGCAGCGATTATGGGCTGCTCCTGTCGCTCGTTATCATCATGGTGTTCTTCCAGGTCGCAACCAATGGCGTGCTGATGCAGCCGTTGAACCTGACCAACCTGGTGCTCCAGAACAGCTACATCGTCATCATGGCCCTCGGCATGCTCATGGTGATCGTCTCAGGACACATCGACTTGTCCGTGGGCTCGACGGCGGGTCTCGTCGGTGCGCTGGCGGCGGTGCTGATGGTGCAGTACGAAATCAATTACGTCTGGGCCACGCTCATCTGCATTGCGGCCGGTGCGTTGATCGGCGCCGCGCAGGGTTACTTCATTGCGTTCTGGCGGATGCCGTCATTCATCGTCACGCTGGCGGGCATGCTGGTATTCCGCGGCATGACAAACCTCGTGCTGCAGGGCCAGTCCATCGGTCCGTTCCCCGCTGAGTTCGGTGCGATGAGCTCCGGCTTCATTCCGGACGTGTTCCACGGTCAGGCGCTTCACGTCACCTCCATCCTGCTTGGCCTGCTCGTGGGGGCGCTGTTCTTCGTGATCGAACTGCGTCACCGGGCGGGTGCGGCCAAACACGGAGTCGAAAGCGGATCGTTCACGATTTTCGTCACCAAGAACGTCGTGCTGACCGCCCTCATCGTGAGCTTTTGCTATCTGCTCGCCTCCTATCGCGGCCTGCCGACGGTGCTCGTCATCATGGGCGTGTTGATTGGGATCTATACGTTCCTGATGAATCGCACGACCATCGGTCGCCGCATCTACGCAGTGGGCGGCAATGCCAAGGCCGCGCGGCTTTCTGGCGTCAGCGTGCCGGCGGTCAGCTTCCTCACATTCGTGAATATGGGCATCCTGGCGGCGCTCGCGGGTCTGATCTTCGCCGCGCGTCTGAATAGCGGCACGCCGAAGGCGGGCACGGGCTTCGAGCTGGATGTCATCGCGGCCTGCTTCATCGGAGGTGCATCCGCGTCCGGCGGCGTCGGCAAGGTGGTCGGCGCGGTCGTGGGCGCGTTCATCATGGGCTTGATGAACAACGGCATGTCCATCATGGGCATCGGCGTCGATTACCAGCAGGTCATCAAGGGGATCGTGCTGCTCGCGGCGGTGTTCGTCGATGTGTACAACAAGAACAAGGCGTAACCACGCTTTGCAAAGCGGGCCAGGAATGCAGTTCGGGAGGGCCTTTTCGTTCAAACCGGCCCTGTCCATGTGCAGACGAAAGTCATACGCGTCACCTGGACAACCTGGCTACGCCAGACGCAGCATTACCGGAAACGAAACATGGTTAAGCATATCGTGATGTGGAACGTTCGCGGTGACACACCCGAGCAAAGAAGAGCGTCCGCGCTGCTCGTGAAATCCGCGTTCGAGAGTCTGAGCGGAAAGATTCCCGGACTGACCCGACTCGAAGTCGGGCTGGATGTCAGCGCCGTGGACTATGCCTGTGACATCGTGCTGTACACGGAGTTCGAGAGTCAGGAATTGCTCGACGCATACGCGTCACATCCCGAGCATCTGCGGGTCAAGGGTGTCGTGGGTGATGTCCGTATCGCTCGTCATCAGGTTGACTACATTTGAACGAGCGGCCCCGCTCGACGCAACAGGAATTCCACTCCATGTACGAGTTTACCTACACCACGCAGGCGGCCAGAGTCGTATTCGGCGCTGGAAGCATGAAGCTGATTCAACAAGAAGTGGAGACGTTGGGCGCGCGCCGGGCACTCGTCCTGTGTACGCCCGAACAGAGGGCTCAGGCCGAAGTCATCGCTTCGCTCCTGGGTCCTTCGAGTGCCGGCGTCTTCGACGGTGCCCAGATGCATGTGCCTATCGAGAACGCGCGCCGCGCGCGCAAGCACGCGAAGGCCGTTGATGCGGACTGCGCCGTGGCGATCGGCGGCGGTTCGACGATCGGGCTCGGCAAGGCGATCGCGCTCGAATCGGCGCTTCCGATCATTGCTATTCCGACGACCTATGCCGGGTCGGAGATGACGCCGATCTACGGGATAACCGAGAACGGAGTGAAGAAGACCGGCCGCGATGCCAAGGTGATTCCAAAGACGGTGTTGTATGACCCGGAACTGAGCATGGGTCTGCCGGTGCGGCTTTCCATCGTGAGTGGCCTGAACGCCATTGCTCACGCGGCAGAGGGCCTCTACGCGCAGGACGGCAATCCGGTCATCTCGTTGATGGCCGAGGAGGGCATTCGCTCGCTCGCCAGTGGTCTGCGTGGGGTGAACACGAATGGCGGGAACAAGGCGGCGCGTAGCGAGTGTCTGTACGGCGCGTGGCTGTGCGGAATGGTGCTCGGCACTGTGGGGATGGCGCTTCATCACAAGCTCTGCCATACCCTGGGCGGTACGTTCAACTTGCCGCACGCCGAGACGCACGCCATCGTGCTGCCTCATGCGCTCGCGTACAACAGCATGGTGGCCGATGAAGCGATGGAGCGCATCGCGCGTGCACTGGATGTGAAGTCAGCGTCCGACGGGCTTTACGAACTGAACGAGGAACTCGGGGTGCAGCGAGGCCTGCGCGATATCGGTCTGAAAGAAAGCGACCTCGACCATGCGTGTGAAGTCGCGCTGTCGAATCCTTACTGGAATCCTCGGCCGATCGAGGAGAAGCCGCTACGAGCACTCTTGCAACGCGCGTGGGAAGGTGCCCGTCCGGCGGCATAGGTGCGACGGTGGCGGGTTCCCGTCGCCGAAGTTGCACGGCACGGGCACCGGAAAGTCGCGCTGACCGAGGTTCACGTCGAACGCGATGGCCGTATCGGTCCCGCGTTGCGCACCAGCCAGGAAACAGGCCGGGCGTGAACCGCCGACATCAGTCGTCAGGGAATAATTCGGCGCGATCTCAGCTCATTGAAGAGCGCGCAGAACATCGACTCCGAATCAACGACGCTGTGGAAACCGGCCTGACGTATCTTCGTCGTCGAGAAGATGACGTCGTAGTCGCGCTGAAAAATGTAGTCGCCGAACGCCCAGGAAGCAACGCGCTCATACGGGGTCGTGCTCAATCCGTATCGGGCGACGACGCGGTTCCAGACATCGCCCTTGTCCGCCATCATCGATACGAGGGAGATCGGCATCGGGTCTGCAAGCGGCATGTCGAAGAAGCGTGCAAATTTCTCCCACATCGGGCGCCAGCGGAAGAGGTCGCCATTCGTTATGTTGTAGGCCTCGCTTCTGGTCGCGTGTTCCGCAGCCCACTCGGAAGCGCGCGCCAACTGCGTCGCATCCGTGACTTGGGCAAGACGGTTGTAGCAGTCGACCGAGCCCGGAAACCGCAGCGGCAAGCCCAGCTCTTTGGAAATGGCTGCGTACACCGCGATCACCATGGCCAGGTTCATCGGGTTGTCCAGCGCGAGGCCACATACCGTGTCGGGTCGCAGGACGATGTGATCCCAGGGGCGGTCTCGCGCGCGCTCCCTGAGCCAGTCCTCCTGGTCGTAGTAGAACATCGGCGGCATGTGCCGGGGGTCGCTCTCGAGGGCGGGAGTGGGGAAGGCACCGAGGTGGGATCCGTAGTATTTGCCTCCCTCGTAAAGGCACACCCGTTGAAGTGCGGGTGAACACTCATCGACGGCATTGACGAGGTTGGCAAGCATCGCGAGGTTCGTGTCGCCTCTTCTCCTGACATCTTCATGCGCCTGATAGGCCGCGTAGAAAATGTGGTCGACATCGTCGAGATGAGCAAGGCATTGCCTCGTCGCGGCCTCGTCCAGCAAATCCACGGAAACGAAGGAAGCGGCGGACTCGAAGTCAGGCGGCCGGCGAGAAATCGCCGTGACGGTACAGCCCGGTTGTGAAGAGAGGTGCTCGACAAGCGTACGGCCAATGACGCCCATTCCTCCGGCGACCAGAGCATGTTTTTTCGTTCGTGTCATCCAGCTTTCTCCGCTGTGCAATTAAGAATGTCCGGCATCTCTCCGCGACACGCGCCGCGATGTTGGCTCGATTCAGCGCAGCCGATGCGATGCCTACCGGGATGGCCGATCGTAGCATCGGTTTCGTTGAGCCGTGGGTGTCCGGGGCCGGCCTGACAGCCGGCGTCTTCACGAAGGTGGTGCCGTCTCGCGCGCAACTGGAGACCTGCAGAAACAAGATTCACCCATCGTCAGGGGGAACAGGCTTCGAAAGCGGACGGCAGCATCAGGACACGCGCATCACGGCTTGCGCGACCGCGAACGGTGCTATCCTGCTACCGCGTTTTCATCACGTGCCGGCGCGCGCCGGAGCTTCGCTTCCCATCTCCTCTTCAATCCAGTTCGCGAGACGCAGGGCACCGGCCGGCAGTTCGGCGCCGCTTCTGGCGCAGAGCTAATAGTCCCGGCCGTCGTCCAGCGGCGTGTCGAAGAGTCTGACCAGTTCTCCCGACGCCAGTTCGCGGCAGATCAGCGGCTCGCGTAACAGCGCAACGCCAAGCGCCGCCTGCGCCGCGTTCAGCGTCAGCTGCCCGTCCTCGAAGAGCGGCCCGAGCGCATGATGCACGTTCGGCACGCCTTGCTGAGGCAGCCACGCCACCCAGGTTGCGCGGTCCTCGTCATGGATCAGCGGAAAGCCGGTGAGATCCGTGGCTGCATTGACCGGACCATGCTTCGACAGGAATGCCCGGCTGCACACGGGCACCACCTTTCCAGACATCAGCTTCTTTCGTGTGTAACCCGGCCAATCACCCGCGCCACAACGGATTGAGATGCCGCTCACCGGTCCGTCCGCCCGCATCGGCAAGGACCTCGAAAACGGCGCACGACTGGCCGTCGACGACGCCAACGCCCGGCATCCTACGCTAGACGGCAAACCGGTCACGTTCGCGCTGGTCTCCGTCGACGACGCATCCGACCCGCGCACGGCCATCACCGTCGCGCAGCAACTCGTCGATCAGCACGTGGTGGGTGTGGTGGGGCACTGGAACACGGGCTGCAGCATTCCTGTTTCACGGGTCTATCACTGCGGGCATTCCCGAGAAGGCGCTTGCATCCACCGGCCATCAATATACGTTGCAAGGCTATGACACGGCTTTTCGCATCATGGGCCACGATGACCTGAGGGGCGCGATAATCGGGGCATATGCGGTCAAGACGCTGCAAGGCAGGCACATTGGCGTGATCGACGACGGGACTGCTTTCGGTTCCGGGCTTGCCACGCAATTCGTCAAGGGCGTCGAAGCCAGTGGCGGGACGATTGTGGATCACGAGTATGTGGACGACAAGACGGTCGACTTCAACGGCGTGTTGACGAGCCTGAAGGCCGAGCACGTCGACGTGCTGTTCTTTGGCGGACTCGATACGGAAGAGGCGCAAGTGGCGCGCCGTCTGAAGAAGTTGAACATCAAGGCGACCTTGCTGCGCGCGGGCGGCACGAGCCACACCTTCGTGCAACTTGCCGGAGCGGGCGCGGACGGGGTGATTGCGCTCGAACCGGGCCGGCCGCTCGACCGGATGCCGGGCGGAAATCAATTCGACGAAGCTTATCGCGCGAGGTTTCATCATCCGGTCGAATTGCAAGCGCCATTTGCCTACGACGCCGCTGCCACGCTGATTGTGGCGGTCGAACAAACTCAGTCGACCGATCCGGCCACGCCCACTGCCGCGGTACACGCGGTCAGCCGGCAGGGCATCACCGGAACGATCGCCTTCGATGCGCAAGGCAATCTGCGCGATCCGGCGTTCACCATTTTCAAGGTGGTCAATGGCGAATGGAGCATTAAGAAGATGCTCGGCGGCGGCCAGCGGGTGGCCGCGAAGTAAGCAGGCATGCAAAGCCTTGGCCTTGCCTTACCGACGCTCCACGTGCTCGTTGATCCAATGAATCAGGAGATCGGCGATCTGCAGATTGTTCCTGTCGAGCATGAACATGTGCGTGTTGCCGTGTATTCCCATTTCGGGCAAATGAATGAACGTGACATCGCCGCCGGCGGCGCGTATGTCGTCGGCGAATGCACGGCATTGCGCCATCGACTTCGTCCAGGTCGAGGCAAAGGGTTCCGGTGCGTCGCGCTGATGATCGGCGAACATGATCAGGATGGGAATGCGCGCAAGTGTTGCGCGTTGCCCCTCGGTAAAGGTCGTATTGCACGCATAGCCGCTCTCCAGGCTGATGATGCCCTTGATGTGAGCCGGATCGACCAGCGCCGCGCGCTCGGGAAACATGAACGACTCGGAGTGTCCGATCAGCACCGCACCGCCCACCTTGTCCGACAGCGCAGCGAGATTCGCGTAGGTGGGGTTCTGCGCCGGCAACGCGGCATTCCAGTCGGGAATCCACATCTTGTAGAACGCGTCGACGGCGTCCACAGGGAACTGCGTGTCCGCGAATGGCACGCCGAACGTAGGGCCGATCCGGAACCACGTCCATGCCATTTCATGCCCGATGTTGAGAACCGGCGGCAACGCGTTCGCAGGCAGGTGTCCCGCCCGGACCGCGTTGATCTTCGACCCGTCGTATCCGGACCGCGCCCGGCCCACCTGATCCACTACATAGACCGGGCGTTGCTGGCGAAGGAAATATTCGCTCCAACCCATTCTTCCATCGGGTGTCGTGTCATAACCCTGGCCACTGAGCGCACCGCCGTGAATCATCACGACGGGCAGGTGATTTGCCTTGACCGGAACCTGATACTGGACGTACATCTGGCCGGTCGTGACGGTTCCCTGCCGGGTCACTTCCGGTCCTTCGCTCGTGCCGCTCAGGTCGGTCGCGGGTCTGGCGGTGCCGCCCACGAAGAAGCTGCCCTGCGATTGGATCTGCAACGGCGCATGCAAGTCGACCGCATCCGTTCGCGCCGGCTGTGCGGCGCATGCCCCAAGCAGCGATGCCACGCACAGCGCGATGGAGCCTGCTCTTGCAATGCGGTTAGCAGGGAAAGCCATGGACGTCTCCTCCGGAAATGTTTTTGTTGAGGGTTTTAGGCGTATCTCGATACGCAGCTATCGTGCGCCGGACGATTATAGCGATCGCTTAATACTTCGATCATGCGGCTGCAGGATGAGTGTTTTCGCTCGCTTTCGCTCGGCGCGCTCGGGCGCTTCGTGAAAACGCTCGAGCGAGTGTGTCTACGGTACGAGCAGCATGATCGGTGCTGTGGTTTTCGGCAGCACGCGGATCGTGACAGACCAGGCCGTATCGTGGTAACCGCGTGAACCGGTCATCGTCGGTGGCCAGGAATAGCGCCCTTCTCCAGCCGACGAAACTGCGCCCGGACGGCTCTTCGAACGCGGCGCGTATCTCGCCGATTCCGGCGACGCAGTCTCGGCTATTTCCGCTCGACGGTAGAGCGCAAACGCGCTTTGACTTCCGCTTCGCCAAGACGACGAATACGGCCACGGTCGTCTGCCACGATAGTGAGGTAACCCTGCAGCTCATCTTCGATCGGAGCGCCCAGCATCTCGTAAGCGATCCAGATGATCTGGCTGCGAAAGAGTTGCTCGGCCTCCTCGGGTGAGCCTTCGTGAAGACACTGCAGAAAGCACTGCATGTGCTTCAGTATGAAGTTCGGGTCCGAGGTCTCGGAGGGCGCCTGCACGATATACAACTGCAGCATGTTGCTGATATTCGACCACGACTGCTGCATGAAGCGATTGCCGGTCGCTGCCATCAGTGAGCGATGGAAGTTCCACAGTTCGTTGCGGAAACGGAAGGTGTCCGACGACACCGTCGCCAGCTGCATGCCCTGATAGATGCGCGATAGCTTGGCGAGTGCGTCAGGGTCCCGTCTGAATGCAACGATGCGCGCTGCCGCGCCTTCGAGAATGGCGCGCTGCATGACGACTTGAGCCATGTCCTCACGCGACGGTTCGATCACGTAGCAGCCTCGGTTGTTACGTGTTTCGACCAGCCCTTCGCTGGCGAGCGTGCGCAATGCTTCGCGCAACATGGCACGACTGATTCCGAGGGTGAGAGACAGTTCGGTTTCGATCAGCCTCTGCCCAGGCTGGAAGTGCCCGGCGACGATAGCCTTGGTGAGCTTCTCTACTGCCTGCTCGGCCAGTGAAGGAACGCGGGTGAGCGCGGCGAATTCACTCATGGGTGATCCTCGACTAGGAAACATATGACCGGCTGTTGAGTGGGCGCGAATAGACCCTCGTAGATCGGGTCCGACCGTTCCGGGAATGCGCCATCTCCGGGCATTTTGAACTGGATTCTACGGCCAAGCCAACGAATTGTCGACAGACGACATGCCAGCTTCCTGTGCAGCGAGCGCTGACAGAGGTTCGCTTTATTTTTTTTCTTATTGACGACTGTCGACAGCATCCAATACGCTTCATTCACCGTATCGCAGTGCAGCAAATCTCGGGCGGCACCACGGTTCTCCGCATCGCATCGCATCGCATCGCATCGCTTCAGTTCGTTCGCAGCAGGGTCCTTGCGACCCGGAAATTTCGTAGTCGGCGCGTCTGTCATCGTCCCGCTCCTGTTCACTCAATCAGGACTACGTATTCATTATGTTGCTCTCGCTTGAAGATTTGACGACGGTGTTTCCGTCGGCGTCGGGGCCCGTCAGGGCGGTCAACCAGGTCAGTTTCTCGATCGACCGGGGTGAAGTGCTAGCGGTGGTCGGTGAGTCGGGATCGGGTAAGAGCGTGACCGCGCTGTCCGCCACGCGTCTCGTGCCGCAACCGCCCGCCATCATCGAGAGCGGCCGCGCGCTGCTCGACGGCGAAGACATGCTTGCGCTGCCCATGCGCAAAATGCGCCGTCTTCTCGGCCGACGCGTAGCGATGCTGTTCCAGAACGCCTTCGCGGCCCTTCATCCGTTGCGCAGCATTGGGGATCAGCTCCTTGAAACCATCGTGCTGCATCGCGAAGTATCGCGTAGCGATGCCCTGCGCATCGGCGTCGATCTGCTCAGAAGCTTGGGCTTCGTCGATCCGCCCGCACTGATGAAGCGCTATTCGTTCGACGTCAGCGCGGGCGACGCGCAACGGGCCATGCTGGCGTTCGCGCTTGCGGGCGAACCGGATCTCCTGATCGCCGACGAGCCGACGAGCTTGCTCGACGCCGTCGCGCAGGATGAAATCCTGACCTTGCTCAAGCAGATACAGGCGCGTACTGGCATGGCGATCTGGCTGATCACGCACGACTTCGGCGTGGTCTCGCGCCTCGCGGACCGGGTAGTCGTCATGTATGGCGGGAGGGCCGTCGAGTCCGGTCCCGTCGATGCCTTGCTGGGCGAACCGCGTCATCCCTATTCACGCGGTCTGATTGCGTCCGTGCCCGACGCCAATGCGCGCGGACGGCTGCGGCAAATCCCCGGCGAGATTCCCGATCTGGCGAGATTGCCGGCCGGCTGCGCGTTCCGCGCGCGCTGCGATCGTGCGCAGACGCGTTGCGGCAGCGATGAGCCGGTCGCGCTGCCGGTCGGCGACGGACGAACGGCCCGCTGCTGGCTCTACTCGGACGCAGCCTGAATTTCTTCCTCGCCCGAACGGGCGCACGGAGCGTATGCGATGAACGTGGCAACCGAAAAGACGACGAAAACCCTCGTCGAGATGCGCGGGCTGGGCTTGCGTATCGGCGATCGGCAGATCGTCGAGAACATCGATCTGTCGATTTACGAAGGAGAAACGCTCGGGCTCGTCGGGCCTTCCGGATCGGGCAAGTCCACGCTCGGCAGGCTGGTGCTTGGCCTGCTCAAGCCGAGCGAAGGCGTGCTGCGCTACGCGGGGAAGCCGCTTCTATGGCGGGGCGCCGCGGCGATGAGCCAGCGGCGCGACATCCAGATGATCTTCCAGAACCCGCTGGCGGCGTTCAATCCGCGCCGCACCATCGGTGAGAGTCTGGAACTTCCGCTCGTCAATTTCCAGCTCGGCACGCCACGTGAGCGGCGCGAGAAGATCGCGCACCTGCTGGGCGTCGTCGGGCTCGACGCCCGTTTCGCGCTCCGGTATCCGCACGAACTGAGCGGCGGCCAGTGTCAGCGTGCCGGTATCGCGCGCGCACTCGCGACCGATCCGCGCTTCATCTTTCTCGACGAACCGTTGTCCGCCCTCGATGTTTCTGTGCAAGCCCAAGTGGCGAACCTGCTCAAGGAACTCCAGTCGTCGCTTGGCCTGACGTATCTGTTCGTGGCCAACAACCTGTTGATGGCGCGATTCATGAGCGATCGCGTGGCGATCCTCGACCGGGGCCGAATCATCGAAACGGGGGATGCCGACGATGTGTTCGAGCATCCTGCGCAATCCTTCACGCAACGCCTGATCGACGCTTCGCTGAATGTGCGGCATGCGGTCAGTCCTTCCACACCATCCTGAACCGGAGATCGAAGAGATGAAGTTCGGACGTTTGATTGGCAGGGCCGGATTGCTCGGCCTGATGACCCTTTCTGCCGCAGCCGCGGCGGCGCCCGCCACGCCCGTTCCCGGCGGGACGCTGGTGGTCGGCGCGGAAACAGAACTCGGAACGCGCGACCCGGCGATCAGCGAGTCGGGTGCCGCGGCGCGTGTAAACCAGCTCATCTTCGAGGGGCTGGTCGCGCGTGATCTGAAGGCCGACACCAAGGGCGCGCCGCCGCCGGTCGTCGCGAAACTCGCGACGAGCTGGGACGTGAGCGCCGATCAGCTTACCTACACGTTTCACCTGCGCAAGAACGTGAAATTCACGGACGGCACGCCGTTCAATGCGCAGGCGGTCGTATTCAACGTCCGGCGCGTCTGGGACCCGTCGTTCCAGTACTTCACCAAGCGAGCCGCGGGCATTCCGCCGTTTCGCTATCTCTATCTGAAAGACGTCAAGGCCACCGACGACAACACAGTGGTGTTCACCCTGAGCAAGAAGAATTCGTTCTTCGTCTATCAGCTTGCGGAAAGCGCATCGCCTGGGCTTCCAACCATCGGCAGCCCGACGGCGATCGCGAAGTACGGCAACGACGACTTCGGCAATCATCCGGTGGGCACCGGGCCGTTCATCGTCACCGAGCAAGTGAAAGGTCAATACGTGGCGATGAAGCGCAATCCGGACTACTGGAACAAACCTTATCCGTACGTGGATCAGTTGATCTTCCGGCAGATTCCGGACCCGCTCACGCGCGTCAATGCGCTGCGCGCCGGCGAAGTAGACATGATCGTGAGTGTGCCGCCGAACGACGTCGCGCCGTTGCGCAAGGACCAATTCATTGTCGCGACCAATCCGTTGCCGCACATCTGGTATCTGACGCTCAACGTGCATGCGAAGCCGTTCGACGACGTGCGGGTACGCCGCGCCGTGGCCATGGCCATCGACAAGGACGGCATGGCGCGCGAGCTTTTGCGCAACACCGCGGCGCCGGCATTTTCCATGGTGAGCCGCACCTCGCCTGCGTGGGACCCCAACTGGAAGCCGCCGTACCCGTACGATCCGGTCGGCGCAAAGAAACTGCTTGCCGATGCCGGCTACCCGAATGGCTTCTCGACCATTTACGAAGAGGCTACGTCAGGATCGGGCGAGATGATCCCGGTGCCGATGGCCGAGTGGATCCAGCGGGACCTCGCGAAGATCGGCATCAAGGTTGCGCTCAAGACGTACGAGTGGAATACCTACCTGGGCCGCTGGCTCAACGGCATGGGCCCGGATGTCGGCATGGACCAGCAGTCGTGGGGATCGAACTCCGATTTCTGGTTGCAGCAACCGTTTCGCAGCACGTCGAAACCGAACTCGGGCCGTATTGACGATCCGCAGATGGACGGCCTGCTGGACCAGATGGTGGCGGCCGACTCGGACAGCCAGCGGGTCGGATTTGCGCGCAAGATCGCCGAGCGGAATATGAGCGAGGTGTACCACATTCCCATCGTCAGCGATCTCGGTGCGTTCGCGATGTCTCAGAAGGTGCATGGCTTCGTCCGTGCTTCCGACTGGCTCGAAGACTACACAAACATCTGGATCACGCAGTAGGCGCGTTCCTGCATGACGGGTGCGGCCGCCGGGCCGTCACCGCGTCAGTCCGATCAACTCTCCGCTGGGAGTCAGCATGCTGCGATTCGCGTTACGCCGCATCATTGCCGTGCCGTTCATCATCTTCGGAGTCTCCGTGCTGGTCTTCGCGCTGATGCGGATGATCCCGGGCGACGCGGCCGCCGCGCTGCTGGGTCCGTACGCGACTGCCGACGCGCTGGTCTCGTTGCGCCAGAATCTCGGACTCGACCTGCCGCCGGTGCTGCAATACTGGATCTGGCTCAAGCATGTGATCACCGGCGACTTCGGCCGCTCGATCGCATTGAGCATGCCGGTGACGGAGGTGCTCCTCCCGCGCGCCTTCAACAGCGGACTCCTCACGCTGGCGGCGTTCGTCATCGCCTGTGTGCTGGGGGTAGGCTTCGGTGTGCTGGCGGCAGTCACGCAGAACTCGATCCTCGATCGCGCGAGCGTGACCGTCGCGCTCGTGCTGGCGAACGCGCCGCCGTTCTGGCTCGGCTTCCTGCTGGTCCTGTACTTCGCGCTCAGGCTGCACTGGCTGCCGGCTTCGGGCATGACCGTCATCGGACGGCCAGGCGGCGCCGGCGTAATAGTCGCTCACCTGATCCTGCCCGCCGTCACCGCCGCGTTGATTCCGCTCGCGGTCATCATGCGCCTGACGCGCCAGGCCATGATCGATACCCTCAAGCAGCAGTTCATCACGGCCGCGCGGGCGCGCGGGCTGCCGGAGCGGCGCGTGATCGCAGGACACGCACTGCGCAACGTGCTGCCGGGCGTGGTGAACATCTGCGGCATGCAGCTTGGCTACATGTTTGGAACCGCGTTGTTCAGCGAGGTCGTTTTCAACTGGCCGGGGATCGGTCAGCTCATGTACAACTCGATCATCTCGCGGGACGTACCCACCATCCAGGCCGTGGTGCTCGTCGTGGGCGCGGTGTTCGTGCTGGTGAACTTCGTCTCGGACGTGACGCAGGCCGCGTTCGATCCCCGCGTGCGCCGTTAAGCCAGCGATACTGGAGCATTCGAATGACCAATCTGTCGATCGAGAAGGGCGCCGAGGTTGTTGAACCGGTGAAGGCGCCAGTCGCACCCCATACCGAGCGGCAATGGCGGCTCGCCTGCCGTGCCTTCCTGGCGGATCGTCCCGCCACGCTCAGTCTCGCGTTCGTGATACTGGTGGCCATGGCGTCGCTGCTGGCGCCGTGGCTTGCGCCTTACGATCCCAACACCGCCGGCGATACGGTGCAGACCTTCTTGCCGGTCTTCTCGCCGGGCCACTGGCTGGGCACGGACGGTCAGGGACGCGACGTGTTCAGCCGTTTGATCTGGGGTGGGCGCGTCTCCCTGCCGATCGGCATTTTGCCGCCGCTCGTGACCACGGTGGTTGCGCTCGTGTTCGGCATCACCGCCGGATTCTTCGGCGAACGGATCGGCAATCTGATCATGCGCCCGATGGACGTGCTGTTCGCCTTCCCGATGGTGCTGCTCGCGATTGCCGTCTCCGCGGTGCTTGGCCCGGGAATGATGAACGTCATGTTGTCGATGTCGATCGTGATGGTGCCGTACTTCACGCGCGTCGTGTATGTGGAAACGGTCGGCGTGCGCAGCCGCGATTACATCGATGCCGCGCGCATCGCGGGAAGCTCCACGCTGGGCATTCTGCTCAAGGAGGTCCTGCCAAACGTGCTGGCGCCCGTGCTCGTGTATGCCACCACGGCCATCGGTGCAATGATCGTCTTTGCTTCCGGCCTGAGCTTTCTCGGGCTGGGCGTGCAGCCGCCGATCTCCGACTGGGGAATCATGTCTTCCGACGGTCTTGCCGTGCTCAGCACGAGTCCGCTCGTCGCCACGATTCCCGGCGTGATCGTCGTCGTCGTCGCACTGGCCTTCAACTTCATCGGCGACGGCATCCGCGATGCTCTGGATCCGCGCCAGCGCACCCTGCGCAGAAAGTAGTCCGATCGGCCCGCGTGGGGCCGGCGGCTACTTCCAACATATCGTCATCCTAAGGAGTCGGTTTCATGCCTATCGGTCCGGAATATCCTTCCACAGATGAACTCGTCGCCATTGCTCGCGACTACGGCATCAGTCTCAGCGGCGAAGATGCGGCGACTTATCGCTCGCTCATGAAGAATTCGATCAACTCGTACCGCGCCGTCGAGGCCATGCCCGAACCGAAGTTGCCGGTCAAGTACAAGCGCGATGCCGGATACCGCCCGGAGCCCGTCGACAACCTGCTCAACGGCTGGATGTGGCGCTGCGAAATCGAGGGTGCGCCGGAAGGTATCCTCAAGGGCGAACGGATTGGCCTGAAGGACGTCGTTTCGGTAGCGGGACTTCCGTTCACCAACGGATCGCGTCTGCTGGAGGGCTATGTCCCGGACTACGATGCGACCATCGTCACCCGCATCCTGGATGCAGGCGGCACTATCGTCGGCAAGACCAATACGGACGACACCTCGTTCTCGGGCACGGGTCATACGTGCAGCCACGGTCCGGTCGGCAACCCGTTCAAGCCGGATCACAATCCGGGCGCGTCCTCGTGCGGCAGCGCCGCTGTGATCGGCGCGGGCGACGTGAGCATGGCGATCGGCGGTGACCAGGGCGGCTCGATCCGCATTCCCGCCTCCTGGTCGGGATGTTACGGTCTCAAGCCGACCTATGGTCTCGTGCCTTACACCGGCTGCGGCATGATCGAGCAGACGATGGATCACATTGGCCCGATGGCGAACAGTACTGCGGGAATCGCCAAACTGCTGACCGCGATCGCCGGCACCGACCCGCTCGATCCGCGTCAGCGCGGTGTGATTCCAAAAGACTTCAAGTTCGATTACATGGAGTCGCTCGAGAAACCGGTGAAGGGCTTGCGGATCGGTATCGTGCGCGAGGGCTTCAAGATCGACGGAACCGAGATGGGCGTGCCGTCGTCGCAGCCGGAGGTGGATGCCCGCGTGCACGCGGCCGCGCAGCAATTCCGCGATCTCGGCGCGATCGTCGAAGAAGTCTCGTTGCCGATGCATCTGAGCGCTTACCACGTCTACACGGCGATCATGCTGGAAGGCGCGACGGACTTCATGATCAAGGGCATGGGCGTGGGCAGCAACTGGCTCGGCTTCTATGACACGAACCTGAGCGAAGCGCTTGCGCGCGGGATGAAGTCGCATCCAGGCGAGGTCCCGGCCCAGGTGCTTTCGGTGCTGCTGACGGGGGAATACATGCGCCGCCGCTATTTCGGCCGCTACTACAGCAAGGGGCAGAATCTGCGCCGTCTCGTCGTGCAAGCCTATGACGACGCGCTCGCCTCCTATGACATCCTGGTCATGCCGACCACGCCGATCGTCGCGACCAAGCGCGTGGGTCGCGATGCGTCGATCGCCGAGACGATCGGCAGCTCGTTCAACATGCTTCGCAACACCTGTGTCGCGGACGTCACCGGTCATCCTTCGATGAGCATCCCGTGCGGGATGTCCGACGGCCTGCCGATCGGCATGATGCTGACCGGGCGGCGCCTGGAGGACTCGACACTGATCGCGGCATCCGCGGCATTCGAAAGCCTCGGCGACTGGAAGACGATGTAAGACAGAGGTTCCCGCGCCCGTCCGAACGCCCGGGCGGGCATTTTCCTCAACACGCAATTCTCAATCAGACGGCCATCATGAATCGTGCGGTCAAGACCAGCCTTGTTTCGCTTTCGTATGCAGGCATGCTAATTACTTCGCAAGTAGCGAGCGCTCAGAGTTCAGTCACGCTCTACGGCATTCTCGATTCGGGAATTGCCTATATTCACAACAGCGGCGGCAAGGCGACACAGATCGCGATGACCGTGGGAGAGGCGGGTCCACGGTGGGGCCTGAAGGGCGAGGAGGATCTCGGAGGAGGGCTCAAGGCCATTTTCGTTCTGGAAGACGGCTTCAGCGTGGGGACGGGACGACTCGGGGGAAACAATCTGGAGTTCGGGCGTTCCGCGTATGTGGGTCTGGCGAGCAGCACGTTCGGCACCTTCACGCTTGGACGGCAATACGATCCGGTCACCGACCTGGTCCAGGCGATCACCGCCGACTGGGTATTCGGACCGATCTTCGCCCCACCCGGCGACTTCGACAACTACGACGATTCCGCGCGTTTCAGTAACGCGGTCAAGTGGACCAGCCCGGCTTACCGTGGGGTGCAGGCGGAGGCGATGTATTCGCTCGGCGGCGTGGCGGGCGCGACCGGCTCCGGGCAGACGTGGTCCGGCGCCCTCGCATACCACGCGGGGCCCGTGTTCCTCGCTGCAGGCTATCTGCATATCGACAACGGCAATCCGACGGTTGTCGCGCGCGGCACGAGCAGCGCCGATTCGCTCTTCAACAGTCCCGTCAACGCAGGCTATGCGTCCGCCAGTTCGGTCGACATCGCACGAGTGGGCGCGGAATATGTCGATCACGGCGTGCAGGCCGGCGCGGCCTATAGCTATTCCGTCTACAACCGCGACGGCTCATCGACGTTCGCGAACAAGCAGAAGTTTCATAACGGCTCGGTGTTCGCGGCGTACAACATCACGCCGGCATTTCTGGTGGGCCTCGGCTACAACTATTCGCGGGCGCTCGGTGACGCTTCGGCCAAGTATCACTCTTTCGAACTCGGAGCGAACTACGCGCTCAGCAAACGCACGGTCGTCTATGCGCTGGCCGCCTATGTCCATGCGCTCGGCGAGCAACGTGACGCGAGCGGTGTGTTGAGTCCGGCGCAAGCGGTGGTCGGATCGTATGACATTGCCTCGGGCGCGAGTACGCAGGAGATGGCGATCGTAGGCATCCGGCACTCGTTTTGAATTTTTCCATCGCCGGGACTCTTCGGAGTGGCGGCGCACACTTGCAGAGGATCTGAAAATGGACCGTCCTGCTTTTGAAGTGACCGCCGGGCGTATCGGCGCGTACGCGGCGATGTTCGATATCACGCTGTCCGCCGACGACTGCACGAGGCTGGCCCGGAGCCTTTCGGCGGGCCTCGCCGGACTGGCGGCATTACGCGCGGTGAATGTGGACGGCGTCGAGCCCTTCGTCGCCTTTCCGATCGACCGGGTGCAATCATGAGCCGGCCCGCTGACGCAGACCTGCCGTTTCTGTCGATAGTGGAACTCGCCCGGCATATCGCTTCACGCGAGATCAGTTCCGCCGAAGTGACAGCGTTGATGCTCGATCGCATTGCAGCGCTCAACCCCTCGCTCAACGCCTTCATCACCGTCGTGGCGGATACCGCGCTGGCCCGCGCGAAAAGCCTGGACGCGTTGCTGGCAAGCGGCGGCAGGGTGGGCCCGCTGCACGGCGTGCCGATCGCCGTCAAGGACAACATCGCGACGGCAGGCATCCGAACCACGGGCGCATCGAAAATCTTCGCGGACTGGATTCCCCAGCAGGATGCGACCGTGGTGCAGCGCTTGCATGACGCGGGCGCCGTGCTGCTCGGCAAGCTCAACCTGTATGAACTGGCGTTTGGCGGCGTCCATGCGGATTTTGGGGAGACGCGCAATCCGTGGGACCTCGCACGCGCTTGCGGCGCATCGAGCAGCGGGCCGGCGGCGGCGGTCGCCGCAGGTCTCGCCTTCGGCTCGCTCGGCACCGACACCGGCGGCTCGATCCGGCTTCCGGCGGCGGCCTGCGGGCTGGTCGGACTGAAACCAACGTACGGGATCGTCAGCCGGGCGGGCGTTCTGGCCGCCGGATACAGTCTCGATCACATCGGGCCGCTCACCCGAACGGTGACGGATTGTGCGTTGATGCTGCAGACGCTTGCAGGCCCCGATCCCCGCGATCCCGCGGGTTCGCAGCGCGCCGCGCCAAACTTTCTCGACGGGATCGAGGACGGCATCGACGGCCTCCGGATCGGTGTGCCGCGGGTTCAGCCGAGCGAGGCAATCGAGCCGGAAGTGCAGCAGGCCTGCGCGATGGCGATCCAGACACTGGAACGCGCGGGCGCCCGGCTGATCGACGTGACCCTGCCCGATCACCTTCTTTCGCGCGAGGTGATGTGGGCGATCGCCGCGACCGAACTTGCCGAAGCGCATCGCGATCATTTGCGCAACACGCCCGAGGCCTATTCAGAGCGCGTGCGAGATTCGATCCTGCAAGGCGCGCTTCTTCCTGCGACCGAATATGTACATGCGCAGCGCGTGCGCCAGAAGATCGCGCTCGCTTACGCACGAGTCATGGACGATGTCGACCTGCTCGCCATGCCGGTCATGCCCTTTCCCGCGTGGCCGGTCGGCGCGGACGAGGTGTCCTTCGGCGGGTCGACCGAAAACCTGATGGCCGCGCTGACGCGCTATTGCCCGCCTTTCAATATGACAGGTCAGCCGGCCATTGCGATCCCCGCTGGATTCGATGCACACGATCTTCCGCTATCGATACAAATCGCAGGCCGTCTGCACGAGGACAGACTGGTCTTGCGGGCGGCGAGAGCGCATGAACGTGCAACGGATTGGCATCGGCGGCGGCCGGCGTTCTGCTGAAACTCAGGTTGAACGCGGCGTGCCGGGGAGGACGGTGTCGGGAACGGATCTGAGCCTCGAACCCCTGCGCAACGCGACGCCAACTGGAAAAAGTGCTAGCCCTCCCGGCGCACGGCCACCATCGACGTCACCAGCCGGACAGTCTTCCTCTCCCGGGTCACGAATCAGGCGTCCCGATACGCCATTGCCCGGGCGGAAGCGTGCCATTCACGGCGAAGTCGCCGACGATTCGATCCTTGTAAATCCGCGGATTGTGCGATGCAACCGTGCGCGCATTGCGCCAGTGGCGGTCGAGTCCAGCCTGACGCAGCGTCGCCGACGCGCCGAGCGCATCGAAGACGCTCGCCGCCGCATCGATGACCAGTTGCGACGCCACGGTCTGCGCCTGCCACACTTCGATCTCTGCTTCGGCGAGCACCGCCAGCGAATCGCCCGCGCCGCGCGCCTGCGCGTGCGCGGCGCGTTCCACGGCGCGTGCGGCATGCGCCGCCGTTGCACCGGCGGCCCATGCATGGGCTCGCACGCGGCCTGCGATCTGCAGGATTTGCGGATCGTCGGCGGGACGAGCGCTCGCCGCATGGCTGTAGCTGCGGTTGCGCGCGGCGCGCGTGCACGAGACCTTCGGCGCGGCCGCCGCCGGAATGGGGACGCGCTTTGCCGAGCACTTCAGGCTCTCGGGGCGGGTGCCGCAGATCGCCGCGGTCATGGGACCGGCCTTTGGCGGCCCATCGTTCACCGCATGCCAGTCGGACTTCACGAGCATCGTGAAGGGAACGGGCTTCATGGGAATGTCCGGTCCGCTGGTGGTCAAGGTCGGGATCGGCACCGAGGTCGAGCGGGAAGACATCGGCGGTGCGCAGATGAGCACCGCCGTGACGGGTCAGGCCGATCACATAGGCGAAACGGAGGCCGATACGCTCGCAGCGATCCGCGCGTTTCTGTCGTACTTGCCCTCTAACTGTGACGAGCTTCCGCCCCGTATGCCGTCGCAAGCGGCCGCGGTCGACAGCGAAGCGGGCGCTGCCCGGCTGCGCGCGTTGATTCCTGATTCACGTCGCCAGGCTTACGACATGCGCAAGGTGCTGGCGCTGCTCACGGACGGCGGCGTGTTCTTCGAGTACGGCGCCCGCTTCGGTCCCGGCGTGACGACGGCGCTCGCCCGCATCGACGGGCATTCGGTGGGCGTGGTGGCTTCCAACCCGATGATGCGCGCGGGCGTGCTCGACCAGCGCAACGCGCGAAAGATGCGCAAGTTCGTCGACCTCTGCGATGCGTTTCATGTCCCGCTCGTTTTTATCGCGGATGCGCCGGGTTTTCTGGTAGGACCGGAGATCGAGAAGGAAGGCATGGTGTCGCTCGCCAGCCGGTTGTTGAATTCGGTCTATGGCGCATCGGTGCCGAAAATCACGATCGTCGCTCGCAAGGCGATCGGACTGGCTTATCTCGCGCTGGGTGGACGCGCGAGTGGACCCGATGCCATCGTTGCATGGCCGGGCGCGCATTTCGATGTGATGGGTCCCGAGGCGGTCGTGGAACTGATGCACGGCCGCGAGATCGCTGCGGCGGCGGATCCGGACGCGCGACGCGCCGAGATCGCGGCGACTATAGACGCGCAATCGAGTGCCTACGAAGCGGCTGCACTTGGATTGATCGACGATGTCATCGATCCGGCTGAAACGCGTCGCGTCATTGTGCAGACGTTGGAGCGGGTTACGAAAAAACGCAGGACGGGGTTCAAGCATCGCGTGGATGCCTAAAGTGCTCGTCTGCCCGCGGATTTCAAGTTCGATCGGGAATCACTCGGCGATCGGGATAGCGCCTGATGACGCAGCACGTCGGCCAGCGTCTTTAGCCCAGCGGCGCCTCAAACGACCATGCCGTACAAGGCGCACAGCACACCGGGAGACGGCGGCAGGAACATGGAGGCAGCACCGACTCGCTTCGCCGTCGACAGCAACGTCATCGTCAATCTGTTTTCTGGCGACGTCGCAAAGGCTGACAGGGCTGAAGCACTGGTGGCTGGCGGAAATTCCAAGCCAGTCATCAGTACCCAGGTCATGAACGAGGTCACGCTTGTGATGAGCCAGAAGATGGGCCTATCGTGGCGTGGAATCGAGCGCATCTTAGACGACGTCGAAGTGCTTTGCGAAGTCGTGCCCCTGGCGCTCGACGTTCATAAAGAAGCGCGCCGAGTTGCAGCTCATTACGGATTTAGGTTTTACGATTCTTGCATCGTTGCTTTTGCATTGCTCGCAGATTGCGAGGTGCCCTACAGCGAAGACATGCATCATGGTCAAGTTATCTTCGACCAGCTGACTGTGATCAACCCCTTTTCTTAACCGTTCTCAAAGCGACCGCACTAGTGAGGCCTCGGAAGCGATCGTTCAAAGCACGCAGGCTCCAGCTCCGCAGTAACATTTTTCACGATGAACACTGGCACACATTAATATGTGATGCGAAATATTGATCGGGCCGAGGGCATGAGGAACTCACGGAGGGAGCAGCGGACGTTGCACGAGCGCTGCGGAGTCTAGATCAACTCGCCAGCTTCACGAATTCGCTGAGCGGCCATCGGCAGCTCATTTTGCTCGAGCACTGTCGCGAACTCTTCCACTGAACTTTGTGGTCGTTTGCGCCGAGCACGCATTCGTTTGAATGATGAGATCGCGACTAGCGGCTCAAGATCCCATTGGTTCACGATGAATCGATCAGGATGTACAATTTCAATTCCGTACGGCGCAACCGCGCTTCGGGGGAAATCGCGCACATTAGCGGTGACGATGCAATCCGCATGACCGGCTAGGGCGGCCGCCAGAACATGCCTGTCATTGGGGTCGGGGAGATTGAGACTTTCGACCAGCGGAGACCACGCTTCATCAAGCACTTGCCAGTCTGGTACGGCGTCGCGCATAGCGTCTCGTCGTACCCCCAGCCTGTCCTTCAGATCCGGACGACGTTGCACAAGCGCCAGCATCCATTCTTCTTCGATTCTGCTCGACCATTTGGCGCTGAAAAGCCCAGCGGTTGCCAGACTAAGCAGCGCATCCGTCTGGGCGATAGAGTAGAGCACGCAAGCATCAAGTATGGCTGTGTAGCGCGCATTCCCCGCCATCAGTAATCCAGGCCGAGATCGCGTGCGTTGTCTGCCATACGGTCCAATGCAGATTCTTGCCGCTCGCGCATTTGATTGGCGTAGGCCATCAGATCTCCGAAAGCCACTCGCCGATGCGTCCCGACCATCCGATGCGGAAGTCTTCCCGCTTCGATTTCCTTGATCACGAAAGGCCGTGAAACGTTGAGGAAGTGCGCTGCTTCGACGGTCGTGAACTCTTTCTGACTTGGCACGACCGAGATCGCGCACCCTTCGCTCATTGCACCCAGAAGCTGACCAATGAGCTTGAGCGCCGCTGGCGGCACGTCGATAGACGGATGCTCGCCCGTGTCGGTCGTCAATGTAATCGCGGCCGCACGCGAGTGATCGAGCGCTTCCATAATGCAACGCTGTGCAACCCGCGCCATCTCGAGATCATGCTGACTCATCGGAGGCGGAGACACCTCGCGGATTCGATTCGTCGTTGTCATGGGATACCCCTCGTCTTAATTTTCTAGACCAGACTACGCCATAAACGAAATAAATGCAACAGGTGAAACATCTGTCCGCCCCTGCTCCGGATGGGCCGCGGGCGGTACAGACCTAGGCGCTGGACTCGCGGCGCGATGGATTTGGCGAGGAATGTCGTCGTCAGTGGAGGCCTGCTTGAGCGCGACGAACCGGACCTCAATAAGTTTTAGGATGCAGCCAAGAGCGTCGAGAGCTATGCACGAAGTGACGCGAGAGGTCGACACTGTGGTGACAGTGAGGACGCAGGCTGGCGGCGGCGATGTTTGAAGGCGCAGCAGATGTTCGCGGAGGCTTTGCTGGCTTCCTGCTTTCCGTGTGACGGCCACCGGCGATGACGTCGTGCGTGAAGCAACCGTTTTGCTGCTTTCGCCTTGGGTCAGCTGCGCTTTGAGCGCAGCGAGCTTTTCGCATCCCATCGTGCTGCCGCGCGCGCTGTGAGTACGCTGCAACGACAATTCCCGCACGCGTTTCCACGCAGTCCCGCTCCGAAGGTTCCTCTCAAGGTTGGGATCCTCAAGGACATGCTTGCGCAAGCGTTGTCGCTTGGGTTGCGCGAGCGAGACGCGCGTAACGGCGTCAAGCGCTGGTGTCGTGGCCACAGCTACTGGACCTGCCTCATCGAAGGCAGTGCGCGCGTGGATCTTGCCGGCGCAATCACCGTCGTTGTCTCGGCTGCCGAAGCGGAGTACGGCACACGTCAAGAGAAGGCTCAGCTCGCGCGCAGGCAAGAGCAGATGGTGAACAAGCGACTTGATCGGCCACGGTGATCGGCAAGACGGTCGCGATAATACCTTGACATAAGTAATATAATAGTTCGCATTCCAAAACGTAACATGCGGACGCAATCGGATTGGCAGGCTAGTGGTGTTCCGAGAAACCGTCAAGCAAACTGGAATGAGAAGAGAGGGTCGTCCTAGATGTTTCCTCTAGCAACAGCCAATTGGTGCAGCTTCGGGTTCGGCGAGCACAGAGGAGCCTCACGGACGGTCACGATCGGTTGATGACCCAAACTGCGTCGCGCGTAGGCCGTTCGGTTGCATGGGATAGTTCAATCAGCGAGCATGCGGACTGTACTCGCGCGGCGAGCGCCGCGCGACCCCTTTGACTCAATCAATGGGTGAGCGAGGGCCCTCACCGAAATAATTGTTTCGACGCGCCTGCACTGCCGATCAACAGACCTAGCAAAAAGCTCGAGACCGCAACGATGCCCAGGACGGCCAGCGGATTTTCGCCGGTCTGATCCCGAACCATGTCCACCGTGCGGCCCACGAACTCTTGAGTGGTCCCGGCGACTTGCCCGACCCTACCTTTGATTTGACTCATCGCGTCGCCGGCACCGCTGCCGATGGCCTCCTGTACCGTGCCTGTCGCCTCCTTCAACATTCCTTTCGCCTCGGTCGTGTCCATTTCCAGTCTCCCAGAAGTTGTCGGCTCAGCGAGGGCTGCCGCGCAACCGCCATACCTACGGATTGCACGCGGCCTCGGTCAACTCGTTCTGAGCGGCGAAAGTACGCCAGCGGCCGGCGCTGCCAATTTGGTGTAATATAGATGCCAATTGGCAGGAGGCGCTATGACCGTCATCGACAAAATTTCGGCGGACTCGTTGTTGGGCGGACGCTCGGTCTTGCGCCGCGCACCGCGGTCGGGCCTCGATTGGGTGGATATCGTTCGTCACGGCATCTCCTCCCAGGCGCTCGACTCAATGCTCAAATCCATCGCGATTTCGCAGTCAGAACTGGCGCAGGCGCTCGATATTCCTGAGCGCACCTTGGCGCGGCGCAAGCGAGAAGGCGTTTTCAGCCGCGAGGAGTCTGCCAAGTTGCTACGACTCGCGCGTGTCGCGGCGCGCGCGGCGGAAGTATTTGAAGATCTCGATCTCGCGGTCGGGTGGCTCAAGGCGCCGGCAGCGGCACTAGGCGATGCTACTCCGCTCAGTCTTCTCGATACGGACATTGGTGCTGATAGCGTGATGGATACGCTCGGGCGCATCGAGCATGGTGTTTTTGCATGACCTTGATGGCATGGCGGGTAGTGACAGAGCGGTATGCCGATAGCGCCTTTTCCGGCGAAGGTGCGCGCCTCTATGGTGGGCGGTGGAACCCGAAAGGGGTCGCGCTCGTATATACAGCACAGACACAATCGCTTGCGCTTCTCGAGATGCTCGTGCAGGACTCACCGCTGCGGGCCCGGTATGTGATGATCCCGGCGCGAATTCCTGAGACCCTGATCGAGCGAGTCGATGCTGCGAATTTGCCGCCCGACTGGAGAGAGCTCAGTGCACGGACCGAGCTGCAACAGATTGGTGCTACGTGGGCGCAGAAGCGAACGAGCGCGGTGCTTGCGGTGCCGAGCGCGGTCGTCCCTGCCGAAACTAACTACCTGCTCAACCCCAGTCATCCAGACTTCGCGCAAATCGCGCTTGGGGCGCGCGATGAATGGGAAACTGACCCACGATTGTTGCGGCGCGCCGCTCGAAACGATGCATGACAACGGTCGTTGCGTGCAACCGGCATTTTGTTTTCGCAAACGGGATTGAGCTAGAGTTTCGGCCGCGTTCGGCACTGCCGCCTAGGAGAACCGCCACGGGCGCTGAACGTCGACGTTTGAAGGCGACTGGTAAAATCTGGCGACTGATTGCAGGCATGCACCATGTGATTCGAACAGCTCATTGCGCTTAAGGCGCAGCTGAACCAGGACGCGAAGGGCAAAAAGGCCGCATCGCACCGGACGTCGGCGCCAGTAGGAGTCGAAAGGGAAATTAAGCAGCCACCGAAGCGTCCGCGAACATCTGCTGACGCGGCCACGCGTGCAGTCACTACGCTGCAACGACATTTTCCGCACGCCTTTCCGCACAGTCCCGCAAGAAAGGTGCCTCTCAAGGTTGGGATTCTCAAGGATGTGCTTGCCCGAGCGGCGTCGCCTGGGCCGAGCGACCGAGACGCTCGTAATGGCGTCAAGCTCTGGTGTCGCGGCCAACGCTATTGGACCTGTCTCGTCGAAGGCAACATACGCGTGGATCTTACCGGCGCAATCACTGGCGTTGTGTCCGCTGCCGAAGCGGAGTACGGCGCAAGTCAGGAGAAGGCCCGGCTCGCGCGCAGGCGAGAACAGATTGCGAACAATCGACATGGTCATATGCGTTGACCGGCGAAACCTAACCGCAGGCTATATTTGACATAAACCTAATGATCGATATTACATGTGTAGGTCCCAAGTTCAAATGTCGTGTTTCTGCCAAATAGAGATGTCGCATTTTGACGTAGCTTCGTTGCCAGACAAGCGTTTGAGGAGCGCTGGCGATGAACACGACCGGGACCATCACCATGTCGATGCGCGAACTGGACCGACTCAGAGTGATTCAGGCAGTCGCCGAACGCCAGCTCAAGCCAGGCCGTGCCGCCGATCGGCTGCGCGTGAGCGTGCGGCAAATCGAGAGGCTCGTCTTGCGTTATCGTGCGGACGGTGCACGTGCTCTGGTGTCCGGCAAGCGCGGACGCGCGAGTAACCACCGTCTGCCGGACGGCGTGGCGCAACGCGCGCTCGCGTTGATCCGCGAGCGTTACGCTGATTTTGGTCCGACACTGGCGTGCGAGAAGTTACGGGAATGCCACGGCATTGAACTGGCCGTCGAGACGATTCGTTCCCTGATGACGGCTGCGGGCCTTTGGGTGCCTCGCAAACAGCGCCCGCCGCGGATTCACCAGCCCCGCAACCGCCGCTCGTGTCTGGGCGAGCTAATCCAGATCGATGGCAGCGATCACCGCTGGTTCGAGGAGCGCGCGCCGGCCTGCACGCTGCTGGTATTTATCGACGATGCGACGGGCCGGCTGATGACGCTGCACTTCACCGCGACCGAGTCGACCTTTAGTTACTTTGAAGCGCTGTCGAAGTATCTGCACGCGCACGGTAAGCCCATCGCGTTCTATAGCGACAAGGCCAGCGTCTTTTACGTCAAGAACCGCTCGCAGACCGCTGGCAAAGGCGTGACGCAGTTCGGGCGAGCCTTGTACGAACTGAACATCGATGCGTTCTGCGCGAATACGAGTCAGGCCAAGGGGCGTGTCGAGCGCGCCAACCTGACCCTGCAGGACCGGCTGGTCAAAGAGTTGCGCTTGCGCAGCATTAGCACATGGGAAGCAGCCAATGCCTATGCGCCCTCCTTCATCGCTGACTTCAATCAACGTTTCGGCAAGCCGCCACGTAGCGACCACGATGCTCATCGGCCCTTGCGTGCTGACGACGATTTGACGCAACTACTGGCACATCGCGTGTGGCGCAAGGTCACGCACGCGCTGACGGTGCAATACGATCGGGTGATGTATCTGCTGGAAGACACGCCTGCCAATCGCCTATTGATTCACCAGCAGGTCGAGGTGGTCGAATACCCGAGCGGCTGCGTCGAGGTGCAGGCAGGCGGCGAGGTGCTTTCCCGCGGCACTTACGACCGTATTGCGCGGATTGATCAGGGCGCGGAAGTCGAGAACAAGCGTTTGGCGCATGCACTCGAGGCCGCACGGCTGCTGCAAGCCAAACGAGACGATCGTCGTGCATGTGATGCACCTTCACGCACGCCTCGCGGTGAACAGGTTCGGGCCAAAAAGGCGCTTGAAGGACTGAAGAAGCAACGCGCACTAAGCATCGCCGACATGAACGAAGCGATTCTCGAAGTCAGCGCAAAAGCAATGAGGGAACGGGGGGCGGCTGCGCCGCCCCAACCCCACAACCCGAACAGAAACATCGCTTCGAAACCCGACATTTCTACTTAGCGGAGACCCCGACATTTGAACTTAGCGGCAACAACATGAAGTACTTGAAGGCCGCGCGCGGCTTATCTCATGGCAGCAATCAGCGGCAATCCGATACTCGTCCGAGTCGGTTTAGTGCGGGCGGTCAGGATGCTGCGAATTGTAACCAATCGCTCTTCGGCCACTGGACTGGTCGCTGGTTGACTGCGCGCTGAAAACGCAGGCGTTCTGAGGACTAATCCCTGCAGACCGCGGGGACACAGAGTTTGCCTGATCGACCGCACTGTTCGACTGCCCGGGCAATAGCAATGTCGCCTTTCTCTCTCCGCAAATGTTCCAGCGATAGGCGATCATCCTCAATGGGCACTTTAACCAGATGCTCCAACGTAGCCTCAGATACTGTACGTATATACAGTATTCGTAATGTGGCGTGTGGCCACAGGGCAGCAAACGTCTTTCAGAGCAAGGTATGCTCTCATCTCAAGCGACTACCGGGCGGAACAGGTTCCTGAGCGGTCTCCGGGGAGCACCGCGTACAGGCAGCATAGACCCGCGTTGCTGTCGAACTAAACTTAGTCTATATTCAGTCCTTATTGGCATCATCACTACGGAGGTAGGATGCACCTCGCGGACCATGTGAAACCCATCAGCTACCTCAAAAGCGAGGCGGCCCAGATCGTCAAAGACCTGGCCGACTCGGGTGAGCCGCTCATCATCACTCAGAACGGCGAAGCGAAGCTCGTCGTTCAGGATGTTCGGAGCTACGAAGCCACGCAACAGACGCTCGCGCTGCTGAAACTTCTCGCGCTCGGACAGAAGCAGATTGACCAAGGCGACCATTTCGACGGGGAGGATTTTTTCTCGGAACTCGACGAACTCGACCGGCAGCAGAAAATCCGTTGATGCAAATCCCGCCGTTGAAGTACCGTGTCCTGCCGACGGCGCGGATTGGTATAGATGAATTGAGAAGCTACATCGTCCGCACATTCGGTTGGGAGACGTGGCGTCAGACTTCGGCGCATCTCCAAGAAACCATCGCGCATATCCGCCAGTTTCCTGAGAGTGGTCGCGTTCCTCCGGAGCTCGACGGGTTCGCCGACGAGACTTTCCGACAGGTGCTTTCCGGTAAGAACCGGATCATTTATCAGGTGCGCGCCGATGTTCTTTATGTTCATCTCGTCTGCGACACCCGGCGTGATTTACAGGCGCTTCTACAGCGAATTGTCGTTCGCCTGATGTAGCGAATCGTATCGCTCGGGTACGGCAGCAGCAACCTTGCGCGAACGACGCTTCCTTAGCCGTGGCCAACCGATGCGCGCTGAGCGATTTGGATCGCTGGTATTTCGCTCGCAAGACCGCGGCTTCGGATCCGAAGGCGTGGCCGGGGCCGTGTGACGGCAATTATTTCGAGCGCTTCCATTCGCCATCGTCGGCGTACCAGTCCACCATCTCACCATCTTGCCGCTCATATTTGCCGTAATGGCGCTTAGGAGGAGGTCGTTGCGCGCGTCCAAACGGTGCCAATCAGCTCAGCCGCGGCATCGCACCCATCCGTGGGTATGTTGGGTTGCTCGATACCCACCGGGCTCTTCTCCTGCATCTCCGGCCAACAATCAACCGCTGCTCAACCGACCGAACCGAATGTTTGTCAATCGGTAGCAGCTGAATGGTAAGCGGCTGGCCAACTCGCCTTGATTGTCGTTGAAGCGCTTGGGAGTATCGTGTCCACTAAAGCGAATAAGCGGACACGTGAACACGATCGAAGAAGAGGCGTTGCCGACCCGTCGCCGTCGTCGGCGCTACACCGAAGACTTTAAGGCACGCGTTGTTGCCGCTTGCCAGGGTACCGGCGTGTCGGTGTCGGCGGTCGCGCTGGAACATCGGCTCAACGCGAACCTACTGCGACGCTGGCTTGATCAGGCAGAAGGCAGACTTCCGAAGCGGTTGTCTGAACGCCCGGTAGAAGCTCAATCGACACCACTACCAGCGTTCGTTCCTGTTGCTATGGCGGCGAAGCAGGTAGCTTCGACGGAGATCAAGGTCGAAGTTCGCCGGGGCAATCAGTCGATAACGGTGAGCTGGCCGGTCTCCGAAGCCGCGCAATGCGCGACATGGCTGCGCGAGTGGCTGCGGTGATTCGTGTCGACGAGATCTGGCTAGCAGTTGATCCGCTGGACATGCGGGCCGGCTTCGACACGGCGTTGGGGCGCGTGGTGAAGGTCTTCGGCGCCGCGCATCCGCACCACGCGTACCTGTTCACCAACCGCCGCGCCAACCGACTCAAGGTCCTGGTCCACGACGGCATCGGTATCTGGTTGGCAGCGCGGCGGCTGAATCAGGGGCAGTTCGTCTGGCCCCACGCTGGCAGCGAACCCAAGCAGCAGGTGCTCACGCACGAACAATTGGCGGGCTTGGTGCTGGGGCTGCCGTGGCAACGCATCGGCCAGGATGGCGTGATCCGCATCATCTGACGCGTCGGCGGTGACGTATACAGTTCTCCTTCTCGCGCGTGCGGGATTCTGGCAGACTGGTCTGCATGAACCCGCCGGCCGACCTCGACGACCTCAGTCCAGAGCAGTTGCGTGCCCTTGCCACGCAACTGCTCGCTGAGGTCCGCGCGAAGGACCAGGAGGTGACGGAGAAACGCAGAGAAGTCGATGCGTTGGAACGGGAGCTGCATTACCGGCAAACCCGCATCGACCAACTGACTCACGAGATCTCCGTGCTCAGGCGCCAGCAGTTTGGCCGTCGCAGCGAGCAGCTCAACAACGAGCAAATGAGCCTGCTTGACGAGGCGATTGATGGCGACCTGGCCGCCATCGAGATAGAGCTCGAAGAGCTCGAGCCTGCACGCAAGCGCCGACCCGAGCAGCCAAAACGCGCACCCTTGCCGCCGCAGTTGCCGCGTGTCGACGTCCGTCATGAACCGGACAACACGGTGTGCCAATGCGGATGCGAACGTGTTCGTATCGGCGAAGACATTAGCGAGAAGTTGGATTACGCACCGGGCGTGTTTACGGTGGAGCGGCACGTTCGCGGTAAATGGGTATGTCGTAACTGTGAGACGCTGATCCAGGCACCCGTACCCTCGCACGTCATCGATAAGGGCATCCCAACCACCGGACTTCTGGCATCGGTCCTAGTCAACAAATTCGCAGATCACCTGCCCCTATATCGCCAAGAGCAGATCTTTGCGCGTGCGGGCCTGGCGATACCGAGATCTACGCTAGGCGCGTGGGTGGGCACCTGCGGCGAGCAGTTGAAGCCATTGGTCTATGCCCTCCATCGAGAGATTTTGAAGGAAAGCGTGTTGCACGCGGACGAGACCCCGGTGCAAATGCTCAGCCCCGGTAAGGGGAAGACGCATCGGGCTTATCTGTGGGCGTATACGCCTACGCAGTTCAGCAACCTTCGCGCGGTGGTGTACGACTTCGCCGGCAGCCGAGCCGGCGAGCATGCCCGCACCTTCTTGACCCGCTGGCACGGCAAGCTGGTATGTGACGACTACGGCGGTTACAAGGCCTCCTTCCTTCAGGGCGTCACCGAGATCGGCTGCGCAGCTCACGCGAGGCGCAAATTCTTCGAGCTGCACGCCAATCACAGCAGCCAGCTCGCTGGGCAAGCGCTACCATTCTTCACTGAGCTCTATGCCATCGAGCGGGATGCCGCGAATCTCGATGCCGATGCCCGCCACCGGCTTCGACAGAGCCGGGCCAAGCCAGTAAGCGACGCGCTTTACGAGTTGTTGGTTACGCAGCGCAAACTCGTTTCCGACAGCTCCGCCATTGCTAAGGCTTTGGATTACAGCCTGAAGCGCTGGCAAGCGCTGACGCGTTATCTCGAAGACGGGCATGTACCAATCGACAACAATTGGGTCGAAAATCAGATACGTCCATGGGCCATCGGCAGGTCCAACTGGTTGTTCGCAGGGTCGCTGCGCGCTGGCCAACGCGCCGCTGCGATCATGAGCCTCATCCGATCGGCGCAACTCAACGGGCACGAACCCCATACATATCTCAAGGACATCCTGACCCGCCTGTCGGCCCACAAAGCAATCGACATCGCAACTTTGCTGCCGCATAACTGGCAGCCTCTCGCACCTGTCGAGTAATCCATCGTTCGTCAAGACGGGTTCCCTGGCCGCTTACGCTGAATGGACCCTAACGTTCATTGCATGCGCGTTCGCGCTCTACTGGAGGTTCGTCGAACGGCGGCACCCGACCCTCAAGAGACATTTGTTCCAGCGCGCTGCAGATGGCCGGTACCGATCTTGGAGCGGCCGTATGACGTCGCGCAGATGCATGCCACTCGTACATAGGGTGACCAAGGTGAAATACCTTCGACCATTAGACGCTAGGCGCTCTCGATACTGCAGCAGCCCTTCAATCGCTCGGTAGGACCATTCGCTCGCGACCGCACGCCGAGGAGCGAACTTTAGCTTGGTAGTCCAGAGGTCATATTTGGAGGTATCGTAAGGTACGCGTGCTAGCCCGTAAGCCAGCTACCTCAATGGCTAGGCTTCACCGCCTTCGCAATCTCCGAAAGGAGTTGGCTTTGCTGATAGGGCTTTCGCAATTTCGGAAGATCGGCCTCTGTACCCTCGGGCAATTCCGCATAACCCGTTGCAAGGATGACCGGCAAGGAAGGCCTCAGCAGTTGAGCAGCCTTCGCCAGTTCGAGTCCAGTCATTTTGGGCATCGAATAATCTGTCAGCATCACATCGACCTCGCGATCGCTACGTAAGACTTCAAGCGCGGCGTGACCCGAATTCACTTCAATTACATCTTGTCCCAGGTCCTGCAGTAGGAAGGACGTGCTGGAGGAGATCAGCGGATCATCGTCTACAACCAGCACCGTCGCCCGTAACTGCGGGGTATCTTCCTGGGCGTAACTATGCAACGGTCCCGGGATGACCGACGTGGCACGTGTGTCAGCGACCGGAAGCCAGATCGTTGCTCGCGTGCCGCTTCCTAATTCGCTTTCTAGACGGAGCGCCCCGTGCAACTGGCGGACCAGACCATGAATCATGGATAAGCCAAGTCCCGTTCCTTTACCCAATTCCTTCGTCGTGAAAAACGGCTCAGTGGCTTTAGCAAGCGTTGCGGCATCCATACCTGTGCCAGTATCGGCGACAGTCACACGAACATATTCCCCATCCGCCAGTTCACTGTCGCCCATTGAATGCAAGGTGTCGACTGTAATCTCAATGGTACCTCCGTCAGGCATAGCGTCACGGGCGTTCACAACGAGGTTCAAGATTGCCAGTTCGACTTGATTCGCATCGGCCATCGTGAATGAAAGATTGGTAACCGCGTTCACTCTCAGCTCGATTACCGAGGTGAGCGATCGCTCGAGCAGGTCGGTCATTCCAGACACTAATCCCGACATCTGCACGGGCTCAACCTTGAGCACTTGTTGGCGCGCGAACGCAAGAAGCCGTTGCGTCAGTGCGGCACCTCGTTGCGCGCCCTTGAATGCGCCATCCACTAGTCGGCCGACGCGTTCCTGTGATGGCACTTCTTTTCGCACAAGCTCCAGATTCGCCATGATGGCCATGAGAAGATTGTTGAAATCGTGCGCGATGCCGCCAGTCAACTGCCCGATCATCTCGAGCTTCTGAATCTGCCTTAACAACTTCTCGGTATCTTCGCGCTGTTGAATTTCCTCGAGCACAGTCCGATGGGCATTCTGGAGTTCGGCCGTTCGCTCCATGACTTTCGCTTCAAGCGTCTCATTGACTCGACGCAGCTGATCTTCCGCTGTCTTCCGCGCAGTGATGTCAGAAGATACGCCGACCAGCCGAGACGCCTTTTCGAGACTATCAAGCACTATACGTGCACGGATGTCGACCCACCGAATTGATCCATCAGGTACGACGACGCGATATTCAATCACATAATCACAGCCCGTCTGGACGCTGCTTTTCACCGCAGCCCGCATTCTCGGTCGATCTTCTGGGTGGACACTGGCGATAAGCTGCTCATAGGCGAAACTTTCGTCCTCACCACGTCCAAAAATCGCCTTGCAGGTTGTTGATGCTGTCAGCGTCAAAGTATCCAGGTCTAAAGTCCACGAACCGAGCTGCCCAGCGGTTAAAGCTGTGCGTAGGCGCAGCTCCCCTTCATGCAACTCCTGAATCCGGGCCCGAGCCTCAAACTGGCGACGTCGGCCACGTACCGCAGTCTCCACAACGCTTACGAAGGTGGTTGGGTGAAACGGTCGCTCAATGAACGTCACGTTTCCAAGCGCTTTAGTCAGCCGCTCAGCCACTAGCCTGCGATCGGTGGCGCCGATTCGACGCGTTAAAACGATAAACGGTACGTCGGACCATGGGGGCTGTGCTTCTATCCACTGTGTCAGCGCGGTGATATCAGTGCCATTTAACGCCTCGTCGGCAATGATTGCGCAACAAATATCGTCGCTCAGTCCGGCACATAGGTGCCCCATGTCGGCACAGGCCCTGGATTGGACTCCAGTTGCAGTCAAAAGCTCTTGAGCTACGCTTAGGTCGCGTCCAAACGGCGTGAGAATGAGGGCCGGACAGTGTTCGATCTCAGACATCCGACGGCTAGTCCTGTTTCGGCGTGAGAAGCGGCGCGGAATTCCCCACAAAGGTCGGTACTCCACGCAACACACCCTGGAACTCGTCTAGTGGGCCCCCTAGCGTCAGCCCTTTGGAACTGATACGAAACTCGCGGATCGACTCTTCATGTGCGCCCGTGCGCTTCTTGATGACGGATACTGCACGGCGGACGCGACCTAGCGCCTCAAAATAGCGAAGAAGGATCACGGTGTCTGCCAGGTACGTCACGTCTACCGGCGCTTTCATATCCCCAACCAGACCATGTTGTGCGACTGTCAAGAACGTGTTTGCGCCCTGCCGGTTAAGATATTGGAGCAGTTCGTGTATATGCAGTACGAGCGCATTCTCTTCAGGCATGGCCGCCTGGTAGCCGTTCAGACTATCGATGACGACCGTTTTTGCCTGCATCCCGTCGACGCTGGCTCGCACTCGGTGAGCGAATTCGCCGGGTGACAATTCAGCAGCATCCAGTTGTTCGATATGGAGGTTGCCCGACTCTTTCATTGCCTGAAGATCGATTCCCATAGTGCGGACCCGATCAAACAGTAACCCGAGCTCTTCGTCGAACACGAACATCGCCGCTTTCTCGCCTCGCCGCACAGCGGCCGCAACGAATTGGATGGCGAACAAGCTTTTCCCGGTCCCAGCTGGGCCAAGAATGAGTGTACTAGAGCCCTGCTCCACCCCGCCACCAAGCAGAGCATCCAACTCCGCGACATCGCTTGTCATCTGAGTTCGCTCAAAGCTGGTGCGATGTTCACCGGACACCAATCGTGGGTAGACTGCTACACCCCCCTTCTTGATCGCGAAGTCATGATAGCCACCGCGAAACTTCTGTCCTCGGTACTTAAGCACCCTAAGACGCCGCCTCTCCGCACCGTATTGTGGCGACAGTTCCTCCAACTTGATGACACCATGAGCCACGCTATGCACCGTTTTGTCGGCAGCTTCGGATGTCATATCGTCTAGCAGCAAGACGGTCGCATCGCGACCAGCGAAATAATGCTTAAACGCAAGGATCTGTCTACGATAGCGCAACGAACTCTGTGCAAGCAGACGAATCTCCGAGAGGCTGTCGATCACGACTCGCATGGGCCGAATCCGCTCGAACTCTTCGAGGATGGCGCGCGTCGTCTCACCTAACTCAAGGTCGGACGAATAGAGGAGCGTCTGTTGTTGTTCCGGGTCCAGCAGGTTCTCCGATGGGCTAACTTCAAAAATGCTTATCTCGTCTGCGAGCGTCCACCCATGTGACAGTGAGCTCCGTCGTAATTCGGACGTCGTTTCCGACAAGGTAATGTACAGGCAGGGTTCGCCCAATTCTGCGCCAGCCATCAGAAAACGAAGCGCTATCGTCGTCTTGCCGGTGCCAGGGCTCCCTTCAAGCAAAAACACGCTGCCCCTGCTTAGGCCACCGGCAAGGATGTCATCCAAGCCGGGCACCCCGGTTTCTGCGTAGGTCGAATTAAGGGTGTTAGCGTCCATCGGTTGCTCCGAGCTTCTTTATCACTTTATTCGGGAGGCAGTATTGAGGAATAAGGGGTAACAATTGCGCCAGCGATGAGCGGGCATTGCCTAACTCGTACGCACACTGCAGTTCGAGCCAAAACATGGCCGAGATTCCGCATAGCGCCTCAAGCCTCACCGCCATTTCTGGTGTAACGCTTGCGCTCGAGTCGAAGATTCGATGTAAGGTTTGTCGAGACACACCCAGATCTCGAGCCGCCTGGCTAACCGAGAGATCCAGACACGGCAGCACAAAATCTTTCAGAACGCCGCCCGGATGTCGGGCCTCGCGAAGGTAATGCGCCACCTCCAAGGGTACTGATTCAGACATGGGTGTAACCTCCTGCGTGACACATCGTTCAGCATAGCACGTCCCCATCGCTGCGGCCGCACAGCTGATCCAAGACGTGCTATGCGGTTTGGTCCAACAACTCGGGCGGGCTACTTGTTCGCGCAAGGATTGGCTAATTGGTAAGCGTCAATCTGAGGCCGTCTTGACGATCAGAACTTGACCTCTGAGAGCCGCTGATTCGTTAGCACGAGATCGAAGGCGGCGGGATCGAAGCTGCC
>NZ_JARUXT010000003.1:169002-872395 GCF_031451075.1 Caballeronia sp. LZ043 | reverse complement strand
CGCATCAAGCTGAAGCTAAAAGGGCTGAGTCCTGTGATGTACAGAACTCAGCCCTCACGGCCCTAGCCCAAAACTGTCCAACTTTGCGGGGTCAGTTCATCGCGAGGGCTTTTTCATGTCTGCAAGACGTGCCGGAATCACAGCTGCGGGTTGAGCTTCTCGACCTTCGAGTGCAGCTTGTTCAACGCAGCCAGATAAGCCTTCGCCGACGCCGCGACGATATCCGGATCCGTGCCCACGCCGTTCACGATGCGCCCGCTCTTCGACAGACGCACCGTCACTTCACCCTGCGCCTGCGTGCCGGTGGTGATGGCGTTGACCGAATACAGGACGAGTTCCGCGCCGCTGTCCACCTTCGATTCGATCGCGTGCAGTGTCGCGTCCACCGGACCGTTGCCGCGCGCTTCGCCCGTGACCTCGGCGCCTTCCACCGCGAACACGACCTTTGCCTGCGGCTGCTCGCCCGTCTCGGAATGCTGCTTCAGCGACACGAAGCGGAAATGCTCCTTGGCCTGCGCCTCGGCGGATTCCTCGGAGACGATCTGCATGATGTCTTCGTCGAAGATCTCGGCCTTGCGGTCCGCGAGTTCCTTGAAGCGCGCGAACGCGGCGTTCACTTCGCCTTCGGACTCCAGCTGCACGCCCAGTTCTTCGAGACGCTGCTTGAACGCGTTGCGGCCCGAGAGCTTGCCGAGCACGATCTTGTTCGCGGCCCAGCCCACGTCTTCCGCGCGCATGATTTCGTAGGTGTCGCGCGCCTTCAGCACGCCGTCCTGGTGAATGCCCGACGCGTGCGCGAACGCGTTCGCGCCGACCACCGCCTTGTTCGGCTGCACGACGAAGCCGGTGATCTGGGAAACGAGCTTCGAGGTCGGCACGATCTGCGACGTGTCGATGCCGAGATCCAGACCGAAGTAATCCTTGCGCGTCTTGACCGACATCACGATCTCTTCCAGCGACGTATTGCCCGCGCGCTCGCCGAGACCGTTTATCGTGCATTCCACCTGACGCGCGCCGCCGATCTGCACGCCGGCCAGCGAATTGGCGACGGCCATGCCGAGGTCGTCGTGGCAGTGCACCGACCAGACCGCCTTGTCGGAATTGGGCACGCGCTCGCGCAGCGTCTTCACGAGATTGCCGTAGAGCTCGGGCACGCCGTAACCGACCGTGTCCGCGATGTTGATGGTGCGCGCGCCTTCATCGATGACCGCTTCAAGGACGCGGCAAAGATAGTCGATGTCCGAGCGGCTGCCGTCTTCCGGCGAGAACTCGACGTCGTCGGTGAACTTGCGGGCGAAGCGCACGGCGAGACGCGCCTGGTCGTAGACCTGCTCCGGCGTCATGCGCAGCTTCTTCTCCATGTGCAGCGCCGACGTGGCAATGAACGTGTGAATGCGGAACTGGCCGGCGGGCTTGAGGGCGTCGGCGGCGCGCTGGATGTCCTTGTCGTTGGCCCGGGCCAGCGAGCAGACCGTGCTGTCCTTCACGAGCGAGGCGATGGTGTGGATGGCGTCGAAATCGCCGTTCGAGCTGGCCGCGAAGCCCGCCTCGATGATGTCCACCTTCATGCGCTCCAGCTGCTTCGCGATGCGGATCTTCTCTTCCTTCGTCATCGACGCGCCGGGGGACTGCTCGCCATCACGCAAGGTGGTGTCGAAGATGATCAACTTGTCTGCTGCCATGTTGGGCTCCAGTGGGGAGAGTGTTCAAGTGTTGGGAATGACGCGCGGAAATGCAAAAGGGAATTCGGGTGTTCGCGCCACCGCTGGCGTCGAAAACCTGACAGGACGAGCAGACGGGAGGCGAGAAAGATCAGCGCGGTAGGCGCGCTAGTAGCGATAGTGCGCGTAGCGACGCACCAGCTTGGACCGACAGGAAGGGGAACAGGAAAAAACGCATTCAAAAACTATAACGGCTTTCCGAAGCGCGTGCAATCAGGCGTTCCGTTCGCTGAATCTCAAGGCCGCCAAAAACAAAAAGCCTGCGTCCGGTCAGGAGGCAGGCTTTCGATTTTCCTTCACAGCGGCAATCAATATCCGCCGATGCTCGCGCTCACGCGCTGGCGCAATTCGGAACCGTCGCCGATTTGCGCGTTGTCGATCCGGCGCGCGCCCTGGAAACGCTTCTCCCAGTAGCCGTCTTCCATGTCGTCGACGCGGATCGTGCTGCCGGTGGACGGCGAGTGCACGAACTTGTTGTCACCGATGTAGATGCCCACGTGCGAGAACGAGCGGCGCATCGTGTTGAAGAACACGAGATCGCCGGGTTTCAGATCCGACACGCGGACCTTCTCGCCGACGCGGCTCATTTCCTCGGCGCGGCGCGGCAGCGTCATGCCGAGCGTGTCCTGAAACACGTAGCGGACGAAGCCGCTGCAATCGAGACCGGAATCCGGCGAATTGCCGCCCCAGCGATAACGCACGCCGATCATGTTGAGCGCGCCTACGACGACGTCGCCCGCCTTGCTCGCCATGCCCGACAGAAACGACTTTGCGCCGCCCTGGCTGCTGGCGGCGTCGGTGTTTGCGGTATCGATGGATCTGGAGGAGAAAAGGCCGTTGCCGGCATTCTGGCTGCTACTGCTGACTTCGTCGGCGAACGCGCCGGAAGTTGTTGTCATCAGGAGGCCGATCAACATGCCCGCGGCGGCGCGCGCGCATGTCTGAGTCAACGATAGTGGCTGCATCGGTCGGTAGGTTTTACAATTAAAAGCTGTTAAATCAGGGAGATAGCAGAAAGTTTGGAAGGATACTAGCCACAAAGTATTTACCTGTCAAAAGAAATAGAAAAATACAATTGAGACGGGCACCCAATTGGTGAAAAAGAAAGATTTTAGGATTCGAGGGCCGCGCTCAGAAGCTTTCGCGTGTATTCGTCGGAGGGGTTTGAAAAAATCTTCTCTACCTCGCCCGACTCCACGATAAAACCATTTCGCATCACCGCGACGCGATGTGCCATCGCGCCGATCACCTGTAAGTCGTGGCTAATAAAGACGTAGCCCAGGTTGTGCTTCTTCTGAATGTCGGCGAGCAGCGCCAGGACTTGAGTCTGGATCGACACGTCGAGCGCGCTGGTGGGTTCGTCGAGGATCAGGATGCTCGGTTCGAGCACCAGCGCGCGGGCGATCGCGATGCGCTGCCGCTGGCCACCCGAGAACTCGTGCGGATAGCGCGTGAGCGCCGAGCGTTCCATTCCGACTTCCCGCAACACCGCCACCACCCGTGCCTGGCGCGCGGCGGCATCCAGTTCCGGGCGATGCAGCGCCAGCCCCTCGCCGACGATCCGCTCGACGGTCTGCCGCGGCGACAGCGAGCTGAACGGATCCTGAAACACCACTTGCAGATTGGAGCGCAGCGCGGTTTGCTCGCGCCCCTGGAACTCGCTGAGCGCGCGGCCCTGGAACTGCACCGCGCCGTGCGAGATGCGTTGCAGGCCGAGCAGCGCCATCGCCAGGGTGGACTTGCCGGAGCCCGATTCCCCGACGATCCCGAGCGTCTCGCCCTGCCGCACCGTCAGCGTGACGTCGTCGACGGCCTTGAAGCGGCCGCGCCGGAACCAGCCTTGCAAGCCCGGCAGGCGCGTCGGGTAAGCGACGGAGACGTTTTTCGCGTCGAGCAGGACGGGCGCGATCGGCAGCACCGGCAGCACGCTGCGCTTCGGCTTGCTGGCCAGCAGCCGCTGGGTGTACGGATGCTGCGGCGACGCGAAGATGCTTTCCACCGTGCCGCTCTCCACCAGCACGCCCTTCTCCATCACCGCGACACGCTCCGCGAAGCGCCTGACGAGATTCAGGTCGTGCGTGATCAGCAGCACCGCCATGCCGCGCTGCTGGGCTTCGTCGCGTTGCAGTTCGAGCAGCAGTTCAACGATCTGCGCGCGAATCGTCACGTCGAGGGCCGTCGTGGGTTCGTCGGCGAGCAGGAGGCGTGGACGGCACGCGAGCGCCATCGCGATCATCACCCGCTGGCGCTGGCCGCCCGACAACTGATGCGGATAGCTGTCCACGCGCCGCTCGGGCTCCGTGATGCCGGTGCGCGCGAGCAGTGCGATCGCGCGGCGGCGCGCCTCGCGCGGCGTGGTGCCGTCGTGCAGCTGGATCGTCTCGCCGATCTGGTCGCCCACCGTGTAGAGCGGATTGAGCGCCGTCATCGGCTCCTGGAAGATCATCGCGATGTCGGAGCCGCGCAGGCCGCGCATCGCGCGCTCGCTCTTGTCGAGCAGCTCTTCGCCGGCGAAGCGGATCGAGCCGGACAGTTCGGCTTCGCGCAGCAGCCGCAGGATGGACAGCGCCGTGACGCTCTTGCCCGAACCCGATTCGCCGACCAGCGCCACGCGTTCGCCCGCGTGGATCTCAAGATTGACGCCGTCGACGGCCAGCGTGTCGCCGAAACGCACGCGCAGGTCTTTGATGGACAACAGCGGTTCGTTCACTGCCCGCCTCCGGCTTTCACGGCATCGGCGATACGCGTGTCGAGCGCGTTGCGCAGCGCATCGCCCATGAAGGTCAGCAGGAGCAGCGTCGCGACCAGCACGCCGAAGGTGGACAGTGAGATCCACCAGGCATCGAGATTGGCCTTGCCTTGCGCGAGCAACTCACCGAGCGATGGCGTCGGCGACGGCACGCCCAGCCCGAGAAAGTCGAGGCTCGTCAGCGCGAGAATGGCGCCGCTCATGCGGAACGGCAGGAACGTGATGACCGGCGTGAGACTGTTGGGCAAGACGTGGCGCCAGATGATCTGCCAGTTCGAGAGGCCCATCGCGCGGGCGGCGCGCACGTAATCCTGCGTGCGGTTGCGCAGGAACTCGGCGCGCACGTAGTCCGACAAACCGATCCAGCCGAACAGCGACAAGAGGATGATCAAAAGGATCAGGCTCGGCTCGAAGATCGACGCAAAGATGATGAGCAGGTATAGCTCGGGCAACGCGCTCCAGACTTCGATGAGCCGCTGCCCCGTGATGTCGATCCGCCCGCCGAAATACCCCTGCACCGCGCCCGCGACGACGCCCAGCAGCGTGCCGATCGCCGTCAGCACGAGCGCGAACAGCACCGACACGCGAAAGCCGTACACGAGCCGCGCGAACACGTCGCGGCCGCGGTCGTCGGTGCCGAGCCAGTTCTCGCGCGACGGCGGCGCCGGATTCGAGCCCTTCGAGAAGTAGTTGAGCGTGTCGTAGTAGTAGTGATTCGGCGGATAGATCGCGAAGTTGCCCGGCGCGCTGAAACGGTCGCGCACGTAGGGATCGAGATAATCGGCGGGCGTGGGGAAGTCGCCGCCGAACGTGGTCTCCGCATAGGTCTTCACGAGCGGAAAGTACAGATGCCCCTGATAGCGCACGACGAGCGGCTTGTCGTTTGACCACAGCGGCCCGGCGAGGCTGATGACGAACGCCACGACGAACACGACGAGGCTCCAGTAGCCCAGCCGGTTGCGCTTGAAGCGCTGCCACACGCGCCGTCCGGGCGGAATGGATTTTTCGACGCTGAGCGGCCGGGCGTCGCTGCCGTGTGCGTCGCGCCGTGAGGAGCGGGATGAAGCGGCTCGATTCAAATCAGCGCTCCAGTTGTTCGAATTGAATGCGTGGATCGACCCAGACGTAGCACAGGTCCGAGATGAGCTTCGTGGCGAGGCCGATCAGCGTGAAGAGATAGAGCGTGCCGAGCACCACCGGATAGTCGCGCCGCACCACGGATTCATAGGACAGCAGGCCGAGCCCGTCGAGCGAGAACAGCGTCTCGATCAGCAGGCTGCCGGTGAAGAACGCGCCGATGAACGCTGCTGGAAAGCCGACGATCAACGGCAGCAGCGCATTGCGGAACACGTGCTTCCACAGCACGCGGCGCTCGGAGAGGCCCTTCGCGCGCGCGGTCAGCACGTATTGCTTGCGGATCTCGTCGAGGAAGGCGTTCTTGGTGAGCATCGTGACAATGGCGAAGCTGCCCACCACCGAGGCCGTCACCGGCAGCGTGATGTGCCACAGATAATCGAGAATCTTGCTGCCGAGCGACAGCGTGGCCCAGTTGTCGGAGGTGAGATTGCGCAGCGGGAACAGTTGCCAGAAGGTGCCTCCGCCGAACAGCACGAGCAGCAGCACGCCGAGCACGAAGCCTGGAATCGCAAAGCCGATCAGCACGATCAGGCTCGTCGCGACATCGAACTTCGAGCCGTTCCTGACCGCCTTCGCGATGCCGAGCGGCACCGATATCAGATAGGTGATGAAGAAGGTCCACAGGCCGATGCTGATCGACACCGGCAGCTTCGACACGATCAGCGACCACACGCTCTGATGCCTGAAATAACTGTCGCCGAGATCGAAGCGCGCGAACTTGCCGAGCATCAGCACATAGCGCTGCAGCGGCGGCTTGTCGAAGCCGTAGAGCTTCTTCAGTTGCTCGACCTGCTGCGCATCGACGCCCGTGTGCGTGCGCAATCCGAAACCACCGCCGCCCCCTTCGGACTGTCCGCGCCGCAGGTCGTGCACCGCCTGCTCGACCGGACCGCCCGGCACGAACTGGATCACGACGAAGGTCAGCGTCAGCACGCCGAGCAGCGTCGGGATCATCAACAGAATGCGTTTAAGGATGTAGCTCCACATGGCGCGCCCTATTCGGCTAAATCGGCTATTGGGTTGGCGCCGCGGGCGCGTGCTGCGCCCACCACGTCGAGATGATCCATTCCTCGGCGCTGTAGTACAGCGGCAAGGTCGACGGATACGCCAGCGTGTTGCGATACGCCACGCGATGCGTCGCCGAGTACCAGTGCGGCACCACATAGTAGCCGTTCATCAGCACGCGATCGAGCGCGTGGGTGGCGTCGACCAGCTGCTCGCGCGTCTGCGCGGACACCACCTTCTGCAGGATGACATCGACGGCCGGCGACTTCACGCCCGCCAGATTGTCCGAACCCTGCTCGTTCGCCGACTGGCGGCCGAAGCGCGACACCTGTTCCGTGCCCGGCACCTGCACGTCGGGCATGCGCACGCTCGTCATGTCGAAGTCAAAGGCATCGAGGCGCTTCTGGATCAGCGCGTAATCCACGGTGCGGAAGTTCATCGTGATGCCGAGCTTCTGCAGATTGCGCCCGAACGCGGCCGCGACCGGCTCCATCGACGCGCCGCCGCCGGTATCGTCGAGGATCTCGAAGACGAAGGGCTCGCCTTTCGCGTTGCGCAGCGCGCCGTCGCGATAGGTCCAGCCCGCCTGCGCCAGCAGCTCGCGCGCCTTGATCAGATTGGCGCGCAGCGAACCGGGCGGATCGGTGTCCGGCTGGCGCGGCATCGGGCCGAACACCGACGGGTCCAGTTGCGCCTTCAACGGATTCAGGATGGCGAGCTCGCCTTCGCTCGGCAGGCCCTTCGCCTGCAGGTCCGTGTTGACGAAGAAGCTGTCGATGCGCCGGTACTGGTTGAAGAACAGCTGCCGGTTGAGCCATTCGAAGTCGAGCGCGAGATCCAGCGCCTGACGCACGCGCACGTCCTTGAACAGCGGCCGGCGCGTGTTCATGAAGAAGCCTTGCATGCCGGTGCCGTTGTGCTGCGGGAATTCGCGCTTGATCAGTTCGCCGTTGTCGAAGCGCTTGCCGATGTCGCGCCGCACCCAGCTGCGCGCGATGTACTCGACCAGCACGTCGTACTCGCCGGCCTTGAAGGCTTCGAGGCGCGCGGTGGGATCGCCGTAGAGCTTGTAGTCGATGTGCGCGAAGTTGTTCGTGCCGACCCGCACCGGCAGCGCCGCGCCCCAGTAGTCCGGATTGCGCCGGTACGAGATGGTGCGGCCGTTGTCGTAATGGTCGATCAGATACGGGCCGCTGCCGATCGGCTTCTGGAACGCGATCTGGTCGAACGGAACGCGCGTGCCGTCGGGCTTCATCGCCCACTTGCGCGAGAACACCGGAATGCCGCCCGCGAGCAGCGGCATTTCGCGCGTCGCGGCCTTGAACTCGAAGCGGATGGTCAATGGATCGACGATCACCGCGCGCGCGATCTGCCCGAAATACACCGCGAACTGCGGCGCGGCCAGTGGGCTCTTCAGCGTCTCGAACGAGAACTTGACGTCTTCGGCGGTGACCGGATCGCCGTTCGAGAAGCGCGCCTTCGGATTGATGTGGAAGGTGGTCGACATGCCGTCGGGCGCCACCGAGATGTCGTCGGCGAGCAGGCCGTAGGCGGTCGCGACTTCATCGGAACTGCCTGTTGTCAGGCTTTCGAACATCAGCGACAGACCCGGCGCGGGATTGCCGCGCAGCGTGAACGGATTGAACTTGTCGAAGCTCGTCAGGCGGTTCGGATTGGCGAGCACCAGCGTGCCGTCGCGCGGGGCGTCGGGGTTGACGTAGTCGAAATGCGTGAAGCCCGCCGGATATTTGGGCTCGCCATATTGCGCGATGGCATGCACCGCGAAGGCCGGACTCGCCGCCAGTGCAATCGATCCGGCCAGCCACCCGGATAGAACCAGGCGTGAGACGCTGGATGAGCGGATCGTCGGGCGAGTCGTCATGTGCCTGGGTTGTCTCTGGGCGCGATGGATGATGGAGTTGAACGCTCTGCCCGACGACTCCGCGCAGGCGCAGGAATCCTCGGCGGGGCGTTGCGATGTGAGAGAATTCTACCCAAAATCACGCGCCGTCCGGCCTGCCTTATCGGGTCCTCCCGAAGGCTGCCCGCCGGCGACTGCGCGCGGCCCTGCCTGCCCGCCCGCGCGACACTGACTTCATAGAAGGAGCATTCATGGGCTTTCTCGCTGGAAAACGGATTCTGCTCACAGGCCTGCTGTCGAACCGGTCGATTGCCTACGGCATCGCCGAGGCCTGCAAGCGCGAAGGCGCCGAACTCGCGTTCACCTACGTCGGCGAGCGCTTCAAGGAGCGCATCACTGAATTCGCCGCCGAGTTCGGCAGCGACATGATCTACCCGTGCGACGTCGGCGACGACGCGCAAATCGACGCGCTGTTCGGCGCGCTCAAGGAACGCTGGGACTCGCTCGACGGTCTCGTGCACTCCATCGGCTTTGCACCGCGCGAGGCCATCGCCGGCGACTTCCTCGACGGCATCACGCGCGAGAACTTCCGCGTCGCGCACGACATCTCCGCGTACAGCTTCCCGGCGCTCGCCAAGGCCGCGCTGCCGCTGCTGAAAGACGGCTCGTCGCTGCTCACGCTGTCGTACCTCGGCGCCGAGCGCGCGCTGCCGAACTACAACACGATGGGTCTCGCGAAGGCCTCGCTCGAAGCGAGCGTGCGCTACATGGCGGCGTCGCCGTCGCTCGGCGGCAAGGGCGTGCGCGTGAACGCCATTTCGGCCGGCCCGATCAAGACGCTCGCTGCAAGCGGCATCAAGGGCTTCGGCAAGATCCTGAACTTCGTCGAAGAAAATGCGCCGCTCAAGCGCAATGTCACGACCGAGCAAGTGGGCAATGTCGCGGCATTCCTGCTGTCGGATTTGTCGGCGGGCGTGAGCGCGGAAGTCGTGCACGTCGATGCGGGCTTCCATGCAGTAGTAGGCGGCATGGGCGCCGACGCGGAGTAACGCGCTCCCCTCGCAACGCGTGCCGTACAAACGAAAGCGCCGCCCGGAGATTCGGGCGGCGCTTTTTGTTTGGACGGCCGTGGCCTGTCCGACCTGCCTTAATGTTAATGCCGTCCGTGCGGCCCGCCATGTCCGTGCCCATGTCCGTAGCCATGTCCCGGCGGCGGACCACGATGCGGCCCGCGGCCATGCCCATGATGGCGGTAGTAATCGTTGCGGCTCCAGTAGCGACGGCCGTCCCAGTAGCGGCTGCCGTGCCAGCCGATCACCACGGGCGGCGCATACACGGGAGCGGGCCGATACACGACCGGAGGCGGCGGCGGCGCGTACACCGGCGTGGGCGCGACATACACCGGCGCCGGAATGCCGACGTTCACGCCGACATGCACATCCGCGCGCGCGGCATGCGTGCTCATCAGGCCGACGGCCGCGACGGCCATCACGCCCGTCCAGAATGTTTTCGAGTTGATCTTCATGTGCAAACGGACCTCGCTGTTGTGCTTGTTCGCTTGCCGGGAAATATAACGGAAGGCTTTCGATGCAATATTTCAGCTTTGTAAGTTGTTGCGCGTCCCGGCGTAATGTCAGGAGAAAGCTTACCTTTTGTTACATTGCACGTGGGTGAAAATTGCTTTCAAACAAACAACTGACAGCGTTTCCCCCTTTCGGGCATTGACAGAAATGAAAAAGCCACCCGCGCGGGGTGGCTTCCTCGGGGACCGGCCAGCCGGTCAGTGCCAGCCGTGATGGCCATGGTCATAGCCGTGGCCGTATCCATGCCCGTGGTTGCGGTAGTAATCGTCGCGATTCCAGTAGCGGCGGCCATCCCAGTAACGGTCGCCATGCCAGCCGATCACGATGGCCGGCTGCGCATACACGGGCGGCGGAGGCGGCGCGTAGACCACCGGCGGCGGCGGCGGCGCATAGACCGGCGCGGGTGCGACATAGACAGGCGCGGGCACCCCGATGTTCACGCCCACGGACACCCCTGCCATGGCTGCGCCGGACAACGTCACGCCACCGATCAACACGGCGCCGGCCAGCGCGGAAGCCTTCAAAACCTTGTTCATGTGAAGCCCACCTCGACGGGTTGTTTGTAGTGTTGACCGGACTATATCGGACGGATGCCGACGCAAGTGTTCGACTTGGTAACCTCCTATTACCGCCGAAAACCTTACGAAAGAAAAAACGCGCGCGGGATGAAAAAAACGGCGGCCCTGCATCGGCAGGCCGCCGTTCGACACAGAAGCGCGGCTCTCTCAGTTCGGCAGTTCCTGCCCTTTTGTTTCCGGCGCGAACGGAATGACGGCGAGTCCGACAAGGAAGACGATGCCGGTCAGCGCGATCGGCACGCCGAGCGTCTTCATGTTGAGCACCATCGCACCAATGCCGAAGTTGACGATCGCGCCGATGAAGCGTCCGACCGATGTGCAGAACGCAAAGGCGGTCGCCCGCACGCGGGTTTCGAACTGCTCCGGCAGCCACAGCGAAAACAGCGCGAAATTGCCGCCGAAGAAGCCCAGCACGACCAGCAGCGCAATGAACGGCACCAGTCCGTTCGGCAGATAGAACGCCCAGCCGAAGGCCAGCGCAATCGATGCCGCCATGCCGATGAAATACACCGCGAGCGTCTTGCGGCGGCCGATCTTCTCGGCCATCGGCGGCAGCGCGAGACAGCCGACGATAGTGCCGATGGAGAGCAGCCCCGTCGCGATCGATGCCATGCGCGCCGCGTCATGTTTGTCCATGCCGGCCTTCGTCGCCAGCTGGATGACCGCCGACGGCTCATACACCGCGCCCGCCCACAAGCCGATGATCGCCACCGTGAGCAGCACCGCCGCGACGATCGTGCGCTTGCGGTACTGCGCGTTGAAGATCGCCTTCAACGAACTCTCGTGCTTCACATGCGGCTGGGCCGTTTCGGCGTGTTGCCACTTGTCGGTTTCCTTCACGCGCAGCAACACGAGGATCGAGATCACCACCGGGAACAGGCCGACCAGGAACATCGCGCGCCAGCCGAACGCCGCGCCGATCGTATAGTTCAGCGCCGCCGCGAGGAAGAAGCCCGCGTAATAGCCGGTTTGCAGATAGCCCGCGCCCATCTTGCGGCGATCTTCCGGCCAGGCCTCGGCGACATACGTGCCGGCAAGCGCCCACTCCCCGCCGATCCCCACGCCCGCGAAGAAGCGATAGATGCCGAGTTCCCACACGTTGTGCGCGGTCGCGGCGAGCCCGGTGAAGATCGCGAACGTGAAGATGGTCGCGGCAAGCACCTTGGTGCGTCCGAAGCGATCCGCGAGCGGCCCCCAGATGAACGACAGTCCCCATCCCACCAGGAACAGCGCGAACAGGATCGAGCCTGCGAGACCGACGTTCGCCGGCGTCGCGGCATAGCCCGAGCGCGGCAGCAGTTCGGTGAGCGCGGGCGCGAGCACGAGCGCATAGATGAACGAGTCCATGCCGTCGAGCGTCCAGCCGGCCCAGGCGCCCCAGAAGCCCGTGATCTGCGAACGGTTGAGCGGTGTCTTCGCGGCGCGCGTGGCGCCTATCTCACGATCCAGCGTAGTCGGCATGGCCATGTCTCTCCGATGAAACTCAAGCGAGGATGAACGACGCGCGCTTTCGCAATCTTGCAATCTTGTTATGGCGTCTAGGGAAAGCACCGAAGACCGGTGCGCGTTTTTATATATAATATTTGAACATCGACCTCCGACAAGTCCGCACTTTCACCTAGCCATGCCCAACGACCTCGCTGCTTCCGGAAGCTCCCAGCCTGCCGCGTCGTTCCGCGATGCGCAGTTCGAACCGCGCCAGAGCACGTCGCGCTACATTGCGGATGCGCTGCGTTCGGCCATCGTCGAGGGTGCGTTGCTGCCGGGCGAACCGCTGCGTCAGGACGCCATCGCGCGGCAGTTCTCGGTCAGTGCAATTCCCGTGCGCGAAGCGTTCCGCCAGCTCGAAAGCGAGGGCTGGGTGACCATCGAGCCGAATCGCGGCGCGGCCGTCAGCCTGCAATCCGCCGACGAGGCGCGCGAGATCTATGAGATAAGGGCGTCGCTGGAGAGTCTGGCGATCGGCATTGCCATCGAACATCACACGCCCGAGACGCTGGCCGAAGCGCAGCGTCTGCTGGAGGCCGCCGAACGCGAGCCCGACCCGGCGCTCTACGTGGTGCGCAACGAGCAGTTCCACATGAGCCTGTACGCGCCCGCCAACCGGCCGCGCCTGATGGAGCTGATCGGGCAGATGCACCGGCGCGGCGAACGCTACTTGCGCCTGAAGCTCGGCTTGCCGATCCACAAGGACGCGTCGGATGCCGAACATCGCGCGATCTTCGCCGCGCTCGCCGCCCGCGATACCGAACAGGCGCAGACGCTGGTCGCGCGCCATCTGCTCGCGACGGGCGACCTGATCTACCGCTTTCTCGCCGATGCGCAAGCGCTCGCTCACTTGAGCCACAAGAAGAAAAAGCGCCGCGCCTCTTCCCGAACGCTCACTCCGAAGGCCGACCGATGAATTCGTCCCTCCCCGCTGACGCTCCCCGCGACAGCCGCAACTGGAACACGCGCGCGCAGGAAAAGGCGCGTCGCCTGAAACTGATCGAGCCCTGGCTGGACGGCGCGGTGCTCGATCCGGCGCATATCGTCGATGCGCTGGGCGCGCTGATCGTGACCGGCGACCGCGTGGCGCTGGAAGGCAACAACCAGAAGCAGGCGGATTTCCTGTCGCGCGCCTTTGCAAAACTGGACCCGGCGCGCGTGCACGACATCCATCTCCTGATTTCGAGCATCAGCCGTCCGGAACATCTCGCGCTGTTCGAGCAAGGCATCGCGCACAAGGTGGACTTCGCCTTCGCCGGACCGCAAAGCCTGCGCGTGGCGCAATTGCTCGAGGACGGCATGCTGGAGATCGGCGCGATCTATACGTACATCGAGCTGTACGCGCGCATGTTCATCGACCTCACGCCGCAGGTCGCGCTGGTGTGCGCGGTGCAGGCCGACCGCCACGGCAATCTCTACACGGGCGCGAACACCGAGGACACCCCGACCATCGTCGAGGCCGCCGCGTTCCGGCACGGCATCGTGGTGGCGCAGGTGAACGAAATCGTCGATGAACTGCCGCGCGTCGATATTCCCGGTTCGTGGGTGGATGTCGTCGTGCAGGCGGACCGGCCCTTTGCCGTGGAGCCGCTCTTCACGCGCGATCCGCGTCATATCGGCGAATTGCAGATCCTGATGGCGATGATGTCGATCCGCGGCATCTACGACCGCTACGGCGTGACGGCGCTCAATCACGGCATCGGCTTCGATACCGCGGCGATCGAACTGCTGCTGCCCACTTATGGGGAAGCGCTCGGCCTGAAGGGCAAGATCTGCACGCACTGGGCGCTCAACCCGCATCCGACGCTGATCCCCGCGATCGAATCCGGCTGGGTGCAGAGCGTGCATTGCTTCGGCAGCGAAGTGGGCATGGAGGATTACATAGCGGCGCGCCCGGACGTATTCTTCACTGGCCGCGACGGCAGCCTGCGTTCGAACCGCGTGTTCTGCCAGCTCGCGGGCCAGTATGGCGTGGACCTGTTCATCGGCTCGACCTTGCAGATGGACGCCGACGCCAATTCCTCCACCGTCACGCTCGGCCGCCTGGCGGGCTTCGGCGGCGCGCCGAACATGGGACACGATCCGCGCGGCCGGCGCCATTCGAGCGAAGCCTGGCTCAAGCTGCTGAAGAACGACGGCCCGAATCCGCAGATCGCGCGCGGCCACAAGCTCGTCGTGCAGACCGCCGAGACTTACAAGAAAGGCGGCGAGCCGACCATCGTCGAGTCGCTGGATGCCATCGCGGTCGGGGCGAAGAGCGGCATGCCCATCGCGCCCGTGATGATCTACGGCGACGATGTCACGCACGTCGTTACCGAGGAAGGCATCGCGTATCTGCACGCAGCCGAAGGTTTCGATGAACGACGCGCGGCGCTTGCGGCGGTCGCGGGCGTGACGCCCATCGGCATGCGCGCCGATCCCACGAAGACGGCCGAGCTGAGACGGCGCGGCATCGTTGCGTATCCGGAGGATCTCGGCGTGCGGCGCGGCGAAGCGAAGCGCTCGCTGCTGGCGGCGCGCAGCATCGACGATCTCGTCGCGTGGTCGGGCGGTCTGTATGCGCCGCCCGCGCGCTTTCGCAGCTGGTGAGCGCGATGAACGCCCTGCCCCTGCTGCATGAAGAAGCGCGCGAGCTTGCACTCGAACCGGCGGTCATCGCCGCTCACGCGCGCGCTGCGCTGATCGCCGAGGCGCGACTGACGCCTAAGCCCGCACTCGTCGATCAACGCGGCAGCGGCGCACATCGCGATCTCGATCTGGACACGATGCTGCGTTCCGCCGCTGCACTGCACCCGACCTTTCTCGCGATTGCACGCGCGGCATCGCGGGCGCGGCCGTCGCAGGCGCTGCGCGAGCAACTGGCGCGCATCGGCCGCGAAGGTGAAATCGCGATGATGAATGCCACCGGCGGCAGCAACGCGCATCGCGGCGCGATCTGGATCGTCGGCTTGCTGTGCGCGGGCGCGGCCTTGCATGCACCGCACGACAGCGCGGCGATCTGCGCAGCCGCGGCGGACATCGCGTGTCACGAGGACCGCTATGCGCCGCCGTCGGCGTCGGCGAGTCACGGCGCGCGCGCGAGTTCGCGGTATCAGGTGGCCGGCGCGCGCGGCGAAGCCTGCGACGGCTTTCCGCATGCACGGCTGATCGGCCTGCCGGCGCTCGATGCCGCGCGCGCACGCGGTTGCTGCGAGACCGACGCGCAACTCGATGCGCTGATCGCGATCATCGCGTCGCTCGACGACACCTGCCTGCTGCATCGCGGCGGCCGGCGCGCGCTCACGGCGGCGCAGGACGGCGCGCGCATCGTGATCGCACGCGGCGGCGCCGGCACCGATGAAGGCCGCGCCGCGCTCGCGCAACTCGACGACGCGCTGGTGGCGCTGAATGCATCGCCCGGCGGCGCCGCCGACCTGCTCGCGGCGACACTCTTTCTCGACAGTCTCAGGCGTCTCGATTGACGCGCATCGAAGCGTAAAGAGGAACGAACGATGGAAAACATGCGATACGAATATCCCGCCACACGGCCCGTCGCGCGCCGCGCGCACGTGGGCGTGGTCGGCTCGGGCGATCTGGAAGTGCTGTTGTCGCCTTCAGAATCGATGCAGGCGGAAGTCTTGATCCGCACGAGCGTCGATGGTTACGGACATGTGTGGAAGAGCGTGCTCGACCGCTTCTTCCAGCGTTACGACGGCGCGGCGAAGATCGAACTGAACGACTTCGGCGCGACGCCCGGCGTCGTGATGCTGCGCCTCAACGAAGCGGTGGAAGCGAGCGAAGGAGACGCGCCATGAATGCCCACGACACCTTCCTTGCGCGCCACAGCTTCATCGAAATGGGCGCGCGCGACCGCGCCCGCGCGCTGCTCGACCCGGGCAGCTTCCGCGAACTGCTCGGTCCGTTCGACCGGCTCGAATCACCTTGGCTCGCGATGCAGGACATCGTCTGTCAGGCCGATGACGGTGTGGTGATCGCCCGCGGCTTGCTCGGCGGCGAACCGGCCGTGATCGCCGCGATCGAACCCGCGTTCCAGGGCGGCAGCATCGGCGAAGTGTCGGGCGCGAAGATCGCGGCCGCGCTCGAAATGGCGGCGAGCGAATTCGAAGCGGGACGGCCGGTGCGCCCGGTCGTGCTGTTCGAGACCGGCGGCGTGCGCTTGCAGGAAGCAAACCTCGGGCTCGCGGTCATCGCCGAGATTCATGCGGCGATCGTCGCGCTCAGGCGTCATGTGCCGGTGGTCGGCGTGATCGGCGGCATGGTGGGCTGCTTCGGCGGCATGTCGCTCGCGGCCGCGCTCTGCACCGAACTCGTGATGACGCGGCAGGCGCGGCTCGGCATGAACGGGCCGGAAGTCATCGAGCAGGAAGCGGGCATAGAGGAACTCGATTCGAGTGACCGCCGCCTCATCTGGTCGATGATCGGCGGCGAGCAACGCGTGGCGGCGGGACTCGCGGATACGCTGGTCGAGGACGACGCCGGCGAAGTGCGCGCGGCTGTGCTCGCGGCGTTCGAACGCGGCGTGCCGCAACAGCATCGCAGCGAGGCCGTCGACGGCTATCTCGCGCGGCTGGCCGAAGTGAATCCGGACGCCATCGATCCCGATACCTTGCGTCAACTGTGGGGCACATCATGACCGACGTCTACTCACGCGGCGCGCGCTGGCTCGACGCGCTCGCCGAATCCGCAGCGCCTGACCAAAGCGGTCCGGTGCGCGTCCGCGAAGGCCGTCTCGACGATGCGCGCGCCACCTTCATCGCGGTCGTGCCCGATCCGCAGAACCGCTTCCCGCGCGCAACCGACAACGTCGTCGGCCTCGAACAGGGCTGGCTGCTCGCGCGTGCGGTGCGCGCGCTCATCCATGCCGATCGCGACGCGCCCGTGAAGCGCCCGATCGTCGCCGTGGTCGATGTCAAGAGCCAGGCCTACGGACGCCGCGAGGAACTGCTGGGCATCCATCTCGCCTGCGCGGCCGCCGCCGATGCCTACGCGAGCGCGCGGCTCGCCGGACATCCGGTGATTGCGCTGATCGTCGGTCCGGCGATGTCGGGCGCATATCTCGCGCACGGCTATCAGGCCAACCGCATCGTCGCGCTCGACGCGCCCGGCACCGCCGTGCATGCGATGGGCAAGGAAGCGGCGGCGCGCGTCACCCGGCGCAGCGTCGAGAGCCTCGACGCGCTAGGCGACACCGTGTTGCCGATGTCCTACAAGATGAGTGCCTACGCCAGGCTCGGCTTGCTGCACGAATTGCTCGAAGGCATCGATGCCGATGCGCCCTCTTCCGCCGACATCGCGCGCGTGCAGGCGTCGCTCGCGGCGGCGGTGCGGGATGCGCGGGATGGACCGCGCGACCTGTCGAACCGGCTCGCCTCCGCCGATGCGCAGCGCACGCGCGCGGCGTCCATCGAGGTGCGTCGCCGCATGCGCGAGCAGTGGCACGCGTGATGAAGCACGCGCCGCGTCCGCACGACTTGCTGCGGCTCACGCCGGACGCGCCGCCGTTTGAAGGCGCGCCCGGCTGGGTCGCGGCGGCGCTTGCGCGCGCGCCGTTCGTCGTGGTGCGGCGCGCGCCTCCGCTCGGGGGAAAGCTGGCGGTGGGCGTGCGCGGCAGCGTGCGCGGAGAGCGCTTTGGCACGTGGCTGGACGTTGGCTGGATCGAGGCGAAGTTCACACCTGAAGACTTGCGGACGTGCGAACCCGAACCCGCGCGGCGCGCGCTTCCTGCGTTCACGCTGATGCGCGGCATCGCCGGCATGCTCGATGATCGCGCGCTGCGCTGGGGACCGGCCGGCAGCGCGGGTTTCGAACTCGCGAGCGGTGTGCCGGCCATCACGCCGGCGAGCGATCTCGATCTCATCCTGCGCGCCGATACGCCGCTGCCGCGCGACGACGCGTCCGCGCTCTTCGATGCGCTTTCGCAGGCAGCGCAGCGCTATGGCACGCGCATCGACGTGCAGATCGAAACGCCTGAAGCCGCGTTCTCGCTCGCCGAATACGCGCGCCCGCAACTGCGTGTGATGTTGCGTCACGCCGCAGGCCCGCGTCTCGTCGACGATCCTTGGGCCGCGTCATGATCGCGTATCTGTTTCCCGGACAAGGTGCGCAGACGCCGGACTTCCTGCACCGGCTCGGCGGCGCGGATCCGCATCCGGCCATTCGCAAGACGCTCGACGAAGCGTCCGAAGCGCTTGGCGTCGATGTGCTCACGCTCGACACTGCAACCTCGCTCGCCTCCACCGTCGCGGTACAGGTGACGCTCGTGATCGCGGGCGTGGCGGCGGCACGCGCGCTCGCTGACGAAGGCATCGCGCCGCACGCGGTAGCGGGCCTTTCGGTCGGCGCATACGGCGCGGCGGTCGTGGCGGGCGCAGTCGAGTTCGCCGCCGCACTCAGGCTCGTGCAACTGCGCGCGCAACTGATGGAGAACGCCTGTCCGCACGGTTACGGCATGCTCGCGGTGCTCGGCCTGAACGAGCGCGAGATGACGCGCGCGATCGCCGAAAGCGGCGCGGCGGTGTGGATCGGCAATCTGAACGCGCCGCGCCAGATCGTGCTGTCAGGCAGCGACGATGCGCTCGCGACGATCCGTGACCTCGTGCTGTCGCGCGGCGCGCGCAAGGCGGAGCGTCTTGCGGTCAGCGTGCCGTCGCATTGCGTGCTGATGGAGGACGCATCTGTTCGCCTCATCGAAGCGGCGCGCACGGTGCGCTTCGATGCACCGCGCATTCCCTATGTCGGCAATCGCGGCGCGCGTGTGCTGCGCAGCGCCGATGCGATCCGCGATGACCTCGCCACCAATCTGCGCTATCCGGTGCGCTGGCACGACTCGACCGTCGCGCTGTCCGAACTCGGCATGAGCGTGTTCGTCGAAATGCCGCCGGGCCGCACGCTCACGTCGCTCGCGGCCGACGCGCTGCCCGACGCGGCATCGATCGCGATGGAGGCGGGATCGGTCTCCAGCGCCGCCGCGCGCGTCCGCGCCGCGTGCCGTCAGCAACAGGACTGACACGCCCCTGTCTTCAAATCGTCAGGTTTTGTAAAAGTTTTGGAATTTTCGACGGATCGACGAGTCGATCTCCCTCGAGCATTCCATCTCGTCCATTTGATCGATTCGCTCGCTGCGACCCGGACGAACCGCAATCTGCCATCCGAAACCTGAGAGAAGACCACGATGACGTTCTTTCGCCTGGGCGCTGTAGCGTCCGCCGCGTCCGCTACCGTTCTGCTCGCTTCGTGCAGCGGAATGAGCAGTTTCGATCCGAACTCCCTTGCCCAGTCGGGACAGCTCGCATCGCAGGCGCTGATGCTGAACGACAGCGACGTGCGCACGCTGTCGGACAAGTCCTGCGCGCAGATGGACAAGGAAAACCAGATTGCGCCGGCAAACAGTCCGTACACGCAGCGCCTCAACAAGATCGCTACGCAGCTTGGCAACAACATCAATGGCGTGCCGGTGAACTACAAGGTCTACATGACGAAGGACGTCAATGCCTGGGCCATGGCGAACGGCTGCGTGCGCGTCTACAGCGGCCTCATGGACCTGATGAACGACGACGAGGTACGCGGCGTGGTCGGCCACGAAATGGGACATGTCGCGCTGGGCCACACGAAGCGCGCGATGCAGGTGGCGTTCGCGACGTCGGCGGCGCGCTCGGTGGCGTCGTCGGGGTCGGGGATGATCGCCAGTATTTCCGGATCGCAACTCGGCGATCTGACCGAGAAGTTCGTCAACGCGCAGTTCTCGCAGTCGCAGGAAAGCGCCGCCGATGATTACTCGTTCGATACGCAGAAGAACAAGGGTTACAGCCCGGCGGGACTGGTGACGGCGTTCCAGAAGCTGGCGTCGATCGACGGCGGCAAGTCGAGCCTGCTTGCTTCGCATCCTTCTTCGCCGGCGCGGGCGAAGCATATTCAGGAGCGGCTGGCATCGGGGAAGTAAGATCGGGCGGAGCCGATGCGATGCCATCGGCGATCACTTCGGAATCTTGATCAACACCCGCTCTTGCCCGAAGACCCAAACAAAAAGCCCCGCAAGCTTTTAACCTTGCGGGGCTTTTTCCGCCATCACTGGCGGAGACGGAGGGATTCGAACCCTCGATCCAGGTTTTGGCCCAGATGCTCCCTTAGCAGGGGAGTGCCTTCGACCTCTCGGCCACGTCTCCCAAACTTTCCGTTACGCCGGGAGTGCAGCGCAACGAGATCAAGATAATAGCGTGTCTGCTCACGCCGGTCAAATTCGCATGATGATTTTTTTAAATCGCCATGCATGACCCGGTGCTGCACCAGACAAGCCCGCGAGCCTTCACACGCCTGTCATCCTCGCACTTACGCCCGATCCAGCTCGAACGCCTTGTGCAGCGCGCGCACGGCGAGTTCGGTGTATTTCTCGTCGATCAGCACCGAGATCTTGATTTCCGAGGTCGAGATCATCTGGATGTTGATGCCCTCTTCCGACAGCGTGCGGAACATCGTGCTCGCGATGCCCACATGCGAACGCATGCCGACGCCGACCACCGACACCTTCGACACCTTCGGGTCGCCCAGCACGGTTTCCGCCTGCACGTGACCCTTGACCTGGCCGTTCAGGATCTCGAGCGCACGCGCATAGTCGCCGCGGCCGACCGTGAACGTGAAGTCGGTCTTGCCGTTCACGCTCTGGTTCTGGATGATCATGTCGATGTCGATGTTCGCATCGGCGACCGGTCCCAGGATCTGATACGCGACGCCCGGCTTGTCGGGCACGCCCATGACCGCGATGCGCGCTTCGTCGCGCTGGAACGCGATGCCGGAGATGACTGCTTTTTCCATGTTCTCGTCTTCTTCAAAAGTGATCAGGGTGCCGGAGTGCATCTCGGTGTCGAGCGGCATCAGCGGATCGGTCAGGCTGGAGAGCACGCGCGTCTTCACCTGATACTTGCCGGCGAACTCCACCGAGCGGATCTGCAGCACCTTCGAGCCGAGGCTCGCCATTTCCAGCATTTCCTCGAAGGTCACGCGGTCGAGCCGGCGCGCCTCTTCGACCACGCGCGGGTCGGTTGTATAGACGCCGTCGACGTCGGTATAGATCAGGCACTCGTCGGCTTTCATGGCCGCCGCGATCGCCACCGCCGACGTATCCGAACCGCCGCGGCCCAGCGTCGCGATATGGCCTTCGGGATCCACACCCTGGAAGCCCGTGATGACGACGACCTTGCCGGCATCGAGATCCTTGAGCACGCGCTCACCGTCGATTTCGCTGATGCGCGCTTTCGTGAACGCGCTGTCGGTCCTGATCGGCACTTGCCAGCCGGCATAACTCACGGCTTCGAGGCCTTCGGCATGCAGCGCGATGGCGAGCAGCCCGACGCTCACCTGTTCGCCGGTGGAGGCAATCATGTCGAGTTCGCGCGGGTCCGGGTCCGCCTTGATGTCCCGCGCGAGACCGAGCAGGCGATTGGTTTCGCCGGACATCGCCGAGGGCACGACGACCATCTTGTGGCCGGCCCGATGCCATTTGGCGACGCGCTTGGCGACGTTCTTGATGCGCTCGACCGAGCCCATCGAAGTGCCGCCGTATTTGTGTACGATGAGTGCCATTGTCGTTCTTGAACTGAAGGGAAAACCGCGCTTCACGCGCCAACGCGAGAGCGCTCGATACGCGCGCCACGGTGCTTCGCGAGACTTCGGAGGGTGGTGAAGCCGGCTCGATGCGGGGGGCGCTGCCGCCTGCCCGCCGACTCGTCTGGATCAGGTTGCGATCAGGTTGCGGCGCGCACGGGTGCGTGGTTGCGGACGAATTCGGGTCTTTTGAACGGCGTTGCCGCGCAAAAACACGCTGGGCGAAAACGAGTTACCGTACCCGATCGAGGCTGAAATTACAAGCCGAAGCGGCGGCGCGGACGCTTTTACCGGTTTCGGCGCGGCTTCCTCAAGCCAGCAGCAGATCCGGCCGCCAGACGATGCGCCGCAGCGGCCCGTGCGCCGCGGCCGGCGCCGCCTCGCGATTCACGCCGAGGTGCGGCACAAACAACAGCGCCTCGCCGATGAACAGCAGCGGCACCTCGCGCTTCCAGGCCGGCACGCCGCGCTCCTGGAACAGGTTCTTGAGCGTGCGGCTCGGCGCTTCGACCGCCACGCGCATGCGCTCGCCGCCTGCCCGCGAGCGCGCGACGAGCGGCGCGGCGCGCAGCACGCCCTCGCCCACCGTGTCGCCGTCGGAAGTAGCGGCCGGCTCGAACACGAACGAACCGCGCCATTGCGGCAGGCGCCAGACTTCCTCGCCCTGCCATTGCCATTCCACAGCGGTTTTCGGTGCGCCGGCGCCGGCGTCGAGATCGGGGGCATCGGCGCTGTCGCCCGCTTCCCAGAACAGCGCATTCCGATACGCCCGCAGGCAGTGACCCGCGTGATCGATCCGCAGCGCATGACCGTCGCGCGCGGCGGCGGTATCGCGCAGCTGGCGCAGCATGTCGGCGAGGCGCGCCGTCGATGCCGCCTGCAACCCGCACGCGCGGATCCAGTGCCGCATCAGGTTGATCGCGCGCTCGGGTTCGAGCGCGAGCAAGGCGTCGAGCCTGAGCGCATCCGGCTCGCCGTCATGCTCGGCCTGCGCAAGATCGATGCGCGCCAGTTGATCCAGCAAGCGCTGCGCGGACGCCGCATGCGACGCCGTGCGCGCGAGCGCATCGCGAAAGCCCGGAAAATGCACCGCGAGCACCGGCAGCACGTCGTGCCGCAGCGCGTTGCGAGCGTAGCGCGTGTCGGCGTTGGATTCGTCGTCGATCCAGCTCAGGTCGCGCTCGTGTGCGTACTGTTCGAGTTGCGCGCGCAACAGCCGCAGCAGCGGCCGCAGACGCGCGACGGCGCCATCCGCGTGCGGTGCCATCGCCGCGAGACCCGCGACGCCCGCACCGCGCAACAATTGCAGCAGCACCGTTTCGGCCTGGTCGTCGGCATGATGGGCGATCAGCAGCGCAGCCGCGCCGTGTTCGTCGCACAGGGCGTCCAGCGCGCGATAACGGGCATCGCGCGCGGCTGCCTCCAGGCTTTCGCCGCCCGCGCGCGCGACCTCGACGCGGCGCGCCGCATAGGTCACGCCGAGTGACGCCGCGAAGCGCTCGCAATGCGTGTCCCATGCATCGGCATTCAGGCTCAGCCCGTGATGCACATGGAACGCGACCATGCGCGCCGCGCCGAAGCAGCGCACGGCGACATCGAGAAGCACGGTGGAATCGAGCCCGCCGCTGAGCGCGACGGCAAGGAGGGAATGCTCGGGAAGCGCTGCGTCCGCGACCGCCGCGCGCACCGCCTCGATGACGAGGCGGCCGGCGGGTGTGTCACGGTCGGAAGTCACGATGGATTCGTGAGTGAGAGATGAACAGCGCGGTGGAAGGATGCCTCGGGCCGTTTACGCGCCCGGGATCGTTTCCTTGAACTTGCCGTAGGCCATCAGCTTGTCGAAGCGGCGTTCGCGCAGTTCGCTCGCGCTCATGCCCTGGAACTGGCGCAGCGCATCGGCGAGTCCGCGGCGCAGCAGCGCGGCCATGCCCTTCGGATCGCGATGCGCGCCGCCGAGCGGTTCGTTGATGATCTTGTCGATCAGACCGAGCGCCTTCAGGCGATGCGCGGTGAGACCGAGCGCCTCGGCCGCTTCCGGCGCCTTGGCCGCGCTCTTCCAGAGAATTGACGCGCAGCCTTCCGGCGAGATCACCGAATAGGTGGAGAACTGCAGCATCATGACGACGTCCGCGACGGCCACGGCCAGCGCGCCGCCCGAACCGCCCTCGCCGATGATCGTGGTGATGATCGGCGTCTTGAGTTCGGCCATCACATACAGATTGCGGCCGATGGCTTCCGACTGGCCACGCTCTTCCGCGCCGATGCCCGGATACGCGCCCGGCGTATCGACGAAGGTGAAGATGGGCAGATTGAACTTCTCGGCCGTGCGCATCAGGCGCTCGGCCTTGCGATAGCCTTCCGGACGCGGCATGCCGAAGTTGCGCAGCGCGCGCTCCTTCGTGTCGCGGCCCTTCTGATGGCCGATCACCATGCACGGCTGGCCATTGAAACGCACGAAGCCGCCGACGATCGCGAGATCGTCCGCGAAAGCGCGGTCGCCATGCAGTTCGTGGAAGTCGGTGAACAGCTCGCTGACATAGTCCAGCGTGTACGGACGCTGCGGATGACGCGCGATTTGCGACACCTGCCAGGGCGACAGGTTCTGGTAGAGATCCTTCGTGAGCTGCTGGCTCTTCTTCGACAGCCGCTCGATTTCTTCCGAAATATCGACAGCGGAATCGTCCTGAACGAAGCGGAGTTCTTCGATCTTCGCTTCGAGTTCAGCGATCGGCTGCTCGAAATCCAGAAACGTGGTCTTCATGTGTTCGAGTCCTGGGAAACATCGGGCAGCGCGTATTCTAACCGCGTCCGTCCCTCTAAAATTCGCGCGGGAACTATCGATTATAAAGCAACGATAGTCCGCCCTTGCGCGCCTGCCACGCACGCCCCTGCGCGCGTCCTTGAGTCGTAGCTTGCGTCGGGTCTAGTGATCGGCCGGAATCGGATTGAGGCTGCGCCACATGTACCAGGTCGCGACCGTGCGCCACGGCTCCCAGTTGGCCGCCACTTCGCGCGCCTCGCTGCGCGTGACCGGTTCGCCGCTGAAATAGTTGACGCTGATCGCCTGGATCAGGCCGAGGTCGTCGAGCGGCAGCACGTCCGGGCGCGACAGGTTGAAGATCAGGAACATCTCCGCCGTCCAGCGGCCGATGCCGCGAATCTGCGTGAGCTCGGCGATCACGGCTTCGTCGTCCATCGAGGTCCATGCGTCGACGTGCAGCGCGCCGTTCTCGAAATGTTGCGCGAGATCGAGAATGTATTCGGCCTTGCGCCGCGACAGGCCGCACGCCTGCAACTTGTCATGGCCGAGCCGGATGAAGCGCGCGGGATGAATCTCCGGACACGCGGTCTTCACGCGTTCCCAGATGGCCTGCGCGGCTTTCGTCGAGATCTGCTGGCCCGCGACGGAACGGGCGAGCGTCGAGAACGGATCGCCCAGATTCACGAGATGAATCTCGCCGAACTTCGGGATCAGTTTCTTGAGAATGCGGTCGCGCTTCATCAGATCCGCACACGCGCGATCCCAGTAGTCGGGACGCACGGCTTCGCGCGTGAGACCGCCGATCTGCACCGGTTTCACCGCGTCGGCGGTGACGACGTGCGACTTGCGGACGATCTCGCCCTCGCGCGCATCCGGCACGAGCGCCTGCGCGTGCGCATCGTCCGCGGCGCGGCCGTTGGTCTTCGCAGCGCGCGCGTTAGCTGAGGCGCCATTCGGGCGTGCGGTCTTCGCGGCGCGCGTCACATCGATAGTTGGCTTGCCGCCGTCCGCGCGCTTGAGGGCGCTCTTGCGGCCGTTCACCGCGCCCGCGCCGTCGATCTTTCGCGTGTCCGCTGCAGCCTGACCTTCCACGTGTGTTTCCGTTCGCGCGACGCGCGTGCGCTTCATTGCGCGCGGCGTGTCGCTAACAGACGCGGGTCGTTTGACCGGCGTCTTCCTGGCCGTTGCCATCGTGCCTCCTGCCTGGTGAGTCGATCAGAGGGTTCGAAGGTCCGCGTTCAGACGCGGCGCCATTCGGTCGACCCACCCGGTTTGTCTTCAAGGGCAATACCGGCTTCGAGCAATTCAGCGCGAATCCGGTCTGCTTCGGCATAGTTCTTCGCCTGCTTGGCGGCGACGCGCCCGGCGATCTTCGCTTCGATCTCCTGCGGCGTCAGTCCCGGCGCCTCGCCGGTCCCCGCGGCCTGCTGCAGGAACACCCGCGGCTCGCGCACGAGCAGGCCGAGCACGCCGGCGAGACCCTTCAGTTGACGCGCGGACGCCGCATCGCGCGAGCGGTTCACCTGGCTCGCGAGATCGAACAGCACGGATACCGCCAGCGGCGTGTTGAAGTCATCGTTCATTGCTGACTGGAAACGCTGCGCGTTCGGCTCGTTCCAGTCAAGTGGCTGATCGTCCGGCTCGACATCCTTCAACGCCGTATACAGCCTCGTGAGTCCGTTGCGGGCGTCGTCGATGTGCACGTCGCTGTAGTTCAGCGGCGAACGATAGTGTGCCCGTGCAATAAAGAAGCGCACCACTTCGGCGTCGAATTTCTTCAGCACTTCGCGGATCGTGAAGAAGTTGCCGAGCGACTTCGACATCTTCTCGTTATCGATCTGCACGTAGCCGTTGTGCATCCAGTAGTTCACGAAGGTCTTGCCCGTCGCGCCTTCGCTCTGCGCAATCTCGTTCTCGTGATGCGGGAACTGCAGGTCCTGACCGCCGCCGTGGATGTCGAACTGGTCGCCGAGCAGCGTGCAGCCCATCGCCGAACATTCGATGTGCCAGCCCGGACGGCCGCGGCCCCAGCGCGAGTCCCAGCCGGAATCGGCGGGTTCGTCCGCCTTTGCCTGCTTCCACAGCACGAAGTCGAGCGGGTCTTCCTTCGCATCGTTCGCGGCGACGCGCTCGCCGGCGCGCAGGTCTTCGATTGACTTGCCGGACAGCTTGCCGTAGTCGGCGAACTTGCGCACCGCGAAGTTCACGTCGCCGTCCTTCGCCTGGTACGCATAGCCGTTCGACTGCAATGCATCGATCATGCCGAGCATCTGCGGAATGTAGTCGGTCGCGCGCGGCTCGAGGTCCGGACGCGCGACGCCGAGCGCCGCCGCGTCTTCATGCATGGCCTCGATGAAGCGATGCGTGAGCGCCTTGATGGGCTCGTTGTTCTCCACGGCGCGCCGAATGATCTTGTCGTCGATGTCCGTGATGTTCTGCACGTACGTGACCTTGTAGCCGAGCGCGCGCAGCCAGCGCTGCACGATGTCGAACACCACCATCACGCGCGCGTGTCCGATGTGACAGTAGTCATACACCGTCATTCCGCAGACATACATGCGCACCTCGCCGGCGCGAAGCGGCGTGAAGGTTTGCTTGTCACGGGCGAGCGTGTTGTAGATGCGCAGCGAGTTCATAGATGGCAAAACGTAGAACGGAAACCACCGTGTGCCGGGTAAAAGCGGCGTGCACGGATGCGGCGTGTTCGGGGAGCGACGAGACCCACCCGCGAGCGCGAACACGACGGTCATGCGACCTGGACGGACACGGCCACGAGTGGCAAAGGAAAGTCTGGATTCGGCGCCGCATGCACTGCTCGCGGGAACGAACCCGGAGACAAGAGGCAAGACGCGTGCGCGGGACGTGCAGACCTTTTGTTAGAATGGGTCGGAGTATAACACCGGGACTTGAGCCTATGAAAACCCCAGGCGGCCGGACAGCGGGCCTTGCAAGGCGCGTTCCGGGCCGGGCGCAAAGCCCGTTCGAAGCATCCGCCGAAGGGATTGTTTCAGGCTCCGTCACGGTCCGTGCGCCGAAGCTGCCGCCGGTTTTTTCGTTGCACGCTTTCGCCGCTTTCCGGCATCCTTCGCAGCATCAATCATTGAATCGATCCCAAGTGACTCATCGCTCAGCGCGCATGTCTTCGCCACTTTCCCGCCGGCGCCTGCCCGGGACCCTCAGTGCATTCGCGGCGCGCTCGCTCGCCGTGCTCGCGCTCTGCATCGGCGCCTCGGGCGCCGCGTTCGCGCAGACCTCACCCGCCACGCGCGACGATACGCCGCAAATCGACTCGGCCATTGCAAACAAGGACTGGAGCGCGGCGCTCACGCAACTCGATGCGCGCATCGCGAGCCATCCGCGCGACGTCCAGGCGAAGTTCAAGCGCGCCACCGTGCTCGCCCGCCTGAACCGCGACGACGACGCCATCGCCGCATTCACCGAACTCACGCAGGCTTATCCCGAATTGCCGGAGCCGTACAACAACCTGGCCGCGCTCTATGCGAAGAAAGGCCGCTATGACGACGCGCGCGTGGCGCTCGAAACCGCGGTGAAGGCCAACCCCGGCTATGCGCTCGCCTACGACAATCTCGGCGATCTGTACCTGAGGCTCGCGAGCGAGTCGTACAAGCGCGCGCAGACGCTCGGCTCGAAGAGCCCGCTCACGGCCCGGCGCATCGCGGCCATCCAGAACATCTATACGCCGCCGGCGCGCAAGCGCGGGGCAGAGGCCGCGGCGGCATCGGGCGCTTCGGGCGCGGCAGCGGCGCGCGGCGCGGACGAATGGGCGCCCGCTTCAGGGACAACCTCGGGAAGCAGCGCGACGTCGACGGTGCCCTCGCCCGACGATTACTCGCCTTTCGGCGGCCCGAGCAGCCCGCTGCCGAGCACGCCCTACATCGCGCCGAGCACGCGGCCTTGAGCACACGGCACTGAGCCACGGCACTGAGCCACGACACTGAGCCACGACACTGAGCAGACGAAGCCGGTCACGCGCCGGTCCGGCATCCGGCGCGGCGCGCGGTAAGCTGTCGCCTCGCGGCGCGGTTCCGGCAAGCTTCCGGCGCGCTCGCTTCGCAAACCGGCTGTCGCGGCTGACGCATTGCATTCACCACACGAGGATCGATCCTTCATGAAATTCCTGATGCTGGCGCTTTCGAGCGCTGCCCTGATCGCGAGCGCGCCGTCGTTCGCCCAGCCCAACGCACAGGCAGCGCACCCCACCGTGCTCCTCAAGACCACGCAAGGCGACATCAAGGTCGAGCTGTATCCGGAAAAGGCGCCGAAGACCGTCGCGAACTTTCTGAGCTACGTGAAGTCCGGTCAATACAGCGGCACGATCTTTCATCGCGTGATTCCGGGCTTCATGATCCAGGGCGGCGGCTTCAGCACGAGTTTTGCTGAGAAGCCGACGCGCGCGCCGATCCCGCTCGAAAGCAAGAACGGCCTGAAGAACCTGACGGGCACCATCGCGATGGCGCGCACCAGCGACCCGAATTCGGCCACGGCCCAGTTCTTCATCAATACGGTCGATAATGCGGGTCTCGACTACCCGAGCCCGGATGGCAACGGCTATGCCGTGTTCGGCAAGGTCGTGGCCGGGATGGATGTCGTGAAGAAGATCGAAGGAAGCCCGACCACCACGCGCGGTCCGATGCAGGACGTGCCGCAGAAGCCGACCGTCATCGAATCGGCGAGCGTGGTCTCGCAGTAATCCGCAACGCCCTTCGCGTCCGTGGCGCCGTCATGATTCAAGCCGCGCCACGGCCCCAATCAACACACTGGAACACTGGAGAACACAATCATGGTCGAACTGCATACGAACCACGGCGTCATCAAGATCGAACTGGACGCCGAGAAGGCGCCGAAGTCGGTGGAAAACTTCCTCAACTACGTGAAGAAGGGACACTACGACAACACCGTGTTCCACCGCGTGATCGACGGCTTCATGATTCAGGGCGGCGGCTTCGAGCCGGGCATGAAGCAGAAGCCGACCGACGCGCCGATCACCAACGAAGCCAACAACGGCCTCTCGAACGACAACTACACGGTCGCGATGGCCCGCACGAACGACCCGCACTCGGCCACCGCGCAGTTCTTCATCAACGTGAAGGACAACGACTTCCTGAACCACTCGTCGCCGACGCCGCAAGGCTGGGGCTACACCGTGTTCGGCCGCGTGGTCGAGGGCATGGACGTGGTCGACAAGATCAAGAAGGTGAAGACCGGCTCGAAGGGTTTCCATCAGGACGTGCCGGCGGACGACGTGGTGATCGAGAAGGCCGTGGTGGTCTGATCGCGGTCACTGCATGATCGCTACGAACGCGTCATTCGATCGCAACGCAGCGGGTGCGGCGAAACAGCCGCGCCCGCTGTTTTTCATTTCCGACCTGCACTTGAGCGAGGCGCTGCCGAACACGGTCACGGCATTCGAGCATTTCGTCGAGGTCACCGCGAACGAGGCGGATTCCGTCTTCATTCTCGGCGACCTGTTCGAATTCTGGATCGGCGACGACATCCTCGATGCGCCCTCCTCCCACCCGCGCGCGGCTTTCGCGCGCCGCATGACGCGGCTGATGCATACGCTGTCGGAACGCGGCATCGGGCTGTATGTGATGCACGGCAACCGCGACTTCCTGCTCGGTCCGCGTTTCATGAAGGACGCCGGCGCGATGCTGCTGCCCGAGCCGTTCGTCATTACGGGCTTCGGCAAGCGCATCGTGCTCGCGCATGGCGACGGACTCTGCACCGCCGATCGCGGCTACCAGGCCTTCCGCGCGCTCGCGCGCAACCGCATCGCGCAGCGCCTGTTTCTCGCGTTGCCGCTGGAGACGCGCATGGGCATCGGCCAGCGCATGCGCACGAAGAGCACGCAGCGCGAAGGCGGCCGCATGGCGGGCGCCGCGCCCAAATACGATGTCACGAAGAAGGCCGTCTCCGAGCTGTTCATCGGGAGCCACACGCATACGCTGATTCACGGGCACACGCACCGCCCGGCGATGCATCGCGAGGTCGAGGGCGTGCGCTGGGTGCTGCCCGACTGGGAGCTCGATGTCGCGGCGCCGCGCGGCGGCTATCTGCGTCTGGACGAACAGGGCCTGCGCGCGCTGCCGCTGTAACGGGTCAGCGGGCGGTGTCCGCCGTTTGCGCGGCGGCGCTGGTCTTGCCGTCCATCGACGTGCACAGGCGCTTGAGGTCGATGAGCGCCGCGCCGTCCGCCGGATTCAGCGCTTCCATGCGCGCGCCGAGCCGCTCCAGCGCCGCGACCATCTCGTCGATGCGCTGGGTCTGCGTCGAGGCGTGATCGATCAGGCCGTGGATGGCGAGGGACATGGGATCGTCGGCGTTCGGTGTGATGCCGTAGGCGCAGAAGCCGCTGCGCGCCGGCGCTTCGGCCGGTTTTTTGCCGACCGCCGGCATCACGATGCGCGCCGGATTGCCGACCGCCGTGCCGCCTGCCGGCACCGGCTTCACCACCACGGCATTCGAGCCGATCTTCGCCTCCGCACCCACCGTAAAGCCGCCGAGCACCTTCGCCCCAGCCCCGACGATCACACCGCGTTCGAGTGTCGGATGACGCTTCGCGCCGCGCGTGAGCGAGGTGCCGCCGAGCGTCACGCCCTGGTAGATGGTGCAGTCGTCGCCGATTTCGGCGGTTTCGCCGATCACGACGCCCATGCCGTGATCGATGAACACGCGCCGGCCGAGCGTCGCGCCCGGATGGATTTCGATGCCGGTAAGAAAGCGCGCGACCTGCGACACGAAACGCGCGAGCCAGCGCCACTGGCCGCGCCAGCACGCGTGCGCGAACCGATGCAGCACGATGGCGTGCAACCCGGGATAGCAGGTCACGACTTCCCATGCGCTGCGGGCGGCGGGATCGCGCTCGCGGATGGCGGCGATGTCTTCGCGAAGTCGGTCGAACATGGCGAGGTCTCGATTGAGGGACAGGGGCAAGGACGGAGCCTGCGCCGTTCCGTGCGGCGGTTGCCTGCATAGCACGGAACGCGCAAAGCTTATATCGGCTCGGGCCGTTTTCCGGCGATTGTAGGACGAGCGCGCCGAGTCTGCCGCGATGCCCACGATGCGAATGCGGTCGGCCCCCGTCGCTCGCTCACCCCTTGCGATCCTTCCCCGCCTGCAGCAGCACGTGCTTGGCGATGCCGCGCAGGATGTTGACTTCCTCGTGCTCCAGCCCGGAGCGCGCGAACATCCGCCGCACGCGCGACATCAGCTTCTTCGGGTTGGCCGGATCGAGAAACGCCAGCGCGACGAGCGCTTCTTCGAGATGCGCATACATTCCCTCGATTTCTTCGCTCGACGCGCCCTGCCCCGCCGTTTCGACGAGCGCGAGCGGGCTGGCAGGCGCCTGGAACGCGAGACGCAGTTCGTACGCCAGCACCTGCACGGCCTGCGCGAGATTGAGCGAGCTGTAGGCCGGATTGGCCGGGATGTGGGCGAGCGCGCTGCAGCGTTCGACGTCGGCATTCGAGAGCCCGGTGCGCTCGTTGCCGAACACGAGCGCGATGTCGCCGTGCCGCACGAATTCGTGAACGCGCTCGGCCAGCGCGCGCGGCGGCATCTGCGGCGGACCGTATTCGCGAGTGCGCGCCGTCAGCGCGGCCGACCAGCGGACGCCCGTGAGCGCATCGGCGAGCGTGTCGACGACGTGCGCGGAGGCGAGCACGTCATCGGCGCCGGAGGCCATTGCGATGGCTTCCGGCGTGTTCTTCACGTCCGCGACGCGCGGTGCGACGAGCACGAGGCGCGCGAAACCCATGGTCTTGAGCGCGCGCGCGGCCGCGCCGACATTGCCCGGATGACTCGGTTCGACGAGGACGAAGCGGGTGGAGGTGAAGCCTCCGGCGGGCGGGAGTAGATCGTTGGTGTCCAAGGCGCGGTTCGTGCTGAGTAAGCTGAGGAAAAGCTGGAATTGGAGCGTTCGAGCCCGCTATGTTAACGCGGATTTGACGGCCGACCGCCCCGCGCGCCTCATGACGCAACCGGCACGCGGCCCGTCGCCGGGTTTCAGGTAAAATGGCGCCCTCGCGCGTCGTGAATGGCGGCCGGATTCACTCCGGACTGTCTTGCGGCCGCCTCGCTCTTATTCAATTCGTCTTTCGTCGACAGTCGTTGTCGCCAACTTTTTCGCCTGCGCGTGGGTTCGAACGCGCCGGCGGCCAGAGGATTTCGCTCATGCATCCGATGCTCAATATCGCTGTCAAGGCCGCGCGCCGCGCCGGACAGATCATCAACCGCGCGTCGCTGGACCTGGACCGCATCCAGATCAGCAAGAAACAGCACAACGACTTCGTGACGGAAGTCGACAAGGCGTCCGAAGCCGCGATCATCGAGACGCTGACCACCGCCTATCCCGATCACTCCATCCTCGCCGAAGAATCCGGCGAAACCGAGCGCGAATCCGAGTTCCAGTGGATCATCGACCCGCTCGACGGCACCACCAACTTCATCCACGGCTTCCAGTATTACTGCGTATCGATTGCGCTCGCGCACAAGGGCGTGGTGCAGCAGGCGGTCGTCTACGATCCGACCCGCAACGACCTGTTCACCGCCTCGCGCGGCCGCGGCGCGTATCTGAACGAGCGCCGGATTCGCGTCGGCAAGCTGGACCGGCTGTCGGACGCGCTGGTCGGCACGGGCTTCCCGTTCCGCGACGGCCAGGGCCTCAACGCCTACATGCGCATGTTCAGCGAAATGACGCTGTCGTGCGCGGGCCTGCGCCGTCCGGGCGCGGCGGCGCTGGACCTCGCGAACGTCGCGGCGGGCCGGCTAGACGGTTTCTTCGAGCAGGGCATCCATCCGTGGGACGTCGCGGCGGGCAGCCTGATCGTAACCGAAGCGGGCGGCCTGGTCGGCAATTACACGGGCGAATCGGACTTCCTGTTCAAGAACGAGATCGTCGCGGCGAACCCGAAGGTCTACGCGCAGATGATCAAGATCCTCGACATGTACTCGCGCACGCGCCTGACCGGCGAATAAGCCGTACGCAGGGCGCGCCCCGCTTTTCCCGCACGTTTGCGCACGTTTGCGCACGCGCGCCGGGTCTGCATCGATCGCGGGGCTCCGTTACGATGCACTCTTTTGCCCCGGCCGCCTCTCTCGATGCGCGTCCCGTCCGCGCCGGGCTTCGGGACCGCGCGCCGAGCCTGCCATCGAGCCCGTCATGAAAAAAGGCTTCTACACGATCATCGCCGCGCAGTTCGTCTCGTCGCTCGCCGACAATGCGCTCCTGATCGCCGCCATCGCCATGCTCGCCGTCGTGCAGTCGGCGCCCTGGGTCACGCCGCTGCTGCAGATCTTCTTCACCGTTTCCTACGTGGTGCTCGCCCCCTTCGTCGGCGCCTTCGCGGATGCCCTCCAGAAGCGCCACGTCATGTTCATCTCGAACGCGCTGAAGGCGGCCGGCTGCGCGCTGATGATCGCGGGCGTGCATCCGATGATCGCGTACGGCGTCGTGGGTCTCGGCGCGGCGGCCTATTCGCCCGCGAAATACGGCATCCTCACCGAACTCCTGCCGCCGCAGAAACTGATCGCGGCCAATGCCTGGCTCGAATCGGCGACGGTCGGCTCGACGATCCTCGGCACCGTGATCGGCGGCGCGCTCGTGAGCCAGGTGGTCACGCACTGGGTGGCGCAGGCGCACCTGCCCTTCGTGCGCACCGCGGCGCACGCCGCACTGTTTACCGTGATGCTGATCTATGCGTCGGCGGCGGCGATCAACGCGTTCATTCCCGATACCGGCGCGCGCTATCCGAACCTGCTGAACCAGCCGACCCGTCTCGTGCATGACTTCTCGCACTGCTTCAAGGTGCTGTGGAAAGACCGGCTCGCACAGATCGCGCTGTGGGTCACGACGCTGCTGTGGGGCGCCGCCGTCACGCTGCAACTGCTGGTGCTCAAGTGGGCCGACGCGAACCTCGGCCTGTCGCTGTCGAAGGCGGCCGTGCTGCAGGGCATCACGGGCGTGGGCATCGCGCTCGGGGCGGCGGCGGCATCCGCGTGGATCGTGCTGCGCCAGTCGCTGAAAGTGCTGCCGGTGGGCGTGCTGATCGGCGCGGTATCGGTGGCGATGGCCTTCTACAACAAGGACCTGTTTCCGGCCGGCGCGGGCGTGCATATCGGGCCGTGGTTCGCGCCCGCCTACATCCTGATGGCCTATCCGCTGATGATCGCGCTGGGCGGCCTGTCGGGCTTCTTCATCGTGCCGATGAACGCGATCCTGCAACATCGCGGCGCCACCCTGCTGTCGGCGGGACATTCCATCGCGGTGCAGAACTTCAACCAGAATCTCGCCGTCCTGGCGATGCTCGGCGCCTACGCGCTGCTGCTGACCATCCAGGTGCCGGTGCAGTGGATCATCGTCGTCTTTGGCCTGTTCGTCTGCCTGATGATGGCGCTCGCGATGCGCCGCCACGCCCGCAACGATCGCGAAGTGGATCTGGGCGCGATGGTCGAGGAATGATCCTTGCTGATTCGATGAATCTGGATTCGCCGGCCCCGCGCGCAACCGGTTGACAAGCCTGCGCGGGGTAGCAAACGAACGGTCGTCAGGCTGTTGAGATAAATCGTGGCAGGCGGCGAATCCGGCGCTAATCTTATTCGGCAACGTCAATAAAGGAGCAAGGAAATGGGATTGTTCACACGTTCGACGCTCGACAGCAAAATCAATGGCGCAGCCAACGTCGGCGAGCGCGCGGTGCGCGGTGCAAGCGACGCGGTCGATACGGCCAGCAGCCAGTTGCGCAGCCTGCTCGATGATCTGGAAAGCTCGATTCACGGCGCGAAGGACATCGACGCCGACAAGCTGCGGCGCGACCTGCAAGCCAAGCTGAAGTCCGCGCGCTCGCAGATGAATGGCGCGAGCAACGTGTTCTCGGGCAAGCTCGGCGACGCAGCCGGCTATGCCGATGAATTCGTGCATGACAAGCCTTGGCACACGCTGGGGGCAGTGGCGGGACTCGCGCTGCTGGTGGGATTCCTGGCCGCGCGTGCGTAAGGCTTCTGGCCGCGCGTGCATAATGCAGTCCGCACCTCGTTGATGGCCGCGGGGACGATGCGCTTCGTCCCTGCCTCTCCTTGCTTGCTGCGACCTGCTCGCGTTCCTTCCGCGTTCCATCCAGGCATGCCTTCGCCTTCCGGCTGCAAACATCCCTAGGCCATCCGGCCGACTCCGCCCGTTCTTCCCAACAGGTTAAACTCATGCCCTGTCGCTGGTAACCGGTCTTCACTGGTCACCATCGCCGTTATCCGCCGTCCGCGGCGGGCGCACGTTGCGTCCGGCCGTCGGCACGTTCCGGCTTTCACAGCACGCATGATGGGCAATCACACGGCAACTCCCGACTCCTCCAGCGAAACCGCCACGGCTGCGGACCTGTCGCAACACACGCCGATGATGCAGCAGTATCTGCGCATCAAGGCGCAGCATCCCGGCACGCTGGTGTTCTACCGCATGGGCGACTTCTACGAGCTGTTCTTCGAGGACGCCGAGAAGGCCGCGCGCCTGCTCGATCTCACGCTCACCCAGCGCGGCGCGTCCGGCGGCAATCCCATTCGCATGGCGGGCGTGCCGCATCACGCGTGCGAGCAGTATCTCGCCAAGCTCGTGAAGCTCGGCGAGTCGGTGGCGATCTGCGAACAGATCGGCGATCCGGCTGCCTCGAAAGGGCCCGTCGAACGCAAGGTCATGCGCGTGGTCACGCCGGGCACGCTGACCGACGCCGCCCTGCTCTCCGACAAAAGCGACGTCTACCTGCTCGCGCTCTGCCCCATCCATAACCGGCGCGGCGTGGTCACGAGCGTCGGGCTCGCGTGGCTCAATCTGGCGAGCGGCGCGCTGCGCCTCGCGGAAGTCGCCCCCGCTCAAGTGGGCGCGGCGCTGGAACGCATCCGCCCCGCGGAAACGCTGGTCGCGGATTCGATCACGGACCTGCAAAGCTCGCTTGGCGTGACGAATCTCGGCGCGAATCACGTCGCCATCACCCGGGTGCCAGCCTGGCATTTCGATGTCGGCTCGGGCACGCAACGCCTGCGCGAGCAACTGGATGTCGCGAGCCTCGACGGCTTCGGCGCGCAGACCCTCACCTGCGCGTGCGGGGCGGCGGGCGCGTTGCTGCTCTATGCGGCCGCGACGCAGGGCCAGCAGTTGCGCCACGTGCGCAGCCTGAAGGTGGAATACGAGTCGGAATACATCGGGCTGGATCCGGCCACGCGGCGCAATCTCGAACTGACCGAGACGCTGCGCGGCACCGAATCGCCCACCCTGTTCTCCCTGCTCGACACCTGCTGCACGACCATGGGCAGCCGTCTGCTGCGCCACTGGCTGCATCATCCGCCGCGCGATGCCGCCATCGCGCAGGCACGCCAGCAGGCCATCGGCGCACTCCTCGAAGCGCCCGCCGCCAGCAGCCTGGACACGTTGCGCACGGCGCTGCGCCGGGTGTCGGACATCGAACGTATTACCGGGCGCCTCGCGCTGCTCTCGGCACGACCGCGAGACCTGTCGAGCCTGCGCGACACCTTCGCCGCGCTGCCGGAACTGCGCGCGCAGGTCGCGGGCGTATCGGCGCATGCGAGCGCGCTCGAACGCGTCACCGCCGCGCTCGAACCGCCGCACGAATGTCTCGACCTGCTGACCAGCGCCATCGCGCCCGAACCGGCCGCGCTGATCCGCGACGGCGGCGTCATCGCGCGCGGCTACGATCCCGATCTCGACGAACTGCGCGACATCTCGGAGAACTGCGACCAGTTCCTGATTGATCTGGAAGCACGCGAGCGCGAGCGCACCGGCATTGCCAATCTGCGGGTCGAATACAACAAGGTGCATGGCTTCTATATCGAAGTGACGCGCGGCCAGACGGACAAGGTGCCGGACGACTATCGCCGCCGCCAGACGTTGAAGAACGCCGAGCGCTATATCACGCCCGAGCTGAAGACCTTCGAGGACAAGGCGCTGTCCGCGCAGGAACGCGCGCTCGCCCGCGAACGCGCGTTATACGATGCGTTGCTGCAGAACCTCCTGCCCTTCATCGCGGACTGCCAGCGCGTGGCCGGCGCGCTCGCCGAGCTGGACCTGCTGTGTGCGTTTGCCGAACGCGCCCGTGCGCTCGACTGGGTCGCGCCGCAGTTTTCGGCGGAAGCGGGCATCGATATCGAACAGGGACGGCATCCGGTGGTCGAGGCGCAGGTCGAGCAGTTCATTGCCAATGATTGCTGCCTGAGCCAGGATCGCAAGCTCCTGCTGATCACCGGGCCGAACATGGGCGGCAAGTCCACGTTCATGCGCCAGACCGCGCTGATCGCGCTGATGGCCTATGTCGGCAGCTACGTGCCCGCGAAACGCGCGCGCTTCGGCGCGCTGGACCGCATCTTCACGCGCATCGGCGCCGCCGACGACCTCGCCGGCGGCCGCTCCACCTTCATGGTCGAGATGACCGAAGCCGCCGCGATCCTCAACGATGCCAGCGCATCGAGTCTCGTGCTGATGGACGAGATCGGCCGCGGCACCTCGACCTTCGACGGTCTCGCGCTGGCGTGGGCCATCGCGCGGCATCTGCTCACGCACAACGCCTGCTACACGCTGTTCGCCACGCACTACTTCGAACTCACGCAACTGCCGAGCGAATTCGCGCAGGCGGCGAACGTCCATCTCTCGGCGGTCGAGCACGACCACGGCATCGTGTTCCTGCATGCCGTCAGCGAAGGACCGGCCAACCAGAGTTACGGCCTGCAGGTGGCGCAACTCGCGGGCGTACCGTCGGCGGTGATCCGCGCGGCGCGCAAGCATCTGGTGCTGCTCGAACAGCAGTCCATCAACCAGCCCACCCCACAGTTCGATCTCTTCGCGAGCCAGCCCTATGCGCCGTATGAAGACGAAGCAGACGCGCCGCCGGAACCCGTCGAAGCCCCCGAGCATCCGGTGATAGCGAAGCTGCGCGGATTCGATCCGAACGACCTGCGTCCGCGCGACGCGCTCGATCTGCTCTACGAACTGCACGAGCTGGCGAATGCGCCGCCGGATGACGCGCGTTGAGCGTGCCGGATTCTCGCGCCTCTCTCACGCGCCTCGTCTGACCGGCGCGGCCGTGCTGCTGGCCGCGCTCATGTGGAGCGTCGGCGGGCATGCGCAGGCCAGTGGGCCGCTCGGTTTCGCGGTGCTCGCCGACGCCCTCTCGCGCCCCGCCGACGAAGCCCCGGTGCGCCGCATGCTCGATGTCATCGGGCGCGACAGCAACATCGCGTTCATCGTCTACGACGGCAACTTCAAGGGCAGCGCCGAAGCGTGCCGCGACAGCATCTACCAGTCGCGCCATGATCTGCTGGATGCGTCGCACACGCCGGTGATCGTCCTGCTGGGCCAGCACGACTGGGCCGATTGCGGTCAGGCTCACGCGGGCGGCTATGACCCCGTCGAACGGCTGGACTTCGTGCGCCAGCTGTTCTTCGCCGATGCCAATACGCTCGGCCAGACCCCGCTCACGCTGTCGCGCCAAAGCGATGTCGCGCGCTTTCGCACCTTCCGGGAGATCGTGCGCTGGCAGTCGCAGGGCGTCGCGTTCATCGGCCTGAATGTGCCGAGTCCGAACAATCACTATCTGACCGCGGGTGGACGCAACGGCGAGTTCGAAGACCGCGCCGTCGCCACCAGCTTCTGGCTCGAACACGCGGCGGAGACCGCCCGGCGCACGGACATGCGTGCGCTCGTCATCCTGCTGCAGGGCGATCCGGATTTCTCGCGCTATGAACGGCGTGAACGTTTTGCATGGCTGCGCTTTTCGCGTGCGAACCAGCCGCGCGACGGCTTCCTCGAACTCAAGCGCAGTCTCGTCAAGGCCGCCGAAACGTTTCGCGGGCCGGTCATCGTGATCCACACTACGGATGCGTCCGAGCCTACCGGCTTTCATATCGACCAGCCGCTGCGCAACGACAAAGGGCTGATCGTCACGAATCTGACGCGCGTGGCCATTGCGTTCGCCAGGCCGCAATCGCAATGGCTCGACGTGCAGACCGATGCGCAATGGCATCCGCCGTTCCGTCTGCGCATGCGTACCGTGAACGGAGCGGCCAACGTGGAGACCGGTGCGCCATCGGGCGCGTCGGATCTGGCGTATCCAGCGCCGCCATCGCAACTACAACCACAACCGACGCTGCCCGCGCTGCCGCGCGACGACTTGCCCGAAGCCCTGCCCGCGCCGCCGACCATGCCCTTGCCCGCTTCCGATCTTCCACCTATCCTGACGTCGCCGCAGTCGCTGCCGCCCATCTATCCGATGCCGGCTTCGAACGTCCAGAACGGCACGGCGCCGACCTCGCCAACGCCGAACAAATAAAAAAAGCGCAGCCGAAGCTGCGCTTTCTTCATCAATGAGTGGTCTGGCGCGGCGCGCTCAATGCAGCGTCGGGCCCGCGTCCTTGCGCGGTTCGTTATCGTCTTCTTCGTCGTCTTCATCGACGACTTGCAGTCCATCCGCGCCATGCGCGTGCTGATGCTCGATCTCGTCATCCGTGGCGTCGCGCACTTCCTGCACCGACAGTGCAAAACGCAAGGCCATGCCCGCGAGCGGATGATTGCCGTCCAGCACGACCTTGTCTTCGGCGACGTCGGTGACGGTATAGATCAGCGAGTCCAGTTCGTCGTCTGCATCCTCCGGCGTGCCTTCGAACTGCATGCCCACTTCCAGCGGCTCGGGAAAGCGGCTGCGCTCCTCGATCTTCACGAGCTCGGGATCGTACTCCCCGAATGCATCCTGCGGCTCGAGTTGGATGAGCGTTTCGAAGCCGGCTTCATGCCCGGCCAGCGCTTCCTCGATCTTGGGGAACGTGCCATCATAGCCGCCGTGCAGATAGACCATCGGCTCGTCGCTTTCCTCGATCAGATTGCCTTGCGCATCCGATAGCTTGTACGCGACCGAAACGACTTTGTCTTTCGCAATTTTCATTGGATCCTCCAAGATACAAGACTCGATTATACGATGCCCAAGCGGCCGCACCACGCCAGTCCATCCCCCCGTTCCACCCCGCCCGGGCACACCCGTGCGCCCTTGCCGGACGAGCTCACACCCCTGTTGGGCAACCGCACGCCGCGGCAGTTCATGCGTCGCTACTGGCAGAAAAAGCCGCTGCTGATCCGCCAGGCGTTCCCCGGTCTTGCCGCTCCGCTGCCGCGCGGCGAACTGTTCGCCCTCGCCGATCTCGACGACGTCGAGTCACGTCTCATCACCCATTTTCGCGACAAATGGGACATGGAGCATGGGCCGTTCGCGCCTGACGAACTGCCATCTGTGAAAAAGCGTGAATGGACGCTGCTCGTGCAAGGCGCGAACCTGCACGACGACCGCGCCCATGCCCTGATGAATCAGTTCCGTTTCATTCCGGACGCGCGTCTGGATGATCTGATGATCTCTTACGCCACCGATGGCGGCGGTGTCGGTCCTCACTTCGACTCCTACGATGTGTTCCTGTTGCAAGTGCATGGCAAGCGCCGCTGGCGCATCGGCAAACAGCGCGATCTTTCGCTAAAACCCGGACTGCCGTTGAAAGTTTTACAGCACTTCGAGCCTGAGGAGGAATGGCTGCTGGAGCCCGGCGACATGCTTTATCTGCCGCCGCACGTCGCGCACGACGGCATTGCGGAAGGCGAATGCATGACGGCGTCCATCGGCTTTCGCGCGCCTTCGGAGCATGAGCTCACGGCGCAGTTCCTCTATCACCTGGCTGAACGTGCAGGCGAAGCAGCCGAAGGCGCCCGCGCGAGCGCACGTTATCGCGACCCTGCTCAAGAGCCCGTGGCGAACCCGGCCGCGCTGCCTGGACTGTTGAAGGAGCGTGTAGGCGCGATCCTTGCGAATATCGACTGGAATGAAAAGGACATCGCTGCGTTTCTGGGCACTTATTTGAGCGAGCCGAAGGCGAATGTCGTGTTCGATTCGCCGGAACGCGCGTTGAATGAAGAACGCTTTGTTGAACGCGCAAAAAAGACGGGCGTAAAGCTGGATAGAAAGGCCATTTTGCTCTATGACCAGAAGTCATATTTCGTAAATGGCGAGGCGGCATCGTTATCGTCGAAGCTGAAAAAGTGGCTCCCTGAATTGGCTGATTCGAGGCATCTGGAGGCGAAACGCTTTGTAACACTTACAGACGATTCGACAATGACAGCGTTGCTGCACGAATGGTATCGTGCGGGCTGGATTCAACTAGGCGCTTGGGCTTGACAGGCTTGGCTCGACGAGGCTTCCAAACACGCTGTGAAACACGCTGCGAATGCTAGAATACGGCGTTCCGCAATATGAAAGTTTGTATGAGAAAGACAACGTATCGGCCCCCGATTTATCGACGGTCGTTGCGAAAGTGCCTATAATTTCCGGCCAAGCCGTAGGAAGTCTCACACCAAAAAAGAATTGTGAGTCTCCACAGCGGCCCAGGTCGGTGTTGGAGCACACATTACCGGTACTTTGCGCTGTTGCTTACCTTTAACCATAAAAGGACGTGATCATGAAGAAATCCCTCCTCGTAGCATCCCTGTTGGCTGCTGTTGCTCTTGCTGCATGCAACAAGTCTAGCGATTCGGCTGCTCCGAGCGCTGCAAGCGATACGTCGGCTGCTTCGGCACCGGCTGCTGCCGCTTCGGACGCAAACGCTGCAGCATCGAGCGCTTCGGCCGCTGCAAGCGACGCAGCTTCGGCTGCTGGCGCTGCTTCGGACGCTGCGGCTTCGTCGGCTGCTCCGGCATCGGGCGCAAGCCAGTAAGGCTTCAGGCGCTATGCCCCCGCAGGTCGCTCGATGCGGCCTGCAAACGAAAAAACCGGCTTTCGAGCCGGTTTTTTTATGCTTGCTTCATGCGTATGTATTGCCAATCTCGACGCGACCTATAACGTCAACCAGTCAAAGCCTTCCGTCTGCGTGGCCACCACCACCTCGAGCGCCGACGCTCCCAGCACCGCGGCAAGCGCCGCCTGCGCCAGATGCGGCTGATTGTTCTGCTGACTCAAATGAGCAGCCACGAGATGACGCAGCTTCGATCGATCCAGCGAAGCGAGAATGGCCGCGGCCGCGTCGTTATTCAGGTGTCCGTGCGTTCCGCCGATGCGCGCCTTCAGCGAAGGCGGATAACGGCTCGCCGCGAGCATCGCGAGATCGTGATTGGATTCGAGCACGAGTGCGTCGCACCCGCTCAGCATGTTCGTGATATGCGGCGTTGAAACGCCCACGTCGGTGAGCACCCCCAGGCGGCTGGCGCCATCGGAGAATACGTATTGCAGCGGCTCGCGGGCATCGTGCGGCACGGTGTACGGCAACACGCTCAGATCGCCGATGGTCACCCGCTCGTCGCCCCACAGCACGTTCAGCTCGACCTTGCCTTCATCGGCGCCGATCGCGCGCGCCGTGCCCCAGCTCATGTGCAACGGAATGGAGAACTTGCGCGCCAGCGTCATCGCGCTGCCGATGTGATCCGTATGCTCGTGCGTGATGACGATGGCATCGAGATCTTCGGCGCGGCAATCGAGCCGCGCGAGACGCCGCTCGATCTCCTTCGCGGAGAAGCCGCAGTCGAGCAGCACGCGCGTCGTCGTGGTGCCGCACGACGCCTCGACGAGCAATGCATTGCCTTCGCTGCCGCTGCCCAGACTGGCGAATCTCACGATGCAACCTTGATCAACTGAAGTCCTGCACGTATGGCTAGTTCAACTGTGCGTGAAGCAGCGAGACGATGCGCTGCGCATCGGACGATGTGTCCGGCTGCCCGTTCGCATCGACGACGCCAATCTGCGTGACCGCGTCCGTCTTCGGCTTCACGTTGACGAGGAACTGGCGCGTCGGCTTCGGCGTGTTGCTCGAGAAGAACTTGCCGAACAGGCCGTCTTTCTTGAGCTCGGCCATCGAGTCCGAGTAATGCACGTAGTAGATGCCCTTTTCGCGATCGCGATTGTCGACCGTGAAGTTCGTGCGATCGAGTGCCAGGCCCACGCGCAGCCACGCGCGATCGAAGGGCTCGGCGAGATCGAGCGACGTGCCGCCCGCGCCCGGATCCACGGCCACCTTCGCGCCGGCCGGCCGTGCATCGGCAATCAGCTGCTTCGACTGGTCTTCGGTGAGACCGAACTTCTGCATCAGCTTCGTGAGGACCGCCGCTTCGAGCGCCGGATTGCGCGGACGCGTTTCCCAGCGCGAGCCGGTCTTGTCCTGGCCCGTCAGGACTTCTTCCATCGCACTGTGCGTGATGGAGATGTCCGTGGAGCCGTCCTGCGCGCGGTCCACCTGGGTGCGGAACATGTCGCGCGTGCCCGACGAATACGCGAAGTCGATCAGCTTGCCCACGCTGTTCCTGAACCAGTCGTTCGGAATGTTGGCGCGATTCTCGGCCCAGTCGGTGGCCATGATGCCGGTGGCGGGCGCGTCGGTCTTGAGCGTGAAGCCGTTCTCCTGCCAGAACTCCTTGAGCGGGTCCCAGATCTGGTCGGGCGAGCGGCCGTCGACGACGAGCCAGCGGCGATCGCCGTCCTTCTCGACGTGCATGCCGTACGGATCCTGCGTGTTCGGCACGCCGAGCGTCGCGTTGCCGGCCGGCGTGACCGAACGCTCGGCGGCGCCGCCCAGCGCGTTGATCTTCGGCGGCGCGGCATAGCGCTGGCTGATGTTGGCCGTGGTCAGGTCCGAGGGCACGTTGAGCGACGGCGCGGTTTCAGCAGCCTTGTAGTTGACGCGATCCGGCGCGAGCCAGTCGTTGAGCGTATCGCAACCGGCGAGGGCAAACACGGCGCTGGCGCCAAGCGACAGCACGCTCAGGCGTTTGGCATGAACAAGGAGAGCGGAACGTTTCATGAGGTCCTTCGTTGCTGCTGATGACGCTTGGGTCCTGGCGCCGATCCCGCTCGGGCCGAGCGGTTCATCGGGACCGCCCGATGAGGCCAAGGAGCGTGGGTTGATGACGGAGGCAGTGCTTCATGTCGATCGACTGCGGCGGCGCGGCGATCACGTGAGTGTGACCCTGGCGCGCCGCCGCATTGCGATCAGCCGAGCAGCCCGGACTCGCGCAGCGCGTCGCGCACGATGTCGTGGAAGCGCGCATCGAGCGGCGTGAGCGGCAGACGGATGCCATGCTGCATGTGACCCAGTTCGGCGAGCGCCCACTTGGCCGGAATCGGATTCGATTCGCAGAAGAGCTGTTTGTGCAGCGACAGCAACTGCATGTGGATGCGGCGCGCAGTGACCGCGTCGCCTTCGAGCGCCGCGCGGCACAGCTGGCTCATGGCCTTCGGCGCGACGTTGGCCGTCACCGAGATGTTGCCGTGGCCGCCCAGCAGCATCAGCGCGATGGCTGTGGGGTCGTCGCCGCTGTAGATGCCGAAGTGCGCCGGCGCGTGCTTGATCAGCTGCGCGGCGCGGTCGATGTTGCCCGTCGCTTCCTTCACGCCGATGATGCCCGGCACTTGCGCCGCGCGCAGGATGGTTTCGTTGCTCATGTCCGCGACCGTGCGGCCGGGGACGTTGTAGAGGATCACGGGCAGGTCGACGGCTTCCGCGATCGCCTTGAAATGGCGATAGATGCCTTCCTGCGTCGGCTTGTTGTAATACGGGACGACTTGCAGCGTGGCGTCGGCGCCGACCTTCTTCGCGTGCTTCGAGAGTTCGATGGCTTCGGCGGTGGAGTTGCCGCCCGCGCCCGCGATGATCGGAAACCGCTTGGCCGCATGCTCGACGGCCGTCTGGATCATCAGGATGTGTTCCTCGACCGACAGCGTGGCGGATTCGCCGCTCGTGCCCACCACGACGAGACCGTTCGAACCTTGTTCGACATGCCAGTCCACCAGTTTTCGGAACGCCGGCAGGTCGAGACTACCGTCCTCGTGCATCGGGGTAACGATGGCAGGAATGCTGCCGCGGATCTGAAGGCCGCCCTGGTTGGTGCCGCTTGTGCCGCTTGTGCCGTTTGTCATGAAACTCTATGAATTTAATCGTGAATTTAGCCGCGAAACGCGATCTCTCGCGATTGTAGCGGATTAGCCGTGCAACGCGTAACGCGGCGGACCCGGGGGTGTGTTACCAATCGTGAGCCAATCTGCCTCGCGTACCGCGCAAATCCGCTGCACATACGCTGGCCGCGGTTGGTCGAGAAAGCCGTCCTCGTAACCGATGACGCGCAACTTTCCGCGCACGGCCTCGAGCAGTTCACCGGGCGCGAGCAGGAATGCCGGATTGGACGGCTTGCCCACGCTCGCATTGCCCGCTGCGAACGTTTCGTAAAGCAGCACGCCGCCCGGCGCAAGCGACGCCACCAGCGCGCCGAACAACGGCCGGTGCAGATAGTTCGTGACGACGACTGCATCGAACGTTCGGCCGGAAAGCGGCCACGGCGAGCCGTCCTCGAGATCGGCGCTTAACGTCTCGATGCCGCGCTCCGACGCCATCGACTCGAGCGCCTGCGCATCGCGATCGACCGCCAGCACGCGATGTCCGCGCGCCGCCAGCCAGCGCGCATGGCGCCCGCTGCCCGAGGCGACATCGAGCACCGTGCCGCCGGCCGCGAGCAGATGCGCCCAGCGCGTGACCCAGGCGCTCGCCACGCTCTCCATCAGTTGTAGGACAGGCCCATGGCCTCGCGTACGTCGCGCATCGTCTCGGTGGCGAACTTGCGGGCCTTGTCGCAGCCGTCCGCGACGATCGCGCGCAGCAGCGACGGATCGTCCATGTATTTCTGCGCGCGTTCGAGCATCGGCTGCTGTTCGCGCAGGATGCCTTCGATGACCGGCTGCTTGCACTCCAGGCAACCGATGCCCGCACTGCGGCAGCCCTTCTGCACCCACGCGTGGACCGTCTCGTCGGTGTAGACCTCGTGCAGCTTCCAGACCGGACACTTGTCCGGATCGCCCGGATCGGTGCGGCGCACGCGCGCCGGGTCGGTCGGCATGCGGCGCACCTTCTGTTCGATGGTCGCCGCGTCCTCGCGCAAGCCGATGGTATTGCCATACGACTTCGACATCTTCTGGCCGTCGAGGCCCGGCATGCGCGACGCCTCCGTCAGCAGCACCTGCGGCTCGACCAGGATGATCTTGCGCGAGCCTTCGAGATAGCCGAACAGGCGCTCGCGGTCGCTCATCGAAAGACTCTGCGATTCCTGCAGCATCGCGCGCGCTTGTTCGAGCGCTTCGTCGTCGCCTTCCTGCTGATATGCGACGCGCAGCTCGTGATACAGCTTCGAACGCTTGCCGCCGAGCTTCTTCGCGGCTTCCAGCGCCTTCTCATCGAAGCCGGGTTCGCGGCCGTAGAGATAATTGAAGCGGCGCGCGATTTCACGCGTCATCTCGACGTGCGGCACCTGGTCCTCGCCCACCGGCACGAGCGACGCGCGATACAGCAGGATGTCCGCCGCCATCAGCACCGGATAGCCGAGGAAGCCGTAGGTATCGAGATCCTTTTCCTTCAGCTTCTCGATCTGCTCCTTGTAGGTCGGCACGCGTTCGAGCCAGCCGAGCGGCGTGCCCATGCCGAGCAGCAGCGACAGCTCGGCGTGCTCGGGCACGCGGCTCTGGATGAACAGCGTGGCCTGCGCCGGATCGATGCCTGACGCCAGCCAGTCGATCAGCACCTCCCAGACGTTTTTCTCGATGACCTCGGGCGTCTCGTAGTGCGTGGTGAGCGCATGCCAGTCCACGACCGCGAAGAAGCACGGGTATTCGGACTGCAACCGCACCCAGTTTTTCAGCACGCCGTGATAGTGGCCGAGATGCAGCGACCCAGTGGGGCGCATGCCGGAGAAAATACGGTCAGGGAACATGATGTTATGGAAAGAGTGAAGCGAGGGGATTCAGGATGGCCGATACCGCCGCGTAGCCGACGCTCACGAGCGGCCCGAGCCAGAAGCGCGTCAGCACGCCGGTGACGACGAGCGCCATCACGATGAAGAAACCGTAAGGTTCGAGCTTCGAGAACGCGATGGACGCGCGCACCGGCAGGAGCGCCATCAGCACGCGTCCGCCATCGAGCGGCGGGAGCGGAAAGAGGTTGAGCACGCCGAGCACGAGATTCACGCCGACGCCGGCTGCCGCCATGCGCGTGAAGAACGGTTCGTCGACGTGAAAGACCATGAGCAGCACCGCGATCACGCCCCACACGAGCGCCTGCACGAAATTGCTGCCGGGACCGGCGGCGGCTACCCAGAGGCTGCCCCAGCGCGGATTGCGCAGATTGCCGAACGCGACCGGCACCGGTTTGGCATAGCCGAACATGAACGCGCCGCTCGTCACGAAATACAGCACGATGGGGATCACGATCGTGCCGATGGGATCGATATGGCGCATCGGATTCATGGAAACGCGGCCGAGCACGTAGGCCGTGTTGTCGCCGAGCAGGCGCGCGGCGTAACCGTGCGCGGCCTCGTGCAGCGTGATCGCGAAGATCACCGGGAGCGCGTAGACCGCGATGGTCTGTATCAGGGAAGAATCCATAGGGCGGTATTGTATCAAGCAGGCAGGCAGGTTCCGGCGCGCGCTGTGTGGCCGCGCGCGCACGCTCTTGGCCACATCGTGAAGCATGAGACTTAATCGGGACTTATGCGGGACTTGTGCTCGTGTGCGTCACTGCACGGCGCTAGGCCGTGAGCCCGAACGGTTCGAGGGCGCCTCTCCCCGCGCGCACGAGCACCGGCTCCCCCCCGGACAGGTCGATCACCGTGGAAGGCTCCGCCGGACACGCACCCGCGTCGATCACCAGCTCGATCTGCTTCTCCAGACGCTCGCGGATCTCCTCGGGATCGTTGAGCGGTTCGGTGTCGGGCGGCAGGATCAGCGTGGAGGCGAGCAGCGGTTCGCCGAGCGCTTCGAGCAGATCGAGCGTGATCGTGTGATCCGGCACCCGCAGGCCGATGGTCTTGCGCGACGGATGCGACAGCCGGCGCGGCACTTCCTTGGTGGCCTGCAGAACGAACACATAGGGCCCCGGCGTCACCGACTTGATGAGACGGTATTGCCGGTTGTCGACCTGGGCGAAATTGGACAGCTCGGACAGGTCGCGCACGAGCAGCGACAGCAGTTGCTTGTCGTCGATGCCGCGAATCCGTCGCAGGCGCTCGACGGCGTCCTTGTCGTCGAGATGGCAGGCGAGCGCGTAGCTCGAATCCGTCGGCAAGGCGACGAGCCCGCCGTCCTTGATGATCTGCACGGCCTGGTTGATGAGCCGCGGCTGCGGATTGTCCGGATGAATGCGAAAGAATTGGGACATGACGACGCCTTGTTGTTTCGATCGTTTGCGTTTGCGTATGCGTATGCGTTTGCGCTGGCGCGTGGCCTGGGCGCGCACGGCAGCGGCGCAGGTGCAGCTCGCGCCTGGGCGAGCCGATACGCGGACTGCGTGCGGGAACAAGTCAATCAATGCAAGGACCATGCGCGCGGAACAGGAGCAGCGCGCGAAGGAGCGTTACAGCCAGCGCTCCCAGACAGGCGTGAGGTCGTCGGGCAGCGGCGGCAGCCGGCCGAGATCGACACGGCCTTCGCCCGCGCCGTGAAAGTCGGACCCGCGCGATGCCTCGAAGCCATAACGCCGCGCGACGTCAGCGTACTCGCGATATTGATCCGGCGTGTGACTGCCCGTCACGACTTCGATGGCGCGCCCGCCCAGCTGGATGAACTCGTCGAACAGCGCGGCGAACTCCACCGGCGTGAAATCGTAGCGGCCGGGATGCGCGATGACCGGCTCGCCGCCCGCTTCCCGGATCCACTTCACGGCGTCGGCCAGCTTCGCCCAGCGATGCTCGACGAAGCCCGGCTTGCCGTCGCCGAGATAGCGCGAAAACACTTCGGACGTGGATTGCGCGTAGCCGGCATCGACCAGATAGCGCGCGAAGTGCGTGCGCGAGATCATGTCCGGGTCGTCGGTGTAGCGCAGCGCGCCTTTCAGGCAGTCCGGAATGCCGATGGCCGCCAGCGCCTCGCCGATCGCTTCGCCGCGCGCCGCCCGGCCGTTGCGCGTGCATTCGAGGCCGCGTTGCAGCGCCTCGTTTTCGGCATCGACATTCATGCCGACGATATGCACCGTCCGCGCCGCCCACGTCACCGAGATCTCGACGCCCGCCAGATAGCCCATGCCGAGCGCCTCGGCCGCCGCGCGTGCTTCCCGCTGCCCGCCCAGTTGATCGTGATCCGTCAGCGACCACAGCGTCACGCCGTTCGCATGCGCCCGCGCCGCGACCTCGGCGGGCGCGAACTGGCCGTCGGACACGGTGGAGTGGCAATGCAGATCGGCGTTCATCATCGGTTCTCGCGGTTCACTGACATTCTAGTTTAATGGCATGACAGCCCGGGCATGCTGTCCCTTCGTCACGCGCGGGCGGCCTCACGCACAGAACGCCGCGATCAGCGCCGCGACCCGCTCCGGCTGGTCGTGATGGACCATGTGGCCGGCGTCGTCGATGACCTCTTCGCGCCAGTCGGCAAACGCCTCGAAGCGCTGCTTGAACTCGGCGACGGGCGTCTGGCCGGCAAAGCCCGCGAGGGTCTGCGAATCCTTCGCTTCGACGTGCAGCACCGGCGCCGTCACGCGCGCCCACGTTGCGCTGACCTCGTCCAGACGGTATAGGGTCGGTCCGCGCATCTTGTGTGCCGGATCGGCGAGCAGGTGAAACCGCCCGTCCGCTTCCTCGCGCGACCAGTACTGCGCCAGATGGCGCGCGCGAGCCGGCGCGAGGCGCGGATTGGTGCGGATCAGGCGCTCGGCCACTTCGTCGAGGCTCGCGTAGCTGCGCAGCGTGGGCGGCGCGCGCTGGTCGTCGAGCCATTGCGCCAGACGGCCAGGCGCCTGCGACGCGCGCGCCGCCGGCAAACCGAAGCCCTCCAGATCGACGACGCGCCGCACGCGCTCCGGCCGCACGCCCGCATACAGCAGCGCGAGATTCGCGCCCATGCTGTGACCGACGAGATTCGCCGGCGCGTCGGGCGTGTAGTGGTCGAGCAGCCGTTCGAGATCGGCGAGATAGTCCGGAAAATAGTAGTGACCGCCGCCGCTGCGGGCCACGGGCCAGTCCGACAGCCCGAAGCCGCGCGCATCCGGCGCGAGCACCTGCCAGTCGCCCGGGAGTGCGTCGACGACGAACTGGAACGATGCGCCGATATCCATCCAGCCGTGCAGCATGAAAAGCATCGGTGCGTCGGGCGGACCCCAGCGGCGCACATGCAGACGCACGCCGCACGCATCGACGAATTCGGAGCGCGATTCCTTCATGTTCCCGCCTTCTCAAGATAAAAAAGGATGATCGTTCGATTATACCGACGGCGGGCCGTCGTCGAGACCTGAGAGCGCACGCAGTTCGGCTTCGTCGAAACCCGCTTCGCGGCGCGCCTCGAAGTTGAACGGTCCGCGCAGCCGCGGCGCGTGATAGCGGGCGGCGAGGCTTTCGTAGGTTGCGTGGGGATCGAGTTGCCGGGCGTCGCAGAGAAAGCGGAACCAGCGGTTGCCGATCAGCACATGGCCGATTTCATCGCGCAGGATGATGTCCAGGATCGCTGCCGACGCGTGATCGCCCGCCTGCGCGAGCCGCTTGCGGATGGGCGGCGATGCGTCCAGCCCGCGCGCCTCCAGCGTGCGCGGCACCAGCGCCATGCGGCCGAGCACATCGCCGCGCGTGCGCTGCGCCATGTCCCACAGGCCGTCGTGCGCCGGGAAATCGCCGTAGGCATGGCCGAATTCGGCCAGCCGCGCGCTCAGCAGCGAGAAATGATGGGCTTCCTCGGCGGCCACCTTGAGCCAGTCGAGATAGAAATCTTCGGGCATGGCCCGGAAACGCCAGACGGCGTCGAGGGCCAGGTTGATCGCGTTGAACTCGATGTGCGCCAGCGCGTGCAGCAACACGGCGCGCCCCGCCTCCGACTGCATGCCGCGCCGCTTCAGCGCCGACGGCTCGACCAGCGCGGGCCGCGCCGGACGGCCGGGAAGATCGCCGGGATCGGCGCGAGCGCCCGCCGGATCGATCCGCGCGGCCTGCGCGCGCACCGCGTCCCACAACGCGCGCGTGCGCGACGCCTTCACGGCGGGATCGTGCTCGCGCAGGATCTCGAGCGCGAGCAGGCGGACATCGGTGTCGGAGGGCGTGGTGGTCTCGTGCATGGTGGCGGTCTGGAGAGAGGATGCCGGAAAATTCCCGATCGGCGGGCATCCAGTGCAAACGGCTAAAATGGACATCCCGGCGCACGCCCGCGCATCGCGCAACGACGTCGGCCGCCGTGCCGGCAGGCGCGCATTGTAGCGCCGCCGCCGGTCCCGCCCCGGCCACGCCCCGTTCGCATCCATTCATACGAATCCACGCCTCAGGAGACAATGTGGCCATCTACAAACTCGGCGACGACGCCCCCACCATCCACGAAAGCGTGTTTCTCGCGGACACCGCGACCATCATCGGTCGCGTGACGCTCGCGGAAAACGCCAGCGTGTGGCCCGGCGCCGCCCTGCGCGGCGACAACGAGCCGATCGTCGTCGGGCGCGGCAGCAACGTGCAGGAAGGCGCGGTGCTGCACGCGGACCCGGGTTTTCCGCTGACGATTGAAAACGACGTCACCGTCGGCCATCAGGCGATGCTGCATGGTTGCACGGTCAAGGAAGGCTCGCTGATCGGGATTCAGGCGGTGGTCTTGAATGGCGCGGTGATCGGCCGCAACTGTCTGGTTGGCGCGGGCGCCGTGGTCACCGAAGGCAAGGTCTTTCCGGACAACATGCTGATTCTCGGCGCGCCGGCGAAGGCCATCCGGGAGATCGGCGAAGCGGACATCGCCCGCATGCGCGGGGCCACGGCAAGCTATGCCGACCGGCGCGAATATTACAAGGCGCAGCTCGTGCGCATCGGCTGAGACCCGGACATCCGGGCCAGTCTCAACACCCAAGGAAGAGTTGTGAACGACCAGTTGCAGAAATTCATGTTCAACGCGGCGCCCGTGCGCGGCGAGATCGTCTCGCTGCGCCATACGTGGCAGGAAGTGCTCGCGCGCCGCCAGTATCCGGTGGCCGTGCGCAACGTGCTCGGCGAGATGATGGCGGCGTGCGCGCTGCTGTCGGCCAATCTCAAGTTCGACGGCACGCTCGTCATGCAGATCTACGGCGACGGCCCCGTGAAGATGCTGGTCGTGCAGTGCCATTCGAACCTGTCGCTGCGCGCCACCGCCAAGCTGGCCGACGGCGCGGAAAGCGAGCTGAAGGACGAGATGTCGCTCAGCGAGCTGCTGAACCAGCATGGCCGCGGCCGCTGCGTGATTACGCTCGATCCGTCCGACAAGAAGCCGGGCCAGCAGCCGTACCAGGGCATCGTGCCGCTGTCGGGCGAGCATGGCCCGCTGGCGTCGATGGCCGAGGTGCTCGAACACTACATGCACCACTCCGAGCAGCTCGACACGCGCCTGTGGCTCGCCGCCGATACCGATCGCGCGGTCGGCATGCTGCTGCAGAAGCTGCCCGGCGACGGCGGCATCGTTCCGCATCCGGGCGAGCACGACGCCGATACGTGGCAGCGCGTCTGCCATCTCGGCAGCACGCTGTCCAACGAGGAACTGCTGAAGGAAGAACCGGACACCGTGTTCAAGCGGCTCTTCTGGCAGGAAAACGTCCAGCATTTCGATCCGGCGCCGGCGCGCTTCCAGTGCAGCTGCTCGCGCGAGAAAGTGGGCGGCATGCTGAAGATGCTGGGCCGCGAGGAAGTGGACAGCGTCATTGAAGAGCGCGGCGGCGTCGAGGTGCACTGCGAGTTTTGTAACCAGCGCTATGACTTCGACCCGGTGGACGTCGCGCAACTTTTCGTCGCTAAAGAGCTCTCACAAGGCGTGAGCCCGGCGTCGGACCGGCGTCATTGAGCGTCGGGCGCAACAAGGCTTGAGAGCGTCGCCTGCGGTGCGGTTCACGGAAAGCCCGCCGCAGCTTCAGTTTGATTTTCCGTTCAGATGTCCGGCCCGCTGGAGGTCGCAAGATGAAAACCGCACTGCCCGACTGTAAACGGCTGACGGGGTTGTTCGCAGTCGTCGCGGGGTTCGCGCTCGTCGCGGGCTGCGCGATGGAACCGCCCGGCCCGTCACCCATCTATAGCCGTCTGCCCGATACCACGCCCGCGCCGCAACAGGCGCTGACGCCGCAGCAGCAGATGGCGCGCTACAACGCCATCGACAAACAGGCGCTCAACGAATCGCAGCAGGCCGCCACGGCCAGCGAAGCCGCGCGGACGATGTCGCAGTTCTACGCACCGGCGCCCGCGCCAGTTTCGGTGTACGGCGGCTATTCGAGCGGCGGCTGGGGCGGACCGTACTGGGGCACGGGCGTGGGTATCGGCACCTGGTGGTGAGCGCGGCAACCCACGGCTCCTGATAACAAAAATGGCGCGGTCACTCGAAGTGACCGCGCCATTTTTTTCGTCTGTCTGAATCGCGCCGCAGTGCTACTGCGCGCCGCCCTTCTTCTTCGCTTCAGCCGCCTTGTCCTTCTGCGCCTTGCGGTCGAGATCGCGCAGCTCCTGCTTCGAGCGCGACACCGGATTCGGCACGACGCGCAACGGCGCCGACGACACCTGACCACGCGTCGACCCGCTCATGCCCGGCACGTTGGCCGAGTTGACGGGCGCGGTAGAGTTCGGCGAGACGAACTGCACGAAGACCTCGCTGTCCTTCACCATGCCCATCTCGTAGCGCGCACGTTCCTCGACCGCCGACGTGCCGTTCTGCAGATCCTGAACCTCGCCCTGCACCCGCTCGTTGCGCAGGCGCAGATTGGCGTTCTTGTCCGTCTGCTGCCCAAGCTGCTGCTGCAGTTCATGCACGCGCAGCCAGCCGCCGTGGCCCCACCAAAGCGGGTACTGGATCAGCGCCAGCAACAGAATCAGAACGACAGTGACGAGCCGCATTCAAGTAGCCGAAAGAAGCGTCGCCCGGCGGCAAAAGACGAATGGCCGAGGGCGACGGGCTGGAAATAAGACTGACGAACCCTTATCGACTAAAGCGGCGAAAGCTTTAGCGCAGGTTGTAGAACGCCGACTTGCCCGGGTAGCTCGCGATATCGCCGAGATCTTCCTCGATGCGCAGCAGCTGGTTGTACTTCGAGATACGGTCGCTGCGCGACAGCGAGCCGGTCTTGATCTGGCCGGCGTTCAGGCCCACCGCGATATCCGCGATGGTCGAATCTTCGGTCTCGCCCGAACGATGCGAAATGACGGCCGTGTAGCCCGCGCGCTTGGCCATTTCGATGGCCGCGAAGGTTTCCGTCAGCGTGCCGATCTGGTTGATCTTGATGAGGATCGAGTTGGCGATGCCCTTCTCGATGCCTTCCTTCAGGATGCGCGTGTTGGTCACGAAGAGATCGTCGCCGACCAGCTGGATCTTCTTGCCGAGCTTTTCCGTCAGGATCCGCCAGCCTTCCCAGTCGCCTTCGTGCATGCCGTCCTCGATCGAGACGATCGGGAACTTGTCGGCCAGCGTGGCGAGGTAGTCGGCGAACTCGCTCGACGACAGTTGCAGGCCTTCGCCCGCGAGCTGGTACTTGCCGTCGTGATAGAACTCGCTCGCCGCACAGTCGAGCGCGAGCAGCACGTCCTCACCGGCGCGATAACCCGCCTTCTCGATGGCTTGCAGGATCGTCGAGAGGCACTCGTCATTGCTGCCGAAGTTCGGCGCGAAGCCGCCTTCGTCGCCCACGGCGGTGCTCATGCCGCGCTCGGCCAGGATCTTCTTCAGCGCGTGGAACACTTCGGCGCCGCAGCGCAGCGCTTCGCGGAAGGTCGGCTGGCTCACCGGCACGATCATGAATTCCTGGATGTCCAGGCTGTTGTTGGCGTGCGCGCCGCCGTTGACGATATTCATCATCGGCACCGGCAGCTGCATGGCGCCCGAGCCACCGAAATAGCGGTACAGCGGCAGGCCGGCTTCTTCAGCGGCGGCCTTTGCGACAGCCATGGACACGGCCAGCATCGCGTTCGCGCCGAGACGCGACTTGTTGTCCGTGCCGTCGAGTTCGAGCAGGGTCTTGTCGAGGAAGGCTTGTTCCGAGGCGTCGAGGCCCATGATGGCTTCGGAAATCTCGGTGTTGATGTGTTCGACGGCTTTCAGCACGCCCTTGCCGTTGTAGCGGCCGGCTTCGTCGTCGCGCAGTTCGATGGCTTCGCGCGAACCGGTGGACGCACCCGACGGCACCGCGGCGCGGCCCATCGTGCCCGATTCGAGCAACACGTCGCATTCGACGGTCGGATTGCCTCGCGAATCGAGAATCTCGCGGCCGATGATATCTACGATAGCACTCATGGTTTCCTCAAGAAATGACGATGAATTCTGTCAGGCGTTACGACGCGGCGCGGCCGGACTGGCCGTGGCGCTCGCGCCTGCTGCGCTTCGCCCGGACCCTTTATGCACGACCCCTGATTCAGTGGCGCGGCAGCGTTGCGCGACGCGTAACAAGCTCGTCACAAGCGCGGCCGACGCTGCGGTGAACTGAATCCGTCAGGCTGATGCGGGACCGGCACATGCGGTCACGATACTGCCTGCGTGACCGCTGAATGCTGCAAGTTCGGCTTCAAGTTCGGCTTCAGGTTCGTCATGACGGCCATGCCTTCGAACACATCAGGCACGGCCCGCTCCTCCTGCACGGCCACGTCACGTGACCGCTGTCCTGCATACGGGCGCCGACACGGGCGCCCGCTATCGTACTTCTTCACCGCGAAACTGCAATGGCGGTTGCCGCTCAGTTTCAGTTGAAATCACTTTCGAGGAACGGGCCGCTCTTGACGGCGCGATCGATTGTGACGAGCGTTTCCAGCAGCGCTTCCATGCGATGCAGCGGCACCGCGTTCGGACCGTCCGACTTCGCGCAGGCCGGGTCCGGATGCGTCTCCATGAACACGCCCGCGACACCCGTGGCGATGGCCGCGCGCGCCAGCACCGGCACGAACTCGCGCTGGCCGCCGGAACTGGTGCCCTGCCCGCCCGGCAACTGCACCGAGTGGGTGGCGTCGAACACGACCGGTGCATTCGTCTCGCGCATGATCGCGAGCGAGCGCATGTCGGAGACGAGGTTGTTATAGCCGAACGACACGCCGCGCTCGCACGCCATGAAGCAGTCTTCCGACAAGCCCGCTTCGCGCGCGGCGTCACGGGCCTTGTCGATCACGTTCTTCATGTCGTGCGGTGCGAGAAACTGGCCTTTCTTGATGTTGACCGGCTTGCCCGAACGCGCGCACGCGTGGATGAAGTCCGTCTGGCGGCACAGGAACGCGGGCGTCTGCAGTACGTCCACGACCGACGCCACGGCTTCGATTTCCTCTTCGGCATGCACGTCGGTCAAGACGGGCACGCCCAGTTGCTTCTTCACTTCGCCCAGGATGCGCAGGCCTTCGTCCATGCCCGGACCGCGATACGACTTGCCCGAGCTGCGGTTCGCCTTGTCGAACGACGACTTGTAGATGAACGGGATGCCGAGCTTCGCGGTGATTTCCTTCAGCCGTCCGGCGACGTCAATGGTCATCTGCTCCGACTCGACCACGCAGGTTCCCGCGATCAGGAAGAACGGCTGGTCGAGACCGGCTTCGAAATGACACAGCTTCATGCTTGCGCTCCAGCGGTGGCCTTGGCCTGCGACGTCGCGCCCGCGCCTTGCGCATGCGCGCGCGCGGCGTCGACGAACGCCTTGAAGAGCGGATGCCCGTCGCGCGGCGTCGAGGTGAACTCGGGGTGGAACTGCACGCCGACAAACCACGGATGCAGCGCTTGCGGCAGTTCCATCATTTCGGGCAGGTCTTCGCTCGGGGTACGGGCGCTGATGATAAGCCCGCCTGCTTCGAGCTGGGGCACGAAACGGTTATTGACTTCATAACGGTGACGATGACGCTCGTTCACATCCGTGCCGTAGATGCGCTCGGCCATGGTGCCCGGCTTGATCGGGCACTTCTGCGAACCGAGGCGCATGGTGCCGCCCAGATCCGATTCCTCGCTGCGCTTCTCGACGCGGCCCGCGCGGTCGTACCACTCGGTGATGAGCGCGACGACCGGGTTCTTCGTGTCCTGATCGAACTCGGTGGAGTTCGCGTCCGCGAGACCGGCGACGTCGCGCGCGAACTCGATGACCGCGAGCTGCATGCCGAGACAGATGCCGAGATACGGCGTCTTCGATTCGCGTGCGTAGCGGATGGCCTTGATCTTGCCTTCCGTACCGCGCCGGCCGAAGCCGCCCGGCACCAGCACGGCGTCGAGATGCTTGAGGGCGTCCGTGCCTTCGGCGTCGATCTGCTCGGAATCGATGTATTCGATGTTGACCTTGGTCGACGTATGGATGGCCGCGTGGCGCAGCGCCTCGATCAGCGACTTGTACGACTCCGTGAGCTCGACATACTTGCCGACCATGCCGATGGTCACTTCGCTCTTCGGATGCTCGAGCTTCTGCACGAGGTCCGCCCACATCGCGAGATCCGCCGGCGGCGGCGCGAGCTTGAGCTCCTCGCAGATGATGTCGTCGAGATGCTGGTCGTTGAGCATCTGCGGAATCTTGTAGATGCTGTCCGCGTCCCATACGGAGATCACCGCGTCTTCCGGCACGTTCGAGAACATCGAGATCTTCGAGCGCTCGTCGTCGGGAATCGGGCGGTCGGCGCGGCACAGCAGCACGTTCGGATAGATACCGATCTCGCGCAGCTTCTGCACGCTGTGCTGCGTGGGCTTGGTCTTCAGTTCGCCCGCGGTGGCGATGAACGGCACGAGCGTCAGGTGCACGAAGCACGCGCTGTTGCGGCCCATGCGCAGGCTCATCTGGCGCGCGGCTTCGAGGAACGGCAGCGATTCGATGTCGCCCACCGTGCCGCCGATCTCGACGATCGCGACATCCGGCTGGCCGCAGGTGGCCGCCGCCGCGCCGCGCTCGACGAACGCCTGGATTTCGTTGGTGATGTGCGGAATGACCTGCACCGTCTTGCCGAGGTACTCGCCGCGGCGTTCCTTGCGGATCACCGATTCGTAGATCTGGCCGGTGGTGAAATTGTTGGCCTTGCGCATCTTCGTGCTGATGAAGCGCTCGTAGTGGCCGAGGTCGAGATCGGTTTCCGCGCCGTCTTCCGTCACGAACACTTCGCCGTGCTGAAACGGGGACATCGTGCCGGGGTCGACGTTGATGTAGGGATCGAGCTTGAGGAGGGTGACTTTCAGACCGCGCGATTCGAGGATCGCGGCGAGGGAGGCGGCGGCAATACCCTTGCCGAGGGAAGACACTACGCCGCCGGTGACGAATACATATTTGGTCATCGCTAGATGCTCGCGGGAAAAACGGATTATACCGTAAAGGCCGCGCCCCACGAAGCGTGCCTGGACGCTGGAGGGGCTCAGAATGCGCGCGTTTTCACCGGCCTGACCCGGGATCATTTCGCCGCGCGGCACGTGCGCCTCGTGCCCTTTTTCATGCCCTGTCGGGCGTCGCGTCAGACGCCGGCGCGCATCGCCGTGATCATGCGCTGCACGGCGCGCGCGGTATCGATCGGGCGTTCCATCGGAAACAGATGGCTGCCGTCCAGCCATTCGAGCCGCTCGCCGACGATCCGCCGCGTCATGCCGAGCCCCACGTGGCGCACCTCGCGCGAACGCGTCCCCGCGATGAAGCCCGCCGGCACCGGCGCGCCGTGCGCGAGCCGCGCGCCGAGCGTGTGCGGCAAGGTGCGATAGATCAGATATTCGACCTGCCGGTCGAACGCCAGCGTGCGTCCGCCTTCAGGGTGCGCTTCACGCATGCCGCGGTCGATGTAGTCGGCCAGCATGCGCTCGTCCCAGCGCGCGAAGGCGGGCTTGGCGTGGAAATGCCGCCATGCCTCGTCGCGGCTTGCCCAGTGCGTGCGCCGCTTGCGCGTGGCGGCGGCGGGCGACAGCCGCTCGTCCAGTCCGGTCCACTGCGTGATGCGCAACAAACCGCTCTTCCAGCCCGCGATCACCGGCGAATCGAGCATCACGACGCCCTTCACCCAGTTCGGCCGCTTCAGCGCCGCCAGCAGCGAGAGATAGCCGCCCAGCGAATGCCCGACGAGCCAGACCTTCGCGGGTTCGCCGTCGGTGCTGCCGCGCTGGCGGTTCATGTCGTCGATGAGCTGCTCCGCCAGATGCGGCCAGTCCTGCGTGACCGGAAAGCGCGGATCGTGACCAATGCATTCGATGCCGCGAATCTCGAATTCGTCGGCCAGTTCGGCGAACATCGTGCGATAGGTCGATGCGGGAAAGCCGTTCGCATGCGAAAACTGGATGATGTCTTTCACGCGTGCACGCCTCCGTTGCCGTTGCGCTTGTTCTGTTGATCTGGTTCTGTCTGCTCTTGTTCTGATCAGCGCCCCATCCAGTAGCGGGCGTGCGTCTGTCTGAAGCGTTCGAGCACGAGATCCGCGCCGATCTCGACGCGCGCCGCGCCGTCTTCGTCGCTGCGTGACAGCGGCATGGCGCGCAGGCCGTAGCGCGCGAACACGCTGGCATTCGGGTGATGAAAACGGTTGCGATAGCCTACCTGAAATAGCGCGGCGCGCGGCTCGACGGCATCGAGGAAAGGCTCGGTCGACGACGTGCGGCTGCCGTGATGCGGTGCGATCAGCAGGTCGGCGCGCAGGACGTCGCGGGCGCGCGCGAGCAGCTCGCGCTCGACGTCGGCCTCGATGTCCGCCGTGAAGAGCGCCGCCCGCCCCGCCGCGCTCGTCACCTTGAGCACGCACGATTGCCGGTTCGGCTTGCCTGTGAGCGGCGCGGGCTCCGGCCACAGAACGCGGAATCCGACGCCGTCCCATTGCCAGCGCTGGCCCGCCGCGCAGCGCAGCGTCTCGATGCCGCGCGCGCGGGCGGATGCCCAGAGCGCGTCCTGCGCGGGCAGCGAGGCGAGCAGTTGCCGCACGGCGACCATCCGCAGCACGGCGGGCGCGCCGCCCGCGTGATCCGAATCGGAATGACTGATGACGAGCGCATCGAGCGTAGTTACGCCGGTGGCGAGCAAATACGGCGCGACGATGCGCTCGCCCGCATGGGTCGATTCCGGACCAGGGCCGGCGTCGAACAGCAGCGCATGATGCGCGGTTTCGATGACGAGCGCCGAGCCTTGGCCGATATCCAGCGCGGTCACGCGGAACGCGCCCGGCGGCGCCGGATGCGGCGCGGGCGCGAGCAGCGGCAGCCAGGTCAGCGGTGCGGCCCAGCGCAGCGGCCAGCCCTGCGGCGCCAATGCCCATAGAACGCCGATGCACGCCGCCGCCAGCGCGAACGGCTCCGGCCGGGGCAACTGCCAGAGCGACGCGGGCGCTGCGGCGGCGAGGCGCGCCAGCAGCTCGCACAGCACGGCGAGTGCGGCGTGTGCCATATGCAGCAAGGGCGCGTCGAAGGGCGCGGGCAGCAGCAGGCCGGCGAGCGTCGCGGGCGTGACGAGCACGCTGATCCATGGGATGGCGAAGATGTTCGCGAGCGGTCCAAGCAAGGGGATCTGTGAGAACCACCAGACGGTGAGCGGCGCGAGCGCGAGTGTCACCGCGTACTGAACGCGCACGCCGGCCGCCATCCGCTCCCGCACGCGGCGCGCGCAGCGGCGCATGAAGTGGAGCACGCGTGCGACGGTGCGCCGCGCGCCGGGAGACGGCGCGGGCCGCTGGCCCACTTCGCTCGGATCGACGCGGTCCCATTGGTCGATGTCGTCGTCATCCGGCGTCATCCGCCGGGAGGCGGCGCGGCCCGCCGAAGCGAGCGCGAACAGTATCGCGCCCACGGCCCCGAACGACAGCCAGAACCCCGGCGACGTCACCGCCCAAGGATCGGCGGTCAGCACGCATGCGAGCGCCCAAAGCAGCACCAGTGACGACGCCGGCCGCCGCCCGCTGAACAGCGCACAGGCGGCGATCAGCAGCATCCACAGCGCGCGTTGCGCGGGCACGTTGAAGCCGGCCAGCGCGGCATAAAACGCGGCGCACGCGGCTGCGCCGAGCATTGCCGCCTTCGGAGCCGCTGCGAGCAACGGCGCCGGGACGCCGCGCAGCCTCACGCGCTTCCAGACGAAGCCGCACAGCAGACCCGCCAGTCCCGCAACGAAGCCGATGTGCAAGCCGGAGATCGCGACGAGATGACTCGTGCCGGTGGCGCGCATCACGCGCCAGTCCTCCTCGCTGACGGCGTTCTGTGCGCCGACCGCCAGCGCGACGACGATGCCGCGATGCGGCGCATCGTCAAGCACGCTGTCGATGCGCTCACGCAACCGTGTACGCAAGCGATCGAGCGCCAGCAGCGGCCCGCTGGCGTCCGGCTTCAAACGCTGCGGCGCGGGCGTGGCAGAGATGACGCCCGTCGCGCGGATATTGCGTTCCAGCAAGCTCGCTTCGCCATCCCGAAGCGCGAAGTTCGCCTCAGTGTGCGGACGCTTCAGGCGCACGGTCAGGCGCCAGCGCTCACCCGCGTACAAGGTTGGCAGCAGCGCGCCCTCCTTCGGCATCCACAGCAAGCGCACGACGCGTGGAAAGCCCTCGAGCCGCGCGCCATTCGATTCGATCTCGAAGAGCAAACGCGTGCCGTCGGCGCGTGGGTCGGGCATGCCGCGCACGAAGCCGCTGAGTTCGATATCCCTTTGCTCGTAAGCAAGCGGCAACTGCCGCTGCAAGCGCACTTCGGCCCGCCATGCCGCAAACGCAAAGCCCGCGATGCAAGCAGCAATCGTGAAGCTCGCCACGCGCAGCCGCGGCTTCGCGATGCCCAGTCCGATTGCCACCAAGAAGCCGGCACAGCAAACGAGCCACCCGAAGCCGCCCGGCAAGTGCGCCTGCTGCTGAAGCCATCCGATGCCCAACGCATATCCCAGCAGAATCGCCCGCACCGCTTCCTCGTCCTCATTGCCGTCGCGAACGCAAACCACCTTGCATCCGACGAAACGATTATGAGGAAGCTAGCGCGAGCCGTGGCAGCGCCGCGTGTGCGCTGGCCGTTGTGCCTAGGGAAAGCGCGGGTTCATCGATGCCGCGCAGTTGCGCCAGCACCTGCGCGATGCGCGCCACCTGATCCGGCGTGTTGCGCTGCTTGTAGCGCCATGAGGGCGCGATGTCGGGCGCGTCGGTTTCGAGCACGATCGCGTCGAGCGGCAGATCGGTGGCGAGCCGCCGGATCTGCAGCGCGCGCTCGAACGTCAGGTTGCCGCCGAAACCGAGCCGCATGCCCTGCGCGATGAACGCCTCCGCCTGCTGGAAACTGCCGTTGAACGCATGCGCGATGCCCTGATGAATGTCGTGCACGCGCAGGCCTTTCAGCACCTTGTCCTGCGACTTGCGCACGTGGCAGATCACCGGCAGGCCGAACTCGTGCGCCAGCTTCAGTTGGGCGTGGAAGAAGAACTGCTGGCGGGCATCGTCGAGCGTCGGCACGAAGTAGTCGAGCCCGATCTCGCCGATACCCACGAAGCGCGGATCGTCCATGCTCGCCGCGATTTGCTCGCGCAGCACGCGCAGGTCGTCGTCGGTGGCGCCGGGCGTGTACAGCGGATGAATGCCGAGCGCATACGCCCCGCCCGCGATCCGATGCGCCAGCTCGCGCACCGTGTCGAAGTTGAAGCGCCCCACGCCCGGAATCACGATGCGCGCGACCTTTGCCGCGTGCGCGGCCCCGGCGACGGCGTCACGATCGGCGTCGAATTCGCCGGCATCGAGATGACAGTGCGTATCGATCCACATGACGCCCTCCGTGCAGACCCAGGATCAGACCGGCACCACCAGCTCTTCGTGCAGCACGCCGTCGCGCAGGCGCATGATGCGGTCGCAGCGCGCGGCCAGATCCGTGTCGTGCGTGACGATCACGAAGCTCGTCTCCAGCGTCTGCGACAACTCCAGCATCAGGTTGAACACGGTGTCCGCGGTGCCGCTGTCGAGGTTGCCGGTGGGTTCGTCGGCGAGCACGCAGGCGGGCCGCGTGACGAGCGCGCGGGCAATCGCCACGCGCTGCCGCTCGCCGCCCGACAGCTCGCCCGGCCGATGCTTCGCCCGATGCCCCACGCCCACCCGTTCCAGCATCTCCTGCGCCTGCTTGCGCGACGCTTCCTCGGTCATGCGGCGGATGCGCAGCGGCATCGCGACGTTGTCGAGCGCGGTGAATTCCGGCAACAGATGATGAAACTGATAGACGAAGCCGAGCGCGCGATTGCGCAGCTCGTTGCGCTCCTTCTCCTTCAGCTCGGTGAACGGCTTGCCGAGCAGCGACACCTTGCCGGCGCTCGGTTCGTCGAGGCCGCCGAGCACGTGCAGCAGCGTGCTCTTGCCCGAACCGGACGCACCGACGATCGCCAGCTTCTCGCCCTTCATCACCTGCAACTGGGCGTTGTTGAGCACGGGCACGTTGAAGCCGCCCTGCACGAAAGCCTTCGAAATGGCCGAGGCGTTCAGCACCACATTGTCGGCGGGAATCAGATCACTCATAGCGCAGCGCCTCCGCCGGACGAATCTTCGCGCCGCGCCAGCTCGGATAGAGCGTCGCGAGCGACGACAACAGGAACGCGATGACGCCGATCTTCGCGACATCGCCGGGCACGAGCTCGGACGGCAGCTCGCTGATGAAATACACCGAGGACGGCAGGAACTGCACGTTGAACAGATGCTCGATCATGGGCACCAGCCACGGAATGCTCCACGCGATCAGGCAGCCGAAGGTCACGCCGAGCGCCGTGCCGATGAAGCCAATCGTCACACCCTGCACGACGAAGATCTTCATGATCGAGCCCGGCTGCGCGCCGAGCGTGCGCAGGATGGCGATGTCGGCCTGCTTGTCGGTGACGGTCATCACCAGCGACGACACCAGGTTGAACGCCGCCACCGCGATGATCAGCGTAAGGATGATGAACATCATGCGCTTCTCGATCTGCACGGCCGAGAACCAGGTCTTGTTCTGCTGCGTCCAGTCGCGAATGTAGAGATCGCCGGACAGCGTCTTCGCCAGCTCGCGCGCCACCTGCGGCGCGCGCTGCATGTCCTTCAGACGCAGCCGCACGCCGGTGGGTGCGGGCAGGCGGAACAGCGCCTCCGCGTCCTTGATCTCGATCAGCGCCAGCGTGGAGTCGTACTCGTAGTGGCCGGACTCGAAGATGCCCACCACCGTGAACTGCTTGAGGCGCGGCATCATCCCGGCGGGCGTGATGGTGCCTTCGGGCGCGACCAGCGTGATCTTGTCGCCGGTCATCACGCCCAGGTTCATCGCGAGATCCTTGCCCAGCACGATGCCGAAGCCGCCCGGCACGAGATCCGTCAGCTTGCCCGCGCGCATCTCCTTGCCGATGTCCGAGACTTCCGGCTCCAGCGAAGGCTCCACGCCGCGCAGCGCGACGCCGCTGACCGCGCCCTGGCGCGTGAGCAGCGCCTGCGCTTCGACATAAGGCGCCGCGCCGATCACTTCCGGATTGCGGCGCGCTTCCTGCGCGGTGAGTTGCCAGTTGGGCATGGAACCGGTCGGCGAGAAGATCTCGACGTGCGCGAGCACGGACAGCATGCGGTCGCGCACTTCCTTCTGGAAGCCGTTCATCACGGAGAGCACGACGATCAGCGCGGCGACGCCGAGCGCGATGCCCGCCATCGAAACGAGCGCGATGAACGAGATGAAGCCGTTGCCTGTGGTGCGTTTGCTGGCGCGCGTGTAGCGCCAGCCGATCTGCCATTCGTACGGAAGTTTCAAGCGAGTCCTTTTTTGCTGCTGGTCAAGCGTTGCGGCGCCCCGATGACACCGTGTGAATACGCCCGGGCGGCCGTGGTGGATGCATGACGGCCAGCGCGTCTCCGGCCTGCAAGACGCCGATGCCGCCGCCCCCGCGCGTGAAATTTGCGAAAGTTTGCCATATATGAAGAAAGCCACGCACGAACCTGCGTTGCGGGCGAGTCCTGCGGGCGAGTCGAAATCACGCCGCGCGCGGCATCGGCAAAAGCGCTTTGCCCTACAATGCCGGGCATCATGCCCGCTCACGCACTCCCTGCACTTCATCTCCTGCTGCCCTTCGCGCTGCCCTCGGCCGCCGATGCCACCACCGCCCTGCATGGCCTGGAGGGCGCGGCGCTCGACAAACTGCTGGCCCGCGCCACGCTCGAAGAACGCGTGATCGGCGAAGACTTTCAGCGCACGCTGCCGCACGAACGCTGGGTTGCGCGACGCTTCGGCGCGGTCACGCCCGCCGACCAGCGCCATGCCGACGATGCCCCGCTCGCCCCCTTCATGCTGCTCGCCGACGGCGGCACGCCCGGCGATGCCTCGTGGGCCTGCATCGAACCGGTGCATGTGCGGATCGCCCACGATCATCTGGTGCTGATCGATCCGGATACGCTCGGCGTGCATACCGAGGAAGCCCGCGTGCTGCTCGAACTCGCGCGCCCGCTGATCGAGGATCAGGGCCTGACGTTGCAGGCGCCGACGCCCTTGCGCTGGTACGTGTCGGGCGCGGCGCTGGGCACGCTCGCCGGCGCGGCGCCGCTGCGCGCGACGGGCCGCAACATCGAAATCTGGCTGCCGCACGAAGCCCGCACCGGCGAGCGTTCGCGCGCCTGGATGAAGCTGCAGAACGAAGTCCAGATGGCATGGTTCGAACAGCCGCTGAATCTCGAACGCGAGTCGCGCGGCCTGCCTGCCATCAACTCGATCTGGCTGCACGCGCAAGGCGCGCTGCGTCCGGTGACGAGCCCGTTCGCGCGCGTGCTGTCGGAGGCCGCGGCCACGCGCGGACTGGCGCTGGCGGCGGGCATCGAGCCGTCGCGGCCGCCGGAGTCGTTCGCGGCGCTGCCGGCGGATACGTCCGGCAAGTCCGGCACGACGCTCGTCGAACTCGATCCTTTCTCGGCGCCCTTCATCGAACAGGACTGGGCGCGCTGGAATGCCGCACTCAGGACGCTCGAAGAGACGTGGTTCGCGCCGGCGCTGCAGGCGCTCACCGACGGCTCGCTCGGCCGCTTCGAACTGACGCTGTGCGGCGACACGGGTTCGGTCACGCTCGGCGTCACGCGCGGCGACCTGCGCAAATTCTGGCGCCGCCGGCCGGTCGCGGCGCTGCTCATCGAATAAGGCTTTTCCGAATGACGCGAATCGTTACCCGTGCCGCCTCCCCCGCCGATGCCGAAGCGCTCGCGCGCCACGGGCTGCATCCCGTCATCGCCCGGCTGTACGCGGCGCGCGGCGTGCGCACGCCCGACGAAGTGGAAACCGAGTTCAAGCGCCTGCATCCGCCCGCCGGCCTCAAGGGTTGCGACGACGCGGCCGTCGTGCTCGCCGACGCGCTCGAAGCGGGCAAGCGCATGCTGGTCGTCGCCGACTACGACTGCGACGGCGCCACCGCCTGCGCCGTGGCCGTGCGCGGCCTGCGCATGTTCGGCGCGAACGTCGACTATCTGGTGCCGAACCGCTTCGAGTATGGCTACGGGCTGACGCCGGAAATCGTCGACCTGGCGGCGCGCTCGGCGTCCGGCCTGCCCGAACTGCTGATCACGGTCGACAACGGCATTGCCAGCGTGGACGGCGTCGCGGCCGCGAACGCGCTCGGCATCGACGTGCTCGTGACCGATCATCACCTGCCCGGCGACGAACTTCCCGCCGCGCGCGCGATCGTCGATCCGAACCAGCCGGGCTGCGTGTTTCCGAGCAAGTGCCTGGCGGGCGTCGGCGTGATGTTCTACGTGCTGCTCGCGTTGCGCGCCGAACTGCGCCGCCGCGGTACGTATCAGAATCAGGATGTGCCCGAACCGCGCCTCGACGGCCTGCTCGATCTGGTCGCGCTCGGCACCGTCGCCGATGTCGTGAAGCTCGACTGCAACAATCGCATCCTGGTCGCGCAAGGCCTCAAGCGGATCCGCTCGGGGCGCATGCAGCCGGGCATCGCGGCGCTGTTCCGCGCCGCCGCCCGCGACGCGCGCACCGCCTCGGGCTTCGATCTCGGCTTCGCGCTCGGGCCGCGCCTGAATGCGGCGGGCCGGTTGTCGGACATGTCGCTCGGCATCGAATGCCTGACCACCGACGACATCGGCCGCGCCTGGGAACTCGCGCAGCAACTCGACGGCATGAACCGCGAACGCCGGGAAATCGAAGCCGGCATGCAGCAGCAGGCGCTGGCCGAACTGCAGACCCTCGATTGCGGCGAGCGCGCGACGCTCACGCTCTACGACGCGAGCTGGCATCAGGGCGTGATCGGGATCGTCGCGGGGCGGCTGAAGGAACGCTTTCACCGGCCGTCGTTCACGTTCGCCCACGCCGACGACAGCGGCGTGCTCTGCAAGGGCTCCGGCCGTTCGATCCCGGGGTTTCATCTGCGCGATGCCGTGGATCTCATCAGCAAGCGCGAGCCTGGCCTGATCCACAAGTTCGGCGGCCACGCGATGGCCGCGGGCCTCACGCTCGCCACCGCCGACATCCCGCGCTTCACCGCCGCGTTCGAAGCAGTCGGCCGTGAATGGCTGACCGCGGACGCGCTCGCGCGCACCGTCGAAACCGACGGCGAACTGGAGGACGCTTACTTCACGCCGCAGTTCGTCGAAATGCTCGACGCCGCCGTGTGGGGCCAGGGCTTTCCGGCGCCCACTTTCTCCGGCGAATTCGAAGTCGCCTCGCAGGCGCTCGTGAAGGACAAGCACCTGAAGCTCTCGCTGCTGCGCGGCCGCCAGCGTTTCAACGCGATCTGGTTCAACCACGTCGATCCGCTGCCGCCGCGCGCGACCGTCGCGTACCGGCTCGTCAGCGATTCGTGGAATGGCGTCGCGCGGGTGCAATTGATTGTCGAGCACGCGGGCTGAAAACGGCCTCCACGGCCGGTCCCGCACGGGAAAACGCGGTCGATCGGCTATAATTTGCTCTTTTTACGAAGCCGAAGATCGACAATGGAAGCGGAACGTCTCAACGCGATCGAAAGCCTTCTGGCCGACCTGCGCCGTCGCGCGGGCGAGCTACGGGGGTATCTTTGACTACGACGCCAAGTCCGCGCGTCTAGCCGAAGTCAACAAGGAACTCGAAGATCCGAACGTCTGGAACGACTCGAAGAACGCCCAGGCGCTCGGTCGTGAAAAGAAGCTGCTCGACGGCGTCGTCTCGACGCTCACCGCGCTCGACAGCGATCTGAGCGACGCCAACGAACTCTTCGAGATGGCGCGCGAGGAAGAGGACGAGGACACGCTGGTCGCGTCCGAAGCCGATGCCGACGCCCTGCGGGTGCGCGTCGAGGACATGGAATTCCGCCGGATGTTCTCCAACCCGGCCGACCCGAACAACTGCTTCATCGACATCCAGGCCGGCGCCGGCGGCACCGAGGCCTGCGACTGGGCGTCCATGCTGCTGCGCCAGTACCTGCGCTACTGCGAGCGCAAGGGCTTCAAGACCGAAGTGCTGGAAGAATCCGAAGGCGACGTCGCCGGCATCAAGAGCGCGACCATCAAGGTCGAGGGCGAGTACGCCTACGGCTATCTGCGCACGGAAACCGGCATTCACCGGCTGGTGCGCAAGTCGCCGTTCGATTCGTCGGGCGGACGGCATACGTCGTTCTCGTCGGTGTTCGTGTATCCGGAAATCGACGATTCCATCGAGATCGAGATCAATCCCGCCGACATCCGCACGGACACGTATCGCGCGTCGGGCGCGGGCGGCCAGCACATCAACAAGACCGACTCCGCCGTGCGTCTCACGCATGCGCCGACCGGCATCGTCGTGCAGTGCCAGAACGACCGCTCGCAGCACCGCAACCGCGCGGAAGCCATGCAGATGCTGAAGGCGCGTCTCTATGAGTTCGAGATGCGCAAGCGCCAGGCCGAACAGGACAAGCTCGAATCGAGCAAGACCGACGTGGGCTGGGGCCATCAGATCCGCTCCTACGTGCTCGACCAGAGCCGCGTGAAGGACCTGCGCACGAGCGTCGAAATGAGCAACACGCGCGCCGTGCTCGACGGCGACCTCGACGACTTCATCAGCGCGAGCCTGAAACAGGGCGTCTGACCTGCCCCAAGCGGCGCGGCTTTGCGGCCGCGCCGCGTTCGTTTCGCTGCGCCTTTGCCTCATATTCAAGCCACACCATCATGACCGAACCGACTCAACCGGGCGCCGCTCCCGAACTGGAAGAAAACCAGATCATGGCCGAGCGGCGCGAGAAACTGCGCGCGCTACGCGAGCAGGGCGTCGCCTATCCGAACGACTTCCGTCCGACGCACCAGGCCGCCGCGCTGCAAGCCGGCTATGCCGACACCGACAAGGACGCGCTCGAGGCGAATCCCCTGCCCGTCGCGCTGGCCGGACGGATGATGCTCAAGCGTGTGATGGGCAAGGCGAGCTTCGCCACGGTTCAGGACGGCAGCGGCCAGATCCAGTTCTTCATCACGCCCGCCGATGTCGGCGCCGAAACCTACGACGCCTTCAAGAAGTGGGACCTGGGCGACATCATCGCCGCCAAGGGCGTGCTGTTCCGCACCAACAAGGGCGAATTGTCGGTGCGCTGCACGGAGTTGCGCTTGCTGTCGAAGGCGCTGCGTCCGCTGCCCGACAAGTTCCATGGCCTCGCCGACCAGGAAACGCGCTATCGCCAGCGTTATGTGGATCTGATCGTCACGCCGGAATCGCGCCAGACCTTCATGGCGCGCACCAAGGCCGTCACGTCGATCCGCAATTTCATGGCGCAGGCCAACTTCATGGAAGTGGAAACGCCGATGCTGCACCCGATTCCGGGCGGCGCGGCGGCCAAGCCCTTCGTCACGCATCACAATGCGCTCGACATGCAAATGTTCCTGCGCATCGCGCCGGAGCTGTATCTGAAGCGGCTGATCGTCGGCGGCTTCGAGCGCGTGTTCGAGATCAACCGTAACTTCCGGAACGAAGGCGTGTCGCCGCGTCACAACCCGGAATTCACGATGATGGAGTTTTACGCGGCCTTCACGGATTACCGCTGGCTGATGGACTTTACCGAACAGCTGATCCGCCAGGCAGCCATCGATGCGCTCGGCACCGCGACCATCACGTATCAAGGGCGCGAACTGGATCTGGCGAAGCCGTTCCATCGGCTGACGATCAATCAGGCCATCCAGAAGTACGCGCCGCAGTACACCGACGCGCAACTGACGGACGGCGCGTTCCTGCGCACGGAACTGAAGAAGTTCGGCGTCGATACTTCGCAGCCGGCCTTTTTGAATGCCGGAGTCGGTTCGCTGCAACTGGCGCTGTTCGAAGAGACGGCGGAATCGCAGTTGTGGGAGCCGACCTATATCGTCGATTACCCGATCGAAGTGTCGCCGCTCGCGCGCGCGTCGGATTCGGTTGCGGGCATCACCGAGCGTTTCGAGCTGTTCATCACGGGCCGTGAAATCGCCAATGGCTTCTCGGAGCTGAACGATCCGGAAGACCAGGCCGCGCGCTTCCAGAAGCAGGTCGACCAGAAGGACGCCGGCGACGAGGAAGCCATGTATTTCGACGCCGACTACATCCGCGCGCTCGAATACGGCATGCCGCCGACAGGCGGCTGCGGCATCGGCATCGACCGTCTGGTGATGCTGCTCACCGACAGCCCCAGCATTCGCGACGTCATCCTGTTCCCGCATCTGCGTCGCGAAGACTGATTCTTCTTGCTTTTTGCGGCCCCGAAGCGCGCCCCGTCCGGGCGCGCTTTTTTTCGTCTGAACGCTTTTCTGTTACTGCGGGTAAAAGTTTCAAGCCATCCCTGGCAGCCGTCCCTTTGCTGGAGGCCTTTCAGGCTGGCATCCGTTGTGCTTTTCTTCTTGCCGTGCGATTCCGCGAAATTGTTACAACCCGAAAAAGCGAAGAATCCGGGTTTGCCCGACAATGACCGTGACAGTCGGCCCTGCCGCAACACATTGCCTCGAGAGGAGGTTCAAAAAATGGATAACGGGACCAATAAATTCAGCACCTCGCCCGCTTCGAGCGGCGCGCGCCCGCCACAGCGGCGTCTGCATCCGCTCATCGCGACAGCGGCGGGCGCAGTGATCGTCGCCAGCCTCGTGGCCACGGCGGCCATGACCGGACTCTTCCCGAAGGCAACCAGCAACTCGGCGCAGAATCCGCAGACGCAATCGGCTGCGGTCGCTCAGCAGCCTGTGGTCGACTCGGCAGCGCCCAGCCCGACGCAGCAATCGGCCGCGGCACAGCAGCAGGCTGCCGAGCAACAAGTCGCGCAGCAACAAGCTGCTCAGCAAGCCACTCAGCAAGCAGCGCAACAGCGAGCCGCTCAACAAGCCGCCCAGCAACAGCCGCAGCCCGCTCAACCGTCCTACGCACAGCAACCGCCGCAACACCCGGCCTATTGCTCGACGTGTGGCACCGTCGAAGCCATCTCCGCCGTCAAGCGCGAAGGCCATGGCACGGGGATTGGCGCGGTCGGCGGCGCTGTGGCGGGCGGTGTCGTCGGCAACCAGTTCGGGCGCGGCGGCGGCCGCACTGCGATGACCCTGCTCGGCGCGCTCGGCGGCGGTCTGGCCGGCAACTCGGTCGAGAAGCACGTTCGCAGCGAAACCGATTATTCGGTCCGCGTGCGCATGGAGAACGGCCACACGCGCTATTTCACCTATAAGAACGCGCCGCCGTTTGGCCAGGGTCAGCGCGTGCGAGTCGAGAACGGCACGCTGGTCGCGGGTTGACCGCAGTGAATTGACCGAGCCAGCACCGGAAATGCAAAAAGGCGGCACACCTCACGGTTGCCGCCTTTTCGCATGAAGACGCAGAAGGTTCTAATGATCCCGCTGCGAACTGCGCGCCGGATTCTGCCGCCCGCGCATCGCGAGATAGCCCCACCAGATATAGCCCGAAAAGCCATACAGCACGAACAGGCAGAACAGCATCACCGGCGGATCCGACGACACCAGCACGAACGCCACCACCACCAGCAGCACGCCTGCAAACGGCACGCGATAGCGCACGTCGAGCGCCTTGCCGCTGTAGAACGGCGCATTCGACACCATCGTGACGCCTGCATAGATGGTGAGCGCGAACGCCACCCACGGCAGCCACACGAGTTTGAGCGGCACGCGGTTATCGGTGGCGAGCCACACGAAGCCGGCGATCAGCGCCGCCGCCGCCGGCGAAGGCAAGCCCTGGAAGTAGCGCTTGTCGACCACGCCGACATTCGTATTGAAGCGCGCGAGCCGCAGCGCCGCGCCCGAGCAATACACGAATGCCGCAAGCCAGCCCCAGCGGCCGAGATCCTTCAGCACCCACTCGTACATCACGAGCGCCGGCGCGACGCCGAACGACACCATGTCGGAAAGACTGTCGAACTGCTCGCCGAACGCACTCTGCGTGTGCGTCATGCGGGCGACGCGGCCGTCCATGCCGTCGAGCACCATCGCGACGAAAATGGCGATGGCCGCAATCTCGAAGCGCACGTTCATCGCCTGCACGACGGCGAAGAAGCCGCAGAACAGCGCGGCCGTGGTGAACGCGTTCGGCAGCAGATAAATGCCGCGCTTCTTGAGGAACTGCTGCCGCTTGGCGCGGCGCGTCTCGACGACGCCCACGTCCTGCACGGCCTTGTTGCGGCGGAACGCGCGCGGCGAAGCGCCGTTCACGCGGTTACGGCGCGGTTTGAATGCCGCCATGGAACCTCCGCGTTATTCCGCGAACTCGGCGAGGATCGTCGACGAGGCCGAAACCTTCTCGCCGATCGACACGCGCGGACGGCTTCCCACCGGCAGATAGACATCGACCCGCGAGCCGAAGCGGATGAAACCGTAGCGCTGACCGCGCGTGAGCGGTTCGCCGACATGCACGTAGCACAGGATGCGTCGCGCGATCAGACCGGCGATCTGCACCGACGTCACCGTATGACCGCCAGCCGTCTGCAGCACGACAGCATTGCGCTCGTTCTCGGTGGAAGCCTTGTCGACGGCCGCGTTCAGATATGCGCCCGGGAAGTACTGCACCTTGGTGATGGCGCCGTCCACCGGCGAGCGTTGCGAATGCACGTTGAACACGTTCATGAACACGCTGATCTTGAGCGCCTCGCGGCCAGCATACGGATCATGCGTGGTTTCCACGGCGACGATGCGGCCGTCGGCCGGACACAGCACGGCGTTGGCCTGCGAGGGAATGGGACGCGCCGGATCGCGGAAGAACTGGACGACGAAAATCACGATCAGCCAGAAGATCCAGGCGAAGCCCAAGCCGCCCATCGCCTGCACGAGGATGGCGACGACAGCCGCAATGGCGATGAACGGCCAGCCTTCGCGGGCGATGATCGGATGAGGATAGTTCATGAACGGGTTCTGTATTTTTGAAAACCGTAGGATAACAAAAGCCGCCCGGCGCCAAGGGCGTCCGGACGGCTTTTGAGGCAGCAAGAAGCGTGACTGGCGAAAGACCTTAGTTCTTCGACTGGTCAACCAGCTTGTTCTTGGCGATCCACGGCATCATCGCGCGCAGCTTTGCACCAACCTGTTCGATCTGGTGCTCGGCCGTGATGCGGCGGCGCGATTGCAGCGTCGGCGCGCCGGCGCGGTTCTCGATGATGAAGCTCTTCGCGTACTCGCCGGTCTGGATGTCCTTCAGGACTTCCTTCATCACCTTCTTCGTGTCTTCGGTGATGATGCGCGGACCCGTCACGTACTCGCCATATTCGGCGTTGTTCGAGATCGAGTAGTTCATGTTCGCGATGCCGCCTTCGTAGATCAGGTCGACGATCAGCTTCAGCTCGTGCAGGCACTCGAAGTACGCCATTTCCGGCGCGTAGCCCGCTTCCACCAGCGTTTCGAAACCGGCCTTGATCAGGTCGACCGTGCCGCCGCACAGCACCGCCTGCTCGCCGAACAGGTCGGTTTCGGTTTCTTCACGGAAGTTCGTTTCGATGATGCCGGCACGGCCGCCGCCGTTGGCCGCCGCGTACGACAGCGCGACATCGCGTGCCGAACCCGACTTGTCCTGCGCCACGGCGATCAGGTGCGGCACGCCGCCGCCTTGCTGGTACGTGCCGCGCACGGTGTGGCCCGGGGCCTTCGGCGCGATCATGATGACGTCGAGGTCCGCGCGCGGGATCACCTGGCCGTAATGCACGTTGAAGCCGTGCGCGAAGGCCAGCGCCGCGCCTTCCTTGGCGTTGGCGTGCACTTCGTTCTTGTACACCTCGGCGATCTGCTCGTCGGGCAGGAGCATCATGACGACGTCCGCGCCCTTCACGGCTTCGCCCACTTCCTTCACCTTGAGGCCGGCGTTCTCGGCCTTGCTCCACGATGCGCCGCCCTTGCGCAGGCCGACCGTCACGTTCACGCCGCTTTCCTTCAGGTTCAGCGCGTGTGCATGGCCTTGCGAGCCATAACCGATGATGGTGACTTGCTTGCCCTTGATGAGGGAGAGGTCGGCGTCCTTGTCGTAGAAAACTTTCATGGTGGTTCCTTGAGTCCTGATGATGCGTTGAAATAGGTTGCGCTACGTGTGCTGCTGAAGAGATGAGCCGCGCCGTTATACCCGCCGTTACACCTTGAGGATGCGCTCGCCCCGGCCGATGCCCGAGCTGCCCGTGCGAACCGTTTCGAGGATCGCCGTGGCGTCGAGCGCCTGGATGAACGCGTCGAGCTTGTCGGACGCGCCGGTCAGTTCCATCGTGTAGGTCTTTTCGGTCACGTCGATGATGCGGCCGCGGAAAATGTCCGCCATGCGCTTCATCTCTTCGCGTTCCTTGCCGACCGCCCTGACCTTGATGAGCATCAGCTCGCGCTCGATGTGGGCGCCCTCTGTCAGGTCGACCACTTTCACCACCTCGATCAGGCGGTTCAGGTGCTTCGTGATTTGTTCGATCACGTCGTCCGAGCCAATCGAGACGATGGTCAGCCGCGACAGCGAGCTGTCTTCGGTCGGCGCCACCGTCAGCGTTTCGATGTTATAGCCGCGTGCCGAAAACAGTCCCACGACGCGCGATAACGCGCCCGGTTCGTTTTCCAGCAGAACGGAGATGATGTGTTTCATGTTCGTGTTTCCCGATGTGTTTCCAGAATGGCGCCTGCCCGAAAAACCCGCGCGCGGCGCATGTCCTTTGTGAAGACAGGCGCGCACGAGCCTCGCGAGGCAAACCCGCGTTAAAGATCCTCAGACCCGAGCAGCATTTCCGTGATGCCTTTGCCGGCTTGCACCATCGGAAATACGTTTTCGGTGGGATCGGTCTGGAAGTCGAGAAATACGGTGCGATCCTTGAGACGCAGCGCTTCCTTCAGCGCCGGCTCGACGTCCGCCGTCTTTTCGACACGGATGCCGACGTGGCCGAACGCTTCGGCCAGCTTCACGAAGTCAGGCAGCGCGTCCATGTACGAACTGGAGTAGCGCTTCTTGTATTCGATCTGCTGCCACTGGCGCACCATGCCGAGATAGCGGTTGTTCAGCGAGATGATCTTGACGGGCGTGTTGTACTGCTTGCACGTCGAAAGCTCCTGGATGCACATCTGGATGGAGCCTTCGCCGGTGATGCAGACCACTTCGTCGTCCGGATAGGCCATCTTCACGCCCATCGCCGCCGGCAGGCCGAAGCCCATGGTGCCCAGGCCGCCCGAGTTGATCCAGCGGCGCGGCTTGTTGAACGGGTAGAACTGCGCGGCCCACATCTGATGCTGGCCGACGTCCGAGCACACGAAGGCATTGCCGTCGGTGAGTTCCCAGAGCTTCTCGACCACGTACTGCGGCTTGATGATGTCGCTCTTGCGGTCGTAGGCGAGGCAGTCCTTCGCGCGCCAGCCTTCAATCTCGTCCCACCACGTCTTGAGCGCCGCCGTGTCCGGGCCGTGCTCGGCGTGCTGCAGCTGCTCGATGAGATCCTTCAGCACTTCCTTCACGTCGCCGACGATGGGAATGTCCACCTTCACGCGCTTGGAAATGGATGACGGATCGACGTCGATATGGATGATCTTGCGCGGCGAGGACGCGAAATGCTTCGGGTCGCCGATCACGCGGTCGTCGAAACGCGCGCCGATGGCGATCAGCACGTCGCAGTTCTGCATCGCCATGTTGGCTTCGTACGTGCCGTGCATGCCGAGCATGCCGAGGAACTTCTTGTCCGACGCACGATAGCCGCCGAGGCCCATCAGCGTGTTGGTGACGGGATAGCCGAGCAGGTCGGCGAACTGGTTCAGTTCGCGCGACGCGTCGGCCAGGATGATGCCGCCGCCGGTGTAGATGTACGGGCGCTTCGCCGACAGCAGCAATTGCACTGCCTTGCGAATCTGGCCCGAATGGCCCTTGGTGACCGGATTGTACGAACGCAGCGAGACGCTCTTGACCGGCTCGTACTTGCACGGCGCCTTCGACACGTCCTTCGGAATGTCGATCAGCACCGGGCCGGGACGGCCGGTACGGGCGATGTAGAACGCTTTCTTGACGGTTTCGGCCAGGTCGCGCACGTCCTTCACGAGGAAGTTGTGCTTCACGCACGGACGCGTGATGCCGACGGTGTCGCATTCCTGGAAAGCGTCGAGGCCGATGGCCGCGGTGGGCACCTGGCCGCTGATGACGACGAGCGGAATGGAATCCATGTAGGCCGTGGCGATGCCGGTGACGGCATTGGTGACGCCCGGGCCGGAGGTCACGAGGCACACGCCGACTTTGCCGGTGGAACGCGAATACGCGTCGGCGGCATGGACGGCGGCCTGCTCGTGGCGCACGAGGATGTGCTGGATCTGGTCCTGCTTGTACAGCTCGTCGTAGATGTAGAGTACCGAGCCGCCGGGATAGCCCCAGATGAATTCGACGTTTTCATCGGCCAGGGCGCGCATGAGCACGGTGCCGCCGATGGAGTCAGCTTCTGTGGAGGGGGTCGTATCCGACGTGGAGAATTCCGCGCTGGGCATGTTCATTCATCACCTTTCGAATTTTCGGCAAAAAATTGATCGGGTGCTCTCTACCGGGCTTGTGGCTCGGGTTCAAGCGGCGCGTCTAGGTTTGACAGGCGTGCTTCTTGGGCTCGCCTCAAAGCAGACATTTCACTGGATGATGCGAGTCAGAAAATGTAACAGCGGCGCAACGGGCGGGTCAAGTAAAAAGTTTCCGCTTCGGCCGCGCGCTTGCGAAAATCTTTCAAGCCGCTGCATGCAGCGGTCATCGCACACGATTGTTCCGGCCGCACGCGCAAACCACCGGTCGAGCGTCAGGAACCGCAACAAAACATCCCCAAAGCTCCGGATTCCACGAAAATTTGCTAGCATTCGCAGGTTTTCCCAGAACTCCACGATCCCTCACCGACGCAACCCGGACGCAACTGCAGACGCAGATTCGTTGCCCCGGGTCCCAACGGATGGCCTCAGACAAGGAACTCGCCGACTTCCTGGCGGGCGTCGAAAGACGCGCGTTCAAGCAGACCGTGTACACCGTTCGCGATGACGACGCGGCGCTGGACGTCGTCCAGGAGGCGATGATCAAGCTGGCCGAAAAGTACGGCGACCGGCCACCCTCCGAGCTTCCGCTTTTATTCCAGCGTATTCTCCAGAATGCGACGCACGATCATTTTCGTCGCCAGAAGGTGCGCAACACCTGGATCAGCCTGTTTTCGTCCTTCGGCAACGCCGACGACGACGAATTCGACCCGCTCGAAACCTTCGAATCCGGAGACGGCGCGGTCGGCAGCGAAAGCAGCGAGAACCAGCTGGAGCGCGAGCAGGTCCTCAATCTGATCGACGCCGAGATCCAGAAACTGCCCGCGCGTCAACGAGAAGCTTTTCTCATGCGTTACTGGGAGGATATGGATGTCGCCGAGACGGCCGCCGCGATGGGTTGCTCCGAGGGCAGCGTGAAGACACATTGCTCCCGCGCTACGCACGCTCTCGCTCAAGCCCTGAAAGCCAAAGGGATCACGCTATGAGTTCCGCACTTGAAACGAAGGAAAACGAGTTTGCGCTGAAGATCGCCCGCGCACTCGATGAAAACACCGCCGGTCTTCCCACTGCCACCGTCGACCGGCTGCGGGACGCCCGCCGCGCGGCGATCGCCCGCAAGAAGCCCGAGAAAGTGGCCGTGGCCATCAGCGCGCCCGCGTTCACGCCGGCCTTGGCCGGCGCGGGCGCCACGCTGACCAGCGGCGGCTCCGGCGAGGAACGCCGCACGCGCGGCCTGTTCGCGCGGCTGGGCGGCCTGGGTCTTGCGTGGCCGCTGGCGGCCCTGATCATCGGCATTGCCGGCATCGCGTACTGGGAAGACCAGCAGCGGCGCGCGGAACTGGCCGAGATCGACGCCGCCATGATGAGCGACAGCCTGCCCATCGACGCCTATCTGGACCACGGCTTCAACGCATACCTGACGCGCAATCACTAAGCACTGAACCAGCAGCACTGAACCAAGCGGGGGAATTTTCGGGTGAGTTACAAGCGCGGTCTCGCGATTGTCTTTGGTTGCGCGATTGCGGGACTGGTCGCGTTCGCCGCAACCTATCCGCGCTTCTACTCCGCTACTCCCGCCGCGCCCTCCGCCGCCGCCGCGCCGGTAGGCGGTTCGGCCACGTCGCCGGACGGCAGCGCCGCGGCGCCCGCCTCCACCAGCCCGCTTTCCTGGAATCATCTCACCGACGCGCAACGCGTCGCGCTCGCGCCGTTCGCCACGCAGTGGGACTCCTTCTCCGACGAACGCAAGCAGAAGTGGCTCAAGATCGCCTCGCGGTTTCATCGCATGTCGCCGGAGGCGCAGAAGCATCTGCATCAGCGCATGGAAGAATGGGTGCGCCTCACGCCCGACCAGCGCAAGGTCGCACGCGAAAACTACCAGGTGTCGAAATCGGTGCCGCTGGAGAAGCGCGAGAAGGCCTGGGACGCCTACCAGAAGTTGTCCGAGGAGCAGAAGAAGAAGCTGGCGGCGAGCGAGCGCACGCGCCGCGGCAATGTCGTTTCCGCGCCGCCCACCGGCAAGACCGAAGTGAAGGACATCAACCGGATCGTCACCGCGCGCGAACAGGGTCACGCCGGCGCTCATCCGGAAGGCGGTCCGGCGGCGTCAGGCACCGCGGCGGCCGCGTCTGGCGCACCCGCCCAGCCGGCCATTCCGAATGCCGCGAGCATCGCGCCGGCCACGCCCATTCCCGTGTCGCCGCAACAGGCGCCTTCGATGTACAACGGCTCGTGAGCGGCTCGTGAGCGCCCCGCCCGTAAACCCCGCCGCCGACCCGCTGCGCGCGCCCACGCTGCGCCGGCGGCTCGCCACGATGCTCTACGAGAGCGTCATCCTGTTCGGCGTGGTGTTCATCGCCGGTTATCTGTTCAGCACGCTCACGCAGCAACGCAACGGCCTCACGCATCACAACTGGCTGATGGCGTGGATCGGCATCGTGCTCGCCGCGTATTTCGTGTACTTCTGGACCCACGGCGGCCAGACCCTGCCGATGAAAACCTGGCGCCTCAAGCTCGTCGATACGCGCGGTCAGCCCCTTCGGCCCGGCCGTGCCTTCGCGCGCTACGTGCTCGCTTGGCTCTGGTTCCTGCCGCCGCTCGCGCTGCATCCGCTCTTCTCCCTCGCCGTGCCCCAGACGCTCGCGGTCTTCGCCGCGTGGATCGTCCTGTGGGCCGCCGCCGTGCGCCTCGATCCGGCGCGGCAGTTCCTGCATGACCGGCTCGCCGGCACGCGCATCGTCACAGCCCAGGCTGTTGTCAAGTAATAAGAACTTCTCGTGACTGTCACGGCTCGGTAATGGCCGCATGGCGCAATGCGCATACCGAAACCCGATGCGCGAGCCAATGGCCTATTACTCGTCTGTCCGCCCGGCAATCGAGCCGCCTGTTGAACTGACGTCGTTCCCTCTTCGCTTCGGCAACGGCGAGTTTCGCGCCGGACCCACCCTGCGTTCCGAATCCACCGACTCACCGCCCTCCGCCTCGGCCGGCGCGTCGTCGGGCCATGTCGATCCGCGTCTCGCATCGTCCCGCCACGAGGACGATAGCGACGACTCCACCGACGCGCCCCAGCGCTATCGCACCATCTGGCTGTCGGACATCCATCTCGGCTCCGGCGGCTGCCAGGCGCCTTATCTGCTCGACTTCCTGCGCCATCACGAGTCCGAGTACCTGTACCTGGTCGGCGACATCATCGACGGCTGGCAGTTGCGCAAGGGCTGGTTCTGGCCGCAGGCGCACAACGATGTCGTGCAGAAGATCCTGCGCAAGGCGCGCAAGGGCACCCAGGTCATCTACATTCCCGGCAATCACGACGAAGCCGCGCGCCAGTTCTGCGACCTCGCGTTCGGCGACATCCACGTGCGCGGCGAAGCGTTCCACACGACGCTCGCCGGCAAGCGCCTGTGGATCGTGCACGGCGATCTCTTCGACGGCGTGATCCAGCATGCAAAGTGGCTCGCCTATCTCGGCGACACCGCCTACACGATGATCCTGCTGCTGAACCGCTGGTTCAATCGCGTGCGCACGAAGTTCGGCTTCAATTACTGGTCGCTGTCGCAATACCTGAAGCACCAGGTGAAGAACGCCGTCAACTTCATCTCCCAGTTCGAGAAGGTGATGACCGACGAAGCGCGTCGCCGCGGCTGCGACGGCGTCGTCTGCGGACACATCCACAAGGCCGAGATCCGCGACATCGACGGCGTTCTCTACTGCAACGACGGCGACTGGGTCGAGAGCCTGTCGGCGCTCGTCGAGACTTACGACGGTGAACTGAAGATCGTCTACTGGACCGTCATGCGCTCGCCTTCGCAGCGCGCCACGCGGGCGCGCGCGACGGTCTGAACTCCGCGCCGAAACCTTCAAGCGACATCAACTCAGGGCCGAACCGATGAAAATCATGATCGTTACCGACGCATGGCAGCCGCAGGTCAACGGCGTCGTGCGCACGCTCACGCAGACGACGAAGGAACTCACCGCGCTCGGACATCGCGTGGAGTTGCTCACGCCGCTCGAATTCCGGACGATTCCCTGCCCCACGTACCCTGAAATCCGCCTCTCGCTGATGCCGGGCCGCCGCGTCGCGGAGCGCATCGACGCGTTCGAGCCGGATGCGCTGCACATCGCAACGGAAGGCCCGCTCGGTCTCGCCGCACGCGCTTATGCGAAGCGTCACAAGCTGCCTTTCACGACGGCCTATCACACGCGATTCCCCGAATACGTGAAGGCGCGCTTCAGCATTCCGCTGGCGCTGACGTATCGCTTCCTGCACTGGTTCCACAAGCCGTCGCAGGCGGTCATGGCGCCCACGCCGGTGGTGCGCAGCGACCTCGAACGCTACGGCTTCACGAACGTCGTGCTGTGGACGCGCGGCGTCGATCTCGAGATCTTCCAGCCGATGGACTCGAAGGTCCTCAACACCGCGCGGCCGATCTTCCTGTATGTAGGACGCGTGGCGGTGGAGAAGAACGTCGAGGCGTTCCTCAAGCTCGACCTGCCCGGTTCGAAGTGGGTGGCGGGCGAAGGTCCGGCGCTCGCCGAGCTGAAGTCGAAATACACCAACGTGAACTACCTCGGCGTGCTGTCGCAGCCGGAACTGGCGAAGGTCTACGCCGCCGCCGACGTCTTCGTGTTCCCGAGCCGCACCGACACCTTCGGCCTCGTGCTGCTCGAAGCGATGGCCTGCGGCACGCCGGTCGCGGCCTATCCGGTGACGGGTCCGATCGACGTGCTCGGCACCGAAGGTCCCGGCGCGCTGAACGACGACCTGCGCGAAGCCTGCTTGCAGGCGCTGAAGATCGAGCGCAGCGATGCACGCGCATGGGCCGAGCGCTTCTCGTGGCGCGCGGCGTCGGAACAGTTCGCCTCGCATCTGCGTCATTTCGGACCGCGCGCGACCTCCGAGCAGGCGGCCGCATGACGCGACGCGCGGCGCCGCGGGAACATGCCGAAGCGAACGCGTCCGTACGCGATCCGTTCGACGACGAAATCGACGACGACCGGGACGACACGTCGAACCCGCTCAACGGCGCGAACGGCGCGAATGGCGCAAGCCCACCGACCCGCGAACCCCTGAGCCCCGACGACCTGCCCTTCAATCCGTACAAGGGCAATCGCGGCGTGACGCGCGCGTGGCACGCGATGAAGAACTCGCTGTACGGTTTCCAGGTCGCGATTCGCGAGGAAAGCGCGTTTCGCCAGGAACTGACGCTCGCCGCGATCCTGCTGCCGTGCAGCCTGTTCGTGCCGGTCGCGCCGGTGGAACGCGCGGCGCTGATCGCTTCGGTGCTGCTCGTGCTGATCGTCGAGCTGCTCAATTCGAGCGTCGAGGCGGCCATCGATCGCATCTCGCTCGAACGTCACGAACTCTCGAAGCGCGCGAAGGATCTCGGCAGCGCGGCCGTGATGGTCGCGCTCGGCACTTGCCTGATCACGTGGGGACTGATTCTCTGGCCGCTTGCATCCGCGTGGTTCGCGCGTATCGTGTAACGGAGGGACTGCCGCGCGGCGCACGTCCGGTGTGGCCGAACGGCCGGTTTATAATCGTCCGACATTCTCAGTAACAGCAACGGAAGCCGCGCGCGAATGCTCATTCCGAGCCGCAGGCCCGCTGCCAAGGTCGGACGACATGGAAGCCAAACCACCCCGCCGCACGCGCGAACGGATACTCGAGCTGTCGCTGAAACTGTTCAACGATATCGGCGAGCCGAACGTCACCACGACGACGATCGCCGAGGAGATGGAAATCAGTCCGGGCAACCTGTACTACCATTTCCGCAACAAAGACGACATCATCAACAGCATCTTCGCGCAGTTCGAGCAGCAGATTCAAAAGCGGCTGCGCTTTCCGGACGACCATCGTCCGACCATCGACGAGATGTGGTCGTATCTGCAATACATGGCGGACTTCCTCTGGACGTACCGTTTCCTGTATCGCGATCTCAACGACCTGCTGGCGCGCAACCGCACGCTTGAAACGCACTTCAAGCAGATCATCACGCACAAGGTGCGCTTCGCGAGCCGTCTGTGCGAAGCGCTGGTCGCCGATCAGGAAATGGTCGCGACGCCCGAGGAAATCCAGGTGATCGCGACCAACATGGGCGTCATCGCCACCTACTGGCTGTCGTACCAGTACGTGATGAACCCGCGCAAGTACAACGACCAGGAAGCGATCCGCGCGGAGCTGCATCAGGCGAGCCAGCACATCATCTCGATCATGGCGCCGTATCTGCGCGGCCGCTCGCGCCAGCTGTTCGACGACCTCGTTTCGGGCAAGCTGCCGAAGCGCGAGTTCGCCGACTTCCGCGCGCCGCGCGACGAAACACCCGCGCCGCTCCCTGCGGCGAAGAACGAAACCAAGGATTCCAGGCAATGAAAGCAGTATGTGTCTATTGCGGCTCCGCGAGCGGCGCCCGCCCCGTCTATGCCGAAGCAGCCAAGGCCTTCGGCCGGGCACTCGTGAAGAACGATCTCGCGCTCGTCTATGGCGGCGGACGCGTCGGCCTGATGGGCCTGATCGCGGATGAAGTGCTCGCCGCCGGCGGCCGTGCGGTCGGCGTGATTCCCGAACTGCTGCTCGCGAAGGAAGTGGGCCACACCGACCTGACGGAACTGCACGTCGTGCCCGACATGCACGAGCGCAAGAAGATGATGGCGGATCTCTCGGACGCGTTCGTCGCAATGCCCGGTGGCGTCGGCACCTTCGAGGAGTTCTTCGAGGTCTATACGTGGGCGCAACTCGGTTATCACCAGAAGCCGGTCGGCCTGCTCGACGTGAACGGCTACTACGATCCGCTGATGGCGATGCTGCGTCATACCGTCGAGGAAGGCTTCATGCGCGCGCCCTATCTCGACATCATCCAGGTCGCGGCCGGGCCGGACGAAATGATCGCGAAGCTCGCGGCCTACACGCCGCCCGTGCACGACAAGTGGGCCCAGAAGCGCGACGCCGTCTGAACGTTCCAACTCAAGGGGAAGCCGTCCGATGTCCAAAGTCATCCTGATTACCGGCGGCAGCCGCGGCATCGGCCGCGCGGCGGCGGTGCTCGCCGGCCGGCGCGGCTGGTCCGTCGGCGTGAACTATGCGTCCAACGCCGCTGCTGCCGAGGAAACCGTCGCGGCGGTCAGCGCGGCGGGCGGCAAGGCGCTCGCGATTGCGGGCGATGTCAGCGACGAAGCCTCCGTCATCGCCATGTTCGACGCCACCGAGCAAGCCTTCGGCCCGCTCGACGGCGTGGTGAACAACGCGGGCATCGTCGCGCCCGGCTCCGCGCTCGCCGACATGGACGTGGCGCGCATGAAGCGCATCTTCGACATCAACGTGCTCGGCGCGTACCTGTGCGCGCGCGAAGCGGCGCGGCGCCTGTCCACCTCGCGCGGCGGCCGCGGCGGCTCGCTGGTGAATGTGTCGTCGGCGGCGGCAAGGCTCGGCGGACCGAACGAGTATGTCGATTACGCAGGCTCCAAAGGCGCCATCGATACCCTGACGCTCGGGCTCGCGAAGGAACTTGGCCGCGAAGGCGTGCGCGTGAACGCGATCCGCCCCGGTCTCATCGACACCGAGATCCACGCGAGCGGCGGCAAGCCGGATCGTGCGCACGTGCTGGGCGTGCAGACGCCGATCGGACGCGCGGGCACGGCGGAGGAAGTGGGTGAATCGATTGTCTGGCTGCTGTCGGACGAGTCGTCGTACGTGACCGGCGCGATTCTCGACGTCACCGGCGGCCGCTAAGCCGCGGCGTTCAGAAGCCGCCGTGCGCGGCGAGCCAGGCTTCTTCCTCGGGCAGCGTCGCGCGTCCGAGAATGCGGTTGCGATGCGGAAAGCGCCCGAAGCGCGCGATCACGTCCGCATGCCGTTGCGCCGCTTCATGAAAGGACGAGATGCCGGTCTCGTCCATCAGCTGCTTGAAGAGGCGCAGCGCTTCGTGCTGGCTCGGCATCGATTCGTCGTGCTCGAAAGGCATGTAGGCGAACGCGCGGTGCCAGGCGCTCGGCAGCCGCATGTCGTCGCCGTTTGCCACCAAAGTCCGCGCCAGTGACAGCGCGCGGGCATCGCCGGCGAACGCGCGCGGCGTGTTGCGAAAGCAGTTGCGCGAGAACTGGTCGAGCAGCACGATCAGCGCGAGCATCGAAAGCGGCGCGCGCTCCCATTCACGCAGGCCTTCTTCATGCGCACTCGCCAGCAGTGCGCCGAAGCGCTCGGTGAGTTGCGCGTCGAACGCGCGCTTTTTTTTCCACCACAGCTTGCGATCGGTGCCGAACTCGGCCGAACCCGGCGCGCCGAACCACATGTCGAGCACCGACTGCGCGCGCGGATCGATTTCGTCCGCCACGTTCAGGCGAGTTCCAGCACGAGTCGCCGCGTGCGCGCGCTCTTCTTCTCCAGCTTCGCGATACGCAATGCGCCGATTTCGTTCGTGTTGCGCACATGCGTGCCGCCGCACGGCTGCAAGTCCACCTCGTCGATGCGCAGCAGCCGCACGCGGCCGAGGCCCATCGGCGGCTTCACGCTCATCGTGCGTACGAGTTCGGGGCGCGCGGACATTTCGTCGTCGGTGATCCATTCGGTGCGCACATCATGCGCGCCGCCGATCAACGCATTCAGCTTCGCTTCGACCGCTTCCCGCTCGATCGGCTCGACGGTCGCGAGATCGAGGCGCGCGTAGTCGGTCGTGATGCTGCAGCCGTCCACCGGATACGGCAGCACCGCGCAGATCAGATGACTCGCCGTATGCAGGCGCATGCGCCGGTAGCGCTGCGCCCAGTCGATTTCCGCCGTCACCGTGTCGCCGACCTTCAGGCCGGCCAGCGCCGCTTCCTGATCGGGCGCCGGGACGTGGACGGCATCGTCCGGCGTGGCGCCTTCGAACTTCGCCTTGCGCGTATCGGCGATGACGATCGTCGTGCCGTCCGCAAGTGTCAGCGTGCCCGCATCGCCCGCCTGACCGCCGCCGAGCGGATAAAACACGGTTTGATCGAGCTGGATGCCCTGCTCGTCGATGGCGGTGATCCTCGCCTCGCAGTGCGTCAGATATGCGTCCTCGCGGAATAGCGCGCGTGTGCCCATGATCGTGCTTCCTTGCTGTATTCGGGGATGAGACGCCTGAGCGCCTGCGAGCGGACATGATGCAGCACACCCTGCGCAATCGAACCGATACAAAAGCCAGCGATTCAACCGGGACGGTTGCGCATCCAGTCGGCCGTGTCGAAGAACGACGTGAGCAGCCGCTCGCGCAAGCCTTCGTCGAGGCCGATGTCTTCCATCGCCCAGGCCATGCAGCGCAGCCATTGATCGCGCTCGCTCGACGCGATGGCAAACGGCAGATGCCGCGCCCGCAGTCGCGGATGGCCGAAACGGCTGACGTAGTGATCCGGTCCGCCCATCCAGCCGCACAGGAACCAGAAGGTCTTGTTGCGCGAATTGTCGAGCGTCGGCGGATGCAGCGCGCGGATGCCCGCGAACTCGGGTTCGAGGTCCATCAGGTCATAGAAGCGGTCGACGAGCGCACGCAGGCGCTCTTCGCCGCCGATCAGCTCGAACGCGGTCGGCTGCTGGACTTCGTCTTCGGGAGAAGGTGACGAGGAGGAATTGACTTCGGTCATTGCTTGGGAACCGGTGAAACGCTAGGCATCGCGCAGCGACTGCAACGCGGGACGCGCGAGCACCCGCCGCAGGCTCAGCCAGCCGCTCAGGCCCGCGCAGGCGACGCCCGCGACCACGCCCGCCGGCACGAGCCACGGATTGAAATCGATGTGAAATTCGAACACGCGCGCGGCCAGCATATAGCCGATGCCCTGCGCGCCGAGCGCCGCCATCAGGCCCGACAACGCGCCCACGGCGACGAACTCCGCAATCTGCACCGCGCGCACTTGGCCGTGCGACGCACCGAGCGCGCGCAGCAGCGCCGACTCGCGCACGCGTTCGTCGCGCGTGCCGGCGAGCGCGGCATACAGCACGAGCACACCCGCCGCGAGCGTGAAGATGAACAGGAACTGCACAGCGCCGATCACCTGCGCGAGCGTGCGATGAATCTGCGCGAGGATCGGCGCGACATCGATGGCCGTGACGTTCGGATAGCGCGCGACCAGCCCGTCGATCATCCGCTGTCCGCTCTCGGGCAGATGAAAGCTCGTGATGAAGGTGGCGGGCAGATCCGCGAGCGCTTCGGGCGGCATCAGCACGAAGAAGTTGACCTTGAACGAATTCCAGTCGACCTTGCGCAAGCTCGTCACCGGCGCTTCCACCGGCAGCCCGGCGACGTCGAAACGCAGCATGTCGCCCTCTTTCACGCGAATCGTCTTCGCGATGCCCTCTTCGATCGACACCTGCGGCTTCGCATCCGTGCCGAACCACGTGCCCTGCGTCACGCGGTTGTCGTCGGGCAGCTGGGTGGTATAGGACAGGTTGAATTCGCGATCGACCAGGCGCTTCGCATCGGCCTTGTCGTAGTTGTCGGGATTCACCGGCTTGCCGTTGATCGACACGAGCCGCGCGCGCACCATCGGCGACAGCACGGCGGCCGGCTGGCCGTGCGTGTGCAGGTAGTCGAGCACGCCGGCGCGCTGGTCCGGCTGGATATCGATGAGGAACTGGTTGGGCGCGTCGGGCGGTGTGGCGTCGCGCCAGCCCTTGATGAGATCGTTGCGCGTCATGCCGATCAGCAACAGGCACATCAGCCCGATGCCGAGCGCGGTGATCTGCAGTGCGCTCGAGCCGCTGCGCCGTTCCAGCGACGCCAGCGCGTAGCGCCAGCCCACGCCCGCCCGGCTGCGCTCGCGCCGCACGAAGCGCGCCGCGGCCCAGAGCGCCGCGCGCGCGATCGCGCCGAACACGAGCAAGCCCGCCGCGAAGCCGCCCGCGACGATGCCGCCGAGCTTCCACTCGCCCGCCGCGACGATCAGCAGCGCCGCGAACAGCAGCACGCCGACGCCGTAGGCCGCATGCGCGACCCGCTGCGCATCGCCGAGTTCGCGGCGGATCACGTGGACCGGCGGCACGCGCGTGATCGGCAGCAGTGGCGGCAGCGCGAAGCCGAGCAGCAGCACGAGCCCCATCGCGATGCCTTGCAGCGCGGGCCATGCGCTGGCCTGCGGCAATTCGACATCGACGAGCGAGCCGAGCCAGTTCAGCAGCACGAGATGCCCGCCGAAACCGAGCACGACGCCCGTCACGCTGCCGATCACGCCGATCGCCAGGAATTCGTTCAGGAACAGCAAACGCAGCGTGCGCTGGCTGACGCCGAGACAGCGCATCGCGGCGCAGCCGTCGAGATGGCGGCGCGCGAAACGATGCGCGGCCATCGCGATGGCGACCGCCGCGAGCAGCGCGGTCAGCAGCGACACGAGCGTGAGGAAGTGGCTCGCGCGGTCAATCGTCTGGCGCACCTGCGGCTGCCCGTCCGACAGCGATTCCAGGCCGACGCCGCGCAGCTTGCCGCCGTCCACCTGGTCGCGCGCGAATTTCGCGAACCGTTCGACCTCGTCGTCCGGCCCCGCCACCAGCAGGCGATACGTGACCCGGCTGCCATAGCCGTTCAGGCCGGTGCCCGCGATTTCGTCGGCACGCATCATCAGGCGCGGCGAGAAGTTCACGAACGAGAAGCCGCGATCCAGCTCACGCGTGATGACGCCCGCCACCGTGAAGGTGCGCGTGCCGACCTTGAGCGTGCCGCCGACCTTCGTATTGAGGGCATCGAGCAGCGCGGGATCGGCCCAGACCGTGCCCGGCGCGGGAATGCCATGCGCGGGGGCGTCGGGCGCATCGACGGCGGGCGCGATGCGCAGCGCCCCGCGCAACGGATAGCCGTCGGTCACGCCCTTGATCGCCGCGAGCCGCGAGGCAGGCTGCGCCGCTGTCGAGCTGATCATGCTGGGGAAAATCGTGGTGCCCGCCGTCTCCAGTCCGAGCGACTGCGCTTCACTGGCAAATTTCGCATCGACGGGATGATCGGCGCGCACGACGAAATCGGCGGCGATCATCTGGCGGCCGTCGCGGGCCAGCCCCTGGCGCATGCGATCGGCGAGAAAGCCGACGCTCGACAGCGCGGCAACCGCCAGCACCAGCGCAAGCAGCAGCATGGTCAGCTCGCCCGCGCGCCAGTCGCGTGCGGTCATGCGCCATGCCTGGCGCATCAGCGGCACGAGGCCGAGCCGCACGGGAGCGTGCGCCGCGCCGGCCTTGGGTGTGACGTGGGAAGAGTTGGAACCGGGTTTCGCTGCGGAGCTCAATCGTGCTTGCTCCGCAACCGGTCGATACGCGCATAGGTGCCGGGCAGCATGTGCTTGGCCATGCGCGACACGCCGCCGTGCACGCCACGCGCGAGCCTCGGCAAGGCCCAGCCCGCGAGCACGAGGAACACCAGCACAAGGATGAGGAACAGCAGCGGCACGAACAGCGCGAGCGTGATGCCCGCGAGCGCGCCGACATCCTCGGTGGTCGAGGCGGCCCAGTTCGACACCGGTTCCGGCGAGAGATTGATGAGCGCGCGGGTGCCCGCCTTGGCGAAATGCGATGCGCCGGCGAGCGTGCCGCCGGCCAGTGCCGCGATGGTCAGCATGGCGGGATCGGCGTGACCGAGCGCGCCGGCCGCAAGCACCGCGCCCGCCGGAATGCGAATGAAGGTGTGGACCGCGTCCCACAGGGAATCGACGGCGGGAATCTTGTCAGCGAGAAATTCGACGACGGTAAGCACCGCCGCGACGCCGATGACCCACGGGGAACTGAGAATGGCGAGGGAATCCGGCAGGTGGACGAGGCCCATGCGCTGGAACATCCCGGCGATGAAGACCGTCAGGTACAGGCGCAGCCCGCTCGCCCATGACAGGCCCGCCGCGAGCGAAAGTGACTCAAGCATTGCCGCCTCCCTTGATGCTGCCTGCCGAGGTTCGCCGCTGGCGGGCGATTGACCGGCTGAAAATTGCGGTCTTTCCGGGGATGATGAAAAAAACGCCGCCTGCCGGATTGAAGCCGTGCGGCCCGATCATGCGATAGCGCAATGGCGCATCGGGCGGCGCACAGAAGACAGGAATCGGACGTAAACCGGTTGACCTCAGACCATTATATCCACGCAAAACCACGCGGTGCAGCAACAACCCAAGCGATCGGCGTTCCCGGTGCGCCGGCGCACGGCCGCGCCGGCCGTATTTTCAATGCCCTGACGAGAGCTTGAGGCCGATCAGCCCCGCGACGATTAGCACGGCGCTCAGCACGCGCGCCGCCGTGAGCGCCTCGCCCATGAACACGATGCCGAACACGAAAGCGCCGACGGCGCCGATGCCCGTCCAGACCGCGTAGGCCGTGCCGAGGGGAAGTTGCCGCATGGCCATGGCGAGCAGCACGAAGCTGCCGGTGGCGGTGACGAGGGTGAAGACGGACGGCCACAGCCGGGTGAAGCCTTCGGAGGTCTTGAGGCCGGCGGCCCAGGCGACTTCGAGCAGGCCGGCGATGAACAGCAGAATCCAGGACATGGGGTGACTCCCTTGAAAGCGGGGCCGTCCCCGGTGGAAACGATGCGCAGGCGGTCGTCCGCCCGGCCTTGAAACGAAGCCCGGATTTTACCAAAGTGGTGCATGGCTCGCCGGCGACCGCGCCAGATCGCCCGTCCGGTTGACGCCGCGCCCGACCTCCGTCATCAAAAACGTGTATTAATCACGGAAGCCAGGAACAACCTGCCGGCGCCCGCGCGCGGCGTCGGGTCGCGCCACCCGTCTCAGGAATGCCTCAAAAGGAGCGTTCATGCATGTCGATTCGGTCCTGCTGTCCCGTTTCCAGTTCGCCTGGGTCGTCGCGTTCCACATTCTGCTGCCGGCGTTCACGGTTGGCCTGTCCTGCTTCATCGCCACGCTCGAATTCAACTGGTGGGTGACGAAGCGCGACGTCTACCGCCGCCTGTCGGCATTCTGGCTCAAGATCTTCGCCGTGTCGTTCGGGATGGGCGTCGTGTCGGGCCTCGTCATGCCGTTCCAGTTCGGCACCAACTGGAGCCGTTTCTCCGATGCCACCGCCAATGTGGTCGGCCCGCTGATGGGCTACGAGGTGCTGACGGCGTTCTTCCTCGAATCGGCGTTTCTCGGCGTCCTGCTGTTCGGCCGCAAGCTGGTGCCGCAATGGGCGCACGTCATGTCGGCGGTGTTCGTCGCGGCGGGCACGGTGATTTCGTCGTTCTGGATTCTCGCCGTGAACAGCTGGATGCAGACGCCGCAAGGCCATCGCATCACGCCTGACGGCCGTTTCGAGGTGGTCAGCTTCTTCGACGTCATCTTCTCGCCCTCGTTTCCGTACCGGCTGAGCCATACCGTGAGCGCGTTCCTCGTGACGACCGGCTTCGTGATTCTCGGCGTCGGCGCGATGTACCTGCGGCAGCGGCGCGCGCTCGAGGAAAGCCGCGTGATGGTGAAGATGTCGCTGATCTTCCTGATCATCATGGTGCCGATCCAGATGGTGCTCGGCGACTCGCACGGCCTCAACACGCTGAAGCACCAGCCCGCCAAGCTCGCCGCGATGGAAGGCCTGTGGGAATCCGGCACGCGCATCCCGGCCAATATCTTCTCGATCCCCGATCAGGATGAGGAGCGCAATCACTTCGAGATCTCGATTCCGGTCCTGGGCAGTCTCTATCTGACGCACGATCCAAACGGCTACGTGCGCGGCCTGAAGGATTTCCCGCGCGAGGACCGGCCGCCCGTCGCGGTGGTGTTCTTCGCGTTTCACATCATGGTGGGCATCGCGCTGCTGATGTTCGCGCTCGTGCTGTGGGGCATCGTGCTGTTCGCGCGCGGCAGGGTGGAGACGAGCACGCGCTGGCTGCGCTGCGCAACCTGGTCGATGCCGGCGGGTTTCATCGCGGTGATCGCCGGCTGGACCACCACCGAAGCGGGCCGCCAGCCGTGGACCGTGTACGGCCTGCTGCGCACCAAAGATTCGGTGACGCCGTCCCTGACCGCCGCCGATGTCGGCCTGTCGTGGCTGCTTTACGTGCTGGCGTATCTGGTGATCTTCGGCGCGGGCTTCTTCCTGCTGCGCCGGCTGGTGCGGGTCGGACCGGCGGAAGTGGCGCATGCGCACGAGAAGGACGAGCTCGACACGAAGACGCGCGCCGCACGGCCGCTCTCGGCGGTGTCGGCGGGTGGGAGCAGCGCGACGCGTCCGGTGCGTGAGGACGATATCGTCCCGCCGGGCCGCGGCCGCTCCTGAAGCGCCGCCGGACGCATCATCAAGAACCGAACCGGAGAACCCGATGCTCGATCTCGTGCCCCTGTGGGCCGCCATTCTCGCGCTGGCGGTATTCATGTACGTGCTGCTCGACGGCTTCGATCTGGGCGTCGGCATCATGTTCCTGCTGCGCCGCGACGGCGAGTCGCGCAACCTGATGATCAACTCCGTCGCGCCGGTCTGGGACTTCAACGAAACCTGGCTGATCCTCGGCGGCGGTGGACTCTTCGCGGTGTTTCCGCTGGCTTTCGCGATCATCGTGCCGGCCGTCTATTTCCCCATTCTGTTCATGCTGCTGGGCCTGATCTTCCGCGGCGTCGCGTTCGAGTTCCGCGAGGTGATCGGCGCGCGCAAGCGGCTGTGGGATGGCGCGTTCGGCGTCGGTTCGCTGGTCGCCACGTTCTCGCAGGGCATCGTGCTCGGCATGTTCATCCAGGGCTTTCCGATCGAAGGCCGGGTCTACGCCGGCACCAGCTGGAACTGGATCGCGCCGTTTCCGCTCCTGACCGGCGTCGGCATGATCTTCGGCTATGCGCTGCAAGGCACGACCTGGCTCGTGCTCAAGACCGAGGGGAAATTGCAGGAGTGGGGACGGCGCATGGCGCGCTATGCGCTGATCGGCGTGATTGCGTTCATCCTGCTCATCAGCCTGTGGACGCCGCTCAAGGATGCGCGCATCGCGGCGCGCTGGTTCGATTTTCCCTACAGCTTCGTGTTCGCGCCGGTGCCGGTGCTGACCGTGCTGCTCGCGTGGACGCTGTGGACGAGTCTCGCGAGGGGCCGCGAAGTCACGCCGTTCCTGTGTTCGATGGGGCTGTTCTTTCTCGCCTTCACCGGCCTCGTGATCAGCCTGTGGCCATTCATCGCGCCGCCGTCGGTGACCTTGTGGGATGCCTCGACGGCGCCGCTCTCGCAGCAGTTCCTGCTGATCGGCACGATGTTCCTGCTGCCGGTACTGATCATCTACGTGGTCTGGTCCTACTGGGTGTTTCGCGGCAAGGTGCGTGGCGACATGGGCTACCACGCCGAATGATCAGAGCTTCTGCTGGGTCGCCAGCGTAAGCAGCCGCGCCCACTGGTGCGCCTGCGCGCGATCGCGCATCGGCAAGGTCCACTCGCCGTGCTGCGCGTCGCGCACGTCGAGCGCGACCTGCCAGGCGCCGCCGCCCGCCGGCTCCAGCATGCGCGCGCCGCGCAGGTCCGCGAAGATGTAGCTGCCGCGCGCCTCGCCCACGCGCACGTCGCACAGGCGCTTGCCCGCCGCCAGCCGCACGCCGCCCCACTCGGCCTTGAGTTCGTGGGTCCAGTCGCCGTGCTCGCCGCGGCTCAGGTTCGGCGCAATCTCCCGACGGCTCGCGCGCCAGCGCATCAGCCCCGCCGCGATGAGCGCCAGCACGACCACCGCCGCGCCGATGGCCGCACCGAGGCCGAAGTGGGCGTGAATGGCATCGAATGACCAGATCGCGCCGTAGATCAGCAGGCCGACAACGATCAGTCCGACGACGATAGGCATGGCGGCTCCGGTGCGTTCAGATCAGAAAACCGCAGTGCTTCACTGCGCCTTGTGCTTCGCGTTCCAGTCGCGCAGCGCCTGCAGCGTGTTGCTGACGTGCTGGTCCGGCGACAGGCTCGTGTACTCGTAGATGACCTTGCCGTCCGGCGCGATCACGTACGAGACGCGATTGGCCATCGTGCTCTTCATGGGCATCGAGGCGTCGTACGAGCGGATGATCTTCGAATCGGCGTCGGCGGCCACGGGAAACTTGCTGCGGCATTCGCTGACGGAGAACTGCTTGAGCGTGTCGATGTTGTCGTGCGACACGCCGATGACCGTCGCGCCTTCTGCCTTGTATTGATCGACCGCTTCGGCGAACTCGTGCGCCTCGATCGTGCAGCCCTTGGTGAACGCGGCCGGATAGAAGTACAGCACCACCGGGCCTTTCTTCAGCGCGTCAGCGAGCGAGTAGTTGTACACGTTGCCGCCGAGCGAGGCCTGCGCGGTGAAGTTGGGCGCGGCATCGCCGGGCTTGAGCGTCGCGGACGCGGTGAGCGGCTGGAGCGCGGCCGCGCAGGCGATGGCCGCCGCCCACATGCGGGCGCTGCGCGCCGTCCGGTTGAGAGACTTGCTGTTCATGCGCGCTCCTTGCGGTGAATGTCGATGAAATGGGTGCGCCGCGCGCGCCCGTCACGCGTCGCCGGTGTCCTCGTCCAGACGATGCTCGGCGAACCAGGCCGCCGCCTCCACTTGCAGCTTCGCCAGCATGGCAGGCGTGAGCGCGTTGAGGCCGGGTTGCGCCAGGCGGCTCGCGTCGATGGCGGGCGCATCGCCCCGCTCCGCCGCCCGCGCGACGCCGAGCAGCGTGCCGAGCGGACCCACGCCCGCGAGGATCGCGGTGCGGATCTCGGCCGCCAGATGGAGCTTATCGAGAATCTCCGCCGGCTGCATGTCGAGCACGACGTGCACCAGCGAAAAGATGCCGGTCATGTAGGCGGCGTCGGCGAGCGCTTCGTCGCCGGGGCGCACCACGCCGGCCGCGAGTTCCAGGAAGCGCGCGCGGGTGCCCACGAGTTGCAGCAGCGGGTCCGAACGCCACGGCAGCCCGCTGCCGTCCGCATAAAGCAGCAACTGCGCCCAGCGCATCAGTTGGCGGGTGCCGACCGCCGCGATCGCCTCGCGCAGCGACGACACGCGCCGCCCGCGCGTCTGCGCGCTCGAATTGGCGAGGCGCATCAGCTGCACGACGATATCCGGGTTGCGCTTGAGTTCGGTTTCGAGTTCGCGCATGCCGGGTTCGCCGGCGAGCACGGTCATCAGCCGGAGCAGCGCGCCGCGCGCCGGGCTGGCGCGCCGCGCCGACAGCACCTGTGGCCGCGCGAAGAAATACCCCTGGAACAGATCGAAGCCGAGCTTCCTGGCCTGCGAGAAGTCCTCGTGTGTCTCGACCTTCTCGGCCACCAGCTGCTTGCCCTGCAGTTTCACCGCCGCCGCCAGTTCCGGCAGATGCGCGCGATCGGCGGCGAGGAAATCGACCTTTACGATGTCGACCGAGGGCAACGCCTCGAGCAGTTGCTCGTCCAGCCGCACGACGTCGTCGAGCGCAAAGCGGAAGCCCGCCTTGCGCAGCTGCGCGCAGCGCTTGAACAGCACGTCGTCGAAGGTGATGTTTTCGAGCAGCTCCAGCACGAAGCGCTGCGGCTGCATGATGTGCACGATGTCGTCGAACAGCAGTTCGCGGCTCATGTTCACATAGCCCGGATACGGCCCGAGCACCGCCGGCACGCCGATTTCCCCCACCGTACGGGCGACCACGTGGGCGGTGGCCTGCACGTCGTCGTGGACGCGCGCGCGGTTGTCGGGACTGTCGCGGAACAGCAGTTCGTAGGCGACCAGCGCGCCGTCGCCATCGAGAATGGGCTGGCGGCCCACGTAGACGCTCTGTCCTCGCCGGCCCAGTATCGAGCGCCTCAGGAACGAATCAGGCATGTCGGGAACCGCGCTTGAGCGTGCCGGAGCGCGAACCTTGCCGCAGGCGTGTCTGATGGATGTGTGAAGGCCGGTCTGACGATCCGGGCTCGAGCCCGAACCGGCAGCGAAAGGAAGTCGATCATGAGGCGAACGGAAGCTGGGAATTCACAACGCGGCGATGGCTGGCCGTGGGCGGAGTAACCGTTTGCTGCTGAAACCGCGCCACTGTAACCGATAACGCGGACATACATAATATGAAACTTGATATCGACAATCGCTGGACAACTCTTTAGGGCCAGCATGATGTGTGGCATTTGGATGACTTGTTAAAGAAACAGCCACCTGGGCCGATAACTCGCCTGATAAAGCGTGCCGCGCCCGTTCCGGCACACCCCCGGCGGCAGACGCGAGCCCTGCGTGAGCGCGCCGTCCTTGCCGGACACGCGCGCCGCCGCCCGAACCCCATTGAAATCATGCAAGCGAACCGGATCACCGCCTCCCGCCGCGCACCGTGGCGCATCGCGCTCGATGCGCTGTCACGCGCCTGGGGAAGTGCCGCGCGCGAGCGCCAGGAACACGCCGCGCCGGCCGAAGCGCCGCTGGCCCCCGCGGCCATGAACGCCGACGCACGTGCCGCCGTACCCGCCACCGCAGAAGTGCCCCACGCCACGCCCGTTTCACCGGCGCCCGAAGCCATGCTCGGCGCCGTCGATTTCCTCGCCCAGCTCGACGACGCGTTGCGCTTCCAATATGTGTCGGACGCGAGCATCGAGTTCATCGGTTATCACCGCGACTACCTGAGCATGCTGACCCTGCACGATCTCGTCGCCTCCGAGGAGGCCGACGAACTGCATGCGCTCGTCGCCCGGGCGCGCGCGAGCGGCCGGCTCGAGTCGGCGGTGCTGACGGTGGTCAAGTCGCTGACCTATCCGATCTGCGTCGAGCTGCGGCTCATCTCGACGGCCGGGCGCGGCACGCCGGGCTTCGCGCTGGCCGCCTTCGACGTGTCCCACTGGCGCGAACGCGAGGCCGAGCTCAACCATCGGCTGCATCACGACCCGCTGACCGGACTCGAGAACCTGACCGCGCTGAAGACCGCGATCGGCGCGGCGCAGGCCGAAGCCGAGGCGATGCGCACGCACGCGGGTCTGGTGCTGCTGGACATCGACGACTATCAGCGCATCAACCGCGCCCTCGGCTACGACGCCGGCGACGAACTCCTGCGCGAAACGGCGCGCCGCGTCCAGCACACGGCGAGCCACGGCGAGCGCGTCGCGCGCGTGGCCGGCGACGAATTCGCCGTGCTGCTGCCGCCCGGCACCACGCCCGAACTCGCCGAAGCGCTCGGGCGCCGTCTTCTTACCGCGATCGCGCAGCCGTACCGGCATCGCGGGCAGCATACGCACTTGTCGGCGAGCGTGGGCGTCGCGCTGTATCCGGACCAGACGGGCAAGAACGCGCGCAGCAACGTGCAGACGAGCCTGCTGCGCATGGCCGATCACGCGCTCGCGCAAGCCAAGGAAGCGGGCGGCAACGCGCTCGTGTTCCACACGCTCGACGACAACCCCGCCGACGCCGAGCGCCTTAAGCTGGAAGCCGACCTGTACGAAGCCGTGCGCAACGGCGAGTTCTCGCTCTACTTCCAGCCGATCACGAAGATCCTGACCGGCGCGGTGGTGGGCGTGGAGGCGCTGATGCGCTGGAATCATCCGGTGCACGGACTGGTGCCGCCCTCGACCTTCATTCCGCTCGCGGAATCGATCGGCCTGATCAACTATCTGGGCAACTGGGTCCTGAAGGCCGCCTGCATGCAGATCGTGCAGTGGGACGCGATCGGCATCCGGCTCGACTATGTCTCGGTGAACGTGTCGCCGCAGCAGTTCCGCGACAAACGCTTCACGGCGGCCGTGCAGGAGGCGCTGGCGCTCACCGGCATCGACGCCCGGCGGCTCGTGTTCGAAATCACCGAGAGCCTGCTGATGCACGATCCGGAAGAAGCGACGGGCCTGCTGGAGGCGCTGACCGCGGTCGGTATCCGCTTCGCCGTCGACGACTTCGGCACCGGCTATTCGAGCCTCGCCTATTTGCAGCGTTTTCCGCTTTCCAAGCTCAAGATCGACCGCAGCTTTGTCGAGAACATTGTTACCTCGCGCAACAACCGTGCGATCGTCGGCGCCGTGGTCGGGCTCGCGCAATCGCTCGGGCTCGAACTGGTCGCCGAAGGGGTCGAGACGGAAGCGCAGCGCGATCTGCTGGCCGAGCTCGGATGCGATCACATCCAGGGCTGGCTGATCAGCCATGCGCTGCCGTCGGACGAACTGGCCCGCTCTTTCCAGTCGAACTCGCTGGTGTTGTACGAGGCATGAAGCGCGCCCCTTTGTTCGCGTTCCGATTGAGGAACGCGCCGTAACCCCCTAATAACGTGTAAATTTCGTTATCGGGTGCTGGGATTGTAGGTGCTGGACCGCCTCGGGATAGCCGTCGCGTAACGCAGGGTTCTTATTTTTAGCAATGGCACGCACCAAGGCCGAACTATTGGACAAGTTGTGGTCGCGCATGAGCGAGCGCGGGGATTTCCCCATGCTCTCGCAGGCGCTGCGCTCGACCGTGTCCGCCATGAGCGATGACGACCTCGACTTCACGTCCCTCGTGCAAGTCGTGCTGTCGGACGTCGGCCTCACGCAGAAGGTGCTGCGCCTCGCCAATTCCGCGATGTACGTCGCGTTCGGCGGCAACATCACCACCGTCACGCGCGCGCTGATGGTCCTCGGCATGGACGCCGTCGGTCATCTCGTGGTGGGACTGAAGATCGTCGACCACTTCCATCAGAGCGCGCCGCGCCGTATCGACGCCAAGCTGGAACTCAACCGCACCCTGCTGTCCGGCGCGGTCGCGCGCCAGCTCACCGAACACAAGGATTTGCGCTCCGCCGAGGAAGCCGTGGTCTGCACGCTGATGCGGCAGATCGGCAAGCTGCTCGTCGCGTTCTACCTGGAACACGAGTGGGATCAGCTGCGCCGCAAGGCCGCGTCGGAAAACATCCCGGACAGCGCGGCGTGCGCGGCGCTGCTGGGCGTGACCTTCGATGAAATCGGCCTCGAGGCCGCCGACCGCTGGCGCCTGCCGGAGACCATCCGCGAAGGCATGCGCGCCACCGACCCGAACGCGCCCGTCGATGAAACCGTGCCGAAGCACGTGCGCTGGCTGCGCGCCATCTCGAACTATTCCACTGAAGTCGCCGACGCCCTCACCGCGCAGAACGTGGCGTCGGAAGGGCGCGAGTCGGTGGTCTTCGACATCTCCAGCCGCTACGCCGGCGCGCTCAACACCGACGCCGAACTCCTCACCTCGATGAGCCTCGCGCTCGCCAGCGAGGAAGCCAGCGACGGCGTGATCCGCGAGATCTCCGAACTGCAGGCCAACGCCGACGCCATGGCGCGCGCGAAGATTTCGGCGGAGGCGCGCATCGGCGCGAGCATCGAGGATTTACGCGCGCTGCCGACCCGGAATGCGCTGGGGCCGGCGCTCGCGCTGGTCTCCGAATCGATCATGGCGAGCCTGCATCTGTCGCGCACCGTGGTCTTCGTGCGCCAGGCCAACAACGAATTCCATGCGCGGCTCGGGCTCGGCAGCGGCGTCGAGCCGATGTTGCCGGCACTGCGCTTCTCCGCCGACTTCCGGCCCGACGTATTCCATCTCGCCATCAGCAATCCGGTGGGCATCTTCATCGAGAACGCGCACGACGCCCGCATCGACGCGCGCCTGCCGCGCTGGTACAAGGACACGCTCGGCGAAGCGCAGGCGTTCGTGCTGCTGCCGGTGAAGTCGAACGATTCCACCATCGCGCTCATCTATGGCGACTGGACGCATCCGCAGCACGTGCGCAAGATCTCGCCGCCTGAAATGAGCGCGCTGAACGGCCTCACGAAGGAACTGAGCCGCTTCTTCCTCGGCGCCAACTGGAAGGAAGTCGAGCTGATCTGAAGCGGCTTCTCTCTCCGGACGCGCGTTATTCCCTTTTCAGGATCGCCACGGCCTGCTCGCCGTATCGCACGACATAGCCGCCGTGGGCGCGCTGCCAGTCGAGCGCTTCCGCCTCGTTCGCAAACCAGTTCTTCTCGAAGTCGTTGAACGCGCCGGCGTCGAGCCGGTAGCGGTCGATGACCGCATCCGGCTGCGTGTCGATCGCGGCCTTGCACGCGTCCCAGCTCGCGTAGCCCAGTTCGGCGGCGATCAACGCAAGCAGGTGTTTCAGTTGCAGGTCCGCGCGCCGCGCGTGGAGCTGAGCGAGGCCGCCGGCCGGCAGGATGCGCGCCGCGAGCAGGCGGCGCAGCACCGGCATGGACGCGCTCGTGTCGCCGTCGCGGGCGAGGCGCAGCAGGCGTCGCGCGTGTTCGCGCAAGTAGTTGCCATGGGATGCGGGGGCAGCGATGGGACAGGATGTAGACCACATGACGTTGTTCCTTTATGGCGCCGTTCTCGCTGCGGCTGAAAAGGTTCGACGTTGCGGTTCGATCCAGGGTGACGGTACGTCGTGGTCAGGTGCGTAGGACTTTCGCGAGAACGGGCGCCCTGCCGCGCCCGTCCGCGATTCTATCGTGCTTTGTTCCACCGGCCGCGTCAGGCCAGCTGGAATTTGCCGACCAGCGCCTTGAGCGCGCGCGCCTGGTCGTCGAGCGATTGCGCGGCGGCCGCCGCCTGCTCCACCAGCGCCGCGTTCTGCTGGGTGCCGGCGTCCATCTTCGAGACCGCGTCGCCGATCGACTCGATGCCCGTCTTCTGCTCGGCCGACGCCGCCGAAATCTCGCCCATGATGTCGGTGACGCGGCGCACCGCGCGCACGACCTCTTCCATTGTCGTGCCGGCTTGCTGCGCGTAAGTGGAGCCGTCGGACACGCGCGACACCGACGTGTCGATCAAGCCCTTGATCTCCTTCGCCGCCGACGACGAACGCTGCGCCAGGCTGCGCACCTCGCCCGCGACGACCGCAAAGCCGCGTCCCTGTTCGCCCGCGCGCGCCGCCTCGACGGCTGCGTTCAGCGCGAGGATGTTGGTCTGGAACGCGATGCCCTCGATCACGCCGATGATGTCGCCGATGCTCTTCGCGCTCGCATCGATCCGCTGCATCGTCTCGACGACGCGGTTCACCACCGCGCCGCCCTTCTCCGCGATCTCCGACGCGCTCTGCGCCAGCGTGCTCGCCTGCATGGCGTTGTCGGCGTTCTGACGCACGGTCGAGGTGAGCTGCTCCATGCTGGTCGCGGTCTTTTCCAGCGCGACCGCCTGTTCTTCCGTGCGGCGCGACAGGTCGACGTTGCCGGTCGAGATCTCACTCGATGCCGAAGCGATCGCCTCCGCGCTGGCTGCGATGTCGCCGACGGTCGCCGAGAGGCCGGCCCGCATGTCGGCGAGCGCGTGCAGCATGCTGTCGTCGTCGCGGCGCCGGAGCCTGATTTCGTGGGCCAGGTCGCCCGCCGCGATGCGCCGCGCGATGTCCTTCGCGTAAGCAGGTTCGCCGCCGAGCTGTCCGGCGAGCCGCCGCACGACCCATTCGGAGACGCAGATCGCGAGCGCGCACAGCGCGAGCGTCAGCACGGACACCATCACGAACGACGAATGGAAGATGAACGCGGCGGCATCGATGGTGGCGCGCGCGGCGGCGCCCCGACGCGCGACGAGTTCGTCGACGCGCTTTTCGAGCTTGCCGGTCTCGACCAGCAGCGACACGTCCTGCGTGCCGACCTGCCAGTTCATCTGCGACAGATCGAGCGGCTGTTCCTTCACGAGCTTGACGAAGGTGCGCAGGTTGTTGCTCCAGGTGCCGACGGCGCCGGCGAAAGCCTTCTGCTGCGCGAGTGCGTCGTGGTCGCCGTGATCGACATACTGCGCCAGTTGCGCCTGTTCCCGGCCGATGCCCGCAAGCGCCTGCTCGATTTCCGCGCCGAGGTCGTCGCGCTCTTTCGCGGTGCTGGCAGTGAGCAGCATCTTCTGCGAGCGGCTCGCGCGCAGCAGATAGCCACGCGTTTCCTCGGCGGCGCGGCTCGCGACATAGCCCTGCGTGTAGATCGATTCGGTCGAGCCGTTGAGGCGGCTGATCTGGGTCAGCGCCAGTGCGCCGATGACGAGCGTGCCCGCGAGGACCACGCCGAACGCCAGCCTGAGCGACGCCTTGACGGACAATCCGCGTGGCTGGGCCGTGGCCGTGGAGGATGCGCGCTGGGCGCCCGCCGGAAAGCCCGCGGTCCGTGCGCCGCGTAGCGAAAACAGTTTCATCGATTGAATCCCCGCTGATGGTCTGCGGACGGTGCCGTCGTGTGGCGCGTCCGGTTCTGGTCCCGCCGGTAGTACGGCAGTTGGCCGGCTTTCTTGAGCCGAGCTTCTGCGGATAGCGAACAGGCGTTCGCTGCCGCTTCATACGGTTATAGCGTGCCAAAAATGCTTTTTGTCAGCAGAATGATCGATTGCGGTGCATCAAGCTGTCTGATTCGCGACAAAGCTTGGCAGGACAACGCGTCGGGGACAGCCTACACTTGTCAGAAATTCAGTCAGCGCATAAATGGCCGACTTGAAACAACAAAAACAGAGACGATTCCGCTTACCTCAGCCATTCACCATGCAAACCAGCATCGACAAGGGCGCGTTGTCGCCCGCCGGCGCGACGGCCGGCACTTCCGATACCCAGACGGCCAAGCCCGTGGCCGCCGCGCAGCGCACCGTCTATTCGGTACTCGGCGCAATCAGCTTCTCGCATCTGCTGAACGACATGATCCAGTCGCTGATCCTGGCCATCTACCCGATGTTCAAGAGCGAGTTCGCGCTCTCGTTCGGGCAGATCGGCCTCATCACGCTGACCTACCAGATCACCGCGTCGCTGCTGCAGCCGCTCGTCGGGCTTTATACCGACAAGCATCCCAAGCCTTACTCGCTGCCGGTGGGCATGGGCTTCACGCTGGCGGGGCTGCTGCTGATGTCAGTGGCGGGAAGCTTCGGCATGCTGCTGGTGGCGGCGGCGCTGGTCGGCTGCGGCTCGTCAGTGTTCCATCCGGAATCGTCGCGGGTGGCGCGCATGGCCTCGGGCGGCAAGCACGGCCTCGCGCAGTCGCTGTTCCAGGTGGGCGGCAATGCGGGTTCGTCGCTCGGACCGCTGCTTGCCGCGCTCATCATCATTCCGCACGGCCAGCGCAGCATTGCGTGGTTCTCGGCGGCGGCGCTGGTCGCGATGTTCGTGCTGGCCAACATCGGCCGCTGGTACAAGCGTCATCCCGCCACGAAGAAAGGCCGCGCGCAGGTGCAGCACGCCACGCTGCCGCGCAAGACCGTCATCATGGCAATGAGCGTGCTCGTGCTGCTCGTGTTCTCGAAGTACTTCTACCTCGCGAGCATCAACAGCTACTTCACCTTCTATCTGATCAACAAGTTCGGGCTGTCGGTGCAGTCGGCGCAGATCCATCTGTTCGTGTTCCTCGCGGCGGTCGCGGCGGGCACGGTGGTTGGCGGGCCGATCGGCGACAAGGTCGGACGCAAGGCGGTGATCTGGGTGTCGATTCTCGGCGTCGCACCGTTCACGCTGCTGATGCCCTATGCGAACCTGTTCTGGACCAGCGTGCTGTCGGTGATCATCGGGCTGGTGCTGGCGTCGGCGTTCTCGGCCATCCTGGTGTATGCGACCGAGCTGATTCCCGGCAAGGTCGGCATGGTCGCGGGCCTGTTCTTCGGCTTTGCGTTCGGCATGGGCGGCGTGGGCGCCGCCGTGCTCGGCCAGCTGGCCGATGCGACGAGCATCGAGTTCGTCTACAAGGTCTGCGCGTTCCTGCCGCTGATCGGCGTGCTGACGGTGCTGCTCCCGAAGACGCATGACGAGCATGCGAAGGCTTGATTGACGCGGTTGATGCGTGCTGATGACGGCGGGCGCTTGCGCCCGCCGTTTGCATTGGCGCCTCAGGAGCCCAGCGCCTCCCGCACCTGCGCCAGCGCGCCCGGATCTTCGATGGTCGGCAGTTCGCCCGGATCACGCCCTTCCGCCAGCGCCGCAATCGCGCGGCGCAGCAGCTTGCCCGAGCGCGTCTTCGGCAGCATCGTCACGAAGTGCACACGCGCCGGACGCGCGATCGCGCCCAGTTGCCTATCCACCGCGCGGCACAACTCGGCTTCCATCCCGTCGCGCGCGCCCGGCGCCTCGATGCACGCCGTGTCGCGCAGCACGACAAAAGCCGCCGCCGCCTGTCCCTTGACCGCATCGGCGATGCCGACCACCGCCACCTCCGCGACCGCCGCGTGCGCCGACAGCGCTTCCTCGATCTCCCGCGTTCCCAGCCGATGGCCCGCGACATTGATCACGTCGTCAGTGCGTCCGAGGATCGACACATAGCCGTCTTCGTCCTGCACGCCCCAGTCGAAGGTCGAGTAGACGAGCTGGTTCGGCACGCTGTTCCAGTAGGTATCGACGAAACGCTGGTCGTCGCCCCACACGGTCTGCATGCAGCCCGGCGGCAGCGGATAGTCCAGCGTGACCACGCCCTTTTCGCCCGGCGCGCATTCGTCGCCGGTTGCCTCGTTGCGCAGCTTGAGCCCGAAACCCAGCGACGGCACGCCCGGCGAACCGAGCTTCGACGGCAAGGCCTCGATGCCGCGCGGGATCGCGATCATCGGCCAGCCGGTTTCGGTCTGCCAGTAGTTGTCGATGACGGGCTTGTGCAGCGCGTCCTGGATCCAGTGCGCGGTGGGTTCGTCGAGCGGCTCGCCGGCGAGGAACAGCGTGCGCAGGCTCGACAGGTCGTAACGCTCCATCAGCGCCGGGTCCTGCTTCTTGAGCACGCGGATCGCGGTGGGCGCGGTGAACATCAGATTGATGCCGTACTGCTGCACGAGCCGCCACCAGATGCCGCCGTCGGGACGGATGGGCGTGCCTTCGTACATGACGGTCGTACAGCCGGCGATCAGCGGCGCATAGATGATGTAGCTGTGTCCCACCACCCAGCCGATGTCGGAGGCGGTGAACATCGTGTCGCCGGGCTGGCCTTCGAAGATGTGCTCCATCGACGCGGCGAGCGCCACCGCATAGCCGCCGACGTCACGCTGCACGCCTTTTGGCCGGCCGGTCGTGCCGGAGGTGTAGAGCACGTACGACGGCTCGTTGGATTCGAGCCATTCGCACGGCACGTGGGCGTCGAAGTAACGCTCGCGCAGTGGTTCGTAGGCGACGAGATAGCTCGCTTGCAGACGCTCCGGCGCCAGTTGCCGGTCGATCAGCAGCACCTGCGGCACCTTGAACTGCGCGCGCGAGAGCGCCTCGTCGACGAGCGGCGTGTAGTCGATCACCCGGCCGCCGCGCGCGCCGGCATCCGCCGTGACGATGAGCGCGGGCTCGGCATCGTCGATGCGCGCGGCCAGGTTCGGCGCCGCGAAGCCGCCGAACACGACCGAATGAATCGCGCCGAGACGCGCGCAGGCGAGCATCGCGAAAAGCGCTTCGGGGATCATCGGCAGATAGATCAGCACGCGATCGCCCTTCTTCACGTGCAGGGAACGCATGACGGCCGCCATGCGATTCACTTCGGCATGCAACTCGGCGTAGGTATAGCGGCGCTCGATGCCCGTTTCCGTCGATACGTACACCAGCGCGTCCTGCTCCGCGCGCGAGGCCAGATGGCGGTCGACGGCGTTATGACAGAGATTGGTCCGGCCGCCGACGAACCAGCGCGCGAACGGCGGACGGCTCCGGTCGAGCACCTGCTCGAACGGCGTCTGCCAGTGGATGCGGCGGGCCTGTTCGGCCCAGAAGTCTTCAGGTTGCTCGATCGACCGGCGATACGCTTCTCGGTAACTCGGCATGCGCGTCGTCCTCTGCAAGGCGGCTTTTTGGCTCCTCAGGATAGAGCAGCCGTAAAACCCCTGCTAGACAGGGCGCGCCCTGATCGGTTCCGGGCGCGGCGCGCTTCAGAGCGCCTTGCTGCGCGCGCGCGTCGCGGGGAACGGCGCCGCCGCGGGCGCGGAATGCTTGAGCAGCACGGGCGCGAGTTCGCCCGCCACCCGCAGGCTCGACACGACGACCGTGCGCACGCCGCAGCCTTCGGTCAGCGCGCGCTGCTTTTCGCGGGTCGTCGCGCGCGCCTCGATGCGCGGCTCCACGACGATCAGCCCACGGCAGAACGTGGCAAGCACCGCGCGATGGGTGCGCATCCACGCGGCGCGCAGGCGCGCGTCGTCGGCGGACTCGCGCTCGTCGTGCTCGACGGCCAGCACGAACGGCGTCGCGAGCGCCAGCAGGCGGCTCATCTGCGCGCTCCACGCGAACGCATACCCGGTCCGCACAGCGCGCGGCCGCAGCCGCACGAACGGAAAACGGCTGGTGTCGAAGAAACGCTCGTCGAGCACGAGCGACGGAATTTCGACGGATCTCGTCACGGAATCGGCGGCATTCACAGCGGTTTCGGACTCCAGTAGTTCAATGCGGCGATCAGGCTCGGCCAGCGCGAAAGCCGCGGCACCACGCGCCGTTTCGATTGCGCGGCGCGTTTCGGGCGGCGCTCGGAATGGGCTTGCGCCGGGTTTGCGGCGGCTTCGCTCCACGCGCGGCGCGTCGTGTCGAGCACGCGCTCGGCATTCACCGATACGGCGCATGCATCACTGCGTGTTTCCCGCTCGTCCGTCGCGCAGGCGGGGCTGGCCGCGCCCGCCGCACCGATGGCGGTGAAATCGTTGGTCATGGTCTCGAGACCTCCCGTTTTGTTGCCTCAGGTTCTGGGAAGTCATTGTATTGAGAATCATTCTCAACTACAAGCGGGATTTGGCCAATCCGGGAGAAATGCGGGAAAGCCCTGCCCGTCCAGAGCAGGGCAACGTTCAGCGGCTGGCGGGCAGAAAGCGCGCAACGATACCCGACGACCAGATCGCGGCGATCGCCCTCAGGAACTCGACGAAGGAGGTGGGCGCGGCGGCGTCGGCGGTATCGGAGATGGTGCGCACGACGGCGCACGGCACGTCATGCTCGAAACAGACCTGCGCGAGCGCCGCGCCTTCCATTTCGACGGCGAGCGCATCCGGCAACGCGTCGCGCAAGGCAAACAGCGCGTCATGGCTGGCGATGAAGCGATCGCCGCTGATGATCAGCCCGCGATGCACGCGCGGCACAGCGATGCCGAAGCGGTCCGCGAGCGCGGCGCCCTGTTCGGCCACGAACGACGCGGCCGCGACGGCAAGCGCGTTGCCCAACGCGGCATCGGGCTCGAAACGCGCGCGTTCGAGCAGCGGCACTTCATAGCGCGGAAACAGCGGCGAGGCGTCGAGATCGTGTTGCAGCAGCGCATCCGCGACGATGATGTCGCCCACGTTGACATCGCCCCGCACGCCGCCCGCGACGCCCGTGAAGACGATGGCATCGACGTCGAAGACGTGGATCAGCGCGCTGGCCGTCGCGGCGGCCGCGACCTTGCCGATGCGCGCCAGCGTCACGACGACCGGCACGCCATGCGCTTGGCCAATGTGATACTCGCGCCGCCCGAGCGTCACCGTGCGGAAATCGCCGGCCGCCTGCATCCGCGCGATCAGGTCGCCCAGTTCCTGCGGCAGCGCGGCCATGATGCCGAGCCGCTTCATTCGACGGCCTGCAGCTTCGCGACCGCCAGCGCGAGCCATTTCTCGCCGTGGCGCTTGAAGCGCACTTGCGCGCGGGCATCGCCGCCGGCGCCTTCCAGCGCAGTCACGGTGCCTTCGCCGAACTTCGTGTGGAATACGGCCTGACCGACCTTGAAGCCGGCGTCGGCGGCGCGCTGCTCGTTGGCGAACGACGGCAACGCCGCGCCCGAGGCCTGCTGGTCGCGCGCATACGACGAACCGCCGCGCTCCTGGCCGGGCCGCGCGAACCAGTCGCGGCCCCAGCCGGCGTTGTCGGAGCGGCCGCCCCAGCGCGCGCCCGCCTCGACCTTCGGCGTGAGCCACTTGAGCGTGCCTTCGGGCAGTTCGTCGAAGAAGCGCGAGCGGATGTTGTAGCGGGTCTGGCCATGCAACATGCGGCTCTGCGCGAACGACAGATACAGCCGCTCCTTGGCGCGCGTGATCGCCACGTACATGAGGCGCCGCTCTTCCTCCAGTCCGTCCGACTCCTGCGCGCTGTTCTCGTGCGGAAACAGCCCTTCTTCCAGCCCGGTGATGAACACCGCCATGAATTCGAGGCCCTTGGCCGCGTGCACGGTCATCAGCTGGACCGCGTCCTGGCCGGCCTGCGCCTGGTTGTCGCCGGCTTCGAGCGAGGCATGCGACAGGAAGCCCGCGAGCGGCGTCATCGTGTCGGGATTCTGCGCGGGGTCGGCGATGCCGGGCGCGTCGAGCACTTCGATCTCGCCGTCTTCGCTCACCGCCGCGATCTCCGGCGCCGCCGTCGCGCCCGGGCGCAGCGGAATGGAACGCGCCGGGGTGTCGAGACCGTAGCCTTCCTCGCTCACGAACGCCGCCGCCGCGTTCACGAGTTCCTGCAAGTTTTCCAGCCGGTCCTGACCTTCGCGCTCGGTCTCGTAGAACGCCGCGAGACCGCTCGCGCGCACCACGTACTCGACCGTTTCCGGCAGGCTCATCTGCTGCGTCTCCGCGCGCATCTTCGCGACCAGCGTCGCGAACGCGCCGAGGCTCGAACCCGCCTTGCCGGTGACGTAGGGCACGGCGGCGGCCATCGAACAGTTATAGAGACGCGCCGCGTCGGCGACCTGCTCGATGGAACGCGCACCGATACCGCGCGTCGGGAAATTGACGACGCGCGCAAACGCGGTGTCGTCGTTCGGGTTGTCGATGAGGCGCAGATACGCGAGCGCGTGCTTCACTTCCTGGCGCTCGAAGAAGCGCAGGCCGCCATACACGCGATACGGAATGCCCGCGTTCACCAGCGTGTGCTCGATGGTCCGCGACTGCGCATTGCTCCGGTACAGCACCGCGATCTCGCCGCGCGCCGCGCCCGCATGGATCAACGCCTTGATTTCCTCGACGATCCAGCCCGCTTCCTGCGAATCCGTGGCCGCCTCGTAGACGCGCACCTGCTCGCCGTGTCCCGCGTCGGTCCGCAGGTTCTTGCCGAGCCGGTTGGCGTTGTTGGCGATCAGATAGTTGGCCGCGTCGAGAATATGCCCGTGCGAGCGGTAGTTCTGCTCCAGCTTGATCAGGTTGCGCACGCGGAACTCGCGCTCGAAGTCGTGCATGTTGCCGACATTCGCGCCGCGGAATGCGTAGATGGACTGGTCGTCGTCACCGACCGCGAAGATCGCGTTGTGCTCGCCCGCCAGCATCTTGAGCCACGCGTACTGGAGCTTGTTGGTGTCCTGGAACTCGTCGACGAGGATATTGCGGAAGCGCGCCTGGTAATGCGCGCGCAGCGGCGGATTGTGCGCCAGCAGCTCGAAACAGCGCAGCAGCAGTTCCGGGAAGTCGACCACGCCCTCGCGCTGGCATTGCTGCTCGTAGGCCTGATAGAGCTCGACGAACTTGCGGTTGAAGTCGTCGGTGGCATCGACGTCCTTCGGCCGCAGCCCCTGTTCCTTCGCATTGTTGATGAAGTACTGGAGATTCTTGGCCGGATACTTCTCGTCGTCGATATTCAGGCCCTTCATCAGCCGCTTGATGGCGGACAGCTGATCAGCGGTGTCGAGGATCTGGAAGGCCTGCGGCAGGCCCGCATCGCGGAAATGCGCGCGCAGCATGCGGTTGCACAGCCCGTGGAACGTGCCGATCCACATGCCGCGCGTGTCGATGGGCAGCAGCGCCGAGAGCCGCGCCATCATTTCTTTCGCGGCCTTGTTCGTGAAGGTGACGGCCAGCACCGTGGGCGGCGACGCATAGCCCTGCTGGATCAGCCACGCGATGCGGGTGATGAGGACGCGCGTCTTGCCGCTGCCGGCGCCCGCGAGAATGAGCGCGGACTCGTCGGGCAGCGTCACGGCGGCGTGCTGTTCGGGATTCAGGTTGGCGAGCAGTTCGGGCATGGAAAAAGGCGGCGCGGAGGGGTCGAGGCAAGCCGGTCATTATAAGACCGCGCTGCCGGCGACGTTCGGGGGCACGGGCGGCGCGCTCGGCCGAATTCGTCCGATGGCCCGTGCCGAACCTTATAATTGGCGATTCTCCGCATCTTTTCACGCATTTTTCGGCAGATTCCACCATGAGCGACAGCACGCTTGCCAAGAGCTTCGAGCCTCAGCAGATCGAATCCCAATGGGGCCCGGAATGGGAACGACGCGGGTACGCCGCCCCCACGTTCAAGGAGGGCGCGAAGAACTTCTCCATCCAGTTGCCGCCGCCGAACGTCACCGGCACGCTGCACATGGGGCACGCGTTCAACCAGACCATCATGGATGGCCTGACGCGCTATCACCGCATGCTCGGCGAGAACACGCTGTGGGTGCCGGGCACCGATCACGCGGGCATCGCCACGCAGATCGTGGTCGAGCGCCAGCTCGACGCCCAGGGCATCTCGCGTCATGACCTCGGCCGCGAGGCGTTTCTCAAGCGCGTGTGGGCGTGGAAGCAGCAGTCGGGCTCGACCATCACGAACCAGGTGCGGCGCCTGGGCGCGTCGATCGACTGGTCGCGCGAATACTTCACGATGGACGACAAGATGTCGGCCGCCGTGCGCGATGTCTTCGTGACGCTCTACAAGCAGGGCCTCATCTATCGCGGCAAGCGCCTGGTGAACTGGGATCCGGTGCTCGGCACCGCTGTCTCGGACCTCGAAGTGGTCAGCGAGGAAGAAAACGGCAACCTCTGGCACATTTCCTATCCGCTGCCGGACGGCTCGGGTCATCTGACGGTCGCCACCACGCGGCCTGAGACCATGCTCGGCGACACCGCCGTGATGGTGCATCCGGATGACGAGCGCTATCAGCATCTGATCGGCAAGACGGTGGTGCTGCCGCTATGCGACCGCGAGATTCCGGTCATCGCCGACGAATATGTGGATCGCGAATTCGGCACCGGCGTGGTGAAGGTCACGCCCGCGCACGATTTCAACGACTACGCCGTGGGCCAGCGCCACACGCTGCCGATGATCGAGATCCTCACGCTCGACGCGAAGATCAACGACAACGCTCCCGCGAAGTATCGCGGCATGGACCGCTTCGACGCCCGCAAGGAAGTGGTGAAGGATCTCGAAGCGCTCGGCCTGCTGGAATCCGTCAAGCCGCACAAGCTGATGGTGCCGCGCGGCGACCGCACCGGCGTGGTGATCGAGCCGATGCTGACCGACCAGTGGTTCGTCGCGATGAGCAAGGCCGCGCCGGAAGGCACGTTCAATCCGGGCAAGTCCATCACCGAGACCTCGCTCGATGTCGTGCGCAGCGGCCAGATCAAGTTCGTTCCGGAGAACTGGACCACCACGTATTACCAGTGGCTCGAGAACATCCAGGACTGGTGCATCTCGCGGCAGTTGTGGTGGGGCCACCAGATTCCGGCGTGGTACGGCGAGAACGGCGAGATCTTCGTTGCGAAGACGGAAGACGAAGCCCGCGCCGAAGCCGACGCGCAAGGCTACACAGGCGCGCTGCGCCGCGACGAGGACGTGCTCGACACGTGGTTCTCGTCGGCGCTGGTGCCGTTCTCGTCGCTCGGCTGGCCGAACGAAACGCCCGAACTGAAGGCGTTCCTGCCCTCCTCCGTGCTCGTGACGGGCTTCGACATCATCTTCTTCTGGGTCGCCAGAATGGTGATGATGACCACGCACTTCACCGGGAAGGTGCCTTTCGACACCGTCTATGTGCATGGCCTGGTGCGCGACGCCGAAGGCCAGAAGATGTCGAAGAGCAAGGGCAACACGCTCGACCCGATCGATATCGTCGACGGCATCGGTCTCGAAGAGCTGGTCGCCAAGCGCACCACGGGCCTCATGAATCCGAAGGCCGCCGCGCAGATCGAGAAGAAGACCCGCAAGGAATTCCCGGAAGGCATTGCGCCATTCGGCACGGACGCGCTGCGCTTCACGATGGCGTCGATGGCCACGCTGGGCCGCAACGTCAACTTCGACCTCGCGCGCTGCGAGGGCTATCGCAATTTCTGCAACAAGCTGTGGAACGCCACGCGTTTCGTGCTGATGAACTGCGAAGGCCACGACTGCGGCTTCGCGAACCCCGGCGCGTGCAAGCCGGGCGATTGCGGCCCCGGCGGCTACACGGATTACTCGCAGGCGGACCGCTGGATCATCTCGCTCCTGCAGCGCACCGAGGCCGAAGTCGAGAAGGGTTTCGCGGATTACCGTTTCGACAACGTCGCCAGCGCGATTTACAAGTTCGTATGGGACGAGTACTGCGACTGGTATCTGGAACTGGCGAAGGTGCAGATCCAGACCGGCACGCCGGAACAGCAGACGGCCACGCGGCGCACCTTGCTGCGCGTGCTGGAGACGGTGCTGCGCCTCGCGCATCCGGTCATTCCGTTCATCACGGAGGCACTGTGGCAGAAGGTGGCACCGCTGACGGACGCCTTCCCGGCAAACGCGCAGGAAGGCGAAGTGTCGATCATGACCCAGCCCTATCCGCGCGCCGAGCAGAAAAAGATCGATGAATCGTCTGAACAGTGGGCAGCCGAACTGAAGAGTGTCATCGATGCGTGTCGTAATCTGCGTGGCGAGATGAATCTGTCGCCGGCCACCAAGGTGCCGCTGCTCGCGCACGGCGACGCGGCGCGCTTGGCTGCGTTTGCGCCGTATGTCGCGGCGCTGGCGCGTCTGTCGGAGGTGAAGATCATCGACGACGAAGCCGCGCTCGACCGCGAGGCGCACGGCGCGCCGGTGGCGATCGTTGGCGGCAGCAAGCTGGTGCTGAAGGTGGAGATCGATGTCGCCGCCGAGCGCGAGCGTCTCGGCAAGGAAGTGGACCGTCTGAGCGCCGAAATCGTCAAATGTAACGCGAAGCTGGGGAATGAAAGCTTTGTTTCAAAAGCGCCGGCGGCTGTCGTGGAACAAGAGCGGAAAAGGCTGGCAGAATACGAAGCCACGGTTGCGAAGCTTCAGGCCCAATTATTGCGAATGGCTGTTTGATTCGGGATCTGGATTTCGGGCCCCTTCAGTTGTCTCGACGTTCAAGTGTTTTTAAGAGGATCAGGGTTATCACATGCTAAAAGTTACCAAAGCGGTATTCCCCGTCGCGGGTCTGGGCACGCGGTTTCTTCCCGCGACCAAGGCCAGCCCGAAGGAAATGCTGCCTGTCGTTGACAAGCCGCTGATTCAATATGCGGTCGAGGAAGCGATGGCGGCCGGCATTACCGAAATGATCTTCGTGACGGGCCGCAGCAAGCGTGCCATCGAGGATCACTTCGACAAATCCTATGAGATCGAGGCCGAACTCGAAGCGCGCGGCAAGGCCAAGCTGCTCGAACTCGTGCGCAGCATCAAGCCGAGCCATGTCGATTGCTTCTACGTGCGTCAGGCCGAAGCGCTCGGTCTGGGTCACGCGGTGCTGTGCGCCGAGAAGCTGGTGGGCGACAACCCGTTCGCCGTGATCCTCGCGGACGACTTGCTGTACGGCAAGCCGCCCGTCATGTCGCAGATGATCGAAGTCTTCGACCACTATCACAGCTCGGTGATCGGCGTCGAAGAGATTCCGCCGGAAGACTCGAAGTCGTACGGCATCATCGACGGCAAGGAGTGGGAAGACAACATCTTCAAGCTGTCGGGCATTGTCGAGAAGCCGGAGCCGGCGGTGGCGCCGTCGAACCTGGGCGTGGTCGGCCGCTATGTGCTGAAGCCGCGTGTTTTCGATCACATCCGCGCGCTGAAGCCGGGCGCGGGCGGCGAACTGCAACTGACGGACGCGATTCAATCGCTGCTGTCGGATGAGCAAGTGCTCGCGTACAAGTATCACGGCACGCGTTTCGATTGCGGCAGCAAGCTGGGCTATCTGAAGGCGACCGTCGAATTCGCGCTGCGCCATCCGGAAGTCAAGGCGGAATTCGAAGAGTATCTGCGCAATCGCGCGCCGATTCTCGAAGGCTGAAGCCGCGGTTGAGCGGTTTGCGTGGGTTGAGCGGTTTGTAAATGAAAGGCCCGTCACGGTGTGACGGGCCTTCTGCTTTCTTGCGGTCCTGGCTTTTTAACGCCGCCGCATGAGGAAGACGAACGTCTTGTCCTGCGCCGTTGCCTCGACAATCTCGTTGCCTGTCTGCTTGGCGAACGCGGCGAAATCGCGCTGCGATCCCGGATCGGTGGCCAAAACCTTCAGGATCTGACCGCTCGTCATGTCGGCGAGCGCCTTCTTCGCCCGCAGAATCGGCAACGGACAGTTGAGCCCGCGCGCGTCGACTTCCTTGTGAACTTCCATCGCGATTGAACCTTTGTGTGTGGCTGGGGTGAGTGCGCTCTGATCGAAGGATTTTAACGTAGTGGGCATCCGTCCACCGTGGGCGATCCCGGGCAAAAGCATACCGCCGCCTCCGGCCGCGCCTCCTTCGCCCACCAGCAGGCTGATGGGCAATGCCTGAGGCCTCAACCAACATCGCTGCGCCTTTCGCTCAACCTCTCCCTTCAGGTTGAGATTTGTCTCGTTCATGCCGTACTGAAATCCCGATAAATCCGACTCGGTCATCGGCACATCCCTTCCCTGCTGTCCCGCGTGAGTTGATCACGTCCGACTCGGGTGTCCGCTTGAAAATCGCCCGTTTACGTATAAATTTTTATACAACGCACCAGGAGAAAGCACTCCGCTGGCTTGGTTCGTCATTTCACGACCTGCTTGACTTCCCCGCAGCCGCGCGCCGCGAAGCCGGCTTTCAACTCGGTCGTCCGCAGTTTGGGCTCGACCCGGAGGACTGGAAGCCTTTCGACGCCCTCGGTCCTGGCGCACGCAAGATCCGTATCCGAGACCCGAGCGGAGCGTATTGCGTGATGTCCGTGGCGAAACTCGAGGAGGCGGTCTATGTGCTGCACTGCTTCAAGAAGAAATCGCAGGAGACGTCTCAAAAGGATAAGGAGATTGCGACGGTGCGCTACCGCGCGATTGCTAGCCAGAGGAAAACCTCATCATGAAAAAAGTGGATACGAGCGTTCGGCACATAACTAAACCCGGCACCAACCTGTTCGTCGAGCTAGGTTTCCCGCCGGACGAAGCACGACACTACCAAGCCGAATCGCTGGCCTTGATCGGTCAGACGCTGGAACTGAAAGAGCAGTTGATGAGCGAACTCGCCTTATGGATCGAAGCTCATCATTTGAAACAGGCTGAAGCCGCAGACATCCTGCACGTGACGCGGCCCCGCGTCTCGGACGTAGTGAACAAGAAATCAAGCAAATTTACGATCGACACACTCATCGAAATGCTGGCGAGAGTGGGCAAACCGGTCAGGCTGGTCATCGGTTAGAAACGAACCCCAGTTCAAACCTCCACCCCCCGTCCCTCCTCGAACGCCCGCCTCAACGCCACCCCGATGCGCGTCGCCTCGCGCGCGTCATCGAGCGTGAGCCCCGTCTGCGTGCCCTCCCGCAACATCCCCACAAACGCCCGCGCTTCGCGCAGAAACGCGTCCTCGAAGCGCTCGAAGAACGTCGGCGTACATGCATTGCGCATGCCGTGCCCATCGGCGATCTCGACGCGGTTCAACCGCGGATTGCGCCCCACCGACAACGCCCCCTTCGTGCCGATCACCTCAGTCTGCGTATCGTGCCCATGCGCCATCGTCCGCGATGCATACAGCACCGCCAGCCGCCCGCCGTCGAACTCGATGGTGCCCACGCCGTTATCGATGTCATTGCACGCCCGCAAGCCCTCGTGAATCGCAATCGTGCCGCTCGCATACACGCGCTTCGCCTTCGGATTACCAAGCAGCCAGCGCGCGAGATCGATATCGTGAACACTGCAATCGAGGAACAGCCCGCCCGACGTCGGCGCAAACCGCACGAAGAAACCATCAGGATCGTTCATGTCGCAGGTCTGCGAACGCACCATGAACGGCCGTCCGATCGCACCGTGCGCCACCTGATCGAACGCATCGCGATAGCTCGCATCGAAGCGCCGCACGAAGCCGATCATCACGTGCAGATGCGGATGACGCGCATGTTCCTCGATCACCGCGTCGCATTCCGCGAGGTCCAGCGACAGCGGCTTCTCACAGAACACATGCTTGCCCGCGCGCAACGCGGCGATGATCTGCGTCGCATGCAGCGAGGTCGGCGTGACGAGCCACACCGCATCGATATCCGGGCTGGCGAGCAACGCATCGTAGTCCGCATGCAGCGCCGTCTCGGGCAGCCGCTGCCGCGCCCACGCGCGCTCTTCCTCCACCGGGCTGCACGCGGCGACGAGCCGCGCCCCCGGCACATGCCACGCGAGATTGTCCGCATGGCGGCGGCCCAGCCGTCCCAACCCCACGATTCCGCAACGCACGGCGCTCATGTGGCCTGCTCCCCAAGCCTGACGATGCGCTTCTCACGCCAGGACAGCGTGGCGGCTTCGGCGAGTTCGAGCGCCTTCAGCCCGTCGGCGACGGTCGTGCGCACCGGCTTGCCATGATTGATCGCATCGAAGAAATGGGCGATCTCGGCCGCATACGCCGCGCGATAGCGCTCCAGAAAGAACGCCTCGGGTTTGTCGTTCGATACCGCGGCCGCCGTGTACGCCGTGACTTCAGTCGGCCGCACATTGCCCGCCTGCAGCATGCCCAGACTGCCGAGCAATTCGAAGCGCTGATCGTAGCCATACGCCGCGCGCCGCGCCGTGTTGATCTGACACAAGCGGCCACGCTTCGTACGGATCGTGACGGCGGTCGAATCGATGTCGCCGGCCTCGGCGATGGCCGGATCCGAGAGACAACTGCCGGTGGCATGCAGCGTGTCGGCTTCGTCGTCGAGAATCCAGCGGAAGATATCGAAGTCGTGAATCAGCATGTCCTTGAAGATGCCGCCCGAATGCGCGATGTACTCAACAGGCGGCGCACCCGGATCGCGGCTCGTCACGATCAGCATCTCGGGCTCGCCAATCTCGCCGGCATCGATGCGCGCCTTCAATGCCGAGAAGGTCGGATCGAAGCGCCGCTGGAAGCCGATCATGCAGACCACGCCGGCCTGCTGCACGGCGTCGGCGCACGCGCGCGCACGGTCGACCGTCAGATCCACCGGCTTCTCGCAGAACACATGCTTGCGTTGCGCCGCCGAGGCGAGGATCAGGTCGGCATGCGTATCCGTGCTCGAACAGATGACCGTCGCGCCGACCGATGCATCGCCCATCGCGCCGTCGATATCGGCGGCCATCGCGCCGTGCTCCTTCGCGAGCGCGGCGGCCGCCTCGCGATTCACATCGACGACATACTTCAACCGCACGCCCGGCTGCCGCGCCAGATTCGCCGCGTGAATCCTGCCGATGCGCCCTGCCCCGAACACCGCCACGTCAATCGTCATAGCCGCTTGTCTCCTTGGATTCCTCGACGTTCAATTCGAGCCGGTACGCGAGCGCGATGAACAACGCCTGGCACAGGCAAATGGTGCTCGTGAGCGAACGGAACGCAAACGCGCTGCCTTCCTTCACGAACAGACTCGCGCTCGCGTGACGCGCGAGCGGCGAAAGCTGGCTGTCGGTGATGACGAGTGTCTTCGCGCCGTGATGCTGCGCGGCGCGCACGCAATACTGCGTTTCCTTGCCGTAGGGCGCGAAACTGATCGCGATCACCACGTCACTCTTCTTCACGCTGCGGACCTGTTCGCGGAACATGCCGCCCAGTCCTGAAATGAGATGCACGCGCTTGCGCGTGTGCTGCAACGCATACACGATGTAGCTCGCCACCGCGAACGACCGGCGCACGCCGATCACATAGATGTTCTCCGCCTGCGACAGCATCTCGACAGCGGCTTCGAACTGCGCGTCATCGAGGCCGGCTTCGAGCTCGGACAGGCCGGTGCGGCTCGCCGCGATGAACTCGCGCGCCACCGACACGCCCGACGCCTCGCCGGCTTTCTCGTCGATCAGCTTGCGGATGCGCTCCTGATAGCTCTGCGGCGATTCACCGCCCGCATAAGCCTGCCGGAACACGGCCTGCAAATCCGAAAAGCCCGAGAAGCCGAAGCGCTGCGCAAAACGCACCACGGCGGAGGCATGCACGCCGCAGGCGGCCGCGATGTCGCTGGTGCGGTCCATCATCACGCTGCTGCGATGCTGCTCGATATACGTCGCCACGCTCTTCAACTGACGCGGCAGCGAATCGTAGGCGTCGGTGATCCGTTGCATCAGTTCCTCGACGCCCTGCACTTCGTTGCTGGTCTCTTCCATGTCCACGCTCGTGTTATGCGCGCCGGATGCCGCGCGCCGTGCAACCGATTATAGGAACGACGGAAGCAAATTTGGAATGTATTTTCCATTTGAATCGCGGGTGAAATATCTATTGCAGACGCTTGGAAACTGACCTACTCTTGGTCCTGAACGCGACGTTCGGGCGGTCAGAGCCCGGCGCCGCGTTCGCCAAAACATCACACCAGACAACAACCGAGATAGGTGGAGACAATGACCTTTTGCAACGGTCGGGCCGCGCTGCGCGCGCTGGCGGCTGCTGCTGCGTTGTGCAGCGCGGCGTGGATGTCGGCAAGTCCTGCTCAGGCAGCGCCTGACGCGAAGTTCGTGTTGATCAGTCACGCGCCGGACTCGGATTCCTGGTGGAACGTGATCAAGAATGCGATCAAGCAGGCGGATGAGGACTTCAACGTACAGACCGATTACCGCAATCCGCCGAACGGCGACATCGCGGACATGTCGCGGCTGATCGAGCAGGCGGCGGCGCGCAACTATGACGGCGTCATCACCACCATCGCGGACTTCGACGTGCTGAAGAGCGCAATCAGCAAGGTCACGGCGAAGAAGATTCCGCTCGTGACGATCAACTCCGGCACGGAAGAACAGAGCGCGCAACTGGGCGCGATCATGCATATTGGCCAGCCGGAGTATGTGGCGGGCAACGAGGCCGGCAAGAAGGCGAAGGCCGCGGGCGTGAAGTCGTTCCTGTGCGTGAACCACATCGCCACCAATACGGTTTCCTTCGATCGCTGCAAGGGCTTCGCGGATGCACTGGGCATCGACTACAAGGCCTCGACGATCGACTCGGGCCAGGACCCGACCGAGATCCAGTCGAAAGTCTCCGCCTATCTGCGCAACCATCCGGACACGCAGGCGATCCTGACGCTCGGACCGACGCCCGCCTCGGCCACGCTCAAGGCCGTCACGCAAATGGGCCTGCAAAACAAGATCTACTTCGTGACCTTCGACTTCTCGGATGACATCGCGAAGGGCATCAAGGACGGCACCATCAAGTTCGCGATCGACCAGCAGCCCTACTTGCAGGGCTACATTCCGGTCGCGGTGCTCGCGGTGGTTCACAAGGAGCACACCACCGATCCGGCGAAGATCCGTCAGATCCTCGAAGCCAATCCGAAATTCAAGGCACGCCTCGAAACCTACGGTTTGCAGCCCTCGTATGGCCCGAAGAATATCCGCTCGGGCCCGGGCTTCATCACCAAGGAGAATCTCGACAAGGTCGTGAAGTACGCCGGTCAATATCGTTGACCGTCACCTGACCTGTTTCGGGCAGCCGTCCTGGACTGCCCGCTTTTATCCGCTCGACCCGTCTCCCCCGCCACCCTTCATGGACGCGGCTGGAGACGCGCAACTCGCCACAGGATCGAAGTCAGTCTCGACGTCAGCGTCGTTGTCAGCATCAAGGAGCCATCATGGGCGTAGCCGGCAAGCATTACCCTCCCCACGCGAACCCGCATCAGGACACCGTCGACACACCTGACACGGTCAAGCCGTCCGACGAACGCGTGCGCCGCCAGTCGTGGTTCGGCCATCTGCTCAACCGCCCGGAATTCGCCGCCATCTCCGGCACCGTGCTCGTGTTCCTCGTGTTCGGCTTCGGCGCCGGTTCATCGGGCATGTTCAACCTCGACGGCGTGATGAACTGGTCGCAGGTCGCCGCCTATCTCGGGCTGCTCGCCGTGGGCGCGTGTCTGCTGATGATCGCCGGCGAGTTCGACCTGTCCATCGGCTCGATGATCGGCTTCGCCGGCATGATGGTCGCGCTGCCCGCCGTGTATCTGCACTGGCCGCTGTCGCTCGCGATCCTGTTCGCGTTCGTCACGTCGATGCTGCTCGGCGCGCTGAACGGCTATCTCGTGATGAAGACGCGCCTGCCGTCGTTCATCGTCACGCTCGCGTTCCTGTTCATCCTGCGCGGCCTCACGCTCGCGCTCTCGATCATGTTCGCGGACCGCACCATCATCTCCGGCGTCGGCGATCTCGCCCAGAGCGATCCCGTCGCCAACACGCTGTTCCATGGCGTCGCGCTGCACGGCGTGTTCACGTGGCTTGCGCACATGGGCGTCGGCAAGCTGCTCGACAGCGGCGAACCGCTCGTGCCCGGCATTCCGAAGGTCATCATCTGGTGGTTCGCGCTCGCGGCAGTCTGCGCGTTCGTGCTCGCCAAGACCCGCTACGGCAACTGGATCCTCGCCGTCGGCGGCGATTCAAATGCCGCGAAGAATGTCGGCGTGCCGGTGCGGCGCGTGAAAATCTCGCTGTTCGTGCTCACCGCGTTCTGCTCGTGCCTGTTCGCGGTGCTGCAAGTGTGCGACATCGGCTCGGCCGCGGCGGATCGCGGCCTGCAGAAAGAGTTCGAAGCGATCATCGCAGCCGTGATCGGCGGCACGCTGCTGACGGGCGGTTACGGCTCGGTGGTCGGCGCCTGTTTCGGCGCGCTGATCTTCGGCGTCGTGCAGATCGGCATCACCTACACGAACGTGAGCTCCGACTGGTTCCGCGTGTTCCTCGGCGTGATGTTGCTGCTCGCCGTGCTCTTCAACCACTACGTGCGCCGCCGCGTGTCGCAGGCCCAATGAGGAGGACATCATGAATGACGACAACATCCTCGCGCTCGAAAACGTCAGCAAGTACTTCGGCAAGGTGATCGCGCTGAACGGCGTCACCTTGCGGCTCAGGCGCGGCGAAGTGCACTGCCTGCTGGGCGACAACGGCGCCGGCAAGTCCACGCTCATCAAGACGCTGGCGGGCGTGCACGCGCCCTCGTCGGGCGACTATCTCGTCGACGGCAAGCCGGTCCGCTTCGAGTCGCCGAAGGACGCGCTGGATCTCGGCATTGCCACCGTGTACCAGGATCTCGCGCTGGTGCCGCTGCTGAGCGTGGCGCGCAATTTCTTCATGGGTCGCGAGCCGCAGAAAAAGCGCTTCGGCGTCTTCACGGTGATGGATCTCGATCTCGCCGCCGAGACCTCGCGCGCCAAGCTGGCCGAGATGGGCATCAACGTGCGCGATCCGCATCAGCCGATCGGCACGATGTCCGGCGGCGAAAAGCAATGCCTCGCGATTGCCCGCGCGATCCACTTCGGCGCGCGCGTGCTGATTCTCGACGAACCGACCGCTGCGCTCGGCGTGAAGCAGAGCTTCAACGTGCTGAAGCTGATCCACAAGGCGCGCGAGAAAGGCATCTCGGTGATCTTCATCACGCACAACGTGCACCACGCCTATCCGATCGGCGACTCGTTCACGCTGCTCAATCGCGGCCGCTCGATGGGCACCTTCACGAAGGACACCATCAGCAAGAACGAAGTGCTCGACATGATGGCGGGCGGCGCCGAAATGCAGCAGATGATGAGCGAACTCGAAGGCGCGACGATCTGAGGACCCCGGCATGACCACACTCTCCCCCTCTCGTTTTGCTGCGGACCGCGAGCGCGACATCGTGTGCCTCGGGCGGCTCGCCGTCGATCTGTACGCGCAGCAGGTCGGCGCGCGGCTCGAGGACGTTTCGAGCTTCGCGAAGTATCTCGGCGGCTCGTCGGCGAACATTGCGTTCGGCTGCGCGCGGCTCGGTCTCTCGTCGTCGATGCTCGCGCGTGTCGGCAACGATCACATGGGCCGCTTCCTCACCGAAACGCTCGCGCGCGAAGGCTGCGACGTCAGCCATGTGCGCGTGGATCCGGAGCGGCTGACCGCACTCGTGCTGCTCGGGCTCGAAGACCGCGACACCTTTCCGCTGGTGTTCTATCGCGAGAACTGCGCGGACATGGCCGTCGACGAAGCGGATTTCGATGAAGCCTATATCGCGTCATCGAAGGCGCTGCTCATCACCGGCACGCACTTCTCGACCGAACAGGTGAACCGCACGAGCCGGCGCGCGCTGGAAGTTGCGCGGCGTCACCAGGTGCGCACGGTGCTCGACATCGACTACCGGCCCGTGCTGTGGGGACTCACCGGCAAGGCCGATGGCGAGACGCGCTTCGTCGCCAACGAAGACGTCACCGCGCACCTGCAACGCATTTTGCCGCTGATCGATCTCGTGATCGGCACGGAAGAAGAGTTCCGCATCGCGGGCGGCAAGGACCGCCTGTCCGATGCGCTCGCGATGGTGCGCAAGGTCACCGGCGCGACACTCGTCGTGAAGCGCGGGCCGCTCGGCTGCTCGATCATCGAAGGCGAAGTGCCCGCTTCCATCGACGACGCCGCGGTGCACGGCGGCGTCGAAGTGGAGGTGCTGAACGTGCTCGGCGCGGGCGATGCGTTTGCGTCGGGCTTTCTCTCGGGATGGCTGCGCGACGCGCCGCTCGAAGCCTGTGCGCGCGCGGCGAATGCATGCGGCGCGCTGGTGGTGTCGCGGCACGGCTGCGCGCCCGCAATGCCCACGCCCGCCGAACTCGACTACTTCCTCGCGGCCGCGCACGAAGACCCGCTGCGCATGCGCCGGCCGGATCGCGATGCGACCCTTGCGCGCCTGCATCGCGTGAGCCCGCGGCGCAAACCATGGGACGAAGTGCTCGGCTTTGCCTTCGATCATCGCAACCAGTTCTTCGATCTCGCACAGCAGACCGGCGGGAGCGAGACGCGCATCGCGACGCTGAAGAACCTGTTTGTCGAGGCCGTTGCCCAGACCGAAAAGGAGCATGGACTCGAAGGCCGGATCGGCGTGCTCATCGACGACCGCTACGGCCAGGATGCGTTGAACGCCGCGACGGGCCGTGGCTGGTGGATCGGACGTCCGGTCGAGTTGCCGGGCTCGCTGCCGCTGGTGTTCGACCATGGCCGCTCGATCGGCACGACGCTCGTGCAGTGGCCGCGCGAACAGGTCGCGAAGTGCCTCGTGCAGTATCACCCCGATCATCCGCACGAACTGCGGCTCGAACAGGAAGCGCAAGTGCGCGCGCTCTACGACGCCGTGCAGGACAGCGGCCATGAGCTGCTGCTGGAAGTGATCGTGCCGAAGAACGGGCCGCCCGTCGCGGACGACACGGTGGTTCGCGCGTTGAAGCGCTTCTACAACCTGGGCATCTACCCCGAATGGTGGAAGCTCGAAGCGATGAACCCGCAGCAATGGCAAGCCGTCGATGCACTGATCGCCGAGCGCGATCCGTATTGCCGCGGTGTCGTGCTGCTCGGTTTGTCGGCGGGCGTCGAGCAGTTGCGCGACGCCTTCAGGGCCGCGGCGGACTCGGCGACCTGCCGGGGCTTCACGGTCGGTCGAACCATCTTTCATGAACCGAGCCGCGCGTGGCTCTCGGAGCAAATCAGCGACGACGAACTGATCACGCGTGTGCGGCATACCTTCGAAACGCTGATCGCGGCGTGGCGCGAGACGCGCGATTCGTCCGCGGCGTCCCTCCACACCCGACAGGAGCAGATCGCATGAACCAGCGAGCCACGCAACCGGAGACCGAGCTGTCGTCCACGGTTCGACTGACCGCCGCGCAGGCGGTCGTGCGCTATCTCGCGGCGCTGCGCACGGAGCATGGCGAGCCGCTGTTCGGCGGCGTGTTCGCGATCTTCGGGCACGGCAATGTCGCGGGGCTCGGCGAGGCGCTGTATCGACATCGCGACGAACTGCCGACCTATCGCGCGCACAACGAGCAGGCGATGGCGCACAGCGCAATCGCCTATGCCAAGGCGCACATGCGCCGCCGCATGATGGCGGTGACGACGTCCATCGGTCCGGGCGCGACCAATCTCGTCACCGCGGCGGCGCTCGCGCACGTGAACCGCCTGCCGGTGTTGCTGCTGCCGGGCGATATCTTCGTGTCGCGCGCGCCGGACCCGGTGCTTCAGCAACTCGAAGACAGCCACGACGGCGGCGTTTCCGCCAACGATGCGCTGAAAGCCGTGTCGCGTTACTTCGATCGCATCGTGCATCCGGCGCAACTGCTGAGCGCCCTGCCGCGCGCGATCCGCGTGCTCACCGACGCGGCGCAATGCGGCCCGGTGACGCTCGCGCTGCCGCAGGACGTGCAGGCGATGGCCTTCGATTACCCTGCTTCGTTCTTTGCGCCGCGTGTCGTCGAGTTTCATGCGCCGGCACCGCTGCCGCGCGAGATCGAACGCGCCGCCGCGCTGCTGCGCGACGCGCGCGAACCGTTGATCGTGACCGGCGGCGGCGTGCTGCACGGTCTGGCGGCGGAGACGCTGCGCGCGTTCGCGCACCGCCACGGCGTGCCCGTGGCGGAGACCCAGGCCGGCAAGGGCGCGCTGGCGTGGGACGATGCGTTGAATGTCGGCGGCATCGGCGTGACGGGCGGCTCGGCCGCGAACGAACTGGCGCACGCGGGCGATTGCGTGCTGGCGGTCGGCACGCGGCTGCAGGATTTCACGACGGGTTCGAACACGCTCTTCAAGCAGGCGCGGCTGGTCGCCATCAACGCCAATCCGTTCGATGCGCTGAAGCAGGACGCCGTCGCCGTGCAGGCGGACGCGCGGCTCGCGCTGGAAGCCTTGTCGGCGGCGCTCGGCGACTGGCGCGCGGCGCCGCAATGGACCACGCGTGCGCATCGTCTCGCCGAGGACTGGCGCGCGACCGTCGCCCACGTGACGAACACGCCGCCCGACGCCGGCCAGTTGCCGCGCGAGGCCGATGTGATCGGCGCGGTGCAGCGCTCGGACGAGGCCTCGCCCACGGGCGATATCGTCGTGTGCGCGGCCGGCACGCTGCCTGCCGACTTGCAGAAACTGTGGCGCACGGGTGCGCCGGGCGGCTATCACGTCGAATACGGCTATTCGTGCATGGGCTACGAGATCGCCGGCGGCCTCGGCGTGAAGCTGGCGCGACCGGAGCGCGAGGTGATCGTGATCGTCGGCGACGGCAGCTATCTGATGATGAACAGCGAGCTCGCGACGTCCGTGATGCTCGGGGCCAAGCTGATCGTCGTGCTGCTCGACAACCGCGGCTTCGGCTGCATCAACCGGCTGCAACAGGCATGCGGCGGCGCGCCGTTCAACAATCTCATCGACGACTGCAGGCAAGGCGCGCTCGGTGCGCCCACGATCGACTTCGCGATGCATGCACGGTCGCTCGGCGCGCTGTCGGAACATGTCGCGAACATCGATGAACTACAGGCCGCGATGCAGCGCGCACGCGCCGCGGACCGCAGCTATCTGATCTCCATCGACACCGATCCCGCGCGGCCGACCGAAGAAGGCGGCTGGTGGTGGGAAGTCGCGGTGCCGGAAGTATCGGAACGCGCGGCGGTGGTCGTGGCCCGGGAAGCCTACGAGCGCGCGCTCAATGCGCGCGCCGGCGATGTACCCAAAAACGGTGAGGATCCGACATGTCCTTGAACGTACGTATCGGCGTCAATCCGCTGTCGTGGATGAACGACGACCTGCCTTCGCTCGGCGGGGAGACGCCTCTGTCTGTCGCGCTCGCGGAAGGCCAGCAGATCGGCTATGCGGGCTTCGAGCTCGGCAACAAGTTTCCGCGCGAACCGCAAGCCTTGAAGACGCTGCTCGCCCAGTACGATCTCGCGCTCGTGTCCGGCTGGTATTCGGGGCGGCTCGCGGCGCGCGGCGTCGAGGAAGAGATCGAAGCGGTGGGTCCGCATCTCGATCTGCTGGCGCAGAACGGCGCGACGGTGGTGGTGTACGGCGAGGTCGCCGACTCGATCCAGGGCGCGCCACGGCCGCTGTATCAACGCCCGCGTTTCTTCTCCGATGCCCGCTGGAACGAATACGCCGAGCGGCTCGACCGCTTCGCCGCATACACGCTCTCGCGCGGCGTGCGTGTTGCCTATCATCATCACATGGGCGCATATGTGGAAACGCCCGCCGACGTCGACCGCCTGATGGCGCTCACGAGCGATGCGGTGGGCCTGCTGTTCGATGCCGGCCACATCACCTTCGCAGGCGGCGATGCGCTGACGGAACTGAAGAAGCACATCGGGCGCGTGTGCCATGTGCATTGCAAGGACGTGCGTCCGGAGATCGTGAAGCTCGCGCGCAACCGCAACTGGAGTTTTCTGGATGCGGTCATCAACGGCGCGTTCACCGTGCCCGGCGATGGCACGGTGGACTATCCGGGCATCATCGCGTGTCTGGCGGCGCATGATTACGCGGGCTGGCTGGTGGTCGAGGCGGAACAGGATCCGGTGATCGCGCCGAGTTACGCCTATGCGGAACGGGGCTATCGCACGTTGCGCTCGCTTGTCGACGGAATCTGCAAGGAGGCGGCATGAGCTTGCTGGTGAAGGCTTCGCGCGACGGCCAGACGATCGCGCGCGTGACGCCCGCTTCGGCGGGATGGAAGCATGTGGGCTTCGCGGCGTATCGCGTGAGCGCGGGCGACGTGCTGCATGTGTACGACGCAGACCGCGAGAGCTGCATCGTGGTGCTGACGGGCACGGTGAGTATCGAGGCGGGCGACGAGCACTGGCAGTCCATCGGCACGCGCGACAGCGTGTTCGAGGACGCGGCGCCGCATGCCGTGTACGTGCCGCCCAAGCTGGCGGCCATCGTGCGGGCGGAGCGCGATGCGGAGATCGGCGTGGCGAGCGCGCCGGCCAGGGGCGAATATCCGCCGCGGCTGATCGAGCCGGCGCAGATGAAGCGCTCGACGCGCGGCAAGGGCGCCAATACGCGCCATGTGTGCGACATCCTTCCGCAGACCGAGCCGGCGGAGTCGCTGCTGGTGGTCGAGGTGCGCACGCCGGGCGGACATGCGTCGAGCTATCCGCCGCACAAGCATGACCGGGACGCCGTGCCGGACGAGAGCGCGCTGGAGGAGACGTATTACCATCGGCTGGATCCGCCGCAAGGGTTTGCGTTCCAGCGCGTTTATACCGACGAGCGCGATCTCGACGAGACGATGGCCGTCGAGAATCATGATGTGGTGATGGTGCCGCGTGGGTATCATCCGGTCGTCGTACCGTATGGCTATGACAATTACTACCTGAACGTCATGGCCGGCGACAAGCGGACCTGGCACTTCAAGAACGATCCGAAGCATGAGTGGATCGTGGAGCGGGATAGCAAGGCCTAGGAAGCGGCGCAGGTGATGCCGCATGCCGTGGCATCCCTGCGGTTCATGTCTTCCGGGGTTGATGATCTCGATGCCGCAAGCGAGAAAGTCGTTGACGTTGCGCGTGGCAAGCATAGTCCCGCGAGAACGCACGACGGCGGCGATCACAAACGATCATTCATCAAGACCCAACGGCCCGCGAATGGGCTCACGTTTGGGCAGTTTGAGTTCAATGCCACCGAGGGGCTCGATGCGGCCGCGGATCGAATCAACCAGATTCCTGCCGATGCCGGGGCCAGTAAAAAGCGCCGCACGCAATATGTCACGCGCCTCGTCTTCCATCGAACGGCCGTGCCGGGCTGCTTGCATACGCAGACGCGTTTCGAGTCGCTCGTCGATATTTTGGTTGCCCATGGCCACCACGTCGGCGTCCTCGTAACTGTGATGTGAGTCTTCGCATCTAGACAACAGGGCCGCTGATCGAGAGCCACTGCTGAACGATCTCAGTGCGCTGCATGAGCGTTTCCATCGGCCCTTCGAATTGCACCGCCCCATGTCCCATCACCGCGACGCGCGCATCGAGCGTCCGCGCGATGCTCAAGCGCTCTTCGATCAGCAGCATCCCCACCCCGCGAGCGCGCAGCAGCTTCAGGCACTCCGCCACCTGCGCAAGCACCTGCGGCGCGAGCCCTTCCCCGGGTTCGTCGATCACCACGAGTGACGGATCGCCCGCCAGCGTGCGGGCGAGCGCGAGCATCTGCTGTTCGCCTCCTGACAGCGCACCGGCCTTGACCTTCGCGCGTTCGCTCAGCACGGGAAACAGGCGGTACGCATCGTTCTGCGTGAAGCGCGTGCCGCGTCTCTCACCGAGCAGCAGGTTCTCGTGCACCGTCAGCGCGGGAAACACGTCGCGGGTCTCCGCCACGTAGCCGATGCCCAGCCGCGCAATCCGATGCGGCCGCATGCCGACCAGCGACACCTCCCCATAACGCATCTCGCCCGCGCACTGCACGAGACCCATGATGGCCTTCGCCAGCGTCGAGCGCCCCGAGCCGTTGCGGCCGACGAGCGCGACCACCTCGCCCGCCGCGATGCACAGATTCACGCCATGCAGCACCTGCGCCGCGCCATACCACGCGCGCAGGTTCTCGATGCGCAACGCGGCGCTCATGGAATCACTCCGCCGAGATAGGCCGCCTGCACATCCGCATGGACGCGTATTTCGGCAGGCGTGCCGGTCGCGATCACGCGCCCGCGCACGAGCACCGAGATGCGGTCCGCGAGTCCGAACACCGCGTCCATGTCGTGCTCGATGACGAGCAGCGTGCGGCCTTCCGTGATCGCCCGGATCAACGCAAGCGCCCGCGCGGCTTCCGCGCGATTCATGCCGGCGGTAGGCTCGTCGAGCAGGATGAGCGGCGCATCGGTGGCGAGCGCGATGCCGAGATCGAGCGCGCGCTGCTCCGCGTAGGCGAGGCGCGCGGCGGGCTCATCGGCGCGGTTGGCGAGGCCGATTGCATCGAGCATCGCGCGGGCGCGGTCCTCGACCTGCCGCGACGGCCACCAGCGGTCGATCAGGCGTGACCCCGCCGCGCCCAACGCCGCGCAGCGCAGGTTGTCGAGCACCGACAGGCCGCCGAACACGCTGGTCGTCTGAAAACTGCGTGCGAGGCGGCGCGCCACGCGCGGCGGCGAGCGGCCCGTGATGTCCACGCCCTGCGCCACGATGCGTCCGCCATCCGGACGCACGCGGCCCGAGATGAGATCGAAGAGCGTCGACTTGCCCGCTCCGTTCGGGCCGATCAACGCATGCCGCTCGCCTTGCGCGACGTGCAGATCGACCCCGCGCAGCACGTGCGTCGCCCCGAAGCGCTTGCTGACATCGTGCAGCTCGAGCGCGGGGTTCATGGTGTTCCTGGCGCGAGGCGCACGCGGCGCGCCAGCCAGAATCCGAGCGCCGCGCAGGGCAACGCCACGAGCCACGCACCGGCGGGCAACGTGAGTGCGCCGGTCTGGCGCGCATAGAGCGTCTCGACGACCGCGACCGTCGCAACGCCCCACGCCAGCGCGCTGAGGCCGCCGAGACACAACGTGCGCGGGTCGCGCCGCAACAGTCCGGCGACACCTTGCGGCGCCGCGACGACGACCCATACGAAGAAGAGTCCGAGGTACATCGGCCATGCGGCGGTCAGGTTCGCCACGGCGACGCTCATGAGAGTCAGCAGCACCGCGCCCACGATCGGCCCGAAGAACGTCCCTGTTCCGCCGATCACGGTAGCGACGAGCACACTGGTCGAGCGCGCAAGACCGACACTTTCCGCCGACACGAGTTCGACGTTGATCAGCCCCATCACGCCCGCGACGCCCGCAAAAAACGCCGACACGACCAGCATCGTGAAGCGCACGCGCGCCGGCGCGAAGCCGATTGCGGCGGCGCGCACGGGGTTGTCGCGCACGGCGTTGGCGAGGCGGCACAGCGGCGTGCGCGAGAAGGCGTACACCGCGAGCACGCACACCGCGCACCATCCCGCGATCAGCGCATACGCCTCGCGCGGCGGCCCGAAGGTCCAGCCGAACAGCGGCTGGCCGCTCGCCCGGTCGATGGTCACGCCGCCCTCCCCGCCGAACCATCCCGGCACGAGCCAGACGCAGGCCGCGACCAGTTCGCCGATGCCGAGCGTGATCATCGCGAACGGCGTGCCGGCACGTTGCGTCGAGATGAGGCCGACGACCGCCGCGACGCCCATCGCGACGAAGCCGCCCACCAATGGCAACAGCGTGAGCGACACACCCGCGCGATTGAACACATGCGCCGCGGCGAACGCGCCGAGCCCGGCATACACCGCGTGCCCGAAGGACAGCAAGCCGGTTTCTCCGAGCAGCAGGTTATAGGACAGCGCGAAGACGATCAGCGTCGCGGTCTGCGCGAGATATGCGAGCAGCCATGACTGAGGGAAGAACATCGGCGGCAATGCGAGCGCCGCGAGCAACGCGATGAAGGCCAACATCGCGGGCGTGATGGACTTACGCATCCCGGGTGCGCTCGCCGAAGAGTCCGCTTGGCCGCGCGGCCAGCATCGCGACGAGCAGCAGGTACGGCAGCACCGGCGCGAGTTGCGTCACCGTCAGCGCACCCCACGCAGGCGGCAAGGTCACGCCGAACACGGCCGCGATACTGCCCGCCGATGCGCTCGCGCTCACCGCGAAGGTCTGCGCACAGCCGATCAGCAGCGACGCGACCAGCGCGCCATACAAGGAACCAAGCCCGCCGATGACCACGACGACGAACACGATCGGGCCCATGGCATCGGCCATGCCGGGTTCGATGACGGCCAGCGGCGCGCCGATCACGCCGCCCAGCGCGGCGAGCGCGGTGCCGGCGGCGAATACGAGGGTGAAGACGCGCGGCACGTCGTGGCCGAGCGTTTCGACGGCGGCGGAATGCGTCAGTGCCGCGCGCACGACGAGACCCACGCGCGACGTGCGCAGCACGAGCCACAGCGCCCCCAGCATGACGATGGCGACCGCCATCATGAACACGCGATAGCGCGCGAACGACGCGCCATACAGCGTGAACAGCGGACCGTCCAGCACGTCGGGAATGGCTGCGGGCAACGGCCCGAGCCCCCAGACGAGCTTGACGCCCTCGCCGATCAGCAGCGCAGCACCAAAGGTCAGCAGCAGTTCGGCGAGCGCGCCGCGCGCATGCACGCGGCGCAACAGCAGGCGCTCGAACAGCGCACCCGCCAGTCCGACGAGCACCGGCGCCGCAATCAGCGCCAGCCAGAAATTGCCGGCAGCCGCGAGCGTCTGCCCGACATAGGCGCCGAGCATATAGAAGCTCGCATGCGCGAAGTTGAGCACGCCGAGCATCGAGAAAATCAGCGTAAGCCCGGCGGACAGCATGAACAACAGCAAGCCCGTGCTCACGCCGTTGAGCAGATTCACGCTGAACCACTGGAGCAAGGCGCGGCCTCAGCGAGCGAGCAGCGGCTTCAGCGCAGCGACGAGCGGCGCGGGCAGCGCCACGGGCCGGCGCGTCACGCGATCGACGTACACATGCACGAAATGCCCTTGCGCGGCGGCTTCGTCCGCACCCTGCGCGAAGATGGCCACTTCGTAGCGCACGCTCGTCGTGCCGAGTTTCTCCACGCGCAGGCCCGCCTCGATCGGCTCCGGAAACACCACGGGCGCAAAGAAGTTGCAGCGCGTCTCCACCACGAGCCCGATGGTCTCGCCCTCGCTGTAGTCGAGCACGCCGTGACGCAGCAGATACTCGTTCACGACGGTATCGAAATAGCTGTAGTAGACGACGTTGTTGATGTGCCCATACACGTCGTTATCCGACCAGCGCGTGCTGATCGACAGGAAATGCGCGTAGTCCGCGCGAGTGGTTCGGACAGGTTTGGTCATCGTGGCATGCGCGTCGGGACGCGGGACGGTCGGCGTGGCGCCATGTTAGGAGCGGCCCGCCGGACGTGTCAATCCGGCGCGGCAAAGGGGTTCGAGGCTAGTTTGCAGCGCCCAGGCACAGCGCGCGGACCTCATCGGTGAAACGATCGACCGTCTCTTCGCGCGTATCCCACGCGCACATCAGGCGGCATCCACCCGAACCGATGAACTGATAGAAGCGCCAGCCCTTCGCGCGCAACGCCGTGGCAACCTGCGCCGGCAATTCGGCGAAGACCGCGTTGGCTTTGGGTTCGAACATCAGCTTCACGCTTGGAAGGTCGGCGAGACGCGCGGCCATCCGCTGCGCCATCGCGTTGGCGTGACGCGCATTGCGCAGCCAGACGTCGTCGTCGAGCAGGCCGAGCCACGGCGCGGAAATGAAGCGCATCTTCGAGGCGAGCTGTCCCGCCTGCTTCAGGCGATACGCGAAATCGGCAGCGAGCGCGCGGTCGAAGAACACCACCGCTTCCCCCACCGGCAGGCCGTTCTTCGTGCCGCCGAAGCACAGCACGTCGACGCCCGCGCGCCACGTGATCTCCGAGGGATGCACATTCAGGCTTGCCACCGCATTCGCGAAGCGCGCGCCGTCCATGTGGACCCTCAGGTGCCGTCGCTTGGCGATCGCCGCAATCGCGCGGATCTCCTCGACGGTGTAGACGGTGCCGACTTCCGTCGCCTGCGTCAGCGCGACGACCTTCGGCTTCGGATAGTGGATGTCGGCGCGGCGCGTGACGATCTCCTCGATCGCATCGGGCGTGAGCTTGCCGTTCGCGCCCTGCGCCGTGAGCAGCTTCGAGCCGCCGGAGAAGAACTCCGGGCCGCCGCATTCGTCGGTTTCGATATGTGCAAGTTCGTGGCAGATCACCGAGTGATACGACTGGCACAGCGACGCCAGCGCCAGCGAATTCGCTGCCGTGCCGTTGAAGACGAAGAACACTTCGCAGTCGGTCTGGAACAGGTCGCGGATGCGGTCGCAGACCTGCGTGGTCCAGGAATCGTCGCCATAGGCGGGTTCGTGACCGCTGTTGTTGGCCTGGATGAGCGCCTGGAGCGCTTTGGGGCAGATGCCCGCGTAATTGTCCGAGGCGAAATGCTGAATCGTGTCCGTGGGCGCTGTCATGGGAAGCGAAGGGCCGTGATCGTGATGAACGGGCGCGCGAATACACGGCGCCCGGCGATCCGGCCATTCTAGCGGCTTGGCGCGGCGGCGCGTCCAATGCGTCAGACGCGCCGCCCGAAGCCCTGCGGCAAGAGACTTACTTGCTGTTCGGCGCGCTGGCCGCGTTGGCTTCCTGCGCCTTCTTTTCCTTCTTGCTGGCCTCATGATGGCCAATGGCGCAACCACCCACGGCGCCCGCCGTGCCGTGCTTGCCGGCGACATGCCCCGCCACGCCGCCCACCGCCGCGCCTTCGATACAGCCCTTTGCCTGAGCGGCACCGGCGGCAGCCAGCATGGCCGAAGCCAGAACGATCGATGCGAATGTGCGATTCATCGTGTGTCTCCCTTGGGTTGTTGTGAACCCTGGAGGTATTGCACACGATGTGCCTGACAGGCTGTAGTAAAAAACGGCCCGATCCGAAGGGATCGAGCCGTTCCTTGCGAGTGCCGGAAAACGCTCAGAGCTGCTGCTGCACCCATCCCGTCACGCCGGCGAGCGCGGCCGGCAGCTTGGCCGGCTCGGTGCCGCCTGCCTGGGCCATGTCGGGACGGCCACCGCCCTTGCCGCCAACCTGCTGCGCGACGAAGTTGACGAGTTCGCCCGCCTTGACCTTCCTCGACGCATCCGGCGTCACGCCTGCGATCAGGCTGACCTTGCCGCCGTCCACCGAAGCCAGCACGATCGCCGCATGCTTGAGCTTGTCCTTCAGCTTGTCGACGGTTTCGCGCAGCGTCTTCACGTCGGCGCCTTCGAGCTGCGCCGCGAGCACCTGCACGCCCGCCACGTCGACCGCCTGCGACACCAGTTCGTCGCCCTGGCTCGCCGCCAGCTTCGACTTCAGCGCGGCCAGTTCCTTTTCCAGCGTCTTCACGTGCTCCTGCACCTGCGCGATGCGCTGCGTCAGTTCCGCCGGCTGCGCCTTCAGCACGCTGGCCGCCGCGTTGATGCGCTGGTCGAGTTCCTGCACGTAGCGCACGGCGTTGTCGCCGGTGATCGCTTCCACGCGGCGAATGCCCGCCGCCACGCCGCCTTCCACCACGATCTTGAAGAAGCCGATGTCGCCGGTACGCTGCACGTGCGTGCCGCCGCAGAGTTCGCGCGAGAAGCCGAGGTCGAGCACGCGCACCGTGTCGCCGTACTTTTCTCCGAACAGCGCCATCGCGCCGCCCTTCACCGCGTCTTCATAGCCCATCACGCGCACCACGCCCGGCGCGTTCGCGATGATTTCGTTGTTGACGATCTGCTCGACGCGACGGATTTCGTCGTCCGTCATCGGCGCGTTGTGCGCGAAGTCGAAGCGCGTCTTGTCGGCATCGACGAGCGAGCCCTTCTGCTGCACGTGGCCGCCCAGCACGTCGCGCAACGCCTTGTGCATCAGGTGGGTGGCCGAGTGGTTGCGCGCGGTGCGGGCGCGGCGGATGGCGTCGATTTCCGCCTTCACGACGTCGCCTACCTTCAGCGTGCCCTGCTCCACCGTGCCGTGATGGCCGACGACATCCGCCTGCACCTTCAGCGTGTCCACAACGGCAAAGCGCACGCTGGCGTTCGCCAGCACGCCCTGGTCGCCGACCTGGCCGCCGGACTCCGCATAGAACGGCGTGTGATCCAGCACCACGACCGCCTGCTGGCCAGGCTGCGCCTCGTTCACGGTCACGCCGTCCACATACAGCGCGAGCACCTTCGCGTCGTCGAAGATTTCCTTCTCGTAGCCGTGGAACGTGGATTTCGCGCCCGAGTATTCGAGGCCCGCCGCCAGCTTGAACTTGCCCGCCGCGCGCGCCTGGTCGCGCTGGCGCGCCATGGCGTCGTCGAATGCGGGTTCGTCCACCGTCACGCCGCGCTCGCGGCACACGTCCGCCGTCAGGTCGAGCGGGAAGCCGTAGGTATCGTGCAGCTTGAACGCGAGTTCGCCGTCCAGCTGCTTCACGCCCTTCTTGTCCAGTCCGGCGAGCTCGCCTTCGAGGATCGACATGCCGTTCTCGATGGTCTCGAAGAAACGCTCTTCCTCCTGGCGCAGGACGTCGGTGACGCGCTGCTGCGCGTCCGCGAGTTCCGGATAGGCCGCGCCCATTTCCGCGACCAGGTCCGCCACCAGCTTGTGGAAGAACGCGCCCTTGCGGCCGAGCTTGTAGCCATGGCGGATCGCGCGGCGCACGATCCGGCGCAGCACGTAGCCGCGGCCTTCATTGCCGGGAATCACGCCGTCGACGATCAGGAACGAGCACGCGCGGATGTGGTCCGCGATGACCTTCAGCGAGTTGTTCTCCAGATCCGCCGTGGCCGTTTCACGCGCCGCGGCCTTGATGAGGGTCTGGAAGAGATCGATTTCGTAGTTGCTGTGCACGTGCTGCAGCACGGCGGCGAGGCGCTCGAGGCCCATGCCGGTATCGACGCACTGCTTGGGCAGCGGCGTCATGTTGCCCTGCGCGTCGCGGTTGAACTGCATGAACACGAGATTCCAGATCTCGATGAAGCGGTCGCCGTCTTCTTCCGGCGATCCCGGCGGGCCGCCCCAGATCTCCGGGCCGTGGTCGTAGAACACTTCCGAGCACGGGCCGCACGGGCCGGTGTCGGCCATCTGCCAGAAGTTGTCGGAGGCGTAGCGCGCGCCCTTGTTGTCGCCGATGCGGATGATGCGCTCGACCGGCACGCCGATTTCCTTCGCCCAGATGTCGAAGGCTTCGTCGTCTTCCTGATAGACCGTGACGGTGAGCTTTTCCGCCGGCAGCGCGTAGACCTTGGTCAGCAGCTCCCAGCAGTAATGGATGGCGTCGCGCTTGAAATAATCGCCGAACGAGAAATTGCCCAGCATCTCGAAGAACGTATGGTGCCGCGCCGTGTAGCCGACGTTCTCCAGGTCGTTGTGCTTGCCGCCCGCGCGCACGCTGCGCTGCGCGGTAGTGGCACGCGAGTACGGCCGCGACTCGGCGCCCAGAAAGACGTCCTTGAACTGGACCATGCCCGAATTGGTGAAGAGCAGCGTCGGGTCGTTGCCGGGCACGAGGCTCGACGAACGCACGATCGTGTGGCCCTTCGATTCGAAAAACTTCAGGAATTTCTCGCGTATTTCGGCGGCTTTCATAGCGTACGGGGCGTGTCTTCGGTTCTTTGATGGTGCCCGCGGGCGGCTTGCGCATGAATCGACGGCAAGCCCGGCCGGCGTGGCGAGGGTGATTGTCGATTATACGGGATTCGCCGCGTCCGGCCGGGCGGGCGGCGCGCCGGCGCAGGCCCGCGCCGCCGCTTCCTTGACGCGTTTATCGCGCCTTCGGTATCGCGCGCGACGCGGTTCTGTGCGACAGTCGCGAAACCGCCGGCCGGCGCCGCAGGACGCCCGCCGCTGTTGTTACTGAAGCCACTAAGGGCACCTGAGCCACGAACAAGAGGAAGCGAGCAGACGAATGGGAGCCTTGAGCCATATCCGCGTGCTGGACCTGACCCGCGTGCTGGCGGGACCGTGGTGCGCGCAGACCCTCGCCGATTTCGGCGCCGATGTCATCAAGATCGAACGGCCGGAAACCGGCGACGACACCCGCCAGTGGGGCCCGCCCTATCTCCGGACGCCCGCCGGCGAGGACACCCGCGAGGCCGCGTACTATCTCGCGGCGAACCGCAACAAGCGTTCGGTGACCGTCGACATCGCGACGCCCGAAGGCCAGCGCATCGTGCGCGAACTGGCCGCGCAAAGCGATGTCGTGCTGGAGAACTACAAGGCCGGCCAGTTGAAGAAGTACGGGCTCGACTATGAATCGCTGAAGGCCGTCAAGCCGGACCTGGTCTATTGCTCCATCACGGGCTTCGGCCAGTCCGGGCCCTACGCGCAGCGGGCGGGCTATGACTTCATCGTGCAGGGGATCGGCGGCTTCATGAGCATCACCGGCGAGCGCGACGGCCAGCCGGGCGGCGGTCCGCAAAAGGCGGGCGTGGCGATCGCCGACCTGATGACCGGCATGTATGCGACCGTCGGCGTGCTCACGGCGCTCGCGCATCGCGACCGCACCGGCGAGGGGCAGTACATCGACATGGCGCTGCTCGACGTGCAGGTCGCGATGCTCGCCAACATGAACACCAACTTCCTCGCGAGCGGCAAGCCGCCGGTGCGCTGGGGCAATGCGCACCCGAACATCGTGCCGTACCAGACGTTCCAGACCAGCGACGGCTGGATCATCGTCGCGGTGGGCAACGACGGGCAGTTCCGCAAGTTCGTCGAGGCGGGCGGCTGCGCCCATCTCGCCGACGACCCGCGCTTCGCGGCCAATCCGTCGCGCGTGCGCAATCGCGAAGTGCTCGTGCCCCTGCTCACCGACATGGTGCAGCGTCAGGGCAAGCACGAGTGGATCGCGCAGTTGGAGGAAGCCGGCGTGCCGTGCGGGCCGATCAACGATCTCGGCGAAGTGTTCGAGGACCCGCAGGTGCTGGCGCGCCGGATGCAGATCGATCTGCCGCATCCGAGCGGCGGCACGGTGAAGCTGGTCGCGAGCCCGATCAAGATGAGCGCGACGCCGCCCGAGGCGCGCTCGCATCCGCCGCTGCTCGGCGAGCACACGGAAGGCGTGCTGGCCGAACTGCTCGGCTATGACGAGGCGCGGATCGCGGCGTTGCGGGCGTCGAAGACGATCTGATCAGGAGCGGCGCCCGTGAATCAGCGCACGCCCGCGCCGATCACGCCACCCGCCGCCGCGCCCGCGACCGTGCCGATCGGCCCGCCCGTGACCAGATAGCCGAGCGCGCCGCCCGCTGCGGCGCCCACGCCCGCGTGGGCCTGCTGGCGCGAGACGGCGCAAGCCGCGAGGCTCGAAACGAGCGCTGTTGCGGCAGCCAGCTTGAGAGTCGTGACGAGGATCCGTTTCATGATCATCTTCCTTGTGTTGTCGTTGTGATGTGTTGTCGTTGTCTGCCCCAGTACGTCGCGGGGCGCCGTGCTGCATGCAGTCGAGCCGATCATAAAAGCCCGCAAGAGCACCTTTCAACGCGATTTACGTCCGGTTACGGCGGTTACGAAGCGCGCTGCATGCCGTAATCGGTGTAACGAAACTCGCGGGCACGCAAGGCAGCGGGCGTCGACCACGCAGGCCCGACGCAGCCCGCACGCATCGCCGGAAGCCAGCGGTTGCGTAAGGTAGAATCGACCCCATCTTCAAGGCATTCGTACGCGTCCCTGCCCGTCTCGCGGGAACGCTTCCCGAACCGTTTCACGCGCGCGAGCGCATCCGCTGGCACTCTTTTTCGCATGAACACCGATCGCAACGACGCCCCGGCCCCCTCCAATTTCATTCGCAACATCATCGAAGACGACAACCGCTCCGGCAAATGGTCGCAGCGGGTCGAGACGCGCTTTCCGCCCGAGCCGAACGGCTATCTGCATATCGGCCATGCGAAGAGCATCTGCGTGAACTTCGGCCTTGCCGCGCAATACGGCGGCGTGTGCCATCTGCGCTTCGACGACACGAATCCGGAGAAGGAAAGCGTCGAGTACGTGGATTCCATCATCGACGCCGTCGAATGGCTCGGTTTCGAATGGAACAAGGACGGCCGCGAGCACAAGTACTTCGCGAGCGACTACTACGACAAGCTGTACGAATACGCCGAGATGCTCATCAAGAAGGGCCAGGCGTATGTCGACAGCCAGACCGCCGAAGAGATGCGCGCCACGCGCGGCTCGGCCACCGAGGCCGGCATCAATTCGCCGTACCGCGACCGCACGCCCGACGAGAACCTCGACCTGTTCCGCCGCATGAAGGCGGGCGAGTTCAAGGAAGGCGAGCACGTGCTGCGCGCGAAGATCGACATGGCCTCGCCGAACTTCAACATGCGCGACCCGGTGATCTACCGCATCCGTTTCGCGCATCACTACCGGACCGGCGACACCTGGTGCATCTACCCGATGTACGACTACGCGCACTGCGTCTCGGATGCGATCGAGAACATCACGCACTCGCTGTGCACGCTGGAGTTCGAGGATCACCGTCCGCTGTACGACTGGTTCCTCGCGCAGCTCGCCGACGACGGCGTGTTCCAGCGCCCGCTGCCGCAACAGATCGAGTTCTCGCGCCTGAACCTGACCTACGCGATCACCAGCAAGCGCAAGCTGCTGCAACTCGTGCAGGAGAATCACGTCGAGGGCTGGGACGATCCGCGCATGCCGACCATCGTCGGCGTGCGGCGGCGCGGCTTCACGCCGGAAAGCATCCGGCTGATGGTGGAGCGCGTCGGCGTGACCAAGGTGGATTCGTGGATCGACATGAGCGTGCTGGAAGGCGCGCTGCGCGACGATCTCGACGAGAAAGCCCCGCGCGCGATCGCCGTGCTCGACCCGCTCAAGCTCATCATCGACAACTATCCGGAAGGCCAGAGCGAAGCATGCAGCGCGCCGGTGCATCCGCATCATCCGGAGCGCGGCGTGCGCTCGTTCCCGTTCTCGCGTGAGCTGTGGATCGAGCGCGAGGACTTCCAGGAAACGCCGCCGAAGGGCTATTTCCGGCTCTTCCCGGGCAACAAGGTGCGCCTGAAATACGGCTTCGTGGTGGAGTGCACGGGCGCGGACAAGGACGAGCACGGCAACGTGACCGCCGTGCACTGCAACTACTTCCCGGACAGCCGCTCGGGCACCGAAGGCGCGAACAACTACAAGGTCAAGGGCACGATCCACTGGGTCAGCGCGGCGACCGCGTACGCGGCCGAAGTGCGTCTCTACGATCGCCTGTTCAAGGAGCCGCAGCCCGGCGCGGGCGGCGCGGAGTTCCTGGACGCGCTCAATCCGGACTCGAAGCGTGTGGTGAACGCGTACCTCGAACCGAGCGCGCGCGATGCCAACGCCGAAGACCGCTTCCAGTTCGAACGGCATGGCTATTTCGTCGCGGACCGCGTGGATTCGCAGCCGGGCAAGCCGGTGTTCAACCGCATCGTCAGCCTGCGCGACAGCTGGGGCAAGCCGGCCTGACGGGCTCGCCTCTTGGAGAAAAAGTATATAAAGCGCCGCGTGGCCACGCGGCGCTGCTGTAGCCGGTTCCAGTCGTCGCACGCCGCTTCTTACGAGGACATCATGAAGCTGCCGCATGCCTTCGCGCCCGGGTTCCGGGCGCATCGAAGCGCCGCCCTCGCCTGCCTGATCCTGCTCGCCTGCGCCCGCGCGCAGGCCACGAGCACCGCGGAGACGACCCGCGCCAACGCCGCCGTGGACCAGCTGCCGCCTTCCGCCACGCTGCGCAAGATCGCCGAGAATGGCGCGATCGTGCTGGGCACGCGCGAGTCGTCGGTGCCGTTTTCGTACACGGTCAGGCAGCAGCCGGTGGGCTACTCGTATGCGATCGCGCTCAGGATCGTCGATGAACTGAGGAAGCGGCTCGACATGCCGAACCTCGCGGTGAAGAACGTGATGGTTACTTCGGCCAACCGCATCTCGTACGTGGTGAACAACCAGGTCGACCTGGAATGCGGCTCCACCGCGCATGTCGCCGACCGCGAACCGCTGGTGGCGTTCTCGAACAGCTTCTTCCAGTACGGCATCCGCATGGCGGTGAAGAAGAAGTCGGGCATCCGCGATTACACCGATCTCGCCAACAAGACGGTCGCGACCACCGCCGGCACGTCCGATGAACGCATGCTGCGGCAGATGAGCATCGACCGGAAGCTGAACCTGCGCATCATCAGCGCGCGCGATCACGCCGAGGCCTTCGCCGCGCTGCGCTCCGACCGCGCCGTGGCCTTCGTCATGGACGACCCGCTGCTGTACGGCAAGATCGCGCAGGAAGGCAATGCGCGCGGCGAGTATCTCGTGACCGGCGCGTCGCTGGCGAACGAGGCCTATGGCTGCATGATGAGAAAGGGCGATCCGGTGTTCAAGAAGATCGTCGACGACGTGATCGCCGGCATGCAGCGCTCCGGCGAAGCGGCCAAGCTCTATGACACCTGGTTCATGAGCCCGATTCCCCCGGACGGCGTGAACCTCCAGTTCCCGATGTCGCCGGAAATGAAGCTGCTCTTCGAGCATCCCAACGACCGCATACTCGACTGATCAAAGCGTCTCGTGCAGGTCCGCGAGCGACAGCGTGGTCTGGAACAGACGCGCGAGGCTGCGGCTCGCGAAGCGGTCGACATCGGCCGGACTGACCCAGCGGTACGCATCCATTTCGGGGATCATCGTGCCGTCGCTGTAGCGCGGAAAGTACGATTCGCACACGCAGTTTTCGAGCTGCACCTCGTCGTCGCCGACGCGCACGGCAAACAGATGCAGGTCCTTGTCGCGGCGATACAGAAAGCGCCCGAGATCCTTCAGCCGCTCCGGCGCCAGCACGATGCCGGTTTCCTCGACGAGCTCGCGCAACGCGGCCTCGCGCGGGCTCTCGCCGGGATCGGACGCGCCCTTGGGCACGTCCCAGTGCGTGGTTTCGGTGGCGTGGCACAGCAGCACGTCGCCCTGCGCGTTCAGCATGACCACGCCGCATGACACGGTGCGGTGGGTCATCGGATGATTACGCTTCGGTTTGTTCTTCTGCTTGCCCGGTTCATCGCGCCTTCACTGCTTCTTCAGCTTCCACTTGCCGTCGCTGGCCTTGCAGGCGGTCGGCGTCCAGGTCTGGGTCTGCCCTTTCGCGTGCGCGACCAGTTCGATCTTGCGGCACTTCATGCCGTCGGACTCGAAGCTGCTCTGCGGCGTCACCGTGCCGTTGATCGGCACCGTATTGCCGGCGCCCTTGTTGTCCCAGTCGAGCGATTCGCCGTCCTGCTTGGTCTCCAGCGCCTTCTGCGCGGCTTTGTTGAGCGCCTGCAGGTCGCGCTGCTTCATGTAGGTGATCGGCGTGTTGTTCAGGAAGCCGAGGTTGGCGGCTTGTGCCGTGCCGCTTGCGATGATGCATGCGGCCGCCAGCGTCAGGCTCGTCAGGAGCGGCACGCGAGCCGTGGCTCGGGATGGATTCGGCATTGGGTTCTCCTCGTCGCGGATGAGTATGGCCGCCTGCACGTCCACGCGCACGTGCAACCACAGCGGCAACGGCGATACACCAACGTCAGCCCGCGAGAGCGGGCCGCAACGAGAATAGCATGATGCGCGGCGTTCAGCCGCCGCACGGGGCGGGATAGTGCGCTGGTGCGCTGGATCGAGGCCCGGCCCGCCGCTCAGTTCGACACCGACTTCATCTCGCCGATGCCCGTCCCCTTCTGCGAGTCCTTGTCCTTCGCGGGATCGTAGCCGTCGGTCAGCGTGCCGAGGAACGCCACGACATCCTTGATCTCGGCTTCGTCGAGCGCCGGCTTGTCGCCCTTCTTGCGGTCGAAAGGCGGCTCGGTGTTGATGTTGTCCCAGTACTTCTTCGGCAGGTCGTCGAACTTATGCACCGCGCCTGTCCTCGACACCGGATAGAACTTTTCCGGATTCGTATCGCGCTCGACGTAGAAGCGCACCACGTCGTCGAGCTTGTGATAGATGCCGTTGTGGAAGAAGGTCTTGCGCGTCGCGACGTTGCGCAGCGACGGCGTGCGGAAGATGCCGCAGTACTCGTCCTGTCCTTTGAGATCGGTGCGTTCCGGGCCGCACGCGCCGAGATCGTGATACTTCGGGTTGCGGTTGATCGGCAATGCGCGATTGCGCGGTACGCCGAGCGCGATCAGACCGAAGTCGCTGAACTGCGGCGGCGAGCCGTCCTTCGCGCGCGTGCTGATGTGACAGGCCGCGCAGTTGCCCTTGCTCTCGTCGTTGAAGAGTTGCAGGCCGCGCATCTCGGCGTCGTTGAGCTTCGCGCGGCCGGCGAGGAACGCGTCGTACTTGCTCGTGTACGGATAGAAGCGCTCGGGGCTCTGCTCGAAGGTCTCCAGCGCGACCAGCACCGCGGCGAAGGCCCGCTCATCGTTCTGGAAGACATCGGCGCCGAAGGCCTGGTGGAATGCGTCTGCATAAGGCGAGGCCTTCACCGCCGCCGCGACCTTCGCCGGCGTGCTGCCCATTTCGAACGACGACAACAGCGGAATGCGCGCCTGATCCGCGCCGTGATCCACGCGGCCGTCCCAGGTGAGGCCGCCGGTGGGACCGGCATCGACGCTTTCGTCGCCTTCGTCGTCCGAATCGTGGAAGTGCCGCGTGAAGGCCGGCACACTCTGCAGATACTTGAGCGAGGGCACCGCGCGAATGCCCGTCTGGTGCATGTCGCTGCCGCCCAGCTGCACCGAGAGCGCATTGGGCGGACCGAACGCGTGCTGCGGGCTGTGACACGACGCGCAGGCGAGCTTGCCCGAGCCGGACAGCGAGGGATCGAAGAACAGCTTCTCGCCGAGCGCGGTCATCTGCTTGACGTGGGCGAAGACTTCGGCGCGCGACTGGGGTTGCGCCGCGACTTTGACGACGGCGCCCGCTTGTGCGCCCTTGCCTGAACTGGCGGCTGCCGCGTTAGTGCCCGTGTTGATGTCGGCTGCATGGGAATCGCAGCCGCTGAGCGCCGCGGACAATGCGGCAAGGGCGAGCGAACAGAGAACGAAAGGCAAACGCATCGAAGACATGGGCTTGGAAAAGCGAATTTGAAAGATGCCGAAGCGTATGTCCAACGTGTGTCTTTCATGTGACAGCGCTGTCTCCCCTGTTGCGCCTGCGTCTCCACCCGAAATTTATTCATTGCAGATTACGCAACCGAAAGCCTTATTACATGTTCGCGTCAAAACGACTTGCCACACTGCGCACGCCGGCGGGCAAAGGCTTTCAAAACTGACCAAGCTTGCGTCACGCGCCGGTCCCCAACACAAGAGAGATTCCTCAATGAACAAGAAACTCGTATGCGCGGTGCCGCTGGCGGCCACCGTTGCATTCGGCCTCTACGCTTGCGGCGGCGATGACCATCACGACGACATTTCCTCGGTGAAGAACGTCGTGGTGATCTATGCGGAGAACCGCAGCTTCGACAACCTGTACGGCCACTTCCCGGGCGCGAACGGCCTGCAGAACGTGACGACGGCGAACTCGCAGCAGCTCGACCGCGACGGCAGCGTGCTGGCGACGCTGCCGACGATCTGGACCGGCCTGACGGCGACGGGCGTGACGCCGGCAATCACCGCGGCGATGACGACGAACCTGCCGAACGCACCCTTCGCGATCGATGATCCGAAGGGCTTCAACACGGCGCTCAACGTGACGACGCGGGATCTGTATCACCGCTTCTATGAGAACCAGATGCAGATCGACGGCGGCAAGAACGACAAGTTCGTTGCCTGGGGCGATTCGGGCGCGCTGGTGATGGGTCACTACGACACGCCGCCTGAGAAGCTGCCGCTCTACAAGATCGCACAGCAATACACGCTGGCGGACAACTTCTTCATGGGCGCGTTCGGCGGTTCGTTCCTGAACCACCAGTGGCTGATCTGCGCCTGTACGCCGGTCTACCCGAATGCGGACACGAGCGTGGCGAAGGGCTCGATCTCGTCGGTGAATCCGGACGGCGTGTCGTTGAAACTGGCGAAGGCCGCGGGCTCGGCGCTCGATGCCAACACGTCGGGCCTGTTCGTGAACTCGGGCAACCTGACGCCCGACTTCTACGCGGTCAACACGATGCAGCCGCCGTATCAGCCGAGCGGCAACAAGCCGGCTGCAGGCGGCGACGCAAACCTCGCGGATCCGACCGCAGCAACGACGCTGCCGCCGCAGACGCAGCAGCACATCGGCGATCTGCTGAACAAGGCCAACGTGAGCTGGGCGTGGTACGGCGGTTCGTGGGGCGCGGCGCTGGCGGACCGTTCGGTCATCAATGGCGCGGTCAACGTGGTGCCTGACTTCCAGACCCACCATCAGCCGTTCAACTACTTCGCCGACCTTGCGCCGGGCACGACCAACCGCACGCAGCACTTGCTGGACGGCGGCACCAACGGTGCCGAGTTCATCAAGGCGATCGACGCGGGCACGCTGCCGCAAGTGTCGTTCTACAAGCCGCAGGGCAACCTGAACGAGCACGCCGGTTATACCGACGTGGCGTCGGGCGACCAGCACATCGCCGACCTGATCAGCCATCTGCAGAAGAGCCCGCAGTGGAAGAACATGGTCGTCGTCGTGACCTACGACGAGAACGGCGGCTTCTGGGATCACGTCGCGCCGCCGAAGGGCGACCGCTGGGGTCCAGGCACGCGCATTCCGGCGCTGATCGTGTCGCCGTATTCGAAGAAGAGCTTCGTCGATCACACTCAATACGACACGACGTCGATCCTGCGCTTCATCACCAAGCGCTTCAACCTGCCGTCGCTGCCGGGCCTGACCTCGCGTGACGCTGCGTTGACGGCGAACGGTGCAGCGAAGATGGGCGACCTGACCAACGCGCTCGACTTCTCGCAGTAAGCCTTTTAGCAGCGTTGTAATTAAACGGGCCGCGGTCGTTTGACCGCGGCCCGTTGCGTTTTTTGCTTGGCAGCGCGATGCGCTCCGTGTCAGGCGCCCGCGAAGAGCGTCGCCAGATCGTTGCCGCGCGCGGTCCCGGCCTGCGCAAGCACGCGCGATTCGAGCTCGTCGATATGCAGACGCATCGTCGCGAGCGCTGCTTCCAGATTGCCGGCTTCGAGGGCATCGACGAGCTGCTCGTGTTCGTCCGATGCGCAGTTGGACACCTTCGACGGATCGAACAGCGCCTTGTACAGCTCGGTCTTCGCGACCAGCTTCGACAGGAACGCCTGCACCTCGGGCGCGTTCGCGAGTTCCGCCAGCAGCACGTGGAAGCACCCCGCAAGACGCACGCATTCTTCCACGCTGCCCGCCTTCACCGCCCGCTGCTCGGCCTTGACGTGAGCGCGCAGCGCGCGCTTCGCCTGGGTGCCCAGCGCGCCGCACAGCGATGCGACGATGCCCGCCTCCACCACCTGCCGCGCGCGATAGGCCGCGCGGATATCGGCCACCGTCGGCGACGGCACGAACGCGCCGCGGTTCACTTCCAACGTCAGCTTGCCTTCCGCGCCGAGGCGCGCCAGCACCTTGCGGATCGTGCCGCGCGTGCAGCCAAAGGCGGCGGCCAATTCGCGCTCGACCAGTTGCGCGCCCGGCGCGAGCTTGCCCTGCAGCAGCGCGGAGGTGATCGCCGCGTGGACGCGTGTCTCGGGCGCGGGCGGATTCGCGGCGGGATCTGTTTCCGGTTGGGTAGTACTTGCGGCCATGGTGCCTGCGATGTGCCTTCGATGCCTGGATTGTCCTGCATTGTAACGAGTGCTTGCGCCGGCGCACGAATCCGCTGTATCAGCCCATGCGCATATTTGGTTGACCAAAAATTGATAAAATGGTCAACCAAAAGAACGATTCACCGAGGGCTGCCCCATGGAAACATCGACATGCATTGCGCAATGAAGCCGCGCACGCCGGACCTCGCGTGGCTCGTGGTGATCGTCGTGATCGGACTGAACCTGCGGCCGCTGCTCACCTCGATCAGCCCGCTGATGAGCGTGATCCTGCCTGCGACGGGACTGTCGTTTCGCGGGGCGTCGCTGCTCACCGGCTTGCCGGTCGTGGCGATGGGCGTGTGCGCATTCGGCGCGAGCGCGCTCGCCCGGGCGGTCGGCAACGCGCGCGGCGTGGCGCTCGGGCTGGTTGCGATCGCGGCGGCTTGCGCGGGACGCTGGTTCGCGGGCAACGCGACGGCGCTGATCGTCAGCGCGGCGGTCGCGGGTACGGGCGTCGCGGTGATCCAGGCGCTATTGCCGGGCGTCATGAAGACGCGTTTTGCTGCGCGCCTGCCGTTTGCGATGGGTCTCTATTCCGCCTCGATCATGGCGGGCGGCGGGCTCGGCGCAAGCATCACGCCGGGCGTGGCGTCACGCGTGTCGTGGCAGGACGGGCTCGCGGTCTGGGCGCTTCCCGCGCTCGTCGCGCTGGCCGTCTGGCTGACGCTGATGCGCGCCGATGCGTTGCCGCGCCATTCTTCGACGCAGCGTGCCGCGGACGCGCCGTCGCTGTTTCTCAACCGCCGCGCGTGGACGCTCGGCGTCTTCTTCGGGCTCGTCAACGGCGGATATACCAGTCTCGTCGCATGGATGCCCGCGTATTACCAGCAACTCGGCCAAAGCGTGAGCGCAAGCGGCGCGCTGCTCGCGCTGCTGACCGTTTTCCAGGCGTCATCGGCACTGCTCCTGCCGATGGCCGCCGCGCGCTTCGGACACTGGTTCGGGCATGCGAAGGATCGTCGGCCGTGGCTTGCGCTGGGGCTCATCGCGCAGTTGGGCGGCTTCGCGTTGCTGCTGCTCGCACCGCTTGCCGCGCCCGTTGCGGCGGTTGCGCTGATGGGCGGCGGACTGGGCGGCGTGTTCGCGCTGTCCCTTGTCCTGACGCTCGATCACGCCGACGATCACGCGCTCGCCGCGCGGCTCGTCGCTTTCGTGCAGGGCGTGGGCTTCGTGATCGCGGCGCTGGCGCCGGTCGTGGCGGGCGTCGTGCGCGATCTGAGCGGGGGCTTCTCGATGACGTGGATGATGCTGTCCGCGAGCCTCGTCGCGATGCTGGCGCTCAGTGGCGTGTTCGGACCGTCGGGGTATGCGCGTGCGATGCGGCCAGCCATCAACGCACGGCGTGGCAGGCGAAATATTCGTCGAGCAGATCGGTCATCTGCCACACCGGACACGGACGGCGGCAGTGGCCGTCGTAACCCGCTTCCTTGAGCAGCGCGATGGGCTCCTCCGGGAGGAAGCCGCTCATCGCGACGATCAGGCGGTCTGCGTCGTCGGCGGCCGTGCGGAGTTCGCGCACGAGCGCGTAGTTGGCGCTGCCGCCGACGCGCGTGTCCAGCAACAGCACGTGCGGACGCCATTCGGCGATGCTGTGTTTGACCGTGGCGGCGTCCAGCGCCAGTTGCGACGGAAAACCCTTCAGTTCGAACAGCGACACCAGCGAGGCGCCCAGCACGCGTTCCGGCAAGGCAAGCAGCACACGCCGCGCTTCCGGGCGCAGGCGTGTTTGCTTGCGGTTCCAGCGCGAGCATTGGGACGGGCTGGTTTCGTAGGCGCGGTTGTTCAAGGGGTTGGTCCTTGGGCGGTTCTTTTTTCGGTTTGCTTGCGGGCGGTTGATTTGTATCCATCACCGGTGCGGCGCATTGCGCGCCATGTTGGCGCGCGTGTGCACCGCGTGTGGGCGGTAGGGTTGGTTAGTCCGGACGTGCAAAACCCGCCGCTCCCTTGCTCGGCAGGGTCGCGGGGTCGATGCCCGACAGAACACCAGGAGAGGTAGGGCAGGAACTGCGCCAAGTGGGGTGCATGAAGCCGGATCAGCGTCGATGTCGCGCGGGTGCGAGCAGCTGTCGGTGAATGATTGATGTGCAAATCGCGGGGGAGGCACCGCCCCCTCCTGACGGCTTGGACTTTTCCGCCTTAATGCAAGCTTGGCGAGGTGATTGCTGCACCACAGTTCGAATACGCCGGCGTCAGGTCACCGCAGCGCGTGGGATTCAATGTTGAGCGCAGTCGACTGACGACTAATGGATCAAGAATAGGTTACTACTGTAACAATTTACTGGTCGGGATCTATTTGCTTTTACCACTTGGACTCCTCTCCGTCCTCATCGAGGATGAAGATTGCTGTTTCAGATCTCATCCAGTCGAATAAAAATTTGAGATCAATCTCGATGCTTGGGGGGTGAGCACCAACCTCCAGGAAGATATTTTCTTCCTTAAAAAATATGCGGACATCATAGTTCCACTTCAGCTGGCCGTTTTCCTCAGTTCCACGCATCCGGTAGACAGAATCCTTCTGATCGAGGAATGTAGGAAGGATTTGTATTTGACGTTCAATATCTTTCCTATGCTCTGCATACCAGTGCACATCATGGAAGGATAAGAACAATTCAGCAGACAAGGCTAATCTCCATGATTTCGTCCTGAAACAGCAGGAAAATCCTGTGGGTTTCGAAGTCCTATATGAGCCGCAGCTGAGTACTGCGTTACAACAGTCAGCCCATCGTCTGCAAGTTCAGTCGTTCCCGGCTCGCCGTGTTTTCCTACAGATTTGTGGGCATGGGCGTTGTTTCCAGATTTATGCGGTCCACTTTGCGCATTTCCATAGGCATGTATTTGGACCTCTGATCCATCCGAATGACGCCAGCGCTGATTCCGAGGATTCAACGGATTCGTTCGGATAAATCCAGCGTCCTGCAATATCTGCTGGATTCTCCCAACAGACCATCCACGTAATGCGGGAAGCCTCTCGACTGCATCACCACATGCAAGCCCAAGCGGATCGATCCACCCGAGCGGGTTCGGCGCGAACTGGTAAGGATTCGTCCCGCCAAGCAATCCAATCGGGTCTTGCGATATGAAACTGCCGGTTTGGGAATCGAAGTATCTGTGCCGGTTGTAATGCAACTCCGACTCTTCGTCGAAGTACTGGCCCTGCAACCGGATCGGCTGCTCGATGCGCTGCGTCCCGACATGATCGACCCTACCCGTGACGCCGTAGTGTACCTCCCATATGATCTCGCCGTCTGCGTTGCGCAGGCATACCGGCGCGCCGTTCGGGTCGTTTTGGTAGAAGTAAAGATGCTTCGATGAGGCGGACTTTGTCTGCATCGCCAGGGGCTCGAAGCTGCCCAGGTGGTAGGCATAGAAGCGTGCTGTGTCGTGTTTGTTCGAAGCGCTCCGTACCTCACCCGCCATCGCATCGCCGTCCCACAGGAACCAGGTTTGCGAACCGTGCTGGCTATGTTTTCCATGCCACGCCTCGGTCGCCCGCTTGCCGATGCGCCGTCCCAGCGCGTCATAGCGATACGCCCAGCGCTCGTTGTGCGTGTTCTCGAAGCCCACCAACCTCCCGAACGCATCCCACTCGAAGTGCTGCACACCCTGTCCGCCGCCTTGGCGTATCACCATCTGGCCCGCCGCGTCCAGTAGCCAGCGCGCGCCATCGTTGTGCTGCAGTTCTCGTCCGCGTTCGTCGTCACGTACGACCTTGAAGCGGTCTCCGTGGGCGTCGTAGGCGAAATACTTCAGCCGCCCAATCGGATCGGTATGCGCCACAATGCGCCCGAGCGGGTCGTAGCTGAATTGATCGCTGCCTGAGCGGCTGTCGCGGCGTTCAATCAGATTGCCGCTGATGTCATAGCGAAAGTTAGTTTCATCGTCGTGCAAGCCTGCGCCGCGGGTTGCATGACGCGCCAGGCGTCCTGCGTGGTCATATTCGTAGACGTGTTCGAGGCTTCCGGTGAACTGTGTACGAGCCAGCCGTCCCGCAATATCGCGCGTGAAGCGGATCGGTGCGTTGTCGTCGATCTGGATGGACTGCGGCGCACCCAGCGCGTCATACGTGTACGTGAGCGTCTGCTCGAACACGGAATCGGCTGTTTGCAGCTTGCGCGTCTGCTCGATCAGACGCCCCGCCGCGTCGTAGGCATACGCGAGCGTTCCCGTCGCGTCGACGTGCTGTTGCAACTCCATCAGCAGTTGCCCATCGGGGTCATAGGCGCGCTTGACTATGCCGTTTGCATTGCTTGCGCGGATCAACTGGCCGCGTTTGTCGTACGCGAATGCTTCGCTTTGATCGCTGCCTGCAACCGCACGCCGTACGATGCGCCCCAACGGATCGCACGACACCGTAAGCACCTGCCCCAACGGATCGATACTCTGCGTCAGATGCCCCGCCGGATCGTAGGCGTAGCGGCGCGAGCGCTTGTCATAGCCGATTTCCTCGATCAGCCGTCCCACCGCATCGCGCTTCAGATGCCACGTTTCGCCCCGCGCATTGATCACGCCAACCAGTTGTTCTTCCGTGTTGTAGCGATAGTGCGTGACGCTGCCATTGGCGTCGATGCGGCTCACCAACTGGCCCTGTCCAAAGAAGCTGAAACGCGTGATGTGGCCCGCTTCATCGGTGTACTGCGTGAGGTTGTCTTCTGCGTCGTATTTGCAGTACACCAGGCGATACCCCGGCAGCATGAAGGCCGTAAGTCGCCCCTTGGCGTCCCATTTATAGGTGGCGGTTTCCTCGCCCGGCGCTTGCCGCTCGATCAGCTTGCCGCGTGCATCGTGCTTCAGACGCGTGGTGCGTCCGAGCGGATCGGTCAATCCGACCAGATAACCCAACGGGTCATAGTCGAGGGTCGTGACCTGTTGGGCGGCGTTGCGCACCCGAACCAATTGACCGCGTGGGTCATAAGCGAATGCGGTGACAAGGCCCGAAGGCGTAGTCTGCGCAACGAGATTACCGCGCGTGTCCCATGCCTGTTTCCACTGGCCGCCTTCGGGATCGGTGATCTGAACCGGGCGCTGTTCATCGTCGTATTGGGTGCGCGTCGCGCTGCGATTCGGCAACGTGTGCGTCAGCAGATTGCCGCACAGATCGTATTCCCACGTGGTCCTGTTTCCTGCAGGGTCCACTGCTGCAACCGTGCGTCCCAGCCCGTCATAGCGATAACTGGACATGCCACCCAACTGATCGATCAGCATGACCGGCAACCCGCGTTGATCGCATTGCAGGCGCATGAGTCCGCCCAGCGAATCGGTGATGCGCGTTTCGCGATAGGTCAGGTCATAGTCGAAGCGATAGTCATGAAGACCGCCATCGCCCCATGCGTGATCGACGCGCCACAGACCGTCGTCATGCATTTGATGCGAGTAGTAAAACGACAGACCATTGCGATCCGTATGCCGCACCATGACGTGCTCGCCGGCATAGCCGAAGCTGTAGGGATGATCGAGCGCATCGTGGACCGCGATCAGATCGCTGCGCGCATTCTGCTCATAGCGCACCAGCGGCCAGCGTTGGCCTTGCGCGTCGTGCAATGTCACCCTGCCGATGCAGCCGGGCACATCGCCCGCAGCGCAGTGCACGATGCGGCCCGTCGCGGCATCGCCCGACCATTCGATGAAGCGCAGTGCGCCTTCACTGGGTAACTCGATACGCCACGCATTGCCGTTCAGATCGTTGAATTGCGTAAGCCACGACTGGAGCGGTTGCTGCGGATTGGCGGCAAGCGCCTGTTCGCGCCATTGCTCGGGCATCGCGAAGCGGTGTTCGATGCCTTCCCGACTTCGCACGATCAAACGCGTGCCGTCGAGATAGAGCGCATACCCTCCGACGCCTTCGATGATCCGCGCACCCCAGCCTTCATCCGCTGGCATCTGATCGAAGCACACCCATTTGTCAGGGAAGCAGACGATGCTGCCGATTCCGCCATCGTGCTCGAAGAGTTCGATGCGGATATCAGCAGGCGACTGCCAGCCGCAGCCCACTGCGCCCAGACGGGTGTCGTGACTTGCGTAACGACGGTTCCACACGAGCGGCAGCCGTCCCGGCACGGTGAAATCGTGCTGCTGCACCACGACCTCACCCGTGATGCCGTTGACCGGTTCGCCAAAGACCCATCTGGCGACCAGACTGACGAAGTTGCCCCATCGTCCGTTGCCCACGCGATCCTGAATCGCCCTGGACACGTGGCAGGCACGCGACGGTTTGGACAGGCCATGGGAGAAGGCTGCACGCATCGCCATGCCCGCGAGCGCCGCGATGCTGGGCACGGGCGGACCGCCCACCAGCACCGGACGGGATGCCGGAATCGGCAGCATGATCGAGGTGGGCAGCGACATGCTTCCACGCCGGGTGTGCTCACTGTTGTGTGACAGCGAAAGCATGCCCGTGAACCAGCAGGTCAGCGCGGGCAGCACCGCATAGGCCATAGGATCACCGTTGGCCTGCACGGTCATGCTGCCGAGGAAGGCCTCGCCGTTACCCGCGGGCTTGGGCGCATCAGAGCCAGTAAAGACACCGCCGATCGGAAAATGCAGCCCAGGCAGATGCATGGTCTGCGTGCCGGCGGTCGAGCGCATCAGGCCGTTGATCCAGATCGGACCACCGCCACCGCCGGCAGTCACCGCAGCGGCCATCGCGCCCGCCGCGACCGCCGCCGCGCTCACACTGCGCATCCCCAGCTTGACGATGGCTCCCGCACTCATCGCCATCATCCCCATCGACACCATGCTGCCGACGCCTTCCGGCAGCGTCGACAGGTATTCCATCGGATCGAGCACGAAGCCCACATGCGGATGCGGCAGCGGCAAGACGACGCCCGCGGGCGTCTGAATCAGATGCACGTCCACGCCGACGACGGGCGTCAGGTGCGTGACCGCCAGCATGCCCATCAGGCTTCTTCCCTGCCGATTGGCTGCTGAACATGGATTTCCGCCATGCTCAGCTTGAGATTGATCCGGCAACGGTCAACCAGAAGGATAAGGTGCCCTGTCCGCATCATGCGCTCGAAGCCTCGTTGTTCGAAGCTATCGAGCCTGCTGCATCCAGCCCTGCAACGGAATGATTAAAGTCTGAAAACTCCCAGCCCCTCACCTCCCCCGCTCAAACGCGCCCACCCCCTCCCCACGCTCCCGCGCCCCTTCCTCCGTCCCCACCGAGATCGCCTCGAGCGACCGGTTCTTCGTCTCCGGCCCGAACATCCCGACGATCAACGCCTGCGCCAGCAGCGTCCCGACGATCAGCGTCAGCACGCCCGCGATGCCCGTGCCCGCATACGCCGCCGCCACGGCATAAGGCAACGCGATGCTGACCGCGCGCCCGATGGTATTCGCGAGCCCCGTGCCACGCAGCCGCAAAGCAGTGGGAAACAGCTCCGGCACATAGCTGGCGATCGTGAACGACGACAACACATATAGACACGCAGTAATCGCAAACCCCAGCACGGCGATCACGAATTCGGATTGCGCGAACGGATAGCCGACGCCGAGCGCCGCGCAGATCAGCGAGAACGCGACGATGCCCCACTTGCGCCCGATGCGCTCCGTCAGCAGAAAGGCAATGAGCGATCCAACCGGTCCGCCCGCGAACATGATGGCCGTCAGGCCGAGCGAACTGGAAATCGTGTGGCCTTCCTTGACGAGAAAAGTCGGGATCCAGCTGACAAACGCGAACTGCGCGACGAACTGCACCACGAGTACGGTGATCGCGCTGATGGTGCGCGCACGCATGCCGGGCGCGAACAGGTCGCGGAGACGGCTGCTCGCCTCAGGCACGCTCTCACGCGCAACCGGAGACGACACAGAAGGCGACACAGAAGACGTCACCCCGCAAGCAGCCTCGATCGACTCGACCACCGCCAGCGCCTCGCGCTCACGCCCTTTCGACGCCAGCCAGCGCGGCGATTCCGGCATCCGCTTGCGCAGGAACCACGCGACCAGCGCGCCCACGCCGGCAATCGCGAACATCCAGCGCCAGCCGTAATGCGGCACGATCATCCAGCCGAGCAGCGTCGAGAGAAACAGCGACGAGTTGATGATGAGATTGACGATGGTGCCGAAGCGGCCGCGCCACGCAGGCGGAATGAACTCGCTCAGCGTGCCGTAGCCAACCACGATCTCCGCGCCCATCCCGATACCCATCACGAGCCGGAAGAAGATCAGCCAGGTCATCGAGGGCGCGAGCGCCGCCGCAATGGAAGCAAGACCGTAGATCAGCAGATTGAACTGATAGCAGAAGCGTCGTCCGTAGCGGTCGCCCATCACGCCGGACAGCCACGCGCCCGCCATCATGCCGATGAAGGTCACCGAGACGAAGGTCGCGTTGAGTTGCAGCGTGGACTCGCCGCTCTTGATCATCGCGGCGAGCACGGTGCCGGCAATGTAGATATCGAACGAATCGAAATACATGCCCGCTGCAATCAACGCGAGCAACTTCCAGTGATAGCGGGACAGCGGCACGCTGTCGAGGCGTGCGCCGATACGGGTGTCAGCCTGCATGTCGGTCTCCGGAAACGATGTTTGTCAGACGATGGTCAGACGATGACGAGGTTGCGCGGCGCACCGCGCGCGAACGCTTCGAGGTTGCCGGTCAACTGGTCCGCCAGCGCCTGCACGGCCTCCTCGCTGGCCCACGCAACGTGCGGCGTCAGGATGAAGTTCGGCAGGTCGAGCAAGGCGCGGAACGGGTGATCGGCGGCGAGCGGCTCGGACGTCGCGACGTCAAAGCCCGCGCCGGCAATCCGCCCGTCCCGCAGCGCCGGCCCCAGCGCATGCTCGTTGACGAGCCCGCCGCGCGCCGTGTTGATGAGCAGCGGGCGGCGCTCCATCGCGGCGAACTCCGGCGTGTCGATCAGGTTGCGCGTCGCGGGCGTGAGCGGGCAGTGCAGCGTGATGACATCGCTCGTGCGCAGCACCGTGTCGAACGGCGTGTACAGCGAACCCATGCCTTCGCGGCCCTTGTGCGCCGACATCAGCACGCGCATTCCGAGCGCTTGCCCCAGCGCGGCCACCGCGCGACCGAGCGCGCCGTCGCCGATGACGCCGAGCGTCGAGCCGGCGAGGTCGCGGATCGGATGATCGAAGAAACAGAACTGGCCGCTCGCTTCCCAGCGGCCCGCGCGCACCGACTCGCGATACGCAACCAGACTGCGCCGCAACGCGAAGATCAGCGCGAAGGTATGTTCGGGCACCGTATGCCGCGCATAGTCGCGAATGTTCGAGACGGCGATGCCGCGCGCCTTGCACGCTTCAAGGTCGATGACGTTCGTGCCGGTCGCAGCCACCGCCACCAGCTTCACGCACGGCGCGTGTTCGAGCGCGGCCGCGCTGATCGGCGCCTTGTTCGTGATGACGATGTCCGCATCGCGAATGCGTTCGGCCACTTCGTGCGCGGCCGTCGCCGGATACTCGCGCCATGTGTGCGCAAAATCCGGCCGGCGCAGGCGGGTCTGGGGAGCGAGGGTGGCGCGGTCGAGAAAGACGATGTTCATCGATGTCATTGAGGTTCGTGGATCAGGGACGCTCGGTGGCGGCGAGTTCGTTCGCATCGTTTCCGGTCCGGCCGTGCCGGCCGCGCATGGCCCACGCCAGCGCCGCAAGCGCAAAGCAGCCGTATAGCGCGATCAACTGGATGCCCGCGTCGAAATGACCGGTGGCGTCCTTCACGACGCCGATCGCATAGGGCGCGGTGAAGCCCGCGAGATTGCCGAACGAGTTGATCGCGCCGAAGCCGATGGCCGCGACCGCAGGTCCGAGCAGCAACGGCAAGGTGGACCAGAAGATCGCCACCGCCGAGAAGGTGCCGAACGCAGCAAGACAGAGAAAGCCAAGCTTGAGAACCGGAGCGGCTGCAAGCGTCGAGCCGCCCAGTCCGATGACGGCGAGCGCCATCGGCAGCAGCACGTGGAAGCGGCGTTCGTCGTGACGGTCGGAACGTCTGCCCCACCACATCATGCCGAAGCCGGCGATGAAGAACGGGATGGCCGCAACCACGCCGACCATGCTCAGGCTCAGATGAAACTCGCGGACGATCTGCGGCAGGAAGAAGCTCAGTCCGAAGATCGACAGATTGATGCCGAAGTAGGCCAGCGCCAGCGCCACGATCACCGGGTTGCGCACCGCGCTCCAGCCGCCGTGTCGCGCGGCGGGCACGCGGGCGCGTTCGGCGGCGATGGTGTTCGCGAGCCACGCGCGTTCGTCCGGCGCGAGCCACTGCGCCTGCGCGGGCGTATCGCGCAACACGGCGAGCACGGCGAACGCGAGCAGCACGGCGGGCAAGCCCTCCGCGATGAACATCAGTTGCCAGCCGTGCAGGCCGAACACGCCGTCGAGTCCGAGCAGCCAGCCCGACAACAGCGAGCCGAACACATTGGCGAACGGCATCGCGGCCATGAAGACGCTCACGACCCGCGCGCGCCACGCGCCCGGAATCCAGTACGTGAAGTACAGCATGATGCCGGGAAAGAAGCCCGCCTCGGCGATGCCGAGCAGCACGCGCAGCGTGAAGAAGCTCGCCGGTCCCTGCACGAAGGCCATGCAGGCCGACAGCACGCCCCAGGTCAGCATGATCCGCGCAATCCAGCGGCGCGCACCGACCCGTTCGAGAATCAGGTTCGACGGCACCTCGAAAATCACATAGCCGATGAAGAACAGGCCCGCGCCGATGCCGAAGGTCGTCGCCGAAAAGCCGAGCGCGCGATTCATCGTCAGCGCGGCGAAGCCGATGTTCACGCGGTCGAGAAACGACACGACGAAGCACACGATCAACAGCGGCACATAACGCCGCAGCACCCGGCGCATGGTGCGGACTTCGAGTTCATCCATGCAGGTCTCCTTGAACATCGTCATGCAGCGTGAACACGCTGGCTATAATGCGTTCAGCCTGGCACGCCCGCGACAGCGCGCATCATCATCGAGCGACCTCCATGCCGAAGACTCCAGCGAACGAGACCGCCGTCCCTTCTTCACGCACCACCTCTTCCGATACCGTCTTCACGCAGATCCGCGCGCGCATTCTCGACAACGCGCTGCGCCCCGGCGCCTACGCCACCGAACAGGAGCTCGCCGAAGCCTTCGGCGTGAGCCGCACGCCGGTTCGCGAGGCGATGGTGCGTCTGCGTGACGAAGGCCTCGTCGAACTCGTGCCGCGTCGCGGCATGCGCGTGTTGCCGGTGTCGGTCGCGGACATGCGCGAGATCTATCAGATCCTCACCAGCCTCGAAGCGACCGCCGCGGAACTCGTCGCCGTGAGCAAGCCCGCCGCGAAGGATCTGCAAGCGCTCGAACGCGCGTGCGTCGCCATGGACCGCGCGCTCGCGAAGGACGACCTCGAAGCCTGGGCCGCCGCCGACGAAGCCTTCCACCTTCATCTCCTCAAGCTGTGCGGCAACGCGCGGCTCGAGCAGATCGTGCGCAAGTACTGGGACCAGATTCATCGCGTGCGTTTCATCACGCTGAAGCTCGGGCCGAAACCGCACGCATCGGCGGGCGAACATCGCGAGATCGTCGCAGCGCTCGCCCGCGCCGATGCCGATACCGCGCAACGCCTGTTTCGCGAACACCGCGCGCGCGGCGTGCAGAAGCAGCTCGCCACGCTCAGGGACTTTCGCCTCGATCAGGTCTGAGCGCGTCCCCCGCCGCCGCATGCTCCGCGATGGCTTCGTCGAGCAAGGGCCACGCCACCGTGAAGCTCTGAATGCCCATCGCGCTGGCCAGCTGCATCACTTCCAGCAGTTCAGCCGCGCTTGCGCCATACCCCAGTGCGTTCTTCATGTGGATGCGCGTACCCGGCGCGAACTGATGCGTCGCCGATACCGCCACCGCGATATACACGAACTCCTTGACCTTCGGCTCCAGCGCGCCCGACAACCACGGCGCCGCCGAAAAATCGATGAAAGCCTTGAAGTACTCCGGATCGAGCGCAAGCAGCGTTTCCCACAGCGGATTCCAGTAGCCGCGCTTGGCCTCGAACTCCGCACGCAACGCGTCGCGGCGTGCGTCGCTGCGTTGCAGTTCGTCGGCCTGATGCGGATCGAGCGCCAGGCATTCGGCGAGGATCGGCACGCCGAGCGTGCACGCATGCACGGCCATCACGCTGACCAGTTGCAGCACCTCCACCAGTTCCTCGCGCGTCGCGCCATGGTCCAGCGCCCGGCGCAAATGTTCGCGGATGCCGTCCTCGTGCAGATGCGTCATCGCCGCATTGAGCGCGAGACCGATCAGCGCCTTGGTCTTCGGCGCAAGCGGCCCGTGCCGCAGCGGCTTGCCCGCGAAGTCGAGCCACGCGTCGATGAACTCGGGCGCGGCGTCCGCGAGCGCATCGAGCGAGGCGTTCCAGGTCCCGCCCTGCGCGGCAAAATGCCTGATGCGGTCCTTGATGTGCATGTCTCCTCCAGGCTTGGCAGGACATGGCTGCGCCCGGCATCGCCGCAAGCTCAGCGGCCGATGTTCGCGTAGCGCGCCTCTTCCGCGACGGCCTTGTCGAGGCCGACAAACTTGTTGAAATCCTCGAACGAGGTCAGGCGATCCGCCACCGCATTGGTGGATCCTTCGCGCATGAAGATCTCCATCATTTCCTTGACGGCCTTGTGCATCGCGAACATGGGTTCGATCGGGCACAGCGCGTAGTCGAAACCGATCTCGTGCACTTCCTTCAACGACAGGTACGGGCTCTTGCCCGAACGCGCCATGTTGAACAGGATCGGCTTGCCGAGCGGCTTAAGGCGGCGGATCAGTTCGCGCATCTGGTCGATGCTTTCAGGCGCATCGGCATACAGGCCGTCCGCACCGATCGCGGCATACGATTCGAGCCGCTCGATGGCGTCGTTCAGACCCGTCACCGCGATCGCATCGGTGCGCGCGACGATGAAGAAATTCGGATCCGTGCGCGCGGCCAGCATCGCGGCGAGCTTCTGCTGCATCTCTTCCTTCGGCACCAGCTGCTTGCCCGCGAAGTGACCGCACTTCTTCGGCACCGCCTGATCTTCCAGATGCAGCACCGACGCACCTGCTTCTTCCCACAGCTTGATGGTGCGCTGGCAGTCGAGCACGCCGCCGTAACCGGTGTCGGCATCGGCGAAGACCGGCACCTTGGTCACGCGGCAGATGCGGCGGATGTGATCGAACATTTCCGTCTGCGTGAGCTGGCCCACGTCGGGCTGCCCGGCGACGATGGCGGACGCCGCGAAGCCGCTCACATAGATGGCCTTCGCGCCGGCCTGTTCGGCCAGCATGGCGGTGACGGCGTCGTGTGCGCCCAGGCACACGAACGGCGGGGATTTGAGCAACTCGCGGAATTGGGCGGAACGGTTCAAGGTCTTCTCCCCTGCTTGCGTGAATGACGAGGTTTCATGATATCGATAACTCATCGCAGGAAGCAAGGCTTCAAGGTGATTATTTGATATCGATATCACATCAGCACGAATTTTGTTTTATCGTTAATTATCAATAGTTTCAAGGCTTAAATCGGGATGCCTGAGACCAGCGCGAAGGGTATTCCCCTATTCCTCGCAAGCCCTGCTCGCTCAAGATAATGCATGCACAGACAGGACCAAAACCACCCGGCCGCTCCAGGAGACACACCCATGTCCGACATCGAATCGCGAACCATGCGCCGGGTCACGCGCCGCTTCGTGCCCTTGCTCATCATCTGTTTCGTGATCTCATTCCTCGATCGCGTCAACGTCGGTTTCGCCGCGCTGACCATGAGTGCGGATCTCAAGTTTTCCTCCACCGTGTTTGGCCTGGGTGCAGGACTGTTCTTCATCGGCTACTTCTTCTTCGAGGTACCGTCGAATCTCGCGCTCGAACGCGTGGGCGCGCGCCGCTGGATCGCGCGCATCATGCTCACGTGGGGCATCCTGTCAGGGGCCACGGCGTTCATTACCGGGCCATGGAGCTACTACATCGTGCGCGTGCTGCTCGGTGCCGCCGAAGCGGGCTTCTTCCCGGGCGTCATCCTGTTCCTGACCTACTGGGTGCCGGAGCGTCATCGCGGCCGCGTGGTGGGCGTGTTCATGGCCGCGATGCCGTTCGCCAGCGTGTTCGGCGCACCTTTGTCCGGATGGCTGCTGAGCCATGACGGCGTCTTCGGCCTGAAGGGCTGGCAACTGATGTTCATCGCCGAAGCACTGCCTTCACTCGTGCTCGCGGCCGTCGTGCTGAAGGTGCTGCGCGATTCCCCCGCGCAAGCCGAATGGCTCGCCGACGACGAACGCGCCTGGCTCGATGCCACGCTCAATGCGGAACGCACGCGCAGCGTCGCGTTCAACGAGCACGGCTTCCTCAACATCGTGAAACGGCCGCTCGTGCTGATGCTGGCGGCCGCTTACTTCGGCATTGTCGGCATCAACTTCGGGCTGAGCTTCTTCCTGCCGCAGATCGTGCGCGAGTTCCATCTGAGTCTGATGCAGGTAGGCATCGTCGCCGCGATTCCGTTTGCCGTCGGCGCATTCGGCATGATGTGGTGGAGCCGGCGCTCGGACCGTCATGGCGAACGCCGCTTCCATGTCTTGCTGCCGATGGCGCTCGGCATTATCGGGCTCGTCGGCTCGACGCTCGTCGCCGTGCCCGCGCTGAAGCTGGCCTTGCTGTGCCTCGCTTCGTTCGGCGTGTTCTCGGCATTGCCGGTCTTCTGGGCGCTGCTGCCCGGCTTGCTCGGGCCGGCGGTCGCGGCCATCGGCTTCGCGGCGATCAACTCGCTCGGCAACCTGTCGGGCTTCGCCGCGCCCTACGTGGTGGGCGTCATCAAGGATGCGACCGGCAGCACGGCGGGCGGATTGCAGGCCATCGGCGCGTATGGCGTGATCGCGTGGCTGATTCTTGCGGTCGTCAGCCGGCACTATCGCCGGGATATGAACACGCAGGACGCCGCGCAGGCGCTTCGCGAGGCGCGCGGCTGACTCTTCTCATCGACCACTCAAACGGAAACCCGCCATGAATGCAGCGCAGCAAGGCACGATCGAAATCGAAAACCGCGGCAGCGTCCGCATCCTCACGATGTGCAGGCCGGACAAGAACAATCGCGTCACGCAAGCCATGGCCGAGCAGGCCGTGCGCGCGTTCGAGGCGGCGCGCATCGACAAGTCGGTGAGCGGCGTCGTGCTCACAGGCCACGGCGAAGTCTTCTGCACCGGCGGCGACTACATGAGCGCGGGCGGCACGAGCGAAGGCCGGCTCGGCTTCGCGCGCGCGTTCAGCGACATGGAACGGGCGATGACGCGCGTCGGCAAGCCGCTGGTCTGCGCGAACAACGGCCCCACGCATGCGGGCGGCTTCAGCCTGCTCACCGCGTGCGATCTCGCGGTCACGCACGAAGGCGCGACCTTCGGTCTGCCGGAAATCGCGCACGGACTGTTTCCGTTTCTCGCGCTGGCCATCGTGAAGGACAGTCTGCCGAAGAAGGTGCTGTGGGACATGGTGTATCGCGCGCGGCTGCTGAGCGCGGCGGAGGCGCAGCAGTTCCATCTCGTCAACGAGATCGTGCCGGCGGACAGCGTGCTGGAGCATGCCGTGGAACTGGCGGGCTGCACGGCGCAATGGAATCGCGACATCGTGAGTCTTGGCCGCGATCTCTACTACAACACGCGTTGCAGCAATCCGAACGAGGCGGTCGAGCAGTCGCGCTTTGCGTTGATCGCTGCCTTGAAAGCGATGGACGAAAGCGGCCTCGGTTAAAGCAACCGCGCTCAGGTACTGCCGCGCTGGATCACTTCGAAGCCGACATCGACGCTCGACACCGGCAGCGTCACCCCCTTGGTCCGCGCGACGATCATGCTCGCGCTGCGCACGCCGATCTCATAGCGCGGAAATGCAACCGTGGTGATGGGCGGCACGATGTTCTGCATCAGCTCGTTGTCATCGGATGCGGCCACCGCGATGCGTCCCGGCACCGCGATGCCGCGCCGCTGACATTCGAACACGGCGCCGGCGGCGAGCACGTCGCCGGCGAAGAACACGGCCTGCACCGAAGGCTCCTGTTCAACGATACGCGCCAGCGCGCGTGAACCGCTTTCGAGTCCCGGCTCCACTTCCAGCACGAGCCCCGGCGCAATGCCGGCGCCCGCACGCTTGAGTTCCGCGAGAAAGCCGTTGCGTCGCTGACGCAGCCGGTCGCTGCCCGCCACCGCGAGACTCGCGAACGCAAAACGCCGATAGCCCAGTTCGAGCAGATGCCGCGCCATGGCCTTGCCCGCGGCATGATTCGAGTAGCTGACCACCATGTCGATGGGGTCGCCGCTGAGATTGCCGGTCTCCACGCAGGGGATGCCGTTGTTGCGCAGCATGGTGACGGTGCGCGGCGTGTGCTTCGTGTTGTGCAGGATCACGCCGCAGACACGCATCGCGACGTATTCGGCGACGAGCTTCTCTTCTTCGTCGAGATCGAGTCCGCTGTCCGAGATCATCAGATGCAGCCCGTTGCGCGTGAGCACTTCGGAGATGCCCTTGATGGTCTCGGCATAGAGCGCATTGCGCAGGCTCGGCACGACGAGCGCGACCACGGTGGAGCGATTCGACGACAGGCTGCCCGCGATGCGGTTCGGCACATAGCCGCTCGCCTCGATGGCCGCGCGCACGCTCTCCAGCACGTGTGGCGAGACGCTGCCCGGCGAGCGCATGGCGCGCGAGACGGTCATTGTCGATACGCCGGCGAGACGCGCGACGTCTTTCATCGAGGTCGCCTGAGTCGCTCCTTTTCTTCCCACCCTGATCTCGCTCCTGATGCGGCGCGCGACGAGGTCATGCCCGCGCCTGAACCGGCCGCCCTGTGCGCCGTGCGGCCATGTTACTGGATGACGATGCAGGCGTGAATCAGGTCTGCTGCGCGCACAGTTCGAGCGCGTGCCGCCAGTCGGGCGCGGCGAGGCCGAAGGCCGCCGCGAGCTTCGCGTTGGACAAACAAGAGTTGACCGGACGGCGTGCTTTCACCGGATAGGCGCTGGCCGGAATCGGCGTCACGCGCGTCTGCTCCGTCTTGCCCCACACGCGCAGGATCTCGCCGGCGAACTCGCACCAGGACGTGCGCCCGCCGTTGGTGAGGTGATAGAGGCCGCTGAGCGCATCGGCCGAGCCGGGCCGGGTGCGTTCCGCGTAGCCAATCTGGCTCAGCATGCCGGCGCTGAGTTCGGCGATGGTCCGGCTCCAGGTCGGCGCGCCGAACTGGTCCGCGACGATCGTCAGTTCCGGGCGCTGCTCCGCCAGCCGCAGGATGGTGCGCATGAAGTTCGCGCCGCGTGCGCCATAGACCCAGCTCGTGCGCAGGATCAGATACCGGCAGCCGCTTGCCGCAATCGCCTGTTCCCCGGCGAGCTTGGTTTCGCCATAGACGTTGAGCGGAGCGACAGCGTCGGATTCCACATAGGGCGTGTCCTTCGCGCCGTCGAAAACGTAGTCCGTCGAGTAATGCACGAGCCAGGCATTCGTGCGGGCGCATTCCTCGGCGAGCGTCGCGGGCAAGGCCGCATTGAGATGGTGGGCTTCGTCGCGCTCGTCTTCCGCGCGATCCACCGCCGTATAGGCCGCGGGATTCACGACGACCGCCGGCCGCAGCTCGCGCAGCACGCTGCGCACGCGCTCGAGATCGCGCAGGTCGAGCGCCTGGCGATCCAGCGCCACCACGCGTCCCAAACCCTGCAAGGTCCGCGCGAGTTCAAACCCGACCTGACCGTTCACGCCGGTCAGCAGGATGGCGGGCAAGGCGGGCGCGCTCATGCGTAGCAATCCGCTTCGGCGAGGCGCTTGCCGTCGCGGTCTTTCGCGGCGAGCATCGGCTCGAAGTCGATGGGCCATTCGATGCCGATGGTCTCGTCGTTCCAGACGAGGCTGCGCTCGTGTTCCGGATACCAGTAGTCGGTGGTCTTGTAGAGAAACTGGGCCGACTCCGACAGCACCACGAAACCATGCGCAAACCCCGGCGGCACCCACAATTGCCGATGGTTCGCTTCCGAGAGCGCCACGCCCACCCATTTGCCGAAGTTCGGCGAATGCTTGCGGATATCGACGGCGACATCGAACACTTCGCCTTCCACCACGCGCACGAGCTTGCCCTGCGCATGCTCGATCTGATAATGCAGGCCGCGCAGCACGCCGCGAGCCGAGCGCGAGTGATTGTCCTGCACGAACTCGACGCCGGGCGCCACGAGCTCGCCAAATTCGCGGGCGTTGAAGCTTTCGTAGAAGAAGCCGCGTGCGTCACCGAAGACCTTCGGCTCGATGATCTTGACTTCGGGCAATGCCGTGGCGGTTACGCTGATGGCCATGCGACTTGGTCCTTCGGTAGGTTGAGCAGATATTGTCCGTACGCGTTCTTCGCGAGCGGCCGGGCGAGTGCGAGCAAGGCTTCCTCGTCGATCCAGCGGCGGCGGAAGGCAATCTCTTCCGGACATGCCACCACCAGCGCCTGCCGCTTCTGCAACGTGGCGATGAACGTGGCGGCTTCGATCAGCGAATCATGCGTGCCGGTGTCGAGCCAGGCATGGCCGCGCCCCATGATCTGCACGGTGAGCTTGCCGTCGTTCAAGTAGCACGAGTTGACGTCGGTGATTTCGAGTTCGCCGCGCGCCGAAGGCTTGATGTCCGCCGCGATGTTGCACACGCTGTTGTCGTAGAAGTACAGGCCCGTCACCGCATAGTTGGAGCGCGGCTTTTCGGGCTTTTCTTCGATCGACAGCGCGCGGAACTCGCGGTCGAATTCCACCACGCCGTAACGTTCGGGATCATGCACGTGATAGGCGAACACCGTGGCGCCTTCCGTGCGCGCATTCGCGCTTTCCAGCAGCTTGGCGAGATCGTGCCCGTAGAAGATGTTGTCGCCGAGGATCAGCGCGCAGGGATCGTTGCCGATGAACTCGCGGCCGATCAGGAACGCCTGCGCCAGCCCGTCGGGCGAAGGCTGCACCGCGTACTGGATGTTCATGCCCCACTGGCTGCCGTCGCCGAGCATCGTCTCGAAACGCGACGTGTCCTGTGGCGTGGAGATGATCAGCACGTCCCGGATGCCCGCGATCATCAGCGTCGACAGCGGGTAGTAGATCATCGGCTTGTCGTACACGGGCAGCAGCTGCTTCGAGACGACGTGCGTGATCGGATAGAGCCGGGTGCCCGATCCGCCCGCGAGAATGATGCCTTTGCGCGCCATCGTCAGTTCCCTCACGCGCGCTGCGCGTAGTTGGTTTCCACCCATTTCCGGTACTCGCCGGAAGCGACTTCGTCGGACCATGCCTGGTTGTCCAGATACCACTGCACCGTCTTCGCGAGGCCGGTCTCGAAGGTCTCCGCAGGCTTCCAGCCGAGTTCGCGTTCGAGCTTGCGCGCGTCGATGGCATAGCGCCGGTCATGGCCCGGGCGATCCTTCACATAGGTGATCTGGTCGCGATACGAACCGCCCGACTTGGGCCGCGCCTGATCGAGCAGGTCGCACAGCGTATGCACGACATCGAGATTCTTCTTCTCGTTCCAGCCGCCGACGTTATACGTTTCGCCCGGCACGCCGCGCGCAAGCACTTCACGGATCGCCGCGCAGTGGTCGCCCACGTACAGCCAATCGCGCACGTTCTGGCCGTCGCCATACACCGGCAACGGCTTGCCGCCGAGCGCATTGGCGATCATCAACGGAATCAGCTTCTCGGGGAACTGGAACGGACCGTAGTTGTTCGAGCAGTTGGTCGTGAGCACCGGCAGGCCGTAGGTGTGATGATACGCGCGCACCAGATGGTCCGACCCCGCCTTCGTGGCCGAGTACGGACTGTTCGGCGCATACGGCGTGGTCTCGGAGAACTGCGGGTCCGTGGCCGAGAGCGAACCGAAGACTTCGTCGGTCGAGACGTGCAGGAAACGGAAGGCCTGCTTGTCGGCTTCGGGCAGCTTGCTCCAGTACACGCGTGTGGCTTCGAGCAAGGTAAAAGTGCCGACCACATTGGTCTGCACGAAATCGGCGGGCCCGTGAATCGAGCGATCCACGTGACTCTCCGCCGCGAAATGCAGGATGGCGCGCGGCGTGTGCCGGGCCAGCAGCTCGTCGATGGCCGCGCGATCGCAGATATCCGCGCGCGCGAACACGTGACGGGTGTCGTTCCAGAGGGATTCGAGCGTCTTGAGATTGCCGGCGTACGTCAGCTTGTCGACGTTCAGCACGGGCTCATCCGTCTGCGCGAGCCAGTCGACAACGAAATTGGCGCCGATGAACCCCGCGCCGCCCGTGACCAGAATCATGATGCCCTCTCTTCTTCCACTAGCTTCTGTTTGAACTGCCATGCCATGCACGCCTTGCGCTTTCCGCCTTGCGGAGCACCGTTCTGGCGCGCTGGATTATATGTTACCGCGCACCGTGCGACGGACGCTTGTCCTGGTCCGCGCAGCATCAGTTCGCGGGAATCTGCACGTGTCCGTTCTCGAGCACCAGCGTAACGTCGCATGCGGGCGCTTCCGGCCCGGACGCGAGCCTGAAGATCTTGTTGTGATTCACGAACACGGTATAGGCCGTGCCGAAGCCCGAGAACCACCATTCGCCTGGAATATCCCAGGTCTTTACGCCCGATGTATTGACCGTCGCCTGGCTCGGACGGAAGCAATACACCGAGACTTGCGGATGAGCGCGGTCGTAGTTGCGCAGCGCTTCGACGTCCGCACGCACGGTCGCGCCATAAGGCTCGCGGCTGAAATAGGCAATCGGTTCGCGGAACGCCGCGCCGAAGATGAACAGCAGCGCCGCCACCCCGATCCAGCGTGCAAGATTTACACCCCGCGCCGGCAGCAGCTCGTGCAGCGCGCACAGGACGGCCATCAGGAAGAACAGTTGCGCGAGTTCGCCGTACTGCGTGTAGTGCTGGTGAACCAGGAACGCGAAAGGCAGGAAGAACGCGAACGAGGCCAGGAACAGCCATGCCGTGAGCAGCCTGCCTTTGGCCCATGAATTCGCCGCACCCGCGACCACCACGATCACCCACACGACGCGCGACGCGTTGCCGTAGAAATAGTAGGCGGCGTTCTCCCAGAGAACCGAAAGCTTGTACGACGTGGCATACACATCCGACTGCTGCGCCTTCAGCTTCAGAAAGAACACGACGAACAATGCGATGCCCACCAGCGGCACCACATAGTTGCGCCAGTCCCGCCGGTGCTTCGCATCCGTGGCGAGCATCCAGACGGGCAGGCTGACCGCCATGCACATGAAGATGTTCGACATGTAGCCAAGTATCAGGACGACCAGCAGCGCGAGGACGGTGCCGAAGCGCGTGCGGCCATCGGCGGACGGCGTATGGCTGATGAACAGGTAGACGAACAGCATCACGAACAGATGGCCGATCAGATGCTGCGAGTTCGACAGCCACACGTAGGAAGCGGCGGTCGCGGGCAATGCGTAGTAGAACAGGCCCGCGACGACGCCCGCGAACCGGTCATGACCGCGCGTGACGATCAGCCCGGCCAGCACGCTGGTCACGCCGATGCAGAAGAGATTGAAGAGATAGAAATACAGCGCGTCCAGTGCGAAGAGCTGCTGGCCGTAGTGCCAGTAGACGTTGCGCGTGATGAAGCGGCCGAAGTTGGTGAAGCGCCACATCTCCGGGAGCTTGACCACTGCTGCATAACGCTCGAGGAAGCCAAAGTCGTCCTGGAAGAACCAGGCGGCGTGTGCGTATGACACATAGAACGCCGTCATGAAGAAAGCAACGAACGCGACGGCGATCATCAAGGGCAAGTTGACGCGCCCTTCTCCCGAGGCCGTGCGGGACCAGACCTGCATGTTTGAAACTCCGTTCTGATGACTGGCGCGTCAGCGCGCGCCGGATGTGCGCGGGCGTGCGCCGTTCCCGAAAAAGGAATGGCTGAACGCCCGCGAAAGACATGAATCAAGCGCCAGGCCGGCGCGCGCGGTGCCGGCCTCCGGCAGGTTGCACAAGCAGCCGAGCCGCCTCGAACCCGCGCTATGCGCGATCAGACCGCCGCCCCCTCGACCCTGGACCGCTCGCGCGACTTGTGCGGCATCCACGTGCCCCACTTCGCCTCATAGACCGCGCGGTTCGTCGCGAGCAAGGCGAGCTTTCGCTCCTCGCCGAGCTTGTTGAAGGACGCGGAGAGATAGTGATGCACGAACACGTCTTCCGCGCAGGCCACACGCAGCCCCGCCGATTCCACCAGCCGGCAATAGTCGTCGTCTTCATAAAAGCCGATGCCGTAGTCCTCGCTGATCGGCCCGCAACGCTCATACGTGCTGCGCGGCATCATCACGCAGAAGAACGCGGCCACGCTCAGTTCGAACCACTCGCCCCGGTAAGGCTCCGTGAGCGAACGGGCTTCGATGTGCATCTCGTCGATGCCGCGATAGTGCGTCGTCAGGCGCGCCTCGTTGCCGATATTGTTGGTCACCGGCCCGATGATCCCGATCTCCGGATGGTGGCGCAGATGATTGACGAGCCGCCGTGCCCAGCCGCGTGTGACGACCGTGTCGTTGTTCAGGATCGTGAGGTAGTCGCCCGTCGCCGCGGCCAGCCCGACGTTGTTGCCGCCCGCGAAGCCGAGGTTCTTGTCGTTCAGGATCAGCTTGACGTTCGAGTGCGCCGCGGCCCACGCGGTCAGGTAGGCGCGCGAGCCGTCGCTGGAGGCGTTGTCGACCGCGACGATCTCCAGATCCACGCCGGCCGTGTTGCGCACCAGACTCTCGAGACAGTCCATCGTCAGATGGATGTTGTTGTAAGTCAGCACGATGGCGCTCACCGTGGGCCGCGGCAGGGTTTCCACGGCGCGGCGGATGTCGTTGACGCGATGCGCCCAGGTCTGTCCCGCGGAGAAGGCCTTGCGGCGCGCGACGACCGCCTTCGAATCAGGCAACGCCGCCAGCGCGGCGCGCAGCTGATCGACGAAACCGTCGTAGGTAGTCGCCGTGCGCACCAGTTCGCCGAACTGCGCCATTTCCGGCAGATCCACCGACACCACCGGCCGCCCTGCCGCCAGGTATTCGTAGATCTTGACGGGGTTGGTCGCCAGCGTGAGCGGGATCACCTGGAACGGCATCATGCAGACATCGAAGGCGTACAGGTAGTACGGCAGCTCGGTATAACGCACCTCGCCCGTCATCTGCACGTTGTCGTAGCCCGCGAGACGCTCGCGCACGCCAGCCGTGTCCGCGCCGACCAGCAGGACGAGTGCATCCGGGAAGGACTCGGCGACTTGCGCGACCAGATCCGCGTCAAACCAGTCGGCGATCGCACCGTAGTAGCCGATGATCCGCCGGCCTTGGGGATCGACGAAGCGTTCGGCGGGCGCGTTGCAGAAGTCGCTGTACTGGCAGGCATTGCGGATCACCGCCACGCGCGGATTGCGTTCGCGCGCTTCCTTCTCCAGGAACGACGAGGTGGCGATCAGCAGGTCCGCGTTGTGCATCAGCCGGTTCTCGACCTCGATCAGTTCCGGCGAGACATTGCCGAAGCCTTCATGGTGATCCATGCAGTCGTACAGCAGGTCGTCGGATTGCAGGCTCGTCGCGAGCGGATACCAGAAGGCATGCTGGATGATCGACCACGAATGATCGGTGCCGGTCCACTCCGTGAACAGCCGCATGCCCGTGCGCATCTGGTTGAGCGCGTCTTCGTCGGGCGGCGAGAAGTAGATCTGCGGCGCGCCCTTGACCTTCAGCTTGATCTGGAAGAGCGGCAACGCTTCGTCCAGCCGTTCGACCGAGAAACCCGGCTCGTCCGCATCCTCGAAATAGTTCGTGAAGAAGAACACCCGATGGCCCGCCTGCGCGAGTTCGCGCGACAGATGCTGCGGGCGCTGAATCCGGAAGTGCCAGTCGATGATGCTGAAGACGAAGACATCGGCCTGGGCGTCGGGACGTTGTCTCGGCAGCTTCGGCGGAATCACGGTGACCGGCGTGACGGCTTCCGCGACCACCGGCGCAGCGGTTTCCACGGGCGCGGCCGATGCAACCGGCGCAGGCGCCGCGTCCGCACCGGCACGCCGCCGCAGATGCTTCGGCACATAGGCGAACATGCGCTGCGCCGTGTCCAGCACGCCGCCGTGCGTGTAGGCGTAATTGACGTCGCTCATGCGGCGGCGCAGCCACTCCTGCACCTGACGCGCCAATGAAGTCCAGCGCCAGCTACGGCTCTTGTGGATCAGGTTCAGTTCGCTCTGCAGCGTGTGCTCGCGTTGCCGCAGATAGTGAATGTAGTCGGTCAGCTCGTTCGCGACCGTGGCCGCGCGCTGAGCGGCGGCATCCAGCTCCTTCAGGTTGTCGCGATGCATGCGCTCGAACGCGCCGATCTGGGCCCCGTGTTCTTCGGTAGCCGTCTGAAGCCGCTCGCGCAGCACGTCGCAGCGCTGCGTGAGCGTGGCCAGATGCGTCGCCGCATGCGCCACGCCAAGCTGTGCATCGCGCGCCTCGGCTTTCACGGCGTCCAGCTGCGCCACCGCTTCCTCCGCGCGGGCCTTGTCGGCGGCGGACTGCGCCTCGACCTCGCGCATGCGCTGCTGTTCCGCGCGCAGTTCGGCAAGGGTATGGTCCGCGCTGCCCGAGCCGTTGATGCGCGCATCGGACATCGTCATCTGCAGCGCGGCGACCTCCTCGTTGCGCGCATAGATCAGCAGGATCTGGAAGCCCGGCCAGAAGCTCGGCTCGTGCAGACGCGTATCCGCGACCGACTCGTACACGAGCGTCCAGCCGGCCTTCGGCGCGAGCGGAATGTTCGGCGCATCGAACGTCACTTCGTGCTCGGAATGACGGTCGAACTCACGGTAAGGCAGCAGCAGCACGACATACTTCGTCGCGTAGTTCGAAATGGCGTCGAACACGTCCCAGGGACGCGCGAAGTGCTCGAGCGTATTCGACGAGAACATGACGTCGAACGCCGGACGGTCCGGGCGATCCAGCAGGTTCTCGTGCGAGAAACGCGCACTGTGGTACATCGTGTTCGCGCTCTCGATGGCGGGCTGCGAGAAGTCGATGCCCGTCATGTCCCACGCCAGCACCTGCGCGAGCACGTCCGTGCCGTCGCCTTCCGCGCAACCGAAATCGCATACGCGCAGCTTCTCGTGGCGGACCTTCTGCACGAACCAGGCAGGCAGCGCCTCGACCGCGACGCGCGCGAAAAAGCGGCTCTGCTCGCGGCCGCCGAGCTTGTCCCAGTCGGTTTCGAAACGCTTGTCCCAGTACTCGTTGCTGTTGATGCCGTTTTGATCGCTCATGCGTAGACTCGCCGTCCGGATTGCGCTTCCATGACCTGTTCGACGTCGGCGACGAAGGTGCCATACACCCTGTGCTCGGTCATCGACGTGAAGTAATGCGCGCCTTCTATGTATTCGTAGTATTGCGGCAGGACGCTGGCGCGATCTTCGAGCGCCACCGCCAGCAGGTAATTGCCTGCGTTGAGCCGGTTGGTCAGCTTGAAGCGCACCAGCACCGTCTCGCCGGCCTGCGTGAAGTCCATCGAGCCCTGGTCCCACGTGGTGGAAACGATCAGGTCCGTGCCGCGCAGGTCCTTCAGCGAGAACGCGACGCTCATGGTCGAGCGGTCCGCCGTCGCGGGCGGCGTCACGCGCACGCGAATCTCCATCTCGTCGAGCGCGTTGACCGTGGAGAGCCGCTCGCCGTTCGCGTGGTACATGCCCACGTCGGTAATGCAGCCGACATGACTGCCCCAATGGTTGATCGGCCGATGCTTGGCCATCAGCCCGACTGCGCTGTCCTGCTCGGGTTCGGGTTCGGGCTCGGTGGCTTGCGTTTCGGCTTGCGTTTCGGCTTGTGCTTCGGCTTCTGCTTGAGCAGGCGTGCCGTCCGCTGCCGCAGTGGCCTCGGCTTCGCCTTCAGCCTCGGGCTCGCCGGCGGGCGCCTCGTGCGTCAGCTTCGGCGTCGGCGTCTCCTCGTCGTCCTTCTCGAACAGGAACTGGTTGTACTGCGCCGTGACCGAGAACGCGTCGCCGTACATGCGCACCTTGCCGTGATCCAGCCACAGCGCGTGCTCGCAGAGCGTGCGCACCGCGCCGACGTCATGCGAGACGAACAGGATGGTGACGCCGTCCTTCTGCATCGCCTTGATGCGGTTCAGACACTTGGCCTGGAAGCGCGAATCGCCGACGGCCAGCGCTTCGTCCACGATCAGGATCTGCGGATCGACGTGAATGGCCACGGCGAAAGCAAGCCGCACGTACATGCCGCTGGAATAGGTCTTGACCGGCTGGTCGATGAACTCGCCGATTTCGGCGAATGCCTCGATATCCGCAAAACGCGTATCGATCTGCTCACGCGACAGCCCGAGCACCGCGCCGTTCACATAGACGTTCTCGCGGCCGGTGAACTCGATGTTGAACCCCGCGCCCAGTTCGAGCAGCGCCGCAATGCGGCCATTCACCTCTACGCTGCCGGACGTGCCGGTGAGCGTGCCACACAAGATCTGCAGCAGCGTGGATTTGCCCGAACCATTGCGGCCGATGATGGCGACCGTATCGCCCCGCCCGATCTTCAGGTCGACATTGTCCAGCGCCCAGAATTCGCTCCAGCCTTTCTTGCGCTTCGGCATGACGAGATGCTTCAGCCGTTCGAGCGGCGTCTCGTAGACGGCGAAACGCTTGGAAAGGCTCTCGACACGAATGGCGATCTCGTCCTGCCTGTCAGGATGGGGGCGATTCATGCCCGGATCAGAAAACATCGCCATTCCGTGTCGAACGCGCGGCAGGCACACAGCCGCCGCGCAGGATGAAAGCATGTCCTGCCGGCGAGCCGTCAGCGTCGTGACGCGCCGCGCGGCGAACGTCCAGACGCACGGCCGCCTTCGCCCTGCCAAACCACCCGGATACGTCTGCCATGCGCTTACGCTCCGAAATACTGCTTGAGGACATCGACGATACGCCCCGACGCCAGCCCGTCGCCATAAGGCGACACGCCGCGCGCCATGCGCTTGTACTCGGCCGGGTCGTCGAGCAGGCGCTGCACGCTCGAGACGATCTCGTCATAGTCCGTACCCACCAGCTTCACCACTTCATGCTCGACGGCTTCCGGACGCTCGGTCTCGCGGCGCATGACCAGCACCGGCTTGCCCAGCGCGGGCGCTTCTTCCTGCACGCCGCCCGAGTCGGTCAGGATCAGGTAAGCCTGCTTCATCGCCGCGACGAACGGCAGGTACGACAGCGGCTCGCACAGCGTGATGCGCGGATGGCCGCCGAGGTGTTCGTACGCCGGATCGCGCACGTTGGGATTCGGATGCACCGGATAGAGGATGTGTGTGTCCTCGTTGGCATCCGCGACCGCCTTGATCGCGCGCAGGATGTTCCGGAAGCCTTCACCGAAATTCTCGCGGCGATGCGACGTCACCAGGATCAGGCGGCGCTCGCCCTGATAAGGCGCCTCGCCGTCGCAGCGGCTGGCCACGTCGAGCAGCGCGTCGATCACGGTGTTGCCGGTCACGAAGATCGAGGCGTCGTCCACGCCCTCGCGCAGCAGATTCTGGCGCGAGCTTTGCGTCGGCGCGAAATGCCAGCGCGCCAGCCGGCTCGCGACGACGCGGTTCATCTCTTCCGGGAACGGATTGTCCAGGTCGCCGGTGCGCAGTCCCGCTTCGACGTGGCCGAACGGAATGCGCCGGTAGAAGCACGCGAGCGCGGCCGTGAGCACGGTCGTGGTGTCGCCTTGCGCCAGCAGGACGTCCGGCTTTTCCACTTCGAGAACCTGGTCGAGCCGCGTGATGAGCCGCGAAGTCAGTTCGGGCAGCGACTGGTTGGGCTGCATGATGTCGAGATCCACATCGGCGTGGATCTTGAACAGGTCGAGCACCTGGTCCAGCATGCCGCGATGCTGGGCGGTGGCGAGCACGCGGCACTCGGCCCAGTCTTCCTTCTGCAGCCGCCCGATGAGCGGCGCCATCTTGACGGCTTCGGGACGCGTCCCGACAGTGACTAAGATCTTGCGTTTGTTCACGACGATTCCGTAAAAACCAGGTGTTGAATGTGATGACAGACTAGAGGACGTCCGCGAAACCTTCGCGCGCTTTCTGGAACCAGGCCAGGCACAGCCAGGCGAAGACGACGCTTCCCACCAGATACAGGCCGATGCCCATGAAATCCGGCAGGTCGCCCTTCACCAGCACGACCCGCGTCTGCTCGACGATGAACGTCAGCGGATTGGCGAGAATCAGCGTGCGGAAAGCAGGCGAGAGATTATCCAGCGAATAGAAAATGGGCGAAAGAAACATCAGCATCGACGAAAGCAGACCGGTCACATAAGTAAGGTCGCGGATATACACGCCGGTGGCGGCAAACAACCAGCCTACGCCTGCGCTCACTATCGCGAGCGGGATGAAAACCACCGGAAGAAATACGATGGTCCAGTGAATGCGGCCATACACATACAACGCGAACGCGACCCACACGACGATGCTCATCAGCAGATGAAACGCGGCGGACGCCACGGAAATCCACGGCAGGATTTCAAGCGGGAAAATCAGTTTCGTCACATAGTTGGGATTCGACGTAATGATGGTCGGCGCCCGATTCAGACATTCCGCGAAGAAGTTGAACAGCATGAGCCCCGAAAACAAAATGACGGCGAATTGAAAACTGTCCGTGGTTCCGGGCCAGCGCGACTTCAGCAGCGTGCCGAAAACCACCGTGTACATGGCGAGCATGATGAGCGGCTGCACGATGGACCATGCGAGGCCCATCACGGAGCCGCGATAGCGGCCCAGAATGTCCCGCTTGGTCAATTCATAGATCAGCCGGCGATTTCGCCATGGCACGGCAAACAAAGTGCTGAAGTGCGCGCGCTTGCGACCTTCATCGCGGCCGTCATGTCGATAAGTGACGCTCATGTGTGGCGATTCATCCTTCAGTTTCGATGTGGCTATTGTTACCGCATGGCCCGCATTTCGGTAACAAAAACAACAATTATGAGTAACTTGTTCTTACTTCATTCTATAGGAGCGTGTTGCTGTCCAGCGGGTCACGAACTCAAACACGGCTGCCCGTAATATACGTGAGTCGTGTGCCGCACTCCACCCGCTGCCTTGTTCATGGGCAGGGGTGTTTGCCCGTGCCGTCCGCACGACCCTGACCTGAACCGATTAACGGGTTCGGCAAGGATCGGTTATTCGGGTAGCGGAATCGTTATGGCAGAATGTGCGCACTTTTTTCCTCGGCGGTGATTTCGACTTGCTCGTTTCGTAGAACGCAGCGAGTCTGCTCGAAACAAGCCGTCACATCAACGGAATCAAACGTGCTCACTGCCTTTACGGAATTGGCCAGCTCTGGTGCATTGCAGTCTCAAGTCGTGATTGTCGGCTCCGGCCCCGCCGCGCTCGCCGTGGCCTACGCGCTGGAAGAGCGTGGTGTTCCGAGCGTCCTGCTCGAATCGGGCGAGGCCAGCAAGACGGAACAATGGAACGTCCTGACGGACGGCTTCAAGGGCGCGGACTACGGTGTCGCCGACTCCTATGCCCAGCTGCACATTCGCCGTCAACTGGGCGGCGGATCAAACGTTTGGGGTGGCTGGTGCACGACCATGCGCGAGATGTCGATGTCGCGCACGGACATCGCGGACTATCCCCAGTGGCCGCTGAAGCGCGCGGACCTCACGCCGTTCTATGGCCGCGCGGGCACGTGGCTCAAGATTCCCGACTACGAGGCCTCGCTCGTCGACGCCATTCCGGTGAGCGGCTTCGATCAGCTGAACGTCAAGGCCTTCCGGTTCTCGCCGCCGGTGCGCTACGGCAAGGACTTCAGCGAACACATCGAGAAGTCGCCGAAGATCACGCTGGTGCAAGGCGTGACGGTGCTGTCGATCAAGGGCCGCCACGGCCACGCGGAAGCGCTGGAACTGTCGGTGGGCGGCGAAGCGCGCACGCTCAAGTGCGGCAAGGCCATCGTGCTGGCTGCGGGCGCGGTGGGCAACGCGCGGCTGCTGGCGCGCTCAGCCGCCGAACTGGGCGTGTCCGATGCCACGTCCGCGAATGTCGGCAGGTACTTCTTCGAGCATCCGCATTGCTATTCGCTCGCGAAAATCCTGTTCGCGCCGGAACTGGCGCAGGAACTGACGAAGAAGCAATACCAGTCGTCGTCGTTCATCTCGCTGATGCCCACAGCGGACTTCCTCGTCAAGAACAAGCTCACTGATTTCAACTTCCAGCTCTCGGCGGTCCCGGCGGACAAGCTCGACAGCCGTGAAGCGGCGATCGCCAGGAACTACAAGGCGATCTACGGCGTCGAGCCGGCCGTCTACATTGCCACGCTCGGCATGGAGCAGACGGTGCATTCGAAAGACTTTTCGGTGCTCGACGACGACACGCTCAAGCGCAAGAACGACGGTCACCTGACGCTCGACCTGACTGCGCAGAAGAAGATTGTCGATGCCGCGAAGACGTGGCTGATGGCAAACGGCGCGCACGCGTGGGTTTCGCCGACCACGGAGGCGTCGATCGTCGCGGTGGGCCACCTGCACGGCACCACGCGCATGGCGCAAACGCCGGACAAGGGCGTGGTCGATGCGGACTGCCGCGTGTTCGGCGTCGACAACGTCTTCATGGCCGGCAGCTCCGTGTTCCCGACCGGCGGTTTCGCCAATCCGACCTACACCATCGTTGCCCTGGCGATCCGCCTGGGCGACCACCTCGCCTCCCAGCAAAAGCAAATATGATCTCTCGCCGTCGCTTCATTGCCGTACTGCCGGCTCTCGGTCTGTCGCTTGCCGCGTGCCGCAACGAGGCCGGATCATGTTCGAGCGCGCAAGGCGCGTCGATCGACCGGCTCGTGACCTTCGCCAAACAGAACATCGCATCCGTGCCGGAATGGACGGCCGAGCTGCAATGGGAGCCGCTCGCGCCCGCCGCCAAGACCCTGCTCGCCTCGCTCGGAACCCAGTCGGGCGATGCCGGCGATGCCGCGCTCCGCTCCGCCGTGGCGGCGTCGGTCAGCGGCGACATGCGGCAGAACCGGTTCGTCGAGAAGGCGGGCGTTTCCGTGACGCAGACCGAGATGCTGCTGATGGGCTTGTCGAGCGGCGCGCTGACCGCCGACCGCTTCCGCGCGGCTTGCTGAGGACCGGATTGGGCGCTGATGCCGATCGGGTCACGGCTCAGCCTCCCACTCCGCAAGCACGGCAGCGGGAATAGCCTTGACGGCTTCCCCGTAGCGCTTGCCGACGAACCGTTCCGCGCGGCGCAACAACACGGGGATCGGGCTGCTGGGCTCATGCGCTTCGAACCAGTGACGGGCGTCGCGAATGGCGTGCAGCGCGGCGTCGCGTCCGGGCAAGGTGCTTTCAACGTGCGGGGCGTCGGGTAGTGGCGACGAGTTTGCCGGGCTTGACGCCTGCTCAAGTTTTTCCGCTTCCTCAGGTTCTTCGAGTTCCACTACCGCCCGCTCCACTGGCCCCTCGCCCACGACGCGTTCGAGCACGCGTTTCAAGGGCACGAGATCGGCTGCGAATGCGCCCAGTTGCTCGCGGTTCCAGGCATCGATGAGGCCAAGACTGTGGAGCGCCAGATCGAAACCCGCGAGCGTTTCGGGCTGCCGGATGCGCAGGTCGCGCAATTGTTGCTTCACGGACTGCGCCGACAACGCGTCATTCGGTCTCGGCTGCGCAAAGGCGCGCTCGACGTCGCGTACCTGCAGACGCGCCGCCGACGAGCGCATCAACGCGATATTCCGCACATCGGCAAGCAGACCGTTCGTATCGGTCAGCGTTTGCAACGCGTTCATGCGGATCTCCTGCGCGGCGTCCCGGTCTTCATCCACGCCCTGTTGCGGATGAATCGTGTCGGCATACGATGACAGCCACGCCGACAGCACACCCAGTCCGTCCGCCAGTCCCTGCCCGCCCGCGAGCCGCGTGCGGCAACGCGTGAACAGGATGGCCAGACGGATATCCTTGCTGCGCTGCATGAGCCGGCGGCAATCGCGTTCGACCTCGCTCCAGTTCACGGGATCCGCCGTGCCGACGAAGTCGCCGTACTGGGCATCGGCACGCGCCACCGCCTGAGCGAACAGCACGACGCATTCGGGGTCGTATTCGAGGTCCACGCCACACGGCGCGGCGGGGTCGAGCGGCGTCATCCAGTCATCTTGCGTGTCCGGCTGCGGCGTCGAGCCGCGCTTCTTGCTCATGATCTTCTCCCGATCGCCGAACCGCTCCGCACTGACTCATCGTGCTTAGCCGCGATGTTCGGCTCGGTCTGACCAGCATAGTCTTCGGGATCGAAGCGCATCCCGGTGACGGGCTTGCCGTCCGCCGAGGAACCGAGCCAGCCCGACCAGCCCAGTTGCTCGGTCCCGCCAATTCGCGCGCGGGGCGCACTGTCCGCCCTGATGCGCAGCACGAGTTCCCACTGGAACTCCCGGCCCACGAAGCTGCGCACGATATCGACGAGTTCCGGCAAGGCCGCGCCGCGCGGGGTGAAGCGCAGATATTCATCGATCCCCACCGGCCCGATCACGATGCGGAAGCGGAACTGCCGGTCTGGCGCCTGTTCGCCGAGCATGGCGCCGTCACCCATCACCGACGCGGGGCCCGGCAGGCCCAGCCGGGTCTGCTCCTCGCGCGCGACCTTGACCCAGTGGAACACGTATTCGTCGAGACTCACCGGCACGCCGAAGTAATGTTCGATTGTCATGCGCAGTCCGTCGGGGTTGCGCGCCTCCCGCACCAGATTGGCGGAAGCGGCCAGTTGTGCGTGCGCGGGCCAGCGTCGCCCGGCAATCTCGCCGCGCGCCTGTCCGGTCAGGCACGCCACATAGAACGAAAAGCTTTCGTCGTCCGCGCGATCCAGCCCGGCCGCTGCCTGCGCCGTGCTCCACGCGCGATACAGCAGCGTCAGATAGCGATGGTGAAAGATGTCGAGGAACCGGCTCAGGGTGGAGTCGCGCCGGGCTTCTTCGCGTTCACGCGCGATCTCGGTGACATGAATGGGTAACGGTCCGTTCGGCCCGAGCATGCCGAGTCCGAACAGACGGAGATGCAGGCGGCCGTCGATTTCACCGACGCTCGCGATCTCGCGCGGTGCGAACGCCAGGCTGGGCTGCTGTCCCAGCCGGAACGGCTCGGCGCCCGGACGCGCCGCGGTGCCGACCGGATGAATGCGCGCGTCCGCGCTGATCCGGCGCACCAGCGCGAGAAAGCCGAAGCGCCAGGGCTCGTTCTGAAGGCGTTCGAGCAGCGCCGCCGACAGGGCCGATTCGCACAACAGCATCGTGGACGGTCTGCGCACCATCACGCCACCCCGCGCGTGCCCATGCGGACCGGCCAGCGCATGATGCGGCCGCGCTGCATCGACACCAGCTCCGTTTGCGTGAACGAGTTGATGGACACGTGACGCGCGAGGTAGTGCTCGAGGATCAGGCCGAACAGATAAGGACTGGCTCCGGAAAACCCGCTTTCGTCCACCGTCAGACAACATTCGATGCCGCGTCCGAATACGAGCGGTCCGCTGCCGGGCAGCTTGCGCGTGACGGCGTTCGTCTTCACGCCGATGAGACTCTCCACCTGCCGGTGCTGTTCGACGTCGTGGCTGCCCAGAAAGAGCCTGAGCATGTCGCGCAGGCCTTGCCCTCCCGGCCGGTGATCGATTTCCTCGAGCGGCAGGTAATTGAAGTTCAACTGGCGGATCAGCCGCCAGGCGATCTCGCCTTCCGCGCAAGGCGGACGCGGCGCGCTGGGCCGCCGGATCAGGCCGATGCTCTTGACCGGCGCACTGCCGTCCTCGAGCGGCGTGAAGTCGTTGACGCCGTTGCGCGGTATGAGCAGGGGCAGGTCACGGTTGGTGAGCCAGGCGTCGGCTTCGAGAATCCGCAGGTTTTCGTGATAGGGCGCCTCCTGCTGATCCACGAGCGAAACGAAGGTCTCGCTGCCGATATAGGACGTGCGCGTGCCATAGCGCCGGGTCCGGTCCGACAGCAGACGCCGTTCGCGGCGCACGGAAAAATAGCGTCCGTGATTGCCTTCGTCGTGGTTGAGCGTCTGATAGAGCGGCCGGAATTCGAACCGGGTTGAAGACTCCGGCGGACGCCCATAAACGCGCTCGACGGAATGGACCTCGTAGTCGAGCGGGGCTTGCCGCTTCGGCACCAGATGGATTTCGGTGTTGGCCGCCGAGATGTCGACGCGGTCAAGCCTGTCGAGGAACAGATTGACGACGGGCGTGCAGAAGAGCGCGAAGCGCGCCGCGTCGACGAGATTGTTCAACTGGTCGAATGCCCGGTCGAGCAGCACGACGATTTCGGCTTCCTGCCCGCGCGTCCGGGCGAGCCCTTCCGTCAGGCCGGTCAGCGTGAAGAACAGGAAGCGACTGGGGCACGCGAAGTATTCGTGCAGGAGGTTATGGCCATGAAATTTGGACCACGTGAGCGGCAGCAGTCCCTGATCGAGTCCGAGTCCTTCGTGCACCACGGCGTTCGTCTGGACTGCGGCGAATGGCTGGCTCGCGTCGCCGAAGTGTCCCGGTTCACCGACGATCGACACGATGCCCGCCGCGTGCACGAGTTCGAACAGATGCGACGCCACGGTTTCGTCGCCCGCCAGGTAGACCGGCAGGCGGTCCAGCTTGGTCAGAGTAGCGATGTTCGATTGGTCCGTGGTGCGGAGGCGCAGACGCAGCGCGCCGCGAATCTGCGCCTGGCCGGGCACGAACCGGTCGAGCCGCGGGATATCGGGCGGAACGCCGGTCAGCCGCGCATCCACGATCTCCAGCGGATACAGGGCCACGTCCTGGCTCGTGCGGAACGTACAGCACGTGGCTTCTCCATCAGCCTCGCGGGTCTTCAACGTCGTGCCGCGAGGTAATACAGGTCCGTCGTTCAGAGCGCCGGCGGTATCGGACGGATGGATCTGCACGACAGCCATCGACGGTGTTGGCGACACATAGTTCGGGTAGATGACCTCGAGCAGGCGCTGGGTAAAGCGGGGGAATTCCGCGTCGAGCTTGAGGCGCATGCGCGCGGACATGAAGCAGAAGGACTCGATCAGGCGCTCCACGTAAGGATCGGTCATTTCGCCGGATTGCAGCCCGAGGCGCCGCGCGATCTTCGGATGAGCCTGCGCGAATTCCCCTGCGCTCTCACGCAGGTAGATCAGTTCCTGGTTGTAGTAATCGAGGAGTCGCGGGTCCATGCGGCGTTCGGTGCTGGTTCGGTCGGTTCGGTTCGATGCGGTCCGGGGCAGTCTCAGGCTTGCTTCGGGCAGGCCAGCAGGCGGCTCGATTCCAGGCAAAGCGAACTCTGCACCATGAATTCGAGCGGATACGGCTCGGCCCGCACCAGACCATGAATCTCGAAGGCGACTTCGCCATGCCGTGCAAGACGCTCACCCTGCACACGCGGCACGATGCGCAGCGACTCGGGTATCAGGCGCGGTTCGAAGCGCACGATGGCCAGACTGACCGCCTTCTCGATCTCCGCCCATCGACCCGACGCGACGTACGCGCCCGCCAGCGGCGGCACGCCGAAATTGACCGTGGAGGCCGCGACATGCGGATGCCGCACGGCGTCGATCAACGGCCCGGCGCTGGTCGCGTTCAGCAGGTAGGCAAGGTCGCGCTGGATAATGTCGCGGAGTTGCGCGCGCGTCACCGTGTATTCGCCAGGCACCTCTTTCTGACGTTGCGGCGCGTCGTCGCGCAGGCGATCGATCAGCGTGGGCAGCAGATGGCTTTCCGCCCGACGCGGCAACCTGACTTCGCTCATGCCGGATGCTCGCCATTCAGGTCCGGCGTGCGCGCGCCGGCTTCGCTGACGGTGCGCGCGGTATCCCGCTCCGTCCCGGCGTGAAGGTCGGGCAACCAGCTGTCGAGGGCGAGTGCATGATGCTCGCGGCGCGCAAGCGCGGGCGGCGCCGTGAAGCGGCGCGGCGGCGTTTGAGCATGGCCGGCGGGGTCGGCCGGATGCTCGGCCGGCGCGAAGAGCCGCAGGATTTCTGGCGTGGGCGGAATGCTCATGTCCACGCCGCCTGACGCGAGGCTGTCGCCCAAGGGGCCAAAAGCGTCTTCGACGCGCTGCGCCTCACCCAGAAACACACTGATTGATTCCGAACCGATCCCTTCGTCTGCGCTGCTGCTTTCGGACGACGCGCCTTCCTGATCATCGCGATCAGCCACTGACTCCGCCGCCTCCCATGCGCTGCCCGCCTGACTACCGGCCGAGTGGAGTGCCTCGTAATAGCCCGTGTGCAAGGCGGCGATCAGTGCGTCTGCATCAAGACTCGCGGAAGGTGTCGGACTCGCGCGTGCGCCCTGGCGCGCCGCGTTGAGGTCGGCGTCCTTGCGAACCGGGACGAAAGGGCCTGCGTCCGCCCGAAGGAATGAAGACGAAGGCGCGGCGGATAACGTCGGCTCCACGCATTCGCGCATGGAAAAACGACGCTTGAAGATTGATTCAAACAGCATTCGATAACCCTCACACGTTCGCCGCCAGAGTGGCGCTCCTCGATGCCCGCGAAAATACCGCGAGTTAAAACTAGCCTGAACAGGCTTTTAATCCAGCCTGATCCTGATTGAGGGAATTAGCGCATGAATTGATTATGCCTGTCCATACCTTCAGACCTTGATTCAGCGTAATCAGAATCTTCGGCTACGTTCGATTGTGATTTTTTGTACGATTTAGTAATAGGAAAATCTGCGGATTAGGATTTTACTCAAGCAAGCCTGGCCGCCTTCGCCTCTGGGCAGGGCCTGCGCGCAGCATGGCAGTACATAGATACCACATTGATTTTAAATATTAAATGTATCTGAAAATGGCTTTTCCGGCGAATCTACTGCCTTTTGACATTTGAATATCTGGGATAAGTAGAGTCACGAAGCCCGCTTGACGTTTAGAGAATCGAAATCCATGATTGGCTTCATAACATCGATTCCGAAAAAGAAAAGAGGATTGCATCAGCATCTGCTTTCATTCGGGCCCGGAATAAAACACAAACTCAACGCACCCCCTGAATGCATATTCATGGGCGTGAATCAGGCGCGCGTACGAAAATGATTTCTCGCCAGACGTTATTCGGAAAGTTGGACGTGACGCTGTTTCGCGGCATTGAGTCCGCGACCACGTTCTGCAAGTTGCGCGGCAATCCCTATGTGGAACTGGCGCACTGGATTCATCAATTGCTTCAGCTGACCGACAGCGACCTGCATCGCATCGTGCGGCATGCTGGCATCGAGTACGAAACGCTGGAACAGGATCTGGTGCGCACACTGCGCTCACTTCCGGCGGGCGCGAGTTCCATCAGCGATTTCTCGCATCCCGTCGAGATGGCAGTCGAACGCGCCTGGGTGATCGCGTCGCTCGGGCGCAACGAGCGGCGCATTCGCGGCGCATGGCTGCTGGCCGCGCTCGCGGGCACACCGGAATTGCGACGGGAGCTGCTGGCAGTATCGCGGGAGTTCATGCGTCTTCCCTCCGAGAACCTCGACGAAACCTTTGCCTCATGGGCTGCCGGTTCGCCCGAAGCCGCCGACCTGCCCTACGACGGCAGCGCCTTCGATCCGGCGCTGCCGGGTGAGGCGTCCCGAGCCGTGAGCGCAACGCCTGAAGGCGTGCTCGAACAATATTGCACCGACCTCACGGCGCTCGCGCGCAGCGGCGAGATCGACGCCATCAGCGGCCGCGATCAGGAAATCCGCACGCTGACCGATGTCCTGCTGCGCCGACGGCAAAATCATCCGTTGCTGACCGGCGAGGCCGGCGTCGGCAAGACCGCCGTGGTGGAAGGATTCGCGCTGGCCATCGCAAGCGGCGACGTGCCACGGGTGCTCGCCGATGTCCGTTTGCTGTCGCTCGACGTCGGCGCGCTGCTGGCGGGCGCCAGCATGAAGGGCGAATTCGAAGCCCGCCTCAAGGGCGTGCTCGAAGCGGCAAGCAAATCGCCGGCGCCGGTCATCCTGTTCGTCGACGAGATTCATACGCTCGTCGGCGCGGGCGGCCAGGCCGGCACCGGCGACGCGGCCAATCTGCTCAAGCCCGCCCTTGCGCGCGGTGCGGTGCGGATCATCGGCGCGACTACGTGGGCGGAGTACAAGCGTCATATCGAAAAGGACCCGGCGCTCACGCGGCGCTTTCAGGTCCTGCAAATCGCCGAACCGCACGAAGCCGCGGCGATCGAGATGGTGCGCGGGCTGGCCGGGATGTTCGCGCGCCATCATCGCGTGATCGTGCGCGACGAGGCGATCCGGGCATCGGTCCGGCTTTCGCACCGGTATATCCCGTCTCGCCAGCTGCCCGACAAGGCAATCAGCCTGCTGGATACCGCCTGTGCGCGCGTTGCGCTCTCACAGCAAGCGCCGCCGCGTGAACTCCTGCAACTGACTGAGCGCTTGCAGGCGGCGCGAGTCGAACTCGACCTGCTCGAACAAGAGGCGCGCATCGGCCTGGAGCCGGGACGCGCCATGCAAGAGGCCCGCGCCCGCATCGATACCCTGCTGACCGAGCAAGGCGCGCTCGAGGCGCACTGGCAGGCGCAGTCCGCCGCGGCGGAAGCGCTCGTCAGTGCCCGCGAAGCGGCGTTGACACCAGTCCCCGACCTTGCAGCGGCCAGGTCTCGTCCCACGCCCGCCGAACTTCGCCAGCTCGAACAGGGCCTGCACGTACTGCAAGGCGAAACGCCACTCGTGTTTCCGGAGGTGAACGAAGCCGTCGTGGCCGCCGTCGTTGCGGACTGGACCGGCATTCCCGTGGGCCGCATGGTCACCGACGAGATCATGGCCATCCGCGCGTTGTCCGGCACGCTGGCGGCGCGCGTGATCGGTCAGCCTGCGTCGCTTGCGCTGATCGGAGAACGCATCCAGACCGCGCGCGCCGGGCTCGCCGATCCCCACAAGCCGGTGGGCGTATTCCTGCTCGCCGGGCCATCGGGCGTCGGCAAGACGGAAACGGCGCTGGCGCTGGCCGAAGCGCTGTATGGCGGTGAGCAGAATCTCATCACCATCAACATGAGCGAGTATCAGGAAGCGCACAGCGTCTCCGGTCTCAAGGGTGCGCCGCCGGGTTATGTCGGGTCCGGCGAGGGCGGTGTTCTGACCGAGGCGGTGCGGCGCCGTCCCTACGCGGTGCTCTTGCTTGACGAGATCGAGAAGGCGCATCGCGACGTGCACGAGATGTTCTTCCAGGTGTTCGACAAGGGCTACATGGAAGACGCGGACGGGCGCCATATCGACTTCCGCAACACCACCATCCTGCTCACGAGCAACGCCGGCGCGGAACGCATCGCGAGCCTGTGCGCGGACCCCGCGCTTGCGCCCGATCAGGACACGTTGCAGGCAGCGCTCACGCCCGAACTGCTGAAGACCTTCCCGCCGGCATTTCTCGGCCGCGTGACCGTCGTGCCCTACCGCCCGCTCGCGCAGGCATCGCTTGCCGTCATCGTGAGGCTGCATCTGAATCGCGTCGTACGCCGCATGGCGGAAGGCCACGGCATCTCGCTCGTGTGCAGCGAACGCCTGGCGGATTACATCGTCAGCCGCTGCCTGGTGCAGGAAACAGGTGCGCGGGTGCTCATCGGCTTCATCGAAAAGCATGTGCTGCCGCGTCTGTCCGGGCTGTGGCTTGACGCAATGGCAGCGCAGCGGCCGATCACGCGGATCGATGCCGACGTCGGCGATCCGCTGCTCGACCCTGCCGCGGCCATCGTCTTCGCGCTCACCGAGCCGTCGCCACCGTCGCATGCCGCAGACGTCGTTCTCTAGTTGGCGCTCACTCTTTCATCACCAATTCCCCGCTTTTCAGATCACGGAGGCACGTATGTCGCAGGCCAACAATTCCCAGAAGTTCATCGCGCGCAACCGCCCGCCGCGCGTGCAGATCGAATACGACGTCGAGGTCTACGGTTCCGAGAAGAAAGTCGAACTGCCCTTTGTCATGGGCGTGCTCGCGGACCTGTCCGGCAAGCCAGTCGAACCGTTGCTGGCCGTCGCGGACCGGCGCTTCCTGGAAATCGACATCGACAACTTCGACGAGCGCATGAAGGCCATCAAGCCGCGGGTGGCGTTCCCGGTCCACAACACACTCACGGGCGAAGGCCAGTTGATGGTGGACATGACGTTCGAGAGCATCGAGGACTTCTCGCCCGCCGCGGTCGCAAGCAAGGTGGACGCACTGAGCCGGTTGCTGGAGGCACGCACCCAGCTTGCCAACCTGCAAACGTACATGGACGGCAAGTCCGGCGCGGAAGCGCTCGTCAATACGCTTCTGCGCGACCCGGCGCTGCTCAAGTCCCTCACGGTTGCGCCAAAGGCCGCCGCCGACAGCGCGCCGGACGCCGTCGAAGCCACGCTGAACTGATCCGCCGCCGGACGCCTTGCGCACGCGCGGCTCCGGCACCCCGAACCCGACCGAGACACGACCGAGATCCGTCATGACAGTCAACCAGGTCCAGGCGAGCGCAGCCGCCCCGACAGCCCCGTTCGCCCACGGCGACATCTCCGCGCTGCTGAATCAGGAGTTCCGCCCCAAGACGCCGGCCGCGCGCGAAGCGGTGGAACAGGCCGTGCAGACGCTGGCCGAACAGGCCTTGCAGCAGACGCTCACCATCAGCGACGACGCCTACAAGAGCATCGAAGCGATCATCGCGCAGATCGATCGCAAGCTTTCCGAGCAGATCAACCTGATCCTGCATCACGCTGATTTCCAGCAGCTCGAATCGGCCTGGCGCGGGTTGCATCATCTGGTGTCGAACACCGAAACGGACGAGCGCCTCAAGATCCGCTTCATGGACGTATCCAAGAACGACCTGCGCCGCACGATGAAGCGCTACAAGGGGCTGGCATGGGACCAGAGCCCGCTGTTCAAGCAGATCTACGAGGAGGAGTACGGGCAACTGGGCGGCCAGCCCTACGGCTGTCTCGTCGCTGATTACTACTTCGACCACACGCCGCCCGACGTGGACCTTCTCGGGTCGATCGCCAAGGTCGCCGCGGCGGCGCATACGCCGTTCATTTCCGGCGCGTCGCCCGCCGTCCTGCAGATGGAATCGTGGCAGGAACTCGCCAACCCGCGCGACCTGTCCCGGATCTTCGCGCAGAACCTCGAATATGCGCCGTGGAACTCGTTGCGCACCACCGAGGATGCGCGCTATGTGGGTCTTGCCATGCCGCGTTTCCTCGCGCGTCTGCCCTACGGCGCCAAGAGCAATCCGGTCGACCAATTCGACTTCGAAGAGGAAACCGACGGCGCGGATCATCAGCGGTTCGCATGGGCCAATGCCGCCTATGCGATGGGCGTGAACATCAACCGCTCGTTCAAGCTGTATGGCTGGTGCTCGCTGATTCGCGGCGTCGAATCCGGCGGCACGGTGGACAGCCTGCCCTGCCATACCTTTCCGACCGACGACGGCGGCGTCGACATGAAATGTCCGACCGAGATCGCCATTTCCGACCGCCGCGAAGCAGAACTCTCGAAGAACGGCCTGATTCCGCTGATCCACCGCAAGAACACCGACCACGCCACGTTCATTGGCGCCCAGTCGCTGCAGAAGCCGGCGGAATACCACGACCCGGACGCCACCGCGAACGCGAATCTCTCTGCCCGTCTGCCGTATCTGTTCGCGTGTTCGCGTTTCGCGCATTACCTCAAGTGCATCGTGCGCGACAAGATCGGCTCGTTCCGCGAACGCGAGGAAATGCAGCAGTGGCTGAACGGCTGGATCATGAATTACGTCGACGCGGACCCCGCCAACTCCTCGCAGGACACGAAGGCCAGCCGTCCGCTCGCGGCAGCCGAAGTCGTCGTCGAGGATCTCGAGGACAACCCGGGCTACTACCAGGCGAAGTTCTTCCTGCGTCCGCATTTCCAGCTCGAGGGGCTCACGGTATCGCTGAGACTCGTCGCCCGCCTGCCTTCCGTGAAGCAAACCGCCTGAATCAGTCTGGAGGAACCGTCATGCCCTGGACCTATACCCGCACCACCGGCACGCTCAGCGATCCGGACGGCAACATCGTCGCCAGAAACGGCTATTCCGGCGCAGGAAATGGCCGCAACAACCCCGCCATGGAAAACATCCAGAACGTGGGCCCGATTCCGCGAGGCAGTTATCGGATCGGCAATGCGCGTCATTCAGTACGCACGGGCGCCGTCTCGATGGACCTCACGCCAGAAGTCGGCACCGCCACCTTCGGACGATCCGCCTTCATGATCCACGGCGACAACCAGGATCACACGGCGTCCACCGGTTGCGTGATTCTCGGGCGGCCCGTCCGCGAACAGATCAACCGCAGCGCCGACAGGGGATTGATCGTCCAATGATGCGATTCCTGTTGCTCAAACCCAGCTTGCCCGCGTCTCTCGCCTGTGCGCTGCTTGCCTCGGCATGCGCCAGCGCCCAGGTCGCGCCGGACGCCGCGCGCATCGCCGGGGAGATCGAGACGCAAGGAGCCCGTCCCGCCGTGGCCTCGCTCGACCGCGACGGTCAGTTCGATGCCGTGCTCGAGAGCATCGCAACCGGCAACGCCGCGTGGGTCGAACTCGCGCCCCGGCTCGCGCAGGGTACGGACGCGAGCGCGTCCATCGGCCTGACCATCGCCCTCGCCACAGCGCTGCCGAAGAATCCCGCGGCCGTCCTGCGCGTGCTCGACGACGGGCCCGTGCTCGGCACTTCCGCCGTGTGCGGCGCGCCCTTCATCGAGCCGTCGCCCGGAGAGGTGAAGGCCTATCTGGACCGGACGATTCCAGCGGTAACGGACGTGCCCGAAGGCGACGCGGTCCGGCGCGCCCCGTGCCTGGACCGGCTCGCGCACATCCAGCGGCAGCTCGAAACGAGCTCGTCGCAATTGCAATAGACATCCTCAACTTCAAGGAACAGATAACCATGGCACAAGACATCTTCATCAAGATCAACGGTATCGACGGCGAATCGCAGGACGCCACGCACAAGAGCGAGATCGAAGTGGCCAGTTGGGGCTGGCGCGTCTCGCAGGATTCGATGATGCACTCAGGCAGTGGCGGCGGCGCGGGCAAGGCGAATGTCGACGATCTCAGCTTCGAGCATCTGATGGACCGCGCGAGTCCCAACCTGATGAAGTATTGCCTGACCGGCAAGCACATCGACCAGGCTGTCCTCACGGTGCGCAAGGCGGGCACGAGCCCGCTCGAATACCTGAAGATCACCATGAGCGACGTGATGGTGACCAAGGTCCAACCTTCAGGGTCCCACGGGGAGATCGGGGTGCGCGAGGAAGTGCGCCTGTCGTTCGCCAAGGTGAAGCAGGAGTACATCGTGCAGAACGCACAGGGCGGCAGCGGCGGAGCCGTCACGGCAACGTTCGACATCAAAGCCAACAAGGAAGCCTGAACGAACTCGACGCCTTTTCACGCGCTATCCGATGCGCACGCATCGGATAGCGCCCTGGACGCCATCCATGCGATTTCTGCCGACTCGTTCCCTTCGCTCCGTCGCTGCGCCCGTGTGGTCGTCCGGTGCCTCGTTCGTGTGCTCGCTTGCATCAGCGCTCGTATCAGCGCGTGTGTCGGCGCTCGTGTGCGCACTTGCACTCGGCGCCTGCGCAAGCTCCGACGCCCCGCCCGCACACGAGCCGCTGAAACTCGACGTCGCCATTCGCGCGTCATCGACGGTGAATCCCGACGATCAGAAAAGGGCCGCGCCCATTCTCGTGCGCGTGTACGAACTGAAGAGTCTCGACGCTTTCAACGAGGCGGATTTCCAGTCGCTACAGGACAAGGACAAGACCGTGCTCGCCGCAGATCTCGTGATGCGGGACCAGTTCATGTTGCGGCCGGGCGAGAGCAGGCGCATCGCACGCAATGCCCACGGCGCCAGCACGGCGCTGGGGGTGATCGCGGCGTATCGCGACCTGCCCCACGCCGTGTGGCGCGCGACGACGCTGCTGCCCGCGACACCCACGGCGGCGTGGTACCGGCGCGCGCCGAAGCTGCGGCTCGCCATCGACCTCGATACCGATGCCATCCGGATCAGCGACGCGCAATCCGGCGCTCCACCGGGCGACCCCTCCGGCAACCGGCCACACAACGAATGAGCACATAGCGCATGAGCTGGCACAACAAAGTCACCTGGAGCGAAGGTCTTTTCCTCTGTCCGCAACTGTTTCAGCAACAGGAGCGGTATCTGGAGCATTTCGCACACAAGCGCGCCGCGCCGCTTTCACCGTTCTTCTTCGGCTTCTCGCACTATGCGATCGATTCCGAAGCGCTCGCGCTCGGCAAGGTCATCGTGAAGTCGGCGAGCGGCCTGTTCGCCGACGGCACGCCCTTCGACATGCCCGGCAGCACGCCGCCGCCCGCACCGCTGACGATCCGCCAGGAGCACCTCGAACAGGAGATCTGCCTCGCGGTGCCGGTGCGCGTGCCCAACGGCGAAGAAACCACCTTCGACGATTCAGCGGATTCGCTCGCACGTCATTCCGTGTTCGCCACCGACTTGCGCGACGCCAACTCCACCGGCCTGGGGCCCAAGACTGTCCAGCTGTCGAATCTGCGCGTGCGCCTGTTGCCCCGCAAGGAGATGACCGGCGGGTGGATCGGCCTGCCGCTCGCGCGCGTCAAGTCCTTGCACGCCGACGGCAGTATCGAACTGGACGAATCCCTCGTTCCGCCCGTCTGCGGATATGGCGCGAGCGCGTTGCTGACCACCTGGCTCGGCGACGTCCACGATCTGCTCCACATGCGCGCCGACAAGCTCGCGAAGCGGCTCACCGGCAGCGACGGCCAAGCGGGTTCGGTGGCCGAAGTCTCGGACTATTTGCTGTTGCAGACGCTCAATCGTTACGAACCCCTGTTGCAGCATCTGCGCCGCGTGCCGACTACTTCTCCCGCGAAACTGTACGCGCTGCTGCTGAGCATGGCCGGCGAACTCTCTACTTATGTCCGGCCGGCCACGCGCCGTCCGCTCGACACGCATCCGCCGTACCGGCATGAAGAGCCGCATCTGTGTCTGCGGCCCATCGTCGAAGACACGCAGTGGCTGCTCAACGCGGTGCTGGTGCGTAGCGCCCAGCGCATTCCGCTCGATGATGCGGGCTACGGCGTGAGCAACGCCGTCGTGGATCCGGGCGAGATGCGCTCGTTCTCCTCGGTGGTGCTCGCCGTGTTCGCGGAAATGCCGATGGATGCGCTTGCGGACCGCTTCGCGTCTCAGGCCAAGGTCGGACCGTCCGAGCGTCTGCCGGATCTGGTGCGCGCGCATCTGCCGGGCATTCCGCTGCAAAGCCTGCCGGTACCGCCGCGCCAGATTCCGTTCAACGCCGGCTTCGTCTATTTCGAAATCGCGCGCGGCGGGCCGCTCTGGAGTGTCGTCGAGAAACATGGCGGTATTGCGCTGCACGTTGCGGGTGAGTTTCCCGGGTTGCAGCTCCAGCTGTGGGGTGTGCGCGGATGAAGCGGTGGCGCGGGTGGCGAGAACTGATTGCTGGCATCGGGAGAGTGGAAAATTACACAGGCTGATATCACACCGGATGCCGAACAGGCATTGCAGCAAAACGCGACGCACGCCCAACCGGCTCAAGACAAGCAAGCGGAAACGGCAGCCGAAGTCGCGTTCAAAACTGCTATGAGCCGCATGCCGCCGGGCGAAGTCCCCGCGGCACGTCTGCGTGCGATTCTCGCGGCGGGTAATCCATTGCTCGAAGCGGCGCGTCCGCTTCTGCGCGCGCTTGCGGACATGCCCGATAACCTCACTGGAGTCGGTATGAAGGTGCTCCAGCAGTTGCTCGAGGACGAAGTGCGCAATTTTCAGCGCTTGTGCGAGCAGGCCAATATCCGTCGCGACCACATGCTCGGTGCGAGCTATTGCCTGTCTACGGCTCTTGATGAAGCGGCCATGCAAACTGAATGGGACCGCAATTCACCCGGCGCCAAGTGGAGTACCAAAACTCTGGCGGCGAAGTTCCATGAAGATGTCAAAGGCGGCGTAAAGATCTTCAATCTCATCGGTCGCCTGTTGGAGGATTCTCACGAACACCTAGACCTGATCGAAGTCATCTATCGGGTGCTCAGTCTGGGTTTCATGGGCACGTATCGAACGCTGGCGGACGGTGCGCGCAGGCATGACGGAATCCGCCGCCTCCTGTTCAACAAGATTCAGGAAGGCCGCAATCCCCTCCCCCTGGCCCTCTCCCCCCACGCCGACTCCACCGCACACGGCAAACGCCTCTCGCTGTGGAACTTCCCTGCATGGATCAGCTTCACCGTCCTCGGTCTCGCGTTGCTTGGCCTGTTCGGCTGGTTCAAGTATCACTTGCTCAGCGAAGGCGCCTTGCTCGAAACGCGGATCATCGAGATCGGACGCATGACGCCGCCGCCCGCGCCGCGCGTACCGCGTCTGCGCGAACTGCTCGAAAACGAGATCGCAGCCAACATGGTGAGCGTCGATGAAGACGCACGCCACAGCACCGTGACCTTCCGCGGCGACGCGATGTTCGCGCCGGGCGGCATCGACGTGAACGCCGCGATGACTCCGCTGATCGTGAAAATCGCCGGCGAAGTGGCCCGGGTTCCCGGCCGGGTCACGGTCACCGGCTACACCGACAACCTTCCCATCCGCAGCCGTCGCTACGCCTCCAACGACGCGCTCTCGCTCGAACGCGCCACACAGGTCGTCCAGCAGCTGCAAGCAGCCGGCGTGCCGGCGGGCAGGCTGGAGGCAGTCGGCCGCGGCGCATCCAGTCCCCTCGGCGACAACCGCACGGCGTCCGGCCGCGCGGTGAACCGGCGCGTCGAGATTGCCGTCGTGCCGTGACGGAGGCTCGGACCGCACCGCCTGCACTCGCGTAAGCCTTCACGCCGAACGTCGCTACTGGACCCGAAGTGGACCCGAAGAATGAAGAAGCTGTTGTCGTTCCTGTTCTCACGCCTGTTTTTCGCGATCATCGCGCTGCTGCTGCTCGTGCTGGCCGTCTGGTTCATCGGGCCATACTTTGCGTTCGGCGGACTCAAGCCGCTCGAGAGCGTCGCGTTGCGCGTGACCGTGATCGCGCTGATCCTGTGCGGCGCGCTCCTCCGGCTCAGACATGCGTCGATGGCGCTCGTGTTCGGCGCGCTGCTCTGCCTGCTCATCTGGCATGCCGCGCCCCTGCTGAGCTTTGGCGAGAGGAAACCGTTCGCGTCCACGGACGCGCGCATCGTCGCCATCGCCGCCGTCGTCGCGGTCTTCGTGGGCTGGCTGCTGTACCGCATCTGGTGCCGCATGCGCAGCGACGAACAGTTCCTGCGCCGCGCGCTCGCTTTCGGCAACAGCAACAAACCGGAATCACTGGCGAACCCCAAACTCCGGCAACTCGAAACGCGCTTCAGGAGCATGCTGGAGAGCCTCAAGAGCACGCGCACGGGCGGCTTCGCCCGTCTCTTCCAGCGCACCCGTCACCTGTATGAATTGCCCTGGTTCATCGCGCTCGGTTCGGAGGGTTCGGGCAAGACGCGCGCGCTGCTCAATGCGGGGCTGCCGGTGCCCGCGAGCGTCGCGCTCCGGCAGGCGCGCCCGGATGCGCCCGCCGATCCGACCGTCGACTGGTGGCTCACCGACGAAGCCTTGTGCATCGACACGCCCGGCTATTACACGCGTCCGGGCCAGTCCTCCCATCCGCTGACCTCGGCCAGCGAAACACAGGCCGCAGCCGCGGGCCTTCGCTCAGCGAATGTCGCGCCCTTGCATCCCAGCATCCACACGGACCTTCCGAACCGGCGCGAAACCGACAGGCAGGAATGGCTGGGTTTTCTGCGAATGCTGCGCCGCCACCGTCCGCGTGCGCCAATCAACGGCGCGCTGCTGACGATCCGCCTCGACCTGCTCACCGCCGCCGACGTCACCCTGCGCGAAGCCGAAGCCGACGCCCTCCGCGCGCGGCTCGCGGACCTGCGCCGCACGCTCGGGGTCCGCTTTCCGGTGTATCTGATCGTCACGCAGATGGACCGCCTGAGCGGCTTTGCCGATTACTTTGCCGCGCTGACCGAGGAGCATCGCGCGCAGGTCTGGGGCTTCACGCTGCCGGTCGCGTCGCCGGCCACCGAAGCGCGCTGCCGTGAAGAGCTCGCGTTGCTGGCGGCGCGTCTGGCCGACGGCCTCAACACGCGCCTCGAAGACGAATTCGACCTCGACCGCCGCCGCCGTCTCGTGGCCTTTCCCGAGGCCTTCGCCGCGCTCGCCGGGCCGCTCGCGGAGTGTTTCGCGCGGCTTTTCACCGGCACGCGCTACGACGACACCGAACATCATCCGTTGCTGCGCGGCGTGTACTTCACGAGCGCCGCGCAAGAAGGCCTGCCGCTGCCGGCCGAACCCGCGACGATCGCCCGGCGCCTGGCTGACGGCGTCGACCACGCGCTCACGGGCCGTCAGGCAACGGCAAATCCGGCCAGTCCAGCCGGCAACCGAAGCTACTTCCTGCACGATGTCTTCCGGAAGGTGATCCTGCCCGAAGCGCATCTGGTGCGGCCCAACCTGCGTTGGGAATATCGCTTCCGCCTGCTGCGGCTGATCGGCCATGCGCTCGCGGTGCTGCTGTTCGCGTGGCTGGCCGTCGCCCTGCATGAAAGCTTCGGCAATAACAGCCGCTACCTGGAAGCCGTCACGCACAAGACCCAGGCGCTCTCCGCGAAGGTCGCGCAACTCTATCGCGAGCCCAGGCCCGACGGCGTGCCCGATGCCCTGACCGACGCCCTGCACCTGCCCGCCCGGACAGGCCTCGATCTCGCCCGTCCCGATGCAAGCTATCGTTATGGTCTGTACGTGGCGCCCGGCATCGTCGACGCGAGCGGCGCAACTTATCGCGCTCTCGAAGCCAGTCTGCTGCTGCCCCAGCTCGTGCATCGCATCGAGGCGGTCATCGCGCAGGCCATTGCACGGCAGGACCCAAAAGCCGCCTACAGCGCGCTGCGCGTCTACCTGATGTTGTACGAGCCCGCGAAGTTCAACGGCAGCGAAATCAAGACCTGGGTGCTGGACGACTGGTCGAGAACGGACAGCGCGTCGGCCTACGGCGGCCGTGCATCGATGCTGGAGCATCTGGACCGGCTCTTCGCGGGGCAGCGCGTCGTGCAGTCGCCGCTCATCCGCAACGACGCGCTGATCGAACGCGCGCGAAGCTTTCTCGACCAGAGCAACGGCACGCAACGGCTGTATGACCGCGCGAAGGCCGCGATGCAGGACGACGCCCCGGACGACTTCACGCTGCTGCGCGCGGTGGGACCGCAGGCGGGCATGTCGTTCACGCGCGCGAGCGGAGAACCGCTTTCGCGCGGCGTGCCAGGCCTCTTCACGTTCGATGGCTACCGCGCCCTGTTCGACCGTCGTCTGGCGGAATTCCTCAAGATCGCGCGCGACGACGACGCCTGGGTCATGGGACGGGCGTATCTCTCGGGCTGGACCGGCGGCGTACGCGAGGCTCAAAAAAAAACGGCTGAATTCGTGAGCGCCGCCAGCGGCGGGGACGATGCGCTGACCGACGCCATCCGCCGCCTGTATCTGACGGAGTATCGGCAGCACTGGAGCGCGTTCCTGGCGGACATTCGTCCGGTGACCGGTTCGAGTGCCGGCTTCAACCTGCAGATCATGCGGCAGTTCGCTGCGCCTGATTCGCCGCTCGCGCGACTGGCATTCGCCGCCGCGCGCGAGACCACGCTCACCAGAAGCCTGACGGATGAAAAGCGATCGCTGCTCGATCAGGCGGACGCCGCGCTCAACAGCAAGACGAAAGGTTTCGGCATGCGGGCGCAGGAGCGCGTGGAGCGCGAACTCGTCGACGACCGCTTCGCCGCGCTGCGCGAGATGGTGACGGGCGAGGCGCAGGTCCGGCCGGACGCACCGGCGCGAGCGGCGCAGGGCGCACCGTCCGCATCCGCGTCGGCGCAGGCACGCCAGACGGGACTCGACGGCGTCGCCACCTTGCTCAACGACACCTACACGGCGTTGACCATCGCCGAAACCGCGCTGTCGAACAATGGCCTGCCGCCGCCGAACGACGCCTCCGCGAAGCTCAAGATGGCCGCCGACACCATGCCCGCGCCGTTTCGCGCGGTGTTGCAGGCGCTCGCCCTGCAAGGCTCGCGCGACGTAAACCAGGGCGTGGGACAACTGCTCTCGCACCAGACCCAGGCGGTGGTCGGCGATGCATGCCGCCTGGCCGTCGAGGGCAACTATCCGTTCGTGCGGGACAGCGCGCGCGACATCAGCATCGACGATTTCACCCGCATGTTCGCGCAAGGCGGCCTGTTCGACGATTTCTTCATCAAGAACCTGGCGCCCTTCGTCGATACGTCGTCACAGCCCTGGCGCTACCGCACGCTGCCCGGCTCGACGGCCCCCGTGCAAGGCCCGGATCTCGTGCCCTTCCAGCGCGCGCAGGCGATCCGCCAGGTCTTCTTCGGCGAACAGGGCAAGCAGATTGCCTGGAAAGCGGACGTGCGCGTCCCCGAACTCGATCCCACGATCCTGAGTCTGGCCATCGACATCGACGGGCAAGGCATGCTGTATCAGCACGGTCCCGTGACGCCGCTGCGCATCGCCTGGCCGGGACCGCGCGGCGGCGTGCACGTCGAGCTCACGGCGAGCCCGCGGATCCGCACGGACACCTCGACCCTCTCGGTGGACGGCCCGTGGGCGCTGATGCGCCTGCTCGGACGCGGCCAGATCGTGCCGACCGCGACGCCGGGGCGCGTGCGCGTCGTGTTCGATTTCGACGGGCGCAAGGCGGCGCTCGATATCGCGAGCACCGGCAGCCTCGCCAATCCGCTGACGAGCGACCTGCTCACCGCCTTTCACTGCCCCGCCGCCGTCCCGCTGTTCGATCTCGCGGACAGCGGTCCGCCGCCCGGGCTGCCGGCGCCGTCGACCATGCCGGCTTCGCCGTGAACGAAGGCTACGCGCGCGTTTCCCCGCCGCGCGGCTGTTCGATCGCGTAATACACGAGGCAACCGGCCACCACACCCCAGAAGGCTGCGCCCACGCCCAGCAGCGTGACATCGCTCAAGGTGACGACGAACACGATCATCGCGCTCAAGGGCAAGGCCGAACGGAACGCGCTGACGAACGACTTTTCGAGCACGCCCATCATCGCCAGTCCGGCGAGGATCGCGATGTACGCGCCGGGCAGGCTCGTCAGAAGAAATACATAGGCCGTCGAACACACGCCGATCGTCACGCAGATGACGCCCGCCATCAACGCGCCGAGAAAGTGTCGTCCGTGCGTGCCGCCCGACACCAGGATCGCATTGCTCGGCCCGGCCAGCACCGAGGGACAGCCGCCGAAGGGCGCGGTGATCGCCGTGAGCGCGGCGCTGACGAGCGTCACGAGGCGCAACGACGTCCGATAACCCGACGCGCGCGTCACCGCGATACCCTGCGCGTTCTGCACGAACAGCACGGTGATCAGCAGCGGCAGCAGCAGTTGCGAGATCGCGTGAAGGTCGAAGCGCGGCACGATCAACGCGGGCGTCGCGATCCACGCGCCGCCGCTGTGGCTCGGCAGCCTGAAGCCGGTCGCGAACAGCACCGCCGCGCCCGCCAGCATCGCGCCGATCAGCGGCGGCATGGGCGCCGCGTTGCGGCGTTCGAGCCACAGCAGGCCGAAGAAGCACAGCAGCATGCAGCCGCCGATGAGCGGCGCAGCCACGGTCGAATGCACCACGGCCAGCACGTACTTGATGAAGAGTCCGGCGATCATCGCCATGACGATGGGCATCGGCACCCAGCGGTCGAGCAAGCCGACGAGGTTCGTCACGCCCAGCACGAGCAGCACGGCCGCGCATACGAGATACGTCCCCACTGCCGCCCCGAAACCGTATTGCGCGATCACCGGTGCGGCGAGCACCGCGCCGGGAATCGTCCACAGGAACAAGAGCGGCTGGCGCGTCTTCCAGCTGATCGCAATGCTCGCGAGCCCGTTGATGCCGATCGACGCGAACAACCACGACGACGTCTGCGCGAAGCTCAAGCCGCCTTCACGCGACGCGGCGATGATGATGGCGACCGGGCCGGTCGCGGAGAAACTCATGCTCGCGAACGCGAGTGAGAGATAGAGAAGCCACGAGCGGCCGAGGCCGTGATCGCCGCTTGTGTCGCCAACGGACATGGAGAGTGCTCTTGCGCAAGCGGTCTCGCACCGAAACGCTGAAACAGTGAAAGCGTGCAAGACCGCGACGGAACCCAGGCCGTGCGTCAGTGCGCGGCCGCTTCGGCGTGCACCGGCGCGCGCCAGATGAGGCCGATGATCACGCCGAGCACGCACAACGCGGCAATGTACCATGCGGGCGCCATCGTCACGCCCTGCCGTCCCACCATGAAGGACGCGATGGCGGGCGCGGTGCCGCCGAAGATCGCATAGGCCGTGTTGTACGAGAGCGCGAAGCCGGTGAAACGCACTTCGGCCGGAAAGCTCTTGACGATGATGTACGGCCCGAGCGTGATCGTGCCGATCAGGAAGCCGCCGGCAATATACAGCGCCCAGACCGACGTGCTGCCCGCGTTCAGGCTCAGGTAGAACGCGCCGGTCACGAGCAGCATCGCCACGCTGCCGATGGCATACGCGCGCCCTCCGCCAATCTTGTCCGCGGCCCATCCGGCGAAGGTGCTGCCGAGAATCAGGCCGAAGATCGACCACGAATTGTTGGTGAAGACGTCCTTCGGCGCGAAGTGGAATTGCGTCTGGAGGAAGGTCGGCGTGTAGAGGAAGTACAGCACGAAGATGCCCGAGAACACCCACGTGGCGAGCAGCGAGACGATCACCGCGCCGCGATGCTCCTTCAGCACGACCGCGAGCGGCAGGCGCGCATCGGCCTCACGCTTGGCGCGCAGCGCCTCGAACACGGGCGTCTCCTGCAGATAGCGGCGCAGATAGACCGAGATCAGACCGAACACGCCGCCCGCGATGAACGGCACGCGCCAGCCCCAGGTCTTGAGTTCGGCCGGATCCATGTTGCCGATCAGGAACTTCGCCGACAGCGCGCCGAGCAGGATGCCGGTGCACAGCCCCGACATCAGCAGGCCGCACGCGAGACCGATGCGGTCGCGCCGCACGTGCTCCGAACAGAAGATCCATGCGCCCGGCACTTCTCCGCCGACCGACAGCCCCTGCAACACGCGGCACAACAGGAACAGCAGCGGCGCGACGATGCCGAGCATCGCGTAGCTGGGCAGCAAGCCGATGAGCAGCGTCGGCGCGGCCATCAGGAACAGGCTCAGCGCGAACATTTTCTTGCGGCCGATCCGGTCGCCGAAGTGCGCGAAGAAGATGCCGCCGATCGGCCGCACCAGATAGCCCGCCGCGAAGATGCAGAACACTTCGAGCTGCGCGAGCCACTCGGGTGTCTGCGGCGGGAAGAACACCGTTGCAAGCAGCTTGGTGAAGAACACCGCGACGATGAAGTCGTAGTATTCGAGCGCACCGCCCAGCGACGCCAGCATCAGCGTCTTGATGTCGTTGCCTGACATCGACCGCCCTTTGATGGCGACGTCGTCCGTCCGTACAGGGGTAGAACTCATGTGAAACTCCAAGGCACTGAGTGAGGTGAGGTTCAACGTATTCGCTTTTTAATCAGCATGCTGATCATTCATGCGCATTGCGGGACATTGCACATGAACCGATCGCACTGATCACTGCGCGACGCGTCCTTCTATTGACTTCGTGATCCGACATCCATCATCGACATGCTGCAATGCAACCCGAGGCATTTCATCAGTACGCTGATTGATAGCTTTGTATCCGGAAAAAAATGGCGGCGCAAGCATGATTGCCCCTACAATCGACGCGGCCGTCGTGGTCCCGGATACGGTGCATCGGGCACCATGTGAAAGCATGCTCCGTGACCGCGCCTGTGACAGACCCCGCGCGCGAAGGCTACACTCCCGTGTGACGAAACTTCTTCGAAAAAGGTAAAGGATGGGCACCGCAGCCGAGAAAAAAGCGGCCGTCTCCGACAGCGGCATCGAAACCGGACATTTGTGGCAACGCCCGGGCTTTCTGATCCGGCGGCTCAACCAGATTCACATCGCGCTCTTCTTCGAGTGCTGCAAGGACTTCGCCATCACGCCGGTGCAATACGGCTTGCTGACCACCTTGAGCGAACGACCCGGTCTCGACCAGACGTCGCTGTGTGCGGAGGTGGGCGTGGATCGCACGACCATGGCGGACGTGTTGCGCCGGCTCGAGGAACGCGGCCTGGTCAAGCGCGAACCGAGCCCGAACGACGGCCGCCTGAAGCTCGCCAACATCACCGCGAAGGGCCGCCGCACGATGAAGGAGATGTACGGCAGCATGCGCCAGGCGCAGGTGAAGTTTCTCGAACCGCTCAGTGCCGAAGATCGCGTTCATTTCGTGCGCATGATGATGAAGCTCGTCGAGGGGAACAACCAGTACGGCCGGACTTCGCTCAAGCACTTCGACTGACTTTGCGTACTCGTCACTGTGCGTCACTGCGTGATGTCGCGCCGGAAGGTCTCGGGCACGAACAGCACGCCGACCGCGAACGACACCAGCGCAATCGTCACCGGATACCAGAGGCCGAAGTACACGTCGCCGCGCGCCACCGCCATCGCCGACACCACGAAAGGCAGCATGCCGCCGAACCAGCCGGAGCCGAGATGAAATGGCAACGACAGCGAGGTGTAGCGGATGCGCGCGGGAAACAGCTCGACCATGAAGGCCGCCATCGGGCCGTAGATCATCGCGAGATAGAGCAGCAGCAGCCACATCAGGAAGATGACCATCGGCGCGTCGATGCGGGCGGGATCCGCGTGGGGCGACCAGCCGGAGGCGATCAGCGCCTGCTCCAGCGCGTGCCGGTCGCTGCCCTGCACGATGCGCGCACCGATCGTCGTCGATGCGCCTTCGCCCGCCGCCGGCCGCGCCTGCTCATACGACACGCCCGACGCGCTCAGGAACGCGCGGATGCGGTCGCACTCCGTCACTGGCGCTGAGAACAGCGTGAAGCGGCAATCGTCGGCGCGAACGGTCACGGGCGCCTGCTTCTGGAAGGCTTCGAGCGCCGGGTTCGCATAGTGCGTCAGCGCGTGGAAGATCGGTTGCGTGGTCGCGGCGAGCAGCAGGCACGCGAGCATCATGATCCACTTCCGTCCGATCCGGTCCGATAGCCAGCCGAACACGAGATAGCACGGAAACACGCCGATCAGCGCGATGGCGAGAAACAGGTTCACCGTGTTTGGCGCGACCTTGAGCGTGTTCTGCAGGAAGACCATCGAATAGAAGTGTCCCGTGCCGAACACGACGCCGACGCCCGATGCCGTGCTGAACAGCATGATCAGCACATACTTCAGATTGCCCCACGTGCCGAAGCTTTCCCCGATCGGTGACTTCGAGAGCCGCCCGGCGCGTTTCATGTCGCGGAAAGTGGGCGATTCCGCGAGTTTCGTGCGCAGATACACGGAGACCGCGAGCAGCACGATCGACACGAGGAAGGGCATGCGCCAGCCCCAGCTGCGGAACGCGGCTTCGTCCATTGCCGCGCGGCTGATGCTGACGGCCGCGATGGACGCCAGCAATCCGAGCGTGGCCGTGGTTTGCAGCGAACTTGTGAAGAAGCCGCGCCGTTCGGCCGGCGAATGCTCCGCAAGATAGGTGGCCGCGCCACCGGTCTCGCCGCCGAGCGCGAAGCCCTGCAACAGCCGCAACGCGACGAGCAAGGCCGGCGCCAGCATGCCGATGCGCTCGAAGGAAGGCAGCAAGCCGACGCCCACCGTCGCGACACCCATCAGCACGATGGTCGCCATGAAGGTGTATTTGCGGCCGATGCGATCGCCGAGCCGTCCGAAGAAGAGCGCGCCGAGCGGCCGCACGAGAAAGCCGGCGCCGAAGGTGGCGAGGCTCGCCAGGAAGGCCACGGTATCGTTGCCGCTCGGGAAGAACAGCGTGCCGAACGTGCCCGCGAGCGCCGCATAGATGTAGAAGTCATACCATTCGAGCAGCGCGCCGAACGAGGACGCAACGATCAGCGTGAACTCGTGGCGCGTGACGGAACGCTGCGGCTGTCCGGAAACAGAGGTATCCATGTCGATCCCATGCGGTTGGCGTGCGCGCCGTCCATGCGGACGATCAGAGGTTCTTGAGCAACGCCAGGGCTTCGTCGCGCTTCATCACGGCCGCATATTTCTGCGCCATGTCGAACAGGTTCGCGTCATGCGGCCCGAGCGCGCGATCGCCTACGCAGTCTGACAATACGAACGGACGGAAGCCGTACTGCATCGCATCGACCACCGACGAACGCACGCAGCCGCTCGTCACCGCGCCCGCGATCAACAGCGTACGCACGCCGTGCTGCGTGAGCCATGCCGCGAGCGGCGTGCCGAAGAACGCGGAAGGCACGGTCTTGCGCACGACCAGTTCACCATCGCGCGGCGTCAGTTGCGGCACGATCGCGCTGTTGTGGGCCGCTTCCTTGAGCGTCAGCAGGCCGGGCACTTTCATCGTGAAGATGTTGTGATCGGCGTCGTCGTCCGCGAATACGATGCGGCTGTGCGCCACCGGCCAGCCCTTCGCGCGCGCGTGCGCCAGCAGCGGCACCGTGTTCTCGATGGCATGCGGAATATTGCCGCCGCCGAAGACTTCGGGATCGGCGAAGCCGTTCACCAGATCGACGATCAACAGGCCGAACGGCGCTTTCGGTTCCAGCGCCGTGCCGAAGCTCTGACGCTGGTAGGTTTCGATATCGTGGGACATGGGAGTGCCTTCAGTGATTTATCGATCCAGCACGACGCCGTCGCGCACGACAGCCTCGCCGTCGAGGAAGACGTCGCAATGCCGCAGCGGGATGTCGATGTGACAGGTCGTCGTGCGGCTGCCGCCTGCTTCGTTGTTTGGTCCGAGCGAAAACAGGAAATTCCCTTCGAAGGCGCGCGCGTCCATGCCGATGGTTGCTTCACGATCATAGAGACCGAGCGTCGACCAGTGTGCACGCGGTTGCAGACCCCAGCCGATATGCGAGATCGCGTAGGCTTCGGGATCGTTGAAGGTGGCCATGTATTCGCTCAGCAACTGCGCGTCGATGCCGCCTCCGATGCGCGTCGCATAGCCGCCCTCCACTGTCAGTTCGATGCGGTCCTGCACATAGCTCTTCTGCGGCAGCAGGATGTCGCCGCGATCGATGACGATGCGTCCATGGGCTGTGCGATCGTCCGGGAATGTGAGCGCGAAGCCGCTCGGCCAGTGATCCCAGCGGCCCGGTTCATCGACGAAACCGTACTCCGCGATCGGTTCGAATTCGCCCAGCGGACAATGAAAGTCCGTACCCGCCGCTGACACGATGTGCATCTTCTTCGCACGCGCAATGCGTGCCTGCGCCGCGAGGACGCGCGTCCGGTCGCCTTCGGTCGGCACCAGACGCGTGAGCACTTCAGGCGGCTCCACGGCAAGCAGGATCTTCGTGCCGGTCTTGAGAATGTCCAGCTGCTCGGGAGAGAACAGCAGAGTCATCAGGTCGAGGACGAGATCGCTTTCCTTGAGCGCCGCGATGGCGGCACGGTTGCCCGTGAGTGGCGTCGTGCCGAGATACGCGAGCGAATCGCGGCTCAAGGACTTCTCGCCGTTCACCGGCGGCAAGTCGAGGCGGTTCACGACAGCGCCCAGCGCCTGGGTCGCGATCAACGCGGTGGCGAGCGTCTGCGGATGCGTGGACGCGCTGGTGAGGATCGTCACCGTCTGCCCGGCTTCGAGACGCGAAAGCTTCAGAACCCGGGTCCAGGCATCGACCATTTGATAGTCACTGACGGGCATGATCGCCTCCTTGAATGAGCGGCGCACCGAGGAACTCACCGAGCGCCGCGTAGAAGCCGGCTTCGTCGTCCCACGGAATCATGTGGCCTGCATTCTGCACGCGCGTGTGTTCGAGATGCGGCACGCTTGCGCGAATCTCTTCGACATCTTCGTCGCGCACCACGTCGCCACGTCCCGCCGTCACCAGTCGTGCGGGAATCTTCAGATGCGGGAGATCGGCGTGGATGTCGTCGGTATGGAAGCCTTCGAAGCTCGCGCGAATCGCGCGTTCATCGCAGGTATGCAGCCATTCCGCGCGCAACGCGAGCTGCGCCTCGGTCCAAGTCGGGCAGAACGCACGCATCGCTTCGGCGCTCATGCCTTCGCGCGACTGGCGGATCGAATCCACATACCACGGCAATTGCGACGGATACGGACGTCGTCCCGGACCCGATACCGGCGGATCGATCATCGCGAGCCGCACCATGCCCTCGGGGGCCGACCGTGCGGCGCGAATGCCGATGCGCGCCCCCATCGAATGCCCGAGAACGCTGTAGCGTTGCAGGCCCAAAGTAGTTGCGAACGCAATCAGATCGGCAGCTTGCGCGTCGAGGCTGTAGTCGAGCGTATCCGACGCCGACGACAAGCCACGGCCGCGCACGTCGAGCACATAGGTATCGAAGACCTGACCGAGATGTTCCGCAACGAATCCCCACGTCACGGCCGGACTCGTGATGCCCGGCACGATGATGATCGGATCGCGTCCGGCGCGCTCGCCGCCGTAACGGAGGTAGTGCTGGCGGATACCGTTGGCGTGCAGGTTCGCGCCGCAGACGAAGGTGGACATAAGCGCCTCGATCAGTAAGCGCCCGACAGCAGGGCGCCCGCGCCCGGCACCACGGCTTCGAGGCCGAGTTGCTTGAGCATCGCATACGTGGTCGCGACCGCCGCCGTGACGACCGGCTTGCCCGTCAACGCCTCGACCTTCGCGATGACCGGCAGCGAAGGCATCTGCACGCACGCCGACAACACGATGGCGTCCGCTTCCTGATAGCGCATCGACATCACGATCTCGGGCAGGCGGCTCGGGTCGTGGCGGCCCACTTCGAGATTGTCCGGAATCTCCAGCGCACGATAGTCGATGACCTCGTAATCCTCGTTGCGGATATAGTCGACCACGAGATCGGTCAGCGGCCTCATGTAGGGCGCAACCACCACGACGCGCTTCGCGCCGATCACCTTCAGCGCATCGACCAGCGCGCCCGCGCTCGTGATGACCGGTGCATCGCCGCCGTTCTCCACCGTGCGTTCGTGCAGGCGCTTTTGCGACACGCGGTGATAGCCGTGTCCCATCGCCATGATCGCGACGAGGCAGGCATAGCCGAGCACATCCACGCGTGCATCGGACAACTCGACGGCGCAACGGTCCGACTCCGCATCCATGGCCGCCAGTTCTTCCTTGACGACCTTCTTCATGCGCATGCGGCTCGAATGGAACGTGAAGCGCTCGGGCCGGATCGACTGGCGCGCGAGCAACATCGCGGGGATTTCGGTTTCCATCGTCGTGTTCGAACTCGGCACGATCTGGCCGATACGGTATGGCTTCGTCATGTGCTGCTCCCTCTGCTTGATTGATTGCTTGATTGCTTGCTTGCGACCGATCAAAGGCGGAACAGGCGTTCCGCGTTTCCGTGACAGACGAGCGCGCGCGTGGCGTCGTCGAGCGGTGCGCGTTCGATGAAGTCCGCTGCAATGGCCGTCGACTCGTATGGATAGTCCACCGAGAACATCACCGCCTCCGCGCCCATCTCGCCGATCGCGCCCATCAGCGCGGGCGCCGAACACACGCCCGAGGTCGTGATGAGAATGTTCGTGCCGATGTATTCCGAAGGCGCGCGCTCCAGCGTCAAGCCATGCGAGTACACGGCGAAGCGGCTGTCGAAGCGCCAGCGCAGATAAGGCAGGCCCTCGCCCATGTGACCGAGAATGAGCTTGAGCTTCGGGAAGCGGTCAAACACGCCGCTGAACAGCAGACGCAACGCATGGCTGCCCGTTTCGACGCCCCAGCCCCAGGTCGCGCCGGTGAGTTCCGGATGGCCGTCGAGCACGCGCGGGTTCACGAAAGCGTCGGTGGGATGCAGGTAGAGCGGAACGTCGAGATCCTGCATCGTCGCCCAGAACGGATCGTAGGCGCGGTCGTCGTAATAGGTACCCAGCGTATGGCCGTTGACAAGCGCTCCCTTGAAACCGAGTTCGCGGACTGCGCGCGTCAGTTCATTCGATGCGGCGTGTGCCGTGTGCATCGGCAAGGTGGCGAAGCCCCCGAAGCGCGCCGGATGACGTGCAATCTGCGTGGCGAGAAAGTCGTTGCTTTCCCGCGCGCGGCGGATCGCGAGCGCGGCATCGGGCTCGCCCTGCACGCTCGGACCCGTTTGCGAGAGGATCGTATAGTCGATCCCGGCGCGGTCCATTTCGACGATGCGCTCCTCGTCGAAGTCGTTCAGGCGCGCCGCGAGATCGCGCAGCACCTCGGGTGCGATGTGCTGCGTGAAGCTCTTCGAATAGCCCTGGAAACCCGGCGTGCTGAAGTGCTCTTCCAGAGCGATCTTGCGAATCCGCTTGCTCATGTAAAACCTCTATGGATTATTTAATCAGTGGACTGACGATATGGCCGAAAAACCGGGTGCCTGGCCAGTCATGCGCCGTTCAGTCGCGCTTGCCGAAAAGCTGCTTGATGCGGCTCCAGATGACGCTCCACACGAGACCGCCCGCATTGAACTTCGCCGATGCAGCCGATGCAGCCGATGCCTCCGGCGCATCGCTGCCGCCGAGCTGCGCGGTGATGCGCGCGCCGAAGTCCGCGATCATGCGTCGCACGAAATCCTTCACAAGCCCCGAGCGCGAGAATTGCGCGAGCGGGCCTTGCAGCATGTATTCGAGCGTGACTGCCACGCGCGTCTGAGCGCCGTTCGCCTCGCTGGACAAGGCGTATGTGACGTCGCCGTTGGCGCGCGAGCGGCTGATGTTGTCCTGCCCCGCACCGCGCATCACCGCGCGATGCGCGGCGTCATCGCGTTCCAGGCGCGCGGCGCCGGCGAAGTTCGCCGACATCGGACCGAACTTGATCGCGATCTTGCCCTTCAGGGACTCGCCGTCGTGATCCAGCAGTTCCGCGCCCGGCAGGCAGCGCGCAACGGAAGGCAGATCGCCCATGAAGGTCCAGACCTGATCGAGCGGGAACGGCACGACGAAGCTGTCGTCGATGGCAGTCCAGCCCTTGCGCTGTGCGCCCGCAGGTTCGCTGACGGCCGCCGCCGTGGGTGCGGCAGCCTGAGGCGCGCTGGCGGGCGCCGCCGCGAAAGTCTCGAACGCGGGCGCGGCGATGGTTGCATCGCTAACCACTTTGCGTGCGACGGGCGCATCCGCGATCGGATTCTCCTTCAGGTCCGCGAGCACCGCCTTGATCGCCGCGACGATACCCATGTAGCCCGTACAGCGGCACAGGTTGCCCGAGAGTTCGAGACGGATGCGCGCTTCATCGGCGTCGGGGAAACGCCGCACGATATCGCGCGCTGTTATCAGCATGCCCGGCGTGCAGTAACCGCATTGCAGGCCATGATGAATCGAAAACGAACGGCGCAGACGGCGCATCAGTTCGTCGTCGTCGAAGCCCTCGATCGTGCGCACCTTTTGTTGATCGCATGCCACGGCGAAGGTGATGCACGAACGGACCGGCTCGCCGTCGACGAGCACGGTGCATGCGCCACACACGCCGTGCTCGCAGCCGAGGTGCGTGCCGGTGAGATGATGCGTTTCGCGGAGGAAGTCGCCGAGATGCACGCGCGACTCCACATCGCTGCGCACGGAACGGTCGTTGATGGTGAGTTCGATGACGGACATTGCAGTCTCTCAGTCTCTTCTAGGCTTGAGTCGTGCCGGCGTCGCCGAGCGCCTGCGCCAGGCAGCGCTGCAACGCGGCGGCATGGATCGAGCGGTCGATGCTGTCGGCGTTGGGCATCGCCCCGGCCACCGCTTGCGCGAGCGCGTCTTCAGTGACGGCGGACGGGCCCCGCTGAGCAATCTGGCGCGCGAGGTCGTCGAGTGCGGCGGGCGGACCGTCGAGCGCGCCAAGCACCACGCGTGCGAGTCCCGAGCGTGCATCGAACGCAGCAGCCGCGCTGGCATGCGCGAACTCGCCAGTCTTGCGGCATAGCTTGTAGTAACCCCAGCGCAGCGTCGGACCCAGCTTGGGCAGCAGCACCGCAGTGATGATTTCGCCTTCTTCGAGCAGCGTCGTGAACGCGCCGAGCATGAAGCCGCTCGCGCGCACCTGCCGCGTGCCGCCGGCCTTCGCCACTTCGAGACGTGCATCCAGCGCGGAGAGCGCGAGCGGCCAGTCCGCCGCCGGATCGGCATGCGCCAGACTGCCGCCGATCGTGCCGCGATTGCGGATCGCGCGATACGCGATGCCGCTCGCCACGTGCTGCAGATAGGGATGACGCAGCAGTTCGTGCGTGCCGTCCTCGATCTCTGCGTGCGTGACGGCTGCCCCGACGCGCACGAAATCGCCGCTCGCGGTCACGCTGCGCAGGTCCGCGATGCGCGATACATCGATCACGCGCGACGGGCGCGCGAGGCGCAGGTTCAGCATCGGACCCATCGACTGACTGCCTGAGATGGGCTTCGCGTCACTCAACTCGCGGAGCGCTTCCGGCAAGGATGCCGGCCTCACATAGTCGAACGCAGCGGCCTTCATCCCGCCACCTCCTGGCTCAGTTCTTCACGCGGCGCCTGGCTCTTCGCTCGCGCGGCCTCGATGGCCGACAGCAGGCGGCGCGGCGTGAGCGGCGTCTCCGATACGGTCGCGCCGAGCGGCATGAGCGCATCGTTCACCGCGTTGAACAGCGCGGCGGGCGGAGCAATCGCGCCGCCTTCGCCGACACCCTTCGCACCAAACTCCGTATAGGGCGACGGCGTTTCCATGTGAATGATCCTGAGCGGAGGCAATTCGGTCGGCCCGGGCAGCATGTAGTCGGCGAGCGTGGAGGTTAGCGGCTGCGCATTGTCGTCGTAGAGCGTCTCCTCATAGAACGCGGTGCCGATGCCTTGCGCCGTTCCGCCGATCGTCTGTCCCTCGACCACCATCGGATTGATCATGCGGCCGCAGTCCTCGACGATCACGTAGTCGAGGATCTCGACATCGCCCGTCTTCGGATCGACGGCCACGGCGGCGGCGTGCGTCGCGTAGCTGAACGCGCCGGTGTCCACCTTGGGCTTGAAGCCTTGTGTCGCCTCAAGACCGGCCAGGTTCACGCCGGCGGGCAGCCGCTCGGGACGCAGATACCACGCGGCCGCGATCTCCCCGATCGACACACGGCCTTGCGTGCCGATCACGTCGCCCCGCTCGAAGCGGACCGCTTCCTGCGGTTCGCCGAGCAGATGCGCGCCGATGAACAACAGACGCGGCACGAGCTCGCGGCAGGTCGCGGCCACCGCGCCGCCCGCCATGACGATGCTCCGCGATGCATAGGTGCCGGTGGAATATGGCGTCAGCGCGGTATCGCCGTGTACGACCTTGATCTTTTGCAGCGTCACGCCGAGCACTTCGTTTGCGATCTGCGCGAGCGTGGTCTCCATGCCCTGGCCATGCGAGTGAATGCCCGCGCGCACTTCGAGGCCGCCGTCGGCCGTGATGCGCACCGTCGCGAGATCGTAGCCCGGCACCACCGGCAGGCCCCACGACGCGAACACCGCCGTGCCGTGCGCGGACTGTTCAGTGAAAGTCGCAAAGCCGACGCCGACGAGACGCCCATCCTTCTCGCCCGCCTTCTGCCGCGCGCGCCACTTCGGCACGTCGAGTTGTTCGACCGCGCGCCGCAGGCTTTCCTGGAAGTCGCCGCTGTCGTAATGCTTCTTCACGACGTTCGTATAGGGCATGTCCGCGCCGCGCACGAGATTGTCGTGACGCACTTCCCACGCTTCGCGTCCGACTGCACGCGCAATCGCGTCCATCGTCAATTCGATCGCGAAGCACACGCCCGTGCGCGCCACGCCGCGATACGGCAGAAAGCCCGGCTTGTTGGTCGCTGCGCATTGCGTGCGGCAGCGATAGCCCTTGAAATCGTACGGTCCCGGAAGATTGCCGAGCGCCTGGCCGGTTTCCAGTCCGATCGTGAAGGGCCACGCGGAATAGGCGCCTCCGTCGATCAGCAGTTCGGCATCGAGCGCAAGCAGGCGGCCCGTCTTGTCCGCGTAGGCGGTGAGTTCGTAGTGGTGCTGACGCGAGTTGGCGCCGGCGATCAGATGCTCGCGGCGGTCTTCAATAAAACGGAACGGTTTCCGGAAAGTGAGCGCCAGCCACGCGATGCACAACTCTTCCTGCTGCAACACGCACTTGTAGCCGAACGCGCCCCCCACGTCGGGCGAGATGACGCGGACCTGCGCATGGTCGATGCCCAGGCACTGCGACAGCACCGTGCGGATCATGTGCGGCACTTGCGTCGATGTAATCACGACGAGTTGCCCGTGCGTATCGTCCCAGTACGCGAGCACGGCCTTGCCTTCCATCGGCACCATGCATTGACGCGCGAGATCCACTTTCTGTTTCACGACGATGGGCGCGTCCTTCGCGCGTTCGTCGAAATTCACGTCGGCCTTGAGGTCGAGGAACAGGTTGTCCGTCCAGTGATCGTGTACGCGCACGTCGGTGCGCTCGCGGGCGGTGAAGGCATTGGCGAAGGCCGGCAGTTCATCGAGATCGAGCTCGATTTCCTCGGCGATGTCTTCCGCCTGCGCGCGCGTCTTCGCGAAACACATCGCCACCGGTTCGCCGACGAAGCGTACCTTGCCGGACGCCAGCGGCGGATGTGACGAGGGTTTGTACGAAGGCAGGCTCGAATCGGCGACGATATCGGTCGCGCCTTGCATGTCGTCGCGCAGGATCACCTGTTGTGCGTAGCGCTCGGGCTTGCCGATACGCACGATGCGCGCATGCGCCACGGGACTGCGCAGGAACGCGACCTCCTGCAGATCTGGAAACGTATAGTCGGCGACGAACTTGCCCTTGCCTTGCAGATGCCGTTCGTCTTCTCGACGCCTGACGCGCGCGCCGACACCGCCTGTTTCGACAGGTGCTTCCGTATTTTCCGTGTGACTCATATGCGCACTCTCCCGGATCAGCGCTGACGTTCAGACCGGATAGGCCAGATCGTTGGCGATCATCGCCGTGTCGTATACCGCCTGTCTTTCTTTCAGCAGAAGCACGTTACCATTGCGCGCGAAGCGGTCAAAAAGCCTGCCCGCCTGATGCAGCGTGGTCGCGCCTTCCACCAGTGTCTGCAACAGCATGTAGTTGCTCTGCGCGACAATTTCTTCATCGGTCGCGTTCAGGATGCGCACGTTCGACACGAAATGCAGCATCTGACGCGGCGCGAACATCTGCGTGCGGGCGATGGCCACGGCCCGGTCGCGCAGCATGTTGCGGCCTTCCGCATACACGAGCCCGACCGGAAAGCCGTTCGCGGCATTTTCGTATTCGGTCACGCGATACAGGCAGTTCTCGGTGAAGAACTCGGGCCAGCGCTCGATGTCGCCGCTATCCAGCGCCGCGCAATACTCGGCATGAAAGTCTTCCACCGCGGCGCGTGCGATCAACGCCTTGTCGTGCGCAATGGGCTGCTTCTCGAATCCTGGCAACATCTAGAACTCCATCACTTCACGATAGTGTTTGTACATGGCGCGAATGGCCGCCTCGGAGATCAGGTTGTCCGCCGTGCCGATCTTGTCGCCGTCCAGCTTGATGATGCTGCGGTCCGTCACCGAGCGGCGCACGCCTTCCTGGACGAACTTCATCGCTTCGTTGTCTTCGAGGCCGAGAAAGCCCGACGGTCCCATCAGATTGCCCTGGCGCAAACGATGACGCACCATCTCTTCGGTATCGTCTTCATACCCGAACATGGTCCAGAGCATGATCATGCTGTTCGGGCCGTTCGGCACGATATGGCGGACGCCCAGCGTGTTCATCTCGCGCTGCACGATCAGGTTGGGCCAGATGGTCTGCATCGTCACGGACCATTCGGAATCGAACTCCTTGACGAATTCGAGGAAACGTTCGTCCTGCAACACCATGCCATCGTGGAAGGAACGCATCTCCTTCTTCTTGTCTTCGTCGACGGTCGCGTAGAGCGTGTCGCTCTTGGCCGAGGCCATAGTGCCGTGAATGCCGTACTTGCTGTCCGCGACCATCGCCGAGCGGTTGCCCGCCACCAGCAGGCCGAACACGACGAGGAACGAATGCAGCAGGGTCGCGTGATACGGGTCCTTCAGGTTCTCGTGATACATCTTCCAGTTGCACGGCAGCTCGTTCTTGTAGAAGCCGAGCACGCGCAGCTTCTTGCCGTTGAACACGGCGTCGAAGTCCGTGAGGATCTCGGGCGTGAGATAGTCCTCGAGCGGCTCCATGTCATGCGTGAACGATGCGAACACCACGCCGTTGCGGGTCGCGACGGCAAGTTTGCGCAGACCGTGTTCATCCGTGCGAAAGTCCTTCGGCATGCCGCCGAGCTTGTTGACGCCGCGCCGGAACGGCACGCCCTGGAGATTGCCCTTCAGATCGTATGACCATTGGTGATACGGACAGACGAATTCCTTGTTGTTGCCGCGGCTATGGCGGCAGAACTCCGCGCCGCGATGCGCGCAGCGGTTTTCGAAGACGTTGATCGAACCGTCTTCCGCACGCGACACGACCACCGGCGTGGGCCCGACATAGGAGCGCTTGTAGTCGCCCGCATTCGGCACTTCCGCTTCGAGCGCGACGAAGTTCCAGGTGCGTCCATGAAAGATCCGTTCCACTTCGCGCGTGTAGACCGCTTCGCTCGTGTACACCCAGTCGGGGATGCACTGCAGCCCTTGTTCAGGCCATGCGAGGCCTTCTATCGGCGGATTCTTTGTTTGGGGCGTATGAACCCCGATGACCGTTTCAGACGAGTACACCTTGATCTCCCGATTGTGTTGAGCGAATCAGCCGCTCCAGCTGGCGCAGCTTGACCGTGGGGTCGCACAGCAGCGTTGCGTCGACCGGCATGGCGTCCTCAACGAGCCGCCGGAGCGCACGCAACTCGCCGCCCTGATTGACGGCGAGCGCCTGGACCATGACGCCCTCGCGCAAGCCCATCAGCACGGTCTTGCCGTCCGCGCCCGCGCGTTCGATCCATTGCTCCACGCCGATGCCGGGCCAGCCGAGCATCTGGATGTTCCAGTCGTACTGATCGGTCCAGAACCATGGCGTCGGAGCGTAGGCGACGGACTCGCCCATGATGTTGCGCGCCGCGACAAGCGCCTGTTCCTGCGCGTTCTGCCACGATTCGAGGCGCACCGCACGGTCCGCCGGGCCGTAAGGGAAGCTCGCACAATCGCCGGCGGCATAGACATCCGGCGCGGATGTGCGGCAATGGCGATCCACGCGGATGCCGTTGTCGGTCGCGATGCCCGCGGCCCGTGCAAGCGCATCGTCCGGTTCCTGACCGATCGCGATCACGCAGCAATCGAATGGCATGTCGTTGACTTGCACGCCAGTGGCATGCGCCTGCAGCGACAGCGGCTTTGCATCGAAGAAGAAGCGCACGCCGCGATCTTCGTGCTTCAGGCGCAGGCGTTCTGCGATGGACGGCGGCAGCGCGCGGCTCAACAGGCTCGACGCCGATTCGAACACGCTCACATCGAGTCCACGGCTGCGTGCGCTCGCCGCAAATTCGAGCCCCAGGAAGCCGCCGCCGATCACCGCCACGGAACGCGCGTCTGCAATGCGGCTGCGCAGGCGCATGGCATCGTCGAGCGTGCGCAGATAAAACGTATGCGGGCCTTCGGGCATGCCGGGCAACTGGCGCGCGTGTCCGCCTGTGGTCAGCAGACAGTGGTCGTAGCGCAGTTCACCGCCCTGCTCCAGCACCGCGACATGACGTTGCGGATCGAGTTGCAGCACGCGGTCACTGATCCATTCGATGCGTGCATCCGCGTACAGCTGCGCCGGATGCACCCAGCCTTTGAAACAGTCCGCATCGGACTGAGCCGTCAGCACGTCTTTCGACAGCGGCGGCCTCTCGTAGGGCGCGTGCGCCTCGTCGCCGACCAGCACGATGCGGCCGTCGAAGCCGTGCGTGCGCAGCGCTTCGGCGGCGCGCGCGCCGGCCTGTCCTGCACCGATGATCAATACCGTCTGAGTCATGATTCGCCGCTCCGCGTCGCGCGTTTCAAAGGTCGACGAAGATCTCGCCGCCTTCCACCTGCACGCCATAGACGCGCAGCGGCTCGGTCACGGGCGCGCACTGCGCGGCGCCCGTGCGGATGTCGAAACGTCCCTGATGCAGCGGACATTCGATGCAGCCGTCTTCCATATAGCCGTCGCTCAACAGCGCGAACTGATGCGTGCAGACGTTGTGCGTGGCATGCACTTCGCCGTCCAGCAGATAGAGCGCGATGCGTTCCTCGCCGATCGTCACGCCAAGCGGCTCGTCTTCCACGAGGTCGGCGAGTTTCGCCGCGAACTTGAGAGCCATCTGTCGCTCCTTCCGATATGTTCAGTATGCTGATGAATCTGATGAACGTATGCTAGCAGGACTTTTCGGCGAGTCAAGCTGATCAAAAATAGTGGTTTCCCGTATCGAAAAAAACCGGAACAGGGCGGTCCGGAACGTGGGCGACGCCGTCATGCGATGATTCAGGGTTCTGTCACGACTTCACGCGTCATGCCCTCGATTGTCGCCACCCGCGCCGGACACCTTCCGCTCGCGAGCATCGGTTTCATCCTTGCGTCGATGCTCTGCTTCGCCATCGTCGATACGCTCGCCAAGGCTGTCGCGCTGCACTATCCGGCTAACGAACTGACTTTTTTCCGCATGCTGTTCGGTCTCGTGCCGGCCGTGGCGATGTGCTGCATCGGCGAGCGCTCGCTCATCCAGCGCGTCAGGCGGCTCGACATGCGCGGGCAGACCTGGCGCGCGTTGACGCTGCTCGGCGCTTCCGGTTTCTTCTTTGCGGGTTTGCCCTATATTCCGCTCGGCGAGGCCGTGGCGATCGCGTATTCGGAGACGCTGCTGGTCGTCGTGCTCGCGCCTTGGCTGCTCAAGGAACGGCTCACGCCACGCGCGGCCGTGGCGGCCATGATCGGCTTTGCCGGCGTGCTGCTGGTCGTGCGCCCGGGCGGCGGAGAGTCGAGCTGGCTCGGCCCGGCGTTGTTGATCATGAGCGCGTTATGCGGCGCACTTTCGATCATCCAGATCAAGCGCATTCGCGCCAGTGACGATTCCCGCACCACGGTCCTGTTCTTCACCACGGTGGGCACGGTCGTGATGGCCGCGACCCTTCCATTCAGCTGGAAGGCGCCGACGCTCGACGCCCTGCTCCTGATGGCCCTGCTCGGCGCGCTTGCCACCGCCGGCCAGGTCCTGATGACCGTTGCATTTCGCAGCGCAGACGCCGGCACGCTCGCGCCCTTCAATTACACGAGCATCGTGTGGGCCGCGCTCTTTGCCTATCTGGCGTGGGGCGAAACGATCGCGCCGCTGTCGCTTGCTGGCATTGCGCTGATCGTCGGCAGCGCGATCGCCGTGGCGTGGCAGAGCAAGCTGCCTGAAGGTCCCATCGCCTGACTCTCACTCACATCATGCAACTCGCTCAACTCGATACCCCCGCGGCGATCATCGATATCGCCAGGATGCAGCGCAATATCACCGCGATGCAGGCGCGCATGGACGCGCTCGGCGTGAAGTTCCGTCCGCATGTGAAGACCACGAAATGCCTCGATGCCGTGCGCGCGCAAATTGCGGCCGGCGCGCACGGCATCACGGTATCGACGCTCAAGGAAGCGGAACAGTTCTTCTCGGCCGGCATCACCGATATTCTTTATGCGGTCGGAATCGCGCCCGCGAAGTTGCCGCGCGCATTCGCGCTCAGGCAGCGCGGCTGCGACCTGAAGATCATCGCGGACAACGCCGCGGCGGCGCGCGCGATCGTCGACTATTGCAAGGCGGAAGGCGCATCGTTCGAAGTCTGGCTCGAGATCGACACGGACGGGCACCGCTCGGGCCTCGCACCTGACGACGACGCATTGATCGACATCGGCCGCATCTTGCAGGAGGGCGGCATCGGCGTTGGCGGCGTGTTGACGCATGCCGGCTCCAGCTATGAACTGAACGAGCCCGACGCGCTCGCCGCACTCGCTGCCCAGGAACGCGACGGCTGCGTGCACGCGGCCGAACGTCTGCGTGCAGCGGGCATTGCTTGCAGGACCGTGAGCATCGGCTCGACGCCGACCGCCCTCGCCGCGACCCATCTCGAAGGCGTCGACGAAGTGCGCGCGGGCGTCTACGTGTTCTTCGATCTGGTGATGGCGAACGTCGGCGCATGCACGACCGATGAGATTGCGTTGAGCGTGCTGGCGAGTGTCATCGGACATCAGCCCGACAAGGGCTGGGTCATCGTCGATGCGGGATGGATGGCGATGAGCCGTGACCGCGGCACATCGAAGCAGACACGCGACTTCGGCTACGGCCTGTCCTGCGCCCTCGATGGCACGCCGCTGCCGGGCTGCGAAGTCGTCGGCGCGAATCAGGAGCACGGCATCATCGCCGTCGCCTCAGGCGAGGATCTCACGCGACGTTTTCCCATCGGCATGAAGCTGCGCATCCTGCCGAATCACGCGTGTGCGACAGGCGCCCAGTATCCCGAGTACCACGCGCTATCGAGCGATGGCAGCACCGCCGTATGGCCGCGCTTTCACGGCTGGTGATGATCGGACTTCATCCCGCGAGGCTGTGCGTGGGCTGATTCGGCAAGCGCACACGAAAGATCGCGAACTTGCCCTCGCGCGGATACCCGTTGAAGAAGTTGGTTTCGTGCAGATGGGAATCCGCGATGTAGAGATAGCCCTTCGAGTATGCGAAGCCATCCGCCCATGACAGCTCGCGATGCTTGCCTACAAGCGTGTGCTCCCTGAGCGCGGGCTTGCCATCGCGCTCGATCACGTCGAAGCCGACCACCGTGCGTTTCTCGAGATCGCCGCCATACAGCACGCCCGCCGGACTCATGATGAGGCCGCCCGTCAGTGCGCCATCGCCGAGATATTGCACGCGCTGCGCCAGCGCCTGGGCGGGCAGCGTGTCGTCGATGAGCGCGGCGGTCTCGATGCGCCAGTAGTGATGATCCGTCAACGGCCGGTAGTACAGCCACTTGCGTTCCGGCGACAGCGCGATGCCGTCGGTTTGCAGCACCAGCACGCTGCCGTCGAGCTTGCGGGCGGGCTGGTCGCGGAATATCAGATGTTGTGCGGGATCCGACACGCTCGAACGATCGCCTGCAAGCAGCAGCCGTGAAGCGCCGCTCCGGAGGTTCGTCGCCACTACGCCGCCCTGATTGGCCGCGTTGCTGATGTACGCGAAGCCATGCGTGTGATCGACGCGTATGTCGTTGAGCGAATCCTTCGGCGTGACGAGCTTGCCGTAATCGAACTGACGCACGATTTTGCGCGTGGCGAGATCGAACTCGACGAGTTTCGGCGGCTGACGTGTCTGATCCACCGAAGGCAATGACGAGTCGAGCGCCCAGAGATGATCGTGCTCATCGACCCATAGCGCCTGAAGCGAGATCCATTGATGCGCACCGTCTTCATCCGGCTTGAACACGTTCCAGCTTTCATCCGGAAAGGGCGTGAGTGCGCCGGTGTCCGGATCGACCTCGACCATGCTGTAGCGCGAGCGCTTCACGGACGAAGGCGCGGTCGCGAACACGCGACCCTGCTTCGATACACCGATGCCGACCAAGCGGAAGTCATCGTCGAACGTGGCGACGGTTTCGAGCTTGGGCGCAGCGGCATGTGCCGTTTGCTCGAAGCCCAGCGTCGCAAGCGCGCCGGCGCCCAGTGAAGCAAGCACGCGTCGACGCATCGTGCGGTGCGCATCCCGATCCTTCATCAAGCGTCTCCTTGTGTGTCAGCGTGGATCCCTCGAGTACCGCTTGATGCTAGGAAGGCATGCCTGGGCTGTCAAGACGCAGCGCGTCTTTGCCACATGATGAGCGAGCCGAATACGATGCCTGCGGCCAGGCTCGTCAAGCCGCTGTAACGAACGAGTCCGAGCGCCCATCCGTCCTGATCGACGATCAGGCGCAATGCGAGCACCAGCCCGCACCACCCGGTAATTCGCAAGCCACGCGACGTTCGCGGCGACCATTCGCGGCCCCATACGGCTTGCTGGTGGCGGTCCATTGAAGCGGCCAGACACGCGAAGGCGATCAGGCAGAACAGGAAGGTCAGGAGGTGCATCATGCATTCTCCTCTTCGCGCTCGGCGGTCATCACGCGCGCGGGCGCTTCCTTTCGCAAAGCCTTCACGCGCGGACGATGATGTGTGACACGCCGCGCCAGCGCGGCATGCAGCAGCGCGAAAGCCAGCATCATGAGATCGAAGCCCGCGAAGACCCAGTCGCCTTGCGCGATGCTGCGCCAGAGCGGACGGTCCGTGGTCAGCGCATTGAGCACGGGCAGCAGCGCAAGCATTGCAGCGGCAAGCCACAGCAGTTCGATCCACGCGCGTTTGGCCGGACGCATCATCGCGTACAGCAAGGTCGCGGCCCATACCGTGAAGAACACGTTGATCTCCGCTTCATCGCGCGCGGCGATGCCCACCGGCAGCAGCCGGTTGCCCCACAGGAAGCTCGTCATGGCAACCGAGAGCCCCGCAATGCTCGCGATATTGAGGCGCTCGACCAGACGGAAGCCGAAGTAAGGACGCGCCGGATCGGGCAGCTTCTGACGGCGCTTGACGGTCCACATGACCAGCCCTGTGCCGACCATTGCCGTACCCGCGAGGCTCACGATGAAGTACAGCCAGCGCAACTGCAGATCGCTGAAGCGTCCGAGATGCAGCGCATAAAGCACGCCGCGCGTTTCAGCCGCGCCGCCGACATGATCCTTCACGTCGATGAGCTTGCCGCTCACGCCGTCGAAAAGCAGATACTGCGGACTCATCGACACGCGTTGCGCCTCGCCGCGTGAAACCGCTACGCGCGCCGTGCTGTCGCCCGGATTGGTGATGGTCACGCGTCCGACCTTGTCGCGGCCCCAGCGCGCTTCGGCTTCGCGCACCATGGCATCGACGGGCGCGAGCGCGGCCTTCTGCCCGGACGGCTTGCCGGGCTGGATGAACGCGCTCAACTGCGACATCATCTCCTGCCGTTCCGCCGGCGTCTTGAACGCGGTCTGCGCGCCCCATGGCATATACATCGCCATCAGCGTGACGAGACCGGTGTAGGTGATCATCGCGTGGAACGGCAGGCCGAAGACCGAGAGTGCGTTATGCGCGTCGAGCCAGGAACGCTGGCCCTTGCCCCAGCGGAACGTGAAGAAATCGGTAAAGATTTTTTTGTGCGTGATGACGCCGCTCACGATCGCGACGAGCATGAACATCGCGCACAGGCCCGCGAGCCAGCGGCCCCAGAGCACCGGCATGTAATAAAACTGGAAATGGAAGCGATAAAAAAATTCGCCGCCGAGCGTCTTGCGCGCGCTGCTGCGCTCGCCCGTGGCCGGATCGAAGCTCGCCTCCTCGAATGCGCGCCTGCCGTTCGCCTTGGGCGGCGCACGCCAGAAGGAGTCGATCACGCTGGTGCGCTCATCCGGCAATCCGAAGCTCCACTGCGGACTGCCGGCGGCGATCGAGCCGAGAGTCGTGGTCACGCGCTGCGCGACCTGTGCGGGATCGGGCAAGGCGCGCTGATGCGGCTGCTCGGGGCGCATCCATTGCGAGGTCTCGTCCTTGAAGTAACTGACGGTGCCGGTCAGGAACATCGCATAAAGAATCCAGCCGGCCAGCAGACCCGCCCATGTATGCAGGTCCGACATGGTCTGGCGAATGCCGCGTGCTCGCGGTTGAGCGTCATGCGTGGCCTTCACGATGCGCTTCCTCCGGACCACACGCTCCACGACGCAAGCAGTAACGGCAGCGCCGCGATCACCAGACCGCCCCAGGCGCGCCGCGCGCTGCGCACGGCGAACACCCAGATCACCGCGCACACATACACGATGAAACTCGCGAGCATGCCGGTGAGCACCGCTTGGGGCTTGCTCATCGGCAGAACGAGCGCCGCGACGCTCGTGAGGGAAGCGAGCGCATAGCCGCCCAGAATTGCGGCAACGATGCGGGAGATCAGCGGCCCGTGTTTGCCGATTGCTGCGGGGAGTCCCGTCCCGCCTGCTGTGGCGTGTGTCTTCAACTCAGTTCCTTGGATACGTTCGCGCCACTGCGCCCGCGCGAATCGAACCGGAACGCCGGATCGCACTGCGCGGTTTCAAAGCTGTGGGTGAGATGATCGGGCTTCGATCGAGCCCGGATGCGTGACTGGAACTGCTGATGTCGCCGCTTTCCAGGCGCGCTGCGTGATGACGACGCACGCTGCCCGGCTCCGGCCCGATGAGCCAGCAAAAGTGACGTAAATGATAACGCTTATTATTAACCTGCGTCGAGACTTGTCATGCGACGCTTAAAAACCGGCGTGAATTGTTCCGACGACGCGACTACTCACTATCGCCCGTGAGCCATTTTTTAGTGGCGTGATAGCCGCGTTTCGAGGTGTCTGCGACGGCGTGTCCCGCCGTTTTCGCACCCTGACCGATAGCGTGCGCCGCGTCGCGGGCTGCATGGCCCGTCTGGCGCCCGGCCGATTTGACGTCTTCCTTGAATCCATGGGCACCCTTCGCGAAGCTGGCGTGAGCCAGCGGGCTGAGCGCCGCGAGCGCCAGCGAGAGGATAAGGAGCTGGATTTTTTTCATGGACCGAATTCTCGCATAAGCGTTCGTGTTTCTCTTTTGCGGCATGCCGAGCGGGTTGCTGCTTGCTCGACGAAAGTCTCCCGGTGCTTTTACCCGGAACGTCGATGCATCTTCCTAGACTTCCAGGCGCGAAACGGCAAGCCTGAAAACCCTGATCATCTGCGCACTGACTCGTGCTTATGGAGAAGAAATTACTTCGTACAAAAAAAAGATTAAAGATTTGCAAAAGCCGGGCTCAGGCCGGACAAAGGCGCGTCGATAACATGCTTAAGAAGTACCTGTTCCAATTTTTAGCGGAACGCATTCCGGAAAAATGCGGAACAGGGCTTCTCACCCGGGCACACGGGAAGATTAAAAACAGAACCTGAGAGCAAACGCCAGGCATCGGCCAGCGAGAAGCGCCCCGCAAGATGGACCCGTCCTTGCAAGCAAGCCGGATACGCTTGTCGCGCCTCCCGCTGACCGATGGCCCGGTGATTGGAAAAACCGAGGAACATCATGAAACGCGTCTTCAAGCGCTATCTCGCAGACACACGCGGCATCACCGCCATCGAGTACGGACTCATTGCCGGTGTGCTGGCTCTTGGCATCATGACTGCCGTGGGCGACGTGGCGGATCAGCTCAAATCCACCTTCCAGAATATCTCGACCGCGCTAAAAGGCGTTTGATTCGCTTTAACGCGCATATCAGAAATTAACTCGCCTTCGGGCAAACCGCGATCACAAGTCGCGGGGGACCGCGCTCGCCTGTGGAAATAGCACAGACAGGCTGGCGGTTATCTCAGCACGTCATTAAGGATCAACTGGTCCCGATATTCGTGCTTTTACGCAGTCCGCCGTTTTTTTTCAACGTATGTCGGGAAAAAATCGGTGCAGCAAACATAACCAGATATCTCTGAGAAATGAAGACACTTACGTTTCATAGCGAAACCATCCGCATGACCGCCCTGGCCGGGGCGGTAGCGGCACTCCTCGCGTTGTCGGCCTGCGGCGGTTCGGGCTCCGTCAACAAATCGACCGGCGGAACGGCGAATCATACGGCGAGCACTACCGGCGCCAATGGTTCCTCCGCCTCCGGCGCGCGTGACTCGTCCGGCATGGCCGGCACCGAGGGCAACGGCACAACGCTCGAAACCAGCACCGGCGGCAACGATGCCGGCACGCCGGTAACGCCGGTCACCACCACGGCCGGCAACGGCGGCAATGGTGGCAATGGCGGCAAGGACACCGGCGGCGACGGCGGTGGCACGCCCGTCATCAAGAACGGTCCGACAGCACAGCCGATCGCGCAGGTCGTCGACAAGACGAGCAACATCGTGACGGCTGCGGGCGGCACGGTAACGGATCTCGGCAACGCGCTCGGCGACACGAAGCCGATCGGTCTCGGCGACAACACCACGAAGAACCTCGGCGGCGTCGTCTCGAACCTGGGCGCGGCAGTGACGACGCTCGGCAATGGCGTCGGCAACGGCATCGGTTCGATCGGCGCGACGACCAATCCGGTCGGCACGACCGTGGCGAGCGTCGGCGGCGTCGTGCAGCGCATCGGCGACGCGGTCACGAGCGGCGGCAATGCCGTGACGAGTTTGAACACCGGCGCGCTCGCCCCGCTCGCCGCCGTGACGACGCCGGTCGGCGCGCTGGTCAGCGGCGTCGGCACGGGCGTGAACCAGTTGGGCGGCAATCTGACGACCGCGCTCACGAGCGCCCCCGTGCAGCAGTTGACACAACAGGTCAGCACGACCATCACGCCGATCACCTCGCTCGTCAGCACGACGACGCAGACCGTGGGCGCCGCGACCGGCCTCGGCGCGCCCGTCTCCACGCTGCTGTCGAACGTCGGCGCGGGCCCCGTCAGCGGCGGCCAGAAACTGTCCGCCGGTGGCAATCCGGTTGCGACGGGCGTGGGCTCGCTCGTCTCGGCGACGGGCACCACGGTGGCATCGGCGAGCACGCTCGTCGGCGGCACGCCGGCGACTTCGATGCCTTCTGCGATCAGCGGTGTCGTGTCCGGCGTGACCACGGCAACCGGCACGGCGCCGGTGGTCAGCGCGGCCACGGGCGTTGTCAATGGCGCGGTATCGACGGTGACGGGCGCGGTGTCGGCTGTCACCGGCTCGACGGCAGTGGCGGGCGCCCTCGCGCCGGTCACATCGCTCGTCAGCACGGTCACGACCGGCGTGAAGACGCCGGCCGCGCCCGCAACCATGACGATGGCCGTGCCGGTCCCGGCAACCGCAACCACCACCTCGACCACGACCTCGACCGTCTCGGCGACGACGACGCTCACGGCGAGCACCACCTCGGGTGGCACGAGCGGCTCGACGGGCCTGCTCGGCGGCCTGACGTCGACGCTCGGCAGCGTCCTCGGCGGCGGCGGAATCAAGAAGTAAGGCAACGGCGCACAGCGGCCCGGTTCCCCGCACGTCGGACGCCACAAGATGCGTTCGGCGCGCGGCACCTGGGCCGTGCGTTGCAAAAAAAACCAATCACGATCCAAGCTAAAAAAATGTTCAACTGGAAAGCGGCCGCAGTCGCGGCGGCGCTTGCGTTCGTCCACGCCGCGCATGCGCAGAACGCGCCGCGCCCGAGTGTCGGCGGCAATCCGCTCGAAGCCCTGCCTCAGGTCAACGCGCCGGCACGCGCGCCGGCGGTCGAAGTCGAGGTGCAGGCGCCGCAGCAACAACTGCAGGACTTGCTCGCGCGGCACATCACGCCACAATCGATCCAGATCGAAGGTGTGAAGTGCCTGCCCTTCGAGGAAGTCGCGCAACGCTTCAAGAGCCTCGTCGGCACCGACATCACGATCGCGCAGCTGATGGAAACGGCCAACGGCGTCACCGCGCTCTACAAGGAGCGGGGCTATGCGCTGTCGTTCGCGTTCGTGCCCGCGCAGGCCTTCGAGAACGGCGTCGTGCGTGTGACGATCGTCGAAGGCTACGTGGCCGACATCAGGATCAAGGGCGAACCCGGCAACCTGGAAAAGCGGATTCGCGCGGTCGCGCAGCATATCGCCACGGACCGCCCGCTGCGTCAAAGCACCTTCGAACGCACGATCAACCTGCTCGGCATGATTCCCGGCGCGAAGATCGACGCCACCATCGCACCGCCGCAGAACACCGACGGCAAGACGACGCTCGAACTCAACGTCACGCGCAAGCGTTTCAATCTGTCGAGCGGCATCGACGTGAATCATCCAGGCGTGCAGGGCATTTTCAGCGCCACCGAGAACGGTCTGCTCGGCCTGGGCGAATCGATCACCGCATCGGCACTCGCGCCCCCGGGACGCAACGACCAGACTTACTACGGCATCAACGCGATGGTGCCCGTGGGCGCCGACGGCCTCGCGTTCAAGGTGGACGCCTCGCATTACTACGGTCATCCGGTCGACAACCCGGGCCTGCCGTCGTACATCGAGCGCACGGTCATCAACGACAAGCTCGCCTTCTCGGCGGTCTATCCATTCGTGCTGAGCAACAAGCGCAGCGTGCTCGGCACCGCGAGCGTCTATGCCACTCACGACGAAGATCGCCTGAAGAACATGGCGGTGGCGAGCAATCCGCAGCTCACGAACCGCTCGCAGATTCGCGTGGCGCAACTGTCGCTCGACTACACCGGCATCGACACCGGCATGACGCGCCGCGCCAGCCTGAACGTGGCGAAGGCAATGAACATCCTCGGCGCCTCGAAATCGGCCGAAACCAACATCACCGGCCTGGCGCTGACGAACCCGGTGTCGCTTACATTCCTGCGCACCGGCGCGAGCTTCTCGCAGACCAATGAATGGCCGTGGAAGATCGGCTCGGTGATCTCGACAACAGGTCAGTTCTCGCCCGACACGCTGCCCACGTCCGAGCAGATTGCGTTCGGCGCCCAACGTTTCGCGCTCGGTTATCAGCCGGGCGAAGTGTCGGGCGATTCGGGCTGGGGTGCATCGTTCGAGCTGAACCGTCCGATCGCGCTCGAATGGACCTGGCTGAAAACGCTCACGCCGTATGCATCGATCGACGCCGCACGCGTCTACCTGCATGGCGGCACGCCGAATCCGCGCCGGCTCTCGTCGGTGGGCGTGGGATTTCGCGTATCGGATGCGAAGCACTACAGCATCGATTTGTCGTTGGCGCGGGCCATCGGCGATGCGCCGATCGAAAGCCCGTCACGTAGTCCGCGCGTGAATGCGACTTTCTCGTACCAGCTGTATTGAGCGTGCCCGTCCCGGCAATCCCGCCACTTTTTTTCGAGCTGGCGGGAAACGCCGGATTTCGGCGCGTGGAAATGAGCGTGAGAAAACAGATCGCGGAGACGATCGCCGGTATCGTCCACATCGACAGGCCTTGCATCACGGTGAAACGCGCGACCTCGGGGAGACGTGTACCGCAGCCTGATCGATTACACAAATCGCCCGCTTGCGGGCCGCTGCTCATTGGCCGGAGGCTTCGGTGCCCACTGGAATCGTGTTGGTCTTCACGCTCGCCATGCTGTGCGCGGCGAGCGCCGTCATGACGTGGGTCTGTGGCGCGCTCAGGCACGACGCACGGCTCGCGAAGCGCATCCTCGGTCGTTGCATGACGCCGCCCGCTCGCCTGTTGCGCGAACTCGACGATCAGATGCACCGCTCCAACGTACGGCATCCCGGCCTGGCGCTGGCGCTATGGGCGGTCGTCACCGGGGCAGTCGCCATTTTGTGCATCACGCGCGATGCGCCCTTGGCGGCGGCCCTTGCCCTCGCAGCCTCGTCGCTGACGTGCTATGCGTGGCTCGCATGGCGTGCGCGGCAGTGCCAGCGGCATATCGTGCGCCAGTTGCCTGCGTTCCTCGAAGGCATCACGCGCCGGGTCGATACGGGTCACAGCATCCCGGCCGCGTTCCAGGCAGCCGCCGCGAGCATGCAGGCGCCGCTTTCCGCATGCCTGGAACGGGCCGTTCCACAATTTCGCATCGACGCAAACATCGATCAGGCGCTGGCGGCAGCCGCGCGCACTTATCGCGTTCAGGAATTTGAACTGATCGGCGCGGTGCTGCAGGTTTCGATGAAATTCGGCGGAGGCTCGGAGCGAGTGCTCGATCGCATGGCGTCGAGCCTGCGCGACCTCGAACCGGACAAGCAAGCGTCGACCAGCCCCCGCGCAGTTGCTTGGATGCCCGCGCTGTTAGCCTTGCTGCCCGGCTGCGCCGTCATCGCCCTCAATCCGGAATATTTCGACTCGATGTGGACCGACATGCTCGGCAGGAAGCTGGTCTATGCCGCGGTCGTCATGCAGGGCATCGCCGCGTATCTGCTGTTCCGGCAGGCGCGGCTGGACGACTGAGATGCGCGACCGCAAGAACGGCCGCGCTTGCAGAAACAATCAGCAGGAAGTCGGCCGCACGCGTTCCACTTCGAGACCGAACATCGGGCGCAGGCGCGTGCCCAGCACGTTTCCGAAGAACGCAGCGACGAGCCACAACCAGCCGTGCAGGCTGCCCGACACGATGCCGCTGAAGTACGCGCCGATATTGCAGCCATAGGCCAGCCGCGCGCCATAGCCGAGCAACAGGCCACCGACGATGGCCGCCACCAGCGAGCGCAGCGGCACGCGCCACACAGGCGCATAGCGGCCCGCGAGCGCGGCGGCAAGCATGGCGCCGAGCACGATGCCGATGTCCATCACCGACGTCACATCGCGTGAAATCGGCGCGGCCAGGGCGGCTGCGTTGGCCTTGCTCATCCAGTACGGCCAGCTGGCGGTATCGACACCCATCATTGCCGATGCCTTCGCGCCCCACAGCGCAAACGCCGACGTGATACCCCACGGCCGTCCCGACAGCGCCAGCGTTGCAAAGTTGAGCACAGCGAGCGCAATGCCGCCCGCCATCAGCGGCCACGGACCATGCAGCCACGGCGACGTGTGCGCCGGTTGCACGTGCGCCGCGACGAGCCTGCCATGACGGCGCTTCTCGATCACCACCGTCAGCGCGGCGATCAACGCGAAGACGAGCCAGTTGAGCGCGAGCGCAGGCCCTGCGCCCAACGTCTTGACTAGCGAGACGGGCTGCAGTTGCGGCATCGAGGTCCAGAACGGCATGTGCGCGGTACCGATGACCGACCCGGCGATGAACGCGACCAGCGTCACGATCATCCGCGTGCTGCCGCCGCCGACCGTATAAAGGGTGCCCGACGCGCAGCCGCCGCCGAGTTGCATGCCGATACCGAACAGGAAGGCGCCCACCACCACCGATGTCCCCGCCGGCGACACCAGTCCCGTGACCGGCATGCCGAACAGCGAGCCGGCTGCCAGCGCGGGGAAGAACAGTGCGACACCGACCGCGAGCATCAGCATTTGCGCGCGCAGTCCGGCTCCGCGACCATCGGCGATGAAGACGCGCCAGGCCGACGTGAAGCCGAACGCGGCGTGATAGAGCGTGACGCCGAGCAGCGCGCCGACCGCGTACAACGCGGCCTGACGCGCCCCGACGGTTTGGCCGAGATACAGCACGCCGAGCACGATCAGCAGCGCGGCGATGCCGAGCGGCTTCGGATCGATGTCGGTACGGCGTGGGAGAGAACTGGCGAGATCTGACATGACGAAAAAGTGAATCCAGAGTGAAAAAAAATCGCGGCAGCCGGGGATTGTCGCGTGTTTGAGCAAAATTCGCTGGCGGCCATTACGTTTTTTATCGGAACAAAACGTACGCGGCACGGTGCTTGCACCCAAGGTTCATCTGCTCTCACGCACTGGAGAACCGCATGTACATCGTCTGCCACATGATGTCGTCGATTGACGGCCGCAGTCTCACCGACAACTGGAACCTCGATTACGCATCGCCCACTTATGAGGAAACCGCCGCGAGTTTCAAGGCGGATGCCTGGGTCTGCGGCCGCGTCACGATGCAGGAAATCTCGCACGGCAAGGACCGCGACTATCCGCTCGGCATGGCAAAAGGTCCGATTCCCCGCACCGATCATTTCGCCGACCGCAACGCGAGTCAGTACGCCATTTCGATCGATCCCAAGGGACGCGTCGCGTGGAAGAGCAGCACGGCGCTGGATTCGCACGTCGTCGAAGTGGTGGCGGAGAGCGTCGAAGATGACTACCTGGCATATCTGCAATCGATCGGCGCGTCGTATGTATTCGGCGGCAAGGAAGACATCGAACTGAAACGGGTCGTCGATACGCTCGCGCGCGAATTGAAGGTCGGCAAGCTGATCGTCGAAGGCGGCGGCCATGTGTCTGGCGCGTTCGTCAATGCAGGCCTCGCCGACGAGGTCAGCGTGCTGCTGATTCCGCTCGTCGACGGTCGCGAGGCGCACACGTCCTCTTTCGAAGTATCGATGGAGCAATGGAAGAAGCCGGCCTATCTGAAACTGGAATCGGTCGAGAAACTGGATCGTGACGTGGTCTGGGTGCGCTATTCACGCGCCCGCTGACCGTCTCGGGATTTACCCGCTCCAATGCAGGCAAGCCGCAAAAAGCGCGGCTTGCGTTGTTATAATCCTTTCAACGAACGACCAAAATCTAACACTCTCCGTGCGATAGCCGCCCGCCTCACTGCGCCCTGTCGCGCCGCCCCGATGGCCAAAAACGACCGCTTGCGCACCCTCTCCGGCGCGCTTGTAAAACAAAATGTGATGCGTCTGCGCGATGCGGCCGCGTTGCTCGGCGTCTCGGAAATGACGGTACGCCGCGACATCGCGGCCCATCCGCATCAGTTCACTTATCTCGGCGGCTATATTGTCAGCGCGGCCGACGTGCCGAACGCGGGCTACACCATCGAGGAAGAAAAAGATCACTTCGCGCAAGCCAAGGCAATCGCATCGAACCATGCGGCGCGGCTGCTGGTCGACAGCGAAACCATCTTCATCGACTGCGGCACGACCCTGACCACACTTGCACGGCAGATCCCGATGGAGATGCATCTCACGGTGGTGTGTTATTCGTTGAACGTCGCAGAAATCCTGCGGCGCAAGCCCAACGTGCGCATGATCCTGCTCGGCGGCGTCTATGTGCCTTCGTCGGAATCGTTCGCGAGCGACGAAAGCGTCGAAACCTTGCGGCGCATGGGCATCAACAAGGCGTTCATGTCGGCGGGCGGGGTCGATGAAGCGCGCGGCGTGACCTGCTGGAATTTCCACGAAGTGGCCATCAAGCAGGCAGCCATGGCGAGCGCGGTCGAGCGGCATCTTGTCGTCGATGCGAGCAAGTTCGGCAAGGTCAAGGCCGTGCGCTTCTCGCAGCTTTCGGAGTTCAATTCAGTCATCACGGAAGAAGGGCAGACGCAGCGCGCGCGTACCTGACCCCGGTTTCCGGTTAGAAGCCGAAAGCGACGTTCCGCTTTTAATTGGAAAGCCGCATTCCGCTAAAAAAAATCGAAAAGGTTCGTTCAGTTTTTGAACGAGCCTTTTTCATTTCGGATTTCAAAGTCCGTCGCTCAACGCCAGCCGTGAAAAGATCCCCAGAGGCCTGCAGACCTACTGCCTGCGCCCCAGCGCAAACAACGTCCCCGCCACCAGAATGAACGCGCCGATGATCACCTTCTGCCACGTGCTCGGCACGCCGATCAGAATCAGCACGCTATTGATGAGCGTCACCAGCACCACGCCGAGCAGCGTGCCTGCCACCGTACCCGTGCCCCCGGTAATGCGCGCACCGCCCAGGATCACCGCGGCGATCACATCCAGTTCCGTGCCGACGAGATCGAACGGGTTCGCGAGGCGGTTGGTCGAAACGTGGAGAATGCCCGCCACGCCCGCCAGCAGACCCGTATAGCCGAACACGAACAGATGGATCGCACGGAGGTTGTAGCCGAGCCGTTCCGCGATGGCGAGCGAGCCGCCCATTGCATACACACCCCGGCCCATCATCGTCCGGTTCAGCAGCCACCACGTGACTACCGCGGCAATCACCAGCGCCAGCACTGAAACCGGCAGCACGGCGCGCAGGCCATCGGACGTGTGATAGAAGAAAAGCGGCAGACGCCCGAAGGTATCCATGCTGTGCGGAATGTTCATGAAGAACTGCGTGCCAACGAAAGTCAGCAACAAGCCGCGAAACAGATATTGCGTACCGATGGTCACGATCAGCGACGGCGCCTTCAGCCGGTGCACGAGCATGCCATTGACGATGCCAAGGATCACGCCGCCAATGGCGCCCGCCAGCAGGATCAGCGCGAATGGACAATCGGGCCACCAGGCGAACACGGCCTTGGTGATCGAATACATCGTGAGCGCTGCAATCGCCGTAAACGACACGTCTATGCCGCCCGAGGCCAGCACCACCAGCGTTCCGAGCGCGAAGAGCGAAACGGTGGTGGCGGAATGCAGCATGTCGAACAGCGTCGCGAACTGGAAGAAGCGCGGGTTGAGGCCGCCCACGACCAGACACGTCACTACGATCAGCCCGACTGTGAACCACTCTGGATTGCGCATCAGCTGCGCGTAAAGATTGCCCTTGCGCACACGCGGTGCGACTTCGGCCACGTGCTGCGGCATCGTCTCGCTCCCCGTGCGGCGGATGGATTCGCTCATGCTCATGCTGCCTCTGATAGTAGCGCGTGGTAGAGACCGGCTTCATCGAGCCGGTCCGCGCGATATTCGCTCGCAATGCGGCCCTTCTTCATCATCAGGATGCGGTCGCAGTTCTGCAGCAATTCCGGCAGGTCGTCGCTGATCAGGATGATGCCGATGCCCTCCTTCGAGAGCCGCTGCATGATGCGATAGATGATGTCCTTCGAGCCCACGTCCACACCCACGGTCGGGCCATGCAGGATCAGCACGCGTGGATCGATGGCCAGCCACCGGCCGATCAGCACGCGCTGCTGGTTGCCGCCTGAAAGCGACTGCACCGGCTTGTCCACATCCGGCGTCGCGATCTGCAGGTCCTTGACCGTGCGCTCCGCGAGTTCCTGCGCGCGCTTGCGGTCGATCTGCCCGAAACGGTCGCGCAGACTCGCGATCATCGCAGTGACGACGTTGTCGCGAATCGGCTTGTCGAGGAACAGGCCCTCGTTGAGACGATCTTCGGGCACATAGCCGATGCGCTGCATCTTCGCGTCGGCGGGAGAGTGCAGGCGCACGCGCATGCCGTCGAGCGTGACGCTGCCGTGATCGGCGGGCGCCACGCCGGCCAGTGCCCGCGCGAGTTCATTGCGGCCCGAATCGAGCAAGCCGGTCACGCCCAGAATTTCGCCTTTGTGCAGCTTGAACGAAACATCCGCGAACTGGCCCTTGCGGCCGAGCGCCTGCACGTCCAGCACCACATGCTGCGCACTGTCTTCGCCTTCCGCGCGATATCGCTCGGTCGAAAGATGCTTGCCCGTCATGAGTTCGCTGATCTGCGCTTTCGTATATTGCTCGATCGGCCCTTGCGCCATTTTCTGGCCGTCGCGCAACACGATCACCTCACCGCCGATCGCATAGCATTCATCCAGCTTGTGGCTCACGAACAGCACGGCCACGCCGTCCGCACGCAGCCGCGCGAGCACGGCAATCAGATTGTCCACTTCCTTCTGCGTGAGCGAAGTGGTCGGCTCGTCCATGATGACGAACTTCGCCTCGCTGGCAATGGCCCGCGCGATGGCAACGAGCTGACGCGTCGCGAGCGGCAATTGTTCGATGAGCGTTTTCTGGAACGCTGCGTCGCCCGGGAGGCCCACTGCTTCGAGCGCGCGCGCCGCGGTTTGCGCGAGCGCGCGGCGGTCGAAGGTACGCGCCAGCTTGCCCTGATGCGTGGCAAGCTCCGCGGTCAGCGCCACGTTCTCCGCGACGCTCATGTTCGGCAGCAACGACAGATCCTGATAGACGGTCTCGATACCCGCCGACAGCGATTCGAGCGGCGAGAGCTTGCTATGACGCGCGCCCTCGATCACGAGTTCGCCTTCGTCCGGCGGCTGCGCGCCCGAGATGATCTTGATGAGCGTGCTCTTGCCGCAGCCGTTCTCGCCCAGCAAGTGATAGATCTGCCCGCGTTCGAACGCGAGGCTCACGCCACGCAGCGCATACACGCCGGTAAAGCGCTTGTGGATGTTGACGACTTCGAGAAGCGGTGTCGTGGTGGTCATGTCTGTCCGGGGCGAGCGGCGCGCTTCCGCAAAAGCGCGCCGCGCACGTCACATCAGAAGTTGTATTGCTTGTAGTTCGTCTTGTCGACATCGACCCAGCCGGTGCCGCGCACGATCACGCCCTTGCCCGGGCCCTTCGTGACCGTTACCTTGTTGTAGCCGGTGATGCCGAGGTCAGCGCCGTTCTGAACTTCCTTGCCCTCGACGAGCATCTGCGCGACCTTGTTCATCGCCAGTCCCGCGAGCTTCGGATCCCAGAACGCGATGCCGTTGACCGCGCCGCTCTCGAGGAACTTCGCGGCTTCCGTCGGCAGGCCCGTGCCGTACACGCAGATCTTGCCGACCTTGCCCGCCTCTTCCACCGCGCGGCCGATGCCGATCACATCCAGCGACGACGATCCCTGGAAGCCCGTCAGGTCCGGATGCTTGCGCAAGACTTCCTTGGCGACCTGATAGGCACGCTCGCCGTCGTTGTTGGTTTCGAGCTTCGGCTCGACGAGATCCATCTTCGGATACTTGGCCTTCGCATTGCCGATGCCGCCATCAGCCCATTGCACCTGCGAACGGCTGCCGAGCGAGCCGACCAGCACCGCCCACTTGCCCTGCTGGCCCATGCACTTTGCGAGCCGTTCGTTCAGGCCCGCACCGTATGCGGTGTTGTCGAAGGCTTCGATGTCGACCATCGTGTTCTTCGCGTTGTCCGCTTCATGCGTCACGACCTTGATGCCGCGGTCCATCGCTTTCTTGAGCGCGGGTTCCAGCGTAGGCGGATCGTAGGGGACCACAGCAATGGCCGTGACCTTCTTCGCAATCAGATCCTCGATGATCTTGAGCTGCTGCGCGGCATCCGCGCGGCCCGGTCCCGTCTGATAGGCGTTGATGTTCGGGTTGTCCTTGCCGAACTCCTTCACGCCTTCGTCCATGCGATTGAACCAGTTGATGCCGGTCACCTTGACGACCGTCACGATGGTCTCGTTGGTCGCGGCCTGCGCCGCCGCGATGGCGCCTGCGGCGAGTGCAACCGCGGTCAGCGCGGTGGCGAGTTTGTTGAGCTTCATTGCGTTGTCTCCTTCAGGTATCGATTGAATTGGCTTCTTTGATATGTCACACGCAACACTAACGTCCGGTCGATGCAGGCGGCGGCACTTTGCTTTTGGGTGCAGCCCCGCCGATGCCGAAGATCGCGCGCACGCGTTCACCGCCTGCGAAGGCGAGCGATGCGAGCAGCAGAAAGCCCCATGCGCAATCGCCGAAAAACTGCGATACGCCGAGCAGGTTGAACAGACTCGACAGGAATTGCAGCACGGTCGCCGCAAGGAACACACAGACGATGCGCCCATAACCGCCCGCCGGATTCACGCCGCCCATCACGGCGATCAGGATCGCGATCAGCAGATATGAGTTGCCGTAATCCCACTTGGCGCTGGACGTATGCGTCGCGCTGATCAGTCCCGCAAGCGAAGCGAGGACGCCGCACAATCCATACGTGACGATCAGCATGCGCGCGCGCGGAATGCCCGCATAGAACGCGGCTTTCGGGTTCGTGCCCATCAGGTACAGACGCAGGCCGAAAGGCGTGCGCTTCAGGACCCAGCCGAGCACCAGCACGGCCGCGATGAAGATCCACAGCGCGATGGGCACTTGCAGGAAGGTGCCGTTGCCGATATTCGACAACGGATCGACGTATTCGACCCGCACCGATGCCCCGTTGCTCAGCACCACCGCAATGCCCGTGAACAGCAGTTGCGTGCCGAGCGTGCAGAGAATCGGCGTGAGCCTGAGCTTTGCGATTACCACGCCGTTCAACAGGCCGCCGAGCAAGCCCATGATCACGACGATGCATACGAACACGCCGGTATAGAGCGCGGGGGAATCATCGGCGGAGACCATGTGCGGCAGCAACAGCGCCGCGACCATGCCCGAGAGATTCGCGAGTCCCACGCCCGACAGGTCGATGCCGCCGTTGCCCGAGACCATCGAGAGCATGATGCCGAGCGCGAGCAGGCCGAGCTCGGGCAGTTGTCCGCCCATCGACTGAAGATTGTCGATGTCGAGAAACTGACCGTGCGACATCGCTGTGGCCACCAGCACCACCAGGATGTTCACGCCGATCAGGAAATTGAACTGGCGGTCAGCGAGCCACTTCGCACCTTTCATTGCGTGACGCTCCTTTGCTCGAGCACCCCGGTGATTTCGTCGAGACGCGGCATCGATGGCGCCGTGCCCGGCCGCGTGACCGAAAGGCTCGCAAGCGCGCAACCGAAACGCACTGCATCGAGCGGACTGTCGCCGCGTGCGAGCGCTGCCGCGAAGCCGCCGGTGAAGCCATCGCCCGCGCCCGCTGTTTCCACCACGCGGCCACAGTTGAAGGCCGGCACGAGCGTCGATTCCTGCGCCGTATGCAGCAGCGCGCCCGCTTCACCCAGCGTCACAATCACGGCACGCGCGCCCTTGTCGAGCAGCACGTCGGCGGCACGCCGCGCGTCATCGACCGACGTGATTTCGACGCCCGTCAATGCCGCCGCTTCGGTCTCGTTCGGCGTGATGTAGTCGCACAGCGGATAGATGTCGTCGGTCAGCGGCAGCGCCGGGGCCGGGTTGAACACGGTGATCACGCCATGCTTGCGCGCGAGTTCCAGCCCGCGTCGTGCGGCCGGAATCGGCTGTTCCAGTTGCGTGACGAACACGCCCGCGCCCGCGATGTCTGCTTCGATAGCTTCCACGTCCTCGGGCACGAGCGTGCCCGCAGCGCCCGCTGCCACGATGATCGCGTTGCCGCCGGTGTTTTCATCGACGTAGATGTGCGCGGCGCCCGTGGCGGCATCCTGCATGACCGTGGCCCGCGACGTGATGCCTTCGGCGGCCCAGGTGGCCTGCGCGATGTCACCGAATGCATCCGCGCCGATGCGCGTGCAGAAGATCACGTCCGCACCCGCGCGCGCGGCGGCCACCGCCTGATTCGAGCCCTTGCCGCCGGGCCCCATCTTGAACGCGGAGCCCGCGACGGTCTCGCCGAGCAAGGGCATGCGCTGTGCACGAAACGCGAGGTCCGTCACGTAGATGCCGAGAATGACGACGCTCTTCATCGCGCGCCTCCGTTCGAAGCTTCGGGTACATCGGGTGCAAGCAGCACGCCCTTCTTGAAGATGAAGCAGCCATAACCGCGCGCTTCGCCCGTCGCGATCACACAAAAAGCCTGTCTGGCACGTTCATAAAAAGCGAAACGCTCGACGGCTGCGAACGGCAACGCACGGCCTTCGGCGTCGTCCACTTCGCGTTGTGCCTCGCGCTGTACGGCCGGAAGCGTGGCGGCGTCGCCGACCACTTCCATGCGGCCCGCGGGGTCATCGACAAAAGTATCGAGCGGCAATACCGACAGCACCGCGCGCACCGCACGCGGCGCACTCGCGCCGTCCATGCGCAGTACGCGTCCGAGCGCGGTCTTGCGCGCAACGGAATCGGCGGGAAAATGAGCGTCGCAGATCACCACTTCGTCGCCGTGACCCATCGCGGCGAGCGCGTGCAGGATATCGGCGTTCAAGAGCGGATCGATGTTCTTCAGCACAGCGTCTCCTCCATGCATGGGCGCGTCTCCTGTCTTGTCGAGATCTGCGCCCGGTCAATTCCTTGATCAGTCTCCGTATGGCACCCAGATGTTCTTCACTTGCACGGCCTGGCGCAGGAACGGCAGGCCTTCGCTTGCAGCATCGTGCCAGTCGAACACACGGCCCTGATCGACGAAGGTGCGCTTCAGGTTGCCCACCGATTCACGCTCGGCAAGCGCCGAGAGCGCGGCGCCATGAAAGCACCAGAGCGCATCGACGTCATCATGCTGCGCGAGCGTCTGCGCCAGCGAGCGCGCATCGCCGGTGACGATGTTGAGCGCGCCGCCCGGCACATCCGAAGTCTCGACGACCTGATAGAAGTCCGTGGCCATCAGCGGACACGTCTCACTGGGCACCGCCACCACGCGATTGCCGAGTGCCAGCGCGGGCGCGACGAGCGACACGAAGCCCAGCAAAGGCGCCTCGTCCGGACACACCACGCCGATCACGCCCATCGCTTCATGCATTGCCAGCGCCACGCCATGCAGCGGCGGCGCATGCACCGCGCCGTCGAACTTGTCGGTCCATGCGGCGTACGTGAAGAAGCGCGTGATCGATGCTTCCACTTCGCGCTTCGCATCCCGTTCGCTGGCGCCGGCGCGCTGCACCAGTTGCCGTGCGAATTCATCGGCGCGCGCGCTCAGGTTCTCCGCGAGGTAGTACAGCACTTGCGCGCGATTGTGCGCGCTCGCCGACGTCCACTTGGTCATGCCGCGCGCGGCCGCCACGGCGTTGCGAATGTCCTTGCGATTGCCCTCGCCCACTTCGCCGACGATATCGCCCGAAGGCGCGCGCACGAGGCGCGAATAGCCGCTGTCCGGACGCGCCTGCTTGCCGCCGATGAAGAGCTTCGCCGTGCGATCGAGCGCGCTGACGTTGCCCGCATCGGTCAATGAATCCGGCTCGGCCGGCGCGGCCTTGCCTTCGCTGCGTAACGGGAGCTTCGCCCAGGCGCGCGGCTTCAGATATTCGTAGATGCCCTCGCGTCCGCCCTCGCGGCCGAAGCCCGACTCGCGATAGCCGCCGAAGCCCACGGCCGCGTCGAAGAGGTTGGTCGCGTTGATCCACACGACGCCGCATTGCAGGCGCGGCGCGACATCCAGCGCGCGGCTGATGTTCTCGCTCCACACGCTCGCGGCAAGCCCGTAGCGCGTGTTGTTTGCGAGTGCGACGGCTTCTTCCGGCGTGCGGAAGCTCATCGTCACGAGGACGGGACCGAAAATTTCTTCCTGTGCGAGCGTCGAGGCAGGCGAGACCTTGGTAACCAGCGTCGGCGGAAAGAACGCGCCGCCTTCCGGCACGCCGACACGCGTCGACTGATGGATCTCGCAGCCTTCGCTCGCACCCTGCGCGACCAGTGCGCGGATGCGTTCGAGCTGGATGTCGTCGACGACCGCGCCCATGTCGATGCCCTTGTCCAGCGACGGCCCAACGCGCAGCGTGTCCATGCGGCGCTTGAGCTTCTCGACGAAGAGCGCCTCGATGCCTTCCTGCACGAGCAGGCGCGAACCGGCGCAGCACACTTGTCCCTGATTGAACCAGATGGCATCGACGACGCCTTCGACGGCGCTGTCGAGGTCGGCGTCATCGAAGACGATGAATGGCGACTTGCCGCCGAGTTCGAGCGTCAGGGACTTGCCCGAGCCCGCCGTGCTCGCGCGAATCAGGCGGCCCACTTCGGTCGATCCGGTGAACGCGATCTTCGCGACCCGCTGATGTTCGACGAGCGCGGCGCCGGTGCGGCCGTCGCCGGTGACGACATTGAGCACGCCCTTCGGCAAGCCCGCGCGGTGCGCGAGTTCGGCGAACAACAACGCGGTGAGCGAGGTGAACTCGGCCGGCTTCAGGACGACCGTGTTGCCGAGCGCGAGCGCGGGTGCGATCTTCCATGCCAGCATCAGCAGCGGAAAATTCCACGGCACGATCTGGCCGACCACGCCGAGCGGCGCCCAGTCCGGGAACTCCTTGTCCTGCAACTGGGCCCATCCCGCATGATGCAGAAAATGCCTTGCTACAAGGGGGATATCGATGTCGCGGGACTCGCGGATCGGCTTGCCGTTATCGAGCGATTCGAGCACCGCAAAGAGGCGCGCATGCCGCTGCACCATGCGCGAAAGCGCATACAGATGACGCGCGCGCCCGGCGCCGCCGATGGCCTGCCAGCCTTCGAGCGCCGCATGCGCGGCCTGTACGGCGGCATCGATATCGGCCTGCTCGCCCTGCGCGACCGATGCGAGCACGTGGCCCGTGGCGGGTTCGCGTGAATCGAAACGCTCGGCGGCATCGCTGTCGCGCCAGGCGCCGTTGATGAAGTGACCGAAGCGCCCTTCATGTTGATCGAGCCAGGCGCGCGCGGCGCGATCGTCTTCCGGTGCGGGTCCGTAGTCCATCGAGGAGAAATAGTCGGCAACGCTCATGAGGCTTGGAATGTGAAGTCGTGCAGATCAGGCGACGGGATGACGATTGAACGCCGAATAGCGTCCGCTCACGTGATGTTCGAGCTGGCGTTCGATATCGGCCAGCAGACTCGATGCGCCGATGCGGAACAGGTCGGGTTCGAGCCACTCGCGTCCGAGTTCTTCTTTCATCAGGATCTGATACTCGAGCACCGACTTGGCCGTCGAGACGCCGCCCGCCGGCTTGAAGCCGATCAGGACGCCGGTGCGCGCCAGATAGTCGCGGATCATGCGCACCATGACGAGCGACACGTCGAGCGTGGCGTTCACGCCTTCCTTGCCCGTCGAGGTCTTGATGAAGTCGGCGCCGGCCATCATGCAGATCATGGACGCCTTGGCGACATTCGAGAGCGTGCGGATGTCGCCCGTTGCGAGAATTGCCTTGACGTGCGCCGGGCCGCAGGCGGCGCGGAAGTCGCGCATCTCGTCGTAGAGCGCCTTCCAGTTTCCTGTCAGAACGTGCTCGCGCGTGACGACGATATCGATCTCCGCTGCGCCGTCGGCGACCGAAGCCTCGATCTCGCGCAGCTTCAATTCATGCGGATTGAGGCCGGCGGGAAAACCGGTCGACACCGCGGCCACCGGAATGCCGCTGCCTTGCAGCGCGTCCACGGCGGTCTTCACATAGCGGTGATAGACACAGACGGCGCCGGTCGTGATCGACGCAGGCGGCATGCCGAGCGCGTCGAGCAGGTCGTCGCGCAACGGCCGGCGCGCCTTCGCGCACAGGCGTTCAACGCGGCCGTGGGTGTCGTCGCCGTTGAGCGTCGTCAGGTCGATGCAGGTGATGGCCTTCAGCAGCCAGGCCGCCTGCGCGTCCTTCTTGACCGCGCGCCGCGTACCGAGGGTGGACGCGCGGCGGGACACCGCTGACTGATTGACGCGCAGCCCGTCCAGCCACGCCAGGTCGAACGGCACGCCGGGATTGCGTGTGCCAGCGTGGTCCTGAACCTTTCCAGGCCACGCGACGATGGACTTCGATGCAGTTTCCAGCATGAGATCGGTGTGCTGGCGTCTTGTGCGACGCACAACATGTTTTGATAGATTGATCTCAGTTTATATCAACTTTGTTACGATCGTAACATAGGGAAAGTTCGGAGGCGCTTCAGTCGATTAGGCGTGCCGTGGTGCCGATGCAGAAAAAATCAGGCTGCGATTCCGTTTTTTTGTGCAACGCGCGGTTTCGCCAGGCCGAGATGATCGCGCAGGGTGGTACCTTCGTACTCGCTGCGGAACAGTCCGCGTCGTCGCAGTTCCGGCAACACCCCTTCGATGAAATCGTGCAGGGAACCTGGCAGCAGCGCCGGCATGACGTTGAAGCCATCGGCGCCGAAATGCTGAAAGCGCTGTTCCAGTTCGTCGGCAATCTGCGCGGCGGTCCCGACGAGTTGCCAATGTCCGCGCGCCCCCGCAATACGGCGATAGAGTTCGCGAATCGTCAGATTCTCGCGGCGCGCAAGTTCGATCATCAGGGACTGACGGCTCTTGCTGGCATTGGTTTCAGGCAACTCGGGGATGGGACCGTCGAGGGGGAACGACGAGAGATCGACACCGCCCGTCAGCGTGGAGACCATCGCGAGGCCGACGACAGGATCGATGAGCGCCTGCAGTTCCTCGAACTTCTCTTGCGCTTCCGCTTCCGTGCGCCCGACGATCGGCATGACGCCCGGCATGATCCTGAGCGAATCCGGATGCCGGCCATAGTGCGCCATGCGGCCCTTCACGTCCGCATAGAACGCGACCGCATCTTCGAGTGTCTGCTGCGCCGTGAAAACGACCTCGGCCGTGCGCGCCGCCAGCGTCCTGCCCGCCTCCGACGATCCCGCCTGCACGAGCACCGGATGTCCCTGCGGCGCGCGCGCGACGTTCAAGGGTCCACGCACCTTGAAGAACGCGCCGCGATGATTCAACACGCGGCGCTTCGCAGGATCGAAGAAGATGCCGGAGGCCTTGTCGCGTGGGAAGGCATCCTCGTCCCAGGTGTCCCACAGCCCCGCGACGACGTCCGCGAATTCCGCGGCGCGTTCGTAACGGTGCGCATGCTGCAAGTGTTCGTCATGACCGAAATTGCGCGCTTCATGTTCGCTCGACGACGTCACGAGATTCCATCCGGCACGCCCGCCGCTGATGTGATCGAGCGACGCGAACTTGCGTGCGATGTGATACGGCTCGTTGAACGACGTCGACGCGGTGCCGACCAGCCCGATGCGTTGCGTCACGGCTGCCAGCGCCGAAAGCAGCGTAAGTGGCTCGAACTGGGCTACGTAGCTGTGCGCCGTGCGGCTGAGGAACGGTGCGTCGTCGCCCCGCGTGCCGGAGCCATCGGCGAGAAACACGAGATCGAATTTCGCGGCCTCGGCCGCCTGCGCAAGTTGCGCGTAGTGCGCGAAGTTGCTGCCTGCGTCGGCCACCGCCCGAGGGTGGCGCCATGCCGCGATGTGATGACCGGTGGGATAGAGGAATGCGCCAAGATGCAGATGCCCGCTTCGTCGAGTCATGCTGGGATCGTCCTTCGCTTGAGAACTTGCTTGAGAGCCGGATGGATCGGAACGGCGGCCCTGACGGCAGGCCGCGTCACGCTCCCCGATTCTCAAGCCCGGCAAAGGGCCTTCAAACGAAGCAAAACTGCATAGCTCAGCGCGCGGCGCCTGAAATGCATTGCACGCCGCGCCGAAATCAATGCTCCCGCAACTGCGCAAGCGACGCGCGCTGCTTGCCGTCTGCGTCGAAGTTATCGTCCGCCAGCCAGCGTTCGAAACCACGGCGCACGCGCGGCCAGTCACGGTCGATGATCGCGTACCACGCGGTATCGCGATTGCGGCCGCGATAGACAATCGCTTGCCTGAAGATACCTTCGAATTCGAAGCCCAGCCGCAGCGCGGTCTTGCGCGAAGGCGCGTTCAGGCTGTCGCACTTCCATTCATAGCGGCGGTAGCCGAGGTCATCGAAGGCATAACGCATCAGCAGATATTGCGCTTCGGTCGAGATGCGCGTCTGCTTGAGCAGCGGCGAAAAGGTCACGCTGCCCACTTCGATGACACCATGCACAGGCTCGATGCGCATCAGCGCGAGTGTGCCGACCGCCTTGCCGCTCGAAAGATCGATGACGCTGTAGTGCAGCGGATCGGTGGAGGCCGCGGCCTTCGTCAGATAGTCGCGAAAGGCGTCGGCATCCGTGAAAGGCCCCGCAAACAGATAGGTCCAGTCGCGTCCGTCCTGTGCGCGGCCATAGGCGTCGAGGAGATCGGCGCCGTGACGGTCCACGTCGAGCGGCTCGAGACGGCAATGCTTCCCTTCAATGACGATGCGGGCCGGCCGCTCGCGCGGGGTCCAGTCATTCACCGCATCGCCGATGGGCTGCTGATGTTCGTTGGTTCTCGTCATACGTCGGGCGCTCCTGGCCGTGAAAGGGTCTCGATACGCTACGGTACCGCAAACCCCGCCATGGACCTAGCGCCCGCCGGGTTCAGGCATCGCCCGGCCAGCCGCCGAAATGCGCGATTTTTTCGAGCGGCAGGCGGGCACGCGGCGCGGCTTCGCGCTCCGCAAGCTGGGCGGGAAGCGCCTGGGCGTCACCGTGATGCGCGATCGAAATCATGCTGAGCGGCACGTAGCGCTCGGGAATATCGAAGGCCTGTTGAAAGGCCGGAGCATCGAAACCGCTCATCGGGTGCGCCGCGAGTCGAAGCGCATGGGCCTGCAGCAACAGCGCCATGGCGGCGGCGCCGGCGTCGTAGCTCGCAGTCGCGTTCACAGTGCCCTTGGAAGTCAGCGTATCTGCCAGCACGGCGATCAACACCTGAGCCGGCGCATTCCACGTCTGGTTGAACGGAATGAGCGTGGTGAACGCGCGCGCAAAGGCGTTCGGATCCACCGCTTTCTCGAACACGACGAAGCGCCAGGGCTGCGCATTGAACGCCGAGGGCGCCCAGCGCGCCGCTTCGAGGAGCGCGAGAACCTGCTCATGGGCGACAGCCTTGTCGGAATAGGCGCGCGGACTCCAGCGTTCGGCAAGCAGGGAATGGATGGGAAGGTCGGTTTGTGCGGGTCGATCCGTCATGGCCTGTAAATGAGAAAGTTACGTTAAAAAATTCAAGCGCCCTGCCCGAAATTTTGCATTGCCCAAGCAAAGCGTCTCAAGTAGATAAAAAACGGAATGAAACGTTCGATGCATAACCTTAGCGAAAATCATGCGTTCCTGTGCGAGGAGCCACTGGTTATCATGAATGATCCGCGGGACTGTCATGCGCTGCGTGGCGGACCGCCCGTTCATCTGGAGCATCGATCTTGACTCGACAACACTCAGCGCGCCGCCCGTTCGTGGTTGGAATCGGCGGCACGACACGTCCGGCTTCGTCCACGGAGCGCGCGCTCGCCTTGTCATTGAAGGGCGCACAGGAAGCCGGCGCGCGCGTGCAACTGTTCGGCGGCGCCTTCCTGCATGGCCTGCCGCACTACTCGCCGGAAACACGCCAGCTCACCGACGAGCAGCATGAACTGATCGAGGCTGTCCGCAGCGCCGACGCCCTCGTCATCGCCACACCCGGCTATCACGGCGGCGTCTCGGGGCTGGTGAAGAATGCACTCGACACCCTCGAGGAATTGCGCAGCGATGAACGTCCGTATCTCGACGGCCGCGCCGTCGGCTGCATCGTCACAGCGTATGGATGGCAGGCCGCGGGCACGGTGCTGACCTCGCTGCGTTCCATCGTCCATGCGTTGCGCGGCTGGCCCACGCCCTTTGGTGCCACCGTCAATACGCTAGAAACGCGCTTCGACACGGCGGATACGTGCTCGGACCCGAAAGTGGTCGAGCAGTTGCGCACCGTGGGCCGACAGGCAGCGAGCTTCGCGCTGGCCTTCGGCGCACATGACAGCGATGCGTATCACGCGGTGGAACGCGAAGCGAGCATCGTGCAAGGCTGACTCAGGCGAGTCGAGACAGCCTCCTGTCTCGACTCGTCATCACGTCCGGCGCAATACGCGCGACAGCACCGCTTCCTCCAGTTCGGCAAACCGTTCGGCCGTGCGACTGCGCGGCCGCGACAGGGCCACTTCCGTATCCAGCGTGATGTGCCCCTCTTCGATCAACACGACCCGGTCTCCCAGCGACACCGCCTCCTGCACGTCATGCGTCACCAGCAACGCGGTGAAGCCATGTTCACGCCACAGCCGCTCGATCAGGTCTTGCATCTCGATGCGCGTCAACGCGTCCAGCGCGCCGAGCGGTTCGTCGAGCAACAGCAGATCCGGCCGATGCAACAGCGCCCGCGCAAGCGCCACCCGTTGCTTCTGTCCGCCGGAAAGACGCGAGGGCCAGTCACGTTCGCGTCCGCTCAAACCCACTTCGGCGAGCGTCGCGCGGGCGTCCTCGCGTGCGCTGCGCGGCAGGCCGAGCATCACGTTGTCGAGCACGCTTTTCCACGGTAATAGCCGCGCGTCCTGAAACATGATGCGGATGCCGAGCGTGTCGCCGGGCGTCGCGGCGTGGCGTTGCACGTCGCCAGTCGAGCTGTCTTCCAGTCCCGCGATCAGACGCAGCAACGTGGACTTGCCGCAACCGCTGCGCCCGACGATCGAGACGAAGCTGCCTCGTTCGATCGACAGGTCCAGGTCATGCAGTACCCGCCGTTCGCCGAAGTGCTTGCCTACGCCGCGCAGGGCGACCGCAATGTCGCGCCCGACCGGCAGCCGCGCAACCGGCGACATCCGCGTCGGCGTTCGCCCGAGCGGGTCAGCTTGCCGACTGGCGGCCGGTTTCACTGAACTCATGATCGCACCTCGTTCTGCCAGGACGGATGCCAGCGCAGCGTCGCGCGCTCGATCAGGCGAGCCGCCATGTCCGCCAGCTTGCCGAGCAGCGCATACAGCAGGATGCCGACCAGCACGACATCGGTTTGCAGGAACTCGCGCGCGTTCATCGTCATGTAGCCGATGCCCGATTGCGCCGAGATGGTCTCCGCGACAATCAGCATGACCCACATGAGTCCCAGCGCGAAGCGCACGCCGACGAGAATCGAAGGCAATGCGCCCGGCAGGATCACATGCCAGTACAGCGCGCCGCCGGAGAGCCCGTAACTCTTCGCCATTTCGATCAGATCACGATCCACCGAGCGGATGCCGTGATACGTGTTGACGTAGACCGGAAAGAACACGCCCAGCGCAACGAGCACGAGCTTGGCTTCCTCGCCGATGCCGAACCACAGGATCAGCAGAGGAATCAACGCGAGCGCGGGAATGTTGCGGATCATCTGCACGGTCGAGTCGAGCGCGATCTCCGCAGGTCTGCTGAGACCGGTTGCCAGCCCGAGCACGAAGCCAGCCGAGCCGCCCATCGCAAAACCGGCGAGCGCCCGCCATGCACTGACCTTGACGTTGGCCCACAGATCGCCGGACAGGATCAGGGTCCATGCCGCCTTCACGACCGCTAGCGGTTCGGGCAACACGCGCACCGACAGCCCGCCGCTGCGTGCCGCGCCTTCCCAGGCAATCAGGATCAGCACGGGCACGGCCCATGGCAACAGATGCCGGGTGATGTTTTTTCCGATTTTCATCGCGCGTTCAGCCCTGCGCCGCACGCGGCAGTTCCGAGGTGCCGATCACTTCGCCGAAGGGCCCCGACAACGGACCCGTGGGCGTGGCCTTCTGGCCGCGCGGCAGCAGCGGGAACACGAGTTCGGCGAAACGATATGACTCTTCGAGATGCGGATAACCGGACAGAATAAAAGTGTCGATGCCGAGTTCCGAATATTGCTTCATCAATCTGGCGACTTGTTCCGGATTTCCGACGAGCGCCGTGCCCGCGCCCCCTCGCACCAGGCCCACGCCCGCCCACAGGTGCGGATACACCTCGAGCGCTTCGCGGTTGCCGCCGTGCAGCGCGGCCATGCGCCGCTGGCCTTCCGAGTCCATCTTTGCGAACGAAGCCTGCGCACGGCGGATGGTTTCATCGTCGAGCTTGCTGATCAGGCGGTCCGCGTCTGCCCGCGCCTCCTGCTCCGTCTCGCGGACGATCACGTGCAGCCGGATGCCGAACTTGATGTCGCGGCCTGCTGCGGCGGCGCGGCGGCGAATGTCGGTGATTTTTTTCCCGACTTCGGCAGGCGGCTCGCCCCATGTCAGATAGGTATCGACATGCTTTGCGGCGATCTCGTGCGCGGCCGGCGAGGACCCGCCGAACCACAGCGGCGGATGTGCCTTCTGCACCGGCGGATACAGCACCTTGCCGCCCTGCGAGCGCAGATGCTTGCCTTCGAAGTCGAAGCTGCCGTTCTCGTGCGCGCTTTCCAGAAGGCCGCGCCAGATGCTCAGGAATTCATCGGTGAGTTCGTAGCGGGTATCGTGGTCGTAGAAAACGCCGTCGCCCGCGAGCTCGGACGGGTCGCCGCCCGTGACCACGTTGATCAGCAGGCGGCCGTTGGAGAGCCGGTCGAACGTGGCTGCCATGCGCGCCGACAGGCCCGGCGAACTCAGGCCCGGACGTATCGCGACGAGAAACTTGAGACGCCTCGTCGCCGGAATCAGGCTCGACGCCACCACCCACGCATCCTCGCAGGAACGTCCGGTGGGCAGCAGCACGCCTTCGTAGCCGAGCGTATCGGCGGCGGTTGCGATCTGCCTGAAATAATCGTAGTCCGCCGCGCGCGCGCCTTGCGTGGTGCCGAGATAGCGGCTGTCGCCGTGCGTGGGGATGAACCAGAAAACATTCATTGCGATAAACCTTGCGTAAGCGTCTCGTTTTTAAATCGATGCAGGCGCGTCAGCGCATCAGGCGACGTTCCAGCGCGCCGCGCTCACATCGAGCTGTTTCGGAATCAGCTTGAGATTCGTGAACACATCCGCGATCCGCTGCTGATACGCGAGCGTGGCATTCGTGACCGGCTGCACGCCGTATGCCGTGCGTCTGAGCGCGGTTTCGAGAATGTCCGCATCGAGACCCACGAGCGGCGACAGTTGCGCCGCGACCGCAGGCACGTTGTCGCGCGCCCAGCGATCGACCTGATCGAGTTCGTCGAGCACCGCATGCACGAGTGGCGCTTGCGTGCTCGCGATCCTGCGCGTCGCGAGGTAGTACTGCACGTTGCTGACGAGGTTCGTGCCATCGACGAGCTGCCGCGCATGCGCCTGTTTCTCGACGGCGGCCAGATACGGATCCCAGATGACCCATGCGTCGATGCTTCCCTGAACGAAGGCCGCGCGTGCATCGGCGGGGGCGAGATAGACGGGTTGAATATCCGTATAGGCGAGCCCCGCCTTCTTCAGCGCCTCGACCAGCAGATAGTGAACGTTCGACCCCTTGTTCAAGGCCACTTTCTTGCCGCGCAAGTCCGCAACCGAGCGTAGCGGCGACTGCTGCGGCACGACGATGGCCTCCGCCCTGGGCGCGGGCGGTTCATTGGCGATATAGACAAAGTCCACGCCCGCCGCCTGCGCAAAGATGGGCGGCGTCTCACCTACCGTGCCGATATCGACCGCGCCGGCATTGAGGCCTTCCAGCAATTGCGGCCCGGCTGGAAACTCGAGCCATTGCACGGTGATGCCCTGCGCCGCGAGACGCTTGTCGAGCGTGCCGCGCGCCTTCAAGACGACGAAGTTGCCATATTTCTGATAGCCGATACGCAAGGTCTTTGACGTGTCAGCGGCACTCGCGCCGCCGGCGGTGAAGGCCCCCGTCATACCCGCGCCCAGTGCGGCGAGCCTGACGAGCGCACGGCGGCGCGACACATTTTCCGGAACGAACATGAGGATTCCTCTGGCGATGAACGATGACATCGGTGATGCCGTCTGGGTTCATCGATCTTAGCAACGGGTCCAGCCATCGCTAAGCGAGCAATCGTCATAATCAATTCAGAAAAACGGCATCACTCCGGCGGAAGATCGGCGGGCGACTGGAACACGTCCACCGTATAGCCCATGTTGAAGTAGCCCGCGCGCGCGTACAGCGCGATGGTTTCCAGCCGCTCGGTGCGGCTCGGCGGTTCGTCATGCTGCGTCTTGCCGGAGGCTGTTCCGCACGCACAGTCCTGGCGCACGCGCTGGAATGCGCGCATCCGGCTGCGATCGCGCCTCTCCCGTACGGAAGTCGACAGGGTTTGCCAGTAACGAGTCAGGATGTGCTGCATGGCTGCGCTCCTGCGTAGCGTGAATGCTTCGAATCTAGACCGTTGCAAAAATTCCGGCAAACAAACTTTTCTGCAATGCATTCCAGCGCCCCGATTTCGAGCACGGACCGCTTCAGGCAGCCTTCTCCGCCGCACGGCGCCCCTCGGGCACACTCAGCCCAAGATGACTGCGCAACGTCTTGCCTTCATACGCGCGGCGGAAGATGCCGCGCTTTTGCAGGATCGGCACCACGCCTTCCGTGAATGCTTCGAGTCCGCCCGGCAGCGCATCGGGCATCAGGTTGAAGCCGTCGGCGGCGCCCTGTTCGAACCAGTGGGCGATGTCGTCCGCGATCTGCTCCGGCGTGCCGACGATCACACGATGCCCGCCGCCGCCCGCGAGCGCGTGCACCAGTTCGCGCACCGTATAGCCGTGCGTGCGTGCCTGGGCGAGTGTCGCGTTGAAAAAAGTGTGATTGCCGTTGCCGTTATTCGGCGGCGGAAGGTCGTCGGGCAAACGCTGGTCCAGCGACAGACTATCGGCCGGCACGCCGAGCGTGCCCGCCAGACGGTTCAGGCTGTAGCGCCACGGAATCAGGTCGACGAGTTCATCGCGCCGGCGCAGCGCCTCGGCTTCGGTCCCGCCGATGATCGTGGTCAGGCCCGCGAGCACCTTCACGGCGTCCGGTCCACGCCCATGACGCGCCGCGCGCAGGTGCAGATCCTCGCGATACGCGCGCGATTCATCGAACGATTGCGAAGCCGAAAAGACCGCTTCCGCATGACGGGCCGCAAGTTCGCGGCCATCGCCGGATGCGCCCGCCTGCACCAGCACCGGATGACCCTGCGCGGAGCGCGGCAGGTTGAGCGCCCCTTGCACACCGAAGAAGCGGCCACGATGCGCCGCCGGATGCACGCGCGCGATGTCGACGAAGCGGCCACTGGCCTTGTCCGCGATCAGCGCGTCATCCTCCCAGCTGTTCCACAGCGTCTTCACGAGCGTCGCGAACTCGTCGGCGCGTGCATAGCGCTGTGCATGATCGGGCACGGCGTCAAGGCCGAAATTGCGCGCGGACGGCAAGTCCGCCGTCGTCACGATGTTCCAGCCCGCGCGTCCGCCGCTGATGAGATCGAGCGTCGCGAAACGGCGCGCGAGGTTGTACGGCTCGTTATAACTCGTCGATGCGGTCGCGATGAGCCCCAGATGCTCGGTCGCCGCCGCCACGCTGGTCAGCAGCAGCGTCGGTTCGAGCGCAGTGATCGGCCGCATGTCGAGCTGGTCGGCGATCGCGGCGTTATCGGCGAGAAAGATGGCGTCGAGGCACGCGCGTTCCGAAATCTGCGCGAGCCGCACATAGTGGTTCACGTCGATGAACGCGGCGGGATCGGCATCGGCGAGACGCCATGCCGACGGCACAAAACCGGAATGCAGCGCGTTGATGTTCAGATGCAACTGGCGCGGAGCGGCAGCGCTCATGAATGAAACTCCAGAAAAATTCGGAACGTCCGGTTCAGAAAACGCGGCCTTCGGTCAGATGCGTGGTCACGCCGTTCAATTCGTAGTCGCCCAGCACCCGCGCTTTATGCAACAGCGGGTTATGGCTGAAGATCGTGCGCAGATTGCGCCAGTGCCGGTCGAAGTTGTGCGCGCGCGAAGTCGCCGACGCGCCGCCCGCCTCGAACAGTCGCTCCGCGGCTTGCAGCGCGAGCTTGCTGACGACGATCTGCGTGCGCGCCGTTGCGAGCGAGCCTGCCAGCACGAGCGCTTCGGCATCGGCGGCCCCGTTGCGGATGGCGCGTGCCGTCCGGTCCAGCACGCGCGCGTTCTCGGCGATCAGCGCATCGATAGCGTGACTGTGCGCCGAAAGCTCGCCGACGACCTGCTGGATGAACCCGTCCTCGCGCGCAGTCGGCGCCGCGCTGTGCAGCACGGGACGCCCGTGCTTCAGCACATAGCGCTTCGCGTCGGCGACGACATTGCGCACGATGCCCGCCGCGACCGACACCAGATGCAGTTGCCGCAGCGCGCTGCCGTGGCGTCCGACGAGCGTCGATTGCACGCGCGGCGCGACTTCGTCCTCATGGACGACGAGATTGTCGAACTCCAGGCTGCCGCTGGCGGTCATGCGCTGCCCCATGCCGTCCCAGTCGTCGAGGACGCGCAGGCCTTCGCGCTGCACCGGCACGATCGCGCTGACCGACTCGCCGTGCTCGTCCTGCACATTGAGCCGCGCGTAGTCCGAGAACGCCGTGCCCGTCGAATAATATTTTCGGCCGCTCAGGCGATATTGATTACCCTCGCGACGCAGTTGCGTAGTGATCTCACCGGGACGCGAAGTGCCGGCTTCGGTCGAAGCGCCGCCGAATATCGCGCCCTCGGCCACGCGCCGGATCTGCACTTCGTTGAACGGCGTACGCGGCGACAACAACAACGCTTCGGTCTGGTCGAAATGGATGCGCAGCGCATGCGCCACATTGCTCTCGTGCGCGGCGAGCGTGGAGATCACGTGGAAAACATCTTCGAGCGAGCCGCCGAGCCCGCCCCACTCCACCGGCAGGCGCAACTTGCCGAGGCCGGAGCGGCGAAACAGGGCGAACGCCTCGAACGGCAGATCGCGACGCACTTCCCGTGCGGCGGCGTCCGCACCGATGGCTTCCGCGAGCGCGGGCAACGCGGCGAGTGCGTCATGCAATGCGTTGCGGGCTTGAGAGTCTTGTGACATGGTTCATTCCAGTTTTTTGATCTGCGCGCGGCCGGCCGTCAGGCGGCCTGCGCGTCGAATTGGAGGGCCGGCACGGCGTCGAGCAGCGTGCGCGTATAGGCATGCCGGGGCGAGCGCCAGATTTCGCAATGATGGCCGCTCTCGACAATGCGTCCGCCATGCATCACATGCACGCGGTCGGCGATATACCGGACCACCGAAAGATCGTGCGAGATGAAAAGATAGGCCAGGCCCAGATCGCGCTTCAACTCCACCAGCAGATTGAGAATCTGCGCCTGGATCGAGACATCGAGCGCGGAAACCGGTTCATCGCAGATCAGCAGCGCGGGTTCGAGGATGAGCGCGCGCGCAATGCCGATGCGTTGCCGCTGGCCGCCCGAAAATTCGTGCGGATAGCGCGCGAGCGCCGTACTGGGCAGACCGACGCGATCGAGCATTGCGGCGGCACGCGCACGGCGCGCACGGGCATCGCCGACGCCGTTCACCGCCAGCACCGTCTCCAGGATCGCGCCCACCGTGCGGCGCGGATTCAGCGACGCATACGGATCCTGGAACACCATCTGCACGTGGCGCCGATGCGGCCGCAACGCGCGTTCGTCGAGCGGCGCGAGGTCCGTGCCGCGCAGGCGGATCGCGCCGCCCGAAGCCGGCACGAGGCGCATGATCGCTTTCGAGAGCGTGGATTTCCCGCACCCCGATTCGCCGACCAGACCCACGGTCTCTCCGCGTCCGATGTCGAACGACACACCGTCCACCGCGCGCGCCATGCCCTTGCCGTGGCGATGCGCATAGTCGACGGTCAGGCCGCTTACCGACAACAAGGGTTCGCCTTCGTCCTGCTTTTCCTGAGGCGTGTTCACGCGCGCCAGAGGCGTCACGTTGAAGGCCGCCTTGCCGTCGGCGGAAGCCGCGTGCCGGATCTCCGGCAGCTTCCATTCGCGGTAGTGAACCTCGTTCGACAGGTTCAGCGACGCTCCCAGCAGCCCGCGCGTATAAGCATGCTGCGGCCGCGTGAACAACTGTTCCACCGGCCCTTCCTCCACTTTCTCGCCGGCAAGCATCACGGCGACACGGTCCGCATGCTGCGCAACGACGCCGAGATCGTGCGTAATGAGCAGCAGCGACATCGACAGTTCGCGGCGCAATTCGTCGAGCAGTTCGAGGATGCGTGCCTGGATGGTGACGTCGAGCGCGGTGGTCGGTTCATCGGCGATCAGGAGACGCGGACGGCATGCCACGGCCATCGCAATCATCACGCGTTGCCGCTGCCCGCCCGACAGTTCATGCGGATAATCCGCTACGCGCCGCTGCGGCTCGGGCACATGCACGAGATCGAGCAATTCCACTGCGCGCCGCTGCGCTGCCTGCTTCGACAGCGATTCATGCTGCCGCAAGGTTTCGACAATCTGCGCGCCGACCGGCAACACCGGATTCAGCGAGGTCATCGGCTCCTGGAAGATCATCGAGATGTCGCGCCCACGCAGTGCACGCATGTCGCGCGGCTTCAATGCGAGCACGTCGCGTCCGTCGAAACGCACGCTTCCGGTCACCCGCCCCGGCGCGGGCAGCAGCCGCATCAGCGAGAGCGCCGTAGCCGACTTGCCGCAGCCCGATTCACCGACGAGGGCCAGCGTCTCGCCGGCCGCGATATCCAGATCGATGCCGCGCACCGCGCGATGCGCGCCGAAATCCACGTGCAAACCGCGCACTTCAAGAAGTTGAGTCAAGCCTTCACCTCGTCAGGAAAGCGGCCGCATGCGCGGATTGAGAGCGTCGTTGAGACCGTCGCCGAGCAGGTTCAGCGCGAGCACGGCCAGCACGATCGCCGCGCCGGGAATCGCGGTGAGATACCACGCGGTGCGCAGCGAATCGCGGCCCGCGCCGATCATGCCGCCCCACGTCACCACGTTCGGATCGCCCATGCCGAGAAACGACAGCGACGATTCGATCAGGATCGCGCTCGCCACCATCACCGATGCCGTCACGATCACCGGAGGTAATGCGTTAGGCAATATTTCCCCGAATATGATGCGCGTATGACTGAAGCCCTGACTGCGCGCGGCGAGGACGAAATCGCTCTGTCGCAAGGTACGGAACTCGGCGCGCACGATCCGCGCGACCGTCGGCCACGAGGCAATACCAATTGCCAGCGCGATGACCGTCACGCCCGGATTGCCGATCGCGACGATCACGATCACCAGCAGGAACGAAGGCACCGTCTGGAACAATTCGGTGACGCGCACGAGCACGTCATCGGTCAGCCCGCCGAAGAAGCCGCCTAGCGCGCCCACCAGCGTGCCGATCACGAGTCCGATCGCCGCCGCCGATGCACCGATCAGCAAGGACACGCGCGCACCGTGCGTGACGCCCGCCGCCACATCGCGGCCGAGCGAATCGGTCCCGAGGCGGTAAAGCGGATCAGCGCCCGGCCATTCGAAAGGCGCTGCAACCATGTCGAGCGGATCGCCAGGAAAGAAATGCGGGGCGCCGAGCGCAAGTGCGATGAAGGCGGCCAGCAGCGCAAGGCCCGCAAGCGCGGAAGGATTGCGCAGCAGCGCATGCCATGCACCGCGCGAGCCATGCGAAGACGGCGCCTGCTGTGCACGGCGCGAGCCGAACAACGCGCCCGCGAGCTGGCGTCGCCAGGCGGAATGAGGTGAAGGAGTAGCCATGCGTGAGAATGAGTGAGTCAAGCGATGCGTGGATCGAGCCACGCCTGAAGCAGATCGACCACGACGTTCGCGACGATCACCAGCAACGAGGACAGCAGCAGCACGCCGAGCAACACGCTGAAGTCGCGGGCCATGACGGCATCGAGCGCGAGCCGGCCAAGGCCCGGCCAGCTGAACACCGTCTCCGTCACGGCCGCTCCGCCCAGCAGCGTCCCGAAGTGAATGCCGACCATCGTCGTGAGCGGCATGAGGGCGTTGCGCAGCACATGGCGCACCGTCACGCGCAAAGGATGCAGCCCCTTTGCATGTGCGGTGCGAACGAAGTCCTGGCGCGTGACTTCGAGCATCGCGCTGCGGGTCAGCCGTGCGTAGATGGCGACGAAGAAGGAGCCGAGCGTCGCGGCCGGCAGCAGCACATGCCGGGCAAGATCGGCGAGATGGGCGAAGCCATGCAGGTTTGCGCCCACCGTCACATCGCCGCCGCTCGGCAGCCAGCCGAGATGCACCGAGAACAGGACGATGGCCAGCAGCCCGATCCAGAAGCCCGGCGTCGAATACAGCAGCAGCGCGAGCACCGAGAGCACGCGGTCCGGCCACTTGCCGGCCCAGTGCGCCATGACCGCGCCCAGCACGATCCCTGCAACGATGGCCAGCGCGAGCGCCGTGCCCATCAGGATCAATGTGCTGGGAAGGCGCGACAGAATCAGCTGCATGACTGGCGCGTCATAGCGCGGCGAATAGCCGAGGCTGCCGTGCGCAAGATGCTCGAGGTACGCACCGAGCTGATGCAGCACCGGCTGGTCCAGGCCGAACTTCGCGCGCAAGGCCTGCACCGTTTCCAGCGTGGCGGAGCCGGACTCGCCTGCCAGTACATCGGCGGCGTCGCCGGGCATCAGCTTCAGCAGGAAGAAGTTGGCGATCACGATGGCGAGCATCGACGGCAGCGCCTGCCATGCCGTGCGTCTCGCTATGGCGGCGAAACGGCTGCGTCGGTTCATCGCATCGCTCCTCATGCAGCCAGCCACACATCGGCGAGATTGCCTTCCAGGCCTTGCGCGGACACCGTGTGATTGCGTACGCGGCGATTCGCGAGCGTGACCATTCGCGGCGCGACGAGATTGAGAATCGGCAGGTCGCGATACACGATCTGCTGGAATTGCTGATACAACGCAATGCGCTTACTCTCGTCGGTTTCAATCGACGCCGCTTCGAGCAGGCTATCCACCTGCGCGTTGTTGTAATGCGGTGCATTGGAAAACGGAACGCCCGGACGAATGTTCTTCGACCAGTACAAACGCTGCACGCCCACGCTCGGATCGAACAACGTATTCACGCCGATGCTCGTGAAGTCGAACTGACGGTCCGCATACACGCGTTTGAGGAACGACGGCAGATCCTGCGAGCGCACCGTGACCTCGATGCCCACGCGCGCCAGCGCGGACTTCACATAGTCGGCCTGACGCCGGTACATGTCGCCATAGGGAAGATAGTCGTGCGTCAGCTGGAAGCGCGGACCGCCGTTCTTGCGCGGATAACCTGCCGCATCCAGCAGCTTCTCCGCATTCGCTGTATCGAATGCATACGGTGCAAGCTTTGCATCGTGATACGGCGAAGCAGGCGTGATGGGTGTGGGCGAGACATCGGCATAACCGTACGCAATCGTCTTCTGCACGATCTGGGGATTCACTGCATGCGCGATAGCCTGACGCACCCGCAGATCCTTCAGGACCGGATGATCGAGATTGAAATCAATCTCCGAGAGCGGCTCGAGGAAGCGATAGCCACGCGTCTCCACCGCGAGTTGCGGCAACTGCGTGAGACGCGGCAAGTCCGACAACGGCACGGGGTTCTCTCCGCCGAGATCAAGCGCGCCGGTTTCGAAGGCGGCCGAACGCGCGGCGGCATCGGGCACAACCTTGAAGACGAGTGCGTCGATATACGGCTTGCCTGCGTCCCAGTAGTCCGGATTGCGTTCGTACACGATGTTCGCACCACGCGTCCACGACTTGAAGCGGAACGGGCCGGTGCCGACAGGCGCATTGTTATGCGGGTTCGACAACGGATCGCCCGCGGCATAGAGATGCTTGGGGACTATCGGCGACTCGCCTGCCGAAAGCGCCTTCAGCAGATAAGGCGCGGGCTTCGACAATTCGATGACAGCAGTGCGCGCGTCCGGCGTCGTGACCTGCACGACGTTCGCAAAGGTGCTGCGGCCGCGCGGATGAATCGACTTCAGCAGGTCGATGGAAAACGCGACGTCAGCTGAAGTGAAAGGCTGTCCATCGTGCCACTTGACGTTCTGCCGCAGCGTGAACGTGTACCTGAGGCCGTCCGGGCTGACCTTCCAGGCGGTAGCGAGTTGCGGCTGCGGCTTGAGATCGAAGTCATAGGCGAGCAGCCCTTCCAGCACCTTCGAGCTGGCGACGAGCGCGGGTCCCGTGGTCTGGAAGATCGAGACGAGCACGGGCGGCTCGGGATTGATCAGCATGTTGAGCGTGCCGCCCCGCTTCGGCGCCGCGCCCTGTGCGAAAGTCAGTGAAGACAGGCTTGCGGACGCGAGCGCCGCGCCCGATGAAACCAGGAATTCCCGCCGATTGAAACCTGCCATGTGCTGCCGTTCCTCTTGTGTGCCGTGGTCGTTCGGATATGACGCGGCATGATGTTGCCGCGCCGCTCACGATAGAACGGCATCGCATGCAAGAGAACCAAGCGTTCCGCATATGCAAAAGCACGGCGGCGCGAAAAGCTTATGAGGAAACGAGCGGAAAGGGTATGTTCTGCTCATCCGCGCCTTCGTTGATCGATCCACAGCCGCGCCCAGCGCGCGGCATGGGCCACGGCGTGATCGGCTTCGAAGAAGCAGTCGAGCGCGTCGAAGGTGAATGGAAGGACACACGAGCCCGTCCCGATGCACGGTCCCCGGTATATCGGGCTCGCGTCATGTGGGCGCGGATAGCTCCTTCTCCATCCTGTCGCGCCGTGCTGCTTGTGCCTGGATTGATTGCCAGACATCGTCGGGCACGCTGTACCGGCTGGGTGGGAATTCTCCAAGCATTTGCCAATTTTGTGCATGCTCGGTCCAATCGTATGTCGTCCGCCACGTCGGCATGCCGTCGATCCTGTGAGCCTCGAGCTGGCCGTATGGCGTCGGCACCAGGTAGGTACCATCGCGCAACAGCAGCGCAACATGCCGTCGGCCAAGCCACTCCGCAATCCTCGGTGCTGATACGGCTCCCGTGTTCTGCACAAAATCTTCGATGCTGCCGCCCAAGGCATTGGAATCGATGCTGGGAACACGAGTGACAAACCCGTTGAACCCAGGCGGAAGCGCGGTGTCGGGATCGCGTTCGAATTCCCGCAGCGCGGCTGAGTCGCCAGCATTACTTTCGTGATATGTCAACGTGTTGGCAGCGGGTGGCGTCACCGGATGAAGTCCCGGGTCGGTCAAGGTCCATTTCGACAGACGTCCCAAGTCGGTCGCTGACACGTACGGCTGATAGCCGAACTTTCCGATCGACAGATACTTGCCGTCTTCGACGTGAATCAAATGACCGGTTTCGTAGCGGAACACGCCGTTCGTACCCGTCCCTTCGGGTGTCGGTCCGGTATAAACGTAGCCGTCGCTTCGAACCTCCAGTACGCGGTTCGTGTCGTTCGCGAGGTGGAAACGGCCGTCGTCGCTGAAACGGAACTGGCTTACGCTATCGGATCGGTTTGGCCCCGACCTGTAAACATAGTCGTCGTACACATTGCCCGAACCGTCGACGTAAAGCAGGATGCCAGAATGAGCGCTCGGCGGATCGCCAGCCCATAGTGTGGTCGGCCCGCGATAGTCCAGATGGCAGGATTGCCGCTCCTCCGCGATCCGGATCTTGCCCAGCGAGTGTGCGTAGAAATTGGCTTGAGTCAGATTCTGATCACCTTCTGGCTGCCATCCGACTGTCTCAAGACCCTGCTTGACAGGTCTGGCATAAGAACGCCACAGCGCCTCTCCCCAAGGCGGATCGCCGTTGGGGAAGCGCGCCAAATCCGGCCGGGCACCCGCTGTGCGGGTTGTATCGAAGATGTCCGAACGATAGTCCGGATTGGCGACGAAGCTCCCTGCCTCACCGTTGGACACCTGCCACCAGCCCCTGATCTGGCCGTAATCGATGCGGCCCATCGCGGCAACTTCCTGATCCTCCGGGTTGCGCGAGTATTCCCCAAGACTGCCGTTGACCGACACCATGTTCGGCGATGGCGCCACCGAATAGATGTATCCGTTAGGCCCTTGCGCAGCAAGGCGCCGCCGGGCTGCAACGGAGATCGCAAACGTGCTCAGATAGCCCGCACCATCGGTCGTGCGCGGGTTCGACGCCATGTCGAAATCATGCACGTCGAGACTGACATTCTGAAGCGATACTTCCTCGGATTCGAAGCCACCACGCGCCTTCAGAGAACCCGGCGTTTCACGCGATGGACGAAAGCGCTCGTAGGGCTTTGTCTCCATGGACAGATCGCTGCCGCGCTTGAATTCGTCATGATTCGGCAAGGTAGTCGGGCTGAACACCACACTCGGCGGCTGTGGGCGAGCCGCGAAGTCGGGCACCGGAGGCGAAGCGCCAATATAACGCTCGCGAATGCTCGACAGCGACTGATTGCCGATCCCACCGCTGGGACGTGACGAGACTAGCGCGTTGGACCTGGCGTGATCGTCAGGAACAGCGTAGTAGGTAACGCTGGCAGATCGGACGCCGCCCGAATCCTGGTATGCCTCGTGGAACGCGTCGCTCACGGCCCGCTCCATGTGAGCGTAGTCTCGATAAGTAAATACGCCGTGCTCAGGATCATAGATCTGGTAGCGATCGTTTCTGTAGTTCGAAGAGGGATTGAGGCGTTGCACGATCAAGGGCCGATGGCGGGCTGCGGGGTTGCCGCCCCCGCTCGCGGGTTCGCCCAATTCGAAATCGATGTATGCGAAGTCGTTGGGCAAGGGTAGCGACGCCTCACCGCTGGGATACCCACGCATGAACTGATTTGCCAGATCGACGGTCAGCGTGGCTCCACTATTGGCGTGACTCACGCCCCCATGACGGACGCGGTCGGGCACATCTGGACTCGCGATGTAGCGGCTTTGGTCGCGCAACAGGTTGAGTTGTCCGAGTGTTCGCATGCCGCGCCCAACCCGGTGCAGATCGTCATTAAGTTGCACGGTCGAAGCAGCCAGATCTGAAGCGCGTCCCGTTGCAACATCACGCATCGCATGCGTACCGAGGGCATCCCAGTAGCTGCTGTACGAGATGCCCCGCAGCATCGGTGGTAACAGCGCGGCGCCTGTTAGACCATTCGCATCGTCCGCGTGCGCACCGTACAGAAACGGCTCGAGCGGGAGGTCTTGCTCAGCCTGCGGAAATGTAACGTTCTGCGAGGACAGGAAAGATCTGGGAGTCGATGCAGGGACCCGACGGTAGACAGTGATTGCGTCCGGATTCAGCTTGCCACCGACTTCCGAATACGCCGAATTAAAGTAGCGAGCAAGCGATTTTGACGCGGCTTCGCGCGTCTTGTAGTTGAAGACGCCGTTGTTCGGATCGAAAATCGAGTACTCACCGTTCGATTGCCTTTGTATAAGAATGGCGTGGCCACCAATCTCGGAATCGGCTTTTTTCTTCGAGTAGACGCCGAGCAGCACCAAGGCGTGATCGCCCGACTGCAAGTTGTCGATAGAACGGTAAAGCGCCTCCAGGCGTTGTTTGCGCTCCAGGTTCATTAATGCGAGATACTGCGTCGGTTCCTTGTCATAGTGACCAAGGATCGGTGGTCCATCCTGGCGCTGCTTCGCCTGATAGCTGTCCACTCGATCAAACATCTTTTCGGCCTCCGGTGAGTTCGATTGCGCGGTGTCACGCATCGATCGCACTACCGTTTGCAGATCGAACTGGGAGTTCGAGGCTGCATCGATCCGGCGCATCGCCTCCGTGTCGAGTCCGAAGCAGGTTCCACGCCCCGTTACGCCGCGTGTGCGTAGATAGTCAAACTGATCGAATCGTTCATACGAACGCGCGCGCTCCCGCAAGGCGTCACCGCCCCGGTATTCGCGAAAGCGCTTCTCTTTGGGCTTATCGCGTTTCTCGATGACGTGGTCATCCGCCAGTTGCGCGTTTTGGCTATGGGCATCGCTTGGCGATGCGAACGTGGCAAAAAACCGGCGGCCTCCTGCAGCAGGTTGGCGGTCGGTGTGCGCACCATGATGGGCCGATCATTGAGGATGCCCGGTGATGGCTTGACAGCCTGCGCGGGTGTTCGATCCGCATTCGGGACAGGGAGAGGGAGCGATTGAAGCGAGCCGCCAAGAGCATCATGCCTGGTTTCGTCCGCATCACCCTTGTCGAGGCTCAATCGCCAAGCTGTGGCTTGCCCCACCTTTTGCTGAACTTGCTCATGCAGGGCATTCCCGGTGGAATCGCCATGTCGGGTATCCGTTAAGAGCCCATTGGCGGACGAGACATCAGATCCGCTGGAGGAGATTGGCGACGCACTGAGGTCGTCCCCTTGGCCACAGGTGGCAGGCGCGTTACGCCCGTTAAGTTGGCCGGCGGGTTGATCTCCCGTTACCGGACACGCTGGCAAATCAGCTTGGTCCGGCTGTGGACTCGGCTCAGTGCAGACTTGCTGGTTCGACCAGGCGTCTGATGCTTCGTTAGGCTGAAAACTCTGACTCGTGCTGGGAACCTTCATGTAATCCTCGCAATGACGATCGACAAACCGGATCGGTACGGTACGTACCAAAAGCCTGTTGATTGATCATAGTGAGGTCGCCCGCTCGGACGGTGGCGATCAAGTACCACACATAGCACTGTCGCTTATGGCCATGCACGGCCGCCGGATGCGATTCATGCTGATACGCGTGCCGCGCCCTTCAAACCAAGGCTTTGGTCTTAGCTAATGGGCGCTGCCGTCAGGACTTATTTCGTGGGGCGAGATTGAAGTCCGAGCGCCGTGCGACCCTCGCGCGGGGCCATGCGCGCCAGGAAGACGATGACCGCGGCCACCACAGACATGATCGCCAGGCCCGTGAGACCGCCCTGGATCGAGCCGGTCTTCTGTTCGAGGAAGCCGAAGGCTGCGGGCGCCACGAAGCCGCCGAGATTGCCGATCGAGTTGATCAGCGCGAGCACTGGCGCCGCGATGCGCGCATCCAGATAGCCTTGCGGAATGGGCCAGAACAACGACGATGCCGCCTTGAAGCCGATGGCCGCGAAACAGATGGCGACGAACGAGAACGCCGGGCTGCCCAGACCGGCGGCATACATGCCTGCCGCCGCGATCAACAGCACGCACGCCACCCATGCCTGCTGGAACTTGAAGCGTCCAGCAAGAGCGGCGAACAGATACATCGCGACGATCGAGATCAGCCAGGGAATCGAATTGAAGAGCCCGACCTGGAAGTCGTTCAGATGCCCCATCTTGCGGATGATGCTCGGCAACCAGAAGGTTGCGCCGTAGATGGTCAGCGACACGGAGAAATAGATCAGGCAGAAGATCAGGATCTGCGGATCGCGCAACAGGCTCCACGACGAGGGCTTCACGGTATGCGCGGCATCGCGCTGACGCTGTTCCGCTTCCACCTCCGCGATGAGCGCATCCTGTTCCTCCCGCGTGAGCCACTTCGCGTCGCGCGGCTTCGAGTCCAGCCAGAACCACACGAAGCCCGCGAGCACCACGGAGGCCATGCCTTCGATGATGAACATCCACTGCCAGCCATGCAGGCCCGCGCCTTCGATCAGCATCAGGCCGCCGGAAATCGGCCCGGAGAACACTGATGCAAGCGCCGAGCCGCTCAGGAAGACCGCCATGGCCCGGCCGCGTTGATCGCGCGGCAGCCATTGCGTGAAGTAGAAAACCACGCCCGGGAAGAAGCCCGCTTCGGCCGCGCCGAGCAGCAGACGCATGGCATAGAAAGATGTTTCGCCCTTCACGAAGGCCATGCCGACCGCAGCCAGCCCCCACGTGACCATGATGCGCGTGAGCCATGCCTTCGCGCCGAAGCGTTGCAGCAGCATGTTCGACGGCACTTCGAATACGGCATAACTGACGAAGAACAGACCCGCGCCGAGCCCATAGGCCGCAGCGCCGATGCCCAGGTCCGCGCTCAGATGCTGACGCACGAAACCGATGTTCACCCGGTCGATGTAATTGACGATGAACATCACGACGAACAGCGGCAGCACGTGCCACTTGATCTTGCGGACGGCGCTCGACAGCGCGCTGGAAGTGCTCATGAAGATGTCTCCTGGAGTAGCGCTGCGAACGCCTTTTTATTCGAATCAGAAGCGCGGATTCTTGCCGGTGAATTCCGGCTGATATTTGCGCATCTGTGAGAGGTCGTCGCGATTGCGCACGCCGCATGACAAATATTGCTCATGCAATTCGCCGAGCTTCTGCCGATCCAGCTCGACGCCGAGACCCGGAGTGACGGGCACGCGCACCGCGCCGTTGTCGAACTTCACGCGGCCGCCCTTGATGACTTCTTCTTCCTGCCACGGGTAGTGCGTGTCGCACGCGTAGGTCAGGTTCGGCACGCTCGCCGCCACGTGGGTCATCGCCATCAGACTGATGCCGAGGTGCGAGTTGGAATGCATCGACATGCCGAAGCCCCACAGCCTGCACATGCGCGCAAGCGTCTGCGTGGCGCGCAGTCCGCCCCAGTAGTGGTGATCCGAGAGCAGCACCTTGATCGAACCCATCTCGCAACCTTTGCGGAAGTCGTCCATGGTCGTGATGACCATGTTGGTCGCAAGCGGCAGCTTCGTATGCTTTTGCAGTTCGGCCATGCCGTCGAGGCCAGGGCACGGGTCTTCGTAGTACTCGAGGATTTCGTCGAGCTGGGGCGCGGCCTTGATGCTCGTCTCCAGCGTCCAGTTCGCGTTCGGATCGAGACGCAGCGGCATGCCGGGGAACGCCTCGGCAAGCGCCTGCATGCAGGCGATTTCATGCGCGGGCTCGAACACGCCGCCTTTCAGCTTGATGCTTTGGAAGCCGTACAGGTCAATCATGCGGCGTGCCTGCGCGACGATCTGCTCCGGGCTGATGCCCTCGCCCCATGCATCCGGCGCGTAGGGCTTGTCGATGTGTTCCGCGTACTTGAAGAACAGATACGCGCTGTAGGGCACGGCGTCGCGCACCTTGCCGCCCAGGAGATCCACCACCGGCGCGCCGACGATCTGCCCCTGCAGGTCGAGCATCGCCACTTCCAGCGTGCTGATGACCTTCGGCGCATTCTTCGCGGCATGCGAGCCCGGTGCGAGTTCGAACTCCACGGCGCCCGGCGTGGCCGTGATGGTCGCGCGCATGCGCTCTTCCATCTGGTTGAGTTCGAACGGCGAGAGGCCGATGACGAGATCCTTCGCCTGGTGCAGCACCCGCAGCATGGGTTCGTCGCCATAGGTTTCGGAGATGCCGACTCGTCCGTCATTCGTTTCCAGTTCGACGATCGCGCGCAGTGCCCACGGCTCGTGGATGCCCGCGGCATTGAGGAGCGGGCCGTCGCGAAAGGCAATCGGCGTGATGCGCACGTGAGTAATGGCGATCTGTCGAGTCATGGCGATGTTTCCTGCGAATGGACGGAAGCGAGAATGAAGCCATGGTAAAGCACTAATACATTAGTGTGTCAGTAGGGAAATCACCGAGCGTTCCGGAGGTCTCGCGCCGCTCGGCAGGGCCGCAAAGGCAGGCTATAGTACTAATGTTTCAGTACGCTTCATCATTCATATGAGTAATATCGATGCTCCGCGCGCGACCCATCGCCTGGACCGATCGCGCCACGCGGCGCCGCAGGTATTCGAACGCCTGCGGGAGCTGATCCTGTCGCTCGAACTGGCGCCCGGCACGGTGCTGTCACGCAGCGAACTGGCGACACGCTACGGCCTGAGCCAGACGCCTGTGCGCGACGCGCTCATCAAGCTGGGTGAAGAGGGTCTCGTCGACATCTTTCCGCAGCACGCTACCGTCGTGAGCCAGATCAGCGTCGCATCGGCGTTGCAGGCGCACTTTCTGCGCCGCTCGATCGAACTCGAAATCGTGCGCACGCTCGCGCAAGCGCACAAGGCGTCACTGGTCGCGCGGCTGCGCGCGACGATCGCGGAACAAATGGATTATCTGGAACCGCAGGACGTCGAGCAGTTCGCATTGCTGGATCATGCGTTTCACCGGCAGATGTATGAAGCCGCGGGCGTGCCGCAGCTCTGGGACCTGGTGCGCCGGCTGAGCGGACACATAGACCGCTTGCGGCGCCTGCATCTGCCCGTGGAAGGCAAGACGCTGGCCGTGGTGCGCGACCACACCGCCATCGTCGACGCCATCGAGCAGGGCAATGCCGATGCCGCCGATGCCGCCCTGCGCGCGCATCTGTCCGGCACGCTCAGCCAGCTCGACGAAATCCGCGCGAGCCATCCCGACTATCTGACGGACCATTGACGCATGCAAATCCTCGTCGATGCTGACGCCTGCCCGAGCGTGGTCAAGGACATCCTGTTCCGTGCGGGGCCGCGCGTGAAAGTCGCCGTCACGCTGGTGGCCAACCAGTTCCTGCGCACGCCGCCCTCGCCGTTCATCCGGGCGGTTCAGGTGCCCGCGGGTTTCGATGTCGCGGACGCGCGCATCGTCGAGATGGCGCAGGCGGGGGACCTCATCATCACGGCCGACATTCCGCTCGCCGCAGCCGTGCTCGCCAAGGCAGCGCACGCGCTGGACCCGCGCGGCGAATGGTTCAGTGAAGAGAATATCGAGGAGCGTCTTTCGATCCGCTCGATGATGGACCAGTTGCGCAGCAGCGGCGTCGCTACCGGCGGACCGCCGCCTTATAGTCCGCGCGACGGCAAGCAGTTCGCCGCGCAGCTCGACCGGTTTCTTGCCCGGCACGCGCGCGGCTGAAGCGGATCACTGCGCGACCTTGGCCTGCTCGGACGGCCAGCCCTGCATCATCGCGCCGATCTCATCGTCGAGCCATTGCCGGAACTGCATGTACTCCGGCCGCGCCCGCGCATTGCGATGTGTGCTCAGGTAATGATGACGGTCATGAAACACGAGCGCATCGTCGACGGGCCGCACGAGTTTCTTTTGCTCCACCTGGCGATGCACGAGATGATGCCAGCCGAGCAGCGTGCCCTCGCCCGCCTCGGCCTGCGCCACCAGCAAGCGGTAGTCGTTGCTCTCGAAGTTGTCGTTCTGATCGAGGCGCTCCGAGCCGTCGCCTTGCTGGAACCAGTTCTTCCATACGCGCCAGTCGACGTGCTCGCACACCTGCGCCCGCCCCAGCAGCGAAAGACTCAGAGTGGGATGCTGGAGCAGATCGAGCGGCTTGAGCGTGCGGCCATGGAAGTGGCGTTCATGAAACGGAACGCTGCATACCGGATAAACGATGTCGTGAAACAGCGGCTCGACTTCGTACTCCGCCTCGCGCGGCGGATTTTTTCGTGATGATGACGTCCGGTTCCATGAGATCGTCCAGTTCCATGAACTGGTCGGTGACCATCACGTGCAGGCGGATTTCCGGAAAGCGGCGACGGAATGCAGGCAATCTGCCCGACAGCCACAGCGCCGAAAAAGTATGCGAGATGCACAGTGTGAGCGCGTGACGATCCACGCGCCGCACCGCCTGCGCCGCCTCCGCGATATTCATGATCGACAGATAAGACGCGTTGTACAGGATGCGCCCCGCATCCGTCAGCGCGATATGACGGCCGGCGCGCTCGAACAGCGCAACTTCAAGCGTGTCCTCGAGCTCCTTGATTTGCCGGCTGACAGCGGCCTGCGTCACGCACAGTACTTCCGCGGCTTGCGTGAAGCTTTCATAGCGCGCTGCGGTGACGAAGCACCGAAGCGCGCGCAACGAGGGCATCTGTGCGAGCAGCCGGTCGGCGAACTGCTGTTTCTTCTGCATCGGGATCACCTTCGAAGGGCTTGCGGGCACCTGCAGGCGCCCGGCACGCGGCGCCGCTGATGAGTCATTTTATTGATTTCATTGCCTGTCTTGATGGTGATGGCGACCCGCAGCCGGTCCGTTAGCGTCCGTCAACGTCCCTGCACGCGTTTCAGGATCCGTTCGAGCGCTTCGATGTAATGCTGATAGGTGCCCCGCTGCGCAAGCTCGTTGGTCACTTGTTCATTGAGTCCGCCCGGCGTACACATTTCGCCGATCAACTCCGAGTACGGCCGGGCGTCCTTGGTGGTTTCATGCGCGAGGCCCACCTGGAACCCCGACAGGAACGAGCGCGCCGATGCATACGGCAGACCTTGCGCGACGAGCCACGAGGCTTGCTCTTCCAGCAACGCAAAGTAGCTCGCCATGGTCGCGGTGGCGGCGGACAATGCATCGAACTGATGTTCGTCTTCGACTTCCACGGCCGCTCCGAGCGGCGCGAACAGCGTGCGCGCGACCGCATCCGGCGGACACAGCGCGGTGCTGCCCTTGCCTTCCGACACCGCCGGCAGCGGGATGGCGCGAATCACCGCCGCCACGTCACCCAGCCATTCGCGCATCTGCGCAAGCGACTTGCCGGCAATGAAGCTGATGACATGATGGCGCGGCTCGAACTTCAGCGCGGGCAGGACATCGGCGGCGATCTGCGGCCTCACCGCGAGACAGATCACGTCCGAGGAATCGAGCACCGCCTGATTGCTGGCGCATACCTCGACACGTGAATCCAGTTTCGCAAGCTCTGCCGCCGTGTCCGCATTCCGCGGCGACAGCGCGATACGCTCGAAGGGAACCTCGAACCTGATCATCCCGGTCACGACCGCCCGCGTGATCGCGCCGGTGCCGACGAATCCAATCCGCATACTTCCTCGTCTGTAGTCAGTCGAGCTTAAGCCACGTGGTCTTCAGCTCGCAGTATTGATCGTGCGCGTAGATCGACTTGTCGCGTCCCCCGAAGCCCGACTGCCCGAAGCCGCCGAACGGCGTCGTCAGGTCGCCTTCGCCGAAGCAGTTGACGGTCACGGTGCCTGCACGAATGCGCGCCGCCACCTTGTGAGCGTGATTGACATTGTCGGTCCACAGCGATGCCGCGAGGCCATAGCACGTATCGTTGGCGATGCGCACGGCCTCGTCGACGTCAGCATATTCGATAAAGCACACCACCGGGCCAAAGACCTCGTCGCGGGCGATGCTCATCTCCGGCGTGACCTGATCGATGATGGTCGGCTCGACGAACCAGCCGCCGGACTCCGCAAGCGTCGCCTGTCCGCCGCACACCACGCGCGCGCCCTCGGCCCGCGCCTTCTCGATGTGGCCCAGCACCTTGCGGTAATGCGCTTCCTCGATGAGCGAGCCGAGCTTCACATCGGGATCGAGCGGGTCGCCGGTCTTCCAGCCTTCCAGCACGGCCTGCATCTTCTGCAGCAAGGCCTCCTTGTGACTGGCATGCACGATGATGCGCGACCCGGCGCTGCAGTTCTCGCCCATGTTCCAGAACGCGGCGGCGACGGCCTGTTCCGCGACTGCATCGAGATTGGCGACGTCCGGCAGCACCACCTGCGGATTCTTGCCGCCGCATTCGAGCACGACGCGCTTCAGGTTGGTATCGGCGGAATAGCGCAGGAAACGCTTGCCCGTTTCGGTCGAACCGGTGAAGGCCACGAGGTCGATGTCGGCATGACAGCCGATTGCCTGCCCGGCGCTCTCACCCAGGCCCGTGACCACGCTCAGCACGCCCGACGGGACGCCCGCCTCGAGCGCGAGGTCGGCGATGCGCAAGGTAGACAGGGACGTCTGCTCGGCTGGCTTCACGATCACGCTGTTGCCCACCGAGAGCGCCGGCCCGACCTTCCAGGCCAGCATCAGCGCGGGAAAATTCCATGGCAACACCGCGCCGACGACACCGATCGGCTCGCGCGTGATCATGCTCACGACGCTCGCGCCCGACGGCGACAACGCGTCATAACGCTTGTCCGTGGCTTCAGCATGCCAGCGGATGCACGCCGCCGACTCGGGGATGTCGAGCCCCATGCACTCGCTGATCGGCTTGCCGGCTTCGAGCGCTTCGAGCAGCGCGAGCTCTTCGGCGTTGTCGTCGATGAGTTGCGCCAGACGCTGCAGCACCGCCTTGCGATGCGATGGCGCGGCCTTCGACCAGATGCCCGATTCGAAGGCCTCTCGCGCTGCTGCAACCGCGCGGTCCACGTCCTTCGCATCGCACTTGGCAATCGCGGCAAGCGCCTTGCCCGTCGAAGGATTGAGCGTATCGAAGGTTTCGTTCGACGCCGCGTTGCAGCGTGCCCCGGCAATCAGCGCGCGGCCATCGAGCGCCAGACCTTGTGCCTTGCTTGTCCATTCCTGGTGCGTCGTCATGTGTCTATCCTCACAGATTCAAAGCTCGGCGCCCGCCGAGAATTCCTTCATCCAGATCGCGGCGGTCACCGCGACATCGGCAATCGGCCGCATCGGCAACGAACGCGGATGCGGTTGTCGCAGCAGTTGATCGATCAACGCATGGGATTCGCCGAGCGCGTATTCGGCGATCAGCTTGCCCGATGCCGAACCGCGGCTCAACCCGAGACCATTGCAGCCGACCGCTTCGAACACGCCTTGCTCGCGCTGGCCGAACAACGCGCCATTGTTCGCCGACAGGCACAGCGCCCCGCCCCACGTGTATTGCAGCTCAACGTCCTTCAACATCGGAAAGCGCCGTTCGAACGAACGTTGATGCAGTTGTCGCGACTTCGCGAGATCGCCGTCCGAGACGGACAGGTTCGGCCGGAACGCAAAGTGGTTGCGAATGCAGATGCGGTGATTGGCGAGACGGCGCACGGTGGTGCCCATCGGATCGGCGGGAATCAGCGCCCACGACTGCATGCCGCCCAGCCGCGCGATCTCGTCGGGATTCATCGGCCGCGACATCGACGCGAACGTGTAGACCGGCAGCAGGCCGTTCGGATGGCCGCCGAAGGTCGCTGCATAGGCGTTGGTGCAGAGTACGACGCGCGCTGTCGTGATGCTGCCGCCGGCGAACTTCAGCAGCGTCGTTGCGCCGCGCGTGTCCATGCCCTTCACCGCGCTCAGCTCGAACACCGTCACGTTCGCGGGTTGCGTCGCAGCGAGACCGCGCATCAGCGCGGCCGGCTGAACCGTACTGCATCCCGGCGTGAACAGCGCGCTCTCGTAAAACGGCGTGCCCGTCACTTTCTCGATCGCGTTTTGATCGAGCCATTCGCACGCTTCGCCGATGCGTGCGAGGCCTTCCGCGAAATGCGTGAGCGCCGCATGTCCCTTCTTGTTGACCGACGCGTGATACTTGCCGTCGTCGCGCCAGTCGCAATCGATGCCATGCTGCCTCACGATCGAACGCACATAGTCGATACCGTGCCGTTGCAGACGGACATCGGCCTTGTCGGCCTCTACGCTGCGCGAATAACTCTCGCTGCTGATGTCGTGCGGCAGATCCACAAAGAAGCCCGAATTGCGGCCCGCCGTCGAGCGGCCGATACGATCGGCCTCGACGAGCGCGACGGATGCGTCCGGCGCGAGCTCGGCCAGCCGCCGCGCCGCACACAGCCCGGTAATGCCGCCGCCCACCACGACGTAGTCGAAAGCGTGTTCACCCGTCACGGTCCTCGCGGGCGCGGCGGGCGGCAGGCTTTCCCACCAGCCGTTGACGCCATCCGGGGCAGGCAGATGCGCGAACTCCAGTTTCGAGGCCATGCAGGTTCACTGAGCGTTGCGCAGCAAAGGTTGAACGAGCTTCGCGAAAGCGTTGCGCTCTTCGTCGTCGAGGGTGCCGAGCGGCGCGCGCGCATGACCCACACGCGTGCCCGCAAGCTCGCAGCCATAACGCACATACTGAATGAACTTGCCGCTGCGTTCGAGCAGTTCGAGCACGGGCAGCAACTGCGTCATGAGCTTGCGGCCTGCGTTGAAATCGCCTTGTTTCACGCAGGTTTCGAGCAGTTCCGTATGCGCTTCGGGCAGGAAGTTCGATGCGCCCGCCACCCAGCTCCGCACGCCCCACGCGAAGAACTCGAGCGCCTGGTCGTCCATGCCGCAACTGAGGACGAAGCGCTCGGGCAGTTGCGTCGCGAGATGATGGAGATGCGCGACATCGCCCGTGCTCTCCTTCATCGCGGCGAAGTTGGGACGCTCGAGCAGCTTCATGAGCACTTCATCGCCGATCGCGGTGCCGGTGCGTGCCGGGAAGTTATAGAGCATGACCGGAAGGTCGAGCGCATCGTCGATCTTCAGCAGATGCGTCAGCAATTCGTCCTGCGTCGGCTGCACGTAGTAAGGCGCAGCCACCAGCAGCGCGTCATAGCCCGCGCGCTTCGCCTCGCGACCGAGGCGCAGCACTTCAGTTGTGGTGGTTGCATTGATGCCCGCCGTGAGCCAGGTCTTGCCGCCCACCGCCTGCGCCACGGTATCGAATGTCTTCACGCGCTCGTCGAAGCTCAGCGCATAGTATTCGCCCGTGGTGCCGCCCACACCAAGTCCGGTCACGCGGCCGGCAAGATTCGCCGCATGCTTGCCGAGCATGTCGTGATCGATTTCGCCGTCGGCCTTGAACGGGGTGACCAGCGGGGTATGTACGCCTTCGAAGCTCATGATCGTCTCTCTGAAATAGGATCGTGCGTCGTCGTTTGCGATGCGTCAGACCAGCGCATCCGCACGCGTGTAAATCGGGAACCGCGCGCACAGTTCGCGCACCCGCGCGCGCACTGAACACTCCACCTGCGCGTCGCCGCCGCGATCGCGCACGAGCGCCGCGATGACTTGCAGGATCATTTCTCCAACCTCTTCGAACTCCGCGACGCCCAGGCCTCGCGTGTTGCCGGCCGGCGTCCCGAGGCGAATGCCGGAGGTGACGGTCGGGTTCTCGATATCGAACGGAATGCCGTTCTTGTTGCAGGTGACGCCGGCGCGCTCCAGCGCCTTCTCGGCCTGCGTGCCGGTGATGCCCTTGCTGCGCAGATCCACGAGCAGAGAGGGTTGTCGGTGCCGCCCGTGACGAGACGCAGGCCGCCTGCTTGCAGCACCTTGCCGAGCGCCTGTGCATTGCGCAGCATCCGCTCGATGTAAGCGCCGAATTCGGGCCGCAGCGCCTCGCCGAAGGCCACCGCCTTGCCCGCGATCACATGCATCAGCGAACCGCCCTGCGCGCCCGGAAACACGGCTGTATCGATCTTCTTCGCGAGGTCGGCGTGGTTGGTCAGGATGAAGCCGCCGCGCGGGCCGCGCAGTGTCTTGTGGGTCGTCGACGTGACCACGTCAGCGAACGGCAACGGGTTCTCATGCTTGCCCGCCGCGACGATGCCCGCGAACTGCGCCATGTCCACCATCAGCATCGCGCCGACGCGATCCGCTATGTCGCGGAACGCGGCAAAGTCCAGCGCACGCGGATAAGCAGAAGAGCCGGCGATGATCAGCTTCGGCCGATGTGTCTCGGCAAGACGCCGGACCGCGTCGTAATCGATGCGGAGCGTCTCCGGGCTCACGCCATACTGCACGGCGTTGAACCACTTGCCCGAGAGCGCGGGACGCGCGCCGTGCGTAAGATGGCCGCCCGCATCGGGCGACATGCCCATCACGGTGTCGCCCGGCGCCAGCAGCGCGAGGAGCACCGCAGTGTTCGCCTGCGCGCCGGAATGCGGTTGCACGTTGGCGAAGCCGGCATCGAACAGCGCCTTGACGCGATCGATGGCCAGCGCCTCGATCCGGTCCACGTGCTCGCAGCCGCCGTGATGGCGCTCGCCCGGATAGCCTTCCGCAATCTTGTTCGTCAGCACCGTGCCCTGCGCCTCGAGCACGGCGGACGACACGATGTTCTCCGATGCGATCAACTCGATCTGGCTCTGCTGGCGCCGCAGTTCGAGCGCGATCTCCGCAGCGATGACGGGATCGTGGCTCTGCAGGCTCTCGCCAAAGAAGCGCGCATGTGCGTTCACAGGAAGACTCCGCGTGGATCGTGCAGCGAATGGCAGGGCGTTGGCGTTACTGCGCCAGCCATGCCTTCAGTTTGTCGGGGTGCGCATCGACGAACTTCTTTGCGGCCGTCGCATAGTCGTTGGTGCTGTTGCCCTCGAACTCGATCGCTTCCACATCCGCGAGATTGAGCTTCAGATGCTTGAAGAAGACATCGGCGCGCGGGAACCTGCCTGCGAACTGCTTGGACGCGAATGCATGCACCTGTTCTTCGCCGCCGAGCGTGCCCTTCGGATCCTTCAGATAGCGCATCTGCCATTTCTGGAACAGCCAGTGCGGGCTCCACACGGTTGCGACGATCCATTGCTTCGACTGATAGGCACGCTGGATGGACGCGAGCATGCCCGCCTCGCTTGCGGATTGCAGGTGATAGCCAGAGAGGTCGTAGGCCTTGATGGTCTTCTCCGATGCCTGCATCAGTCCGCCGCCCGGTTCGATGCCCTGGATCACGCCGTTGAGCTGCTTCTGCACGTCGGGCTTCTTCAGGTCCTCGATGGACGACAGCTGCGACTCGGGCACATACGCCGGGACGGCCCAGCCGTTCTTGCCGCCCGTATAAATGATGCCGACGTCATCAAGATCGTTCTTGTAGCGCGCCACATACTGACCGTGCGTGACCGGCAGCCAGCCGCCCACCATGATGTCCAGGTCGCCGCGCGCGACGCCCTGATACTGGATGCCGATGTCCGCCTGCACGAATTGCACCGGCTGCTTCAGTTGCGTCTCGAGCACGTACTTCGCGACATTGGCGACGGCCAGCACGTCGGCCCAGTTGGTGACGGCGATCTTGAGAGGCTCGGCCGACATGGCCGGAGCGGACGCCACGCCGAAGGCGACGACAGCGGGCATCACCACCTTTGCGAGCACCGCCTTGATGGACAGGTTCTTCATTTCGACTCCGGATGGGTGGGTCTGCGTGTGGTCTGGTTCGCTAGTGCGCCGGTCGTTGCCGGCGCCTTTCTTCTCTCGGTCTTCTTTCAGGTCTGCGCCGCCTTGGAAGGCGTGACCGGCGTGGAGATGACCTTCTTCTTCTTTGCCTTCTTTGCCTTCTTTGCCTTGACGCCGAAGCTTTCCGTCAGACGGTCGAGGATGATCGCGAGCAGCACGACGCCGAGACCGCCTTCGAAGCCGATGCCGATGTCGAGCCGCTGGATGCCGCTCAATACGTATTCGCCGAGTCCGCCCGCACCGATCATCGATGCGACCACCACCATCGAGAGCGCCATCATGATGGTCTGGTTCACGCCTGCCATGATCGACGGCAACGCGTTGGGCAGCTGGATCTTCCACAGCAGCTGCGCATCGGTGCTGCCGAACGAGCGGCCTGCCTCGAGCAGTTCTTCGCGCACCTGGCGGATGCCGAGCGTGGTCAGGCGCACGACGGGCGGCATGGCGAACACGATGGTCGCGATCACGGCAGGCACGCATCCGAGACCGAACAGGATCACGGCGGGAATCAGATAGACGAACGCGGGCATCGTCTGCATGAAGTCGAGCAGTGAGCGCAGCACGACTTCGGCGCGATTGCTGCGCGCGCCCCAGATGCCGAGCGGCACGCCGATCACGAGACTGAAGAACGTCGCCGCAATCACCAGCGCGAGCGTGGAAACCGTCTGCGCCCAGAGGCCCATATAGTTGATCGCGTAGAGCGTCACGCCGACGAATGCCGAGAACACGACGCCCTTGCGCCACAGCGCGAGCGCCATCAGGATCACCAGCATCGCGATGAACGGGACCGCGCCCAGGCCATCTTCGAGCACCTTGATGACCGCGCCGAGTGCGGCGGAAAAGGCATCGAAACCGCCACGAAAATGTGAGAACAAGAAATTGACCGCGTCCTCGGCGAACTTGCCGAAAATCGAACTGCTCGAACCGTTCATGCTGCCCTCCGCTCCATGACCTGCTTGAGAATCGTGCGGCACGAGACGACGCCGGCGAGACGGCCTTGTTCGTCGGTGACGGGCACGTCGTGTTCCTGACTGAGTGCGATGGCCGCGAGCCGGTGCAGATCGGCGTCGAGCGGCACGGCGGCGACGTCGCGCAGCAAGGCTTCGCGAATCGGACGCGCGCCGCTCTTGTGCAGCGATGCGGGCGTCACGCATCCCTGATAGCGTCCGGCTTCGTCGCAGACATAGCCGCAGTCGGCGCCGCTGTCGATCAGGCTGTTCAGATAGCGTTCGGATGGTGCGCCGCCGTCGCAGGCAATCAGGCCGCGCTCGACCTTCGTGAGCAGGCTCGCTGCCGCGAGGAAGCGCGACACGTCGACGTTGCGGAAGAAGTCGCGCACGTAATCGTCGGCGGGCGATTGGATGAGTTCAGCGGGCGTGCCGACCTGAACCAGCCGGCCGTCTTTCATGATGCCGATGCGCCCGCCGATCTTCACGGCTTCCTCGATGTCATGCGAGATGAAGACGATCGTGCGCTGTTCTTCTTTCTGCAAGCGCAGCAGTTCGTTCTGCATCTCGAAGCGGATCAACGGGTCGAGCGCCGAGAACGCTTCGTCCATCAGGAGCACCGCGGGATTCACCGCGAGCGCTCGCGCCAGTCCGACGCGCTGCTGCATGCCGCCCGACAGTTCGCTCGGCAGCAATTTTTCGTAGGAACCCAGGCCGACGCGCGTCAACGCAGCGCGGGCAATGTCATATCGTTCCGATTTTTTCTTGCCGGCGACTTCGAGTCCGTACGCGATGTTGTCGATGACCGAGCGGTTCGGCAGCAGCGCAAAAGACTGGAACACCATTGCCATTTTTTCGCGGCGCACCGCGCGCAATTCGTTCACGTTCATCGGCGCAATGTCGCGGCCTTCGAGAATCACCTGACCCGAAGTCGGCTCGATCAGGCGATTGAGCAAGCGGACGAGCGTGGACTTGCCCGAGCCGGACAGTCCCATGATGACGAAGATTTCGCCCGCGTTGACCGCGAGGCTGACGTCATCGACCGCGACCATGTTGCCGGTCTGCGCGAAGATTTCGTTGCGGCCGAGGCCTTGTTTCAGGAGTTCCTGCGCACGCTCGGGCTTGGCGCCGAAGATCTTCGAGAGATTCTTGACCGTGAGGATCCCGGTCTGCGAAGCGGCGACGGATCGTGCCGAAGACAGGCTGTCCGGCTCTGCGGAACCGTCTTTGACAGGTCGCCCGGTGCGAGCGTCAGGTTCGGAATCATCGTTTCATTCCAGCTGGCAAGTTCGAAAAAACCGAAACGTTGGGGACGTGTGCCATATGCGTCCTTCGAGTACGATCCGGGTCGACAGCGCCGATCACATTCCGGCGTTCGTTGCGTTGGAATGAAGCGTAACTGGTCAATTTCGATCATCCACCGACATTTCCTGCGCCCTTTCCGATACTTCTGGTAATGGATTCCCGTGGTGCAGCGATGCAGGGAAACGGTGCGGGAGCGGGTGAATCGCTGGAAGCTTGTGTGGATGCGGCTTTGCGGGCGTCGAGCTTGAGCGGAAGCGGGTCTGGCGGGGTGAACTTGATGCGGCGGCGCTAGGGAATGCACCTAGACGGGCTGTCCTGCATGACTTTTCGTGAGGTTAAGGGCTCGGAAGCCGCGCACGAACGTGGTCCTTGCGCCGACGATATTCGTCCCGCGTTGCGGAAAAAACCGGTGTGGAACGTTCGGTCTTTTATCGCAATCGCTGCCTCGGGCAAGGCGGAACGAACGCTCTCCATGTATCCCCATGTATCTGCGAGGCCCCCGGATACACAGTGATGCCGAAGGACGTCCACCGGGACAAGCGCCCGATACATCCGCGCGCTTCAATACGCTCCACGCCAACCGGAAAGGAGAAACCTCATGTTCGATCGCATCAAGATCGCCGCCTTCGCTGCCGCCATGATCGCCGCCTTCGGAGCGGTGGCCGCGCTGACCGCCTTCGCATCGACGGGGGCCTCGTCCGAACCGGACCCGGCGCGGCAGATCGCGGTCCAGGCGCCGGAATTCACCGGCATCGACAACTGGCTCAACAGCGCGCCGCTGAATCTGAAGCAAATGCACGGAAAAGTCGTGCTGGTCGATTTCTGGACCTTCGACTGCATCAACTGCGCGCATACGCTGCCGCATGTGAAGGACTGGGATGCGCGTTATCGCGACAAGGGACTCGTGGTCGTGGGCGTGCATACGCCCGAGTACGGCTTCGAGCGCGACACCGGGAACCTGAAGAAGGCTATTCAACGCTACGGTATCGACTTTCCCGTTGCGCAGGACAATGCCTACGCGACGTGGAACGCCTACGGCAATCAGTATTGGCCTGCACTCTACCTGATCGACCAGGACGGCAAGATCGTGTACCGGCGCTATGGCGAGGGCGGTTATGCGGAGACCGAGGCGAAGATCAGGGAACTGCTGGGAGCGTGATCACGAGGCGCGTTCAGAAAAAAAGGCGTGCCCGCGGCACGCCTCTTATCTGGAACAAGCGGTTCCGCTTTTATTTAGCTATGGCGAGCGACGGCGGCATCGGCATCCTCATCCCGCGTCGCGCCCTTGGCGGGACGGCCCGCCCAATAGCCGGCCAGCATCGAGCCCGACAGGTTGTGCCACACCGAGAACAAGGCGCCCGGAAGCGCGGCGATCGGCGTGAAGTACAGCTTGCCAAGCGTCGCGGCAAGACCCGAATTCTGCATGCCGACTTCGATGGCAAGCGTGCGGCAAACAGCCTCGTCGAAACCGAGCAGACGTCCGCCCCAGTAACCGCCCAGCAGCCCGATGCCGTTGTGCAGCACCACGCCCAGAGCCACCACGAGACCGACCGAGGCAATGCTCTTCTGCGTACCGCCGACGACCGCCGCGATGATCAGCAGAATCGACACCATCGACACGAGCGGCAAGACCCATTCGATCTTGCGCACGATCTTGCCGAACAGATGATTGACGACGAGACCGACGACGATCGGCAGCGCCACGATCTGAACGATGCTCATCAACATGCCATGCACATCGACCACGATGGATGCATCGACGTACAGGCGCGTAAGCAGCGGCGTGGCGAACACGCCGACCAGCGTCGACAGTGCGCTGATCGTGACTGACAGCGCCACGTCGCCGCGCGCCAGATAGATCATCACGTTCGACGCGGTACCGCTCGCGACGCTGCCCACCAGCACCATGCCGGCCGTCAGGTCGGGAGGCATGCGCAGCGCCTTGGCGATGACCCAGGCGGCGAGCGGCATGACGAGGTAATGCAGAACGATGCCGGCAATCACGGGCGCGGGACGCGTGAACACGCGCCGGAAATCGTCGAGGGAAAGCGTGACGCCCATCGACAACATGATGATGGTCAGAAGCGTCGTGACGTGCGGTGCGATGCCCGTCACGGACGAAGGCTCGGCATAGGCAGCGATGGAAACCAGCACGGCCCAGAGCGGAAAAAGGCGGGTGATGCGGGCAAACATGAAAACAATCCTCGAAAGTCGTATGGGTAGCGTTTCGTGCCTTCCTGGCGGAACCGCGGTGGCTGCCGCGGCGCCGGGGGCGCCGGCTGCGCAGGAACGATCGTGTGATCTCGTGCGAAACAAATGGGGCCATGCGCAGCAAGATTGCCCTCGTGGGGCGGCCGCCTGGGCACCTGGGCTGCCTGATCGCCGTGCCGTCAGGCGCGGATCGCGCGCGGTGCGGCAAGAAAAATCCATCAGGCGCCGCATTTTACCTGTCGGCGCGGTTCTATTCTGAATTCGCTTAATTCCGACGCCGCTTGCGTCGATACGGGCCGTTCCGTTTTTTAATTTCCCGCTAATTCGTTTCGTTCATGCTGCGCAAGAACGAAGACTCATGGCGCGAATGCCAGCCCCATGAGTCGTCCGGTGATCACAACAAGGAGATCGTCATGTCACCAATCGCAATCCTTCAGGGCACGCCGACCTGGGTCTGGGTGCTGCTCGCCTTTCTTCTATATCGCGGAATCAAGGCATTACAGACCAGCACCGCGCCGCTTTCGAAACTCGCCGTGGTGCCGCTGATCTTCGCCGGCCTGGGTATTGCGCATCTGACGTCGGACCCGTTCGCCGGCTGGAGCGCCGTCCTGGCGTGGATCATCGGTGTCGGAGCAGGTATCGCGGGCGGCATGTTCACCGCGAGCCGTTCGCGTTTCATCGTCGATCCGATTGCGCGCACCGTGATGCTGCCGGGCTCTTTCGTTCCGCTTGTGCTGATCGCCGTCATCTTCATCGCCAAGTTCTGGATCGGCTTTGAAATGGCCACGACGATGCTTGCCACCTCGCTCGTCCACTATGCGTCGCTCGAAGCGGCCATATCGGGACTCGTTGCAGGCATGTTCGGAGGACGCTTCATCACCTACTGGCGCGGGCTCGATGCGTGCCGTCCGGCCGCCGCTTGATGGTGCGCACGACGTTGCTCCAGACAGTCCGATGCAAATGGCGTCAAACTTGTTACTCCCGAACCGCGCGTCACAGCCTCACACTGGCGCAACACTCACGGTCTTGTTCAGGAGGAGACACACGTCATGACTGCATCGGACGAAAACGCAGGGAACGGCCCGCAACCGGCCATGCAAACGCCGGCGGTTGTCTCGCCGGCTGAATGGGAGGCGGCGCGCGATCGGCTCCTCGTGAAGGAAAAGGAACACACTCGCGCACGCGACGCGCTTGCCGCTGAACGTCGCCGCATGCCATGGATGGCCGTGAAAGCGGATTACCAGTTCGAAACGCCCGAAGGCACGCGAAGCCTGCTTGATCTCTTCGATGGAAGGCGTCAGTTGATCGTTTATCGCGCGTTCTTCGAGCCGGGCGTTTTCGGCTGGCCCGATCATGCCTGCCGCGGCTGCTCGATGGTCGCGGACCAGGTCGCGCATCCTGCCCACCTGAATGCGCGCGACACGACGCTGGTGTTTGCATCGCGCGCGCCGCAGGAAGACATCACAAGACTGAAGCAACGCATGGGATGGGACATACCGTGGGTCACCATCACGGATCAGTTCGACAAGGACTTCGCCGTGGACGAATGGCACGGCACGAATGTCTTCTTCCGCGACGGCGACACCCTGTACCGAACCTACTTCATCAACAATCGCGGCGATGAACAGATGGGCAATACCTGGAACTACCTCGACATCACGCCGCTGGGCCGTCAGGAACTCTGGGAAGACTCACCTGAAGGTTACCCGCAGACCCCCACCTATAAATGGTGGAACTGGCATGACAGCTACTCAGCGGATGCCCAGCTCGACAGAAAATGGGTCGAAGTGTCGGACGCGGGCGAAGCCGCATTCCGTGCGGAAAGCGCAAAGAAAAAACAATAAGTCGAAAATACCGTTTGCCAGAAGGGCGGCTTGGTAGCCGCCCTTTTTCATCTAAAGAATCCGCCAAACGTTTCCGTTATCGAAACTATCCGCGATGCAAGCTCATCGCACATGGCCTCTCGCACCAGCCGGCACCCCCCGCCGCTTTCGCCAGGACGCCCCTTCCGTCCAATCCATCCCTGGAAATTTTTGCAATGAAGAACTCGTTGGCCGCGCTTGCGGCCCTCGCCGGCACGCTTGCCGCGCTTGCCACGCCGCTTGCGCACGCTCGCGAAATCTATGGTCAGATCGGCACCGAAGGCGTCGGCCTGGGCTACTCCGAACCGCTCGGCACCCGCGACAATGTGCGCGCCGAGTTCAACGGATTTCGTTTTTCGCATGACTTCAATGCCGGCGGCCTGCATTACGACGGAACGGCGAGCATTTATCACGGCGGCTTTTATTTCGATTTTTTTCCGGCGCCTGACACCGTCGGTTTTCGCATCACAGCCGGCGCGCTCGTCGGCGGCGATAACGTCGATGCCACCGCGACCAGCATGAACGGCACGTACACCATCAATGGCGTGCAGTATTCGACGCTCGGGCAAAGCATTCACGCGAAGGCGCGCTTCCCGACAGTCCGTCCTTATCTCGGCATTGGTTTCGGCCACACGCCGGTTGCGCAAAAGGGCTTCTCGGCCTTCTTCGATGCCGGCGTCGCGTACGGCCGCCCGCACATCGACTTCGACGTGCCCGCCGATATCGTCGCTGAAGCAGGACAGGCAAACGTCGACGCGGAAAAACAGGATCTGCAGAACAAGGCCGACAAGCTGCGCTTCTTCCCGATCGTGAAGGTTGGCGTCACGTATCGCTTCTGAGCGCGTGTCGCGCTCGTTTCCACGCGGATGTTCCGAACCAGGCACGCACTTTGTTTTCGCTCGTCGTCCAGGCTCAACGAAGATTGGTGCGCGCCAGTTCGATGATCTCGTCGCCGCGGCCGCTCAGGATAGCTCGCAGCATATAGAGGCTGAACCCCTTCGCCTGCGAGAGCTCGATAGTCGGCGGAAGCGAGAGTTCATGCTTGGACGTCACCACATCCACGACCGCCGGCCCCGCGTGCGCGAACGCGTCGCGCAGCGCGCTCTCGAGTTGTTCCGATTCCTCGACGCGCACTGACCAGATTCCCGCTCCCTTTGCGATCTGCGAAAAATCGGTCTTGCTCAGATCCACGTTCGTATCGACGTAGCCCGCCGCTTTCAATTCCATCGATACGAATCCGAGCAGGCTGTTGTTGAATACGACGACCTTGATCGGCAACTCGAGTTGCACGGCGCTCAGCAGATCACCGAGCAGCATGGCGAGACCGCCATCGCCCGACAGGGACACCACCTGACGCTGCGGATGCGCCGCCTGCGCCCCGAGCGCCTGTGGCATCGCATTGGCCATGGAGCCGTGATTGAACGACCCATGCAACTGGCGCTTGCCATTCATCGTCAGATAGCGCGCGGCCCACAGCGTCGGCGTGCCGACATCCGCCGTGAAGATCGCATCTTCGGCGGCGATGTCGTCGACCAGCTTGGTCAGGTACTGCGGATGAATCGGCCGGCCCGGAGCGGAAGGCGTGGCGAGATCGTCGAGCCCCTTGCGGGCGCTCGCATAATGCTTGAGCGCATTGTCGAGAAAGCGTCGTTCGTCCTTGCGCGTGAGTTTCGGCAGCAGCGCCGTGAGCGTTTCCTTGACAGTGCCGACCACACCCATCTCCAACTGCGCGCGACGCCCCAGTTGCGAACCGCGCCAGTCGATCTGGACTATCTTCGCGTTCGGCGGATAGAACGGACGATAGGGAAAGTCGCAGCCGAGCAGAAGCAGCGTGTCGCAATTCATCATCGCGTGATACCCGGAGCTGAAGCCGATGAGACCCGTCATGCCGACATCGAATGGATTGTCATACTCGATGAACTGCTTGCCGCGCAGCGCATGCACGACAGGCGCACCGAGCGTGTCCGCCAGCGTCACGACTTCATCGTGCGATCCTGCAACGCCGCTGCCGCACATGATCGTCACCGCCTCGCAGCCGTTGAGGAGGCCGGCCAGCTTGTCGAGTTCGGTGTCGGAAGGAACGATCGCGCCGGGTGCGCTCGCCGTCCAACGAGGCTCGATACCTGGGCCCTCGCTCAACGCGACATCGCCGGGCAGCACGATCACCGCGACGCCGCGCTGATCCAGCGCCGCGCGCATCGCCCGTTCGAGCACGCGGGGAAACTGCGATGCGTTCGCCACGAGTTCGACGAAATGACTGCATTCCCTGAACAATTCCTGCGGGTGCGTTTCCTGGAAATAGTTGAGGCCGATTTCCGTCGACGGAATGTGCGCGGCAATGGCGAGCACCGGCTGATGGTTGCGGTGACAGTCGTAGAGCCCGTTGATCAGGTGAAGATTGCCCGGCCCGCAACTGCCCGCGCAGACGGCCAGCTTGCCGGTCGTCGCGGCGTCGGCCCCGGCAGCGAACGCGGCGGCCTCCTCGTGCCGGGTATGCATCCAGCGGATCGAACCAACCCGATCCAGGCTGAAGGCGAGTCCGTTGAGGCTGTCGCCCGTGACGCCCCAGATGCGCTCGACACCGGCTGCGGCAAGCGTCCTTGCGAGGTAATCGGCGATGGTTTTAGTGGCCATGTTTGCTCCATGCGTGGAAAGGGATGCCGGGAGATGGCGCAGTCGTGCGGACTCGGAGCGCAACGAGCCACAAACGAGCGACGGCTCGTTGAATGCACGATGCAAAATGCAGACGCAAGTGTATGCCGGCTCTGTGAATATTGTCTTGTACCTTGCCTGCAGCGCGTCACGGCGAGTGAACGGATCCTGCCCTACGATCCGAAGAGGCGGTAAATCGGGCATTTTGAATACGTAATGCCCGATTGCCTTCTGCATGCAAAATGTAAAAGGGCGAATAGCCTCAGGGCTCGTCGCCCTGCGCTATCCGCCCTCCTTCATGGCCCTGGCGGGCCTTCAGGCTACCGCGACGTGCTATGCGTCACGCACCCTTGCGAACGTTGTCCGGCAGATCGCGGCCGTGATACTTCTTGTAGATCGTGTTCAGGTTGCCGTTCTTCATGTTCGTGCCCACCCAGTTGTTCACCCATTCCTTCAGACGCGGCTGATCCTTGTTCATCGCAATCCCGAGATCGAAATTCTTCTGCTCGAACTTCATCTCGATGTTGCGCTGAGGCGCGCGGTGCTGCATTTCCTGCAGGTTCGACGGTGTGCTCGAGAACACGTCGATCTGACCCGTCACCATCGAGGTGATGAGCGTTGCATCGTCTTCATAACGCTGGATCTGCGCGCCCTTTGCCTGCTGCGTCGTGAGCGTGTCGTTCACGGTTGCGCGCGTGAGACCGATGGTCTTGCCGTCGAGATCGGCATAGTCCTTCACCTTGATGGATTTCAAGCCGCCGACGATGATCGTGATCACCGCATAAGGATTCGAGAAGTCGACCACCTTTGCGCGTTCCGGCGTGATCGACAAGTCGGCGATCACGAGGTCCGCCCGCTTGGCTTGCAGCGTCGGGATGCGCGCGGCATTGGTGATCTGCACCAGTTCGAGTTTCACGCCGAGATCCTTGGCGAGCGCGGCGGCAGTATCCACGTCCGATCCAGCGGGCTTCAGGTTCTCGTCGGCATAGCTGAACAGCGGCGTGCCCATTGCAATGGCGACGCGCACGACGCCGGCCTTCTTGATGTCGTCGAGCTGGTCGGCCATGGCGCTGTGCACCGCGCCTGCCAGCATCAGCGTGGCAAGGGCCGCGCGTGCAAGGATAGTCTTGGCTTTCAAGTTACGTCTCCGTCGTTATGGTTGTTGCGTGGATTGATGCGTGAGTCGAATGCGTGCTTGCGTGAAGCAGGAATCACAGCCCGTTATCGAGGAAAGCGCGCAGTTCCGGCGTCTGCGGCGAATCGAGCATGCTGCCGTCGCCGACTTCCCAGACCCGCCCCTGATGCATGTAGATAATGCGGTCCGCCACGCGCTTGGCAAAAGCCATCTCATGCGTGACCAGCAGCATGGTCATGCCGTCCGCGGCAAGATCCTCCATGACGCGAAGGACTTCGCCGGTGAGTTGCGGATCCAGCGCCGATGTCACTTCGTCGAACAGCATCACCTTCGGCGACATCGCCAGCGAGCGCGCAATCGCGACTCGCTGCTGCTGTCCACCGGACAGCTGCTCAGGATATGCGTCTGCCTTCTGTCCGAGTCCAACCTGCTCCAGCACATTCAACGCAATGCGCCGTGCCTCGTCGCGCGACATTTTCTTCACGTGGCGCAACGCAAGCATGATGTTCTCTTCCACCGTCAGATGCGGAAAGAGGTTATAGCTCTGGAACACGATACCCACTTCACGGCGCAAGTGATGAAGGTCCACCTTGGGGTCGTCGACGCGGATGCCGCAGACCTCGATCTGACCTTGATCGACGGTCTCCAGCCGGTCGATGCATCGCAACGCCGTGCTCTTGCCCGAGCCGCTCGCGCCGATCACGGCAATCATCTCGCCCTTGTTGACCTCGAACGACACGCCCTTGAGCACATGATTGGAGCCGAAGCTCTTGTGAATATCGTCGACCTTAACGATTGCTGACATTGAGCTTGTTCTCCATCGATTGGCTCCAGCGCGAAAGCGGATAACACAGGACGAAATAAAACGCGCCTACCACGCCGAAGATGAGGAATGGCTGGAAGATCGAGTTGTTGATGATCTGGCCCGCGCGCGTCAGTTCGATGAAGCCGATTACCGAAGCAAGCGATGTCATCTTGATGAGCTGCACGAGGAAACCGACCGTGGGCGGCAATGCGAGGCGCATGGCCTGCGGAATGATCACGAGCCGCAATGTCTGCCAGCGCGACAGCGACAGGCATTCCGAGGCTTCCCATTGCGGCTTGGGCATCGCCTCGATGCAGCCGCGCCAGATATCGCCGAGATACGCGCTCGAATACACCATCAGGGCAAGGCCCGCTGCGAACAGCGCGGGCACCTGATAGCCATACACGGACAGGCCGAAATACACGATGAACAGCAGGATCAGCAGCGGGATGCCCTGAATGGCTTCGATATAAACGAGCGCGACGCGCGACACCCATGCGCGCGGCGAGATGCGCGCGAGCATCACGACGAAGCCGCCGATGCCGCCCAGCACGAACGCGAGCAGCGACAACACCACGGTCCAGCCGATCGATTGCACCAGGTAGGCCAGGTGCGCAGCCGTGAATCCGCCGCTCATGCCGCGCCCCCGGGTATGACCGTATCGATCCGTTGCGGATCGGGCGGCGCCTTGCCGGCCCTCTTCGCCGCCAGACGGATCGCGCGGCGACGCTTGAACAGATGCTCGCCGACCTGCCACGCGATCAGCTTGATGATCAGCGAGAGCACGAGATACAGGCCCGCGACCACGATGTAGGTTTCGAGCGAACGGAAGGTATCGGACTGCACGGTGTTGGCGACGGCCGTGAGTTCTTCCGCGGAGATCTGCGATGCAATGGCGGACGCCTGCATCATCAGCAGGAACTGGCTCGTCAGCGCCGGATAAACCTTTTCGATCGACGGCTGCAACATCACATGCCAGCCGATGCGCCATTTCGGCAAGCCCAGGCATTCCGCCGCCTCGATCTGTCCACGCGGCACGGATTCCAGACCCGCCCGAATGATTTCGGCTGCATAGGCGCCGATGTTGATCGTCATCGCAAGCGCAGCGGCCGCGAAGGTCGGCATGCGCAAGCCGATGCTCGCCAGTCCGAAATAGAGCAGAAAGATCTGCACGAGGAACGGCGTGTTTCGCACCGCCTCGATATAGATGATGCAGAGGCGCGTCAGCACAGGTACGCGGGCGCGCTTCGCGAATGCCACGAACATCCCCACGATCAAGCCGAAGAAGACCGCGACGCACGTCATCTTGAGCGTGAGCCACGCCCCTAGCAGGAACGTCGGCCAATAAGGCCATAGGGGTGAAAAATCGAGTGAAAACATGGAGGCGATGTCTCTGTCAGGTTGGCGCTCTACACGCTATGACGGCTTTCACGCCGCTGATTCGATCCTGCACTGGATGTATGACGACATACTACGATTCGTGATAATGAATCTTGCATGCATTAAACCGGATCGAACGGTCCGATAGTCGTGAAGGCGCCGCCCTGAAGGACCGCGACGGGATCGGTCGGAAGGGGCGGCGGTGTGGCTTCGATCTTTGCGCGGAACGGTTCCGACGAGTCACGAGGCACGAAGCCGAGATTCGCTGCGCAGCGGTTGTCCCACCACGTGTGCGCATTGGCGGACATGCCGAAGGCAATCGTGTGGCCGACATCGGGCGTGAAGAGACTGCGGCGCAACAGGTCGTGAAAATCGTCCTGGCTCATCCAGCTCGCCATCATGCGGCGATCCTTGGGCTCCGGAAAAACCGAACCGATGCGGATGCTCACGGTCTCGATGCCGTAGCGGTCGAAGTACAACTGCGCCATGTCCTCGCCGAAGGACTTTGACAGTCCGTAGTAGCCATCGGGACGCTTGCGTGCCGTCGCATCGATGATCTCGTCCTGGCGGTAGAAACCCGTGACGTGATTCGAACTGGCGAACACGATGCGCTTCACGCCCTGTCGGCGCGCTGCCTCGTAGAGATTGAACACGCCCTTGATGTTCGCTTCGAGCACTTCCTCGAACGGACGCTCCACCGATACGCCGCCCAGATGGATGACGGCTTCGCACCCGCTTGCCAGCGTGTCAACGGCCTCACGGTCCGCAAGGTCGCAAGGCACGATTTCCTCGTGCAGCGCAGCCTCGCTGACGAGTACGCCAGGAAGGTCGGAAATGCGCACGTGGTGCGCAAATTCGGCAACCCGATGCCTGATATCCTGCCCGATACCTCCAGCGGCGCCGGTGAGCAGCAGTCTTTCGAAGCGAGCCGAGTGCTCGCGTGACGAAGCTTTATTTCGTTGTTCCATCGAATCATGTCTCCTGCGAGATTCGGCTAGGGATTACCCTGCACGCATCTTCTTGTACGTTGTCATATCACCGCATGACGCATATCATCATTTGCCAACCGATTTGTCAATGTGTGTAAAACCCATTCCAACGAGAACGCCGTGACGCAATCGCCCGATCCTCACAATCACGCGGATTCCCTTTCTTCCGTGCATGCATCGTCGACTGCTCCGAACAGCGCTTCAGGCACGCGCCGAAGCCTCACGCTGCGCATGGTGGACGCCGTGCGCGCACAGATCGATGCGAGCGAACTGAAGGCCGGCGCCCGCCTTCCTACCGAGGCAGAAATGGTGCAGCACTACGGCGTGAGCCGCACCGTGGTACGCGAAGCGCTGTCGCGCCTGCAAGCGGAAGGACTCGTGGAAACGCGCCATGGCATCGGCACGTTCATCTGCGAATCGGCCGCACCGCCGCTGCTGCAGATCGATCCCGCCGATGTCCCCGGCTCTCTCGACGCTCTGGCCATCCTCGAATTGCGCATCAGCCTCGAAACCGAGAGCGCAGGACTCGCGGCCCTGCGATGCGATGCCGCACGCGTGAAGGCCATGCGCGCCGCACTCGTCGATTTCGCGAGGAACGTCGACCGACAAGCCGATACCGTCGCACCGGACCTGCGATTCCACATGGAAATCGCACAGGCGACCGGCAACCGCTATTTCGTGGAGATCATGGCGCATCTGGGCGCGCGAATGATTCCGCGCACGCGCCTTACCGCAACGCCTGTCGCGCCCGAACGCCACGCTGAATACCTGACACGGGTGAATCGGGAACACGAACAGATCGCCGATGCAATCGAACGCGGCGACGCTGACTCCGCCCGCACGGCGATGCGTCTTCATCTGATCAACAGCCGGGAACGCCTGCGCCGCGCGCAGACATCGACCGATTGAATCCATGATGCAAGATTAAAAATGCAAAGGGACCGCGTTCTTTCCGCGGTCCCTTGTCTTTCGCAACACCCGCACTCACGCTCGCTCAGCGCGCAAGCTTGGGCTCCGCATCGTTGACGTCGTGGGCGCCCGAGATGGTCTCCAGCGCCGAGTCATGGTGCAGCAGCAGAACCGCCGCCACGCCGACCATGCCTGCCCCCGCGAGACACAGCAGCCCCGCGCCGAAACCGCCCGTGCTGTCCTTGATCCAGCCCATTGCGTAAGGACCGAAGAACCCGGCGAGATTGCCGAGCGAGTTGATTGCGGCGATGCCACCGGCAGCCGCAGCGCCCGACAGGAACGATGCAGGCAAGGTCCAGATCACCGGCAGGCAGCCGAAGATGCCGAAGCCCGCAATCGACAGCGCGATCATCTTCAAGACCGGATCGTCGAGTCCGGCCGAGACAGCGATGCCGCCGGCCGCGACCATCAACGCAATCGCCACATGCCAGCGACGCTCGAGCTTGCGGTCCGAATGACGTCCCCACAAGACCATGCTGACGACACCGACCGCGTAAGGCAGCGACGTCACGAAGCCCGTCTGCAGATTGGTGAGGCCGAACGCCTTGACGATCTGGGGCAGGAAAAAACTCAGGCCATAGTTGGTGGCATTGGCGCCGAAGTAGATCAGCGCGATCGCCAGCACGCGGGGATTGAAGATCGCTTCCTTGACGCTGAACGCATGCACCGATTCGCGATGCGCGCGCTCGTGCGCCTGACGGTCGACCAGCCATTTGCGCTCGTCATCTGCGAGCCAGTGCGCATCCTTGGGCTTGTCGGTGAGGTAGAAATACACGACGAATGCAAGCAGGAGCGCCGGAATGGCCTCGATCAAATAAAGCCACTGCCAGCCTTGCATCCCGCCCATACCGTCCATCTGCAATAGCGCACCGGAAATCGGGCCGCCGATCACGGTCGAGAGCGGAATCGCCGCCATGAAATAGCCGACCACGCGCCCCCGGTACTTGGCCGGAAACCACAGCGTCAGCAGAAAGATGATGCCGGGGAAGAAGCCCGCTTCGGCGATGCCAAGCAGGATCCGCAAGCCGTAGAACACGTAGGCGTTGGACAGACCCGTAACTTGCGCGATGTGCGGTATGTATGCCATCGCGGCGGCGAGGATGCCCCAGGTGAACATGATTCGCGCAATCCAGCGGCGCGCGCCGAATCGTTCAAGCAGCAGGTTCGACGGAACCTCGAAAAAGAAATACGCGATGAAGAAAATACCGGCGCCGAACCCGAACATGCTCGCAGTGAAGCCGAGCGCCTTGTTCATTTGCAATGCTGCAAAGCCGACGTTGACGCGGTCCAGATAAGCTATGAAGTAACACAAAATCAGGAACGGCACGAGGCGAACCATCACGCGCTTCATGGTGCGAGTTTCAAGGTCCATCTATGTCTCCTCCGGATAGAAGAATCGCTGGATCGCGGGTACTCGGGATACCTGCGGAGCCTACTCTTTACGGAGGAACTTCAGCATTGGTGTTTAGCCTTGGTATCGGTTCCGGAGACCGGCTGGCAACCGGAACGGCATGCGCCAATCCGGTGCCGGAACGCCTTGCATCCCAGCATTTGCGACGCCATATATCGAAGAAAATGTGAACAGATCGTTCCGCTTCGTACCCGTCATGCGACCGGTAACATTCCGGCGTATTCCGGTTCCGGTAATCCTTGCACGCCTGCGTTCAGCGCGAACACATGACCGTCGTCGTCAGTCGCGTTCGTTGACGGGCGGATCGTCGTGACGAAAAGCGTCGAGAGGTCGCTGCCGCCGAACGCGCACATGGAGGGCTTGCTGGCCGGCAACGCGATTTCGCGGTCGAGTCGGCCTTGCGGCGTGAAGCGCAGCAGGCGCGCGGCATCGTTCGCGCATGTCCAGTAACAACCGTCCGCATCGACCGCTGCGCCGTCCGGACGTCCCGTGTGATGATGCAGGTCGGCAAACACACGTCGTGCGCCGGGCGTGCCGCTGTCCACGTCGAAGTCGAATGCCCAGATCAGGCGACGTTGCGGATGAGAGTCCGACAGATACATGGTCTTGCCGTCGGGCGACCAGGCCAATCCGTTCTGCGTGATCAAACCCTCGACAAGCGGGTCCGACAGCACGCCATGTCCATCGAAGCGGTATAGCGCGCCGGCCGCACTCGCGAGCGACATGTCCTGCACCATCGTGCCCGCCCAGAAACGGCCCTGCCTGTCACAGCGGCCGTCGTTGAAACGCATGCCTGGTGCGGCGAACGAGGGCGCGGCGAGCCTCGCGGCGCAGGCATCACCGTCGTCATGCAGTGCCACGGCAAAAATGCCGCTCTCCATGCCGGCGACGATCCGTCCGGCGGCATCGAATGCGATACATGCGACCTGTTCAGCGAAGGTCCATTCGGAGCGCTGTCCGCTCTCGAGCACGAGTCGGACGATGCGCCGTGCCGGAATGTCGACCCAGTACAGCGCGCCCTCTTTCGCGCGCCAGACCGGGCATTCGCCGACCGTCGCGGCGCCCGCCGGGTCGAGACGCTCCACGCGCTCGGCGCTGCTCATCGCTTGCGCTCCATCGGCTCGCCGATGACAAACTGCCCGCCCTGGAAGCGTTGGGCGGGATCGTCGTAATCGGCGGTCGGCGCCTTCGGCGGGAACAGTTCGTTGAACTGCGTCGAGCTGTCTTGCGGATTGAATCCCAGGAAACCGGCTTTCGAGTTGTCCCACCACTTCACCGGATTGTCAGATGCCCCGTACACGATCGTATGTCCCACGCGATTAGTGAACAGCGAGCAGCGCACGAGTTCGATGAAGTCGCGATAGCTCAGGTAAGTGACCAGCATGCGCGGGTTCTTCGGTTCCTCGAACGACGAACCGATGCGCAGGCAGACGGTCTCGATGCCGAAGCGATCGAAGTAATAGCGCGACAGCGACTCGCCGAAGCACTTCGTCACACCGTAGAGACTGTCGGGCCGCTGCGGCGAGTCGGCGTCGAGCACGTCGGTCACGGAATGAAAGCCGATCGCATGATTCGAACTCGCAAACACCACCCGCTTCACGCCATGGCGACGCGCCGCTTCGTAGATGTTGTAGGTACCGCGAATGTTTGCTTCGATCAGGTCATCGAACGGGGCGTCGATGGAGATACCGCCCAGGTGCACGATCGCATCCACGCCTTCGACAAGCTGCATCACCTTGGCAATGTCAGCGAGATCGACGGCGCTTGTCTCTTCATGACGTCCGGCATCGTCGAGCGGCGCAATGTCCGAGAGCCTTACCACGTCCGCCCACTGCGAGAGTGCACCGCGCAGCTGTCGGCCCAGGTTGCCGGCTGCGCCGGTAAGAAGCAGACGCTTGAACGGTTTGCCCGCTGCCGTTGGCTGATTCATCGAAACTCCTTGGAGATACGTTGCACTGCGTTGAAAGCAAAAAGGAAGAAAACGTTTTCGGCGTCGACGGCGCAGTCTGCGGAAGAGCTGGAAAGGTTTTGAATGCATAACACATCATCCAAAATGCAGATCCGTTTTCCGAGTTTCCCTATTTTCTGCGACAATTCGTCAATTCCGCGAAAACGTTACCCTCCGAATGAAAAAAAATTCCTCAACCATTCGCGACGTTGCTGCCGCAGCGGGCGTATCCGTCGCGACAGTTTCCAAATACATCAACGGCGCGCAACGATTTTCGGCGCCCGTTGAAGCGCGGCTCAAGGAGGCGATCGAGACGCTCGGATATCGTTCGAATCCGCTGGCGCGCTCGATGATCACCGGCAAGACCCGCACCATCGGACTCACCATCCTGGACATCAGCAATCCGCACTTCACTCACGTCGTCAAGGGCGCCAACCGCATCGCGCTGCGTCATGACTACACGCTGCTGCTCGTCGACATCGACGAGAACCAGGCGCGTGAGCGTCCCCTCATCGAAGCGCTCGCGCAACGCGTGGACGGCTTGCTCGTCAGTTCGCGCCTGCCCGACGAAGAGGCGCACTGGATGCTCGAACTCGACAAACCGGTCGTGCTTCTGCGCAATGCCGAGCTGCCGATTCCGAGCGTCGGCATCAACAGCCGCCTTGCCACCTACATGCTGACGCGTCACTTGCTCGACCTGGGGCATCGGCGTATCGCTTACCTCGGCTTCGAGCATGCGCGCATCAACGATGAGCGCATCCGCGGAGCTCGCGATTGCCTTGCCGAAGCGGGCCTCGAACTCGATGTCTATGAAGCCCATGCACCGACTTCCATCGCGGGCGAACAGGCGTGCTCGCGCGTGATGCTTGGACCGAAGCGGCCGCAGGCGGTGATCTGCTACAACGACCTGATCGCGCTCGGCTTCATGAAGGAAGCCGCGACACTCGGCATACGGGTGCCGCATGACGTTTCCGTCACCGGCATCGACAACGTCCCGTACGGCGCTTATGCCGCGCCCGGCCTCACTACAGTGGACATTCAAAGCGAGAAGATGGGCGAACTCGCCATGCAGAAACTCATCGACGCGCTCGCCGGACATCCCGATCCGGGCAATTCCATGTTCGAACCGCGGCTTATCGTGCGTGAATCCACGGCTGCCGCGACCTGATGCACGCATGATGCACGGCGCGCGGCCTGCGCGCCGGTCTTGCGCAAACTCAACCGGCAAGCTTCGCCGGCGTCATCTTCGGCGTCAGTACATGCATGATTGCGAATGCAATCAAATAAGCCGACGCACCGATCGCAAACAGCACCCAGTAGTGACCCGTGCGCTGCAATACCTGACCGATCACTTCCGAGAACAGCACGCCGCCGATCGAACCAGCCATGCCGCCGATACCGACCACCGCACCCACCGCGCGGCGCGGGAACAGGTCCGATGCGGTCGTGAACAGATTCGCCGACCAGCCCTGGTGCGCCGCCGCCGCGAGACCGACGATCGCCACCGCGACCCACAGGTTCTCCGCCTGCGAGACGAACGCGATGGGCAGTACCGCGCAGGCGCAGATCAGCATCGCAGTCTTGCGCGCCGCGTTCACGGTCCAGCCCGAGCGCAGCAGCGCCGACGAGATCCAGCCGCCGCCGATACTGCCCACCGTGGTGATCGCATAGATCACGACGAGCGGCAGGCCGATGTGCTGCATGTCCATGCCACGCGATTCATTGAGCCACTTCGGCAGCCAGAACAGATAGAACCACCACACCGGGTCCGTCAGGAACTTGCCGACGATGAACGCCCACGTTTCGCGCTTCCTGATGAGTTCCTTGAAGCCCGGTGCGCCGGCCTTCGCATGGGCGGCGTCGGCGATCTTCGCCTCGTCGCCTTCATCGGCGAGTTCGTCGTCGTGCGCGCTGCCGTCCGGCTGGCGATACATCACGAACCACACGACGAGCCACACGAGGCCGACGGCGCCCACCAGCACGAACGCCGCGCGCCAGCCGAAAGCCACCGCCAGAGCCGGAATGAGCGCGGGCGCAAAGACCGCGCCGATGTTTGCACCTGAATTAAAAATGCCAGTGGCGAGTGCACGCTCGCGACGCGGAAACCACTCGGCGGTGGTCTTGATCGCGGCCGGGAAATTACCGCCTTCGCCGATGCCGAGCAGTGCGCGAACCATCGCGAAGCCCATCACCGACCCGACGGCTGCGTGCAGCATCGCCGCGATACTCCAGATGAACATCGCAGCCGCATAGGAGATGCGTGTGCCGAGCCAGTCGACGATCCGCCCGAAACACAGCAGGCCGATGGCATAAAACGCCGAGAACGCAATGACGATGCGGCCGTACTGCACCTGCGTCCAGCCGATGTCGTGCTGAAGCATTGGCGCCAGCAGACCGAGGATCTGCCGGTCCATGTAGTTGATGACCGTGGCGAAGAAGAGCAGCGCGCACACGGTCCAGCGATAACGGCTGGCGGTTCGTACGACGCCGGCAACGACAGTGTTCATGAAGAGTCTCCGGACGCGGCGGCGCTCGTCGTGCCGCGTTCTTTGTTGCATGGATTGGGCGACGAGCGCCGCGGGCGGATCCATCCGGAGGCACCAGACGGTCACCCATACAGCCGTTTTGGAAAACGTTTTATCAAGAATAGTCGTTTTGAACCGGAGTGACCATCCTGGTGTTTGCCCTAGGTCGCACAACAGCACGGCCTCACAGGCATTCTGGCGGGATCCGAGCAAGCCTCAACCGAAAAGTTAATCGTTTTCTACGATTTTTCCCAGAAGCGAACGGTTTTATGCATCAGGTGTTTTGTATTCCAACCGCGTCTACGCGCGCCTGTAAGATCGAGCCCCATTCATCCATCGCAACGCATCGCGCGCGTCATGCCTTCTCGTCTCACGGGGTTCATCTATCTGCTTGTCACCGCCATCGGCTGGGCGCTCAACTGGCCGGCCATGAAGGTTCTGCTGCGCGAATGGCCGCCGCTCTTCTCCCGCGGCGTCGCGGGCGTGACGGCCGCCGTCCTGCTGAGCCTTATCGCGGTCTTTGCCGGGGAAAACCTTCGCGTGCCGCGCGCATGTGTTCCGCGCCTGCTCCTCGCATCCGCGATCAACGTGTTCGCCTGGATGGGTTTCGCCACGCTGTCGATGAAATGGCTATCCGTGAGCGAAGGCGCGTTGCTCGTCTACACCATGCCGATCTGGGCCATGCTGCTCGCGTGGCCCATGTCGAAGCGCAAGCCCTCCTTCGCCGGATTTTGCGCCCTCGCTCTGGGCCTGGCCGGCGTGATCGTCCTGCTTTCGGGGCACGGATTTTTGTTCGATGGCGGCAAGCTCGCCGGCATCGCCTTTGCGCTGGCGGCGGCAGTGTTGTTCGCGCTTGGCACGGTCATCACGCATGGACCCATGCCCGTCGCGCCGATCACGCTGGTCGCCTGGCAAGTCGGCATCGGCTGCGTGCCGATGGTCCTGCTCGGCGCGATGATCGAGCATCCTTCGTTCGCGGCGCTCAAGTTCGATGGCTGGGCCGTCATGGTCTACATGAGCCTCGTACCGATGGGCGCGTGCTATCTGGCGTGGTTTGCCACCCTGCGCCGGCTGCCCGCCGAGGTCGCCGCCATCGGCATGCTGCTCGTGCCGGTCATGGGCATCGTCGCCGCGGCCGTCACGCTGGGCGAGCCGCTCGGCGCACGCGAAGCCATGGCGATGGCACTGACGCTCTCGGGCGTCGCGCTCGCGATGCGTCAGCGCCGCTAGCACATTGCGGTGTCCTGCCCCAAGCGAAAAATTAAAGACGCACGCGCCGGCTGCCGATAAGGACCACTACTACATATAACGTTCAACCACTGCCCATGTTTCGAACTCGTCTGGCCCGCATGAACGTCGGGACCCAGTTTGCCGTGCTCGCCTGCGCGCTCACGGCGATCGCCATTGCTTTCTTTACCCTCGCTGTCACGAAGCGCGCCGGAGAACAGGTGGACACGCATGCGCTGGCGCGTGTCGAGAGCGAGAACCGGTCCATTGCCACAATGATCGGCCTCTATGACAAGGCCGTGAGCGCCGAAGTCTCGCGCTTCATGACCTTGTTCGCGCATCGCCTGCCGTCTTCGTTCACGCTCGACCCCGCGCATACGGTCGAGATCGCCGGCACGTCGACACCAACCATGCTGGCCGGCGACAAGCCCCTCAACAACGACTTCACGATTCCCGATGCGTTTCTCGCGGACAGCGGCGCCATCGCGACGATCTTCGCCCGCACCGGCGACGACTTCGTCCGCGTCACGACGTCGCTGAAGAAGCAGGACGGCACGCGCGCCATCGGCACGCTGCTCGACCGCAAGGGCCCGGCCTATGCGCCGATCCTCTCCGGCAAGCCGTATATCGGCATCGCGGCGCTGTTCGGCAAGCAATACATCACCGAGTACAAGCCGGTCGTGGACACGTCCGGCCGCGTGATCGGCGCGCTGTTCGTAGGCGTCGACGTCACCGCGGAGTTCGCCGCGCTGCAGGACACCATCGCGAAGCTGGCGATCGGCGCGAGCGGCTATCACTTCGTCGTCGATGCATCGAATGGCGCGAATCGCGGCAAGCTGCTGGTGCATCCCGGAGCGCAAGGCCAGAGCATGGACGAACGCGTCGCGCCCTTCGCGCACATGCTCGATACACGCGAAGGCAAGCTCGTGTTCGAAGGCGCCGACATTCCCGGCGCCGATCCGCGCGTGCATGGCGGCACCAAGGAGATCGTCTACATGAGCGTGCCGCAATGGCAATGGATGATCGGCGGCATTGCCTATCGCGACGAACTGCTCGCGGACGTGGATCACAGCCGCAATGTGTTCCTTGCCATCGGGCTCATCGTCGTCGTGATGCTGGTCGCCGTGCTGCTCTATGCGGTCGCGCGGCTCGTCGGGCATCCCATCGACAAGATCACGCGCGCTTCCGAACGCATCGCCGCTGGTGATCTCACGGTCCGCATCGACAGTGCGCGCGAAGACGATATCGGCCGCCTGATGCGCGCCATCGACGGCATCGCGCGCGGTCTCGCCGGCATCGTCGTGCAGGTGCGCCATGCGTCGGCCGGCATGAACGAAGGAACCGGCCGGATTGCTTCGGACAGCAGCGACATTGCCACGCGCATCGCCACGCAGGCCGCGAGCGTCGAGGAAACGGCCGCGAGCATGGAGCAATTCACGTCCACCGTGCGGCAGAACGCCGCCAACACCGCGCAAGCTGGCGAGCTGGTGTCGTCGGCATCGGATGCGGCGCGCGCCGGGGGCGACGCCGTTGCGCGCGTGGTGCAGACCATGGGCGATATCGATGCATCGGCGCGTCGCATCGCCGACATCACCGCGACCATCGAAGGCATCGCGTTCCAGACCAACATCCTGGCGCTCAATGCCGCGGTCGAGGCCGCGCGCGCAGGCGAGCATGGCAAGGGCTTCGCGGTGGTCGCCGCCGAAGTGCGCGTGCTCGCGCAACGCAGCGCGGGCGCCGTGAAGGAAATCGAAGCGCTCATCGCCGAGTCGGCCGCGCGGGTCTCGCACGGCTATCGCATCGCCGAGGAAGCGAGCAGCACGATGAACGGCATTCTCGAACGCGTGGCGCGCGTCAACGCCATCGTCGGCGAGATCGACGTGGCCTCGCGTGAGCAGGCGAGCGGCATCGAGCAGGTCAACAGCGCGGTCATGTTGATCGGCGAAGCGACGCAGCAGAATGCGACGCTCGTCGGCAATGCCGAACACTCCGCCGCCGAACTGCGCGATCAGGCGGGGCAACTCGAAGAAGCAGTCAGCCGCTTCCGCGTCTGACGCGCCGCTTCAAAGCAGTGCCTTCAACCGGAAGCCTGCATCGCTGAGCACATCCGCGGACGGTGACAGACCGCGCTCCACGAGCATGCGCGCAAGCTTCATGTCTTTCGCGATGACGTGAGCCGGGCCGAATCCGCTTACGCCCACGAGCCGGTTCGCCGCGTCGAAATGAAAGTCCATCGAAGCCGACTCTCCCGGCGCGCGCCGCACCGTGCGCGTGCCGAGCAACGGCTCGCCCGCCACCTGCAACTGATGGTCGTACTGATCGGACCAGAACCACGGCACATCGTCATGAGCGGCCTGCGCGCCGAGCATGTTCCGGGCAGCTGTGCGCGCCTGGGTTTCGGCGTTGTGCCAGGTTTCCTGACGGATGGGCGCGCCCGTGAAGCGGCTTGGATGGATCGCGATATCGCCTGCCGCGAAGATGCCCGGCGCCGACGTTTCCAGTTGCGCATTCACGATGACGCCGCGATTCACGACAAGACCGGCGTCCCGCGCCAGGTTCGTCCGCGGGTTCGATACCGATGCCGACGATCACGATGTCCGCATCGATTGAACGCGCGTCCGACAGCAGGACGCGCAGCACGCCTTGTGATGTGCGAGCGATCTCGACCGGTGCAACGCCCACGTGTATCGCGACACCATTGCGCTCGTGCAGACGCTGCACGCTGTACGCGATGCCTTCGGGCACTGCGCGTCCAAGCAGCCGCGCCGCCCCTTCGATCACGCTGACCTCACAACCCCGCATGCGTGCCGACGCCGCCACCTCCAGCCCGATGAACCCGCCACCGACGATCAGCACGCGCGCTCCGCTGACGAGACGCGGCGCGATGCACAAGGCATCGTCGAGGGTGCGCAGCGTCATGACGCCGTCGAGCTGCGCGCCGGGGATAGAGAGCTTGCGTACATGTCCTCCGGCAGCCAGCAGCAAGGCTTCATACGCGATGCGGCTGCCATCGGCGAGCATCACTTCACGCGAACCCGGCACGATGCCGCGGACGCTGGCCACCTTGTGCTCGATCCGGTCCGCCTCCCATGCATCGCGGCTGCGCAGCGCACACTGCAACACATCGCCCTCGCCGGTCAGCACTTGCTTGGACAAAGGCGGCCGCTCATAAGGCAGATGCGGCTCCGCGCCGATCATCACGATGCGCCCGCGCCATCCGAACTCACGCAGCGCAGCGGCGGCACGCCCGCCGGCATGCCCCGCACCGACGATCACCATCGCCCGGGCATCGTGCTGGTCGGTCATGGCATCAGATCTCGATGAAGATGCGACCGCCCTCGACCTTCGCCGGATAGGTCCTGAGCTTTTCACATACTGGCGCGCACAGGGGCCGGCCATCGCGGATATCGAAACGGCCGTTGTGCTTCGGGCATTCGATCACATGATCCATGACGAAGCCGTCGCTCAGATGAACCTGTTCATGCGTACACAGGCCCTCGCTTGCATAGACGGCGTCGTTCACGCGATAGATCGCGAACGTGCGCGTGTCATGGTCGAAGCGCATGACATCCTCGTCTTCTATGTCGTCCAGCGCGGCTGCATCGATCCATTGCGTCATGTTCTTGTCTCCTTCGGGGCTCAGGGCTGCGTGGCGGCCGGCACGGGCCGCTCGACGTGATACGACGGATCGCGCGTCTGCCGCATCAGCGCTGGAATGATCTCGGCATAGGCCGCGAGCGAACTCGGATAAGGCGGCGGCATGTCGTCCTTGACGGCATCGTGAAGACGCGGCAGCGCGTGATAAGGGACCATCGGAAACATATGGTGCTCGACGTGATAGTTCATGTTCAGGTAAAGAAACCTGAAGACCGGATTCATCATCACGGTGCGGCAGTTCTTGCGATGATCGAGCACGTTCTCGGGCATGCCCGCATGCTGCGTGAGACCGAAGTAGAGATAGAGCCACGCGCCATACAGGCTCGGCAAACCGACGTAAAGCAACGGCAGGATCGAGCGGAATATGAAGCACGACGCAATCACCGCGATGTAGATGCTCAGATGAATGCGTGCTTCCCGGATCACCTTCGGCCATTCTGATTCGGGTACGAAGGTCTTTTCTTCCTCGCCGATGTCGCCGAACGCCGCCGAGATCATCTTCGGTACCTCCGCCGCCGCGTGCTTCAGCGCGAAGACGTTCAGCGCGAGGCTCAGCCAGTCGGTGGGCAGCGGCACGGCAATCTCGCGGTCGCGGCCTACCACCAGGGTGTCGGTGTGGTGTCGCGCATGACTCCAGCGCCAGATGGTGGGCCGACGGAACACCTGGAACGATGCCATCTGATACAGCACCTGATTCATCCATGCCGTCCTGAATGCAGTGCCGTGACCGCTCTCATGCCAGCGCGAATCCGCGGGGCTGCAATACAGCGTGCCATACAGGAAGAACGCGGGAATCGCCCATGGCGAATGCGCGCGCCAGGCGAACCATGCAAGCACGCCGCTCGCGACGATGGCCGCATACCACAGCAGCGTGTCGCGTATCGCACGAGCATCGCTTCGCTGCATCAGGCCTTTCATCACCGGCCTCGGAACGGCGCATTTGTACCACTCCGCATTCACGAGACCGGCCAGCTTCGCCCGCTCTCCGTCTCCATCGATCAGCCGGTATGCGCGATGCCGCTCATGCTCGCCCGTCTCCCCGGGCTGCCGCGATTCCATCATGTCACCTCAAGCTTTGATTGGATTCACATCATGGGTTCTTGTTGGAATCGATAATAGGAGCGACGTTTCCCGCACGCAATATGCGCGCGCATTTGCTATCTTTAAGCATCATTGCGCACGTTTGAAACCCATCATTTACATCAATCGATGAGCAAGCGTCCCACACTTCAGTCAGTGGCCGAAGCGGCCGGCGTGAGTCCGGCAACCGTCGATCGCGTGTTCAACGGGCGTCTGAGCGTCCGCGATGGCACCGCGCTACGCGTCATCGAAGCCGCCGAACGCATCGGCTATCACGGCGCCGGATTGATGCGGGAGCGCTTGCGCGCGCAGCGCGGCGAACGCCGCGAGCGCCACACACTGGGCTTCTGTCTTCAGAAACGCGCTGATCCGTTCTATCAGAGCTTTGCGCGCATCCTCACCGACGCCGCCGCGCGACACGAACCCGAGGACTGCAAGGCCGTCATCGAATACATGGACGAACTCGATCCGGCTTCGATCGCCCGCACGCTGCTTGCACTGGGCGATAGCGCGGACGCGCTCGGTGTCGTGGCTGTCGATCATCCGCATGTGACAGCCGCGATCGAAACCCTGCACGCGCAAGGCAAGCCCACGGTTACGCTGTTATCGGACTTGAGCGCGCCATTGCGCGCCGGCTACATCGGCGTCGATCCGCGCAAGAGCGGACGCACCGCCGCATGGGCCGTGAGCCGGCTGGCCCATCGCAACGAAGGGACGGTGGGCGTGTTCGTCGGCACACCGCGTTATCTGGGACAGGAAAGCTGCGAGATCAGTTTTCGTTCCTATCTGCGCGAACATGCACCAGGATTGCGCGTGCTGGACACGCAGATCAACCTCGAAGACAAGCAACTCGCCTACGAAGCTACCCTGGCGATGCTCGCGCGCCATGCCGATCTCGCCGGCCTTTACATTCCCGGCGGCGGTGTGGGCGGCGTGATTCGCGCGCTGCGTGAAGAGGCTTCGGAGCGACGCATCGTCACCGTGTGCAGCGATCTGATGCCGGACCGCTACGAAGCGCTTGTGGAAGGCGTCATCGATCTGGTGATCGACACGCCGCTGCAACGCATTGCCGAAACAGCCGTGCAGGCCATGTTACGCGCCTTGCAGGCACTCCCCGGCGAGTCCGCACTGGCGAGTCAGTATCCGTTGCCCGCGCAGCTCTACACGCCGGAGAACGTCTGAGAAGGCGGCTAAGCTTGCACTCATTCTGCGCGCCTAACCTGCTTCGTGAGTTCCCACACGATCAAGGAGACGCTCATGAAAATGCCTCTTGCGGCCCTGCTGGCTGTCGCCATGGCAGTGCCCGCGCTCACTTATGCGCAAACCGAAACGCCCGCCTCGTCAGGCTTGCTGCACGATGGCCCTTTGCATCAATCAAAAGTCATCTATGCTGTTACGCAGCACATGCATGAACCGGGCTCCGGTGTCAGCCCTCGTCAGGACGCATGGCTGACCCAGCCTTCAGAGCAAGCACTCGGACAGTCGCTCTACAAGCATCGTTGAAACCTGGCTTTCATTCATTTTCCTTTCATTGCAGCCATTCAGATCAAGAAGCAGAAGCAGATATGCAGTGGCATTACGCTTGCTAAAGCCTCTCGACTGCTTCTGCTGTAACGAACTGCATGATTGTCCAGCCCGCATCACATCTGGACGTGATCAGCATATTTTTCAGCGCCCTGCGGCGCGATCGGAGTTGTCATGAAAAATATGCCTGCGCTTGCTATACGTGCTTGCAAAATGAAACGGTTTGTCACTAATCAGAGGGTTTGATGTCACTCCCATGTGGCGGACCGCACGGAGCAGGCAAACTTGAGCCCGGAGCATAGTAAGGGTTATCACTGAAGTGACACCGCAAGATTCAAGAAGGGTAACGGATGCACGCGCAATGCAATAAGTACGCGTAGTGCGTGAACGATTTCGTATTGTTGTCTTCAAAGAGGCAGGACTTCGATGACTGGTTTGACCAGTCGCGCAATCTGGTCTTTTTTGAGCGGCTAACATGCAGGCCACGCAATCAGCCTGATCTGTCAGGGAGTTCCGCATAGAACAGGCACGGTAACTCGGTGACAACGGGAATGGCGTCAGTGAAGTGAAAAAACGCTGGGGAACCCGCCCCTTACAACGTGCTATATGGCGTTGGCTCGATTGACATGTGCGTCACGCCGGGGCTTCCGGGGCCGGCCGAATGACGCGACATGCACCAACAATAAGCGTCGACAGACCGATCATGCGGCTTGCTTGTCGTAAGTCCTGCGTGACTGGCTGCGCCGCATCGGCATTCCGAATGGCTCTCCCCGCCGTTACACGGTGAACGAGCCCGCCGTTACTGACAGACCACTGCACGACTCGCCGTGTGGCGCGTTGGGCGGAGCATTTTTCGCTTTGGCGCGAAAGGCTCTGTTTCGCCACACGTCGCGTATTGACGAGGCTCCTTGCACACGATGCAAGGAGACATAGCCCAATCATCGACGGAGAGCGTCATATATGCCGTTTGAGAGTGACTCCTTGCGAGACACGACCCCGCTGCTTAGCATCGTCGTCGCGGCTTACAACATCGAGGGTTACATCGAGGAAGCGCTCGAGTCCCTCCTGAGCCAGCCCTGCATCGATGCAATGAAGATCATCGTGGTGGATGACGGATCTCGCGACCAGACCTATGCCGCCGCGCGCGCGATTGTCGAGCGCGACCGCGGCGTGCATATCGAACTCGTGCATCAGGAGAACGGTGGCCTGAGCGCGGCGCGCAATACCGGCCTCAAGTCGGTGCGCACGCCCTATGTCGGCTTTCTCGATGGCGACGACGTCTTCCTCAAGAGCTTCGGCGAGTCGATCATTCCGGTGCTGGCCGAGAACAAGTGGGATATCGTCGAATACAACGTCAAGATCATCGACGACGAAGGCCGCGAACTCGACGAGATCAACATCGTGGACGGCGACACGCGCGGCGGCGCGCCCATGGACCGGGCCGCGCTGCAGCACTTCGCCGACGACTTCCACACCTTCGTGTGGGCGCGGGTCTATCGCACCTCCCTGTTCGACGAAGCGCCGTTCCCTGTCGGACGTCATTACGAGGATGCGGCCGTGGTGCCCTCCACGTATCTCCGCGCGAGCAGCCTGTATCGCGTCCCGACGCCGCTCATCGGTTATCGCCGGCGCTTCGGCAGCATCACGCAATGCGCCTCGCTGAACGATGTCGAGGATCTCCATCTCAATGGCCGCGAAGCGCTCGCGCGTTGCAACGGCGGCGAGATGGACGATTACTGGCTCACTGTGTTCGACAAGCTGTTCCATCGCGCCTGCCATGTGTGCGCGCGCGTGGATCGCGCCTCGTTCAAGCAGGCCTCCGAGACGCTGTCGGCGATGGCGGTCGATCATCGCAAGACGCGTACGACACTCGCCGAACGCAGCGGCCGCGAAGTCGTCGAGCTCAAGCCTTTCGATCTGAACGTGCGCGCGGATCGTTCGATCCACTTCCTTAAAGGGCTCGTGAAGAAGGTCTTGCGGCGCAGTCTCGATCATCATCAGCGCGAGCGGCGTTCGAGCGCCTCGAACCAGTTCAGCGGATGAGCGCGCCAGCGTGCGGGCGGGAGGCATCGATTGCGCTTCCTTCGCCCGCACGCTGACTCGCTTGTCAGCACGTTCTTCTGGCGCGCCCGGCTTACAGACCTTTCGGCGATTCGCGATAAACTGCCGGGATGGAAAAATGTCCCTACTGTGAGCGAATCCGTGACGAATGGGATTGTCACGGGCAGGAGTGCCGCACCCATATCGCGCGCGCGTTGCGCAGACAACGCATGGGTCTGCCCATGGTGCCGAAGGTCATTCGCAACGAAATTCCGCCGGGCGCCAGCACGGGTGAAGTCATCGCCCAGCTGTCGCGCCAACGCCTGCGCGCACGCCGCGCCAATGAAGAACGCCGGGCACGCAAGGCCGAGGACGAACTCGACCTCTGACGGATTCGCACGCGCCTAATCCCGTTCGCCACTCTCTGCAAGCGGTCCTTCCCCACGCCACGCGCGCCGCGAGTCGCGCATCTTCGTCAACGCCATGCGCGCAACCTTGAGCCACCCATACGGCCGCGGATCGGCGACCATGCTGAGCGCACGGGCATAGTCGAGCGCGAGACCGGGCGTCCACGCCATCGTCACGGCGCGCTTGCGGATCTGCGCGGCGACCCACAACTCCGGCGTCAGAATCATGCGAACCAGCGCGCCCCAGCCGGCATGCGTGCCATACAGGCGCCCCGCCGCTCCTTCCAGCGCAGCGTCCAATGCACGCGCGACACTGCTCGAACAATTGCGGTGCGTGAGGTTATACGTCGTGTCCTGCCGATAGTTGCGCCAGAAACTATCGAGCCGCGCAGGGTCGTAGTTGCGAATACGCACGCGCACCGTCGACGGACACCATGCTTTCGATTCGAACTCATAGCTCGGCTGGAACGTGCCGGGCACGTCGTTCTCACGCGTGGCACGCAACAGGCGCGCGAAGTCGTCCGGCGAGCGGTCGATCTCCACCGCCGGATACAGGCTCACATAAAGCCCGCCAGGCGCTTCGAGCGCCGCATGTCCCGTCGAGATGACGCCGTTGCGATCCACCGCCGCGATATAGCGGTCCACGACCGGATGCCACTGTGTCTCCGCCTTCGACGATCCCACTGGCGTCCACACATGCACGGTGAGCGCGGGCTCGTCATCGGCGGGCGGGCCGTCCCATTCACGCGCAGGCTGTGGAGGACGCGCGACCTCTGCCTCGTGTAATGCGGGATTGCCCGTCAACCTGCGGACGCGGGTCGCGATCAGGATCAGATTGATCCCTGCGAAGATGAAGAATGCCCCGACGCAATAGGGCACGGTCCCTTTGTAGTGCGTCGGATAGGGTTGCAGCATGAAGACGCCGAGCAGGATCTCGAAGAACGCAAACCCGAGCGCCACGCGAAAGCGCCGGTAGCGCACGACGAGCGCGGACGTCGCCTGAAGCAGTCCATCGAAGACGAAGGCCACGCCGATCAGCATCGACAGAATGAAGTGGCCATGATGATTGCCTTCGAAAATCAGCGCGGCCGTGAGCAGGAAGACGATACCCTTCGCATGACGCAGCCTGCGCTGTCCGCCGACGCCTGCCCATGCCACCGCCAGCGAAAGCACGCTCTCGATCAGCAACAGCCAGCCCACGAGCTCGATGGGAAAACCCAGCGCGCCGTCGAGCGCATCGATGAACACGCCGATGCCGACCATGAGCAACAGCCAGCCGATCGCCATCAGGCTGCGCCAGCGATTGCGCAGATAGTCCACGCCCAGCAGGATCATCATCAGCTTGACCATCGTTCTTCCTTTTGAACGGGGACGACTCATGCGCATTCATCGTTCATGTTAGTGCAGATCGCGCGCTGCACCGCATCATGATCCGGCGCCTGCCGTGAGACGAGCCATGCCATACTGGCGCCGCGACCCACGCGACGGAGACGCCATGTTCGACCAGTGCCAATGGATCAACGAGCCCGCGCAATGGAAGCTCGACGGCGATACGCTCCATGTCACCACCGACGCCAGAACCGATTTCTGGCGCAAGACGCATTACGGCTTCGTACGCGACAACGGCCATGTGTTCGGCGCAACCGTCGAAGGCGACTTTACCGCTGAAGTAACGGTCGAAGGCGCGTTTTCCGCGCTCTATGACCAGGCGGGCCTCATGGTGCGCGCAAGCGCCGAGCGCTGGGTCAAGGCGGGCGCCGAGTACAACGACGGCGCCCTCACCTTCAGCACGGTCCTGACCGACGGTCTCTCCGACTGGTCGCTCGGCGCGCGTGCCGACGCAAACCGCTTCCGCTTGCGCATCACGGTGCTGGAGAACGTACTGAAGGTGCAATGCAGCGCGGACGAGAAGCACTGGATCCTGATGCGTCTCGCGCCCTTTCCAGCACACTCGGGCTCGGGGTGGCACGTCGGACCCATGTGTTGCACGCCCGAGCGCGGCGGTCTCGAGGTCCGGTTCTCGGACCTCAAAATAGGACCGCCCGTCGTCAAGGGTCTGCACGACGTCGCGATATAGGCCCTGCGGCCGGCTCGGTAAAAACACTCATTTGCGCCTTCGCACGACACTTTCTACTATTCTGAAACGTTTCAGAATACGGACGGTCAACGCGCCTTGGACTCAAGAAAGAAGATCACCAGCACGCTCAAGGATGTCGCCAACGCGGCCGGCGTTTCGCTCGGCACCGCGTCGAAGGTCATGGCGGGCGCCGACGGCGTCAGCGACGCGCGCCGCCAGCAGGTCTGGGAGGCGGCCCGCCAGCTTGGCTACCGGCGCAACAGCCTGGCGGCGGAACTGCGCAGCAACCGCTCGACGTCCATCGGCTTCGTCGTGCCGGACCTCACCAACTCCTTCTTCATCGAACTATTGTGTGTTGTCGAGGACCACGCGCTGGCAAGCGGCTATCGCCTGTTGCTCGCGCATGCGCAGGAAGATCCCGAGCGCGAGGCGGAGCGCATCCGCTTCGTGCTGTCACGGCAAGTGGCCGGCATGATCATCATTCCCTGCCACGGCTATGCCCACGCGATCGACGAGCTGCGTGAATGCGATGTCCCGCTCGTCATGGCCGACCGCGTGGACGACAGCTTCCCCGCCAACACCGTCACCACCGACAGCCGGCGCGCCGCCCGCGACGGCACCGAACATCTGATCGCGCTCGGCCACAAGCGCGTTACGTTCATCGTCAACGCGCTCGATCTGGTCAACAGCCGCGAGCGCGCGGACGGCTATCTCGCGGCGATGAAGCGCGCGGGCCTCACGCGTCATGCGCGCATCGTCGTCTGCGGCATGACCGATACCGAGAGCCATACGGTCACGCTCGGTCTGCTGGCGGAACGCGAGCGCCCCACTGCGTTGTTCACGGGCGCGAACGTGGCGACGCTCGGCGCGCTGCGTGCCATCCGCGACGCCGAGCTGCGCCTGCCTGAGGATATCTCGCTGCTCTCGTTCGACGACGCGCCATGGATGTCCGTGCTGCATCCCCGTATCAGCTCGATTCATCAGCCGGTTGAAGCGGTGGGCGGAGCGATCTGGCAACTGCTGCACAAGCAGTTGCAGGGCGAAGCCGCGGAGCCGGTGCATTTGCGCATGCGGGCGGACTTGCGCGTGCGGGAGAGCACCGCGCCGCCTCGCAGATCAACGGAGAAGGAAGACAGCGCGGAGACCCAGCCGGCGCACCAGAACGCCGGGCGCGGCCGCAGGCGGGCGACGCTCGCCGATCATTAGCGGCGCACTATAACGTTTTATTTTTTGGCGTTAAAAAACCACGCACAAGCTGGCCAACCCATCAGGAGAGACGCAATGGACAGCAAACGACGCATCATCACCGCGAGTCTCATCGCCGTGCCGCTGGCCGGGACAGTGGGATCGCTCGCGGCGCTCATCTCGCAGCCCGCGTTCGCACAGCAAAAGAAATATCGCTTCGGGTTCTCGCAGGTCACGACCGTCGAACCCTGGCGCGTGCAGTTCAACAAGGACATGAAGGCCGAGGCCGCGAAGCATCCTGAGGTCGAGCTCATCATCGCCGACGCAGGCGATCGCACTGACAAGCAGAACGCCGACATGGAGAACTTCATCGCGCAGAAGATGGATGCCATCTTCATCTCGCCGAAGGAGTCGGCCGGGCTCACCGGCGTCGTGGAAAAGGCCTTCAAGGCAGGCATTCCCGTGTTCGTGCTCGACCGCGAAGTGAACGGCGAGCAGTTCACGCAGTTCATCGGCGGCGACAACGTGCAGATCGGCGAGGAAGCGGGCAACTTCATCGTCAAGCTGATGGGTGGGCCGGGCAAGGCGCAAGGCAGTCTCGTCGAGATCTGGGGCGGCTTCGGCGCACAGCCCGCGCACGACCGTCACGACGGCGCAGACAAGGCGCTCGCCAAGGAGAAAGGCGTCAAGCGCGTGGGCGAACGGGTGGATTGCGACTGGAAGCAGGACAAGGCCTATGACTACATGAAGACCGTCCTGCGGGTGCAGCCAAAGATCGACGTGGTCTACGCGCACAATGATCCGATGGCCTATGGCGCCTATCTCGCCGCGAAGGATGCGGGCCGCGAGAAGAGCATCAAGTTCGTGGGCATCGACGGCCTGCCGCAGGAAGGCGCGACGTGGGTCGAACAGGGTCTGCTCGCCGGCACTTTCATGTATCCCACGCCGGGCGCCGAAGGCATCCGCGAGTCACTCAAGGTCCTGCACGGCGACAAGGTGCCGAAGAAAGTGACGCTGCCGACCCAGGGCATCTTCGCCGATAACGCCAAGCAGTACATCGCGAGCCACTGAACGAGCGGACACGCGTCATGGCAACCGTCACTGCGCCGCTCGTCGAGGCCGCGGGCCTGTCGATATCGTTCAACGGCAGTCCCGCGCTCGCGGGCGTCGACTTCGACATCGCCGCGGGCGAGATTCATGCGCTCGTCGGCGAGAACGGCGCGGGCAAGTCGAGCCTGATGAAGATACTGGGCGGCCTGTATGCGCCCGATTCAGGCAGCATCCGTGTGCGCGGCGAGGCCACGCGCATGTCGAGCGTCAACGACGCCGCGCGCGCCGGCATCGCGACCATTCATCAGGAGTTGAATCTCGTCGATACGCTGTCCGCCGTCGATAACATATTCCTCGGCAAGGAGATGCGCACGCGCATGGGCTTCCCCGACCGCCGCGCGATGCGCGCCGCCGCCATGAACGTGCTCACGCAACTGGGCTTTCGCCTTGGGCCGGAGACGCTCGTCGGCACGCTGCGCGTCGGCGAGAAGCAACTCGTGGAGATCGCCAAGGCGCTGCTCGCCGACGCGCGCGTCCTCATCATGGACGAACCCACCTCCGCTCTTTCGGACACGGAAACGCGCGCGCTGCTCGGCCTGACCCGCGCGTTGCGCGAGCGCGGCATGGGTATCGTGCTGATCAGTCATCGCCTGAGCGAAGTCTTCGCGGTCGCGGACCGCGTGACCGTGTTGCGCGATGGGCGGCGCATCGCAACGCTGCCGATGCGGCATGTGGAGTCCTCCCAGGCGCTCGTTTCGATGATGATCGGAAAGGACTTCGCGCCGCCCGAGCGCACTGAAGCTGAAGCGCCTCAGGCGCGCCCGCTTGCGGTCGAAGTGCGCGATCTCACGCTTGGCGGCGCAGCACGCGCGCCGGTGGCCGAGGTCTCGTTCGCCGTGCAGCAGGGCGAGGTCTTCGGCATCTCGGGACTGCTCGGTGCGGGCAAGACCGAGATACTCGAAGCGATCTTCGGTGTGTCGCCTTATCGGCGCACCGGCGAGATTCGCATTGCCGGCCAGCCGCGCGCGATCGACTCGCCGGATCGCGCGGCCGCCGCCGGACTCGCGTTTGTCACGGAGGACCGCAAGAAAGACGGCCTCGTGCTCGATCACTCGCTCGAAGCGAATCTGCTGTTGCCCTCGCTATCGCGCGCGCCGGGCTTTCCGCTGTATCGGCGCGCACGCATGCACGCATGGGCCGCATCGCAGGCGCGCGCGTCGAACGTCAAGCATCGCAGTCTCGCGCAGGTCGCCAGCACGTTATCGGGCGGCAACCAGCAGAAGCTCATCATCGGCAAGTGGCTGATGACCCGGCCGCGCATCCTGCTGCTCGATGAACCGACGCGCGGCGTGGACGTGGCCGCCAAGGCCGAGATCTACCGGCAAGCGCTGGCGGCCGCGCGCGGCGGCGTGACGGTGATCGTCGCGAGCTCGGAGATCGACGAGCTGATGTTGCTGTGCGACCGCATCCTCGTGATGTGTGAAGGACGCGCGCGCGGCGTGCTGAAACGCGAGCAGTTTTCAGGCGACGTGCTCATCAGGATGGCATCGCCCTGAATCAAGCCGGGCGAAGACACGGAGGCATTCATCATGCTGCATGCGCAGGATCAACTCGCCGAGCTCGCGGCCAGCGCCCGCCAGCGACACCTGAGCACCTTCCTCACGACGCTCAAGTACTACCTGGGGCTCATCGTGCTGCTGGTGGTCGGCGCACTTACGTCGCCGCATGCCGCCGACGGCGCCAACATCTTCCTGTCGAGCGCCAATATCTCGGACGTGTTCCGTCAGGTGGCGAACGTCGGCGTGATCTCCATCGGCATGACGCTTGTCATCATCACGGCGGGCATCGATCTCTCGGTGGGCGCGATCATGGGCCTCGGCAGCGTGCTCACCGCCATGCTGCTCACCACCGACGGCTGGAATCGCGCGACCCACGCATCCCTCGTGCTGGTGGCGATAGCGGTGTTCGTCATCGTCTTCACCGTGTCCGGCATCGCACGCGGCATTTTGAATACAAGAAACCTGAAGACCGCGCGACGGCCCGCGAGCGTGCTGCCGCAGGCAGGCATCGCGCTCGTCGCGGCGTTGCTGGCCTGCGCCGGCATCGCGTTGCATGGCGCGCATCGCATGCCGCTTCTCGCGGTCATGGGCATCGTGCCGCTCGCGGGCTTCACGGTCGGCGCGCTCAACGGCTGGATCATCACCCGCGGACGCATGCAGCCCTTCATCGTCACACTGGCCGCAATGGTCGGCGTGCTCGGCGCGGCACGCCTGATTGCCGGCCAGGACACGGCGGTTTATTCGATCTACAGCGGCACCAACGCCACCACGGACATCGAGGCCTTGCGCGCCCTGCTCTTCAACGTGGTGCCGGTGCCCGCGCTGTTCTTCCTGGCGATCGCGGTCGTGGTTGGCTTCGTGATGAACCGTACGGTGTTCGGCAAGTACCTGTACGCCATCGGCGGCAACGAGAAGTGCGCGCTGATCTCGGGGCTCTCCGTCGCGCGTCACAAGACGGCCGCGTATGCGCTTTCGGGGCTGCTGTCCGCGCTGGTCGGCGTGCTCTACGCAGCGCAATACCGGCAAGGCAAGGCCGATGCGGGCATGGGCTGGGAACTGGACGCCATTGCCGCCGTGGTGATCGGCGGCACGAGTCTCGCGGGCGGGGTCGGACGTGTGTCGGGCACGGTCGCGGGCGTGCTGATATTCGGCTTCTTGAGCAATATCCTCCTGCTCAACGATATCGACAGCAACACGCAACTGGTGCTCAAGGGGCTCATCATCGTGATTGCGGTATTCCTGCAGCAGACTGACATCGGCAAGCGCGGGCTGCTAAAGCGCTTCACCGGGCGCGGAGGATGAGCCCCCTTCGGCACCCGGTTCCAGAGCGGGACTACGGCCGTGTCCAAAGGGATAACCTGTGCTCTGCATGATGTTTATTTGTTTTTGGCTGGCTGAAAGTCATGGATAATCATATCCACGCCCCTGATTAAAGTCCGAACATAGCGTCTCCGAACTAAACATTCGGGCGGACAAGACTGGCTGCAGCGAGTATGACGATGTAATGTCACGTCTCTTAGCAGAAACGCTTATTTGAAGTTCGCGTTCTGGCGTGGTAAAACTCTCTGCCGCTCGAAATTTCAGAGCGCATCTTCAACCGAATACGTCTCAAAAGGGTTTGGACAAATGGCAACGGGTACTGTTAAGTGGTTCAACGATGCAAAGGGTTTTGGCTTCATTACGCCGGATGACGGTGGCGAAGACCTGTTTGCACATTTCTCCGAAATCCAATCCAAGGGTTTCAAGTCACTCCAGGAGAACCAGAAGGTGAGCTTCGAAGTCAAGCAAGGCCCCAAGGGCAAGCAAGCTTCGACGATCCAGCCGCTGTAAGTCAGGCGGTTCAGCCTTCAGGCACGAAACGGCCCGCAAGGGCCGTTTTGCATTGGTAACCCAGGAATTGAAATGCCGGCCTTGTGTTCCGGGCTCGTGCGGACTTGCCTCATGCAATGTGCAAGGTTTCCGTTTCGCACGGCACGCGGCGGAATTCCGTAGAATTAATATGATTTTTAGCTTGGCCGCCCCGCGCTTAGGCGAAATGCTTTCTTTCATATACCGTGATTCAGGCAAGCGATCGGAAAAAATGCCGTGCAGGCGTACGGCAAAAAACAAATGCATTGCTCTTCGCCTTGTGGTTTGCCGCTTGCGACGCCCATGCACAGTCATTCGCCCTGAACACGCGCGCCGCGCGCTTTGCTTCCGCTGTCGTGCTCAACGATTTCCATACGGCTCAGGCTGGCGGCGGCTATGTGTTCTCCTACGACAGCCATGAGACCGAGGCAGCGCTTGCAGCGAAGCTCGATCGCTGGTTCTCCGGCAAGGATCCTCACGCAATCACGATGGACCCCGCCGAGAAGCAGGCGCTATTCGGTTTCTACTGGGCCGCGAGCATGATGTCGGCGAACTCGCCATGCTTCGCTGATATCGCCGATCCTGCCTGCCGCGACGACCTCACGCGCTGGATGACGCGTGAAATGGACGACGATCCGCGCTTCATCCGCGATTACGATGCGGCGCGCAGCGCGCTCGGCCTTCCTGGCCTGGCTCCCGGCTCGCATTGAGCGTCGGACCTCGCGTGCTCTTTGCGGGAAACGCACAGCATGTGGGACTTTCGCATCACGCGAAGGGTCATCGCAGAGCCAGGCGATCTTCGCCAGCACGCTTGCCAGCAGGGACAGCACACCGATGGTTTCAAGCAGCGCGGGAATCATGATCGCCTCCGTGCATCGGGACAGGCTTTATCGGTGGAACAGCGTCGGCGCGTAGGTCTTTACGAAGAACGCGATCGTGATGCCGGCGCTGACGAGCAAGGTGCCCGCCCGGATCAGTTGCGGCGGCGCGCGCCGGCCGAGCTGTGCGCCGCCGTAGCCGCCGAGCATCGCCGCGAGCAGCATGGCGATGGTTTCGGGCCAGCGAACGGCGTGCGCGGCCGCGAAGGTGAGCACCGCAACCGAATTGGCTGCGCTCACCAGCAGCGTGCGCGGCGCATTGAGGCTCTTCAGATCGCGTGCATCGAGCAGTCCCCAGACAGCCATCATCATGATGCCGACCGCGCCGCCAAAGTAGCCGCCATACACGCCAAGCACGAATTGAATGGACAGCACGGCAGGCGCGCCGATACGCCAGCGGCGCCGCAAGGTTTGGCCGAGCCTGCGCCCGAAGGCAAGCGTGATGCTTGCGCACAGCAGCAACCAGGGCAACACGAAGGAGAAGGTCTTCGACGACGTGGAGAGCAGCAGCGCCGCCCCTGTGAAGCCGCCGATCAACGTCACGACCAGCATCCAGCGGATAGGCACCGAGCCGACTGGCCCGAGCCCGTCGCGATACGCCCAGGCACTCACGACGCCGCCGGGAAACAATGCAACGGTGCTCGAAGCGTTCGCCTGAACCGGTGGCAAGCCGGCGGCGAACATCGCGGGCAGGCTGACAAACGAGCCCCCGCCGGCCAGTGCGTTCATGGCCCCCGCGAGAAAACCTGCGCCGCTGACGAGAAGAATGGATTGCATGCGACAGATGCTATCGGCAGGACTGCACGCTTACAATCTGGCATTTCCAATGTGAGACTTCGGTTCCGCCGAAGCATGCGTCATGCGTTTCGACCTCACCGACATGCGCCTGTTCCTGACCGTCATCGAGCGCGGCAGCATCACGGCGGGCGCGCAGGCCATGCACCTCGCGCTGGCTTCCGCGAGCGAACGCATCGCGGGCATGGAGGCGGCGCTCGGTGCGCCGCTGTTGGAGCGCAACCGGCGCGGGGTGCAGGCAACCGCCGCCGGCGAAGCGTTCGCGCGCCACGCACGCGCCATCCTCGGTCAGGTCGAGCAGATGCGCGGCGAGTTGCGCTCCTTCGCCACCGGCCTCAAAGGCCGCATCAAGCTGCTCTCGAACACCGCCGCGCTCGCCACGCTGCTGCCGCCACGGCTTGCACGCTTCCTCGCCGATTACCCCGATCTCTCCATCGACCTCGATGAACGTCCGAGCGTCGACATCGTGCAGATCATCGCCGAGGGTCGCGCCGATCTCGGCGTCGTCTCCGATACCACGGATCTCGGCATGCTCCAGACGCATCTGATCGCGCAGGATCAACTGGTCGTCGTGGCGCACCGGTCGCATCGCATCGCGGGTGAACGCGCGGTGGCGTTTGCGGAGATCGTCGGAGAAGCGTTCGTCGGACTCTCCGATGCCGCGCTTGAAATGCATCTGGCCGAGCGCGCCTCGCGTATCGGGCGGCAGATCAACTATCGCATCCGCATGCGCAGCGTCGACAATGTCGGCATGCTCGCGGCGGCGGGCATCGGGCTCGTGATCCTGTCGGAGGCATCGGCGCGCATGCTCGAACGGCCGGAGCTCGCCATCGTGCCGCTCTCGGAGCCTTGGGCCACGCGCCGCCTGCATCTGTGCGCACGCGACTTCGACGCGCTGACACCGCACGCACGCCTGCTCGCCGAGGCGCTCAAGGAAGGGGCTCAACACGCTTGAAGCGTGCCTCACATCCGATGAATCCCCTAGGCAAAACCCTTTCTGTACTGGGCATTCGGCTTGCACGACCCTATATGCTTAAGTGCTTGCCACGCGCTTTAGCGCGTTCATATGCTTGCTCACACGACAAGCGCCAAACAGGAGGCGGTCATGAAGAAAGTTTCCACGCGCGCGCCGCGACGCGCCATGCACATCGCGCTGATCGCCGGCGCGGCCGGGTTGTGCTTTGCATCGGCGGCCAATGCCGACAGCCAGGCCGCGAAGAAGATGGGGCAGATGGGGATCATCAACCAGACGCTGCAGCCCAAGCCACTGCGCTCGAACAACAACGCGTATTCGAACAACGCCAACAGCAATACGACGAATCCCGGCTATAACAACAACTCGACCTACAACCCGAATGCCGCCAATGCGGGCACGGCCAATGGCTTGAATGGCGCGAACAGTGCGAATGGCGCCGCCGCGGCGGGCAGAAAGTAAGACTCGCGCCGGGCTTGAAAAAAGGCCGCCCACGCCGCGGGCGGCCAATCTCCCCTATTCCAGCACGGCTGTTCTTTTATACTGGGCTCAAGGTCAAGATGTTCTCGCGCACCGCGCGATTCCCTTCCGCGAGCTCATGAAAAAGATCAAGCCCGGCCTGCTGCTCGAACTCGTTGCCAATCTTCTGCTGCCGTGGCTCGCTTACCGGCTCGCGCTGCCGCATTGGGGCGATGTCGGGGCGCTATATGCATCGGCTGCACCACCGCTCGTCTGGAGTCTCGCCGAGTTCGCACGCACGAGGCGCGTCGACGCGCTCTCCGCACTGGTCCTGTTCGGCATCGCGCTGTCCATCGTGCTGCTCGCACTGGGCGGCAGTCCCCGCATCCTGCTCGTGCGCGAATCGCTCGCCGCGGGCGCCACCGGCATCGTCTTCCTCATCTCGCTCCTGTTCGACCGCCCATTGATCTTTTATCTGGCGCGCGCCACTGTCACGCGCGAACAGGAAAACGGCGCCGAGCGCTTCGAAGCCTATTGGAATGAAAGCGCCGGCCTGCGCAGTTCGCTGCGACTCATGACGCTCGTCTGGGGCATCGGGCTGACGGCCGAAACCGCCTTGCGCTTCTGGTTCGCGTGGACCTGGCCGGTGGAACGCTATCTGGTCGTGTCGCCTGTCGTGAGCTACGCGATGTACGGCGGCCTGCTGGCGTGGACCTTCTGGTTTCGCGCGAGACTCATCGAACGCCAGGGCGAGAGCGGTCCTTCCCGCGACGGTCTACTCGGCTAGGCTTTCCAGCGCTTCGCCACACTGCGCGATATGAAGCGCGATCGCTTCGTTGACCTTGTCCGCATGCGTGAGCGGCCCCATGTGCCCGGCATCCGGCACGGTCATGAGTTGCGCGACAGGCATCAGCGTGCTGAGGATCTCCGCGATGAGCCGCGTCGGCGGGGGCGCATGTTCGCCGCGCATCACGAGGGTGGGAATGCGCAGCTTCGCGTAGGCGCTGGGCAGTGTCGGTTCGTGGATCAGCGCGCAAAAGTCGAGCGGCGCCTTCGGCACCCAGCGCGTGAGCATTGACTGCACCGAAGGCCGCAACGCCGAGAACGCGCCCTCTCCGCCCCAGTAATCGACAAAAGCAGTGGCGGCGCCGCGCAGGTCGCCGGCCACGACGCCCTCCGCCGTGCGCGAGGCGATCGCAAGGATCTCGGCGAACTCGCGCGCGCCGTCCGCGCCCATGCCCTTCAGCAAGTTGAAGGCGGAGGGCTCGTACAGCGTGATGCTTGCCACGTCGCGCGGGCGTTCGAGCGCCGCGCGCAACGCCACGCCGCCGCCATACGAATGACCGACCAGATGAACCTGGCCCGGATGACGATCGATGATCTCGACCGTGCGGGCCGCTTCGTCGGCCAGTGTGAAGGCACGCTCGCCGCCCCACGGACCGACGCCGTCGCAGCCGTAGTGCTCAGGCGCGAAGAACGCGTGCCGAGGACTCATTGAGGCAAGCGTCTCGCGCAAGGGCCGCCACTGGTTTGCGCCCGAGCCGGAGCAATGCAGGGCGATCACGGAAACAGCGGCTTTATCGTTCTTCGAAGTCGTCGACATGGTGGAGGGCGGATGGAGGATGAGGTCAGGCGTCCGTCTGATCGCATGCGCGCATGCGCCGTTCGAGTTCGCCGATGTCGGCGCACGACTCCAGCCAGGCATCGCGCCGGCCGTGTTCGGCGCGGTTGAGCAGCACGCGGACCCAGCAGATCAGATGGGGCAAAAGAATTTCCCTGGACACGTCGATCAGGATTCCCAACATGGTTCACTCCACTTTCGGCAGCAGGTCATGCGTTTCAATGCCGGCAGAGCGATTCATTCTTTGGTTCACTGATGCTTGATTCGATCAGGAAGTCGCTGAGGCGGCGGGTGTCGGAGCAGCAATGCACCGGCCGTGCCAGTTTCGCGAAATGCCTGTCCAGCAAGGCTTCGGCGCGCGCTGCCACGGAACCGTGTCGGACCTCGGCCAACGCTTTCAAACCTGAAAGTCGGCACGTAGCCAACACGTCCATGGCCGTGCGCGCTGTGTCTTACAGCCATCCAAACTGCGAATGTTCGGGGAAAATTCCCGAAATAAGGGATCAAGCTGTCCCACACGGGTGCCGTAAACAGCCTGAACAGCCGCGCAAAGCCTCGGCCGGCGCGACAGCCGGCCACCTGCGAATGGCGCGATAAGATACGGCAGCCTTAGGTCCTTGCGCCCCGGCCTGCCCCTTGCCACGCTCACTCGGAGATAAACGGCTTGCCCAGCCCCGGTCGTCATTCGCTCACCTCCAGGATGACGGTGTTCATCGTCGCAGTCTGCGTGCTGCTGATCGGCACCGACGTATGGCGCAGTCTCGCCGCCCGTCGCGCCCAGCTCGACGAGATGACCACCGCCACGTCCAACCTCGCGCGCGCAATGGCGCAGCACGCCAACGATACCTTCAGGCAAGCCGATGTCACGCTGCTCGGCATGGTGGAACGCGTCGAGGAAGACGGCACCGGCCCGGAGGCACTGGCGCGGCTGCATCGCTCGCTCGTCTCGCGGGTCGAGCAGTTGCCGCAGTTGAACGGCCTGTTCATCTACGACAAGAACGGCACCTGGATCGTCAACTCGCAGCCGGTGCTGGATCAACGCTTCAACAACTCCGACCGCGAGTATTTCGAATACCACCGCACGCACACGGATCAGGGAACGCATATCGGCGTGCCGGTGCAGAGCCGCTCGACCGGAAAATGGATCGTGCCGGTTTCACGCCGCATCGACGCGCCCGATGGCAGCTTCGCGGGCGTCGCGCTGGCGACCATCAACGTCACCTTCTTCTCGAGCTTCTACGAAAGCCTGGACCTCGGCGAGGACGGCGCGGCGGTGCTCGTACTGAACTCCGGCGCGATGGTCGTACGCCGCCCATTCGAGGACCGCTTCGTCGGCAAGAACGTGATCGACACGACATTGTTCCGCGCGCACCTCGAACAAGGCCGCTCGGGTGTTTTCACGATCAACTCGTCGCAGGACCACATCACGCGCCTCAACAGTTTCCGCGAGTTGCCGGACTATCCGCTGTTCGTCGCGGCGGCGCTGTCGCGTGACGAGATCATCGCGCCGTGGTGGCGCGACACGCTCTGGCATGCCGCCATCACCGGGATGCTGGCACTGGTGCTGGCCCTCTTCGGCTCGAGCCTCGTGCGCCAGATCAACGCACGCACGCGCGTCGAGCAGGAACTGGCCCGCAGTCTCGCCACCACGCGCACCGTGCTCGACACGGCGATCAACCCGATCATTACCGTGGACGAGCGCGGCGCGATCCGCTCCTTCAATTCCGCCGGCGAGCGGGTGTTCGGCTACGCAGCGAGCGAGATCATCGGGCAGAACATCCGCATGCTCGTGCCGCCGCCGCATCTCGACGCGTATAACGAATACATAATGCAATTCAAGGGCGAGTCAGGCGTCGCAACGGCCGAATGCGAGCTGTCTGGATTGCGCAAGGACGGCACTTCGTTCCCGGCGCATGTCTCCACCGGGGCCATGCGCCTTGATGGTGCTTTGCATTTTGTATCTGTGATTACCGATATCTCGCGGCAGAAGAAGGAACGCGGCGAACTCGCCGATGCGCGCGACCAGTTGCTCCTCGCCGCCGACATCGCCGAACTGGGCATCTGGTCGTGGGATCTCGCCACCGACAAGTTGCACTGGAATGCGCGCATGTTCGAGATCTACCAGTACCCGCCGCAACTGCTGGACAACGGCCTGCATTACGAACATTGGCGCCGCCGCATTCATGCCGAGGATGTCGAGGGCGTCGATACCGGCCTGCGCGCCGTGGCCGCGGGCACTGCCGATGCCCTGCCGCCGTTCCGCATCGTCCTGCCCGACGGCACCACGCGCCGCATCCAGAGCGGCCTGCGGGTGCAACGCGATGCGCACGGCAAGCCCATGAGCATGACGGGCGTGAATTACGACATCACTGACCAGTACGAACTCGAGTTCCATCTGCGCAACGCGAAGGAACAGGCGGATGCCGCCAGCGCGGCGAAGTCCTCGTTCCTCGCGAACATGAGTCACGAAATTCGCACGCCGATGAACGCAGTCCTCGGCATGCTGCATCTGGTGCAGTCCACCGCGCTCAATCTGAGGCAGCAGGACTACATCGGCAAGGCAGAAATGGCGGCGCGGTCGCTGCTGAACCTGCTCAACGACATCCTCGATTATTCGAAGATCGAAGCAGGCAAGCTGCAACTGGACATTCATCCGTTCGAGCCCGAGAAACTGCTGGAGGAACTGGGCGTCGTGCTTTCGGGGAATCAGGGCGCGAAAGATGTCGAAGTGCTGTTCGATCTCGACCCGGCCGTGCCCGGCGTGCTGGTCGGCGACGGCTTCCGGCTGCAACAGGTGCTCATCAATCTCGCGGGCAACGCGCTCAAGTTCACGTCGAGCGGCGAGATCGTCGTCGGCATGCAGCTTCTCGACAGCTCGCGCGATGCGGCCGGCGAAACGGCGCGCGTGCGCATCTCGGTGAGCGACAGCGGCATCGGCATCAGCGCAGAGCAACTGGAACGCATCTTCGAAGGCTTCACGCAAGCGGAGGCCTCGACCTCGCGGCGCTATGGCGGCTCGGGACTTGGGCTCGTCATCTGCAAGCGCCTTGTCGGCATGATGGGTGGCAGGATCGAAGTGGAAAGCCGTGTCGGCGAAGGCAGCCGCTTCTGGTTCGACATCACGCTGGGTATCGAACGCGCTCCCGTAGCAGTGCCTGATGAGAGTCCGGTCCTCGAACATGGCGCACGTATCCTGATCGCCGACGACAACGCGATCGCGCGCGAGATCCTCTCGCGTACGGTGCGCGCGCTGGGCTGGCAGGCCGACGTGGTCACGAGCGGCATCGAGGCAGTCGAGCGCATCGGCGAGGCCGCGCGCGGACCCGCGCCCTATGACATCGCACTGCTGGACTGGCGCATGCCGGGCCTCGACGGGCTGAACGCCGCCAGGCTCATCGGCACGATGAAGGGCCGCGCTCCAGCGCCGCTGGTGCTGCTCGTGACGGCGTTCGGCCGCGAGACCTTGCGTGAATCGCAGGAGCAAGGCAGCGCGCCTTTCGCCGGGTTCCTCACGAAGCCCGTCACGCCGAAGCAGCTCGTCAACGCGATTCGCGCGGCACTGCCGGGACCGGGCGGCACACGGTCGTCCCATACGCCAGCGCTTGGCGATGCCGCCGGCGCGCGGCGTCTCGCGGGCATGACGCTGCTGGTCGTCGAGGATAACGCGCTCAACCGTCAGGTCGCCGAAGGCCTGCTGCACGCCGAGGGTGCGCACGTGACGCTGGCGGAAGGCGGACGCCAAGGCGTCGAGCGCGTGTGCGCGAGCGACATGCACTTCGACGCCGTGTTGATGGACGTGCAGATGCCCGATCTTGACGGCCTGGAAGCCACGCGGCTGATTCGCGCCGACAGCCGCTTCGCCGCGCTGCCGATCATCGCAATGACCGCCAATGCATCCGGCGCGGATCGCGAGCGTTGCCTGCAAGCGGGCATGAACGATCACGTCGGCAAGCCGATCGACGTGGAGCGGCTCGTTGCCGTGTTGCGCTCGCGGGCACAGGTTGAAACGGCAAGCGAACCGGGCGCAGCATTGACGACGATCGAGGCACGCGGCTCGATCATCGCGCGTTTCGGCGGCAATCTGGATCTGATCCATCAGGTGGCCGGCGACTTCGGCTCGCAAGCCGAAGCGCAACTGGCCCGTTTGGCCGGACGGCTCGCCGATCACGACGCAAACGGCGCCGCCTCGGTGCTGCACGCCATCAAGGGCAGTGCGGGGACAGTGGGCGCCAACGCGCTCGCGCAGCTTGCGAGCCAGTTCGAAAGCGATCTGCTCCATCGCGATGACGACGACCGCGCGCTTGCCTCCATCCGCGCCGGGCTGCCACGCATGCAGCAACTGCTCGCATCGAGTGTCGATCAACTCACGCACGCATTCGCGCACGCGACCCCGCCGTCACAGGCTCCCGCACAGCCCGAGCCGCTCGATGAGCAAGACTGGCGCGAGCGCCTCACGACTATCGTGAACCTGCTCGATGCATCGAACCTGCAGGCCATTGCGCTCTCGGAGAACCTGTCGGCGCTTGCGCCCAGCGGGCAGCGCGACGACTTCGAGCATTTCCTCGCGCGCGTCAGGGCGCTCGACTTCGCGCGTGCGTCGAAGATCGCGCGCGACATGCTGGAGCAGGTCTGACATGGAAGCGCTTCTGCAAACCTGGCTGCTGCATGTGAACCGGCGTCCCAAGCTTCTGATCGCCGACGACGAGCCGCTCAACATCCGCGTGCTCTACGAGTTGCTGCACGATGTGTGCGATATCTTCATGGCAACCAGCGGCGAGCAGGCGCTCCAGGTATGCCGTACCGAAGCGCCGGACCTGATCCTGCTCGATGTCGTAATGGATGATCTCGACGGACACGAAGTCTGCCGCCGCCTGAAGGCCGATCCGCTCACGCGCGACGTGCCCGTCATCTTCATCACGTCGCAGGACCGCGCCGACGATGAAGTCAAGGCGCTCGAACTGGGGGCCGTGGACTTCATCAGCAAGCCGATCAATCCGGTCGTCACGAAAGCGCGCGTGCGCACGCATCTGACAATCAAATTCCAGGGCGACCTGCTGCGCGCCAGTGCTTTGCTCGACGGACTCACGGGCGTGTCCAACCGCCGCAAGTTCGATGAGGACCTGCACGCGGACTGGCGCCAGTGCGCGCGCGAAGAAACTTCGCTGGCCCTGCTGATGGTGGATGTGGATTGCTTCAAGCGCTTCAACGACCACTACGGACATCTGGCCGGCGACGCCTGTCTCAAGGCCATTGCAAAGGCCTTGGCGGATGCGCTGCGCCGCCCGTACGACAAGCTTGCGCGTTATGGCGGCGAGGAGTTCGCCTGCCTGTTGCCGAAGACCGATCTCGCGGGCGCGCAATGCATTGCTCAACGCATCGTCGATGGCGTGCGCGCGCTCGACGTCGGCCATGTGTCATCGGAGGTGGAAACGCGCGTGACGATTTCGGTCGGCGTGGCGTCCGTGCGGCCGGCACGCGGCAGCACGCCCGACATGCTGCTCAAGGCCGCCGACGATGCGCTCTATGAGGCGAAACGCGCAGGACGCGCGCGCTTCGCAGTAGCGCCGCAAGCAATGCGAGCGGCGACGAACGAAGATCACATGCCGCGCGGGTCACGCACGTACACGGGGAACGGATGAACATTCGCACCCGCCGATGCCTCCAGCGCCGCTCGCAGCGCCTCACGCGCCCGGCGGGTGGAAGCGAGCGCCGCACGCACGCGCGCTTGCAGCACGGCGGGCTTGGCGGGTTTCGCGATGACATCGGCCGCGCCTGCATCGAGGATGCGGCGTTCGGTTTCGGCGTCGCAGGCATCGGCGAGCACGATGAGCGGCACAAGCGGATTCGGCGCGAGCAAGGCGCGGACGGTCTGTTCGAGCGCTTGCATTTCGCCGGGTGCGTTGCTGCAACGGGAATCGAGCACGATGGCGTCCGGCTCGTCGCGCGCGATGAGATTCAGCGCGGCCTCGCGATCCGTGACGACATCCAGCGCACCGAACGCTTCGAGCGCGTCACGTTGCGCCAGCGCCGTATCGTTGCCGAGGATGCCGAGCAGCCGCACGCCCGTCCCCGCCGATGCCGATGCCTGCGCATCCGCGTCATGCGAGCGGGCCCGCATGTGCAGCGCGCGGTCCGTCAGACGCAATTGCGCGCGCACACGTGCCTGCAGGCGCGCGGCGACCAGCGGCTTGATGACGTAATCGGAGGCACCCATGTTGAAGGCATCGACTTCGAGCGCCGGTGCATCGTGACTCGTGACGAAGATCACGGGCACGCGCGACAGCTTCGCGTCATGCTTGAGGATCTCGCAGACGTCGAAGCCGGTCATGGTCGGCAGATTGGCATCCAGCAGGATCAGGTCCGGCGTGGATTCGCGCGCCAAGGCAAGCGCGGCCTCGCCGGTGGTGGCGAAGCGTTGATCGGGGCATTCCGCGAGCATCTCGCCGATGATGCGAATCATCGCCGGGTCGTCGTCCACGAGAAGCAAACGCGGCTGAAATACAGAAACAGAAGGGGAGTTTTCGGCTGTGTCCATGTTTCGCGGGAAATTCGTCAGACGATAAACATTGATGAACTTTACGCTCGACTTGCGCACGCTGCAAACGCAAATCGCATCAACCCGAGAATTATCTGATATTTCATGATCCGCCAAATTTTATTCATTCAAGCACTGCACGGCAATGCGCGACCGGCGCCGGCGGCGACATATCTTCGCCGTGGCGGCAGCCAATCGCTGCAAGGCTTGCCGGTTTCGAACGAACGTAAAGCAATAAATGCCTTGCATTTGCTAATCGATATCCGCCGACCAATGCAAACATTCAAATTCCGCTTATCGTTTGCGAGACGTGTCGTCACGATGCATTCCAATGCATACTTGCTTCTGCATATATAAGAACGGGAACAACAGCCATGCACGGGGAAACCAGAACACTCTATTTCGCGGGCCGCACGGTATCGGAAGAACTCTCCGAACGGCTGCATGCACGCGGCTGGACCATCGAACGCATCGATCCGGCCAAGCCTGCGAAATCCTCGAAGCAGGGCAAGCGGGCGGCGGCGGGCATCGTCGATCTGACCCGGCGCGGCTTCGCCAGCGAACCCGCGCTCCTGAGCGAAATGCTCGCCACTTATCAGGTGGGCTGGGTTGCGACTGTCGATGCCGATTACGTCGACAGCCCGGAAATCTGCCGCCTCATCCGCGACTTCTGTTTCGACTACGTGACCGTGCCCTCCGCGGCGGACCGTCTGGTCGATGCAGTGGGGCACGCGTACGGCATGGTGTCGCTGCACGACAATGCGTCCCGCGACACCCGCAAGGACGACTGCGTGGAAGGCGGCATGGTGGGCTCGTGCGACGCCATGCTGGCCTTGTATCGCTCGGTCCGCAAAGTGGCGATGACCGACGCGCCCGTGTTCATCTCCGGCGAATCCGGCACCGGAAAGGAACTCACGGCCGTGGCCATCCACGAGCGTTCCGTGCGCCGCGAACAGCCTTTTGTGGCGATCAACTGCGGCGCCATTCCGCCTCACTTGCTGCAATCCGAACTCTTCGGCTATGAACGCGGCGCGTTCACCGGTGCGAACCAACGCAAGATCGGCCGGGTGGAAGCGGCTGACGGCGGCACGCTCTTCCTTGATGAAATCGGCGACTTGCCGCTCGAAAGCCAGGCGAGCCTGCTGCGCTTCCTGCAGGAACGCAAGATCGAACGTCTCGGCGGACAGGACTCGACGGACGTCGACGTGCGCATCATCTCGGCCACGCACGTCGACATGCAGGCCGCAATGATCGAAGGACGGTTTCGTGCGGACCTGTATCACCGTCTGTGCGTGCTGCAGATCGACGAGCCGCCGTTGCGCGTGCGCGGCAAGGACATCGAACTGCTGGCGAACCACATGCTCGAACGCTTTCGCAAGGATGCGAGCCGCCGTCTGCGTGGCTTCTCGCCGTGCGCGATCGCGGCGCTGCATAACTACGGCTGGCCCGGCAATGTGCGCGAGCTGATCAATCGCGTGCGCCGCGCCATCGTCATGTCGGAAGGACGTCAGATTCTGGCAAGCGACCTCGAACTCGGCGAGTATGCGGAGGCCGCGCCGATGACGCTCGCACAGGCGCGCGAAGCCGCCGAGCGGCAGGCGATCGAAGTCGCCTTGCTGCGCCATCGGGGACGTCTGGGCGAAGCAGCCGACGAACTGGGCATATCGCGCGTCACGCTGTATCGCATGCTGACGGCGTATGGCTTGCGGGTCAAATCCGACCGGCCGATGGAAGCGTCGGGGAGCTGACTTTCACATCATTTGCCGTTTGAATACTGCATGCGAATCATGATTCGGTTACGCATGTTTTCAGGAACCTCTTCTCCCGCGCTGCGCTCGAATGCCTGCATCGTCATCGATGCAAGTTGCATTCATTATTCGGCATGCAAGATGCCACCCGCGCATGTCCCATTGCTGTTGAGCCCGCTGGCGTGATCTCGCGCCGCCAGAATGCGTTGCGCAGTCCTGTCGCCTGAACGGCTTCGGCCTGCGTCCGCCGTGCCATGTCATTGCCTCGCCGCGCATGATCGAAACGTCGCGTGCTCCGGTTGACCTACCCCGCGAGTCACGCACGGTTTTGTCGTCATGCATTCGTCAAGCGATTCCCTGTTTCGGCACTTCACTGATCTCGCCATTCCCACGGTGCTCGCTGCATGGGTTTATTGCATGCATTCGGTCATCAGCGGCATTTTCATCGGACGTTACATCGGCGCCGATGCGCTTGCCGCGCTGAACCTGCTGGTTCCCCTGCTCTATTTGCCTTATGCATTCAGTGTGATGATCGGCGTGGGTGGTTCGACGCTCGTTGCGCGACTGCTTGGCGAGCAGCGCGAACGCGAAGCAGCCGAAGCCTTCACGCAGGCGCTATGGCTGCTCGGCGCGTGCGGCGCGGGTTTCACGCTGGCGATTCTCATCCATGCCGATACCTTCGTGCACTTGACCGGCGCGCGCGGCGATCTCGCCATGCTTGCGACGCAATTCCTCCGTGCCTACGCGCCCTTCGTGCTGTTTCCAACTGCGTGCTATGCACTCGAACTCTTCCTGCGCATAGAAGGCGCCGCAAAGTTCGGCCTTGCCTGCCTGTTCGCGAGCGGCATTGCCGATGTCGCACTGACCTGGTGGATGGTCGGTCATCTGCAATGGGGCATGCGCGGCGCGGCATGGGCGGCAGGACTCAGTCAGGCATTGGCGTGCGGGCCGATGTTCGCCTTTCACGTCGTCCGCGCGCGTCGCTTGCGCCCTGTCGCGCGCGCTTTCGCAGCGCCCGGACATGCGTGGCGCATGGCCTATAACGGCGTGTCGGAATTCTTGGGCGAGATCGCGCCGAGCGTCACGATCTTCGCCTTCAATCACGCGGTATTGCGGGCGCTCGGTGATACCGGGCTGGTCGCGTTCGCAGTCGTCGAGTATGTGACGATGATTGCCTCGGTCACGATGGTCGCGCTGGTGCAAAGCATGCAGCCGATCGTGAGCTTCCAGCGCGGCGCGGGCAATGCGCACGCCGTTTCACGCGCGTTGACCACCGGGCTCGTTACCACTACCGGCTTCGCGCTGCTTGCCGCTCTCGCCTGCCTTGCGTTTGCACAGCCGCTCGGCGACCTCTTCGTGCCCGGCGACGCCGCGGCGCAAGCGCTGTTGCATCAGGCCTTGCCGTGGTGCGCGCTGGCATTTGTGCCCGCCGCGATCAACGTGGCGATCAGCGGCTATCTGACGGCCATCGAGGCGCCGCTCGCATCGATGCTCGTGGCGCTCATGCGCAGCTGGCTGCTGTTGCTGGCGATGTTATGGCTGTTGACCGCATGGCTCGGCCCGCGCGGAATCTGGATGACCGTCGCGCTCACCGAAGCTGTCACGCTGGTGGCGAGTATCGCGTTGTTTCGGCTGGGAGGGCGGCAGGTTTCTTTCATGGGCTATCTCAACGCCGATGCCCGGGCTTCGCGCGTCAGGTGAAAACGCCGGTCGACGCTTGCCAGAAGGCGTCGGGACAACCGCGTCGCGCGTCCCTGGATCAGCCGGTCCGACGCGCGCGACAGCGCATACGACACAGCCAGCACGCCGACCAGCGTCGCGCCGAACAGCGCGATGGACGTCTCGCCGTTCTTCTGCCCGAAGACGCGATCGAAGAAATGGAAGGTGAGGTACACGCAGATGAAGTGCCACAGATAAATGCCATAGCTTTCGCGTCCCAGCGCGGCGGCGCAACGCCGCAGTCCCGTGAAACGCACGCGAGAGGCGGCGCGCGGCATGCCGTGATGCTTGCGCGCCTGCTGCGAGCACACGAACAGCAGGAACGCCACCGCGCTGCACGCCGCCGCGATGGGCGCCAGTGCGTGCGCCTTGTCGAACCAGACGCCAAGCGCGCCCGTTACCAGTGCAAAGATTATCGCGAGCGCAAAGTAAAACAGGCACACGCGCCGGGTGACCGTGGACGCGCCGAGCAGATGCGAGCGGAACGCATACCATGCCCACATGCCGACGATGAAGCACGGTCCTTGCACCGGTGGCCAGAAATAGCCGAAGGTATTGTTGGCGACATTGCACTCGAGCGTCCGATGGCATTCGCTCATCGACATCACGCCGAGCGATATCGCCAGCAAGACGACCGTGGCGAGCATCAGGCGCGTGCGATCCACGGCGACAAAGAACAGCAGCGGAGCGATCATGTAGAACAGCATTTCGACGCCGATCGACCAGCCTCCCGGCACCACGTTATTGATGGCCGTCGGCGAGAGCGCATGCAGGAATACCAGATTGAGAAGGACGTCCATCGGGCCGTGCGCGCCGAGTATCCACGCGCGTTCGATGCCTGATCGCGTCGCGCCGTAGCTGATGAGCCCATAGACGGCGATGGCCGCGTAATACAGCGGCGCGATGCGGAAGAAGCGCTTGATATAGAAGCGCAGCGTGACGTGGCGCGCATCCGCGCAGCGCGCGTGATCCACTTCGAGCGTCATGAAGATCGTGATCGCGCTGATCACGAAGAACAGTTGCACGCCGTACTGCCCCATGCGCGCGATCAATGCTACGGTTCCGGGCAAATTGGGAAACTGAAACGACAGGTGTACGCCGACCACCCCGACGATCGCGAGCGCCCGTCCTGCGTCGAGCGCGGCAACACGTCCTTTCTCCATCACTCCTCTCCTCGCGGTTCGTTCCGACCTCCAAAAACTTGACAGGCCGCGAGGCCCGTGGACACGGGTGCACAGGCGGTAGTTCCTACAAATCAGCGCAATTCCGGAGACTCTTACACGATGAAACTTGATACACGTATGGATACAACTTCTGGCTTTGCGATGCGGCATGCTATGAGTTAATAAATTGAAAGCTTCTTTCCGTATTTTTTCGTGCAGTAAAGGAATGCGTGACGGCTCGATTAACGAAGGCTCTAGTTAAATGCCGCCGTGTCGTCCGGCAATATCCGACAAAGTAGTATCCGTTGGTGCATTAGCCAACCAAACGACATTTCAGCGGGCACTGTTTTGAAAGCTATTCGTAGGCTTTTCTCGTTAGACTGTTGCTGAAGTTAGTGCAATCGCACGCAAAGCTTTCCGATTTCTTGACGAAACAGATGCAAACCGGAAATTTTTTTCTATCCGTCTTACGCTTCAGGCAATACCTACCGACATCGCTGAAAGCTGTCCGTTACAGCTTTTCGTCCTTTGTCGCGTTGAAAAAAGTTAAAGAATAAAGCGGCAGTTTTTATGCCGGGTTTTAGGGGGCCAGGGTGGCGCACTGTGCGATACCGAACAGTGCGTTAATTTGTGTGCTGTTCCACTGACCGGATTTAATAAACCGGCAGAGGAATCTTTTGAGCGGGGCGACAAGGGAGATGACAACGCTATCCCAATCGCAGTGCGGGAGCTTCTGGAAGGACGGCTTTCTCCGTCTGGAAAACGTCGCGACGCACGCGGAACTCAAGACCTTGCGCAGTGTGGGTGACCGCCTGCTGCGCGAAAAGGCGGGATTCAACGAAGGCTTGCTCTTCGACTTCTACCCTGAAGGTGAAGGGCCGGAAAAGCCGAAGCTCGCCCAGTTGCATCACCCTTCACATTTCGAGCGCAGCCTGCTCGAAATGGACCTGGCACGGCGCGCGCAGCGCGTGGCGATGCAGTTGCTCGGACCCAAGGCGCGCTTCGTCAGCGACAGCTTTTTCCACAAGCCGCCGCATACCGAAGCCGTCACGCCCTGGCATCAGGACGAGGCCTTCACCGACCCGCGTATCGAACATCGTGAAGTGAACTTCTGGTTCCCGCTACAACCGGTGTCGCTCGAGAATGGCTGCATGCAGTTCATTCCCGGATCGCATCTGGGCCCGGTCTTGCCGCATGGGCCGATCGGCGGAGATCCCACCACGCACGGGCTCGAATGCACGTCGGGTTTCGAAGTCAATGAAGCGGTGATCTGCCCGTTGCAGCTCGGCGATTGCACGATCCATGGCGGGCGCACGCTGCACTTTGCCGGCCCCAATCCGTCCAATGCGCCGCGCTACGCTTACTCGCTGGTGTTCGGCCTGCCGCGGCGGGCATCGAGCGAAGTGCGCAGCTTCCCCTGGAACGACAACCGGAAACTGTCGCGCGACCAGCGCGTACATGAATCACGGCGCGCTCAAGGCTCCTTCTGGCCTTACCTGTATCGCAAGGTCAAGGAGTTCGACTACACCAATCCGTACGAATGGCGGCTCGGTGCACATCGCGTCGCGCGTCTCATCAAGAAGGGCCGCACGCCGGCCAAGTGATGCAAGGACACGCCTGCTAGAACGCGGGCGCGTCTTGCCTCAGGAAACGCAGGATACGGCTGGCCACGGTGGCCGGCTGTTCCTGTTGCACCCAATGTCCCGCCCCTTCAATCAGATGCGCGGCGCGGAAATTCCGGCACGTCAGCAGGCGCATCGCATCGAAGTCGCCGGGACGCTGATACATGCCCCAGTCGCTGCTCCCCGCGATGAAACACGCCGGCACGTCGATGGTCGCGCCCGACCAGGTCCGCAACGCGGCTGCCCGATGCGCATCCGTACCGCAGCGATACCAGTTCAAGCCGCCTTGAAAACCGGTGCGCGCATATTCGCTCGCATAGATCTCCAGATCGCTGTTCGTGAGCCACGCGCATGAAGCGGCCTGCTTTTCGCTCGGCTCATGTTCGGCAACCGTCGCGGGCATGGTGGCGTCCGCGTTCATCACGTAGTAGGTCGGCAGCAAGGCGAGCTGGTCCGCTGTGACGCCATCGAGCGCATGCGGCCGGTTGCCCGCCCAGTCCGCGCTCTTCACATGGAAATAGGCACGCAGGAACGCGGCGAGCCCTCGCGGCGCATGCCGCATGTCCTGGTCCGCCTGCGGACCCGAGTAATACCATTGATAGTGCTTGCGCGGCGGATCGAGCAACGCGAGCCCGTCGACAGCGTCCTTCATCAAGGCGGCCGTCACGTCGATGCGCGCGCGCGATGGATCGTCCTGCGCGGTATCGAAAGCGAATGCGGGCGGTCCGGAAAACGGCGCGCTCATCATGACGACCGACGCGAATACATCCGGCCGTATCACGCCGCACCATGCCGCCACGGGCGAGCCGAAATCATGGCCGACCACCGCCGCCACCCGGCGATAGCCCAGCGCCGAGACCAGTCCCAGCACATCGCTCACGAGATTCGGAAAACCGAATGGGGTGAGATCGGCATCGAAGGAAGTGTCGGCGCCCGTGGTCCGGCCATAACCTCGCTGGTCCGGCGCGATGACGTGATAACCCGCCGCGGCCAACGGCAGCATGATCTTGCGCCAGCTATACGCCAGTTCGGGAAAGCCATGCAAGAGGACGATGCACGGCCGGTCCGGCGCATCGAATCCGGCTTCGAGAACATGCATCGACAGGCCATTGCCGTTGTCGACATTGCGCGCGCGAATGCCTTCGGGAAGAGGAAGATCGATCAACGGGTCGCTCATTTCTTTATCGCTTCTGAATTGGAATCATCCTTCGAGCAGCGCGGCGAAGCGGTCTGCCAGCGTGGGACGCGAACGCATCGGCCAGATTGCACTCAGCTCGAAGGGCGGCAGGTTGTCTCCGTCGCGCACGTCGCAGAAGCGCACGCCCGCGAATTGCAGCGCCGTCACCGATTGCGGCAGCAACGATGCACCGCATCCCGCCGCAACGCAAGCGAGCACGGTCAAGGAGCGGTTCGCGTCCTGCACGACATTCGCCTCACATCCAGCCTGGCGAAATGCACTCAAAATGCCAGCGCGCACCACGGGTAATTGATCGCCGGGAAACCACACGAGGCCCGCGTCCGAGAGATCCTTGAGCCCGACCTTGCCGTCTTCGCCGGTACGGAAAGTTTGCGGCAGCACAGCGAGCAGCCGCTCGCGGACGATCAGCTTCTCGCGCATCCGCCCACCCACCGCGACCGGTGTATGCAAAAGACCAATATCGATCGTGCCCTGCTCCAGCGCACTGGCCTGTTCCGCGTTGCTCATCTCCTTGAGCATCAACTCGACGTTGGGCACTTCGGCGCGCAGGGCGGCGATGGCGCGCGGCAGAAGACTGAACAGCGCAGCCGAAGCAAAACCTATGGTCAGGCGGCCACCTCGCTGCGCGCCGATCTCCCTTGCGCGATGCGAAGCGGCCTCGATGCGCGCCACGCTCAGGCGCACATCTTCGACGATGGCTTCACCCGCCGGCGTCAACTGCGCGCCACGCCGCGTGCGTGAGAACAGCTTGACGCCGAGATCCCGCTCCATGCGCGACAACGCCTGACTCAAGGCGGGCTGGGCAATGTCGAGCACTTCGGCGGCGCGGGTCACGCTGCCCGCATCGGCGACGGCAAGAAAGTATTTGAGGTTGCGGGTCTCCATGGTGCGAGCATATCAAAATGCTATGAAAAATGAACATATGCATAGTATGCGAGGCGAATTTTGGTTTTTAGAATGCACGGGCAATCTGCATTCATCGATACAAGAGGCGGACGTGAATCCGCGCAGGAGACAGGACATGAACTGGTACCGAGAGGTATCCACAGCTGAAAAACGCACGCTGTGGGGGTGCTTCGCCGGCTGGGCGCTGGACGGCGTCGATACGCAGGTTTTCAGCCTCGTCATCCCGACGCTCATCGCGACCTGGGGCATCGGCAAGGGCCAGGCGGGCCTGATCGGCGGCGCGACGCTCGTGGCGGGCGCGCTCGGCGGCCTGCTGGCGGGCGTGCTGTCGGACCGCATCGGCCGCGTCAAGGCGCTGCAAATCACGGTGCTGTGGTTTTCTGTATTCACTTTCCTGAGCGCCTTCGCGCAGAACTTCGAACAGCTGCTCGTGCTCAAGTCCTTGCAGGGACTCGGCTTCGGCGGCGAATGGACGGCCGGCGCGGTCCTGCTCGGCGAGACGATTCGCGCGGAACATCGCGGCAAGGCGATGGGCATCGTGCAGAGCGCCTGGGGCTTCGGCTGGGCGGGCGCGGTGCTGCTCTACATGATCGTGTTCTCGTGGGTCTCGCCGGAATGGGCCTGGCGCGTGCTGTTTGCCATCGGCCTGATTCCCGCACTGCTCGTGATCTACATGCGGCGCAACATCGAAGAGCCGCCTCGCGCCGTGCGCACCGCCGAAGCCGGCGACGTCCGCCCTCAAGGCACATTCTCGATCCTCGCCGGCATTTTTCATCCATCGGTGCTGCGCACGACGATCGTCGGCGGGCTGATCGGGCTGGGCGCGCATGGCGGCTATCACGCCATCACCACATGGCTGCCCACCTATCTGAAAACGGAACGCCATCTGTCCGTGCTCGGCACCGGAGGCTATCTCGCGGTAGTGATCTCGGCGTTCATCGTCGGCTGCTTCGTCAGCGCGTGGCTGCAGGACAGGATCGGCCGCCGCAGGAACGTGATCTTCTTCGCGGTCTGCTGCGCCATCACGGTCAACATCTATGTGTTCCTGCCCATCGGCGATCTCGCGATGCTGATCCTGAGCTTTCCGCTCGGGCTGTTCTCCGCCGGCATTCCCGCCACGCTCGGCGCGCTGTTCAACGAGCTCTATCCGCAAGGCGTGCGCGGCACGGGCGTGGGCTTCTGCTACAACTTCGGACGCGTGGTGTCGGCGGTGTTTCCGGTGCTCGTCGGACACATGGGCAATTCAATGCCGATCGGACAGGCGCTTGGCATCGATGCGGGCATCGCCTATGGACTCGTGGTCATCGCCGCGTTGCTGCTGCCGGAGACCCGAGGCCGCCGCATCGCCACGGATGCTGGACCCGGCGCAGCGCGCGAACGTTCGCCCAACCATGTCTGACACGCCATGACGCAATTACTCGACACCAGAAACGAGCAGTGGCTCGAGGCGGCGCACGCCCCCATCGACGCCATCGACAGTCATGCGCATGTCTTCGTGCGCGGCCTGCCGCTCGCGCCGCATCGCCGTCATGCACCCGACTATGACGCGACCCTCGATGACTACGCGGCGCACCTGCGCGCCAACGGCGTTTCGCATGGCGTGCTCGTGCAGCCGAGTTTTCTCGGCACGGACAACTCGTTTTTTATCGATGTCCTGCAACGCTATCCGCAGCGTTTTCGCGGCGTGGCCGTCATCGATCCTTCGATCAGCGACGCCGCGTTGCATCGGCTTGCGGAACAGGGCGTCGTGGGCATGCGTCTGAATCTTATCGGACTGGCGTTGCCGGATGTGCGGGCGGCGCACTGGCGCGGCCTGTTCGAACGCGTCAACGCATTGGGCTGGCATGTCGAGATCCATCGCAACGCCATCGACCTGCCGCTGCTCATCACGCCGCTGCTCGAACAGCACTGCACCGTGGTGATCGATCATTTCGGCCGTCCCGACCCCGCGCACGGCGCCGCCGATCCAGGCTTCCGCTATCTGCTGACGACAGCATCGAGCGGCAAGGTGTGGGTGAAACTGTCGGCGGCGTATCGAAATGTCGTGGGCGAAAACGGCACGGCGCTCGGCCAGACGCTTGCCGCCGCCCTGCTCGATGCCTTCGGCCCCGAACGGCTCGTGTGGGGCAGCGACTGGCCGCATACGCAGCATCGCAGCCTGATCGAATACGACGACTCGCGCGCCGCGCTGGACCGCTGGATTCCGGACGCCGCGCAGCGCACGGCGGTCATCCGCGACTCGGCGCGCACGCTGTTTCGTTTCGATTAACAGAAACGAAGAACGAGCGAAGGCAAGCACTGAGGCGACGCCCGCGTTAGCATGGCAAACGCCGGGTGCATCGAGACGCTCTATTCCACTTTTTTTTGGAACTCTGCCATGACGACATCTTCTTCCCGCCGCCGCGCCGCCTTCCGCGAACTGGTCGAGGCACGGCGCGGACTGCTGCTGCCCGGCGCTTTCAACGCCATGAGCGCGCGCGTCGTGGCGGACCTGGGATTCGAAGCGATCTACATCACGGGCGCGGGCGTCACGAACATGTCGCTCGGCATGCCGGATCTCGGCTTTGTCGGCCTCGCGGAAATTGCTGAACATACCGCGCGCATCCGCGATGCCGTCGATCTGCCGCTGCTCGTCGATGCCGACACCGGCTTCGGCAATGCCCTCAACGTGCGCCATACGGTGCGCACGCTCGAACGCGCGGGCGCCGATGCCATCCAGCTCGAAGATCAGGTGATGCCGAAAAAATGCGGGCATTTCGCTGGCAAGGCGGTGGTGTCGACGAGCGAAATGGTCGGCAAGATCCACGCTGCGGTGGATGCGCGCGAAGACGAGAACTTCCAGATCATTGCCCGCACTGATGCCTGCGCGGTCGAGGGCTTCGACGCGGCCATCGAACGTGCCCGCGCCTTCGTGGAAGCAGGCGCCGACATTCTCTTCGTCGAAGCGATCGAAACGCCGGAGCAGATCGCGTCGCTGCCCAAGCTGCTCGACGCACCGCAGTTGATCAACATCGTGATTGGCGGCAAGACGCCGGTGACGGACCGCGCCGACCTGCAGCAGCTCGGCTTCAGCCTCGTGCTGTATGCGAATGCGGCACTGCAAGGCGCGGTGCGCGGCATGCAGAACGCGCTGGGCGCATTGAAGTCGCAAGGCCGGCTCGACGAGGATCCCGCGGTCGTTGCGCCATTTGCGGAGCGTCAAAGGCTCGTGAACAAACCGCTCTTCGACGAACTCGACCGCAAGTACGCCGCCGATTGATCGCCCGAATATTTGCTATGCTGGCCGCCGCAACCGGACGCACGCGCGCTTGACGCATGGCGTCCGTCTCGAGGCGCCAGGGCGCCGTTCAAACCACGGAGATACAGATGGCAAAAGGTTATTGGGTCAGCGTGTACAAGACGATCATGAAGCCCGAGCAGGCTGCGGAATACGCGAAGCTTGCCACGCAGGCCATCAAGGAAGGCGGCGGCCGTCCGCTGGTGCGCGGCGTCGCGGCCCTGGCGCAAGGCGAAGGCGCGCTCGAGCGCACCGTCGTGGTCGAATACGATTCGCTCGAAGCCGCCATTGCCGCGTACAACAGCGACACCTACAAGGAAGCGCTGAGCGTGCTCGGCGACGCCGTGGTGCGTGATTTCCGCATCGTCGAAGGCGCGGCCTGATTCATCTCTGAACCGTACTATCCGGCCGATGTCCGTCGCGCTCATGCGCCGACGGCATCGGCCAGTTCGTTCATGTCATTCACCACAGCATCCCAATCGCTTTCGGCTTGCAGGTCGCTTGTCTGACCGGGACCGTGCTCCAGCGGCCGTGCAATGAACGCCGTCCTCAGCCCGCATTGCCTTGCCGCCGCAAGATCGTTGTTGTGCGCCGCGACAAGACAGACCTCGGCGGGCGCGAGCATCAGCACTTCGGCCGTACGCAGATAGGCCTCCGGCGCCGGCTTGTAGATCTGCGCGATTTCAGCACCGAGGATCGCATCCCACGGCAGGCCGGCGCGCTTCGCCATGTCCACCATCAGCCTGATATTGCCGTTTGAAAGCGGCGCGATGATATGGCGCGCCTTCAGGCGCTGCAAGCCCGCGACCGAATCCGGCCATGGATCGAGCCGATGCCACGCAAGATTGAGGTCATCCAGCGCTTCCGGCGGGACCGCGCTCGCATCGATGCCGAACTCGGGCAGCACGTCCAGCAGATTCTCGCGATGCAGCACGTCCAGCCTGACGAACGGCCGCTCCCCGCTGATCACTTTGCGCATGGCAGGCACATAACGGCTGCGCCAGGCATCGGCGAAGACATCGGGCCGCGCGCCGGGATGCCCGTGACGCTTCAGGAATGCATCGGCCTCGCGCGTCACGCCGCCGCGCCAGTCCACCACCGTGCCGAACACATCGAAAACGAAAGCCTTTACCTGGGACAAGCTCACCGGAATGCTCCCTTCCTGGGGTTTGAATGAACGGTCATGCCGGACCATTTGTTCCTGCCGCGCAAGACTGAAAGTCCACCGCGGGTGTACGCAACGAACCTCGAAGCGCCTAGATTACAAGCCATCGGAGCCAACAGGCCGATCCGCAACAGGCCCCTTTCTCTTATCGAGGTTCATCATGAGCAATACGCAAAAAGTCGTTATCGTCACGGGTGCGTCGCAAGGCATCGGCGCAGAGATCGTCGCGGCATTCCGCGCGCAGGGTCATGCCGTGGTCGCCACCGCGCGTTCCATCCAGCAAGCCGACGATCCGAACATCATTGCCGTGCCGGGCGACATCGGCGAACGCGCCACCGCTCAGCGCGTGGTGGATGCGGCGATCGAAAACTTCGGCCGCATCGATACGCTGATCAACAACGCAGGCATCTTCATCGCCAAGCCCTTCACACAATACACGCTGGAGGATTATGCGGCGATGCTGAACGTGAACCTCAATGGGTTCTTCCATGTCACGCAGCTTGCCATCGAACAGATGGAGAAGAACCATAGCGGGCATGTGCTCAACATCACGACCAGCCTCGTCGATCACGCGGTGAGCGGCGTGCCCTCGGTGCTCGCCTCGCTGACCAAGGGCGGCCTGAATGCCGCTACCAAGTCGCTTGCCATCGAGTACGCGAAGTCCGGCATTCGCGCCAATGCCGTCTCGCCCGGCATCATCAAGTCGCCCATGCATGCGCCTGACACGCACGAAGCGCTCGGCAAACTGCATCCGGTGGGACGCATGGGCGAAATGAGCGACATCGCCGGGGCGGTCCTGTATCTCGACAATGCGTCGTTCGTGACCGGCGAGATTCTTCACGTCGATGGCGGCCAGAGCGCCGGACATTGATGACGGCCGTTACAACCGATGCTCAAAGGAGCCACCCATGCCGATCGTAACCATTCAAGTAACGCGCGAGGGCACGACGCCAGGCACGAACGCCGTCACCGCCGCTGAAAAGGCGCGGCTCATTCAAGGCGTGAGCCAGTTGTTGCTCGACGTGTTGAACAAGCCGCTGGACGCCACCTTCGTCGTGATCGAGGAAGTGGACATGGACAACTGGGGCGTGGCCGGCCTGCCGGTGCAGGCGTATCGCCGGCAGAAGCAGGCCGGGCCGGGCTGACGCCTCACGTCGAGCGCATCATTGCCCTGGCGCGTAGAGATCGAGGAACTTGAGCGTCACGCCATTGGTCCAGCCGAAGCCGTCCTGCAACGGATATTCGCCGCCGCCTCCACCGCCCGTGCCCTCGCCTTCGACGACATACTTCTCAACAAGCTTCTGCTGCATCGAGTAGACGTTGTTCACGTCCGCGAGGAAGCGCGTGCCGATTGGCCGCGCGAGGTCACCGCGCCCATAGCGCTTGAGCCCTTGCACGGCTATCCAGTGCAAGGGCGCCCAGCCGTTCGGCGCATCCCATTGCTGTGACGTATTGAAGGTCGTCGTGGTGAGACCGCCCGGCTTGAGCAAGATCCTGGCGACAGTGTTCGCCGTCTTCTGTGCGCGATCCGGCCAAGCGGCGCCTGCGAACAACGGATAAAGCATGGCGGCCGACGGATTGTTGCGTGGCTGTGCGAGCCGCCAGTCATAATCGCCGTAATAGCCGTTGTCGTTCCACAAATATTTGTTGATGGCGATCGCCCGCTTCGCCGCGCGGCCAATGTATTCGCCGACGCATCCGAAGTCGCGCACCTCGCCGCAGCCGATTGCAATCGTCGTTTCCAGGTGGAACATCAGGCTGTTGAGATCGACGGGAATGATGGAGGTGGTGCGGATGGTCGCGAGCGTCATGTTGTCGCCGAACCAGCGCGAGCTGAAGTCCCAGCCGCTCTCGGCCGCCGCCCGCAAGTCCCGATAGACTTCATTCGGCGGACGACTGCTCGCCTGCTTCGCGGTGGTCACGTCCTCCAGATACGATTCGTCACGCGGCGTGTCACGTTCGTCCCAATAGCGGTTGAGCACCGTCCGGTCGGGCAGCATCACGACATTGCGTTTCGCCTCGCCCGGTTGCAATGACCGCGCGCCTTTCATCCAGTACTCATGCTCGCGGCGCAACTGCGGCAAATACTTCTGATACACGCGCCCGCCTTCCTTCTGCGCGGCGAGTTCCACCATGTACGAGAAGAACGGCGGCTGCGAACGGCTCACGTAATAAGTGCGATTACCGTTGGGAATGTGGCCGATCGTGTCGATCAGATACGCGAAGTTATCGAGCATGTCGTCGACCAGATCTTCGCGGCCCGCTTCCTGCAAGCCCAGCATCGTGAAATAGGTGTCCCAGTAGTAACCTTCGCGGAAACGCCCGCCCGGCACGACATACGACTTCGGCAGCGGGATCAGCGAACTGTTCGGCGGCACGTCCGCTACGGTCGTCAGGCGCGTGAGTTTCGGCCAGAGCCAGTCGATATGATCACGCAATGACTGACCCGGCGGAGGGGTAATGCTCTGATCCGTGGGCGGCGTGAAGTATTGCGCGACGAATGCCTTCAGGTCGAAACCTGGCGCGGACATCTGCGTTTGATAGGCCTGCAGGATCTGCGCGGGATCCATCTTCGGGGTCGCATCGACGAAGGTCTTCTGATCGGGATAGACGCCTTGCGTCTGCACCGCGACGAAGAGATCGCCATAAAGCTCGCTCGGCGGCGGGGGCAACACATAGCCGCTGGTGGCGTCGGCATGCGCCGCACTCGCGGCGATGCTCAGGAAGAACCAGACGCCGAGCATTCGGCGTGTGCTTGCTCGTCGTGTCGCTGCGGATTCACGCGATGACACGTCAGACCCTGCGCCGTGCGAAGACAGTGCGATCATGCTCCCTCCCTCGAAGGATGTTGAACCGGACTGGTCTCGCTCAAGCAGCGCTTTTGATTATGGGTTCGTTCGGCAGCACGGCGAAGCATAGAACGCTTGATCGCGAGTAGCAACCCTCGTTACGCTTGGTCCGCGTTTCCCGCGAGCACAACGATATTCACGATGCCCTTGCGGGCCATCTTCGTGTAGGGGCAGAAGCGTTCCGTATTGCGCACGAGTTCCTCGGCGACGGTGCGCTCGACGCCGGGAAGCTGCACCTCGGTATGCGCGGTGAGCACGAAGAGGCCATCGACCGGATCGCGCGCGAAGTTCACCGTGACGGACACGGCGGCCTGCGCGACTTCGATGCCCACACGGGTCGCGAGCAGCGTGAGGGCGCCATGGAAGCAGGCGGCATAGGCGGCCGCGAACAACTGTTCCGGATTCGTGCCGCCGCCGGCGCCGCCCAGCGACTCGGGAAGCCGCAGTTCGAGATCGAGATTGCCGTCGTCGGAGCGTGCCTTGCCCGAGGCGCGGCCATGGCCCGCGTCGCCGCCGGTGATCGTCACGGTCGTCGAATACAGCGTGTGCGTGTCCTGGCCCTGGTACTTGTCGAGCAGAGTCGTGGAAGGCGGAGTGAGTGATGCCATGATGGTCTCTTCGATGCGCATGCCCGACGTCTGTCCAGCATGCATCGTATGCATGCCGGCGCGCGTCCGGTAGTCCCGTCGGCGGACGCACGGTGTTGCCCTGCACGCATCAATCCGCGCCGCTCAATGGGCGCGTTGCGTTGCTGATCGTGGTTGTCAGGCAATGCAGATCGAGCGCGCGCGTCTGCTCCGTCATGTAGTCGACGAACACGCGCACGCGCGTGGGAAGATGCTTGCGGCTGAGATAGCACAGGTAATGACCGCCATCGTCCGGCGCGTACTGGGCGAGACACATGACCAGCCGGCCGGCTTTCAACGCATCGCACACGAGATAGGCCGGAAGTTGCGCGATGCCCTGTCCATCCATCACGGCCTGCAGCATCAGATCGATATCGTTGAAGATTTGCCGCGCATGAGGCATCACCTTGTGCGCCACGCCGTTGACCTTGAATTCCCATTCAGCGATACGGCCGGACGACGTGCGCAAGCTGATGCAGCGATGCCGCTCCAGTTGTTCGATGCTGCGCGGCAGCCCATGTTCGCGCGCATGGCCGGGCGACATGCAGACGATCATCTGCATTGGTATGAGTTGCTTCGCGACGACCTCGCAATCGTCGATATGGCCATCGCGGAACGCGACATCCACACGATCCGCGGTGAAGTCGCATGCCGCATCGTTCAGCAGCAGTTCCAGCGCGATGTCCGGATAGCGCGCATTGAAGCCGGGCAGCAGCGGCGCCACGACCTTGCGGCCGAAGCCCGATGTCGAGGCGATGCGCAGGTGTCCGCGCGGCGGTCCATTACGTAGTTCGCGCATGTCTTCGAGCGCCTGCACGATGCGTTCGACGCCCGGCTGGCAATTCTTGTAGAAGAGTTCGCCCTCGCGCGTCAGCGACGTGCTGCGCGTGGTGCGCAGGAACAGGCGCGCGTCGAGTTGCGCTTCGAGTTTCTGCACGTTGCGGCTGACGGCGGAGCGGCCGATGCCCAGGCGATCGCTCGCTTTCGCGAAGCTGCCTTCATTGGCGACGGCCAGAAACGAAACGACGCCCGCATAACTGGTGCTGAAGCTGTAGGCGAGCGAATCGTCGGAATGAGAAACGAGGTCCAGTGGCATGGCGGCGCTAAACGGAGTGGCTCTGACTTACAAGACGTTTGCGCCGCCCGGTTTGTGACATCGCATGCTGAAAAAAATTTTCGCGCCTGGTTCCGGTTTTATTTCACCGGCGTCAGCACAGGCTTGCCCTTGTCCTTGAGCAACAGCACGATGAACTTCGCGGGCTTCGTCATGCTGGCGTTGCGGCCGACCGTGTGGATGTCGTCGGGACCTTCGTAGAAGGTGTCGCCCGGCTTCAGCGTCACTTGCTTGCCGCCTTTGAGCTGCATCACGATCGACCCTTCGACGACATAGACGAACGCATGCGCATCGTGCCGATGCACCGGATCCACCGCGCCCGGCGGATAGTCCACGTTGATCATCAACGCCTCCTTGCCGGGATAGTCCGGCAACGGCCGGGTCATCAACTCGGTGACGACGGCCTCGGGCGCCGCCCGCGCCTCTTGGGCAAAGAGCGCCGCACTTCCGAGGGCGAGCGCCAGTCCCATGCGTCTGATGTTCTGCACGATGAGTCTCCGCAGGTAAAAGGACGGCGCCCGAGGCTTCAGGACAGGTTTGCCTTCTCGAGGCCGAACACCTTGTCGGACGAACCCGGCACCGTCTGGAACGCGACGTTGGCGCGGTTCCAGCCGTTGATCGCCATGATGGCGTAGGTCAGGTCGGACAATTCCTTTTCGTTGAATTGCTCGCGCACGCGCTGATACAGCTCGTCGGGCACGCCATGCTCCGGGAGACGTGTCAGGACTTCGGTCCAGGCGAGCGCGGCGCGTTCGCGCGGCGAGAACAAAGTGGACTCGCGCCAGATTGCTACATGATGCGTGCGCAGTTCACGCTCGCCATGGATCTTCGCTTCCTTCACATGCATGTCGACGCAGAAGCCGCAGCCGTTCATCTGCGATGCGCGCAGCGAGACGAGATCGCGAACGGTCTGCTCGATCGCGCATTCCGCGACAGTATTGCTGAATTCATAAAACTTCTTGAAGAGTTCGGGAGACTGGTGAACGTAGTTGATGCGCTGCGACATGACGGCTCCATGCAGGTGGGTTCAGCCGACCGCGGGCGCGGCCCGGCATGGATGTCATCGTAGGTTTGCGCGGCTGGGGACGGTAGACCCGCGGCAGGCCGCACGCTGTTGCCTGCTGCGCATCAATCGTTGTCCACTTCCCTACTGGCTGTCCAGCCAGGCCGCGATCCGTTCGAGTTTGTCGGGGTTGCGCTGCACCTGGATGTTGACGATGCGATCCTGCTCGATTTCAAACGACTGCGCGGACTCGAGCTTGCCCTCGATGAAGCGCAGCAACGCCCATTGCCCATTCAGCATCACCGGTTCCACGCGCACTTCGCTTCCGTAGCGCAGATATGCGGCATAGAAAAGCTGCGCGATGCGCCGGCCGCCCCGCATGGGCTCCGGGAAGCTCTGGACGCGGCCGCCGCCGTCGCCGATGAGCGTGGCTTCGTCGGCGAGCATCGCATGAATCGATGCGAAGTCGCCGTGTTCGAGCGCGCTCACGAAGGCCAGCAGCACGTGCCGATGAAGCTCGGGCGACACCGTGCGGCGCGGACGTTCCTCGCGCAATTGCACCTTGGCGCGGCTCACGAGCTGACGGCAGGCGGCCTCCGTCTTGCCGATGATGCGCGCCACCTCGGGGTAGTCGGCGTCGAATACCTCGCGCAGCAGAAAGGCGGCACGCCCCTCCGGCGTCAGACGTTCGAGCAGCATCAGGAAAGCGACGGAGACATCGTCGGCCCGTTCCGTCATTTCCTCAGGTGTCGCGGGCGGCTCGGTGATGTGCGGTTCGGGAAGCCAGATACCGGTGTAGTGCTCGCGCTGGATCTTCGCGGCGCGCAGGCGGTCGATCGAGTGACGCGTCGTGACCGATACCAGCCACGCCTCCGCATTCTCGATGGCCACGCGCGCAGCCGCATGCCAGCGCAGCCAGACATCCTGGACGATGTCCTCGGCTTCCGCCACCGAACCCAGCATGCGGTAAGCAATGGCCTGCAGACGAGGGCGCAGGCGATCGAACTCGCGCGTGGCTTCATCCATGGTGTCGGCTCCGGATCCGTGCGGGTTCAAGCCTCTGAAAAAGGTCCATACAGAATCGTAGCGCAAGCCTGCGCCGGGACGCACGACGGCCCGCCCCGTTCGTTCAGCCGCGACGCCGGTTTCGTCTCGTCGACGGACGGCATCTCGAATACAAAGTGCAAAACGCAAAATGCAAGCGCGTGCGTCTCTGCTTAAACTGAGCGGCGCGCCGGCCGATTGGTCCGATTTTTTGACCGGCGCCGCGAAAAATGCTATTACGACACGGCCTCGCGGGAAGCTGGCACGACCCGCACCGCGAAAGCAAACCGTAATCGTATTGCCGTCGCACTCAGCCGCGTCAGATCGAACGTCAGAGCAAGCGTCATCTCAAGAACCACCTCAAGACCACAGTGAACCCAACGACAACCCTCGCCCCCTGGTCCGCACACGACACCCAGCTTCTCATCGCCTGCGCACTCGGCCTCGCGATCATCATCGTTTCCATCAGCGTCCTGAAGCTCGCGCCGTTCCTTTCCATCCTGGTGGGCACGTTCGCGGCAGGCTTCGCCGCGCATCAGCCGCTCGAAGCCATCGCGCAGGCGTTCAGCAAGGGCGCGGGCGCGCTGCTCGGCGACGTCGGCATCATCATCGCGCTCGGCGCCATGCTCGGTGCGCTGATGGCCGAATCCGGCGCCGCCGACAGGCTCGTCACCACCCTCCTGGACCATTCCACACCGCGCAGGCTGCCGTGGATGATGGCGCTCGTCGCGATCATCGTCGGGCTGCCGCTGTTCTTCGAAGTCGGCCTCGTGATGATGGTGCCGATCATCTTCGTCATGGCGCGCCGCTCCGGGCAACCCATCCTGCGCATCGCGATTCCTGCCCTCGCCGGCATGACCACCCTGCATGCGCTGCTGCCGCCGCACCCCGGTCCGCTGATCGCCGTGAGCGCGCTGCATGCCGACCTCGGGCTGACGCTCGGACTGGGCCTGCTCGTCGCGCTGCCTGCTGTCGTTCTCGCCGGACCGGTCTACGGCATCTGGCTGTCGAAGCGGCTGCATATCGAGGCGCCCGAGGAAATCGGCCAGCTGTTCACCACTCGCGACGAAGGCGCGGCCACACCCGGCTTCGCGATCTCGCTGGTGACCATCCTGCTGCCCGTCGTGATGATGCTCGGCCGCACCGTCGCCAAGCTGGCGCTCACGAAGGACACGCTGCTGTACGACATGCTCGACTTCGTCGGTGAACCGCTCGTCGCGCTCGCGCTGACCGTGCTGTTCGCCATCGTGATGCTGGGCTGGTCGCGCGGCATGGCGCGGGAACGCGTCGGCGGCATCCTGCGCAAGAGCCTGCCGCCCATCGCCGCGCTGCTGCTGACCATCGGCGCGGGCGGCGGTCTCAAGCAGATGCTGGTCAACGCGGGCATCAGCGTGACCATCGGCAAGATTGCAGTCGGCACGCACCTGCCGCTGATCCTGCTCGCATGGCTGATCGCCGTCGCGCTGCGTCAGGCGACCGGCTCGGCGACCGTCGCCACGACGACCACGGCGGGGATCGTCGCGCCGGTCGTCAGCGGACTCACCGCGACCCACAACTCGCTGATGGCGCTCGCCATCGGCGCGGGCTCGGTGTTCTTCTGCCACGTCAATGACGCGGGCTTCTGGATGGTGCGCGAATACTTCGGTCTCACGCTGAAGCGCACGGTCGCGGTGTGGTCGATCTTGCAGACCATCGTTTCGGTGGTCGGGCTGGTGCTCACGCTGGTGCTGTGGAATGTCCTGACATAAGGCCCGCACGCTGGCACGCGACATGCGCTCCTGTGAACACGATTCCGATCTCATGACGAACAGGGAGCGCACATCATGACCGACGAGAACGACCGTCCGACCCCGCCGAAACAGACACCCGACGACCCGAACGTCGCTGACCGGCGGCTTTCCGACGAGCAAAAGCGTGACTTGAAGAACGAACCCGAACGGCCAAGCGGCGGCCAGTCCGGCAAGCTGCCCGACCCGAAGGAAGTGGGCGAAGCAGGCTGATACGCCAAATCCCGCCCTTTCGCAATGGGCAGGCGCGGGTTCGGCAACAGCGTTCGCTGCTTGCAGCGTAGAAATTACTCCTGATTTTTTTCGACTCACCCGACAAGCGGCAAGAGTGCCTGCCATGAGCGTCCCGGGCGGCGCTTTTGTTGTATGGTAGCCCCAGGCTATCGCAGCGTTCGATGCCGCGTACGGCGACGCGTCTCGCCGACAACGAGTCAGCGGAAGCAAGGACGCCCATGCACGATCCTGCTCATTTCCTGCCGTCATTCGTCTGGCGCGCCGCACGCGACGGCACTATCCAATACGCAAATCCCTGGGCGTGCCGCTATCTCGGCGTGGCGCTTGCAGAGCTGTCGGGGCGGCATTGGAACGCCTTCGTCCATTCCGACGACATCCCTCCGGTGCTCGATGCACTGCGGCTCATGCGCGACGGCACCCTGCTGCGCAACGTCGATGTGCGCCTGCTGCGCGCGGACGGCGCATTCCGCTGGCACACGCTGCATCTGCAGGCGCGGCGCGACGAAGAAGGGCTGATCGGCGAGACCGTGGGCGTGGCCATCGACATTCACGAATGCCGGCATGCGTGGGCCATGTACGAAGCCAGCGAGCGGCGTCTTCAGGCGGCCTTTGCCGGCGCGCGCATGGGCGCGTGGGAATGGGACATGAAGACGCGCGTGGTGCGCATGACCGCGCAGCTCGCGGCGCTCTACTCGTTTCCCCCCGGCACGGAAGCCGTGCTGCTCTCGGAAGTATGGGACCGGGTCGCTCCGGAATATCGCGCGCCCTTTCAGCGCAACCTCACCGAGGCCTTGCGCGACGGCGGTCCGTTCGAATTCGATTTCGTGCTCGAGCCCGATCCCGGCACGCGCCGCTGGCTGCGCATGCGCGGGCATCCGGAGTTCGACCGCGAAGGCGTGCTCACGCGCGTCTACGGCGTGAGCTTCGACATCAGCACGCAGCGCGCCGACGAAGACCGCCTGAGCCTCTCCGAGCGGCGCTATCGTGCGCTGGTGGAATCAACGGGAGCGCTCGTCTGGTCCGCCGATGCAAACGGCGAGATCCGTCCGTCGGGCGGCGAATGGGAGCGCTTCACCGGCGTCCCGCCCGAGGCGCTGTCCGGCTGGGGATGGCTCGAATTCATTCATCCGGACGACCGCGAACGCACCCAGCGCGACTGGCTCGACGCACTGGAGCAAGGCGCCGCGCGCACGCTCACCTTCCGCATGTACCGGCGCGACGGCGTGTATCGCATGGTGCAGGCACACGCCGCCCCGCTCCACGACGATCAAGGCAAGCTGCAGGAATGGTTCGGCACGACCACCGACGTCACGCCGCGCTACGAGGCGCAGGCCGCCATCGAAGCGCGCAGCCTGCGCCTCACGGTGGCCATGCAGGCCGCGAACATCCACATCGCCTCGCTCGAACTCGCCACCTGGACGCTCTTCCTCGAAACCGGCGGCGAGCGCCAGATCCACGAGACGCTCACCTATGACGCGGCGCTGACGCGCGTGCATCCCGAGGACAGCGCGTCGCTCGACCGCTACATGCGCAGTCTTGCCGCCGGCGAGAACCCCGGCGGGCATTTTGAATTCCGCGTGCGAAATCTGCACGGCGAACGATGGATGCAAGGCAGCGCGCTGCTCCAGCGCAGCAAGGACGGCAAGCCGCTGCGCATCATTGGCAGCGTGATCGACATCACCGAGCGCAAGCACATGGAACTGATGCTGCGCGAGTCGGGACGGCGCAAGGACGAGTTCCTCGCCATGCTCGCCCATGAACTGCGCAATCCGCTCGCGCCGTTGCGAACCGCCATCGCGCTGCTGCAGAAGGACAAGGACAGCGAGCCGCATCTGCGCGACCTGATCGATCTGATGCGCAGGCAGGTCGAGCACATGACGCGCATCGTGGACGATCTGCTCGAAGTGTCGCGCATCACGCAGGGACGCATTGCACTGCAGCTCGAACCGATCCTCGTCGGCACGGCGGTGTATCACTCGGTCGAGGCGATCGCGGGCATGGTCGAGGCGCGCGCGCAATCCATTCACGTCGATGTCTCCGATGCCACCACCTGGGTGTGCGGCGACGTCACGCGTCTGTCGCAGATCCTCGTCAATGTGCTGAACAATGCCAGCAAGTACACGCCCGAAAACGGCCGCATCACCGTGAGCGTGCGCGCCGACGAGGAGGCGGTGGCGATCGTCATCGCCGACACCGGCACCGGCATCTCGGCGGATCTCCTGCCGAAGGTCTTCGAGCTGTTCTCGCAGGGCGAGCGCACGCTCGACCGTTCGAACGGCGGGCTCGGCATCGGGCTTTCGCTGGTGAAGAAGCTGGTCGAGATGCACAAGGGAACCATCAGCGTGCAGAGTCCGGGCCCGGGACTCGGCACGACCGTGACGATTCGCCTGCCGCGCCTGCATCATCATGAGCGGCACTCGGCGCTCGCGCTCGCCGATCAGGGTACGCGCACCGCGCGCAAGACCTTGCGCGTTCTCGTGGTGGATGACAACCGCGACGCCGCCGATTCGCTCGCCATGCTGTGCGAGTCCGAAGGTCATGTCGCGCAGGTGGCGTATTCGTCGTCGGAAGCGCTCGAAGCGGCGCCGCTCCTGAAACCGGACGTCGCGCTGCTCGACATCGGCCTGCCCGATATCGATGGCTATGAACTCGCGCGCCGCCTGCGCCGCAAGGGCGAGACCATGCCGCTGCTGATCGCGATCACCGGCTACGGTCAGGCCGAAGACCGGTTGCGCGCGCAGTCGGCGGGCTTCGACTATCACTTCGTCAAGCCCGTGAACGTGGAGAGCCTGCTCAAGCTGCTGGGTTCGCTGACTGCCACACGCGGCGCGCCATCGAACTAGAATGAGCGTTCGATCAACGCCTTCATTCACGACGACGCCATGACGACCCCGCCCATCAGCCGCTATCCCGTTCCCCAACCGCAAGACTGGCCCGACGACATCCGCACTCGCATCCTCGAGGTCCAGGAGAAGGCCGGCTTCGTGCCGAACGTGTTTCTCACGCTGGCGCACCGCCCCGCCGAGTTCCGTGCATTCTTCGCCTATCACGATGCGCTGATGCTGAAGGAAGGCGGCCTGAGCAAGGGCGAGCGCGAGATGATCGTCGTCGCGACGAGCGCTGTGAACGACTGCCTGTATTGCGTCGTCGCGCATGGCGCGATCCTGCGCATCTACGAGAAGAACGTGCTGGTGGCGGATCAGGTCGCGGTGAATCATCGCAAGGCGGATATCACGCCGCGCCAGCACGCCATGCTCGATTTCGCGCTGAAGGTCTGCCGCGCGTCGGGCAGCGTGGACGACAGCGACTTCGTCACGCTGCGCGCGCACGGTTTCAATGACGAAGACATCTGGGACATCGCGGCCATCACGGCGTTCTTCGGCCTGTCGAACCGCATGGCGAACGTGATCTCGATGCGGCCCAACGACGAATTCTTCCTGATGGGACGCGTGCCGCGCGAGCCGAAGCAGTAAGCCGATGCGCCTGCCTCCGCTGAAAGCCATCATCGCCTTCGAAAGCGTGGCGCGGACGAAGAGCGTCAACCGCGCCGCCGACGAACTCGGCCTCACGCCCTCCGCGGTGAGCCATCAACTGGCGAACCTCGAAGGCATCGTCGGGCGGCCGTTGTTCACGCGCCTGGGACGCGGACTCGTGCTGACGCCGACCGGCACGCAGTATCTGTCCGACGTGACGGGCGCGCTCGCCGAACTGAACCGCGCCACCGAACGCGCATCGAGTGAGACCTCGGTCGAGATCCTGCGGATCCATTCAAGCCCGAGCTTCGGCCTGATGTGGCTGCTGCCGCGTCTCGCCGCCTTCCAGGAGGCGAACGGCGACATCCAGATGAACCTGGCGTGCTCGTACGAGGATGTGTCGTTCACCTCGGGTTACTACGACATCGCCGTGCGTCACGGCTATGCACACTGGAGCGATGTCGAGATCCGGACCCTGCGCCACGAGACCATCGCGCCGCTGGCCTCGCCCGAATATCTCGAACGCTTTCCCGTCGCCTCGCCCGACGATCTGCTGGAACGCCGCCTGATCCTCTCCGAGTCGCCGCTGGTGCAATGGCAGCAGTGGTTCGGCAAGTTCGGCGTGGCGGTCAGGCGCAAGGCGTTCGACTTCTCGTTCGACCGCTCATACATGTCGCTCGAGGCGGCGGCGCTGGGTCATGGCATCGCACTGGAAAGCACGATGCTGGCCTCGCGCCATCTCGCACGCGGCACGCTGGCGCCAGTGTTCGGTCGTGAATATGCGGTCGAAGTGGGCGCACATCATCTGGTTTACCCGAGCCAGAACGCAGGCCTGCCGCGCGTCGCCAAGTTCCTCGCGTGGATGGATCAACAAATGGCACAGCATATCGATACCTGAAAATTTCTCAGCAATAGTTGAGCCAAACTGCGTTGATCGTCAGGCTGAAGGCGAAGACACTGCGCCTACACCAGACCATCAACGGAGACAGCGATGTTGCTCGAGAACCAGGTAGTGATCGTCACGGGCGCGGCCTCGCCGCGCGGCATCGGCAAGGCCACGGCGCGGGCACTGGCCGCACAGGGCGCACGCATTGTCGTGCTCGACCTGAAGGAAGCCGATGCGCAAGCCGCCGCCGACGACCTAGGCGAAGGCCATCTCGGCCTGGCCTGCGATGTCACCGACAAGGCCGCCTGCGTCGCCGCCGCGACAGCGACGACGGAGCGCTATGGCCGCATCGACGCGCTTATCAACAACGCGGGCATCACGCAGCCGATCAAGACGCTGGAGATCGGCGCGGACAACTTCGACGCCGTCATCGGCGTGAACCTGCGCGGCACGCTGTACATGTCGCAGGCCGTCATTCCGCAGATGAAGAAGCAGCAGCGCGGCAGCATCGTGTGCATGTCGTCGGTATCGGCGCAGCGTGGCGGCGGCATCTTCGGCGGACCGCACTACAGCGCGGCGAAAGCCGGCGTGCTGGGCCTCGCGAAAGCCATGGCGCGCGAGTTCGGGTCGGACCGCATCCGCGTGAACTCGATCACGCCGGGCCTCATCCAGACCGACATCACCGGCGACAAGCTCACGCCCGAGATGCGCACCGACATCATCAAGGGCATTCCGCTCGGCCGACTCGGCGACGCCGCCGACATCGCGAACGCCTGCCTGTTCCTCGCGAGCGATCTCTCGTCGTATCTCACCGGCGTCACGCTCGACGTGAACGGCGGCATGCTGATCCACTGATCGAACGCACCTACAGATGCACCCACCAGCGCACCCGGAACAACCGGGGCGCTCCATGGCAGGAGACATTCATGAAATCCAGACTCGCCACACCGGTGGCCGCGGCCGGCTTCGCTTCCGCCGACGATGCCGCCAGCCTCGAAACGAAGACCTACGCCAAGGTCGGACGCCGCCTCATTCCCTTCCTGATGCTGTGCTACCTCGGCGCGTATCTCGACCGCGTCAACGTCGGCTTTGCGAAGCTGCAGATGCTGAACGACCTGCGCTTCTCGGAGACCATCTATGGCGTCGGCGCAGGCATCTTCTTCCTCGGCTACTTCCTCTTCGAAGTGCCCAGCAACGTCATCCTGCACCGCGTAGGCGCGCGCAAGTGGCTCGCACGCATCATGCTCACCTGGGCGCTGATCTCGGCAAGCTTCGTGTTCGTCCAGACGCCCACCCAGTTCTACGCGCTGCGCTTCCTGCTCGGCGTGGCCGAGGCAGGCTTCGCGCCCGGCGTGATCCTCTACCTGACGTACTGGTTCCCGGCCGCGCGCCGCGCCAAGGCGCTCTCGCTGTTCTTCATGGCGATTCCGCTCGCGGGCATCGTCGGCGGTCCGCTGTCCGGTTACATCATGCATGCATTCCAGGGCGCGCATGGGCTGGCCGGATGGAAGTGGCTCTTCATGCTCGAAGCGCTGCCCTCGCTGTGCCTCGGCGTCGCGATCCTGTTCTATCTCGACGATGGGATCGCCGGCGCGAAGTGGCTCACGGATGACGAGAAGGCCCTGCTCCGGCGCAACGTCGACAAGGACAACGCGCAGACAGTGCAGCATGTGTCGATCCGCGCATTCGTCGCGGACCGCAGGCTGTGGCTCATGGCGGCCATCTACTTCTGCGTCGTGCTCGGCCAGTACGGGCTCACCTTCTGGCTGCCGACCATCGTGCGCAGGACCGGCGTCGCGGACCCGCTGTGGGTCGGGATTCTCACTGCCATTCCGTATCTCTGCGCGATCGTCGCGCTGCCGTTGATCGGCGCCAGTGCCGACCGCCGCCGCGAGCGCCGCCTGCATCTCGCGATCCCGATGCTCATCTCCGCCGCCGGCTTCGCCACCTTGCCGATGCTCGGCAGCGTGGGCGCCTCGATCGTCTGCGTGAGCGTCGCGGCGGCCGGCATTCTCGCGTCGTCATCGCAGTTCTGGTCACTGCCCACCGCCGTGCTGGGCGGCATGTCGGCGGCGGCGGGCATCGCGGCGGTGAACTGCTTCGCCAATCTCGCCGGCTTCTTCTCGCCCGCCATCGTCGGCTGGCTCAACGACTTCACGGGCAAGTCCACCGCCGGCCTGATCTTCATCTCGGCGGCCGTCGTGGTGGGCGCGGTGCTGGTGTTCTTCGTGCCGGCCCGGACGGTCAATCGCTGAATGCATTATTCAAAGGAGACACAACCATGAGCAGTCCCGTCATCGAGGAGACGACCCTCGCCGAACGTGCCTGGCGCATTCGCCGCAACGCGCTTCTGATGGGCGAGGTGCAGGGCCAGGGATATATCGGCCAGGCGCTGGATATCGCCGACGTACTGGCGGTCGCGTATTTCGGCGCGATGCATTACCGCGCCGACGATCCCGAGTGGGAAGACCGCGACCGCTTCCTGCTCTCGAACGGTCACTATGCGATCGCGCTGTATGCCGCGCTGTTTGAAGCGGGCATCCTGCCGCCGGAGGAACTCGAAACCTATGGCAGCGATGACAGCCGCCTGCCGATGTCCGGCATGGCGAGCTACACGCCCGGCATGGAGATGTCGGGCGGCTCGCTCGGCCAGGGTCTGACGATCGCGGTGGGCCGTTGCCTTGGCCTGAAACGCAAGGGCTCGAAATCCTTCGTCTACACGCTGTTCTCGGACGGCGAACTCGATGAAGGCGCGATCTGGGAAGGCCTGATGTCCGCGGCGCACTGGAAGCTCGACAACCTGATCGCGATGGTGGACGTCAACAATCAGCAGGCCGATGGCCCCTCAACGCAGATCATGTCCTTCGAGCCGCTGGTCGAGAAGCTCGACGCCTTCGGCTGGTATGTGCAGCGTGTCAACGGCAACGACATCGACGCCGTCAAGCAGGCCTTCGACAACGCTCGCAATTCGAAGGAGGCGAAGCCGCGCATCATCGTGTGCGATACGAAGATGGGCTGCGGCGTGCCCTTCCTCGAGCAGCGCGAGAAGAACCATTTCATCCGCGTCGATCCGCACGAATGGAAGCTGGCACTGGAAGCACTTGAAGCAGGGAGACAGGCATGAGCACTCGTTTGAAAACATCCGCGATGATCGCCTCGATTGCAAGCGAAGGACAGGTCACGCGTTCGGCGCCCTTCGGTCATGCGTTGTGTGAGCTTGCTCGCACGAAGGCGAACGTCATCGGCATGACGGCCGATCTCGGCAAGTACACGGACCTGCATATCTTCGCCAAGGAGTTCCCGGAGCGTTATTACCAGATGGGCATGGCCGAGCAGTTGCTGATGGGCGCGGCGGCAGGCTTTGCGCACGAAGGCGCGCAGCCCTTCGTGACGACCTACGCCGTGTTCGGCACGCGGCGCGCCTATGACTTCATCCATCAAACCATTGCGGAAGACAATCTCGATGTAAAGATCGTCTGCGCGCTGCCCGGACTCACCACCGGCTACGGCCCGAGCCACCAGGCCGCCGAGGATCTCGCCTTGATGCGCGCGATGCCCAACATGACCGTGATCGACCCGTGCGATGCGCTCGACATCGAGCAGATGGTCCCGGCCATTGCCGCGCACAAGGGGCCGGTGTATGCGCGCCTGTTGCGCGGCAACGTGCCCGCCGTGCTCGATGAATACGACTACCACTTCGAACTGGGCCGCGCAAAGCTGCTGCGCGACGGCCGTGACGTGCTCATCATCTCGTCCGGCATCCTGACCATGCGCGCGCTCGAAACGGCGCAGGCGCTGCAGAAGGACAGCGTGGATGTCGCGGTGCTGCATGTGCCCACGATCAAACCGCTCGACACGGCGACGATCATCCGCGAAGCGCGCCGTTCCGGGCGGCTCGTGGTGGTGGCGGAGAATCATACGGTGATCGGCGGCCTGGGCGAAGCGGTGGCCACCACGCTGCTGACTGAAGGCGTGTCGTGCGCGTATCGGCAGATCGGCTTGCCGGATGCGTTCCTCGATGCCGGCGCATTGCCGACGCTGCACGAACGCTACGGCATTTCGACCAACGCTATCGCACGTTCCATCAAAGGCTGGCTCGCATAGCGCAGTCCGGCAGCTTCAGCGCGCCTTGCCGCGCGCGGTCTTCTTCTGGGAGGCCGCGCGCGGCGCATCCTTCACCGGGGCACTCACGAGCGTCAGTGCGTCCATCCACGAGAGCGCATCGACATAGCCGAGAAAGTGTTGCAGATAATCCGGCGACACTTCACCCATCAGCGCCAGTGAACGATGCACGAGGCTGCTTGAATTGAGCGGCCCCGCATTCTTCGGCACTTGTGCAAGCGACTCGCGCAGGCGCTTCTCCGCGCTGACCGAGGTCCACACGGCGCGCAATGCATCGAGATACTCGGCGGGCGCGGGACGGGCTTGCGCGCGCTGGTTCAACTCGTCGAGCAATGCGGCGAACGGCGTGTCAAGGGTGTCCTGCGTGACCGCGGTAGGTTCATCCGCAGACTCCTGCGCATCGAGCAGCGCGGCGAGACGCGCATTCAGCACACGCCTTGCATCACCTTCATGATATGAGGCGCGCTGCGTCAACGCTTCGATGATGCGGCATGACATGCCGCCCACGCGTGCGTCGCCACGCTCGCGCCATGCGTCGAGCATCTCGCGCGCACGCGTCACGCTGTCAGTCATGCGCGGGCACCGCTGCATTGACCGGACGCGGCACCGCCGAAATCTCCACGCGCCGGTTCTTCGCGCGGCCCGCGTCATCGGCGTTCGAGCTCACCGGTTGCTCCGAGCCGAATGCCGCAGCAAACACCGACGAGGACGGCACGCCCGCATCGATCAGCGCGCGCATCACGGTCAGGGCGCGCTTGGCCGACAGTTCCCAGTTGTCCGCGAAGCGACGGTTGCCTTCGTGGACCTGTTGATCATCGGCGAAACCGCTCACCATCAGGATCTGTTCGTGCGATCCCAGATACGCGGTCAACGGACCCGCGAGACTCTTCAATACATCGCGACCCTGCGGCTGCAGCTGATCCGAGTTCAACGCGAACAGCACGTTGCCGCTGATGCCGATCTTGCCGTTCACCAGCGTCACGCGTCCCGAAGCGAGCGGCCCCGCGAGCGCCTGTTCGAGCGTCTTGCGACGCTCAGTCTCTTTCTGCTGCTGCTTGATGGCCTGTTCGAGCCGGGTCGACAACTGCAGCTGCACGCCGAGCACGGCGACGAGTATCAGCACGAACGCGCCCAGCAACACCGACATCAGATCGGCGAATGCCGCCCATACGGGCGCCGCGGTCTCGACGCCGCCGTCGATCTCCTCGTTCATGCGGCCTTCGCTCCGTGTGCGCCGCGCTCGCCGGCCAGATGTTGCAGGTTCTCGACGATCTGCTTCTGCGACATCATCGACAGATCGATGACCTCGCGTGCCTGCGCAACGTAGTACGCGAGTTGCTCGTCGCTGCGTGCGAGCGACTTGTCCAGCGCCCCTTCGATGCGTTGCAGCTGCGCGACCAGCGTCTCGTTCGATTCACCGAAGGCCTGCACGGCCGCGCCGAAGGCATCGGCAAGACTCGCCACTTCGACGACGCCGCTCGTCACATGCGCGGCCGCATCGTTCAGCTTTGCGGCCTCGGCATCGACCTTGCCGGTAAACTGCGTGCCCACGCGTTCGAGCAGATCGGCCGAGCCGGTCACGAGTGCATCGACCGCCGTGCGTTGTTCGGTCGATGCGTGATTCACCGCATCGAGCAGCGTTTCCAGCGTGGCCAGCAGACGCGCGCGCTCGTCGAGCATCGCGGTGTCGCGGACCATGGAATCGGAGAGCTTCTGACGCAGTTCGGCAATGACCTCGGCCGCAGCCTTCGGCGCTTCGGAAGCCGCCTGCACCAGCTCCCCGATCTGCGCGATGGTTTCGTTCGCGTGCAGCTTGCTCTGCTCCGAGATCTCGCTTGCAGTGCGAGCGAGCGTGTCGCAGATGTCCTGCTGACGGCTCGCGGCAAACGCGCTCGTGCTCTGCCACTCCTCGCGCAAGGTCGCGGCGAGCGCGCCGAGCGCATCGGTCCATGCGCTGAGACGCGCATCGTGATGCGTGCCGATCTCCGTACGCAACGCTGCATGCGCCCGGTTCATCGAATCCAGCAACGACGCCGCGTGCCCTTCGAAGGTCGCGGCAGCGTTGGCAAGCGCCTGTTCGTGCTGCGCGGCGAGTTGTTCGCCGCTGCTGGTCTGCTGTGCGAGCGCCTTCTGCCACGCTTCCGACATGCCGGACGTGGCCTGTTCCATGCGCGCCGCGATGCCGTCGACGAGACTCGACGAACGTGCCTCGAATGCCGAGGCAAACTGCTCCATCGAAGCGGACATGCGCCCGACGTGCGTATCGAGGCCCTGCTTCACGCCGGCCATCTCTGTCGATACTTCCGTGACCAGACGCGTCGAGCGCTGCTCGAAGGTGTCAGCGAAATGGTCCAGAGAAGCGGCCATGCGCTCGGTCTGTGCGTCGCTGGCTTCACGCTGCCTGGTGACGAAACTGTCCAGCCCTTCCCTGACGCCGCTCATCTGCGTGGCGATGCCGTCCACCAGCACGATCGAGCGTGCCTCGAACTTCTCCGCGAGCGCGTCGTTCGCAAGACGCTGCGCATCGAGCGATTGATTCCAGATGCCTGCGACCTTCGTCGCCGATGCCTCAAAGCCCGTGTTCAGACTGTCGAGCTGGCGCGTCACCGCCTGTTCGACCGTGACGTGCAGCGCGGCCGTTTCGCGCGCGATGCCATCCATCGTCGCCTGCATGACGGGCTGGAGCGCGGCGCTGGCGGCGCGGGCGCTGTCGGCGACGCTTTGCTTCAACGACAGTTCCACCGACGTCGCCAGCCTGCGGTACGCCGTTTCCGTCTTCGCATGAAACTCGCCCTGGCTCGCGATCTGCCGCTCGTGCGCGGCGAGGCTGTGTTGCTCGATGGCGTGCATTATCGCGTGCAGATGTTCGGCGAGTGCGGGCATCAGATCGGCCTGCTTCTGCATCAGCTTGAATGCTTCCTCGCGCTGATGGGTCTGCGTGAACGCGCGCAGCGTCGTGGCGATCTTCGTGTCGAGCGCGTGCGCGGCGTGCAGCCGTTCTCGCCGGCACAGCGCCGACAACAGACCCAGCATCGCCGATGTCGCGACACCCGCAATGGAGGTGCCGAATGCGAAACCCAGACCCGTGATCGGCGAGGCGAGCGAGGCACGGATCGCGGACAGGTCCGTTGCGCTTTCCAGTGCGGCGCCGGTGCCATGCAGCGTCACTACCATGCCGAGCAGCGTGCCGAGCATGCCCAGCAGCACCAGCAGCCCGACGAGATACGGCGTGAGCGCGGGTCCGGGCAGACCGGCGCGTTCGCCCTCCACGCGCGCACGCACTGCGTTGCGCAGGCCTGGTGGCACCGTATCGATCCAGACGGCAAGGCTCTTCGGCGCATTGAGCAGCGCGTCCAAGGACTGCACGAAGGCGTCGGTAGTCTGCTGGAAGCGGCGCAGCTCCAGCGCGCCGACGACATAGCAGGCGCCGATCAACACGGTCACCGCGAACGCGAGCGGATTCGAAACGATATAGCCGATGGCGATGCCGCACACCGCTGCAAGGCCCACCAGAAAGACTGCGACTTTGACGAAATTTCGGGGCATAGCGTGCCAGTTACTGAGACTGAGTACGAAGCGCCGCAAGCAGGCCTTCGACCGGTTGAAAACGAACTTCGAGTTCGGCGAGCAGGACGTTGCGCATGTCCGTGCGGAACGTAGTGAGCCACGCGTTGGAGGCAGTGCCCGTATCGGCTTCGGCCTGCATCTGGCCGCGCTTGAGCCGCTCGAAGTGGCGGCCGAGGATCACAGGCACCTGCGCCAGCAGCGTGCGTTCGCGCGCCGCGAAGGTACGCTCCATGACGGCATCGACGACCGCGAGACGCGTCATGCCGCCCGCACGGGCCGCCACAGACGCACGCAGCCGGCTGCGCAACTCGCCGATGTCGGACTCCATCGTCTGCTGCAACGACAAATAGTGCTGGCGGAAGATCGCGAAGTCGATCTGCACGGCATCGGGCGGCGTCTGCACTGCCGTCGTCCGACGCCGGCCATGCAGGCCCGGCTCGCCGCTTTCATCGCGCGTGATGGCGCTCACGAGGCGCGCGCGCGTCTGCGCACCTGCCGCTGCATCATCGCCGGAAGCGGATCGCGGACTGGCGACAGGCTGCGGATCGGTGCCGAGCGCGGTGGACAGCGCGATCGCATCGGTCCAGCCGAGCCACTGGCTCAGGCGGTCCGACAGCGATTGCGCGGGTTCGTGGACTTCGAGATCGGCACATTGCGCCAGCAGGCGCACGAGCGCCGGGCCGCTGAATGCCGTGCGCTTAAGGCCTTGCACGAGATCACCAGAGGCAAAAGGACGGTATTTTACCTGCCCGCGCGCGTGGCTCGCCCCGTTTGCCCGTCATGCGGCCATCGCGCGCCTGTCAGGGCGCTTTCGCCGGCATGAAGGCAAAGGCCGGCGTCGCCACGAAACTGCCCGCCGTTTCGCCGGAGAACACCTGCCCGCCGTCGATGGTCAGCTTCATCACCGGCGCGCCAGGGCTCAGGTTGAGCTTCTTGAGCGACACCCAGAAAGTGTCGGGGCGCGTGGCGGAATCGAAGTAATAGACGAGGTTCTGCTGATCCGCCACCGTGCGCCAGATGGTCGAAGAGAGGTTCGGCTGCTCCGGCGTGCTGATGCCGAGCGGCACGCTGACCGAGCGCACCACGCTCATCACGCTGGCCACTGCCTGAAACGCATACGACTGCTGCGGCACGCCCGCGAGGTAGTTCGGATCGGCCTGCTTTGGAATGGCGTCCAGCAGGAAGGAGGCGCGCACATAGCGGTCCGCCGCGCGATTCGTGCCCGGCAGGAAGCCGAGCCCGCCGACGCTCTTCCAATACGTATCGATGGCAAGCTGCTCGTCGTAGATGGGCGAATTGGTCATCACCTTGTACTTCTTGCCCTGATGGATCACCAGCTTGCCGTTGATGTATTCGAGGATGGCCGAGTCGCCGCGCGCATCCGAGAGCGACAGATGGATGGTCAGCGGCTTGCCGTTCGGCAAGGGCGGCGCGATGATCTGAAAGGGCTCGCGACTCAGCACATAGACCGCCTGCGCCACGGTCGCGAAGTTGTCGAGCGCGTATTGCGCCCACAGGCTGATCGACATCGGGTCGCGCTTCGGGTCGGGCTTGCCGTAGTCGGTCTCGGCAAGGTACAGCGCATTGGCGACGAGCCCGCGCTCGTTCATGCCGTCCACGCTGCCGATCTCATAGCCCGACACCACCACGCTGCCGTACTTGGACTTCCACTTGATGGAGCGCGGCCCGGCATTGCCGTCGCGCTCGATGCCCGCCGGCATCACCCACAAGTTCGAGCGCATGTCCTCGGACCAGTCCATCGAGCGTCCCGTGACCACGAGCCCCTTGTCGCCCGTATAGAGCACGCGTGTGCATGACAGCGCGAGCGAGGTGGAGAGGCATGCAAGCGCGATGAACCACGTGAGCTTCTGCAACAGACGAGTCATGACCATGGAGTCCTTGTGTCGATGATAGGAACAACTGCCTCATGCTTCATCAGGCCACGGACCCTCCGAAACGGCGCCCGCGACGCGAACGCACATGATGCACGCATATGCGCCTCGCGTCGAACCGGTATTTCAGACTGGCTGTTGCATCAATTCGAAGGGAAGCCCAGCGTCGTGGCCTTCGCACGCAGATCGGCAAAGCGGCCGCCGGGCGTGAGCGTTTGCGCCGCGCCCTCGCCCGCGCGCTTGTCCACGGTGCCGAGTCCCGTTCCGCTCGAAGGCGTGTTCGAGCATTCGAGGCCGAACGGTCCTGGCGGCACGACGAAGGCAGGGGCATCGGTGCGGGGCGCATCGCTCAGATCGAGCGCGTAGGCCATGTTGAAGGTCGTCGGATCGCTTGCGCGCACGCCCAGCGGATCGAGCCCGAAGCGCCACGCCAGCAGCTGATGGATCGAACTCGGATCGAACGGATAGCGCGACACGCTGCCCGCGCGCACGCGCGGACCGAGCAGCATGCAAGGCACGCGAAAGCCCAGCCGGCCATCGTTGCCGAGCTTCTGCTCCGCCACCGAGAGCGACTTGACTGGCGGCGCGACGTGCTCGAAGAAGCCGCCCCACTCGTCGTACACGACGATCATCAGCGTCGAACTCCAGTTGGGACCCGCGCGCAGTGCCTCGTAGATCTGACCGAGCAAGGCCTGGCCGTTGCGGACGTCGGCGTGCGGGTGATCGTCGTTCGAGGTGCCGTTCGCTTCGCCGGCAAAGCTGGGATCGACCATGCAGAACGACGGCAGGTTGCCGCCCGCCGCATCCGAAAGGAAATCGGAGAACAGCTTCGAACGTCCCACATAGCGCGTGCCGTAGAGCGCGGTGAAGGGCACGTCGTGGAAGTAGTACTTCGATGAGACGTTCTTCGCGTCGAGGCGGTCCCAGATGGTCGAGAGCGATGACGTATCGAGCGTATCGCTGAGCCGATCGGTCTCGCCGCTGTGCAGGTAGACGCGGTTCGGGAACGTGTCCGCGAGAATCCCGCTCATGTAGTAGTCGCAGACTGTGTATTGCGCAACGGCCTGGCGATAGAAGTCGAGATCGGCGCCGGTGAAGTACCCGATGGGCAACAGGTCGCCGCGCGTCTCGTTCGTGTCTGGGGTCAGCAGGAAGCCGTTCATCGCGCCATTCGCAAGATGCGTGCGGCCCGCGTCGTATTGATGATCGGGGTCCGCATACTGGCAGCCCTGGAAGCCGAACGCCGCATTGGCCGCGAGCGAGAAGCTCGTTTGCACGGTGCCGAACGCATCGGTGAACTGCCTGCCGGCTTGCGTGCCTTCCGCGCCGGGAACCCAGCCCATCATGTGATCGAAGGAGCGGTTTTCCATCGTGACCAGCACGATGTGATCGATGCCCGATGTCGCGGGCGCCGGCAAGGCGGGGCGCGGCAGGTTAGCGCGATCCGCCGGGATCGTGCCGATGGGACTCGTCGGCGTGACCGTGCCGGAGTTGTCGTCGTTGCCGCCGCCACCGCAGGCGGACAGCATCGCCGAACTGGCGAGCGCCGCGAGCAGGCGCCGGCGTATTGCATCGGGTTCGATGGAGACGGGCTTGGACGGCTTGTCGGTCATGATGGCGCTCCGCGTGAGTGCTTTTCTCGCACGCCTTCATGTTCGTGCCGGGGCGCGGTTGCGCTTCGTCACATCGAAGGCGAACGGCTTGTGGGTGCCGGGGAGAAGCAAGGCGCATTCCCGGTTTCCACCTTCACGTGGAGCGCCTGAGCCTCATGCGGCATTCTCGACGTACTGCGCGATGCCGCGCCCGAAAGACCAGTCGTCGCGGCGATTCGGCCCGAGCACGATCATCACGTCCTCGGGCCGCAAGCCAGGAGACGCGACGAGCTTCGCGACCAGCGCCCGGTAGAACGCCTGCTTGGTAGCCGTGTCGCGCCAGTCGCTCGCGGTGATGTGGATGAACACGACATCGTCGCTGCGGTCCACGCCGAGATAGCCGTCGTCGTAAATGAAATCGTCGCGCTCGAATTGCTGGATCAACTGGAAGCGATCGTCGGCGGGCACCTTGAAGGTCTCGACGAGCGCCTCGTGAACGCCGTCGGCGATGGCGCGAAGGTGCTTGCGCGGCTTGCCTTTCAGAAGCGAAATGTGAACGAGCGGCATGATGAATTCTCCTTCGCGATGAGTACGATGAGCGATGCGGGCATCGCCCGATGTGGCGACTCTACGCCGCCGCGTCCGCCGCGAACAGGGCAAAGTTTGGAAGCGACGATGCAGAAAAATCGAATGATCGAGAAGCACGGTCAACGCGTGCGCAGCGCATCGACGATATTCATGCGTGACGCGCGCAGCGCCGGAAGAAAGCCGCCGACGAAGCCCATCGCGAGCGAGAACAGCAGTGTCCGCACGATAACCGACGGCGTCAGGATGAAGCGGAACGACAGGTCCGCGAAGGTCTGGAAGTTGGTCGTGGAGAACGATGCGAACTGCATCAACGCAGCACAGCACAATCCCGCGACGCCGCCGGTCAGGCCGAGCAGCAAGGCTTCGAGCATGAACGCGCCGAGCACGTCGAGCCGCTTGAACCCGAGCGCGCGCAACGTGCCGATTTCAGCGACGCGGTTCGCCACCGACGCGTACATCGTGATCATGGCGCCGATCATCGCCGCGATCGAGAAGATGATGGAGAGGGTGAAGCCCAGGATATTGATGAAGGTCGAGAGCGCCTTCGACTGATCGCCGTAGAAGATCCTTTCACGCTTGGCTTCGTGTGCAAGACGCGGATCGACGTCGATATCCGCCTTGAAGCGCTCGAACGCGTCGCTGCGCGCGAGCCGCACGACCATCGACGAAAAGCTCGTGCGGCGGAAGGACTGCATCAGTTGATCGACGTCGCCCCAGATCTCGGAATCGAAGCCGCTGCCGCCTGCATCGAAATGGCCGACCACGGTCCAGTCGCGTTGCGCGAAACGCAAATGATCGCCGATGCGCGTGCCGCCGAAGCCCTTCGCGATGCTGCTGCCCACGATGATCTCCGACGAGCCGCTGCGAAACATGCGGCCCGCCGTGAGCTTCACTTGCGGCCGCAGTTGCGGGCCCATCGGCGACACGCCGCGAATCACGACATTGGCGGGCGTGCTGCTGCCGAGCTTGGTGAGCGAGATCAGCACCACCGTTTCCTTCGATGCCAACGGCTGGCCGTCGCCGTTCATCGCAACGGACGGATGCATCTCCATCACGTTCGCCTGCCCGCGATCGATTGCGCTCTGGATCTCGGTCTCCGCGCCCTTGCGGATCACGACGACGTTGTCAGCCTCGCCCGTCGAGACGAGCGTCTTCTTGAGGCCCGCATCCAGCATCAGCACCGTCGAGAACACGAATACGACGAGCGCGAGTCCGCCTGCCGTGAGCGCCGTCGTGAGGCGGCGCGCCCACAGGTTGCGCGCGACATAGGAGACGGGAATGGCCATCGCGCGCCCTCAGCCGATGGCCCGCAGGCCTTCGACGATGCGCACCCGGCTGGCCTGCACCGCCGGCACGATCGCCGCAGCCAGCGCGACCACGAACGCGCAGGCGGCCTGGAACAGCATGGTCTCGTGCGAGACCCGGAAGACCGGGAACACGCCACCCGTCGCGTGCTTGAAGACTTCCGCGAGCGGCGGCGTCGCGAGAATGCCGATGCCGCCGCCGATCGCGCAGATCGCGATCGATTCGCCGAACACCAGCACCGAGAGAAAGCCCGCGCCGAAGCCGAGCGCCTTCAGCGTTGCATACTCGGTGATGCGCTCGCGCGCGCTCATGGCCATGGCATTGGCCATCACGGCCATGATGATGAGGATCACCACGTACGACACGACGCGAATGGCCGCGATGATCTGGTTCGACATCGCGACGAAGCCCAGCTGGAAGGCCTGCTCGGTTTCGGTGAGCGTCTCGGCGAGCGAGTTCTTGAAGACGCTGTCGATATTGCGCGAGACGGCCGCGGCCTGGTCCGGATCCTTCACGCCGACCACATACACGCCGACCTGATCGACATTGCGTTTCGTCGTCTTGCGGATGGTCTCGTTGAGATAGTCCCAGTGCATCAGCAGTTGCCGCGTGATGGTGGATTCGTCGCGTCCTTCCATGATGCCGCGCACGACGAAGTCCCAAGTGCCCGGATAGATCGTGCCCTTGAGCGGAATCACGTCGCCGACCTTGAAGCCGAACTGATCGGCAAGCTGCCTGCCGATCAGCACGCCCTTGCGATCGCGCTGGAATGCGGCGCGCGCTTCTTCGCTGACGATGAACTCCGGATAGAGGTCGAGATAGTTGTCCGATACGGCAAACTGCGCGAAGAAGTTCTTCGGATCGCGATAGACGCCGCCGAACCAGTTCGAGCGCGCGACCAGCGTGACGCCTTCCACGCCGCGTAGGCGGTTCTCGTAGGCGAGCGGCAACGGGAACACGAGGGAGATGGCATTGCGCGTGACGAGCCGCGCATTCGACGCCGCCGATGCGCCCGCATACCACGCGTCCACGACCGTATGCAGCAGGCCGTAGGCGAGCACCGCGATGGTGAGCCCGAGCACCGTCAGCGCGGTGCGCAAGCGGTGGCGCAGCGCGTTGCGCAGGATCAGCTTGGCGAGATACATGACAGTTCAAGGCCGGGCGCCATCGGTCAGCTCTCCCTTTTCCAGATGCACGAGCGCCTTCGCCGCGCCGGCGGCGTGCGCATCGTGCGTGACCATGATGATGGTCTTGCCGAGCCGGCTGTTCAGGCGTTGCAGCATGGCAAGGACATCGCTGGCGGAGGTGCGGTCGAGGTCGCCGGTGGGTTCGTCGGCGACGATCAGCTTCGGGTCCGTGATTAGCGCCCGCGCAATCGCCACGCGTTGCTGCTGCCCGCCCGACAGCTCGGACGGATAGTGGCTCATGCGGTCGGCCATGTTGACCATGTCGAGCACCATCGCGACGCGCTCGCGCCGTTCGTGGCGCGTGAGGCGCGTCAGCATCAGCGGCAGCTCGACGTTCTCGAACGCGGACAGCACCGGCATCAGGTTGTAGAACTGGAAGATGAAGCCGACATTCGCCGCGCGCCAGTCCGCCAGCGCGGCTTCGGGCAGGCGCGTGATGTCGAGTCCGCCGACGAGCAGTTCGCCGCTGTCGGGCCGGTCGATGCCCGCGATCAGGTTCAGCAGCGTGCTCTTGCCGGAACCGGACGGCCCCATCAGCGCGACGAAGTTGCCTTCAGCAATCGACAGCGTGATGTCGGTCAGCACCGGCACGGTCTGCACGCCGCGCCGATACGACTTCGCGACGTGGCTGATCTGGACGAGCGGCGGCGTGCTCACGCTACTTCTTCGCCACGGTGACCCGGGCGCCGTCCTTGAGCGTTTCGCCGGGCGACAGCGCGACCACGTCGCCGGGCTTGACGCCCTGCACGGCGAGCAGATCGCCGATGCGCGCGCCGGACGTCACCGGTATTTCGTGCGCAATGTCCTGGCTGATCACATACACCACCTGCTTGCCGCCGCGCGTCACGACCGCCGATGGCTGCACCGCGATGACCGCCTGCTTCTGATCGGGCGGCACCGGTTTCGACAGGAACGCGACCTTCGCGGACATGTCCGGCAGCACGCGCGCGTCGCGATCGACGAAACGCACCTTCACGAGCACGGTGGCCTTCGAGCGGTCGACGGTGGGCACCATGCGCGACACGCGGCCCGCGAAGCGCACGTCCGGCAGCGCGTCGAGCTGGATCTCGCACGGCTGCTCCACGGCGATACGGGCGATGTTCGACTCGGCGACGTCGGCCTCGACTTCGAGCGTCTTCATGTCCGCGATGGTGACGACCGCGCCCTTGCTGTCGGACGCCGATGAAAACGGTGTGATGTTGTCGCCCACGTTGGCGTGCTTTTCGAGCACGACGCCGTCGAACGGTGCGCGGATCACGGTCTGGTCGACGGCCACTTGCGCCGCCTGTGCATTGGCGCGCGCGGAGAGGATCGCGGCTTCGTCGCTGTTTATGGACGCCTGCGCCTTGTCGAAACGGGCGAGCGCGGCATCGTACTGCGTCGCGGGAATGGCGCCTTGCGGCACGAGAATGCGATAGCGCTTGAGATCGACTTCGGCATTCTTGAGTTCGGCGCGCTGGAGTTGCAGGTTGGCCTGCGCGACCTTCACTTGCGCCTGAGCCTGTGCGAGCGATGCGGCGACGTCGTCGCTTTCGAGACGGGCAATCACCTCGCCCTGCTTGACCACGGAGCCTTCGAGGACGCCGAGCCATTCGACGCGGCCCTGCCCCTTCGACGCCACTGCGGCCTTGCGCTGCGGCACGACATAGCCGGTCGCGTTCAGGAGCGTATAGCTCTGCGATGGATAGGCGGAAGTGACAGTGGCCGTTTCCACGGCCTGCGGCCCGGTGAGCCTGAATGCGACGGCGATCAACGCAAGGACGATGAGCGCGGCGATTGCCCAGCGGAGCCAGTGGCGCCGGCGCCGTGGCACCGCAGCGGAGGGTCCCCGGTCGATCTTTAATTTTTCGAGGTCGTGTTCAGCCAATTTTCGAACGTGCGCCGCTGCTTGGGATCGCGGACCAGTGTGCGGTGAATGGACGTCCAGTATAGCGCCGCGACCTGGCCCATCCGCGGCCGCGCGGGGAATGGCATTTTGAATGCATCATTCTGCGTGCAAAATGCCGGCGGCTCGTTCGCGTGATCCGGCGGCTGCGTCCGCTGCGAGCCAGACTGCCAAAGCAGAAGCTTCCATTTAAGATACGGCCTATATGGTGGATTCGGCGTCCTGCGCCAGGAGAAGTACGTGCTTTTCTCGAAACAAAGACGCCTTGTCGCCTGTGCCGTCTGGGCATTGTTATGCTGCTGCGCCTCCGCGCGCGCCGCGGAGGCGCATGGCGCGCATGCGGAACGGACGACCGGTGCTGCGAGCGGGGTGACGAGTGAAAACATTCTTGCGGTGGAGTCGTTGCCGCCCGGTTTCGCGGGCGACGATCCCGAGCACGTGCGGGACGCACTCGCCGGCCGTCCCGCGCCGGGCCAGGCGCCCTCGATCACGAGCCGGGTGCGGACGTTCCTGTCACAGCCGTTCCGCAGATGGGAGCACGGCGCATCGGTTGCACGCGGCGTACAGGGCGCCAGTCAGCCGCAGGGCGCGGGCGCCACGCAGGCAGACCGCACTTTTGTGTTCGTCATTCCAGTGACATACGGCGTGCGCTATCAGTCGAAGAAGAAGGTTCTGACGGTCAATGTTTCGCTCGCGGCGCCCGGCAACCCGAACGCCATCCTGCTGAAGCAGACGGTCAAGGGGCAAAGCGGCCGCAAGCTCGTCGTCGCGGCCGAAGCCAGGGCAAAGGGGTTCGTGCAGACCTTCGACGTCATTCAACTGCAACCGGACGGCGGCGCGCGCACCACGGTGACGGGCCGGGCGTTGCTGCCGAACTTCTCGCATGAACACGGCGACGGCGATTTCGCGATCGTCCTCGTGTGCGCCCTCGAACCGCCCTACCTGACGGACGACGTCACGCACAGCGCCCCCTCCGAGGAAGAACCCACCGACATCACGCGCAGAACCTCGACATTGAACGGCAGCGTCGCGGCGGCATGGCTCGTCGACCGCAAGGACGGGTCGATCGTGACGCGGCGGCTGCGGCTCGTCAAATAGCCGGGGGAGTCGTACACGACGCGTCCTGCCCGAGGTGTGCGTGTTGCCCGGGCGTATCATGCATGCAGCATGCAATCGTGCGTTTTGCATCATGCGCTTTGCATCACGCGTATTGCATCATGCGTTTTGCATGCCTCATACAAGGAGTCGATACGATGTCCGCCTCGATGCATGCTTCGAACGCCGTACTCGCCATTCTGTTTTCCCTGCTGCTGGGCGCGATGATTCCCGGTCCGAGCTTCGTGGTCGTGGCGCGCAACTCGATCGGCGTTTCGCGCGCCGACGGACTGGCGACGGCGCTCGGCATGGGCGTTGGCGGCATCTTCTTCGGCGGCATCGCGCTCGCCGGGCTGTACACGCTGCTGGTTGCCGTCGAATGGTTGTATGTGGCTCTGAAGGCAGCCGGCGGCCTGTACCTCGTCTACATCGCCTGGAACATCTGGCGCGGCGCTGCCCGTCCCATGCAGGTGTCGATCCCAACCGATGCCTCGCCCCGCAAACAGAGCCCCGGAAGATCGTTCTGGCTCGGCCTCTCGACGCAACTGAGCAATCCGAAGACCGCAATCTGGTACGGCAGCATCTTCGCGGCGCTCCTGCCGCAGCACCCGCCGCTGTGGTGCTACTTCGTCCTGCCGCCGATGGTGTTCGCCATCGAGACTGGCTGGTACACCATCGTCGCGCTGGGTTTCTCCAGCAAGCGGCCGCGCGACCTCTATCTGCGAGCGAAGAAGTGGATCGATCGCGTCGCGGCAGGCGTCATCGCGGCGCTCGGCTTGCGGCTCCTGTTGACCGCGGGCAAAGCCGGCTTGTGATTTTGCATGCAGGACACAAAACGCCATCCGGCATCTTGAATGCAAAAGACTGAAGGCGAGCTCTGTGTTCCTTTCGTTTCGCTGACTCACCTGCTTTCTTGTGCATGGCGCGGGCTTGCGGCATGACACCTTGGCATAATGCAGCACCGACCCGTTCGTCGACACCATGCCAAGCATGATTGCGATCACCCGCACCCGGCGCCGCCTGCATGCATTCTTCGGCGCACCCGAAGCACGCCGTCTGTTGCGCACGTTGATGAGCTGCGCCATCAGTTACAGCGCCGCGCGTCTCGCCGCACTGCCCGAAGGCTATTGGGCGCTCATCACGACACTCGTCGTCGTCACACAGCCGAGCCTCACGCAAGCCGTGGACACGGCGCGGGATCAGATCATCGGCGCGTGCATCGGTGCGCTGGCCGGCGTGCTCGGCATCGTCGCGATGCAGTATGGCGCGCCGCCGCTCGCGGTCTTCACCGTTGCCCTGATCCCGCTTGCGGCCGTCAGCGCGAAGCGTCCCGCGTTCCGGCTGGCCTGTGTGACGCTGGTGATCGTCGTGCTGATTCCGGCAGGTTCAGGTTCACCGTTCGAGCGCCCGCTGCATCGCGTGCTGGAGATCCTGATTGGCGCCATCTCCGCGTTTGTCGTGACCGCGCTCTGGCCGAATCGCGCGTTGCGGGCCGCGCATCACAGCGTCGCCGATACGCTGAGAAGTCTCGGCCAGCTCATCGGCCTCTATCTGACCGGCGCGCAGGACGCGGCGCGCGAATCGCAACTCGAAGCGCAAAGCGTGGCTGCACAGAAGGCGCTCGACGACGCCCTGAAGGAAGCGGAGCGCGAGCACATCGTCGTGCTCGTACATAACAGCCGCTCCGATGGCATCGACAAGGCTGCGCCCTTTCTGCAGCGCCTGCACAGCGACACGACTTTCTCGCGAAAGCCGTGGCGGGGCTGGACCGGCAATCCTGCGCGGCGCGTCTCGGCGATATGGGCCGGACGTTGCAGGCGCTCTTCGAGTTGCTGGCAGGCGTGCTGGCATCCCCGCAGCAGGATGGCGACAAACTGGAGCAGGCGCGGGCTTCAGTCAGCGCGTTGAAGACGGCGCTCGCCGCGCAGGCGCCGACTCACGGAGCACAGGAAGCGGCGCAATTCGTCATCGGTCTCATCGTCGCCGATCTCGATGCGCTGATCAGCACGCTCTATCCGCCCAAGTGACGCGGAGCTAGCGTGAGAGGCCGCGTGCGTCGATGGGCCAGATGTCGACGACGCGCCCACCGCGATAGCAGACGTACTCATCGTAGAGATTGACGCTCGGATCGCAATGACCCGGCGGCAACAGAAGACGTTCCCCGACGAGCGCTCCGAAATCGTTCTCGGGATGGTCTTTTGCATGCAGCATGCCGTGTTCATCGTTCGCGGCAACGTAATTCAACACGGGCGCGCTGCGGCCGTCGAGCCAGTGGGCGCTGCGCGGCAAGCCTGAATCCACCGCAAGCCCTTTCAAGCCGACGTCGCACACGGCCATGCCTGGACGGGTCGCGCTCATGACGGTCGAAAGCACGAACAGACTATGGCGCCAGTGCAATGCCCCGTCCCAGCCGATGCCGCCGTAGTCGCCGTCCATGAAAAGGTATGAGCCCGGCTGCAATTCGGTGAACACGCCGCTCGTAGCATCGAATTCGACCGTACCGGTGCCGCCGCCCGTCACGACGCCGCAGCGCACGCCGCGCGCGTCCAGCGCCCGGACGTAGCCCGCGGCGATATCGGCCGCGTGGCCAGCGGCGGTCTTGCGGGCATTCCAGTCGACGACATGCTGTATGCCGCCGTGATACGCCTGGATGCCGGCGAAGCGCAGGGCATGCTGCGCCGCGATGGCGTCCACGAGTTCGAGCAAGGCGTCCTCACCGGTGACGCCGCAGCGATGCTGTCCTGCATCGACTTCGGGCAGCACGTCGATCTTGACGCCGGCCTCCGCCGCTGCACGTCCAAGGGCCTGCACCTGCGGCAGCGCATCGACGCACACGGAGAGCCGCACGTGCGATGCAAGTTCGACGGCCATCGCCAGTTTGTCGGCGCCGACGAACTCGTTGCTGACATGAATGCTCCGAATACCCGCTGCCGCGAACGGATACGCCTCCGAGAGCTTCTGACAGCACACGCCCACCGCACCGGCCTCGATCTGCCGCTTCGCGATTTCGCTGGACTTGTGCGCCTTTGCATGCGGGCGCAGCGCGACGCCCTGATGAGCGGCGAATGCCGCCATCGCGGCGAGGTTGGCCTCGAAGGCTTCGAGGTCGAGCAGGAGCGACGGCGTGGCAACCGAGGTGAGCGGATCGCCAGATCGGGCGGCGGGTGGAGGCGCAAGCGTCATGGCGATGGCGGTAGTCAATGTCAAGTCAGTTTCCGATCATATCGCTGCATGCGGCATGATGAATGCATTACGCAAAATTCCAGCTTTTTCGTTGCGGGTGTTTACGGGTTGCGCGGCCTCGGTCTGAACGCTGCAAGAAGGCTCCATTTGCCGCGGTCCAATGCATGCAAAACGCATTGAACCGCGGCATTCACCCAACTAGACGAACTTGCGCGCGTGCGCTGCATCCTGCCCTTCCGTTTGCACCTCCAGCACCCGGTCGGGCCGCATCATGAACGACAGGATGATGCCCGCCGCCATCAGGATCATTGAAACCGTGAACGGCAGGTTCCAGTTGCCGGTACGGTCGATCAGCCAGCCGCCCACCACCGGACTGATGATCGCCGCCAGCGCCGAACCTGAATTCATGATGCCGGCCGCCGTACCGGAATGCTTGGGGGCAATATCCATCGGCACGGACCACATCGGGCCAATCGTCATCTCGTTGAAGAAGAAGCCCGCGGACAGACAGACGGCGGCGAGTGTGATCGAAATGTTGGAAACGAACATGATCGGTGCAAGCGACAGCAGCGTGAGGAACATGCACACGCCGACCATCACGTTGCGGGCGAGGCGCACGTTACCGCTCTTGCGCAGGATGCGATCCGTGACCGAGCCGCCGAGCCAGTCGCCAAGCACGCCCGCGAAGAACACACCCGACGCGAACAGCGCGGACTTGCCAAGCTGCATGTGATAACTGTGCAGGAAGTATTGCGGAATCCAGCCAAGGAACAGCCAGAGCACCCAGCCGTAGCAGAAGTACACGGCGGTCACCGGCGCCATGCGGCCCAGCAGCGTACGCCACGGCACGGGCGCGCGCTCCTTCACGCCGGAATACGTGGCGAGGGTGGCGCATTCGGTTTCCGTGATGCGCGGATGGTCGCGCGGGTTGTCGCGGAAATAGAACACCCAGGCGATGGCCCACGCAAAACTGATGACACCCGTGACCAGGAACGCGCCGCGCCAGCTCGTCGCCACCATCAGCCACACGATGAGCGGCGGCGCAACCGCATTGCCGATGCGTGATGCGGCATGCGTAGTCCCTTGCGCAAAGCCGCGCTGATCGGCCGGCATCCAGTTGGACATCGCGCGCGTCGCCGTCGGGAAGGTCGCGCCTTCGCCCAGGCCCAGCAGCACTCGCGCCACGATGAGCGACGCGAAGCCGCCCGCGAGGCCGGTCAGCACGGTGGCGCCGGCCCAGATGATCGCGCACAGCGTCAGGGTGCGGCGCGGCCCGAAGCGGTCCCCGACCCAGCCGCCGATGATCTGGAACACGAGATACGGGTACGCGAAGGCCGAAAACACAAAGCCGACCTGCGTATGCGAAAGACCCAGTTCAGCCCCGAACTGGCTGGCCGCCGTGCTGACATTCACGCGGTCGATATAGGTGATGAAATACATCGCGCATAGCAGCAGCAGCACGCGCGTCGTGGCTCGACGGAACATCATCGTCTCCTTGTGTAGCCGCGTGCGTGAACACGGCGCCCTGCGCAGGCCGGGCTCCGGTCATCACGTCATGCGGGACTTCCTTTGGGTACGTCGAATGAGATTGCTGGCAGCCGGCCTAAGGCGGCTATTGCATGCGGCGACGCAGCTTGCGGATGCGGGGCTTGCGCGGTGATGTCATGTCTCGTCTCCTTCGCGGCTCATTACGGCCCGCTTGTGTGCTCGATGTGTGCGTCGATGGATGAAGCGGTATTCAGTCTCTTGAATCCGTTGCCCGTGTATGCAATGCCATGGCAAGGACGCGCGCCACGTGCAGTGCGTCTCTTTGTGCGCCCTCCGCGATCTGATGCCTGCAACTCGTCCCGTCCGCCACGATCAGCGCGTCGCCGGCTTCGCGCACCGCCGGCAGGAGCGACAACTCCGCCATCGCTTGCGACGCCGCATGATGTTCCGCCTCGTAGCCAAAGCTTCCGGCCATGCCGCAGCACGACGATTCGATCGTTTTCACGCTAAGGCCCGGAATCCAGCCCAGCACTTGTTCGATCGGACGCACGGCGTCGAAAGCCTTCTGATGGCAATGTCCGTGCAGCAGCGCCTTCTTTGCATCCAGCATATTGAATTCAAGATGCAATCGCCCTTGCGCTTTTTCGCGCACCAGGAATTCCTCGAACAGGAACGAGTGCTCCGAAAGCCTGCGCGCCGCTTCGCCATAGCCGTAGCCGAGGAATTCGTCGCGTAACGAGAGCAGGCACGACGGCTCGAGTCCGACGATGGCCACGCCGCGCTCGGCAAACGGCAGCAATACATCGAGCGTACGGCGCGCCTCGGCCTTCGCCTCGTCGACGAGTCCCGCCGACAGGAACGTGCGGCCGCAACACAACGGCCGCTCACCCGCCTTCACGTTCAGATGCACGGCGTAGCCCGCCGCTTCGAGCACCCGCTGCGCAGCGCGGGCGTTCTCAGGCTCGATATAGTTGTTGAACGTATCGACGAACAGCAGGACCTCTTTGGTTGCGGACGCAACTTGTTTTGCGGCTGCATCGCCGAGAAACGGCGTGCTGAAACGCGGCAGGCCACGCTGCGGCGCAAGGCCCAGCTTCGTCTTCAGCCAGCGCGCCGCGCCCGGCATGTTGGCCTCGAGCCCGTTGGCAAGCGCCGGCATGCGGCTTGCAAGAGGCGCATAGCGCGGCAGATACGCGATCATTCTTTCACGCAGCCGCAAGCCATGCCGCTTCGTCCAGGCCGCGCGCGCCTCGATCTTGATGCGCGCCATGTCGACACCCGTCGGACAATCGCGCTTGCAGCCCTTGCATGACACGCACAGGTCGAGCACTTCCTTGACATCCTGGCTGGCCAGGCCGGCCTCGCCGAGTTGCCCCGATAGCGCCAGACGCAGCGTATTGGCGCGGCCGCGCGTGACATGCTGCTCGTCCTTCGTGATGCGATAGCTCGGACACATCGTGCCTGCGTCGAACTTGCGGCAATGGCCGTTGTTGTTGCACATTTCGAGCGCTTTCGCGAGACCGCCGGAACGATCGCCGCCGGAACCCGGTGCGCCTTCGTCGCCCGTCAGCGGATCGCGCGTGACATTCCACGCCGACCAGTCGAGCAACGGTTCGACCGCACACTCGCGATACGAAGGCGGAAAGCGGAAATTCGCGACATCGTCCATCTTTGGCGGCGCCACGATCCGGTCCGGGCTCAGCCGGTTCTCCGGATCGAACAATTGCTTGATGTCGCGAAACGCTTCGTTGATGCGCGGACCGTATTGCCAGGCCACCCATTCGCCGCGACACAGCCCGTCGCCGTGTTCGCCCGAATACGCGCCCTTGTATTCACGCACCATGGCCGCGGCTTCTTCCGCGATCGCGCGCATCTTGCCGGCGCCGTCGCGGCGCATGTCGAGGATCGGCCGCACATGCAGCGTGCCGACGCTCGCATGCGCGTACCACGTACCTTCCGTGCCGTGCTTGCGGAACACTTCCGTCAGCCGCGCCGTATAGTCGGCGAGATGTTCGAGCGGCACCGCGCAGTCTTCGATGAAGGACACCGGCTTGCCGTCGCCCTTCATGCTCATCATGATGTTCAGCCCGGCCTTGCGGACTTCCCAAAGCGCCTTTTGCGGGCCCGCTTCGGGCATTTCGACGACGGAACCCGGCAGGCCGAGATCGCTCATCAGTTCGACGAGACGGGCCAGCTTGGTCACTTGCTCATCGCGCTCGGCGCCTGCGAATTCGACGAGCAATATCGCCTCGGGATTGCCAGTCAGCGCCTTGCCGATCACCGGACGGAAAGCGGGATTCGACATAGCCAGGTCGATCATCGTGCGGTCCACCAGCTCCACCGCAACCGGGCCGAGCTTGACGATGTGCTGCGTCATGTCCATCGCCGCCCAGAAGGTCGGGAAGTTCACCACGCCCAAGGTCTTGTGCGCAGGCAACGGCGCAAGCTTCAACGTCAACTGCCGGCTGAACGCGAGCGTGCCCTCCGAACCCACGAGCAGATTGGCCAGGTTGGGCTGGCCGTCATCGTTGAAGGGCAGCGGGCTCTGGCAGTCGAACAGATCGAGGTTGTAGCCGGCCACGCGCCGCAACACCTTCGGGATGCGTTCACGCAGTTCAGCGCGTTCGCGCAGCGCAATGCCGCGCACGGCCTCGACGAGATCCCGGCTACGCGCTTCCTGCGGCATGTCCGCGAGCTTGCCGAAGCGCGTTTCATGGCCGTTGGCGAGGATCGCATCGATGGCGTCGACATTGTGCACCATGATCCCGTATTCCATCGACCGGGACCCGCACGAGTTGTTGCCCGCCATCCCGCCAATCGTGCATTGCGCGCTCGTCGATACATCCACCGGAAACCACAGCCCGTGCGGCTTCAGCCACGCATTGAGATGATCCAGCACGACACCCGGCTCGACTGTGACGGTGCGCGCCTCCTTGTCGAAGTGAACGATGTTGTTGAGCCACTTCGTCGTATCGATGACGAGCGCCTCGCCCACCGTCTGCCCGCACTGGCTCGTACCCGCGCCGCGCGCAAGCACGCTCGCGCCCTGATCCGCGGCAATCTGCAACGCCAGACGCAGGTCCGCCTGATCCCTCGGCACGGCGACGCCGAGCGGCATGATCTGGTAGATCGACGCATCGGTCGCATAACGTCCGCGCGACGCCGGATCGAACAGCACGTCGCCCTTCAGTTCGCGCTGGAGGCGCGCCTGCAAGGGCGTCGGCGACGACCCCGGACGAGCGCGCGCCGAAGCGGGCATCAGATGGATGGGTTTGACGAGCCGGTCGGTCGGAGAGTTGAGCATTGTCGCTGTCTGAATGCTGAATGCGTTATGCGAAATGCAATTCGACGGGCGGCAGACCTTCGATCCTGCCCAGCGCCGTGCCGGGCGCCTTCGGGAAGGCCATGCCGGTGTACGAGCCCGCCGTCAGCACCGTGCCGCGTTCGAGCGCATGTCCGCGCGACACGCAGTGATTCACCGTCCACGCCAGCAATCTGCGCGGATCGCCCGCCGGGTTGGCGGGCGTGTCGTCGAACAGGGGGGCGCCGTCGTATTCGAACGTCATGACCGGCGCGACGAATGGATAGGAAGCGTCGTACGGGACGCCGTCGCCCACGATCAGCGCGCCGTGGTTCTGCAGATCCGCGAGTTGCCAGAGCTTGTCCACATCGGGCCATGCGGCGAAGCGGCTCGCAACGATCTCGATCGCGGCGTGCACCGACTCGATCGACGCGAGGATCTCCTCTTCTGCATACGGCCCGCTGCCAGGCTCGAAACGCCGTCCAAGCCTGAAGGCCACTTCGAGTTCGAGACCTGCCCGGCCGAACGCGGACATCGCAAGGCGCGCACCGGACGGCTGCACGCCGCTGGCAGGAAGCGGCGCGCCCTGAATGGGTCCGTCCGCCGACTTGGCGCCCACCTTCCATCCGCCGATGGCCGCATCCAGCGCGCGCAACGTGGCATCCTGCGCGGCGCAGGCTTCGTCGGAATGACCGGGACGCAAGCCCGCCGGGAGCGAATCCAGCTGCGCGCGATGCGCGCGCGTTTCCACGAAAAGCCGGGCGAGCGCGTGGGCGTCGAATGCGGCGCTCATGCAGCCGCCTTGAACGCTGGCTTCGCGACGTGGCTCGTCAGATAGTCCATCGCGGCCGTTACGCCGCTGCCCTTCAGCGCGACGCCCGCCAGCTTGAGGCCCATTTCGCAGCCGGTGAGCGCGGCCATCAGCGTGAGATCGTTGCAGTCGCCCAGATGCCCGATGCGGAACATGCCGCCCTTCACCTTGCCCAGGCCCGTCCCCAGCGAAAGATCAAAGTGTTCGTAGATGAGTTTGCGCACGGCATCGGCATCGACGCCCTCGGGCGTCATCACGCCGGTCAGCACTGGCGAATAGACCGCGGGATCCGCGCACTGGATCTCGAGCCCCCAAGCCGTGACCGCCGAACGACAGGCGGCCGCCAGCCGCTGATGCCGGGCGAAGACCTGATCCAGCCCTTCGTCGAAAATCATGTCGAGCGCCTCGGACAACCCGTAAAGCAGGTTTGTATTCGGCGTATAGGGCCAGTAGCCCTGCTGGTTCATCTCGATGATGTCGGTCCAGTCCCAGAACGCGCGCGGCAGCGTCGCGCGCTTCGCTGCCTCGCGCGCCTTCCGCGACACCGCGTTGAAGCTGATTCCCGGCGGCAGCATGAGCCCCTTCTGCGAGCCGGAAACAGTCACGTCGACGCCCCACTCGTCATGCCGATAATCCGCCGAGGCCAGCCCGGAAATGGTATCCACCATGAATAATGCGGGATGCGCGGCGGCATCGATGGCACGGCGAACCGCGGCAATGTCGGAGGTCACCCCGGTCGAGGTTTCGTTGTGGACGACGCAGACCGCCTTGATCGCATGCTGCGTGTCCTCGCGCAGACGCTTTTCGATCTGGTCCGCCTGCACGCCACGCCGCCAGCCTTCGATACCCGGCAAACCGAGAAACTCCGGCTTGAGCCCGAGGTTCTCGGCCATCTTCTTCCACAGCGTCGCGAAGTGGCCGGTCTCATACATCAGCACCGTGTCGCCCGGGCTCAGCGTGTTGCAAAGCGCCGCTTCCCATGCTCCCGTCCCCGACGCCGGATAGATCACCACGGGCTGGTCCGTCTTGAAGATTTTCCGGATGCCCTCCAGCACCTTCAGCCCCAGCGCGCCGAACTCCGGACCGCGATGATCGATGGTCGGATAACTCATCGCCCGCAGGATCCGGTCGGGCACCGGGCTCGGTCCGGGAATCTGAAGGAAGTGACGGCCGGCGGGATGGAAGTCGAGCTTGAGCATGAAATCGCGTCCTTAAATGTGATTTTGCATGCAAAATACAATAACGCGGTGACTTGCCGGGGTAAAGGAAAACATAGGCCGAACGGCCTAGGGATAACCCGCTGGCGGTTTTTTCCGTTAGGGCTGGGTTAAAATTGCCGCAAAAGAAACTCGAGGTATTGAATGCAAAATCCCGATTTACCGTCATCCCATCTCGCCCAGTCGCTGCCCAGGGTCGAGCGTCTGCGCCTGCACGACACCGTTGTCGATCACTTGCGCGGCTTCATCGTCGAAGGCTTGCTCGCGCCTGGCGTCAAGCTCAATGAACGCAAGCTTTGCGAGACGCTGGGGATTTCGCGCACCCCCTTGCGCGAGGCGCTCAAGGTGCTGGCGGCCGAAGGCCTTATCGATATCTCGCCGAATCGCGGCGCGTCGGTATCGCAAATGAGCGAGCTGGAAATTCGCGAGATGTTCGAATTGATGAGCGGGCTCGAGGCGTTTTCAGGCGAACTGGCGTGCGAGCGCATCACGCCGCTCGAAATCGCGGAAATCAAGGCGCTGCACTATGCAATGCTCGCCTGCCGCGCGCAGAACAACCTCTCCGGCTATTACAGCCGCAATCAGGCCATCCACGACAGGATCAACGAAGCCGCGCGCAATACGGCCTTGCGCCAGACCTACGTATCGATCAACCGTCGCCTGATGGCGCTGCGCTTTCGCTCGAATTTCCAGACGCCCAAGTGGGACAGCGCCATTCACGATCATGAAGACATGATCGAGGCGCTCGAGACGCGCGACAGCAAGCGCATGGGCGAGATCCTGCGCCGGCACCTGCTTTCCAAGCGCGACGCGGTGCTGGCCGAACGCACGCTGACGACAGTGAAGGCGCCGGCGGCAAGGAAAAGAAAGTCGGCTGGAGACTAACGCGCGTCAGACCACACGAAGTAATGTAGCGTCCGCACCATAACGTCAGATGTAAGGTAGGATACGACCCGATTGGCCGTCAGAGCCTTCCATCGGGGATCAACTTGACCAGATTTCGAGCTGCGTGCATTGCGCTCGGCGCGGTGCTTGCCGTCACAGCTTTCGCTACCTACCGATCGCCGGATTTCGAAGCGGCGCAAGCCGCAATGGACCGGCAGACTGTCGACTGCCTCAGCCGCAGTCTCACGCGCGACGAGAAATTCCGCCTCGCCCATCTCACCGCCGGCCATGACCGGGAAGGGATGCGTCCCATCTATACCGATGTCCTGTCGCGCTGCATCGTGCGTTCCGATCAGTGGGACCGCCGCCCGCAACTGATCATGAGTGCGCGCCAGCTGCTGTCCCAGGATGCGGAGTTCAAACAGCTCGTGAACGCGCAAACCCTGCAGCTTGCGCGCCGCCCGTAACGCACCTTCGCTATATCACCTGCCCTCTCAGGCCTGAAGACCGCTTCCCGCACCCGGCTGCACCAGGGCGCGGGTGTTGGCTTCGTGCGCGCGCAGCGCGGCGATTTCGTGCTGCGCATAGTGCGAGACGGGCGCTACGGCGGCAAGGGCGGCAAGGGCGGCGGTCAAGAGGATGGCGGCGATGCTGATCGAGAAGGCGTTCATGACAAGCTCCTTTATCTTGCGTTGGCTGGATCGGGCTGCGGGTTGTGCTGCCTGTGAGAAGCATTGTCATCGCCGAGACTTAGCAGGGAATGAGTGCGCCGCTGCTTCATCCGCTTCCCGTGCAGCCCGGTCAGCCTGGCCGAAGGGGTTAAGATCGGCGTTCATTCGACCATCCGGCATCCTGCATTCAGAATGCATTCAACCATTGACGCACCGAGCGCCTCGCTCGAACTGCCCTTCAGGCGTCCGTTCGACTGGACCCGCATGTTGGGCTTCATCGGCGGGCGGGCGTCGGCGGGGGTGGAATCGGTCGATGACGGCGTCTATCGGCGGGCGATCGAATGGCGCGGCGACGACGGTACGATCGAAGTCCGGCCGCATGCACGCAAACATCGTCTGGTCGTGACAGTGGAAGGCGCCGCGGCGCGCCATGCGCAGGAACTCGCGACGCCGCTATCCCGCATGTTCGACCTGCACGCCGACCCGCGCGAGATCGCTCGCTGCCTGTCCGCCGATCCGATCCTGGCGCCGCTCGTCGAAGCCGCGCCGGGCCTGCGCGTGCCGGGCGCATGGTCGGGCTTCGAATTGGTGGTGCGCACCATCGTCGGACAGCAGGTGAGCGTGAAAGGCGCTTCGACCATCATGAATCGCATCGTCCAGCGTGCGGGCAGGCCTATCGAAGGGCACCCGCACGAGGGTACCGCGTGGCGCTTTCCGACGCCGGCCGAACTCGCCGCAGCGGATCTCGACAAGATCGGCATGCCGACGAAGCGCGTCCAGGCCGTGCAGCACTTCGCCCAGGCCGTTGCTTCCGGCGCGCTGCCGCTCGACACACCCGGCGCCGATACCGCCCAACTGCAGCGCGATCTTCTCGCGATGCCCGGCATCGGACCCTGGACGGTCGGCTATGTCGCGATGCGCGCGTTGCGTGATCCCGATGCCTGGCCCGACGCCGACCTCGTGCTCATGCAGGCCATCGCCAGACGGGATCCGTCGCTCGTCAAACCCGCGCAGCAACGCGCTCGCACGGAACGCTGGCGGCCATGGCGCGCCTACGCGGCAATGCATCTGTGGAACGGCGTGGCGATCGCCACGGGACAGTCGCGCGGCGGTTGAATCTTGCATGCAGCATTACGCACGCAAAATGCCAAGGCGCCGCGTCAGCCCGCGAATGCCCCACGCCCAAAGTCGTCCCCTTGTCATTGAAAATGAACTAATCTCCTTCGAGCATCGCGAACGCGGCCGGGCATGCGGGCGACCCACCAGACCGGCCCATTCATGCCATACCACGCAGGGACACCAAGAAGCGCTGACGCAACGCCATCGGGAGACGCACATGAACGCCTCATCCCTCGACGCACAAGCCGGCTCTGGGAACGCATGGTCTGGCTCACCCCCTACTGAATCTGCGGCTGAAATGCCCATCGCACCACGCGTGCAGAAGATCGTGGTCGCGATTCACGGCATCGGCAACCAGTTGCACAGCGACACGGTGCGCTCGGTCGCCAGCCAGTTCGGTGCGCGCTACGATCCGCCGCTGCCCGTCATGCCCCTCGGCTACTTCGATATCGCCGGAGTCGGCGAAGTGGACGTGCGCCAGCTCGATCTTCCGGCGACCAGCCCCTACACGCCGGCGCAGCGCGACTTCTACTCGGCGCTGGGCTTCGCCGAGGTCTATTGGGCCGACATCCCGCGCGAAGTGGTCAAGCAGGACGACACGCTCGAGGAGAGCAAGGCCTGGGGCCTTTCCATCGTCAGCCGCGCGCAGGCGGCCTACATGCTCAACGTCGAAGAACGCAAGCTCGAGCCTGCCGACTTCTCGCTGGCCGCGGGCGTGGTGGAAGAGATCGTCGAGACCGTCGCAGTCATGCAGAGCCTGCTTGCCGTCGCGGAGAAAGCAGGCATCTTCAAGTTCGATCTCGCGCCGATGCTGCGCGACTACGTCGGCGACGTGCAGCTCGTCGCGGATTTCAAGCAGCATCGCGACACCATCGTCTTCCGTTTTCATCGCGTGATGGAACGACTCGTTGCGCTCGCCACCGAGCGTTGCCAATGCGCGCCCGAGGTCTATGTCGTCGCGCACAGCGAAGGCACCGTCATCAGCTTTCTCGGCATCCTGCAGGCGCTGTCCATGCCCACCGTGGCGGACCCGAAGGACGGCAAGCAGGTCATCAGCACCGACTGGGTGCAGAGCCTGCGCGGCTTCATGACCATCGGTTCGCCCATCGACAAGCACATCCTGCTCTGGCCCAAGCTATGGGAAGGCATGCAGCTGAGAAGCGAAGTACAGGGCGATACGGTCACGCAGGTCGACCGTCCGGGCGGAGCGCTCACGCTGCCGGCGCCGATCAAGTGGCGCAACTATTACGATTACGGAGATCCCGTCGGCTTCGCGCTCGACACGGCGCGCGCGTTCCTGGATCACCGCGGCTGCCGCGCATTCGAGTTCGACGAACACGCCGACGACATCGGCTTCTCGCGCTATTGGCTGCCCGGCAAGGCGCATACCGATTACTGGACCGACTCCGAAGTCTTCGGCCACTTCATCGACAACGTCGTGCTCGGCGAGAAGACAGCAACTCCTCCGGGAGACAGGCGCGCACGCGGCTTCGTCAGCACGGCGATTCCCTATCTGCTCAGCTTCGCCCTGCATCTTCTGGCGGTGTTCTTCATCTACAAGGCCGTCACGGCATCATCGGATTCGGGCGCGGGTTCCGCCAGCACGGCGCCCGAGTTCATTTATCTCACACGCTCGGTATTCGCCCTCGCCTGCCTGCTGATGGGCACCACGATCGCCGCGCGCATCCCACGGCTCGTGAAGGCACGCGGCACGCATCGCACGGGCGCATGGCTGCGATGGCGCATCGTCGCCCTCGCCGCATTCGCGGCCGGCGCGCTCCTCTTCTGGTTCGTGCTGGTGAGCGGCGTCGCCGCGTTCCTTGCAAGCCCGTTCGCTGACATCCTGCATCGCGATGTCGCGGATCCACTCGTCGGCAAAGCGGTCTTCGTGCTGGCCGGACTGGTCTGCGCGCTCAGCGGCTGGATAGCGCCGCGCAAACCGCATTGGGGACGGCGCATGCTCGTCGCGCTGGGCACGCTGATGATGGTGCTCATCGTCGGCGTGAGGCTATGGGGCGATCTGGCGGGCAAGCCACTGTGGCCCGTCGTGCTCGGCGGCCTGTTCTTCCTCTATGCGTGGTGGCTCGCCATCCTGATCTTCGATCTCGCCTTCGTCTGGCATCGCTACGTGCGCAACTCGGTGGCCCTCGACACGCTGCGGGCATGGCGCGAAGAACGGCGCGACGCACAGCCCAGGCCCATCATGTCGATGGGCTCCAGGCGACGCAGCGGTCCATGATCACGCATGCAGCACCAGCTTCTGCACGCGCCAGTTGAGCAACTCGGCAACGAACAACGTGTTCTCGGCAGGACATGCCATCTCGTGAATCCAGCCGAACTGCTTGAGCTGCTTGCCGGAGCGGCCGAGCACGCCGAGCAGCTTGCCGTCGAGCGACAGCTTGTAGATGCGGCCGGGGAACGCATCGGCGGAATAGAGCACCTGATTCGGACCCGGCGAGATGCAGATGGCCCAAGGCGATCCCGGCGCGAAGGTGCCTGCTGCAAGCGCCGCCTCATCGGGCATGTTGCCGATGGCCGGACGCGCATCCGGCGGCACCGGCACGTCGATGGTGAACTGCCGCTGGAAGTTGCCTTCGCCGTCGAAGACCTGGATGCGGCGATTGCTGCGGTCCGCGACATAGACCATGTTGTTCGCATCGACGGCAATGCTGTGCGGCGTATGAAACTGCCCCGGTCCCGTGCCGCGGTCGCCCCATGACTTGAGCCAGTTGCCGTCGCGATCCACTTTCGCCACGCGCGAATTGATGTAGCCATCGCTGATGTAGGTGTTGCCCGAGGTATCCCATGCGACGTCCGTGACCTGGCGGAAGCGTCCCGGCTCCGAAGGCAAGGGCGGGTTCGGATGCTTGAGCGGCGCGGTCTCTTCATCCGCGGCTTCCTGCTTGCGGCCGAAGACCATCGCCACACGCCCTTCCGGCGTGAACTTGATGATCATGTCCGAGCCCTTGTCCGTGACCCAGACGTTGTCCTGCCGGTCCACCTTCACGGTGTGCGCGAACGACCACGCATAGAGACGATGACCGATCTCGCGCACGAAGCGTCCATTGCGGTCGAACTCCAGCAATTGCGCGGCCGCCGCGCCATAGGCCGGCCCGGTGCTGTTGCCGCGCGACAGCACGAACACATGACCCGCCGAATTGACCGCGACGCCCGAGCATTCGCCGAAGTACATGTCGCGCGGCAAGCGCACGGGATCGGGCACGGAGTCGTAGGGAATCGACGGCACGTCGTTATCGGCGTACGCGAGATGCGGGAACAGCGCGAGCGCCGCGGCGCCCTGACCCGCCAGCGCAAGAAAACGGCGGCGGCTTGCGCCAGCCGGATGAGTATCGCAACATGGGCAGTACATCGAATGCCGAAGACTCATTGTTACCCTCCTCCTGTTCGTCGCCTGCAATGAAGAACTGCAATGAAGAGACGGTGATGGCTGGCGTGGGCTGGCGTGCTTCGCGATGCTTCGGGAGTGTAGTGCAAGAGTTGCAGCGCGCGCACGCGAGCGCTTCCATTGCTTTCAATACTGAAAGGACGTCATGAACTCAAGCTTGCTGTTTCAGGTTCGTATCAGGCTCACGCCTGAATGCGCCGCGATGGCGCGTCAGGATCGGTTCGACGGCAAGCTTGCGCCGCTCGGCGCCCAGCTCGCGAAACATCACGCGACGTTGATCTGCCAGTACGACGCCTTCGCGGACTATGTGGCGCAGGCGGAGCGGGATGGCGTCGATGGCTATCCGTTGTATCGATGGACGCGCGACACCATCGAAAATCCCGCGAAGAAGGCGAAGTACCTCGAAGCGTTCACCTTCTACGTGAACGGCGACGAGGTCTATGAGCAGGCCCTGGCCGATGCACTGGAAGCGGATCTCCACGCGCTAGCAAGCGAGGCGATCACGGAGATCCGCAAGTACGACACGAATCCCGCGAACAATCCGCAACCGCCTTCACAGGGCCAATAGGCGTGGCATTCAGTCCTTGCGGGCATCGAGCCATTCGACGATATTGCGCACCGTATCGCCATAGAACGTGCGATACAGCTCCTCCGACACATAACCGATATGCGGCGTCGCGAGCAGGTTGGGCAGCGAGCGCAGCGGATCGTCTGCGGCGAGCGGCTCCTGGTCGTACACGTCGATGGCCGCGCCCGCCAGACGCTTCGACTTCAGCGCATCGATCAGCGCCGCATTGTCGATGATCGGCCCACGCGATGTATTGACGATCCGGCTGGTCGGCTTCATCTGACCGAGCTCCGCCGCGCCGACGAGATGGTGCGTCCGTTCGCTCAGGCGCACATGAACCGAGAGCACGTCCGAGGTCTTGAAGAGCGTGTCCTTGTCGACGCGTTCGATACCCTTCTCCGCCGCGCGTTCGGCGGTGAGATTCTGGCTCCACGCGATCACGTTCATGCGAAACGCGCGGCCGATCACGCCGACCGCGGACCCTACACGTCCTAGCCCGAGCAGCCCGAGCGTCTTGCCGGCAAGCTCGGTGCCGAGACCGATCTGCCACCCGCCCTCTTTCAGCGAGCGGTTCTCGCCGGAAATGTCGCGCACCATGGCGAGGATCAGCGCCCAGGTGAACTCGATCGTCGGCGTGGACGAATAGCCCGTATGCCGCACTTCAACGCCGCGTTTCGCCGCGGCTTCCAGATCGATCGATGCGTTGGCCGAGCCGGTGGATGCGATCAGCTTGAGGTTAGGCAGATGCTCGATGATGTCGCGCGGGAACGGCGTGCGTTCGCGCATGGCGCAGATCACATCGAACGGTTGCAGTCGTTCGAGCAGCGCCTCGCGTTCGGCAATGTGATCGTTGAAGACGGTGATGTCGGCGCGCGGTTCGAGCGCGGACCAGTCGGCCATCGACCGGGCGAGGTTCTGATAATCGTCGAGCACCGCGACCTTGATGCGTGAAGAACTGGACATGATGAAGCCTTCGATTTTGTTGTGACGAATGCGCGGATCCGCGGCAGCCGCTAGTGTGACGCAAGCCGCGAAATCGTGTCGGGACGCCTTGCGGCGGGCCGCTGCGACCGATGACATCGCGTGAAACAAGTCATCGCGGGACTTTCGACGAGGCTGCCTCTATAGTCCGTTCCGTCGCCACACGAAGCACAACGTGGCTCAGGCAACCGAGAGGAACATCCCGTGAATACCCGTTCGACTTTCGCATCAAACAGAAGTCTTCAGAAGCGCGGCATGCATACCCTGCTCGTTGCCGCCACCGCCGCAGCGCTCGCGCTGTGCAGCGGCTCCGCTTTCGCGGGCTGGGCACGCGGCGGAACCGCCTATACCGGGCGCGGCGAGTATCAGGGCGCGCATGTCGGTTCCTGCGGCGGCGGCAGCTGCTCGCATGCGGGCGGCGTCGAAAATCCCTGGGGCCGCACGGCCACCAACTCAGGCACGGTGACACGCACCGCGCCGGGACAGTTCAGCAACACGGGCACTGCATACGGCCCGAACGGCCGCTCCGTCCAGCATGCCGGCGACACGAGCTGCGCCGGCGGCAGCTGCACGCACACCGGCAGCGCGACCGGCCCGAATGGCAAGACCGCGACCGGCACCGATACCGTCACGCGCACCGCGCCGGGCCAATACAACTCGTCGGGCTCGGTGACGGGTCCGAACGGCAACACGTCGACACATACGGCATCGACCCAATGCGCGGGCTATGCCTGCAACCGCTCCGGAACGGTCAATACGGCCAGCGGCGGCACCGTCACGCATGCGGGCAGCGCGACGAGCGTGGCGCCGGGCGTCGTGGTCACGTCGGGCAGCGCGACCGCTACGAACGGCGCGCATGTCACGACGGTATCGGGCGGCGGCACGGTCACCACGACGAGCGCGGCTGTCGTCACGGGGTCGGCTGCCGTGGTTGCCGCGCCCTTGATCGTGCCGCCGCCTCCGCCGCCGGCGACCGTGGTCGTGACGACGCCTCCCCCGCCGCCCCGCGCAGTCGTCGTGACGACGCCACCGCCGGTCAAGACGGTGGTTGTAGCCCCGCCCCCGCCGCCGGTCAAGGTCATCTATGTCGCGCCGCGCCGTGCCATCTGGATTCCGGGCCACTATGCCGGCGCGGTGTGGGTGCCTGCGCACTGGGCATGACCGGCAGCCGCGAACCCATGGTTCGAACGCCCTTGCGCCGGCCCTGTCGCTTTGCCGGCACGAGGCGTTACACTGCGGATCAACGCCGCTTCCGGCAGAGGCACGCCATGCCCGATGTCTTCCCCGACGCCCAGGCAACCACGAGCACGCGCTCATGACGAGACATCGCATGAAGCGCCCTCATCTGCCCGACGATCACGTGAAAGGGGTCCTGCACGACGTCATCTGGACCGCGGGCCCCGTCGTGCTGGTCATTGCAATCATCTCCGCGCTGGTCTACTGGCTCGTCGATCCCGCGCCGCCCCGCACCATCACCATGAGCGCGGGCCAGCCCGACAGCTCGTTCTACGTCATCTCGAAGCAATACGCGGGCATCCTCGCGCGCAACGGCATCACGCTGAACGTACTGCCTTCGGACGGCTCCGTGCAGAACCTCGACCGCCTGCTCGATCCGCAACAGCATGTCGATCTCGCGCTCGTGCAAGGCGGCATCGCGACGAAGGAACAGGCGTCGAAGCTGGTCTCGCTCGGCAGCGTGTCGTATGTGCCGCTGGTGGTGTTCTATCGCGGCAAGGGGCTAAGCCTGCTGTCGCAACTGGAGGGCAAGCGGATTGCCATCGGCCGTGAAGGCAGCGGCACGCGCACGCTGTCGCTCAAGCTGCTCGCAGCAAACGGCATCTATCCGGGCGCCGGCACGCAGTTGCTCCCGACTGACGGCCTCGAGGCCGCCACGCAACTGGTCAGCAACGAAGCGGACGCCGTGCTGCTCTCCGGCGACTCCGCCACGCGCGACCTCATGCTGCGACTGTTGCGCGTGCCCGGCGTCTCCGTGATGAACTTCACGGAAGCGCGCGCCTATACGCGCCTCTTCCCGTATCTGGACGACATCGAACTGCCGCCGGGCATACTCGACCTGGGCCGCCTCATTCCGCCCGAGACCGTGCATCTGGTGAGCCCGATGCTCGAACTGGTCGCGCGGCCGAGCCTGCATCCCGCGCTGTCCGATCTGCTCATCGAAGCCGCGCAGGAGGTCCACGGCACGGCAAGCTTGCTGCAACCCGCCGGGCAGTTTCCACGCGCCGTCGCGCACGAGTTTCCGATCAGCGAGGATGCCAGCCGCTACTACCGCTCGGGCAAGAGCTTCCTGTATCGCACGCTGCCGTTCTGGCTTGCGAACGTCGCGGACCGCGCGCTCGTGCTGCTGCTGCCGGTCGCGGTGCTGATCCTTCCGGCGCTGCGCATCGTGCCCTGGCTCTATCGCTGGCGCGTGCGTTCGCGCATCTATCGTTATTACGGCGCGCTGATCGCGGTGGAACGCGGCGCGATGAAGCTCGTCGACGAAAACGAAAGGCGTACGCTGCTCGTCGAACTCGACTACATCGAGGAGTCGCTCAACACGCTCAAGATGCCGCTCGCCCATGTCGATGCACTCTACGTACTGCGCGAACACATCGGCTTCGTGCGCGCGCGTCTCAGCGAAGGCAGGCGGCGTGCCGGTACGGCGCCGCTGCATGATCGCGCGGCGGAGAGCCCGCGATGAGCCTGCGCGCATGGCTGGCTGCGCTGGCGCTGCTATTGCTGGGCGCTTGCGCCAGCCTGCCGCCGCAGGCGGGACGCATGCAGACGCAAGCCTTCACCGACACCGCCGGCACGTCCCTGGGCCGGGCGTTCTCGACGAGCGAACAAGCGCATCCGGGCGACAACGCCTTCCATCTGCTTCCCAACGGCATGGACGCGCTTATTGCCCGTGTGATCCTGAGCGAGCGCGCCGAACGTTCGCTCGACCTGCAGTACTACATCTGGCACGACGACCTGACCGGCCGCGAAATGGCGGCATCGATCATGCGGGCAGCGGATCGCGGCGTGCGCGTGCGTCTCCTGCTCGACGACCTCGGCACCAATGCCGACGACCGCTTCCTGCTCGCGCTCGCGTCGCATCCGAACATCCAGGTGCGGCTCTTCAATCCGGTGGCGAACCGCACCTTCAAGAAGCTCGGCTCAGCGATGGAATTCTTCCGCGTGAATCGCCGCATGCACAACAAGGCGCTCATCGCCGACAACCAGGCGGCCATTCTCGGCGGCCGCAATATCGGCGATGAATACTTCGGCGCATCCAGCACGGTGTCGTTCGGCGATCTCGATGTGCTGGTGCATGGACCCGTGGTGCGTGACGTGTCGAAGGCATTCGATCTCTACTGGAATTCGGCGGCGGCCTATCCCATCGAACATCTCGTGGGCCGTCCCGCCGATCCCGACGCGCTGCGGAGCTATCGCGACAAACTGGATGCCTATCTGCTGGCGGAACGTCATTCGCCTTATGTCGCGCAAGTCCGGCAGCGCATGGCCGACGTGCTTCAGGCACACGATGAAGCCTTCTCTTGGGGCAAGGCCACGCTGCTCTATGACGATCCCGCGAAGATCACCCGCGCGCCCGGCGACAGCGAAGGGCATCTGATGTCGCAATTCAAGGCGCTGGACTTCGAGCCTGGCAAGGACGTGCTGATCGTGTCGCCGTATTTCGTGCCGCGCAGCGAAGGCGTGCAATGGCTGCGTTCGATGACCGCGCGCGGCGTGCACGTCACTGTGCTCACCAATTCGCTCGCGGCCACGGATGTGGCGGCGGTGCATGCGGGCTATCAGCGCTATCGCCGCGACATGCTCGAAGCCGGCGTGACGCTTTATGAACTCAAGCCCGTCACATCGAATAATGAAGACAAAATGCAAAAGCAGAGCACATTCGGTTCGTCCAAGGCTTCACTCCACGCGAAGACCTATGTGTTCGACCGGACGCGCATCTTCATCGGCTCGATGAATCTCGATCCGCGCTCCGTGCAGCTGAATACGGAAATCGGCGTGTATTGCGAGAGTGCGCAGGCCGCTACGGAAGTGGCGGACGGCATCGGCAAGCAGATCGACCGCCTGGCCTGGCGCGTCGAGTTGCAGGACGACGGCGCCGGGCAGCAACGGATGGTCTGGATCGACACTGCCGCCGACGGCACGACAACCGTGCTTGAAACGGAGCCCGATGTGTCCAAGCTGAAACGCGCGGGTATCTGGATGCTCGGGCTGCTGCCGATCGAATCGCAGCTATGAGCCGCGCGGTCTCGTTTCAACGCGCATGGATCATTTGAATCCCGACACTGCGTGCGGCACATACGGCGCTTCCAGCGCAGCGATCTCTTCCGCGGTGAGATTCAGCGACAAGGCCGCGACCGCATCGCCGATATGACCGGGCTTCGAGGCGCCGATGATCGGCGCGCTCACCGGCGCCTTCTGCGCGACCCATGCCAGCGCCACCTGCGCGCGCGGCACGCCGCGCTTCTGAGCCAGCGCCGCCACGGCTTCGACTACGGCGCGATCGGCTTCGTCGGTCTTGTACAGCGTGCTGCCGAAGGTGTCTGTTTCCTGACGCGCGCTGGTCGTGTCCCAGTCACGCGTGAGACGGCCGCGTGCGAGCGGGCTCCACGGCAGGACGCCGATGCCCTGGTCCTTGCACAGCGGAAGCATCTCGCGCTCTTCCTCGCGATAGAGCAGGTTCAGGTGATTCTGCATGGTCCTGAACTCGGTCCAGCCGTTCGCGCGTGAGGTATGGAGCGCCTTGCTGAACTGCCACGCATACATCGACGACGCGCCGATATAGCGCACCTTGCCCGCCTTCACGACATCGTGCAGCGCTTCAAGGGTTTCCTCGATCGGCGTCGCATAGTCCCAGCGATGGATCTGATACAGGTCGAGATAATCGGTACCCAGGCGCCGCAGACTGTTGTCGATCTCGTTGAAAATGGCCTTGCGCGACAAGCCCGCGCCATTCGGGCCGGGCCGCATGCGGTTGAACACCTTCGACGCAATCACGATGTCGTCCCGCTTCGTGAAGTCGCGCAGTGCGCGTCCCACGATTTCCTCAGATGTACCGTCGGAATAGACATTGGCGGTGTCGAAGAAGTTGATGCCTGCGTCCAGCGCTTCCTTGATGAGCGGACGGCTCTTCTCCTCGTCGAGCGACCACGGATGCGTGCCGCGTTCCGGCACGCCATAGGTCATGCAGCCGAGACAGAGCCGCGAGACGTCGAGGCCGGTCGTACCCAGTTTCACGTAATCCATCGTGCAAATCTCCTTGCGAAGCGAAAGGAACTGCGAGCGCGCATGCTCTTGCGCATGCTGCGAAACTTCGCACCTTATAACAATGCAGCGAATCGCGCTGCCCGGCATGTTTCAGAGTCACGTGAACCATCCGGACCATTTGCGCTGGAATACGCAGCCCCTGCTAACATGCCCTGCGTCGCATCATCCCGCCGAACGCTTTCATTCCCTTGACTGAACTGAAGAGGCTTCCCATGACGACACCCGCTGCTCAACCCATCTGGTTCATTACCGGCTGCTCGACCGGCTTCGGCCGCGATCTTGCCGCAAAGACCCTCGCGCTCGGCTATCCGACTGTCGTTACCGCGCGCAATCCGAAGACGCTCGAAGCATTCACCGAACAATACGGCGACCTCGCGCTCGTGCTCCAACTCGACGTCACCGTGCCCGAGCAGGTGCAGGCCGCGGTAACAGCGGCGACGGACAAGTTCGGGCGCATCGACGTGCTCGTGAACAACGCGGGCATCGGTTACTTCGGTTCGTTCGAAGAGAGCGACCTGAACGAAGTGCGCAAGATGGTGGACATCAACGTCTGGGGCCTGGTCGACATGACGCGCGCGGTGTTGCCGCAGATGCGCAAGCAGAAGCACGGCACCATCGTGAATGTCTCGTCGATTGGCGGCATCATCGCGTTCCCCGGCGTGAGCTTCTATCACGCGACGAAGTTCGCGGTGGAAGGCATGTCGGAATCGATGTCGCATGAGCTGGCGCCGCTCGGCATCAAGGTGCTGATCGTCGAGCCGGGTCCGTTCCGCACGGATTGGGCGGGACGCTCGGCGAACGAGGCGCCGCGCACGATCGCCGATTACGCCGGCACCGCGCAGGCGCGCACCGATACGATGCGTGGCTACAGCGGCAAGCAGCCGGGCGACCCGGTGCGCGCCGCCGAAGCGATCATCCAGGCCGTGGAAAGCAAGGACCCGCCACTGCGCCTGCTGCTCGGCAAGGCCGCGGTGACGAATGCGCGCGTGAAGATCGACGCCTTGCGCAAGGACTTCGACAGCTGGGAAGCGGTTTCCGTGGGCGCGGACTTTCCTGAAGGCGAGTAACGCAAGAGGCCGTTACAAGGCCAGCACGTTCACCGCGACATCCATGTGATGCGCGCCACCGCCCAGTATCATGCCGCGCAACAGCGACACGTCGCTGTAGTCGCGGCCCGTGGCGAGCGTCACATGATCCAGATCGGCCAGCACGTCATTGGTCGGATCGAGGTCGATCCAGCCGCTCTGCGGACAATGCACCGACACCCACGCATGCGAGGCATCCGCGCCGATGAGGCGCGGCTGTCCCGGCGGCGGATCGTTGCGCAGGTAGCCGCTCACATAGCGCGCGGGCAAGCCCAGCGCGCGCAGGCAGCCGATCATCACCTGCGAGAAGTCCTGACATACGCCATGCCGCAATTCGAATGCGCGCGAAGCTGGCGTATCGACCGACGTGGAAGAAGGCTTGTATTCAAAATCCGCGTGGATACGGTGCATCAGATCGATTGCGCCCGCGACGAGCGGCCTGCCCGCAGGAAAGCTCGCCTGCGCATACTCGCGAAACGCGTGCGCCAGCGGGATATTGGGTGACGCATAACAGAACTCGCCCTGCGCGAGGAACGCCTCGCCTGCGTGATAGCGCAGCCGTTCCGCGACGGTTTCCCAAGGCGGCGTCGCCTCCGCATCCAGTGCGGTCCAGCGCGGCGTCAGGCGCACGGTGGTTTCGCTCGTCATCGAAAGACGCTCGTGCGGCGCGTCCAGCGAGAAGTACAGCACGTCGTTGCCGAATGAATCGACGCGGCTATGCACATACGATGGCACTGGTTCAATGCGTTCTGTATGCGAAATTACCTGTTGCCACGGACAGTGCAACGGCCGGATGGTCGCCAGGTGCTGCGCGATCTCCACCGGCGTCGAGTAGCGATAGGTCGTGCGGTGCGTCACCGCGAGCACGGTATCGTGCATGCCGATGTTCATGACGACACCTGCGCGGCCGGCGTGTTCGCGTGGCTGAAATAGCGCGCGCTCACTTCGTTGGACGCGGCGTTCATCGATGCAACCAGCCTGTCGCACAAGCCAACCAGCGCATCATGGCGGCCGGCTCCGCGCGTTTTGCACAGCGTGGCGAGCGGCGGCAAGGCGTCGGCAGGCGCGAGCAGATCGGCGAAGCGCGTGGCTTGCAAGCGCCGTGCGCCGCCTGCCGCCGCCGCGATTTCCTCGAGCTTCACGCGCAAGCGCGCATGGACGCCGTATAGCCCGCGCGGGTTCGTCTGATCGACGACGATGAGATCGATCAACGCCGGCACTTCGAGTCTTCCCGGATATAGCGAGCGATAGGTCAGCGTGCTGTCGAACAATTGCAGAAGCAGGTCGAAGCCTGCGGGCGAAGCCAGCGTGCCGCATTCGGCGACCACGCGCAGGATGGTCGCCATCGTCGAAACGCGTTCAATATGCCGGCCGATGAACAGCAGGCGCCATGCTTCGTCGCGCGTCATGCGGTCGCCCTGTGCGCCGCTGATCGCGCAGAGCTGGGTCGCGAGATGTTCGAGCGCGTTCATCAGCAACACGCGATCGTAGCTGCGGCCGAGACGCGGGATGCCTTCGGCGCGGGACTCGTCGAGATCGAGGCGCACGAGCGCATCACGAAAGTCGTTGCGCGACGCGAGAATGACGCGCCAGTGATCGGTCGAGAGCCGGTCGCGAATCTCGCCGCCCACGCGCGCCTGATCCGCGAGATTGCTGCCGATGCTGGTGCCGATGCGCGTCTCCGGCAAGCCCGCGATCAACACGCGTTCGAATGCTTGTGGCGTGGCGCGCGCGAGCGTATCGCCCGACGGGATCAGGCCGCTTTGCGCGGCCAGTTCGGCCAGCGTCGGAAACAGTTCCTCGGCATCGCTTCCTTCGAGCATGCCGAGCAGCAGACGGCACAGGCGCACATTGTTTTCAGCACGTTCGCCGTAACGGCCGGCCCAGAAAAGATTCTCGGCCGCCCGGCTCGACACGGTCCGATGTTTGCGAAGATCGCCGGGCCGGATCGGCGTGGGACGCAGCGATACCGAACCGCCCGCCTGGCTCGACATCACCCAGGTATCGACGCTGCTGCCGCCGAACTGCATCGACACCGTCGCGCGATGGTCGGCCGCCAGCCGCGTGAAGCCGCCCGGCACGACGCTCCAGCCGCCCTCGGGATTGGCGACCGCATAGGCGCGCAGCACGCAGGGGCGCGAACCCAGCGCGCCATCGTGAAAGCGCGGCGCACACGAGAACGGCTGATGCGCCTGAATGGTGAAGACATCCGGCGCGCGCTCGATGCGCTCGCGCCAGTCCGCCAGCACCTGCACGCCCGCATCGATGCCCGGCGCCCGGTCCGCCTGCGCACCCGGCCAGGTCGGGGCGATGAGTGCGCTGTCGAATCGTTCGAAGGCCTCGCGACGGGCCGCTTCCTCGCCGCACCACCAGGTCGGCACGGTGGGCAGTGCGAGCGTCTCGCCGAGCAGGGCCCGCGCGATGCCCGGGAGGAACGCGTTCAATGCGGGCGATTCCGTGAAGCCCGCGCCCGGCACGTTCGACACCATCACGTTGCCCGCGCGCATGACCTGCAGCAGACCGGGCACGCCGATGCTCGAATCGGCGCGCAGTTCGACCGGGTCGCAGAAGGCGTCGTCGAGACGGCGCAGTACGGCATGCACGCGCGACAGGCCGGCCAGCGTCTTCAGATAGAGCTTGTCATGACGCACCGTGAGGTCCTTGCCTTCCACGAGCGTCACGCCGAAATAGCGCGCCAGGAACACATGTTCGAAATAGGTTTCGCTGAACGGGCCGGGACTCAGCAGCGCAATGTGCGGCACGTCGTCCGCGCTGCTGCGGCCGCCTTCGTCGTCGCGCATCGTGGCGCGCGCGGCCTGCGCGATGGTCGCGATCAGCTGCGCATACGACGCCGCGAGCCGGCTCACGCGCATCGCGCGGAACGGATCGGCGAACAGGCTCGCGACGATCAGCCGGTTTTCCAGCACATAGCCCAGGCCCGACGGCACCTCGGTGCGATGCGCGATCACGGTCCACTCGCCCGACGGCGCGCGCGCGAGATCGACCGCGACGATCTGCAGGAAGCGCCCGAGCGGCGGCACGAAGCCCTTCACCGAACGCAGATAGCCCGGATTTCCGAACACGAGCGCAGCGGGCAGCAGACCGCGCTGCAGCAAGGTCTGCGGACCATAGACATCGGCGACGATGGCTTCCATCAGCCGCGCGCGCTGCGCGACGCCTCGCTCGATGCCCGCCCACTCCGCCTCGTCGATGATGAGCGGCAACAGGTCGAGCGACCACGCACGCGGCTTGCCGTTGTCGGCATAGACGTTGTAGGTGATGTCGTTGTCGCGCACTTGCTGGGCCACTGCGGCGACGCCGTCGTCGAGGCGCGCAATGCCCTGCTCGCCCAGCAGATCGAAGAACTGCCGCCACGGCTCGCGCAAGGCGCCCGAGGCAGCGCGCAACTCGTCCCAGTGCCCCGGCCGCCCCGGCAACGTGCGCAGCAGTGCGAGCGCATCGGCGCGGGCGGCGGCGATGTCGAAGGGCAAGGTCGATTGATAGGCCAAAGTCTTCCCGCTTATCTTTTGAATGATGAATGCATTTCAACGATAACGCAGGTCGAGCGTGAACGGAAATTCAAGGCTGCGTTCGCGCGCTTCGACGGACATCGTGCCGGGCGTGTGTCCGGTCGCGAAGAAGCGGGCGCGGCGGCGGCTTTCTGCTTCATAGGCGTTCACCGGGAAAGTCTGGTAGTTGCGTCCGCCGGGATGCGCGACATGGTACTGGCACCCGCCTATGGCGCGCCCCGTCCAGGTGTCGACGATATCGAAGGTGAGCGGCGCATGCACGCCGATGGTCGGATGCAGCGACGCCGCCTGCGACCACGCCCGAAACCGCACGCCCGCGACGTAATCGCCGACGCGTCCGGTCGGCTGCAACGGCAGCGTTGCGCCGTTCACGGTCACGACGTGCCGGTTGCCGTTCAACCCCAGCGCGCGCACCTCCAGCCGCTCGACGGACGAATCCACGTAACGCACCGTGCCGCCGGCGGAACCCTCTTCGCCCATCACGTGCCACGGTTCGAGCGCGTTGCGGATGGTCAGCGCGATGCCGTTGGTGTCGTATGAACCCACCAGCGGGAAACGGAATTCAAAATGCGGTTCGAACCAGCTGCGCTCGAAGGCGAAGCCGGCCTCGCGCAATTCGGCGAGCACGTCGTCGAAATCCATTTGCACGAAGGTGCTGAGCATGAAGCGGTCATGCAGCTCGGTGCCCCAGCGCGTCAGGCGCGTCGTGTAGGGCGTGTCCCAGAAGCGCGCCACCAGCGCGCGCAGCAACAGTTGCTGCACCAGACTCATGCGCGCATGCGGCGGCATTTCGAAGCCGCGCAGTTCGAGCAGCCCGAGCCTGCCGGTGGCGCCCTCCGGCGAATACAGCTTGTCGATGCAGAATTCCGCGCGATGCGTGTTGCCCGTCACGTCGATCAGGATATTGCGCAGGATGCGGTCGATGAGCCACGGCGGCACCGCCGCACTGTCGCGCCCGCCGAGCCGGTCCAACTGATGCTGCAATTCGGCGAACGCCAGCTCGAGTTCGAAGACCTGGTCGTTGCGCGCCTGGTCCACGCGCGGCGCCTGGCTGGTCGGCCCGATGAAGAGACCCGAGAACAGCATCGACAGCGAAGGATGATTGAGCCAGTACGCGATGAGGCTGGCGAGCACATCAGGACGCCGCAGGAACGGGCTGTCCCCGGGCGTGGCCCCGCCGAGCACGAAGTGATTGCCGCCGCCAGTGCCGGTGTGGCGGCCGTCGAGCATGAACTTCTCCGGGCTCAGGTAGGTCTCGTGGGCAGCCGCGTACAGGAACTCGGTGTGCTCGACGAGTTCTGTCCAGTTTGCCGCCGGATGAATGTTCACTTCGATCACGCCCGGGTCCGGCGTGACCTGCAGCATCTTCAGACGCGGATCACGCGGCGGCGGATAGCCCTCGACGATCACCGGCATGGCGAGATCGGCGGCGGTCGATTCGACGGCGGCCAGCAGGTCCAGGTAGTCATCGAGCGCGGTCAGCGGCGGCATGAACACGTGGATCAGCTTGTTGCCGTTGCCGAGTTTCTCGAACGCCTCGGCTTCCGCTTTGGGTCCGGCGGCGCGCGCCGGATCGCGTGCTTCCACGCAGAGCGCCGTGCGGAGGGTGTCGGCGGCGGATTGACCGCGCCGGGGAAGGCCTGCACTCGCGCCGCTGGTCGAAGCACCGCTTTCGCCCCGAGCGACCGCGTCCGCCGAGCCGGTATTTTGCATGCCTGATGCAACATCCAGATCGGCATATTGCATGCGTAATTCCGTTGCCGTACGCAGCGGCACGGGCGGAGCGAAAGGGTCGTGCTGGTGCTGCCACGGATAGTCGGCCTGCGAAACCCAAGGCAGCGACTCCAGCGGCAAGCGGTAGCCCATCGGCGAATCGCCGGGGATCAGATACATGCGCTCATCGCGGAAAAACCACGGACCGCTGGTCCACACGCCGGGCTGCAACGCGGGGCCTTCGTCGCGGGAAATGGGCAGCACATAGCCGGTCACGGAAGGCAGACCGGCGTCGAAGACCCGGCGCAGGCGCGCGCGTTCGAGTTCGTCATCGAGACGCGAGTCGAACGGATCGACGTTCACCGGCAGCCGGCGCTCGCGCCACAGGTAGTACCACGTGTCCTCGTAGGCGGGCTGAACGTATTTCGCATCCAGCGAAAGCTTGCATGCAAGATGCCGGATAAAACGCCCGGCATCGTCGGAGGTAAAAGACGCCGGCTGACGCTCGTCCGCGAACAACGCTGGATCGTGCCAGCAGGGCTCGCCGTCCGCGCGCCAGAACAGGGAAAGCGCCCAGCGCGGAAGCTGTTCGCCCGGGTACCACTTGCCTTGCCCGATATGCAAAAAGCCGCGCGCACCGTACTGCGCGCGCAACTTGTCCATCAGCGACACCGCGTAGGCGCGCTTCGTCGGACCCAGCGCATCGGTGTTCCATTCCGGTGCATCGCGGTCGCGCACCGACACATAGGTCGGCTCGCCGCCCATCGTCAGGCGCACATCGCCTTCGTCCAGCTTGACGTCCACCTGCTCGCCCATGCGCAGCACGGCCTGCCAGTCTTCTTCGCTGTACGGCTTGGTCACGCGCGGCGTTTCCAGCACGCGTGCGATGGACATCGTGTGATCGAACGCCACTTCGCTCTTGTCCACCGCGCCGGAGACGGGCGCGGCGCTGTCGGGCTCGGGCGTGCAGGCGACGGGAATATGGCCCTCTCCCGCCAGCAGGCCCGAGGTCGGATCGAAGCCGATCCAGCCCGCGCCCGGCAAGTACACCTCGCACCAGGCATGGAGATCGGTGAAGTCGACTTCCGTGCCGCTCGGACCATCGAGCGATTTCGTGTCCGGCGCCAGTTGCAGCAGGTAGCCCGACACGAAACGCGCAGCCAGCCCGAGATGCCGCAGCGCCTCAACCAGCAGCCAGCCGGAATCGCGACACGATCCCGCCGCCGTTTCGAGCGTTTCCTCCGGCGTCTGCACGCCGGGCTCCATGCGGATCAGATAGCGGATTTCATTCGCCAGCCGCTGGTTCAGTGCAACGAGGAAATCCACGGTCGGCTGCGGCGTGCGATCGATACTTTCGACGAAAGTCGCAAATCGCGGCGTCGGCTCGCGCTTGACCATGTATGGCGCGAGGTCGTGCAGCAATTCCGGCGCATAAGCGAACGGAAATTTTTCCGCAGCCGGTTCCAGAAAAAAGTCGAACGGATTGTAGACGGCCATCTCGGCGACGAGATCGACCGTCACCTTGAACTCGCGCGTTTTCTCGGGAAACACGAGCCGCGCCTGATAATTGGCGAACGCGTCCTGCTGCCAGTTGATGAAATGTTCTTCGGGTTCCACGCGCATCGAATACGACACGACCGGCGTACGGCAATGCGGAGCCGGCCGCAGACGCACGACTTGTGGCGAGAGACCGACGAGCCGGTCGTAACGATAATGCGTGACATGGTTCAACGCGACACGAATGGACACACCGCACTCCTCTGTTCAAATCGAATGACGCCGCGCACCGAAAAAGACGGCCCGCGCGCTCGTGCTAGTCGTGGAAGCCTTCTCGCCCGCGCGGCACGAAGCTTGCGCAAAGCTCCGCCGCCAGCGCCCGCAATCTCCATCCCGCGCGGCTTTACTCATACCGGCCACACGATGAAAACCTTCCACTGCAACCGTTGCAATCAGCTTGTTTTTTTCGAAAACACGCATTGCGAAAAGTGTGGCGCGCGACTCGGTTACATTCCCGAGATCAATCAGATCAGCGCATTCGACGAAACCGAAGACGGCCGCTGGCGCAGTCTGCATCCGCTCGCGAATGATCAGCTTTATCGGCCGTGCCACAACTACGCCGTCGAGAACGTCTGCAACTGGGTCGTTCCTGCCACCGATGAGGACACGCCCGCGGATGCCTTGTGCTGCTCCTGCCAGCTCACCAGCGTGATTCCCAATCTGTCGAATCCAGATAACCGCGTCTTCTGGTATCGCATCGAAGCGGCCAAGCGCCGGCTGCTCTATACCTTCGCCGAACTCGGCCTCGAAGTTGTCTCGCGCCAGACCGACCCCGAGCGCGGCCTCGAATTCCAGTTCCTCGAAGCTGATTCGCAAGGCCACGGCGTGATGACCGGGCACAACAACGGCATCATCACGCTCAACGTCGCCGAAGCCGACGACGCGCATCGCGAGAAAACGCGCGCTTCGCTGCACGAGCCGTATCGCACGCTGCTCGGGCATTTCCGGCACGAGTCCGGACACTATTTCTTCGACCGGCTGATCGCCGATACCGGGCGCATCAACCCGTTCCGTACGGCCTTCGGCGATGAACAGGCCGACTACGCCGCCGCACTCGACCGCCACTATCACGAAGGACCGCCCGCGCAGTGGGAGGACAACTTCATCAGCGCTTACGCGACGATGCATCCCTGGGAAGACTGGGCGGAAACCTGGGCGCACTACCTGCATATCGTCGACACGCTCGACACGGCGGTGTCCTGCGGCCTCGTGCTCGTGCCGGACACGCCGGACGAGCCGACGCTCACCGACCAGACGCCTGTCGAGGACGCCAGCTTCGATAACCTGATGAAGCGCTGGTATCCGCTGACCTATGTGCTCAATAGCCTGAATCGCAGTCTCGGCATGCCGGACGGTTATCCGTTCACGCTTGCGCCTCCGGTCCTCGACAAGCTGCGCTTCGTGCATCGCGTCGTCGCGGCGGCGGCCAAACGCTGAAGCCCAAGGCACGCGTTCAGCCCTTGCTCTGCGATTGCGTCTGGGTTTGCGACAGCGACAGCGTCTGGGACTGGGACTGGGACTGGGTCTGCTCAGGCTCAGTCTCAGGCTCAGGCTCAGGCGCAATCGGCAACAGGAATTCGCGGCTCACCCGGCCCGCCAGGTCATTCACGCGCGCAAGGAAACTGACGAGGTAGGCATGCAATCCGGCTTGCAGGATGTCGCCGATCCGCCCGTTCCTCAGTTCCGCGCTCAACTCCGCCGCCAGTCGCCCGGCATCCGTGTCGCGGCCCTTCGTGACCTGCGCGATCAGCTGCTCCACTTCGGCGATGCTCGCGGCAAGCGAACGCGGCCAGTCGCCATACAGGATCAGCAGTCCAGCAACGCGCTCCGGCGTGATGACATCGCGATACACCCGCCGATACACCTCGAAGCCCGACACCGAACCCAGCACCGCCACCCAGTGGTGATAGTCGAACGGCTGCGCGGCGGTATCGTCGCGTTGCTCCATCATCTCGAACTTCACATCGAGAATCCGCGCCGTATTGTCCGCGCGTTCGATGAAAGTCCCGAGACGCATGAAATAAAAAGCATCGTCCTTCACCAGCGTGCCCAGCTGCACGCCGCGCGACAGATGCGAGCGGAACTTCACCCATTCGAAGAAGGTATAAGGCTCGCGTTCGAGAATGCCATCGGCGAGCATGCGCTGACCGTCGAGCCAGGTCGTATTGAGCGACTCCCACAATTCGCTGTTGGTGGAACTGCGCACGGCGCGCGCATTCTCGCGCGCGGCCCGCAGGCAACTGATGATCGACGAAGGATTGGAGAGGTCGGCCGCCATGAAATCAATTACGTCACGGCTCTTCATGCCATGGTGCGCCGCTGAATAGATCCCGCTCAACTCCGATATCGACAACATCGCGCGCCAGCCCAGTTCCGCGTATTCGTCGGACTGCGGCAGGAGCGAAAGCTGATAGTTCGCGTCGAGCATCCGGGCAGTGTTTTCGGCGCGTTCGGTATAGCGCGCCATCCAGAAGAGATGATCCGCGGTACGGCTCAGCATGGGTGTTCCCGGTGGTTTGTCGTTGTCTTCAATACCGCATGGCGTGCCATGCTCAAGCTTTCGTCAGTGAATGTTCTAGCGCTCCAGTACCCACGTGTCCTTGGTTCCGCCGCCTTGGGACGAATTGACCACCAGCGATCCTTCACGCAACGCCACTCGCGTCAGTCCGCCCGGCACCATGCGCACGTCGGTACCCGAGAGCACGAACGGACGCAGGTCGATATGACGCGGCGCAATGCCCGCGTCCACGTAGGTCGGGCAGGTGGACAGCGCCAGCGTCGGCTGCGCAATGTACTTCTCCGGATGCGCCTCCAGCACCGCGCGAAATTCCGCGATCTGCGCCGTAGTGGACGCGGGTCCCACCAGCATCCCATAGCCGCCCGCGCCGTGGGTTTCCTTCACGACGAGTTCGGGCAGATGATCGAGCACATACTTGAGATCGTCGGGCTTGCGGCACATCCAGGTCGGCACGTTGTTCAGGATGGGTTCTTCACCCAGATAGAAACGCACCATGTCCGGTACGTACGGATAAATGGACTTGTCATCGGCAATGCCGGTGCCCACTGCATTGCATAGCGATACATTGCCCATCCGGTATGCGTCGATCAGACCCGGCACCCCGAGCGCCGAATCCGGACGGAAGACGAGCGGATCGAGAAAGTCGTCGTCCACGCGACGATAGATGACATCGACCCGCTGTGGTCCCTGCGTGGTGCGCATGAAGACCTGATGGTCATCGACGAACAGATCCTGTCCCTCGACCAGCTCCACGCCCATCTGCTGGGCCAGGAACGCATGCTCGAAATACGCCGAGTTGTACATGCCGGGCGTCATCACGACGATGGTCGGATTCCCGGCGGCGGCGGGCGCGGCGGCGCGCAAGGTATCGAGCAGGAGATCCGGATAATGCGCGACCGGCGCCACGCGATTGCGCGCGAAGAGATCCGGAAAAAGCCGCATCATCATCTTGCGGTTCTCGAGCATGTACGACACGCCCGACGGCACGCGCAGGTTATCCTCCAGCACGTAGAACTCGCCCTGTCCCGCGCGCACGATATCGATGCCGGCGATATGCGCATAGATGTCGCGCGCCACGTTCACGCCGCGCATCTGCGGCCGATACTGCGCGTTGCCGAGAATCTGCGCCTCGGGAATGATGCCCGCGCGGATGATGTCCTGCTCGTGATAGATGTCGTGAATGAAGCGATTGAGCGTATTCACGCGTTGCCGCAGGCCGCGTTCGAGCGCGCGCCATTCATCGGCGGGGAAGATGCGCGGGATGACGTCGAAGGGAATCGTGCGCTCGGGAATGATGCCCGGCACGTCGCTGGTGCCATACACCGCGAAGGTGATGCCGACGCGCCTGAAGTTGAGATCGGCTTCCGCACGCTTGATGTCGATCTGCTGCTCGCTTTGCACGGTCAGCCAGTTCATGAAGTCGCGGTAATGCGTGCGAGGATCGCCCGCCGCGCGAAACGCCGCTGCCGGCATGCCCCGCGCTTCGAGATCGTTGCGCTCGAACATCTCGTTGAAGAATGCTTGCGTCATAACCGGTCTTCCATATGAAGTGCAAGCCGGGGTGGCGGTGCCCCGGCGTTCGTATTTCTGGTTGCACTCCCGCAATGCCTGAAGAGCCTGAAAGACGCGGCGCGCCGGTCATACCGGTCACGCCGTTAGGCGACCTCGAAGCGAGATGCGTGCAGGTAAGTCGACTCAGCAAGGTCGATCGTACCGCGCATCGTTTGCGTGGGCAGCCCAGTGCCGAATACAAAAAAGCAACTTCAATGCCAATCGATAAAACGGTTTGGATCCTCGTAAAAACTCGCAAGCCGATAAACTCGATGCCAACTCATGCACCAGAACGACGCGCCGTCCGGGTCCATGCCGCAAGACAGTGCGCGCCCCACCGGTATGATAGGCGTCTTCCAGCAAGCCGAACGACGCCATGAACACTCCATCCGAAGCCGCTCCCCGTCCCGCGTTGCGCGAACTCACCCCGCTCGAAGCGCGCGTGCTTGGCGTGCTCGTCGAGAAACAGCATACGGTGCCAGACACGTATCCGCTGTCGCTGAATTCCCTGACCTCCGGTTGCAACCAGAAGACTGCGCGTTCTCCCGTGATGAACGTCAGCGAAGACGAAGTGCTGACGACCATCGACGGTCTCAAGCGGCTGAGCCTCGTGATCGAGGGCAGCAGCAGCCGTGTGCCGCGCTTCGAACACAACGTCAACCGCGTGCTTGGCGTGCCGAGCCAGTCGGTCGCGCTGCTCGCCACGCTCTTTCTACGCGGACCGCAAACGGCCGCCGAACTGCGCGCGAATAGCGCGAGGTTGCACGCGTTTGCGGACATATCGTCGGTGGAAAGCTTTCTCGATGAACTGGCCGGCAACGAGCCGCCCCGTGTCGTCAGGTTGCCGCGCGTGCCCGGCGAGCGCGAAAGCCGCTGGATGCACTTGCTGTGCGGCGAAATCAGCGTGAGCGCAAGCGAGCCTTTTGCGCGCGAGGCACAAGGCGGCGAAGGGTTTTCGGCTTCGGAATTCGAAGCGCTCAAGTCGGAACAGAAGCGGCTGGCTCACGAAGTCGTGCAATTGCGTGCAATGGTCGTGCGCATGGCCGGCGAACTGGGCATTGCACTCGATCAACCGTCGCCGGATGCCTGATCCATCGGGATGCGCCCATGCACGAACCGCTTGTCCCGGCACCGCTCGTGTTTCGCGACGACGGCACGCCCTGGTCGCCCCGTCATGACGACATCTATCACAGCGCCGCCGGGGCGTTGTCGCAAGCGCGCCATGTGTTCCTGAACGGCAATGGCCTGCCCGAACGATGGCGCGGCAAGCCGCGCTTCGACGTGCTGGAGACGGGCTTCGGCATGGGCATCAACTTTCTTGCGACCTGGGCCGCGTGGCGCACCGATCCTCAACGTCCCGCGTCTCTTCACTTCATTTCGGTGGAGAAGCATCCGTTCAGTGCCGCCGACCTGCGCCGCGCGCATGCGGCAATCATCGACGATGCCTCCGTCATGCCCCTGGCCGACACGCTCGCGGCCGCGTGGCCGGTGCTCGTGACGGGCAGTCACCGGATTGAACTGGAACAACGCGCAGTGACGCTCACGCTCGCTTTCGGCGATGTGATCGATGTCATGCCGCGCCTGAAGCAGGACGGCACGACAGCGGACGCGATCTATCTCGACGGCTTTGCGCCTGCCAGAAATCCGGACATGTGGACGCCTGCACTGTTCGCCTCGCTAGCCGCCATCGCAAGCGACGACGCCAGCTTCGCCACTTATACGAGCGCGGGCCAGGTCAAGCGCGCGCTGCTTCAGAACGGTTTCGAATATCGCAAGGTGCGCGGCTTTGGCGGCAAGCGCGCGATGCTAGTCGGCAAGCGCGCATCGGTTAGCGATGAAATTGTTTTGTAATCTTTGCGGTCGTCAATCACGACAGAAAGCTATCAGTAATACAGCTTTTTCCGTTCATCTCTTCTCTGAAGCTTCCGGCAATATTCCGGAATATCCCGGATAATGCGCACCCGTTGGCGGCGCGGTCCTCGCTTCGATCGGCGAATCGAATGGCGCGGACGCGGCGGCACGTTCTTGTCAGCGCAGATTCACGAGGAGAAAGGTCTTGGAACCCGATAACGATGCGCCACGCAGCCCCTGGCTGTGGATTGCGCTACTCATTCCGTACGTAGCCTTGCTGTGGCTGCCGTTCTATAACGACACCCGTCCTTCAATCGGCGGATTCCCATTCTTCTACTGGTATCAGTTCTTGTGGGTGCCGCTCACGTCGCTCCTGCTTTACGTCGTGTACAGGGGCCTCAAATGAACGATCTCACTCCAGTCGATCCGCTCGCGATGGGCATCTTCATCGCGTTCTTTGCGCTCGTGACCATCGTCGGCTTCTTTGCCGCGCGCTGGAAACGCGGCGATCTCACCCAGTTGCACGAATGGGGCCTCGGCGGCCGTCAGTTCGGCGTGGTGATCTCGTGGTTCCTGGTCGGCGGCGATTTCTATACGGCCTACACCGTCATTGCCGTGCCCGCGCTCGTCTATTCCGTAGGCGCGTACGGCTTCTTCGCGCTGCCCTATACGATCATCGTGTATCCGTTCGTCTTCGCCGTCATGCCGAAGCTATGGAAAATCGCGCATGCGAAAAACCACATCACCGGCGCCGATTACGTACAGGGCGAATATGGCGGCAAATGGTTTCCAGCAGCCGTGGCAATAACCGGCATCGTGGCCACGATGCCTTACATCGCGCTGCAACTGGTGGGCATGCAGGTCGTCATCAAGGGGCTCGGCGTGACGGGTGAACTGCCGCTCATCGTCGCGTTCGTGATCCTCGCGCTCTATACCTACACGAGCGGCCTGCGCGCGCCGGCCATGATCGCCTTCGTGAAGGACATCATGATCTATATCGTGGTGATCGCCGCCGTGTGGCTGATTCCGGCCAAGCTGGGCGGCTATGGCCACGTCTTCGACGCCGCCGATCAATACTTCAAGGCGAAGGGCGGTCCGACCGGCATCATTCTCAAGCCCGGCCAGTTCACCGCCTATGCATCGCTCGCGCTGGGTTCGGCGCTTGCCGCGTTCATGTATCCGCATACGATGACCGCGGTGCTGTCGTCGTCGTCCGCCGCAACCGTGCGCAAGAACGCGATCTTCCTGCCCGCCTACACGCTGCTGCTCGGCCTGATCGCCCTGCTCGGCTATATGGCGATTGCCGCAGGCATCCACGTGAAGTCCGCTTCAGACGTGGTGCCGGCGCTGTTCGGCACGCTGTTTCCGTCGTGGTTCGTCGGCTTCGCGGCGGCCGCCATCGCGATCAGCGCGCTCGTGCCCGCCGCCATCATGTCCATCGGCGCCGCGAATCTCTTCACGCGCAATCTCTGGCGTCCGCTCGTCTCGCCCGACATGACGCCGGCTTCGGAAGCATCGACGGCCAAGGTCGTGTCGCTGGTCGTGAAGTTCGGCGCGTTGCTGTTCATCGTGTTCCTGCCGACGCAATATGCCATCGACCTGCAATTGCTCGGTGGCGTGTGGATCCTGCAGATCTTCCCGGCCATCGTGTTCACGCTCTTCACGCGCCGCCTGACGACGCCGGGGCTGTTCCTCGGCTGGCTCTGCGGCATCGTGCTCGGCACCGGACTCGCCATCTCGCAAGGACTCAAGCCGGTCTATGTGCTGCATGCCGGCGACGCCAGCTGGCCGCTGTACATCGGCATCATCGCGCTGGTCGTGAATGTGATCGTGACCTTCGCGGTGTCGCTGGTCACGCGACGCACCGCAGTCGCCGCCGCCTGATTCCACATCAGCGGCATGAAGGAGCCCGGCCCCGCACAGGCGCCGGGCTCTTTTTCATCCACGCGCCGATACGAGTCGCGGTGATACCATCGACGTCGACTCCATTCCGATGCCCTGCGTGTCATGTCCTCCATCGCGAACCAGGTGTTCGCCCCTAATGCGCTTTCCATCGGCCTGACCTTGCCGATCACCGGCGACCACCAGAGCGTGGTCGACTTCAACGAGCAGATCGAACTCGCGCGGCTGGCGGACCAGTTGGGCTTTCGCGCGCTCTGGGTGCGCGACGTGCCGCTCAACAGCGCCGATTATCCGGACCCCGTCGGACACCTCGACCCATGGGTGCTGTTGGGTGCGCTCGCATCGAATACACAGCGCGCAGCGCTGATCAGCGGCGCGATCGTGCTCACGCTGCGGCATCCGCTGCATGTCGCCAAGGCGGCGTTCTCGGTCAATGATCTGTCGCGCGGACGCTTCGTGCTTGGCGTGGGCTCAGGCGACCGGCCGCCGGAATATGCCGCATTCGGCCGCGATCCGGAGGAACGGCGCGAGTTGTATCGACGGCATTGGGACACGCTTTCCGCGGCCGTTGCCACGCCTTCGACCGTCATCCCCGATCACGCAAGCGACGCTGCGCCCGAGTTCTATTTGCTGCCGCGCCAGGCCGCGCCCATTCCGTTGCTTGCCGTGGGGTCGGGCGGCCAGAGCGTGGACTGGATCGCGCGCCATTCGATCGGCTGGATGACCTATCACCGCGAACCGCAAGCACAGCGCGGCCGCTACAGCATGTGGCGCGCGGCCGTGGAGCGCGCGGCGGGCGGTGCGTTTCGCGCCTTCGGTGTGGCGATGCGCCTCGAACTCGCCGACGATCCCGCCGAACCGGCGCACGAGCTTGCGCTGGGCTATCGCACCGGGCATCGCGCGCTGATCGACATCCTGCAACGGATGCGCGACAACGGCACGCATCATGTCACGCTCAACGTGACGTCAGAGCGGCGGCCTGCGCGCGACATCATCGAGGAACTCGCGGCCAGCGTGCTTCCGCAGTTTCATCACTGAACCCACGGCTTATCTTCAACGAGACCATGACCGCATCCGACGCCACTCCCGATCTTCCGCCGAGCGACGATATCGTGTCCCTCGGCGCCGTTGCGCTGTCGCGCGCGATTCATTCACGCGCGGTTTCATGCGTCGAGGTCATGCAGGCTCATCTCGCGCAAATCGACAGGTTCAATCCGGTGGTCAATGCCATCGTGGCATTGCAGGACAGGGACGCCTTGCTCAGGCAAGCCGGCGAGCGTGACACGCAACTGGCCGCGGGCAACAGCCTCGGGCCGCTGCACGGCTTTCCGCAAGCGCCGAAAGATATCCTGCCGGTTGCGGGCATGGTCACGAGCAAGGGCTCGCCTATCTACGCCGGTGAAGTCAGCCAGACCGATGCGGTGATTTTCGAGCGCATGCGCGAAGGCGGCGCGCTCTTCGTGGGCCGCACGAATTCGCCGGAATTCGGCCTGGGCGGCCACACCTATAACCCGGTGTATGGCACCACGCGCAATGCATTCGACCCGACGCGCTCCGCCGGCGGCAGCAGCGGCGGCGCGGCTGTTGCCGTGGCGTTGCGCATGCTGCCCTGCGCGGATGGATCGGACATGATGGGCTCGCTGCGCACGCCGGCCGCGTTCAACAATGTATTCGGCTTTCGCACGACGCCCGGATGCGTGCCCTATGCGCCAAGCGACGACGTGTTCTTCCAGCAATTCAGCGTGGCGGGCCCGATGGCGCGTTCGATACCGGACCTTGGCCTGCTGTTGTCCGTGCAAGCCGGCTTCGACGCCCGCGCGCCGCTTTCACGCAGAAGCGAACAACCCGCCGACTTCGCACACGCGCTGGAGTGCGACATGCGGGGCAAGCGCATCGGCTGGCTTGGCGACCTGAACGGACACTTGCCGACCGAGCCGGGCTTGATGGCCACCTGCGAAGCGGCCTTGCGCCATTTCGACACCATCGGCTGCGTGGTGGAAGCCGCGCGCGTGGAGTTCGATCCGGAACGCCTGTGGCGCGCCTGGATCGATCTGCGCAGCTTGACGTTTTCAGGAACGAACGGCCCGCTCTGGCGCGACACCGCTAAACGAGCGCTGCTCAAGCCCGAGGCGGTATGGGAGATAGAACGCGGCCTGAAGCTGACAAGCGAAGACATTTCGCGCGCCGTGCGCGAGCGGTCCGCATGGTATCAGGCGATCAATACGCTATTCGAACGCTTCGACTTCCTGGTGATGCCTTCGGCCCAGGTCTTTCCGTTCGATGCCTCACTCGACTGGCCTCATGCCATTGCCGGGCGCAATATGGACTCGTATCACCGCTGGATGGAGACGGTGGTCCCCGCCACGATGGCTTCGCTTCCCGCACTCAGTGCGCCTGCCGGCTTCAATGCGGACGGCTTACCGGCGGGCTTGCAGATCATGGGACCGGTGCAGCAGGATCTCGACGTACTTCGGCTTGGGCTTGCATATGAACGTGCAAGCAACTACGCCACACAACGGAGCCCGTTGCTTGACCAGCTGACTTGACCGGGTCAAGCGACGGCGCGCTGCGCGGCTCTTTGACTGGTACCGGGCTCGGCACGGTCCGACAGCTTCGGGGCCTTCTTCGCGCCGCTCTTGCGCGCACGCTTCGCACCCGCGGCGCGCGAAGCCGATGCGGCTCTGCTCGAGGCAGGCTTGTCCGCCGCCGCGTCGATCAGATAGACACTGCGGTCCGGCGCATTCTTGATCCACGCGGGCGCTCGCGCATGACCGCTCCAGGTAGCGCCCGATTCAGGATCGCGATACTTCGGCGGCAGCTTCGTTCCCTGACCTCTGCCGGTCCTGGCTGATGTATTCCGCGAGCCGGCAGGACGGCCGCGCATCTTTCCCAACCCTGCCTTGACCAGATCCGACATGGTCAACCCGTACTCTTGCATGAGCGCGCGGATACTGGCGATAGCCTCCAGTGACTTTTCCTCGCGCAAGGCATCCGCGCGACGCTGCAATTCCTGAATCTGGTTTTCCAGCTGCGCCAGAGTAGCCATTGTTCCTCCTGAAACATGAAGCGGCCTTGGAACGACACCTAGAGCGACACTTGAAGCGGCCACGTGGCCCGGTCAAGCAGCGACAGTCCATGGCTTGTCTGAGGCTGCGCCATAACTTCGGCATAACCTTGCAATCCTGCGAAGTTGTGCTGCAGGAAATCTTATCCGGCGCACGCCGCGGCGATGCGCTCATGCTCAAAAGATTACCTTTATCGCGCTCTGACGAGGCACTAGACCAGCCTGTTCTTACTTCATCCGGTCTTTATCAAGCGCCCGATGTCGAGCTGCCGATCAGACGAATGAACAGGACGCGCAATCCTGGTGCAACGTCTTCTCTATAGTTGGGACGCGCGCCTGTCCTGAGATGACTTTCGTCATCCGACTGCGAGCGCCTCTTCTTCCGGCTCCAGCGGCGTGACCATGACTGCCCGGGCGAGGATCATCGCGCCGCTGTTGAGGGGTATCGACCTGCCGACCCGTCTTGGCCGGTACACCGGCTGACCGCGCCGGATCGCCTGTCCGCTCAATGCGCACGTGCCGCGCTTGCGCGCCGTGCAGAGCGACCAGACCTGCTCGGAATAGTTGAAGGAGGTGGGATCGTGCCAGGACAGCGCAAGAGTCGAAGCGCTCAGGCGTTCGAGCACGCGAATGTTCACGCGGCCAGTCTCGTTGTCCGGCGCAAAGCTGCCTCTGACCGGCACCTTGCGCACCAGAGTTCGCGTCAGGGACGCGGGATTGTCGGCTGCCTCGGACAGCCGGCCCGATTTGTCGAGCATGGCCAGGGTACGGCTCCAGGGATCCATCATCGATGGACTCTTCATGTTCCGCTCCTGTTCGCGACGACGCGCACCGCAACAGCGACCGGGTGAACGTTGCCGATGTGATGACGGGAATGCGAGACACGTTCCGCTTGCCGAGCCGGATTGTCGCGCTAGTGAATTCGCCCAATGAACCGGGCGACACTGCCGCTTAGGATTATCGTTCCTAGAGTAGTACACATGGACCGTGTTTTGTTTCCATTTTTCCTGAAATACATGTTCGCGAACGCCATCGCTTACTCAAGTGCGACGCGCTCAGGCTTTTGCAAGCCAGGCCATCTCAAGCAAACTTCGTTTGAACGAACGGACGTTCGCCGCCAGGCAGGCTCAAGGCGGAATTCTTCACTTGAATGAAGTAAGGAACATCAGGCGATCCAGACAGGTTTCGCTTTCGATCCGGAGTGCGCGCATGCGTCGATTTCTGACACAATAAAACCGGCGCCCTGGACACTCCTGTCGGATCATGACAAGCAAGCTCCCGATCCATGCAAGCATCTCTGCGGACCGTGCGTCCGTCAGTTTCGTTGCGTTTTCCCGCGAGCAGGCCATTCAGTGCAACATCACCCGCAAGGCGCTGGAGCAATGTTTCTGGGCGCCCGCCGGCGCTAGCGACGAGCGTCTGCTGAAAGCCTTGAGCGATGGCTATGAACGCATCAGCGCGCGGGTACACCGGAAGTTTCTTGCTCATCCGGCCAGTGCCATTCACCTCGACGTCATCGACTTTGCTTCGTGAGGCAAACCGCTCAAGCGCGCGCCATGCATCCGTCTAGCGCGCAGCCTGGGTTGCCTTGCGCGTCTTTGCCACGTCGTCCGGCGCGACCGCCGGCGTATTGTTGTTCCACGCGCCGCGAATGAAGGTCAGCACGTCGGCGATCTGCCGGTCATTCAGGACCGGTGCATAGCGCGGCATCGGATAAGGCGCGGGGACGCCCTGAAGGACGATATCTTCCGTGCCGTTGAGCGTGACGTTGATCAGCGACGACGCATCCTTTTCCAGCACATTCGGATTGCCCGCGAGCGGCGCCAGCATTGGTGCGAAACCACGTCCGTCCACGCCGTGGCAATGCATGCAGTACGCCGTATAAACACGCGCCCCCGCGTCCGAAGCGGCCGGCCGCGTGAGCGAAACGCGCGTCGCCCTGGGATCATACGAATACGCCGGCGCGCCCTTGCCGCCTGCTGCCGGCAGGGATTTCAGATACTGCGCCATGGCGGTGATGTCGGCATCGTCCATATGTTGCGTACTGTTGTTGATGACGCTCGTCATCGAGCCGAATGCCGAGGCATGCGCGTTGGCGCCCGTTTTCAGAAACGTGGCGACATCCTGTTCCGACCAGCGGCCGATGCCCGTGTTGTGCTCGCCGGTCAGGTTCGAGGCGAACCAGTTATCGAGCGGACTGCCGGTCAGGAACGCGCTGCCGCTTTCATCGAGGGCTTTTTCCTGGAACGCGATACCGCGCGGCGTATGACACGAGCCGCAATGTCCCAGCCCCTGAATCAGGTAAGCGCCGCGATTCCACGCGACATCCTTGCCCTGCTTGTTCTGATACACGCCGTTCTCAAGGAATACCATATTCCATAACTTGAGCGGCCAGCGCATGTTCATGGGCCACTTGATGTCCGCTTCGCGATTCGCCTGCTTCACCGGCGTGACGCCATGCATGAAGTACGCATAGAGCGCGTGCATGTCGTCGTCGTTGATCTTCGCGTACGACGGATAAGGCATCGCGGGATAGAGGTTATGACCATCCTTCGCCACGCCCTTGCGCAAGGCGCGCGCAAAGTCTTCTTCCGTGTAACGGCCGATCCCGGTTTCAGGGTCCGGCGTGATGTTGGTCGAATAGATGGCGCCGACGGGCGTCATCATCTTCAGGCCGCCCGTGAGCGGCTTGCCGCCTGGAATCGAGTGACACGCGAAACAGTCGCCGGCTTTCGCGAGATAGGCGCCGCGTGCGACGAGCGCGTCGTTCGCCGTATCGGCGGCAGTGGCAGCAGAGGGCGACAGGCAGAAGGCCATGCCTGCCGCATACAGCGCCGCGAACAGAGGCTTGAATGCGTTCTTCATGGACGGGCTCCCTCAGGCGCTGCGCAACTGGCTGCCGACCGGTAGCTGCCTCAGCCGCTTCCCGGTTGCCGCGTAGATCGCGTTGGTGATGGCCGGCGCGAGCGCGGCCGTCCCGGGTTCGCCGATACCGCCAGGCGCTTCGGTGCTCTTGACGATATGCACTTCCACCGGCGGCGTTTCATGAATGCGCAGGATGCGATAGTCGGTGAAATTGCTTTGCTCGACGCGGCCGTCCTTGATCGTGATCTCGCTATAGAGCGCCGCCGTGATGCCGAAGATGATGCCGCCCTGCACTTGCGCTTCGATCGTGTTCGGGTTCACGGCCATGCCGCAATCCACGGCGCACACGATGCGCTCTACCTTGACCTCGCCTTCCTTGTCGACGCTCACATCGGCGACGATCGAAAAGAAGCTGCCGAAGGCGTGCATCACCGAGACGCCGCGTCCCTGACCTTGCGGCAGCGCATGTTGGCCCCAGCCGGCCGCCTGCGTCGCGACATCGAGCACGTTGCGCGCGCGCGGCGACTTGCCCAGCAGGTCGCGCCGGTACTGGACCGGATCGGCCTTGGCCTGCGCCGCGAGTTCGTCGATGAAACTCTCCACGACGAAGGTGCCGCGCGTCGGTCCCACGCCGCGCCAGAAGGCAGTGGGGACATCATGCGGTTCGAGCCGCACGTAATCGATCAGTTGATTGGGCAGGTCGTAGGGGAGATCGGCCGCGACTTCCACGGCGTCCGGATCCACGCCATTCTTCACGGCAGGCGGCGCGAAGCGCGCCAGCACCGACGACCCGACGATGCGATGCGTCCACGCAACCGGCTTGCCGTTGGCATCGAGTCCCGCCGAAAGCTGGTCGTAATAGCACGGACGGTACATGTCGTGCTGGATGTCTTCCTCGCGCGACCACGTCACCTTGACGGGCACGCCCAGCGCCTTGCCGATCTTGAGCGCCTGCGTCGCCATGTCGAATTCGAGCCGTCTGCCGAAGCCGCCGCCGAGCAGATGGTTGTGCACGACGATCTTGTCGGCGGGCAAGCCCGTGGCCTGTATGCCCGCATCGCGAACCCGCGTGGGCACCTGCGTCCCGAGCCAGATGTCGCAGCCGTCCGGGCGCACATGCACGGTGCAGTTGATCGGCTCCATGGTTGCATGCGCAAGCAAGGGCTGAACGTACACGGCATCCACGCGCGTCTTCGCACCCGACAATGCATTGCCGGCATCGCCCTCCTTGCGCGCGACGGCGCCGCTGCGCTGCGAGGCCTGCGCCATGTCGTCGACGAGTTGTCGCGTGGACAGCTTCGCGCCCGCGCCTTCGTTCCATTCGACCTTCAGCGCAGCCGCACCGCGCTTCGCGGCCCATGTGTGATCGCCGATGACCGCGACGCCGTTGTCGAACTTGACGACCTGGCGCACGCCCGGCACTTTCTTCGCGGCGCTGTCGTCGAACGACACGACCGTGCCGCCGAAGACCGGGCAGTTGACGATGGCGGCATACACCATGTCAGGCAAGCGCACGTCGAGACCGAACATCGCGGTGCCGTCGACTTTCTCGGGCGAGTCGAGCCGCTTCACCGGCGTGCCGATGATCTTGAAGTCCTTCGGATCCTTGAGCTTGATGTCCGTGGGCACGGGCATCTTCGCGGCAGCTTCGGCGAGATCGCCATAGCTTGCGCTGCGCTCGCCCGATGCATCGACCACCTTGCCGCTCTGCGCCTGACACGACGCCGCATCGCATTGCCACTGCTGCGCGGCTGCCGCGACGAGCATCATCCGCGCAGCCGCGCCGGCCTTCCGCAAGGGCTCCCACGCATAGCGAATGGACGTGGAGCCGCCCGTCAGCTGACCGCCCAGCAGCGGGTCGGTAAAGAGCTTTTCATTCGGCGGCGCGTGATCGATCGTGACCTGATCGAGCGGCACCTCGAGTTCCTCTGCGATCAGCATCGGCAGCGACGTATAGACGCCCTGGCCCATCTCGACCTTCGGCATGATGAGCACGACCTTGCCGCTCTTGTCGATCTGCACGAAGGCATTCGGCGCGAACACGCCGTCCTGCGGCGTCTCGACGCCATCGCCGCCGATCACCGACTTGCCCTTGCCTTGATCCTGGCTCGCGGCGGGCAGGCTGAAGCCGACCAGCAGTCCGCCGCCCGCGGCCACGCTCGCCGTCACGCCCCACTTGAGGAATGCGCGGCGCGAGAAGCCGGTACGAGCCGCATGTCGGCCCGCCTCGATCAGTCCTTGCGACATGTCACGCCTCCTTCGCTGCCTGCTTGATGGCGGCGCGAATGCGGTGATAAGTGCCGCAGCGGCAGATGTTGCCGGCCATGGCGGCATCGATGTCAGAGTCGCCAGGATCGGGTACGGTCGCGAGCAGGGCCGTGGCGGACATCACCTGCCCGGACTGACAGTAGCCGCATTGCACGACATCGAGCTTGCGCCAGGCCGCCTGCACTTTCTTGCCTGCGGGCGTGTCGCCGACTGCTTCGATCGTCGTAATCTTGCGCTCGCCGACTGCCGCCACCGGCAACACGCAGGAACGGACGGCGACGCCGTCGAGATGAACCGTGCAGGCGCCGCATTGGGCAATGCCGCAGCCGAACTTGGTGCCGGTGAGTCCGACGAGATCGCGCAAGACCCATAACACGGGCATGTCGGGCGGGGCATCGACCGTATGAGTCTGGCCGTTGATATCAAGTGTGGTCATGAGCGGCTCCGGCTTAAGAGTAGATATGGCGGATAGCGCAAATGGCCGGCTGCGGGGAGACAGCCGGCGTGAAATCGAGCGGAAAGAGCTAGCGGATTGTAGCCTCGCTTTTTAAAACAAGCTCGACAGGCGGCACGCGCAATCGCTCCCGACCGCTATCGACTTGCCTTAATCTCCGCAGCCCTATTCTCTTCGATATTCCTTTGAGACTTGTGTAAGCGTTGGCTTTGAACAAACTCAAAGGCTTCAGGCAAAAAAGAGGGTTAGTTGCAATGCAAATTAGTCCGCGCCGATAACATGCGATGACTAAGCTTTGCTTAGAGCAAACAGCGTTTCCTCAAGCAGCGCGCGCAATCGCGCGACTCGCTTGAGGTCGCGGTGATAACCCATCCATACGTCGCGGCCCGGCGGTGTTTCGCCAAGGTCGCAGCGTTTCAGGCGGACATCGGCATCGCCGAGCGGACAGGGCAGCACCGCGAACCCTGCACCGGACGCGCACATCCGCGCCTGGGCATCGCGATTGTTGCTGCCGAAGACGATCCTCGCGTTAGGCAGCGCGCGCTTGACCCACAGCACGTCCGGCAAATGATCGAAGGCGCTGTCCATGCTGATGAGTGTCTGCCCTGTTCCATCGCCCAGGGAAGGTTGTGCGAGATCGCGGCGTCCGTACAGTGCGTAATCGATATGCATGAGCTTGCGCTGCACTACATCAGGCTCATCGAAGGGCGTGATGCGGAACACGAGGTCCGCCTCGCGACGCGCAAGGTTATAGCGGCGCGCATCCGTCACGAGCTCGATCTGCACATCCGGATGCTTGGCGAGAAAGCGCGCGAATACCGGCGTCAGCACATGAACCCCGAACCAGTCCGACGACGAGATGCGCAGCAAGCCGGTAAGCGACGCTTCCTGTCCGGCCACCGCGCGTGAAGCTTAGCGCCTCTTCTTCCATGCGCTCGGCATGCGACAAGACCGCCGCGCCTTCATCGGTCAGCACGAAGCCGTCGCTCGTGCGCTGGAACAGCACATGACCCAGCGTTTCCTCCAGCGCGCGCAGGCGGCGGCCCATGGTGGGCTGCGTCTGGCCTGTCGCGCGCGCCGCGGCGCCGAGCGTGCCGCTTCGCGCGATGGCGAGGAACACGCGCACGTCGCTCCAGTCGAGATCGGGTCCATTCATTTTTGCATGATTGCCGTGCGAATCTGTGGATTTACATGCTTTCCTGCATGACTGAGTATGAGCGCAACGAAACCAGCGTTCAACCTCTCAAGGAGCTCGCGATGCCCACCATGCACGCACTCGTTCTGAACCGGCACAACGGCCCGCTCGAACTCGTCGACATGCTTCGTCCCGAACCCGGCCCCGGGCAAGTACTTGTGCGCATTGCCGCAAGCGGCCTCAATCCGCTAGATACCAAGATTCGTGCAGGCGCCGCAGAGCATGCACGGCATCCGCTGCCGCTCGTGCTGGGCATCGACATCGCGGGCATCGTCGAAGCAGTCGGACCCGGCGTCGATGCCTTCAAACCCGGCGATGCCGTGTATGGCATGACCGGCGGCGTCGGCGGCATACAGGGTTCGCTCGCGCAATACGCCTCGGTCGATGCCGCGCTGCTCGCCCACAAGCCCGCGAATCTCTCCTTGCACGATGCGGCCGCCCTGCCGCTCGCCTTCATCACCGCTCATGCGGGCATCGTGGACCGTGCGCGCGTGCAGGCCGGACAGACCGTGCTGGTCCAGGGCGGTGCCGGCGGCGTGGGACACGTCGCCGTGCAACTTGCCCGGGCTCTGGGCGCACAGGTGTTTGCCACCGCCAGCCGGAAGGATCACGCCTTTATCGAAAGCCTGGGCGCCACACCGATCGATTACAAGACTGTGAGCGCCGAACACTACGTCGCCGAACATACCCAAGGCGCCGGTTTCGACATCGTGGTGGACACGGCCGGCGGCGCCTCGCTCGACGCATCCTTCGCAGCGGTCCGGCACTTCGGCCATGTCGTCAGCGCACTCGGATGGGGCAATCATGCGCTGGCTCCGCTGTCCTTCCGTGAAGCAAGCTATTCGGGCGTGTTCACGTTGTATCCGCTATTGACCGGAGAACATCGCGCTCATCACGGTGAGATGCTGCGTGTAGCCGCGCGACTCGCTGAAGCGGGCAGGCTCGCGCCGCGCGTGGACCCGCGCCGCTTCGATCTGCATGGCGCGGAAGCCGCGTATGAAGCCTTTCTGAGCGGTGCAGCGCAGGGAAAGATCGTGGTGGACGTGGATGCTCAACTGAGTTCCTGAGCAGCTTGATGAGACGCGAAGACATTCGCACTTAGCGTGGCTTATGGGGCTATTGGCAACCTCGAACGGCTTCGTCATTACCCTGAGAGGTACAAGACGAAACATCCAAGGTGATGTCATGGCTTCGCATGCTGAACTCAGGCGCTTCACGGCCAATCTCGCCGATGAACTCGACAGCGCCGCGCTCTACGACACCCTGGCGCGAGCCGAACCGCAAGAAGACAAACGGCGCGTCTATGCCGAACTGGCCGACGCCGAGCGCCGTCACGCCAGTATCTGGGCGGCGAAGCTCAAGGCGAATGGCGTGCCCATTCGTGAGCATCGCCTGAGCCTGAAAACGCGCATCATGCGCACGCTGGCCAGCGTGTTCGGACCTGACTTCGTGCTCCGCTCAGTCGCGGCGAACGAGATGGCCGATCGCGACAAGTACGCCGGACAACCCGATGCCGCGCAGATGTCGATGGAAGAACGCCATCACGCGGACATCGTGCAGGACGTGGTGAGCCGCAACAAGGGACTCGACAAGGGCAGCGCGATTGCTGCAGCCGAAACATGGCATCGCGGCGTGGCCTCCGGCAACAACCTGCGCGCTGCCGTGCTCGGCGCGAACGACGGCCTCGTATCGAACTTCTGTCTCATCATGGGCGTCGCGGGCGCCGGCGCCGGAAGCCGGGCCGTCCTGCTCACCGCGTTCGCCGGCCTGATCGCCGGCGCGACGTCGATGGCGCTCGGCGAATGGCTGTCCGTCACCAACGCACGGGAACTGGCGCGCACACAGATCGCGAAAGAGAAAGACGAACTCGATCACATGCCCGACGCCGAGCGCCACGAACTCGCGCTCATCTATCAGGCTAAGGGCGTTGAACCAGCGGAAGCGCGCCGCGTCGCCGCGCAGATCATGCTCGACAAGGACAAGGCGCTCGATACCCTCACACGCGAAGAGCTGGGACTCGATCCACGCGAACTCGGCGGCAATCCGTGGACGGCCGCGCTGGCGTCGTTTGCGTTGTTCGCCATCGGCGCGATGTTTCCTGCGGTGCCCTTTCTCTGGTCGAGCGGCACGAACGGCATTGCGCAATGCATGGCATTGAGCGCGCTGGGTCTGGCGGGCATCGGCGTCTTTACTTCACTGTTCAACGGACGCAGCGCGCTTTTTTCAGCGGCAAGGCAAGTGCTGATCGGACTCGTGGCGGCGGGCGGCACCTATGGACTGGGCAAGCTGCTCGGCGTATCGCTGTCGTGACTCAATCAGCGAATCATCTCCCAGTTGGCATAGAACACGCGTCGCACCGACATCACGCTCAAACGCACGCCCATCACGAGCGCATGCAGCACCCGGCCGAAGTGCGTGGGCCGCAGCACGTCGAGAAAGATGCAATAGCGCAGGCGGTCCGAATCGTTGATGGATTGATGCACGAGGGTATCGTCGAAGATGAAGAGCGGCTCGTCATGCCAGTAATGCCGATGCCCCGCCACATTGATATAAACGTTCTCGTCCTGCACCGGATTCAGGTTATACAGGCAACGTAACGTGAGCCGCAAAGGCCCGTAATGGACCGAGGTGCTTTGCCGCTCATTGAACACAGATATGCCGATGGTCTGCACATACTTGAAGCTGCGGCTGAATTCAGGCAAGTCGATCGAGCTTTCCACCGGCACGCCATACCAACGCGCGAAGCACATGCCCCGGCGCTTGTCGGGCATCTGCGCGGCAAGATGCGCCTGAACATAAGGCAGGTTTTTCCGGAACGCGCCAATGACGTGACGAATTTCTTCCTGATGCCCTTCGGGCAAATCCGCAAGCGCATAGATGCCGCGATTGCGCGTGCACATCAGATCCACCAAAAGATTGAAGGGCGACAGCACCCACGTGAGCAGGCCATTGCCGAGAAAGTAGCGACGCCAGCTCGCGAGATTGAATTGCCGGCTGCGCTGGAAGTCGGCGAATCCGCATGCAATGAAGGCTATGCAGAAGGCCGGCGCAAAAAACAGAAGAATCGACAGAACAAGTATGTAGAGCAGATCCTTGCGTTTCACATTCGGCCTCGGCGATGATCCACGGTGACCGTTACATCATAGTACCGAGTGACGCGCGCGGTACACTGCCGTTTTGACTTCGCCGACCTTCCGAATGAGCCAACTTCTTTCGCTGCGCCCTTTCGTTCCCGCTAAAGACTTCGAGTTGTCCAAGCGCTTCTATGAAGCACTCGGCTTTCGCATCACGCATCAGGACGAGAACATCGCGATGCTGAAGTCCGAAGGCTTCAGCTTCATCCTGCAGAACTTCTACGTGAAGGAACTGGCCGAGAACTTCATGTTGCAGATGCTCGTGCGCGATCTCGATGCCTGGTGGCGCGACACGAACCCTGCCGCGCTGAGCGGAAGCTTTCCAGTCAATCCCGCGCGTCCGCCCGCGGTGCAGAGCTGGGGAATGAAGGTCGGCTTCGTGTTCGATCCTTCCGGCGTGCTGTGGCACGTCGCCGAGGCGCTGTTCTGACCCGGGCGCTCCGCGAATCACTCTTCCAGAACGATCTGCACCTTCACGTCAGTGGGCACGCCGCTCGCCGCTTCCTCGAATGCCTTGATGCCTTCCGCAAACGGGAACGTGCGCGAGATGAACGGCTTGACATCGAGCTTGCCGGAGGCAATCAACTGAATGGCGCGCGGGAAGATATTGGCGTAGCGGAACACCGATTCGATCCGCGCTTCCTTGATCTGCACCGCGACCACATCGAGCGGAATGGCATGCTGCGGCATGCCGACCAGCACGAGACAGCCGCCCGGACACAGCAGGTCCACGATGCCGTCGAAGGCCTTCTCGTTGCCGCTCGCCTCGAACACGATGTCAGCGCCCCAGCCATCGGTCAGTTCCTTGACCACGTCGAGCGCACGGCGTTCGCGAATATTCACCGGCGTCACGCCCTGCACGCCGCCGATCAGATCCAGCTTCTCCTGCACCAGATCGCAGACGATCGCGCGGCTGCACCCGCCCGCGAGCGCGGCCAGCGCGCACATCATGCCGATCGTGCCCGCGCCGAGCACCACGGCGACGTCGCCCGGCTTGATCGCGGCCTTCTTCGCGGCTTGCAGTCCGATAGAGAGCGGTTCGACGATCGCGCCCTCCGCGAAGCTCACGTTGTCCGGCAGCTTGTAGGTGAAGGCCGCCGAATGCACGACATAGGGCGCGAGACAGCCATGCACCGGCGGCGTGGCCCAGAAGCGCACCTTCGGGTCGAGGTTATACAGCCCCTCGCGCGAGGCGCGCGATTCCATGTCGGGCACGCCCGGCTCCATGCACACCCGGTCGCCCGTCTTCAGGTGCGTGACCTCCTCGCCCACTTCGACGATGGTCCCTGAAGCCTCGTGCCCGAGCACCATCGGTTCATTGACGACGAACGGCCCGATGCGCCCATGCTGGTAGTAATGAATGTCGCTGCCGCAGATGCCCACGGTGTGAATCTTGATGCGCACATCGCGCGGTCCCACCACTTGCGGCAGGCTGAACGGGCGCAGACTGATGCGCCTTGCTTCCTCGAGAACCAGTGCTTCCATCATCTTTCCTTTGATGTTGAACAAGCGGGATCAGCAGGCCTGGAATCCGCCATCGACAAGCAGGCTCACGCCGCTCACCATGCTCGAATCCTCACCGAGCAGATAAGCGATCGTGCGCGCCACTTCGAGCGGCTGCGCGAAGCGATTCATCGGGATGCGCGCCAGCATCGGGCCGGACTTGGCGGGATCGCTCCAGGCGCGTTCGCCCATCGGCGTCATCGTGACCGTGGGAAGCACCGCGTTCACGCGAATGCCGTGCGGTCCGAGCTCGGTGGCCATCACGCGGGTCAGCGCGTCCATGCCGCCCTTCGAGGCGCAATACGCGGCATGCAACGCAAAGCCCACGTTCGCCGAGAGACTCGACACGTTGACGATCGACCCGCCGACGCCGCGCTCGATCATGTTTTTCGCGCATTCCTGCGCGACGATCATTGCGGCCCGCAGGTTGACGTTCATCGTCAGGTCGAAGGCTTCGACGCTCGTTTCGAGGAACGGCTGCAGCACCGCGAGACCCGCGTTGTTGACCAGCAGGTCCACGGGCTGCGCGCTGCGTGCGGCCTCGCGCGTGGCGTTGGCATCGGCGAGATCCACGGCTATGGTTTCGCAGCCGGTCTCGTTGCGCAGCGCATCGAGATCGGCGGGGCTGCGGCTCAGCGCGATCACGCGCGCGCCGCGCTCCGTCAGCAGATGCACGGTCGCATGACCAATGCCCTTGCCCGCGCCCGTGACGAGCACGGTCTTGCCGGCAAACTCGCGATTCCTGTCGATGGTCGAGCTCATGGGTCAGGTATCAAGGTGTCTCGCACAGGCGCTGTGCGGTTTCTTCATCGGTCACGAGCACGGACGGATAGCGTCCGCGCAACGCCGCGCGCGTCACATGAAACTTCTTCTTGCCGCCGCTCACGAGCACCACGCGGCGGATCTTGCGCAGGTCTTCCAGCGTGATGGCAACGGTGCGCCGGTTCAGCGGATGATCGATCAGCTCGCCGTCTTCATCCATGAAGTGCCCGAGCATGTCGCCGACCGCACCAGCCTTCTGCAGCGTGCGCAGCTGCTCGGGGTTGTCGATGCCGTAGGTCACGACCAGCGACTCGGTGAGATCGCCTGCGGTGAGCAACGCGAGGCTGGCATTGCGCGCGAGTTCATAGGTTTCGCGCACGGTCTCTTCCTGCAGGATCACGTCGCGTGCCTTCTGGCTGCTCACATAGATTGGCGCGGCAAAAAGATAGCTGTCGGCGCGGCAGATGTTGGCGAAGTCGGAGACGATGTCGAAGGTATTGATGCTCGGGCAATGCGACAGCCCGCCTTGCAGCGACACCGCCGAAATGGCGCCATAGGAGCGCTGCGGCATGGCGCGCAGCACCGCGCGAATGGTGCGGCCCCAGCCGAGCCCGATGGTCTGTCCCGCGCTGATCTGCCGGGAGAAATAGTTCGCCGCGCCGATGCCGAGCGCCGCATTGTTGGCTTCGGTGTCGGCGCCGGTCGGCACGACGACCGCGCACTCCAGTCCGAAGCGCTTGGCGAGCGCCTCTTCCAGCGCGACACACGGCGCGATCTTGCTGTTGATCGTGATCTGCACGAGACCCGATTCGCGGCTCGCGGCCAGCAGCCGGTTCACGCGCACGCGGTTGCTGCCGATGCGCTGCGCGATCTCCTGCTGCGTCAGGTTGCCGACGTAGTAATGCCACGCGACGCGCGCCTGCAATTCCTCTTCAGAATCGATGGCCTCGTCGGTTTCCGCCACGGCGATGGTCGGTGCGCTCTTGCTCATGTTGCTCCAGTGTTCAATGATGGTCGCCGTGATTCTATTTGACCGCGCCCATCGTGAGCCCTTGCACCAGCCGGCCGGACACGGCCAGCGCGAACACCACCATCGGCAGGACGATCAGCGTGCCGGTCGCCATGATCTCGCCCCACGGCAATTCATAGCCGCTCATGTAGCTCGTTGCCGCCACCGGCGACGTAATGGCATCGCTGCGTGTCAGCACGAGCGCATACAGCAGGTCGTTCCACGAGAAGATGAACGCGAAGATTGCCGAGACGACGATGCCCGGCATCGCGAGCGGCAGGTTGATGCGCCAGAACACGCGCCAGGGTGAAGCGCCGTCGAGACGCGCGGCTTCGTCGAGTTCGATGGGGATGTTGCGGAACTGATCGGTGCAGATCCAGACGACGATCGGCAACGAGAACGTCAGGTAAAGCAGGATCAGCACGATATGGGTATCCACCAGTTCGAGCTTCGTCGCAATCAGGAAGAACGGCACGGCCAGCACCACGGGGCTCACCATGCGGTTCGAGATGAACCAGAACCACAGGTCCTCCTTGCCGCGAAATTCATAGCGTGCCAGCGCGTAGGCAGCGGGGGCGCCGAGCAGGATCGCGAGCACGGTGGTGCTGCTCGCGATGATCAGCGAGTTCAGCAGGCTGCCCGCGACATCATGTTCGAACAGCGCCGCCGAGTAGTGATGCAAGGTGGGCGAGAAGAGCCACTTCGGCGGGTAGGCGAGCGCATCGGCCTGGCTTTTCAGGCTCGTCGTGACCATCCAGTAGAACGGAAAGACCGACGACAGGAACACCACCAGAAGGCCCAGGAAATGCCATACGGTGACGCGCCTGCGCGCGGCGCGGGCGCGTTTCGCGCGTGACGACAGGGCGCCATTCGACGCCTGCGGGACAGATGAACTCACGCAGCCTCCCGATACACGAAACGAATGTAAAGACGCGACAGCACGATGGTCAGGACCAGCAGGATGATGGCCTGCGCGGACGCCATGCCCTGGTCGAACAGCCGGAAGCCCACGCGCTGGATGTACACGCTGATGAACTCCGTCGCGGCGCCGGGTCCGCCGCGCGTCATCGTGAAGACGGCGTCGAACATCTTCAACATGTCGGCGGAGCGCAGGATCAGGATGGCCGTGAGACCCGGCAGCAGATAAGGCCGCTGCAAGTGCCACAGGATCATGCTCCACTTCGGCGTCTCGAGACGCGCCGCCTCTTCCGCTTCCTTCGGCACCATGGAGAGTCCCGCGAGCAGGATCAGCGCGCAGAACGGCGTCCATTGCCAGATATCCATGATCATCACGGAGACGAAGGCAAGCGTCGGGTCGGCGAGCCAGTCCTGCGGCGGAATGCCGATCAGACCCGTCAGGTAGTTCGCCACGCCGAACTGGCGATTGAAGATCAGCCGCCCGATGAGCCCGACCACCGCATAGGTGGTTGCCATCGGAATCACGAGGCTCACGCGGGCCGCCGCGCGCATCCACGGCAGTTCGGTCCGATGCAGCATGAGCGCCGCGAACAGCCCGAGCGCGACCTCGATCGGCAAGGTCACGCACAGGAACAGCGCGGTGCGCCCGAGCGCGCCCCAGAAGGACGGATCGGTGAGCGTGGCGATGTAGTTGTCGACCCCGATGAAGGGCGTGCCCGAGCTCAGATCCGCGAGCTTGTACTGATGAAACGAGTTGTACAGCGCGAGCAGCAACGGATAGATGCCAATGATCGCCAGCGCGGCGATGGCGGGAATCAGGAACCAGAAGGCGGGCGAACGCGGCAGGATGCCGAAATAGCGCGCGGGCTTGCGCGGTCCTCTCGCGTGCAGTGCGGGTGATGCCATTCGATCGCCTCCGGTTCCTGTGAACGGGTTACTTCAGCAAAGGCTTCTTGCCGTCGTAATAGCCCGCTTTCTTGAGGATGTCCTCGGTCTTCTGACCGATGGTTTGCGCGCCCTCCTTTACCGTCACCTGGCCCAGCATCATCTTGCTGCCCCATTCGCCGATGACTTCCGACACCGCCGGCCATTCCGGGAAACGCGGCCGGTAATCCGGCACGCCGCCCTGCCACGATTCGACCATCGGCTTGACGAACGGATACTTGTCCTGCACGGCCTTGTCCTCGTACACCGCCATGCGCGCCGGCACGCCGCCCGCATCGAGATACGGCTTCGCCATGGCTTCCGACGTGATCCACTGGATGAAGAGCCAGGACGCCGCCTGCTTCTTCGCGTTCGACTTCGCGTTCACCGCGAGCGAGAAGCCGCCGAGCGCGGGCTTCAGACCCGCCGGGCCCTTCGGCTCGGTGGTAATGGCGAGACAGTTGCCGAGCTTCGACTTGCTCGGATCGGTCAGCGTGGGATAGAACGCGGACCATTCGGTGATCATCGCGACCTGCCCTTGCGCAAGCGCGTTCACCGCTTCCGCGTGATCGAAGTCGACGATGCCCGGCGGCATGTATTTCATCAGCTTCTGCCGGTATTCGAGGCCCGCCTGCGATTGCGGCGACATCAGGTTCGACTTGAATTTCGCATCGAGCAGCGAGCCGCCGTTGGGCCACAGCACGCGCATGAAGCTGTCCGCCGACTGCGTTTCGCCACGCCTCGATTGCAGCGCGAAGGCGAACTTGTCGCCCTTCGTGAGCTTCGGCGCATAGACGTTGAGGAGTTCGTCCCAGGTCTTGGGCGGTGCGTCGAAACCCGCGTCCTTCAACATGCACTTGTTGTAGAACATCAGGCCCGAGTAGTTATCGAACGGCAGGCCGTAGGTGACCTTGTCCCACGACCCGAACGAATCGAGCAGGATGGGAAAGAAGCCCTTCAGGTTCAGGTTCGGATCCGCGAGCTTGGGGTCGTCGGTGAACTTCTTGATGGGCACGAGCCACTTGTTGCTCGCGAATTCGCCGATCCACACCACGTCCACGAGCACGATGTCCTGATCTCCGCCGCCGACGAAGTTCAGCACTTCCTTCTCGCGCGTGTTCTCGTAAGGAATGACTTCCCAGCGCACCTTGATCCCCGTTTCTTTCTCGAACTGCGGAATGAGCTGTTGCGCGGCCTTGTAGCCGGGACGGTCCAGGAAGATGGCCTTGATCGTGGTGCCCGAGTAGGGCTGGGCGGCTTCCTTCAAGGTCCAGGCTTGCGCATTCGATGCCGCGAACGCCGCGCTTGCCGCCAGTAGCGCCACTGCCGCGATGTGTTTGATCGGGCCGAATTGCGTGGCCGGGATGAAGCGCTTCTTCATGCCTGTCTCCTTGGTTTTTATCGAGCGGGTATGCGGTCGGGTTCAGTTCGTTCGTGCTTCTTTGCTGCGCGCCCAGACGTGCAACGAGCGTGCAACGAGCCTGTCACGAAGCCTCGTTCGGCTTCAGATCATACGCTCCGTTTCACTTGTAATTTCGGTTTTACAATTGTATATTTTGGCCCGAACAGGTTGTCAAGAACAAAAATCGCCGATGCATCCGATGCTGCGCTGCCGCAGCAGCACACTGGAGACAACGCATGAGCGCAGTTCATTTGCAGCAGATCCGCAAGACCTTCGGCGGCGTGGACGTGCTGAAGGGCGTGGAGATCGAAGTCACGGACCGGGAGTTCATGGTCTTCGTCGGCCCTTCGGGTTGCGGCAAGTCCACCTTGCTGCGCACCATCGCCGGTCTCGAACGCTGCGACTCCGGGCAAGTCCTGATAGGCGGCGAAGACGTCACCGAACTCGAACCGTCGCAGCGCGGCGTCGCCATGGTGTTCCAGTCGTATGCGCTCTATCCGCACATGTCGGTGTACGAGAACATCGCATTCGGGCTGCGCATGCTGAAGCTGCCCGAAGCGCAGATCAAGGAACGCGTACAGCGCGCGGCGGAAATCCTGCAAATCGGCCAGCTGCTCGAACGGCGGCCGCGCGCGCTGTCCGGTGGACAGCGCCAGCGCGTGGCGATCGGGCGTTCCATCGTGCGCGAGCCGAAGGTCTTCCTGTTCGACGAACCGCTCTCGAATCTTGATGCTGCGCTGCGCGTGCAGATGCGCCTCGAGCTCATCAAGTTGCACAAGCAACTGAACGCAACGATGATCTACGTCACGCACGATCAGACCGAAGCCATGACCATGGCGGATCGCATCGTCGTGCTGAATCACGGACGCGTGGAGCAGATCGGTTCGCCGCTCGAGTTGTATCGCACGCCGCACAACCGCTTCGTCGCCGGCTTCATCGGCTCTCCGAAAATGAACTTCATGGACGTGCGCGTCATGCGCGCGGACCATCTGGGCGTCACCATCGAGCTGCCGGGCGGCGAGGCGCTCACGCTGCCCTTTGCCGCCGGCGCGCTCAAGGCAGGCGAGACGCTGACGCTCGGCATCCGGCCGGAACATTTCATCGAGTCATGCGGGGGCGACATCGACAGCGGCCTGACCGGCGAGGTCATGGTGATCGAGCATCTCGGCGGCGAGACGCTGCTGCATCTGCGTCTGGCCAACGGTCTCGTGATCCAGGTGAAAGGCTCGGGCGAGTCGAGCGCCGTGGAAGGCCAGCGTCTCAACGCGGGCTTCAGCATTCGCCACGTGCATCTGTTCCGCGAAGACGGCAGCGCGCTCGAACGCATGCGGCCGGTGGCGCAGACGGCCACGGCCTGACACGCCGAAACGGCTGCGTTTCGTCAAGTTAATGGAGGATTTGCCGTAAACGAGAACACGCGCCGACTGGCGCACTCGGCCGTCCTGCTTCGCGGCCGACTTCACCTCGTGTCTCGTGAACTCCATGGCATCTCGAATTCGCTCGCTCGCGGCGTCGGCCGCGGTGCTCACCCTGTTGCTCGTGTTCGGAGCGGCGCCCTCCACGCTCGCCGCGACCAGCGCCGAGCTCGCTGTTTCGCTGACCATCTACGAAGTCTGCACCCTCGATACCGACGCCCGTCGGCCCGCCGTCGCCTGCTCGGCAGCGGGGCAATATCGCGTCCTTACCGGACAATACTTCGCCGATTTCCAGGTCGCCGAAGCTGACAAAACACAAACACGAAACAGAGCCGTTGTAGAAATCGCCTTTTAAAAGAGTGCGTTGCAGCATTCCGTTAATCTGTTGCTTTCGTTACAAACGGTTACGTCTTCGGTGTGAAGATTGAACAAGAATGGAAACGTCCACCGAGGTGTAGACCGCTTTTGCGCTAACGGCGCAAACGTTGTCGAACACGGACATATCAATAAAAAAATATTCTGAGGTGAAGAATGCGTCGCCACTCGATTGCGGTTTCATTCATTTCACTCGCGTTAGCCACGGGGCCCCTTATTCCCTTCGGAGCGCGAGCCGCTACCAAGACCACCACTTTCGTGGTCTCCCTGACGTTGCAGAACGACTGCAACATCACAGCGAATCCGCTGAACTTCGGTACTTCGGGCGTCATTGCCGCGAACATTGACCAGACCACCACGTTGTCGGTCACGTGTTCGAACGGCGCGGCCTATAACGTCGGGCTCGACGCAGGCTCGGTCGCCGGCTCAACCATCCCCGCCCGCTTGCTGGGCGGAACGGGCACACCGGTTCCGACCGTCGCCTATCAGCTCTATCGCGACGCCGCCCGCACGCTGATCTGGGGGCAAACGGTCGCCACGGACACGGTGGCGGGCACCGGCAACGGTGCGGCACAGACGCTGACGGTGTACGGCCGCGTCGCGCCGCAGACCACTCCGGCAGCGGGTACCTATACGTCGACGGTCACCGCGACCATCACGTTTTAGGTATGCGTGATCCGAAGGCAGGTCGAGTCCTCCGCCGGGTGAGGCGGGGGCTGCTGTACTCGTTCGCGCTGCTCACGCTCTCGCAGCTGGGCAGCGCGTGGGGCGCCGCGCTTCAGGTTTCGCCGATCCGGCTGGACCTGTCCGCCGAGAAACCCGCCGCCGCCCTCACGCTGCATAACGACGGCACCGTGCCGCTCTACGCGCAGGTGCGTGTGTTCGCATGGACGCAAACGATCGATGCAGATCATCTGGACCGCACTTCTGCCATCGTCGCGAGTCCGCCTATCGTCAATGTCGCGCCGGGTGGCGATCAGACCGTTCGCATCTTGCGCGTCAGCACGACCCCGCTGGTCCGCGAGGAAGCCTATCGGCTGCTGATCGACGAATTGCCGAACGGCCAGGCCGCCTCCTCGACCGGCGTACGCATGCAGTTGCGTTATTCGGTGCCGGTGTTCGTCGGCGCCAAGGAGGACCAGGTGCCTGCACTTGCGCTGTCGCTCGAACGCACTGAAGCGCCGGACGGCCACGACACCCTGATGCTGCGCGCGGCGAACCACACGGATCTCCATGCGCAACTGAGCCGCGTCCACCTCGACTGGCCCAATGGCCATTCGACCCAGGTGTCCCCCGGCCTCCTTGGATACGCCCTGCCGCACGCGGCGCGCCGCTGGCCGGTGCAGGGCGCACCTTCGGGCGTGACCTCGGCGACGCTCAAGGCGCTCGTGAACGGCGAACCGGTGACGATGCCCGTGAGCGTCGTCGGACCGCAACCTGATCAGTGACCCGTGGATGCGCTCGCCCCACCGGCACTCGTGCCACACTCGCAGGCATGCCTTCAGGCGCATGCGCTGGGTGCTGCCGGTCTGCGTATTCACTTCGACCTGCGTGCCGGCGCGCGCCGATGACGTGCCGGCGACGCTCGCCGCCGGCGACCTGCCCGCGACGCTTGCCGCCTTGCGCGGCGGCTTCCCCGTTGCGGGCGGCGGCGCCACGGGCGAGCTGTATCTCGAAGTGGCCATCAACGGCGTGTCGACGCAGAAGATCGCGCAGTTCTTCATCACCGACACGATGATCTACACGACGATCAACGAGCTACGCGACCTCGGCTTGCGCACCGACGACCTGCGTCCCGACGCCCAGGGCCGCGTCGGACTCGGCTTCGTGCCCGGCCTGCGCTACACGTACCAGCCGGAGCGGCAGCGCATCAACCTGGAAACCAACGATTCCCGCCGTCTGCCGGCCGCGCTCGCCAACACGCCCGCGCGCCCGCCGACGGCCGCCACCGGCACCGGCCTCGTCATCAACTACGACGCGACGGTGCAGACCAACTCGCCGACGCAATACGGCCTCTTCAGCGAGCAGCGCTTCTTCTATCCGGGCGGCGTGTTCGACAACACGGGCACTGCGTACTGGTATGAGGACCGGCATCGCTACGTGCGGCTCGATACCTCGTGGACCCATTCGAATACCGACACGCTCGTGACCACGCGTCTCGGCGACACCATCTCGTCTTCGCTCACGTGGACGCGGCCGGTGCGCATGGGCGGCGCGCAGGTGTCGCGCGACTTCTCGCTGCGGCCGGACCTGATCACCTATCCGGTGCCCGCGCTGGCCGGCTCGGCGGCCGTGCCGAGCGCGGTCGACCTGTATGTGAACAACGTGCGCCAGTTCAGCGGCAATGCGCCTTCGGGACCGTTCGTCATCAATGCGGTGCCCGCGATCAACGGCGCGGGCGAAGCCGTCATCGTGAGCCGCGATACGCTCGGGCGCAGCGTGATGACCACGGTGCCGCTCTACATCGACGCCCGCCTGCTCGCGCGCGGCCTCACGGATTTTTCGGTGGAAGCGGGCTTCGTGCGGCGCGCCTATTCGCTCGAGTCATTCGACTACGCCGGCGAGCCGTCGCTGTCGGCGTCGCTGCGGCGCGGCATCACCGACGAATTCACGCTCGAAGCGCACAGCGAAATCACGCGCGGCGTCTATAACGCGGGCATCGGCATGCTGTTCGGCATCGGCCAGTGGGGCGTGTTGAATGTGGCGGTGGCGGGCAGCGCGGGCAACGGCGGCGAGAATCCGGCGCCGCGCTATGTCTATCCGGCCGGCTACTACAACGGCTTCTCGTCGATTGCCCCGCAAGCCACGGCAATTCCGCAGCAAGCCCCGACCGGCGGCAGCGGCTTCCAGATCGCGGCGGGCTGGCAATGGCGCACGCCGGCCATTTCCATCGACTTGCAGGCGCAGCGGGCCACGCCGCACTACAGCGACCTGGCCGCCGCCGAAGGCACGCCCGTGCCGCGCGCGACCTATCGCGCGACGCTCGCCGCACCGCTGCGCGCGCTCGGTTCGTCGAGCACGGCGAGCGCGAGCTTCGTCGGCCTGGACGATCCGTATTACGGCGATTCGCGCATCGGCTCGCTGGCTTATACGACCAGTCTGCCGCGCGGCGCGTCGCTGTCCGCGAGCGTCTATCACGACTTCGGCGACACCCGCACGACCGGCGTCTTCGTGGCGCTGAGTTTCGTGCTCGGCGGCGCGCTGAACGGCAGCGTCAATGCCGGCACGGATCACGGCAAGCCGATCTTCGGCGCGGCGGTGTCGAAGACGGCCGACTACGGCGGCGGCTTCGGCTGGCAGGTCCAGACCGCGCGCCAGAACGGCATCCAGCAGTCGCTCGCGCAGGGCACCTATCGCGGCCGATACGGCGATGTGCTGGCGTCCGTCGCGAATGTCGATTCACGCACTTATGGCGAACTGGACGCATCCGGCTCCATCGTCCTGATGGCCGGCGACGTGCTCGCGGGCCGCCGTATCGACGACGCCTTCGCGCTCGTCTCGACGGACGGCGTAGCGGGCGTGCCCGTGCTGCATGAAAATCGCGAAATCGGCAGGACCAATTCGGCGGGGCATCTGCTGGTGCCGGACCTGGTTTCCTACCAGGCGAACCATCTCGCCATTGATCCGCTCGGCCTTCCCGCCGATACCGCCGTCGCCACCACGCAGCTGAATCTCGCCCCGCAGGCGCGCGCGGGCGTGCTCGCGCGTTTCCCGCTGCAAGGCTTCCATGGCGCGCAGCTGCTCCTTCTGAGTGCGAACGGCCAGCCCTTGCCCGTGGGAACGCAGATCACGCATCGCGAGACCGGCAAGCAGTACATCGTGGGTTACGACGGCCTCGCCTTCGTGGACGACCTCGCGCAAACGAATACGATCGACGCGGCGCCGGCGGGCAAGCACTGCGAACTACAGGTGCCCTACGAGGCGCAAGCCCATGCTCTGCCGACGCTCGGCCCGTTCACCTGCGGAACGGCGGCGCCATGAAGCGCATCGTGCTGTTCTTCGCGTTCCTGCTGCTGAGCGCCACGGCGCAGGCGCAGGTGTGCAGCGCGACGGTGTCGGGTGTGAACTTCGGCACGGTGACGCCGGCCACCTCGACGGACGTGCGGGCGACGGGCACGGTAAATCTGACCTGCACGCCGGCGGCGCTGAATCCGCCGGTGCGCGTGTGCATCGGCTTCGGCACGGGCAGCGGCGGCTCGACGATCTTGCCTCGCGTGCTCACCAGCGGCGCGAATACGCTGACGTACCAGCTTCTTACCGATGCCGCGCTGACCACGGTCTGGGGATCACGCGGGTCGTCCTTCGACCCGGTCGCCGTGGACCTGACCTTTCCGCTCGGCCAGTCCTCGGTGAGCCGGAGCATCACCATCTATGGCCGGGTTGGCGCGGGACAGAACACGGTAGTTGCAGGAAGCTATCTGTCGCTGTTCAGCGGCACGGCACAGGCGGAAATGAACTATCAGGCGTATGTCCTGGTGCCGCCCAGCTGCTCGACGGTCACCGCGAACTCCACGCCGCTTTCGTTCGCCGTATCGGCGACGGTCATCAACGACTGCTCCCTTTCCGCGACCAACATCAATTTCGGCGCGGCGGGCGTGCTGAACGGCGCGCTCACCGCGAGCGGCACGCTGAGCGTCACGTGCACCAACCAGGACCCGTACTCGATCACACTCTCGGCGGGCAGCGGCAGCGGCGCGAGCGTCGCGGACCGGCGCATGACGAAAGGCGGAGGAAGCGAGCAGGTCCGCTACCAGCTCTACACCAATGCCGCGCTCACGTTCCCCTGGGGCGACGGCACGAACGGCACGAGCATCGCGAGCGGCACCGGCACGGGCTCGAATCAGTCCATTACCGTCTACGGCCGAGTGCCGCCGCAAACCACGCCGAGCGCGGGCACTTATACCGATACGATCATCGCGACCATCACGTATTGAACTCTGCCACGCGTCCGGATTACAAAAGTTCAACACATGGCTCGTACAACTTGCAAAAGGTCCGGCAAAAGCGCGATGTCCCGGCCAGCGAGGTTTTCCGCCCCGAGCGGCGTAACACGGGCGGGACGTTACGTAACTGAAGCATCCATTTCATACTCCACCGGGCCTTCCGTAGGACGAAACACCGCCGCAAACGTTATCCAGCCGTAACACGCAGAGAATTCGCGAGACATCACCTCTGGCCCGCACGTCTGGCACGACTCCTGCAATTCCTTGCGTGACCAACGGGGAGGGATGGAATCAGCATGAAAAGAACGACAGACGGCTCGCCCGCAGCGATCGCCGCGCCGGACTCAGATCATGCATTGAGGCATCGCGTACTCCAGGGCCTGCGGGCTGGTGAGTTCTGCATCGCCTATCAGGGAATCTATCGGGTGGACAGCGGCGAACTCGCTCAGATGGAAGCGCTGATTCGCTGGCGTCATCCGGAGTTCGGACTGCAGCTGCCAGGCGCATTTTGCGCGGCGTTCAAGGACGCCGATGTGATGCTCGAACTCACCTGGTTCGTGATGGACCGCGTGGCCGCCGACATGGCCGCGTGGCGCGCCGCCGGCGGCGCGCACTATCCGGTGGCAGTGAACGTGCCGCCGTCCATCGCGGCGTTGCCCGGTTTTGCCGAGCGCATGGACAGCATCTGCCGCGCGCATGGCGTCGCGCCGGAGTGCCTCGAACTGGAGCTGTCGGAAAGCGAGGATCTCGCGCGTTTTCCGGGCATGAAGAAGCTCGTGCGCCGCTTCCGCAACAAGGGCGTCAATATTTCGATGGACGATTTCGGCACCGGTTATGCCTGTCTCGCGGCGCTCGGCCCGATCGAATTCGGCACGGTGAAGATCGCGAAGGAACTGCTCGCCGAAGCGCCGAGCTGCCCGAATGCCTGCACGGTGTTCTCGGCAGTGCTCGCGCTGCTGACGCGGCTCAAGGTGTCGATCGTCGTCGAAGGCGTTGAGACCGCCGCGCAGGCGCAGTGGCTGGCGCAATGGCCGCATGTGCTTGCGCAAGGCTTCTTCCTGGCGCGCCCGGCGTTCGGCATCGACCAGGTGCCCGGCGTGCGCACGGCGAAAGCGCCCGCGAAACGACGCGAAGCTGGCCACGCCATGCGCATTGCAAACGCGGCATGAAAACGAGGTACAGCAATTAGAACCGGTTTCCCAAGAGCTTCTGGCAGCCCTCGTAAAGCCAGAACTTCGCCGGCGCATGCGTGCGCCGGCGTTTTTTTTGGTGCGCCGCAATTTGAATGCGGCGACGCGGCGCTACATCGGCCGGGTTTCAGGTTCCTCGTCGAAGATCTGGAACTTGCGCATCTTCTCCCACAACACCTTGCGGCTGATGCCGAGATGCTGCGCGGTATCCTGCCGGCGCCAGCCGTTCGCATCGAGCGCGGCGATCACCCGGTTGCGCTCGTTCATGTCCCACTTGCTGCGATCAACGAGCAGGTCGGTTGCGCCTTCTCCCGCCGACGGTTGCTGCTGGTTGCGCGCCAGCACCAGCAGGCGTTTCACGCGCGACTCGTCCCAGCCGCCGAGCTGTCGCACGGTAACACCGACCCGTTCCGCCAGGTTGCGCAGTTCGCGCACGTTGCCGGGGAAGTAGATGTCGGCGACCGCGTCCGCGAGCCAGTAAGGCAGGTCCGGCAAGGTATCGAGCTTGTCCTTGCCGATCACTTCGCTGACGAACGCCTTGAACAGCGCGATCTTGTCGGGCGCGCCGCGTTCCTCCAGCGACGGAATCTTGAGCTCGATCACCGCCAGCCGGTAATACAGGTCGGCGCGAAAGACACCGTCCTTCACGAGCTGCGGCAGGCACTTGTTGCTCGCTGCAATCAGCCTGAATTCGAGGCGCAACGGCGTCGCCGAGCCGAGTCGCGTGACCGCCTGGTCTTCCAGCACGCGCAACAGTTTGACCTGCTGATAAAGCGGCAGATCGCCGATTTCGTCGAGGAACAGCGTGCCGCCGTTGGCCTGTTCGAAATAGCCCTTGTGCGCCATCACCGCGCCCGTGAAGGAACCCTTCGCATGACCGAAGAACAGCGACTCGAACAGCCCGTCCGGAATCGCGCCGCAATTCACCGGCACGAACGGCCCTTCGCCGTAGCGCGAGTGCTTCTCGTGCAGCAACTGCGCGATGCGTTCCTTGCCGACGCCGGTCTCGCCATGCACCAGCACGCTGGTGTCGCAATCGGCGAAGGTATCGACTTCATGCAGCAGCGCCTTCATGCAGTCCGCATGCGCGATCAGATCCTCCGACGCCTGCGTATCCTCGCCATGCGCACGCAGTTGCCGCGCGAGCTTGCAGACCATTGCGCGCAGTTCCGCGCCGGTGAAGTCGAGCGGCAGGATGTGCGAATAGTCGGCGGGGAACACCGACGGATCGCGCTCGCGCGGCGCCGCGCCGACCCACACGACCGGCATCGTATGCCGCGCCTCCCAGTCGCGCAGCACGAACGCGCCGTGGTCGATCACGCTCACGCTGATGATCGCGAGAGCGGGACGCTCGGCGTCGCGGGGCGCGCTGATGGCGGTGCCGTCGGCGCGCAGCACGTCGACGTCCTGGCCGGACATCGCGCGCACCACGCGCTCGACGATGTCGGCCTTGCCCTCCCATACGTGAATGTCGAGGCCGTCGATTCTGGTGTTCTGTCTCATGTCGATCAATCAATCAATAGGCCAGTTGCGACTCGCCGCAGGTCAGCGACAGGTCGTGGATCGTGCTCGCGCCCACTTGCACGCCGAGCGCCTGGAGCACCGGCAGCAGCACGGTGTCGAGGCCTGTGAGCAGTTGCGGCAGCGTGGCGACGACGCCGCCCAGCAAGCCCGTGACGATGCCGCTCAACAGATCGGTCAGCACGGTCGGCAGGATGGGCGAAGAAATCTTCAGCGTGCCCGAGAGGCTCTTGTTCAGCCCGCTCAACGCATTCGCAAGCGATGCGCCCGGCGCGGACGGCACGGTCTGGTAGTCGTCGGCGTTGCCGCTCACGCCGTCGAACGTGATGTTCGGCGCCGCCGACGCGGGCATCGTCGCGGGCAGGGCAGCGGCGAGGCTCACGCTGGCCACGCCGGGCACGTTGAGAATCGTCGCGGGCACGGAACAGGCACCGAACGCCGCATTGGCCGTCAGGTCGCCGACGCACACATTGGCGATGCCGCCCTGCACGCCGATCACCGAGCGCCGGGTCAGCGGCGGACCGGCGCATTGCGTCGAGGCGAGCCACGCGGTGCCGGACGCCGCATCCACATACAGCGGCAGATGAATCATCTGGCCGCTCAGCAACGGGATGAGCGGGATGTTCGGCAGCTTCACGAGGCTCACGTCGAGGACCGCCCGCACTTGCGCCGTGCTGGCCTGCGTGCGCCAGTTGCCGTTGCCGTCCTGCCCCGCCTCGCCGATGGCCAGCGCCGGCGGCTCGATGATCTGCACCGAAAGCGTCACTGAACCGAGCAGCCCCAGGTCGATGCTCGGCTTCAGAATGACGGCTGCCTTGCCCGCCTGCGCGATCTCGGCGGAGACGAGCAGCGCTTCGAGCGGATTGATGGTGGCGTCGAGCGCGCTTTGCGTGTTCGCCAGCGCAATCGACAGCAGCCCGGGCGAGCCGTTCTTGCTGCCGAGCGCGATGGTCTGGTTGCCCGGAATGTTCGCGTTGACGATGGCGCCCATCGCGCCGATCGCCGTCGAGAGATTCGCGTTCACGACGGACGTGGTTTGCAGCGCCTTCAGCATGAGTTTCGCGATATCGCCCGCGCTGAGTTGCAGGCCGAGCAGTTGATCCACGGTGCCGACGCCCGCCGCCGTGACGAGATCGCCCACGCGCACCTGGGCGTTCGCGAGTCCTTGGTACGACACCAGGTTCAGATTGAGACTGGTGCCGAGCAGCGCGTTCAGCAGGCTATTCAGCTGGCCCGCGCCAAGACTGACGAGCGTCGTGCCGATCGAGAACGAGCCGATGTCCGTGGCCCGGGCGATGGCCGTCGCCGTCACCTGCCTCGACGGTCCGACGAAGAAGTACGGCACCATGCGCGCCGCGCTCACCTTGACGGCGTTGACGGGCATGCCGCTGGTCGAGAAATGGTCGGGCGCGGCGTTCGCCTGCGCGTCCCAGCGCCCGCACGTGACGCTCAGGCTGTTGCCGGCGGCGTTGGCGTCGAAGCCGTTGACGAGCGCGCTGCCGGTCGCCGCGGAGGTCGCGCGCGCGCACGAACTCGACAGCGACTGCGTGCCCGCGCTGGCGGCGAGATCGACGACGCTCTGCAACGCGCGCCGTGCGAAAAACAGATTGCCGATGTCGAGCGCGCCCAGCGCCGCGACCGCCACGATGAGCCAGATCGCCGCGAGCGTCGCCGCCGCGCCGCGCTGGCGCTCAAGGTGCGGTCGGAAGGTGCGGTGCGCTTTCATGACGTGGGCTGCGGAACTGCATCAGTTGGCGTTGTGATAGTTGACGTCGAGCGCGGGCCGCCCGGCGTCTTCGAGCGACGAACCGAAGCGCGCCGGAATCGCCGTCTCGAACGATCTCAAATAGCGGTCGTAGGCCGCGCTGGCCTCGGCGCCCAGCATCGGCTGCGCGGGCGCGGCAGCGGCATTGCTGGCCTGGAGCGAGAGCCAGGCCTGCGTGGCGTGGCCGATCTCGCTCGCCGCCGGCGGGTTCGCGACCTGCGCGAAGGCGGCGGCGGGCGCCGCGCCCAGCACGGCGGCCAGCATCGTCAGGGGGAGTCGTTTCATCGTTGCCTCGTGGTTCGGTAACTTCGTTCGTGCGACATCAGCGCGCCGCGACGCGCGGCCGCGCCGCATCGGCAACCCGCTTCGCATCGCCGCGGATCGCCTGCTGCACATCCGCCGTGAACTTCTGCTGGTCCATCAGTCCTTGCGCATTCGCGGCTTGGCCGCTGGCAAGCAGATACAGCGCGACGTTGCTCAGGATCTTCGGGTTGCCCGGCGCGAGCTCAGCGGCCTTCATCAGCGGCACGCGCGCGCCTTCGACATCGCCCATCCGCAAGCGCGCATAACCGAGGTCAGAGAGCATCGTGGCATCGGTCGGCGCGCGTTTCGAAGCCGCCTCGAAACGTTCGGCGGCGTGCGTGAAATCGCCCTTCGCACCCGCCAGCAATCCCAGGCCGCGCAGGCCGCGCGCGGCGAGCGGGGTATCGGCGAGACGCGCGTAGGCCGCCGCGCTGGCCTCGGGCTGGCCGGTCTGACGCAGCGCATCGGCGCGCAACAGAATCGTGTCGGGCGCTTCGCCGTATTGCTGCTCGTAGGCATCGATGTGCGCCAGCGACGCGTACCACAAGCCCTGCGCCTGCATCCGGTCGATCAGCGCGAGGTACATGCCGGGCGTATCGGGCGGCGCGTCCTTCTGCTGCGCCTGATCGAGCGCGGCCTGGCGTTCCGCCTGGATGCCCAGGCCGTAGCCGTTCTCCTGCTTGGTCGCGCACGCGCCGAGCGTCGCGCAGAGCAGCACCGCGAGCAGCGGGCGCAAGAGGGTCGTGGAGAGAGTCATGAGCATTCCGTTATCGATGAAGTCCTGCCAGCGCGTGCACCACCGCGATGAAACCCGGCCCGGCCGTGATGATCAGCAGCGCGGGCAGCAGCGTGAGCACCATCACGCCGGTCATCTTCACGGTGACTTTGCCAATGCGCGCCCGCAGCGCCGCGCGGCGCGCCTCGCGCAGCCGGTCGCCGAACTGCTTGAGCGGATCCTGCACCGCGCCGCCGTGCTGCTCGACCTGGATGATGAGCCGCACGATGGCGGCGAGGTCGTCGTTTTCGTAGCTCGTGGCGAGACGTTTCATCGATTGCTCGCGGGTGCGGCCGGTCACGAACTGCGCCTGCGCCAGCGCCAGTTCGCGCGCGAGCACGGGCAGCACGTTGCCGAAGTCGTGGATCATCACCTGCAGGCTCTGATCGAGCGACAGCCCGACGCCCTGCAGCAGCCGCAACAGGTCGACGAACATCGGCAGCTCGTTTTCCACCGCGCGCTGACGCGCCTGCGCGCGCCGCCGCACGAACCACTTCGGCGCCATGAAACCCGCCGAAAGCGCCATGAACATCAGCAGCATGAAGCGCGCGCTGCTCAAGCCGCCATGCGCGACGGCGAAGACGGCGAGCGGCGCGCCGAGCGCGCCCACAATGCGCGCCGCGAGAAAGCGGGCGCGCGCACGGACATCGAGATAGCCGCAGCGTTCCAGCAAACGCCGGTCTTCCGGCGCCACCGCGATGCGCCCGAACGGCGTGTCGAGCCACGCAACGCTCGCGCGTGCCAGCGCCGCGAACAGGCCGCGCGCCGGCGGCGGCGTGAGGCGCGTGGCCGGCGCAGCAGCAGCGGCGGCCGACAGCGACGCCGCCGCACGATCCTGCAACGCGTGATCGAGCGTGCGCGCCGAACGCTGCATGCGCAGATGGCGGCCGAACGCCAGCACGCCGCACAGGCTCACGGCCAGCGCGGCGGCGGCGAGCGCGAGCGCGCCGAGCAAGGCAGGCGTGATCGTCATGTCCGTACCCTCGCCAGCCGGTACAGCATCCACGCGCCGAGCGCCTGCAACGCCACCGCCATGTAGACGAGGCGCTTGCCGAGCGTGTCGGTCCACATGGCGTCGAAGTACGCGGGATTGGTCAGGATCACCATCGTGCCGAGCAGGATGGGCAGCAGTCCGAGCACCCACGACGACAACCGCGTTTCGGTCGACAGCGCGATGAGTTCGCGATCGGCCTGCTCCAGGTCGCGCATCAGGGCGGCCATGCGGTCGAGCATCACGTCGGAGCGGCCGCCGTATTTCACCGACACGCGCAGCACCGAGCCCACCAGTTCCAGTTCCCGCACGCGGTAGATGCGCGCCACCGCGCCGAGCGCGTGATCGATTTCCATGCCGGTGCGCAGCATCGGCAGCGCGCGGTTCAGGCATTCGGAGAGCGGCGCTTCGGCGCTGCCGAGCGCGCTCTGGAACGCCGCCGGCACGCTGTGGCCGATGACGATCATCCGCACGATGCCGTCGAGGAAAGGCGGCAGTTGCCGCACGATGCGCTGGTAGCGTTTCTGCGCGCGCCACGTCAGCCACGCGTAGACGGCGACCAGCACGAACGCCGCGACGCCCGCGCCGATCGCCGCTCCCGCGCGCACGCCGGCCCACAGCGCGCCGCAGCCGGCAACGGCGAGCGTGATCGCGACGAGCGCGCCCGGCCGTTCGATGCCCGCGCGGTTCAGCAGATTGCCGACGAACGCGCGCACTTGCGCGATGCGCGCCCGGACGCCCGTCTGCATCTCGGCGGCAGGCGCGCCCGGCGCGGGCCGGGGCGGTTGTGCCGCGTGCGACGCGTGCGGAGCGGCGGCGTGCGCCGCGCTCGCGGTCTGCACCTGCCGCTCGACGAAGCGTTCCGCCAGCGCCCGTTCACGCCGCAGGGCGCTGCGCCGCCACAGCATGAGCGCCGCCGCCGCGCACAGCAGCGCAAGCATCGCGACGAGCGCGACGCCCCTAGCCACTGAAGCCCCCGCCGAAACCGCCGCCGAAGCGTCCCGTCTGCCCGAAGCCTTCCGACATCGCCACACCTTGCGCCTGACGGAATTTCGCGAGCTTCGGCGAACTCGGATGAATGCCGAGCCAGTTCCAGCGGTCCTGTTCGTCTCCGTTCATGTCGACGGACGGCTCATAGCGATACAACTCCTGCATCGCGATGATGTTGTCCGAAAGGCCGGTGACTTCGGTAACCGAGAGGATTCGGCGCCGGCCGTTCGAGAGCCGCCCGATCTGCACGATGAAATCAATGGCGTTGGCAATCTGCCGCCGCAGGCTCGCCTCGGTGCCCTGGAAGCCCGCGAAGCCCGCCAGCATTTCCAGCCGGTACAGACACTCGCGCGGCGAACTGGCGTGGACCGTGCCCATCGAGCCGTCGTGGCCGGTATTCATCGCCTGGAGCATTTCGAGCACTTCGCCGCCGCGCACTTCGCCCACGATGATGCGGTCCGGACGCATCCGCAGCGTATTGCGCAACAGGTCGCGGATCGACACGACGCCCGCGCCGTCGAAGCCGCCCGGCCGGCTTTCGAGCCGCACCACGTGCGGATGGTTGAGCGACAGCTCCGCCGTGTCCTCGATCGTCACCACGCGTTCGTGCTTCGGGATGAAGAAGGCCAGCGCGTTGAGCAGCGAGGTCTTGCCCGAGCTCGTGCCGCCCGAGACCAGCACGTTGCAGCGCGCCTCGACCGCCGCCTGCAACAGCGTCGCGATGTCCTGGTTGAAGGTGCCGTTCGCGAGCAGGTCATCCGGACGCAGCGGATCGCGGCGGAACTTGCGGATCGACACGACCGGCCCGTCGATCGACAGCGGCTCGATCACCACGTTGACGCGGCCGCCGTCGGGCAGGCGCGCATCGACCATCGGATTCGATTCGTCGAGACGCCGGCCGATCGGCGCGAGAATGCGCCGCACGATGCGCAGCAGGTGCGCGTTGTCGGCGAAGCGCACCGGAATCTTTTCGAGGATACCGTGCCGCGACACATACACGTCGCTATAGCCGTTGATGAGGATGTCCTCCACGGCGGCATCGGCGAGCAGGTCCTCGATCGGGCCGAAACCCGCGAGTTCCTTGGTCAGCGCCGCCGCCACCAGCCGCACTTCGCTCTCATTGAGCGGAATGCGGCGCAGGCGCACGAAGCTGTCCATCTCCAGATCGACGAACTGCTGGATCGCCTGGCGCGACCAGCGGCCGAATTCCGCGCCGAGTTCCTCGATGCGCGACAGCAGATGTTCGTGCGCGGCCGTGGCCACGTCCTGGAACTGCTGCGACTGGGCGAACGCGACGGCGTCTTCGGCCAGATCGTTCGCGAACGCGATGTCCTTGCTGAAGTCCTGAACCATCGTTATGACCGTCTGAGAAAGTTGGGAAGGAATTGCCCGGCGCCCAGCGCCGAGCGGAGGGACGCACGGCCGCCTGCCGACTGTGCGTCGCGCGCGGCCGCCTCGCCCGGTGCTTCACCGTGCAGGCGCGCCACCAGCGGCGCGAGCGCGCGGACATACGGATCGCGTTCGGCGCACTCGGCCAGCAGCCGGCCCTGGTTCACCGCGCGTCCGAGCGCCTGGGCCCGCTCCGGGAGCACCGCGACGAGCGGCAGGTCGAGACGCTCGGCCAGCTGGTCGGCGCCGAAGTTGAGCGCGGCGTCGAACTTGTTGACGACGAGGCCGAGTGGTTTGGCTTCGTCCGGCTCGCTTTCATCGCCCGCGCGCAAGGCGTCGAGCAAGGCGACCGCCGAAACCGCCGAGGCGACATTCGGATCGCACACGAGCCAGACTTCGTCGGCGGCACGCACGGCCTGCCCGACGAATTCGAGGTTCGAGAAGCCGCCCAGATCGACGATCTGCTGATCGAAATACGCGCGCAGGCGGTTCAGCGTGCTCGTCGCGGAGGCGAAGGAAATCGCGCGCATCTCGCCAAGATCGGCAGGCAGCGCGGTCAGCGCCAGCCCGCTCGGATGACGCGCGAAGGCGGTGTTCACGAAGGTCTCGTCGAAGCGGCGCAGGTTGCGCACGGCATCGACGAAATGCAGTTCGCTGCGGGTGTCGAGCAGCAAGGCGCTGTCCGCCGCGGGCAGGCCGAGGTCGAGCAGCGCCGTGGTGCGCTGCGCCGCCGCCGCGCGTTTTTGCAGGCTCACCGCCAGGTTCGCCGCGAGCGTGCTCACGCCCACGCCAATGCGCGCGCCGAGCAGCACCGTGAGCTTGCCCTGGCGGCTGACCGGCTCGTTGCGCGGAGCCGGCCGTTCGGCCAGCAGACGCCGCGCGATCGCGAGGACGTCGGCGGGCGCGCCGCTCACGTCGGCGAAATCGCGCACGCCCGCCCGCAGCGCCGCGAGCGCCGGGGCCGGCGTCGCCAGCGTGCCCAGCGCGACGATCGGCACGGCCGGATACATGTCGCGCGCCGCGTGCGCCAGCAGGCTCGCTTGCGTGGCGTCGCCGCTCGCGCCGAAGTCGATGAAGACGACGCCCGGCGCCCGCTCGCCGATGCGCCCAGTCAGTCCGGCCACGTCCCACGGCGCGGCTTCCACCGGGCCCGCGCCCGCCAGCGCGCGTTGCAGCCAGTCGAGCCGCGCGCTGTCGGGGCTCGCGCACAGGAAGCGCGCCGGCAGCGCGGAAGCTTCGACGGGCGTCATCGCGAGAATCCCGGCGCGGCTTCGGCAGACAATGCGCCGCCGATGAACGAGCGCCATACCGGCCCGTCGCGGCGCTCGGACTGCTCGCCGGGCGTCGCGGGCAACGGGGCGTTGCGGGCGATCGGCGCGACCAGATGCGGCGTCACGATGATCACCAGTTCGCGGTCCTGCTGCGAGTACTGCAAGGTCTTGAAGAACGCGCCGATGATCGGCAGGTCGCCGAGCAGCGGCACCTTGTTGACGTTCGAGGCCGTCTCGCGATCCACCAGCCCGCCGATCACGAAGCTCTCGCCGTCGCCGAGTTCGACCGCCGTTTCCGCGCGGCGCGTGGTGAGCGCGGGCACCGAGACGCCGTCGATGGTGATCGCATGCGCGAAGTCGAGCTGGCTCGCCTCGGGCGCCACCTTCAGCGCGATGCGCTCCGGGCCGAGCACGGTCGGCGTCAGCGAAAGGCCGATGCCATATGGCTTGTAGACGATCGTCGTCGTGCCGAGCGACTGCGGCACCGGCACCGGAATCTCGCCGCCCGCGAGGAAGCTCGCGCTTTGTCCCGAGAGCGCCACCAGCGTCGGCTGCGCCAGCACGCGCGCCAGATTGTTGCCTTCCAGCAAGCTTAGGTTGGCGAACAATCCGCGCGAGGTCGAATTGAGCAGCAGGTTGAATGCGGAACCGATCGGCGAGGTGGCCGTGACGGCGAGCGGACTGGTCGCGCCGCCCGACACGTTGCTGAGCGCGCTCGGCGCGAAGGTGCCGAACGCGAAACCCGCGTGATTCTGCGAGAACAGGTTGAAGCCGGCTTCCTTGAGCACCGACTTGCTGAACTCGACCACCTTGACGTCCACCTGCACGACGCTGCGGGTCGCGATGGTCGAGGCATCGACGACCGCGCCGTCCTTGCCCACCGACGCGCGCGCCGCCGCCGCCGCGCGCTGATGCTTGCCGACGCTCGGCGTGCTGCCGGTCAGCACCGCCGTCTTGCCGAGCACGCGGACTTGCGGCGCGTCGCTTTCGGCGAGCGCGGCGCCTGCGCCGGAGGCCACGTCGACCGTATAGGAGAGCGGCGTCCCGCTGCCGCGCTGCCACAGCATCAGGCTGGTCGAGCCCGCCGCCTTGCCGACGAGCAGCACGCCGCCGCCCTTCAGCACGTTCACGTCGGCGACGGCGGGGTCGCCGATCGCCACGCGCGTCACCGTCTTGCCGGGCGCGAGCGACATCTGCGCGCCCGTCGACAGCGCAATGACCTGGCCGCGCGAGGGCGACGCCGTCGTAGCCGCTGTTTCCCCCGCCGCCGTCTGCACGGTGCCGCCGCATACCACGACCACCCAGCCGAGGAGCGCCGCCCGTTTCCATCCCGTCGATTTCTTCATGCCTTCGTCTTGCTGGTTTCTTGTCATCGTGATTCGCCGCGCTGTCCGCGTTCCGTTCTCGCCCTGACTGTCAGTACGCGACCTGCTCCGCCCGGCCGCCGCGTATCACTTCGATGCCATCACCCGTCGCCGCGCGCGGCGCGCGTGCGACACGTACCGGTTCCGCCGCGCGACTCGCGGTGCGTGCGCCCGCCAGCGTGCCGAGCGAGAGGCCGGCGGCGGCGCGCGCGGCGCCGTCGTCGGGCTTCGCGGCGGCGAACAGCGGTGCGAACGCGTGCGGCGGCGGCGCTTCGGGATCGGCGGAATTGCGCAGCGCGAGCACCAGACGGCCGGCGTTTTCCGCGAGCGTCAGCGCATCGACATCGGCGGTGCGGACCGAGAGCACCGCGGTGCGCGGACTGCCCGCACGCAGCGCGGAATCCTTCGCTTCCTTGCCGCCCGCGCGGCCGATCGACGCGTCGCCCACGCCCAGCACGCGCACCTTCGACAGGAGCAGGCGCGCCTGCGTCGAGCCGATCTCCACATCACCCGATGCGCCTTCGCGTTTCAGCGTGAAGAAGACGTCGACGTAATCGCCCGGCCGCACGAAATTGCCGACCGCATTGGTCTCGTCGATGCGCACGGCCACCGCGCGCTCGCCGGGCGCGACGACGTCCGCGAGGCCGCTCGAGAGCGTGTCGGCGGTGAGCGGCGCGCCCTTCGGCACGGCGACGAGCGGCACGCGGCCGACGATCGCGGACGCATCGCCGAAAGTGCCCGGCGCGGGTTCGGCCTGCATGCGCACGGTCAGGGCGTCGGCGTCGAGCGGCTTGCCCGCGGCCAGATCGCGCGTGGCGATCACGACCGGCGCGAGCCGTTGCGGCGTGGCGAGCGCGGCGGGCTGCGCCGGCGTCCGGTCACGCTCGGGGGAAGGCGCCGGATGGCGCGCGAGCATCACGGCGAAGATGCCGAGAATGACCGCGACCGAAAACAGCAGGATGGCAAGCGTGCGAGTGAGATTGGCCATGGTGTCAGGGCGAGTGGACCGGCAGGCGCGTGCTCATAGCACGTTGTCCGGATCGAGTTGAACCATCGCGCGCGCCACGAGCGAGTCGGGCAGCGCAAGGCCGAAGAGCGGCAGCGTCGGCACCAGCGGACGCTGCGCGTATTGATAGTCGAGCGTCACCTGGATGCAACGCATCGAGGTGTCATAGGTACACGGGGCCGGCGTCGCGGTGCAGTCGGCCAGTCCGGCGAGCCAGTTCGTCAGGCCCTTCGCGGCCGTGCAGGCAGCGGTGCTGCGCAGCGCGAGGGAGTCATCGACGGTTGCCGCGCCGTCCTGGAAACGCAGTGCGGCGCGTGCGCCCTCCTCGGCCGCGAGCGTCAGCGACTGCTGCGCGACGAAGATCAGGCTGTAGGTGACGATCGCGTAGAACACCACGAAGAACAGCGGGAACACGATCGCGAATTCGATTGCCATGTTGCCGCGTTCGGCGCGGCGGCTGGATCTGCCGGTTTGACGTGCGGGCGTCATGAGGGCACTCCGGCGGCATGCAGCGCGAGATGACAGAGCGCGGCCACCGCGAGCAGCGCGCCGTACGGCGTGCTGTTGCGCCGCCGTTCGGCGAGCGTCATGCCGGTGGACAACTCGTCCAGCGCAACCGTAGTGCGGCGGCGCGCGAACAGCAGCAGCGCATGCAGCGCGGCGCACAGGCTGGCCGCCACCCAGACGCCGAGCAGCGCGTGCGGCCCGCACCAGGCGCCGAGCACCGCGAACGTCTTGACGTCGGCGGCGCCCATCATGCCGAGCAGCCAGAACGGCAGCAGCGCGGCGAAGCCTGCGCCGAGTCCGATCAGCCCGGCGCCGGGCGGCGTTTCGAACGGCGACAGGCGGGCCGCCGCGAGCGCCAGCGCGCACGCGGCGCCCGCCAGAACGAGCGCATTGGGGATGGAACGGCGTCGCCAGTCGCACATGGCAACGGCGCACGCCCACCCCGTGAATAATGCTGATCCGATCGAGAACATGTCGAAAACAAATCCGCCGGCAAACGAATACCGTCATCCGGATTAATCCGGATGTTTTTATATTCCAAAACCGCAAGGCGATAAACATCCTCGCGCTGGCGTGAGCCAGCGCGAGAAGAACATTAAACGCACATGCAGTCTTGCCGTATAACGGCGAAAAGCCGGTTTCTCTCAGGTTCCGGTTTTCGACAGTTCTGTCTTGATTGCCTGGAAGGTACTTTTCAACTGGTCCGCGACATCACCGACCGCCGCCATGATGCCCAGCGCAAGCACGCCGGCAATCAGTCCGTATTCAATGGCGGTAATTCCCCGACTGTCGCGAAGAAACTGCAGGAAGGTTGCTTTCATTATTAATGGCCCTCGGATGGGTTTGCTTCTCTCTGGCCGCATCTACCATCCGGTTCTGCTGCACCCTAAGTGTCAGCCCCCGAAAGGCGATCCAACTCTGTTTTGTATTGCGCTCTCGTCTACACGTCTGGCGCCTCGCGGCGAGCATTTCGTGTGACGTGTCGCTGAGAGGATTTATAACGCATGGCCATCCCAAAATCAATAATCGTCTGACCCAACTTTGTTCAATTTTTGCTTGGCTTCGCTTGATAGCATGCCTTTCGAACTTCCATTAAGTAAGCGCGACGATTGCTGGTGTCCAAACAAGAATTAAATTCCGGCTGCATGGATTGAGTGGCTGATATATGACAAGTGCGGGTTGACAGGATTGTCTCGTGTAACCCTCCAATCCGTTACGCGAGCCGTTTCTCGTAACGTTACGTTTCCCCGAAACACTTCAAATGGTGCAACGCGTCATCACACGAGAATCATTCTCGACAACCCCCGCAAGTGCTTGAAGCGATTGGCGCTGCGTAAGCCCGCCGTCGAATCGGGATCGCGCTGTCCGTGCGATGGCACACCTAATGCAGTTATTCGCCCGCGGTTCGTTCAAACAACATATCGAGGGCCAACATGAATACGAGACACATCGGACGCGAAACCCTGCGGATCACCATCATCGCGGCAGCGGTTGCGGGCGTGCTGTCGCTCGCGGCTTGCGGCGGATCGGGGTCCGTGAGCAAGGCGCCGGGCGGCGCGGGAAGCATCTCCACGGGCGATGCCGGGGGCACCGGCGGCGGTGCGGGTGGAACCGGCAGCGGTTCGGGCGGCGGGTCCGGAACGGGCTCGGGCGGAGGTTCGGGGACCACCACCGGCAGCAATGGCGGCGGTGGAAGCGGTGGGGGGAGCGGCGGCGGCACGGGCGGCGGTGGAACCGGTGGCGGCACCGGCGGCGGCACGGGCAGTACGCCGGTCCAGCCGGTCGCGGCTGTCGTCGATAAAACAGGCAACGTGGTGTCCGCGGCAGGCGACACGGTCACGGGCATCGGGACGGCAATCGGCTCGACGACCGCGCCGGGCGTCAGCCCGGGCACCACGAAAGCCGCGGGCGACGTCGTATCGAACGTGGGCGGCGCTGTCTCCACGCTGGGCGACGGCGTGTCGGCCGGCCTCGGCACCATCGGCACCAGCACCAATCCTGTGGGCACCACCGTCGCCAGCGTGGGCGGGGTCGTCCAGAAGACGGGTGACGCGGTGTCGAGCGCGGGCACGCTGGTGTCGAGTCTCGGCACCGGCGCGCTCTCCCCGCTCGCCCCGGTGACGACGCCGGTGGGCAGCATCGTCGGCATCGTCGGCAACGCGGTCCATCAGACCGGCGGCGTGCTCGATACCACGCTCACCAGCGCGCCGGTCACGCAGCTCACGCAGACGGTCAGCCAGGCCATCACGCCGATCACCTCGGTCGTCGGCACGACGACGCAGACGGTCGGCTCGGTGACCGGCCTCGGTGCGCCCGTCAACAATCTCCTGACGACCCTCGGCGGTACGCTCGACAACGCCGGCAAGAGCGTCACGGGCACCGGCGCGAATCCGGTCACGGCCGGCGTCGGCAACCTGGTTTCGGCGACGGGACAAACGGTGTCGTCGGTGGGCGGCCTCGTCAACGGCGGCTCGACGGCCAATCCGCTCGCGCCGGTCACCGGTCTGCTCGGCGGCCTGACGGGCGCAGCAGGGGGCACCGGTACGGGCGCGGGCGGCGTGCTTGCACCGGTCACTGGCCTGGTCGGCGGTTTAACGGGCGCGGCGGGCGGAACGGGCTCGGGCGCGGGCGGTGTGCTCGCACCGGTCACGGGTCTGGTCGGCGGCCTGACGGGCGCGGCCGGTGGCACGGGCAGCGGCGCAGGCGCAGGCGGCGTGCTCGCACCGGTCACGGGTCTGGTCGGCGGCGTCACCGGCGCGCTGGCGGGCGCCACGGGAACCGGCGCGGGATCGACCGGCAGCGGCGCCGGCAGCGCAGGTCTGCTCGCACCCGTCACCGGACTGGTCGGCGCATTGACCGGCGCACCGGCCAGCACCGCCGGATCGCCCGGCAATGCAGGCGTGCTCGGCTCGGTGACGACGATCACCGGTGCAGCCGTCGGCGTGACCGTCGCGAGCACGCAAACCTCTACCTCCGCTGGCGCAGGCGCGGGAGCAGGAATCGCAACCACCACCGGCAACACCAGCGGCAGCACCGCCATCAACGGCGGCCTGCTGGGCACGGTGGGCGCCGTGGTAGGCGGCGTGTTGGGAGGCACGCGGCGCTAAACCGGCGCGCGGCAGGGGAGCGCGGTCCACGAAACCTGCGCTTCCCTGCTCTCTGCGTGAAATTGCAAGACACGCAAGACACGCAGCACCCATAACGACACACGACGAAGAACGCGGCGTCATCCGAACGCACGACGTTCTCGCAACCAACCGAGGGCAACACGATGAAGATCCGTGACTGGACACGGGCGCTCATGCTCGCCGCACTGACGGCGCCCATGGCACACCCCGCGCAGGCGCAGACCGCGCCCGCACCCCGAGCCAGCGTCGGCGGCAATCCGCTCGATGCCCTGCCGCAAGTCAACACGCCGCCCAAGGCGCCCGTCGCGGTGAATGTCGCGCCGCCTGCGCCCGCGCTCGAAGCGCTCCTCGCCCATCACCTCACGCCGTCCAGGGTCGAGATCGAAGGCGTCAAGTCGCTGCCCTTCGAACCGATCGCCGCGCGCTTCACGCCGTTCGTCGGCAAGGACGTGACCGTCGGCCAGCTGATCGAGGCCGCCAACGGCATCACCGCGATGTACAAGGAACACGGCTACGCGCTCTCCTTCGCGTTCATCCCGGCGCAGGCGTTCCAGGACGGCGTCGTGCGCGTGACGGTGGTCGAGGGCTATATCGCGAAGGTCATCGTGAAGGGCAATCCGGGCGCCGCCGGGAAGCGCATCCGCGCCGTGGCCGAACGCCTGGAGGCGGACCGGCCGCTCACGCAGGCGAAGTTCGAACGTTACGTCAACGTGCTCGGGATGATTCCGGGCGTGAAGGCGAAGGTGAACGTCGCGCCGCCGCAAACCACCGACGGCGCGACGGCGCTCGAACTCGACGTCGAACGCAAGCCGTTCAACGTCAGCACGGGCATCGACTTCAATCATCCGGGCGTGCAGGGCATCCTGAGCGCGACCGAGAACGGCATGCTCGGGCTCGGCGAATCGCTGACGGCGTCCGCGCTGCTGCCGAAAGGCCGCGACGACCAGACCTACTACGCGCTGAATGGCACGCTGCCGGTGGGCACCGACGGCTTCACCGCCAAGATCGATGCCTCGCACTATCACGGCCATCCGGTCGACAACCCTGGCTTGCCGTCCTATATCGAACGCACGGTGGTCAACGACAAGCTCGCGTTCTCCGGCGTCTATCCGTTCATGCTGAGCAACGCGCGCAGTCTGATCGGCACGGCGACGGTGTACGCCTCGCATGACGAGGACCGCCTCAAGAACACGATCGTGCCCGGCAATCCGTATCTGGCCAATCGCTCGCAGGTCCGGGTCGCGCAGTTGCAGCTCGATTACACCGGCATCAGCGAAGGCGTTGTGCGCCGCGCGAGCTTCAATGTCGCGAAGGCCTTCGACGTGCTCGGGGCATCGAAGAGCGCAGACACGAACATCGCCGGCTACGCGCCCGTCAATCCGGTCTCGCTGACCTTCGTGCGCACCGGCGCCAGCGTCTCGCAAAGCAACGAATGGCCGTGGAAGATCGGCACGGTGCTGTCCGCGACCGGACAATACTCGCCCGATTCCCTGCCGACTTCGGAACAGGTGTCATTCGGCGCGCAGCGTTTCGCGCTGGGCTATCAGCCGGGAGAGGTGTCGGGGGATTCGGGCTGGGGAGCGTCGTTCGAAGTGAACCGGCCGCTGGAGGTCGGCATGACGTACTTGAAGAGCTTCACGCCGTACGTGGCGTTCGATGCCGCGCGCGTCTACCTGCATGGCGGCACGGCGAATCCGCGCAGATTGTCTTCGGTGGGAATCGGCTTTCGCGTGTCCGATGCGAAGCACTACAGCATCGATTTGTCGGTGGCGAAGGCGGTCGGCGATGCGCCCGTCGAGAACACGTCACGCAGCCCGCGCGTGAATGCAACCTTGTCGTATCAACTGGATTGACGCGCGGGGCGAGCCCGCGCGTGCAGCACTGAAATTACGGCGCCGAAGCCGGTGCGGGCTGGCCGGCCTTCTTCGCGTTGATCTTCGCCTGCGCGTTCTGCAGGTTCTGCGGATAGTTGGTCTGCTCGCCGGACGGGTTGTAGCCGTTCTGCTCCAGCTGCTTCAGTTCGGCGTTCTTCTTCGCGCGCGCCTGCTTGCGCTCCGCTTTCCTGACCTGCTTCGGCGTGGAAGCCGCGGAATCCTGCGCCAGCGCGGGCGCGGCGGGCAAGGTCAGGAGCGCGGCGACGGACAAAGCGATGACAGCCAACGGTGCGGTGCGTTTGTTCATGATCGGTCTTCTCCGGAAGGGATGGCGACGGGTGGACTTGCTGGCATCGCAACAGCAATAGACGGGCCACATCCCCGCCACCCCTCGCGCCGCTTCAGCGATCGACGATCCGGCTCAGATTCCCGCGCACGCGCTGGAGCAGCATGACAAGCTGCTCGCTTTCCTTGCGGGTGAATCCCGCGAGCGCCTCGGCGGTGATTTCGTCGCCGACGCGCCGCGCGCTGTCGAGCGCTTTCTCCGCCTTCGCGGTCATGCGCACCTGACGTTCACGGCGATCGTCGGGATTGAGCAGCCGTTCGATCCAGCCGCCCTCTTCCATGCGATCGAGCAGCCGTCCGGCGGAAATCGGCGCGACTTCGAGCAAGCCGGCCAGACGTGCCTGATTGACCTCGCCGTAATGCGAGAGATAGGCGAGCACGCGGCATTGCGCGCGCGTGAGATTGAGCGACGACTTCGCGAGTTCGTCGAAACGGTTGCCGCACAGGCGGTCCACGTCCGCGACCAGGAAGCCGAAGCGTTTGTCGAGTTGGGTTTCCATCGCGCGATTATAGGGAACAGACGGCCTCCCGCGCATCCACCGTTTATGTCCGCATTGGCGCGCGGCAGCCGTCGTCTTATAATAAGCGTGCTTATCATCACCCTGATTACAATCTACACTCTGCCGTCACGCGCGGCCGCCTCCATGTCCTCCGAAGCATCAACAGCAAGCGCCGCGGCGCCTCTCAACCGCGGCATGCTGACCGTCTCGATCATGCTCGCCACGCTGATCCAGACGCTCGACAGCACCATCGCCAACGTGGCGCTGCCGCACATGCAGGGCGCGCTGTCGGCGTCGCAGGACGAGATTACGTGGGTGCTGACCTCGTATATTGTCGCGGCCGCCATCGCCACGCCGCTGACGGGCTGGCTCTCCGACCAGCTCAGCGTGAAGAAGCTGCTGTGCATCTCCATTGCCGGCTTCACGGTGGCGTCGGCCTTGTGCGGGCTGTCGGAAACGCTGGCGCAGATCGTCGCGTCGCGGCTGTTGCAGGGCGTGTTCGGGGCGTCGCTGGTGCCGCTGTCGCAATCCATCCTGCTCGACATCAATCCGCGCGAGAAACAAGGCCAGGCCATGGCCGTGTGGGGCATGGGCGTGATGGTCGGCCCGATTCTCGGCCCGACGCTCGGCGGCTGGCTCACCGACAGCTACAACTGGCGCTGGGTGTTCTTCATCAACGTACCGATCGGCGCGTTCGCGCTGTTCGGTGTGACGACGTTCCTGCCGGCCCAGGTTGCGCGCCGCGCGGTGAAGTTCGACGCCTTCGGCTTCGCGACCCTGGGCTTGGCGATCGGCGCTTTCCAGGCGATGCTGGACCGCGGCGAGCAGCTCGACTGGTTCGGCTCGATGGAAATCCGCATCGAGGCCATTCTCGCCGCGTTGAGCTTCGTGTTCTTCATTGCGCACACGGCGACGGCCGGCCCGCGCTCCTTCTTCAAGTACAAGCTGTTGAAGGATGGCAATTTCGCGACCGGCACGCTGTTCATTTTCGTGATCGGCGCGGTGATGTACGCGACCCGCGCGCTGCTGCCGCCGATGCTGCAAAACCTGATGAACTATCCGGTCGCGACCACGGGCCTCGTCACGGCGCCGAGCGGCGCGGGCACCATGCTGGCGATGCTGATGGCGGGCCGGCTGCTCAAACACGTCGATGCACGCGTGCTGCTGCTTTCGGGCTTCCTGGTGTCGGCGTATGCGCTGTGGCAGATGATGCACTACACGATCGTGCTGTCGGCGTCGGATATCGTGTGGCCCGGTGTGATCCAGGGCTTCGGGCTGGGGCTGGTGTTCGTGCCGCTGTCGGCGCTGACCTTCTCGACACTGGCGCCGGAACTGCGCGCCGACGGCACCGCCACTTACAGCCTGGCGCGCAATATCGGCAGCAGTATCGGTATTTCGATCGTGCAGACGCTGATGACGCGCAACACGCAGATCGCGCACGCGGACCTGGCTGCGCATGTCACGCCGTTCAATCCGGCGATGCAGTCCATCCTGAACGGCTCGATGCAGGACATGGCGATGCTCAACCAGACCATTACCCAGCAGGCGACGATGATCGCCTATATCAACGACTTCAAGCTGATGTTCGTCGCGACGCTGCTGGTCGTACCGCTCTTGTTGCTGATCCGGCCCGCCAAAAACGGCACGGCCGACGACAACATCGCGCACGCGGCGATGGACTGAGCGCAGCCACCGTCAGCGGCGCCTCAGACGCTGACCGTGCGTTTTTCGAGCATCCCGCCGAACGCCTCGGCCGACAGGGGCATGGCGAGCAGAAAGCCCTGCATTTCGTCGCACGCCATGTCCTGCAGCCGGTTCAGTTGCGAACCCGTCTCGACGCCCTCCGCCACCACGTCCATGTCCAGCGAATGCGCGAGCGCGATGATCGCCGAGACGATCGCGCGGCCTTCCTGGCCGTTCTCGTCGAGCCCGTTGGTGAAGAAGCGGTCGATCTTCAACTGCTTGGCGCGGAAGCGTTGCAGATAGGCAAGACTCGAATAACCGGTGCCGAAATCATCGATGGCGATCTCGATGCCGTTCTCCTGGAACGCGCGGATCATCTCGATGGTCCGCGGCGCGTCCTGCATCGCCACCGTTTCGGTGATCTCGAACATGATCTGTTCGCTCGGCACGCCCTCTTCGCGCACGATCCGCATGACGTTTTCGACGAGATCTGCCTCGTGCATCTGCCGCGGCGACAGGTTGATCGCCACCTTGACCGGCGGGCGGCCCTCCGCGCGCCAGCGCGACAAGTGCCGGCAGGTCTCGCGCACCACCCAGTAACCGATCTGCACGATCTGCCCCGAGCGCTCGGCGATCGGAATGAATTCGAGCGGCGTCAGTGTGCCGATCTGCGGATGGTCGAGGCGGATCAACGCCTCCGCGCCCGCCAGGTCGCCGCTCTTGCCGTGGAATTTCGGCTGGAACAGCAGGTAGAAATGCCCGCCGCTCAACGCCTCGTGCAGCGCCTGCTGGATCTGCAGCGTGCGCACGGCCGCCTCGTTCATGCTCGCCTCGAAGAAGCGATAGGTGCTGCGTCCGCCGCGCTTCGCCTCGTACATCGCGATGTCGGCGTGCTTGAGGAGCGCCTCCACGCTGTCGCCGTCCTGCGGATACAGCGCGATGCCGATGCTTGGCATCACCTGCAACGGATGGCTCGACACCATCAGCCCCTGTTTCATCGTGTCCAGAATGCGCTCGGACATTTTCTCGGCGTCGGTGGGCGCGTTCAGGTTTTCCAGCATCACGACGAACTCGTCGCCGCCCAGACGCGCAACCGTATCGCCGCCGCGCACGCATTCCTGCAAACGGCGCGCGAACGCCTTCAGCACTTCGTCGCCGATCGTATGGCCGAGCGAATCGTTGATGGTCTTGAAGCCGTCGAGGTCCATGAAGAGGATCGCGAAGCGGCTGCGTTGCTGCGTCGCATGGCGGATCGCCCGTTCGATGCGCTCGTTCATCGTGCGGCGGTTGGGCAGATCCGTGAGCGTGTCGAAGGTGGCCATGCGGACGATCTGGCCGTTCAGCCGCGACACCGAGCCGGCCAGCAAGGCGGTGCGCGCGTCGAAGCGCGACAGTACCAGCGTGATGATGAGGATCGCAAACGTGAACAGCGCGACGGTGGTGGCGAGCCAGTGCGCATCGACATCGTTGGCCGCGCCGCAGATGGAGCCCGGCACGAATTCCGCCGCCGCGTTTCCGGTGTAGTGCATGCCGCAGATGGCGATGCCCATCACGACCGCCGACCCGACGCGCTTCGCCATCATGTTGCGCAGGTTCGCGGCCGAGAGCGTGTGCGCGATCCACAGCGCCGCGCCCGACGCCACCACGGCGATGACGATTGACGCCGCATACAGCACCGGATCGTAGGTGATGGCCGGCTGCATGCGCATGGCGGCGTCGCCGGTGTAGTGCATGGCGGCGATGCCGGCGCCCATCAGCAGGCTGCTCGCGACGAGCCGTCGGGCCGTGAGGCGCTTGCCCGTGATCACATGCAGCGCGAAGAACGACACCAGCACCGCGATGCCGAGCGATCCGGCGGTGATCTTGAGGTCATAGCCGAGTGGAATTGGCAGCTGGAAGGCCAGCACGCCGATGAAATGCATCGACCAGATGCCGATGCCCATGGAAGCGGCGCCGCCGGCCAGCCAGATTTGCCGCCCGCGCGACTGCGCGAGGTTGGCGATGCGTGCCGAAATGTCGAGTGCGGTAAATGAAGCAAGCGTCGCGACCACCAGCGATGCCGCGACCAGCCAGAGATTGTAGGTGCCGTGCATGTTCGCCAATGGACCGAAGACTCGTTTGAGTGAGCGTCTTATCGGCTTCCGGAATCCGACCTTTAGGGTCGCCAACGGAATTTTTCGCAAGGCACTTCACGCAAACGTTAGAGCTGCGGATCGAGCAGCGCGACGACGCGCTCGAGCAGCTTTTCGGTCAGCGGGCGGCGCCGCCAGTCGTCCAGCGTAATGCGTTTCGCGTGCGTCACGTCGTCGTCGAAAATCGCGGTCTGGCGGCGCGCGAAATCGCGGTCGTAAATGTTGAGGTTGGCCTCGTCGTTCAGCTTGAAGGAGCGGCTGTCGAAGTTGGTCGAGCCGACCGACACCAGATACTCGTCGACCACGATCAGCTTGCAATGGAACATCGTCGGCTGATATTCGAACATCTCGACGCCCGCCGCCAGCAGGTCGCCCCAGCAGGCGCGCGACGCTTCCCGCACCGTATGCGTGTCGATGCGCTTGCCCGGCGTGATGATGCGCACCCGCACGCCGCGCTTCGCCGCCTCGACGATGGCGTTGATCGTCAGCTTGTCCGGCACGAAATACGCGCTGGACAGATGGATGGAGTGCGTCGCGGCGGTGATCGCCATCAGATACATGAGCTGCATGTCGTCGCTGCCGCCCGAGGGCGAGCTGCTAAACATGTGCGCGAGGCCGTCGCCTGCCGCGTCGATCTCCGGAAAATAGCGCGGACCGTGCAGGACATTGCCGGTCGCCTTGATCCAGTTGTCCATGAAGACTGCCTGCATCTGGCCGACCGCCGGGCCTTCGACCCAGAAATGCGTGTCGCGCCAGTGCTTTTCGTCCTGCGCGTGTCCGGTCCACTCGTCGGCGATGCCCACGCCGCCGGTGAAACCGATGCGTCCGTCGATCACCAGCAGCTTGCGATGCGTACGGTCGTTCATGCGGCCGAGGCCGGTCCAGTGCGGCTTGTGATACTGGATGACCTCGGCGCCGGCGTCGCGCAGCATGTGCAGATAGCGCTTGTCCATCTTCGACGAACCCACCCAGTCGAGCAGCACATGTACCGAGACGCCCGATCGCGCCTTCTCCGAGAGCGTCTGGGCGAACTCCTCGCCGATTCCGCCTGACCAGTAGATGAAGGTCTCGAAGGTAATCGTGTCGCGGGCGGCGCGGATGGCGTCCAGCATCTTCGGGAAGATCTGGTCGCCGTTCAGGAGCACCTCGAAGCGGTTGCCGCCAATGACGGGCGGCCCGAGCAGCAGGCCCATCGAGCGGAGGAACTGCGGGTCGTCGCTGGCGTACTCGCGCTCTATCTTGTGTTCGATCTTCTTCTCGCCACTCGAAAGATTGGCGATGAGGAGCACGACGATCAGCGTCACTACGACAGTCAGAACAATCACGGCAAGCGTCGGCATACGCGGGCCTCGCGAAACGAACATGCGTCCGGAATGTCGATGGAAGCAGTTTTCGGGCCGCGTGCGGGTGTTTTTACCTGCTCAGCTCTTCGCGGACATCCAGCCCTGCGACTGGCCGAGTTTCTGGATCTGCTTCGCGATGGCGTCCGCGAGACGTTTTTCGTCCGACGAGACGTCCGCATGCTTCTTTTCCGAGACCGCGTGCAAGCCGCCCGACACGGCCAGCGAACTGGCCACGTGCCCCGCCGCCGCGCCGACGCCGGCCATTTCCGCCATGCCCGGCGCGTGGCCGCTGTCGGCATTGGCGTCGAATTGTTCCAGCACTTGCGGTACACCGTAGGCCGGCTTGAGCACCAGTTGCACCGTCGCGCCGACGCGGCTCTCGCCCGCCCCCAGGCCGATCACCATGCGGCGGCGGCGATTGCCCGCATCGATCGTATTGAAACTGCCTTCGATCATCAGCACGTTCTGGCCGTCGGGCGGCGGGACGTCGGCGCGAATGGCGCGCAGGCCCATCGACTGGAGCTTCGCGACGATCTCGTTCGCCACGTCCTCGCGGGCAGCGACCGCGTCCTGCGCTTGCTTGTCGGCCTGTGAATCGCCGGACATCGCCGCGCCGAGCTTCGACAGCATGCCGTGATTGTCGAGCTTGACGTCGCTGGCATCGCTGGCGAACGGGTAGACGTAGAGGGTATCGGGACGCAGCGTCTGCACGGACGCGCTCGTCGTCTGAGCGTATGCGCCGGACGCGTTCGCGGCCTGCGCGGGGTTGTCGGCACAGCCTGCCAGCAGCGCCGTACCGACGACCAGTGCGGCGAGGGTTTTGCTGAAGAAGGCGTTGATCGGGTTGAACATGATGTGGCTCCGGAAGTGTGGATTCGTTGACGGTTCGTATCGCGCGACGAGGATGCGGCGGTCTTGCTGCTGTCCTGATCCGTGATGTCATCTGTGCGTGATACGGCGTGGGTTCCGTTGCTGTTCTACGTCCCGCAGGGTGTTCCGGTCACGCAGGCGCAACTATGGACGATGCCTTTTCATGCCGCCATCGAGCATTTATGTCGTGCGGTTTCATCCGCCGCGAAGGCCCGCGCAGCAAGGCTTTCAGGCCAGTCAAAAGATGCAGCGCGGGACAGGGCTCATGCAGATTCGGCGGGCTTCTGGTTTACTGCCGGTCACGTCATCACTTCGCATCGCGCGCCGCGCGATGCATTCCGTCACACCTGTTCAAGGAGAGAAAGATGGATCTCAAGATCGCCAACAAGCTCGCGCTCGTGTCCGGATCGACAAAAGGCATCGGGCACGCCATCGCGGTGGCGCTCGCGCGCGAGGGCGCCCGCGTGATCGTGAACGGCCGCTCGCAAGCTTCCGTCGATGCCGCGCTCACCAAACTGCGCGAGCAGGTTCCGGATGCACAGGCCGAAGGCTTCGCCGGCGACGTCTCCGACGCCGCCCAGGTCGATACGCTGGTTGCGCGCTTTCCGCATGTCGACATTCTCGTGAACAACATGGGCATCTTCGATCCGAAGCCCTTCGAGGACATCAGCGACGACGAATGGCTGCGCTTTCTCAACGCCAACGTGATGTCCGGCGTGCGCCTGTCACGCGCCTATCTTCCGAAGATGAAGGAGAAGAACTGGGGCCGCGTGGTGTTCATCAGCAGCGAGAGCGGCGTGCAGATTCCCGTCGAGATGATTCATTACGGCGTGACCAAGACCGCGCAGATCGCGCTGGCGCGCGGGCTGGCGGAAACCTGCGCGGGCACCGGCGTCACGGTCAATTCGGTGCTGCCGGGTCCGACGAGTTCGGAAGGCGTGACGGAATTCGTCGAGAAGCTGTCGGGCGGGAAGAGCTTCCACGAGTTCGAAACGCAGTTCTTCGAGGAAGCCCGGCCAACTTCGATCCTCAAGCGTTTCATCACGCCCGAGGAGATCGCCAACATGGTGGCCTATGTGTGTTCCGAACTTTCGGCGGCAACCAACGGCGCAGCCTTGCGTGCCGATGGCGGCGTGATCCGCGCGGCGTTCTGACGGCTAGCCGCCGCTGAGGCGGCGCGCCTCTTCGAGTGCTTCGACGATGGCCGCGACAGTGCGCTCGCGCGCGGCCTCATCATTCTGGCGCAGCGCGTAGGACGGGTGATAGGTCGCGACGACCTGTCGATCCTTGTACATCACCACGCGGCCGATATGCGCCGAGAGCGTCGCGCGGCGGCCGAACAGCGCCGCCAGCGCCGTCGCACCGAGCGTGACGATGACCGGCGCGCCCACATCGTGCAGTTCCTGTTCGAGCCAGTAAGAACACGCGTCGACTTCCTGCTGCGCGGGCGTCTTGTGCAGACGCCGCTTGCCGCGCGGCTCCCATTTGAAGTGCTTCACCGCGTTGGTCAGGTACACCTGCTCGCGCGGAACGCCGGCGCGCCGCATGGCTTCGTCGAGCAATTGTCCGGCCGGGCCGACGAACGGCTCGCCTTTCAGGTCTTCCTGATCGCCGGGCTGTTCGCCGAGCAGCATGATGCGCGCGCCCGACGGTCCCGCGCCCGGCACCGCCTGCGTCGCGTGCCGCCAGAGATCGCAGCGGCGGCAGCTATCGAGCGACGTGGGCGCGTCGCGTTCGGGCTGGGCTTCGTGGGCGTCGACCTGCACGGCCTTGCCGCCGAGCGCGCCCACGCTCGACGCCTGCGCAACGCGGCGCGCGCCGCCACGTGCCGCGCTGACCATCTGCGGGATCAGCGCGCCCTCCGGCAGCCCTTTCCAGAAGCGCACCGGCATATGCTGTTCGAGCGCCGACTCGTTCAGCCGCGCGGGGTTGAAGATGCTGCGGTAATAGGTCATCCAGAGGCCTTCGGCGGCGTCGGGCGTGTCGACCGCATGTTCCGACGCCAGCGCGCGGCGGCGTTCGAGTTGCAGGCGCGCGCCGTCGAACATCGCGGCGCCGTCCGGCGTTGCGATCAGCCAGGTCGAGCGGCCCATGCGCGCCGCGAAATGCTCGGCGCCCCAGGCGAGGACGTCGTGATCCGGCTCGTACCACGCGACGTATTCGGGCGCGCCGAGCGCCGCATCGCGCTGGCGGAACCGCACGTACGCGATCATGTCGTGCTGGGCGCGCCGCACCGCCTTGGCCATCTTGTAGAGGCGCGCGCCGTCTTCATCGGCGGCGGAGGCCGCAGAGCGGTCGCCTTGCGCCCAGCGCCACAATACCCGGTAGAGGAAGCTCCAGCGACGCTCATCGCGGAAATGCGCGGCGTCCTTCAGCAGCGCCGACAACTCCCGCGACACGCGGATCCGTGGCGCATCCGGTGCATCCTGTTGAGGAGCGGCTTCGTTGAACAGCGCCGGTTCGGCCTGCGCCGTGCGCCAGTCGATCGACTCAGGCGCGAGGCCCTGCGCGAGCGCATCGAGCGCGGCGGTGCGCCAGGCATCGAAATCGTCGTCGATGGAGATGATGCGCATCAGATCAGCATCAGATCAATGAGAGCTGTACCGGTCCGGTCGCAAGCGCTCGCCGCAAGTTCTCCGACGGCGTGTCCGCCAGCGGCGGCTTGTAGTCGGCCGTCACGACGAACGGCTTCACCTTGTCCATCGCGCAGCGCAGCCGGACGAGGTCGTCGTAGCGCACTCGCCGCGCGCGCCGCAATTCGACGATGCGCTTCGCATTGCGCATGCCGATGCCCGGCACACGCGCGATCATCCGCGCCGGCGCAGCGTTCAGATCGACCGGAAAGCGTTCGCGATGGGCGAGCGCCCAGGCAAGTTTCGGATCGACGTCGAGCGGCAGGTTGCCGGCATCGCCGAGCAGTTCGGCCGCGTTGAAGCCATAGCCGCGCATCAGGAAATCCGCTTGATAGAGGCGGTGTTCGCGCAGCAGCGGCGGCGCCTTCGACGGCACGCCCGACGGACTGTCCGGAATCGGGCTGAACGCGGAGTAGTACACGCGCTTCAGCTGATAGGAACCATAGAGCGTTTCGGCGGTGCCGAGGATGGTGCGGTCATCGGTTTCATCGGCGCCGACGATCATTTGCGTGCTCTGCCCCGCCGGCGCAAAACGCGGCGCGCGCGGCTCCGCTTCCGACTCCTCGCGAGCGACGCGAATGTTGCCCATGGCGAGCTTGATGGTGCGGCCGCTTTTTTCGGGCGCGAGGCGTTCAAGGCTGATTTCCGTCGGCAACTCGATGTTCACGCTCAGACGATCGGCATAGCGGCCGGCCAGCGCGATGAGTTCCGGATCGGCGTCGGGGATGGTCTTCAGATGGATATAGCCGCGAAAGTGATGTTTCTCGCGCAGCGATTTCGCGACCTGCACGAGCTGGTCCATTGTGTAGTTCGACGAGCGGATCACGCCGGAACTGAGAAACAGCCCGTCGATGTAATTGCGGCGGTAGAAGTCCAGCGTGAGGTTCACGACTTCGTCGGGCGTGAAGCGCGCGCGCGGCACGTTGCTGGAACGGCGGTTGACGCAGTACTGGCAGTCGTACAGACAGAAGTTGGTCAGCAGAATCTTGAGCAGCGAGACACAGCGCCCGTCCGGCGTGAAGCTGTGGCAGATGCCGGAGCCAGTGCTGGCGCCGAGGCCGTCGATGCCGCGCGATTCACGCTTGGGCGCCCCGCCGCTCGCACACGACGCGTCGTACTTGGCGGCGTCGGCGAGTATTTCGAGCTTTTCGGAGAGTTCCATCTTGAGGGCGATACTGTGTTTATATACAGTATCTCATGTCGGGTGAGGGTTGAGAAGGAGGTTGACTGGGGAGTTGTCGCAACACTTCCGCAGGTTGCGGGCCCGGCGTTTCAAAATTTATTCAATGCTATTTAAGCGCTCATATGCGAGCGTCAAAGCCGATTTATCGCTCATGCATGAGCGTTTGATCCGAATTTATTGACTTCCAGAAGCTTCCCTGTCGATAATGCGTAAAAAGATTCCACCTTCATCTAACCGCTCACTGGTGCATGCCTAAGCACGATAATCGCTCACATGTGAGCGGTTCAGCCAAAAATGGGTTGCCCCCTCCGCCCGTTGCCCGTGCTTTGAGAAAGCTGGGCGCCGATCTCGCGCTGGCGCGCCGGCGCCGACGTCTTACGCAAGCGTCGATGGCCGAACGCATACAGACATCGGTCGCCACCTTGCGACGCCTGGAGCATGGCGACGCGCGCATTCCTATCGGACTGATCGCGCGAGCATTCATGATTCTGGGCGAACTGGACAAGATAGATGGCCTGCTGGACACGGCCTCCGACGAGATAGGCCTCACGCTGATGAACCAGGAGTTACCGCAGCGCATTCGAAAGAAGCGCATCACCCCTGAATCGGGGGCGCTATGAGAGGTGCTGCCGTGCGCCAGAGTGTGCGCGTCGTGGTGGGAGACAGTGCCATTCCGGTGGGTGCGCTGACCTTCAATAAGGACGGCGCCCGTCAAAGCACGACCTTTGCCTATGATCACGCCTGGTTCTCGGCTGACAACCGTTTTGAGATCTCGCCCGATTTGCCGCTGGTCGAGGGCCATCAATTTCGCAGGGCGCCGAGCCGTGAAGATTCGATCTTCCATTTCGCGTTCGCCGATACTGAGCCGGATGGCTGGGGGTGCCGGGTCATTGCACGGGATCATGCGAAGCAGCGGCGCGCCGCGCGGTTGAACGGAGAACCGCCGTCCAGCGCGGCGCTCACCGAGCTGGATTACTTGCTCGGCGTTGACGACCAGAGCCGCGTTGGTGCGCTCAGGCTGACGGACGCGAATGGCCGTTTCCTGCGGCCCCATGCGCCGCGCGGCCGGAGCACGCCGCCTTTGATCGAGCTGGCTCAACTCATCGGCGCCTCCCGTGCGGTCGAGCTGAATCAGGAAACCGAGGCGGACCTGCAATACCTTCGGGGCCGAGGCACGTCGCTCGGTGGCATGCGTCCCAAGTGCACGTTGCTCGACCAGGACGGCCATCTTGCCATCGGCAAGTTTCCCAGCGTTCAGGACGAGCGCTGTGTCACGCGTGGCGAAGTGCTCGCCTTGAGACTGGCCGACGCGGCGGGCATCAGGGCGGCCCACGCGCGCATTGTCGTGTCGGAAGACGTCCCGGTGGCCCTTGTGCGGCGTTTCGACCGCGCGGCGTCGGGCGGACGCATTCCTTATTTGTCGGCGGCGTCGATGCTCCAGGCGTCGCGCACCGACGATCATGCCTACACCGAGATTGCGGACGTGATCGTCGCACGGTGCGTCGATCCGCGACGCGACCTGGAAGAACTGTGGCGACGGCTCGTCTTCAATCTGCTCATCACCAACGTCGACGATCACCTTCAGAACCATGGCTTCCTGCATGTCGAGCACGGCCAATGGCAACTCGCGCCGGCCTTCGACCTGAACCCTTTTCCGGACAAGGATCCCGAGCTGAAGCTATGGATCAATGAAACGGACGGCCCGGTCGATTCCATCGACGCCGTCATGCGGGAAGCCCTTTATTTCAGACTGTCCGACAGCAGCGCAAAGCGCATTCTTCGACAAGTCACCAGCGCGCTTGCCGATTGGCGGCGCGTGGCGCAATCGGCGGAAATCGGCATGCGCGCCGCCGATCTGGAGGCCTTCGCGCCCGCCTTCGAGAACGCTCAGCTGCAACGCGCGATGGCATGGGTTTGACTCTTGCGGAGGGTTTGCGATGGTTTGCGATGGGTTCGCGAAGGCTTTGCGACGCCTCTGCAACCTCGCCCTGCCCAAACGGAAACTGGAGATTGTGATGCGCTTCGACTACAAGACTTTCCACATCGACTGCACGGCCCGTCACGACCAGGACGGCGGCTTTTACGCTCACGCGCGGATCACGCGTGCTCATGGCGAACCGGCGGCGCAACTGGAGATTTTCGACTCAGGCGATCTGGACACATTTGCGAACGAATCGGATGCGCTGCACTGCGCTCGGGCTTGGGCGATTGAATGGTGTGACGAGGCGCTGGCCTGACGCGTTGGTCTTTCCTGTTTGCGAGGCACGAGCCTTGCGCGATGTAAGGCGCATAGCTGCGGCGTCGAGCCTGACGGCCTATGCGCAATCATCCATAAATGGGAGGACACATCATGAAGAGCGCGAAGAAGGGCTTGCTGGTTTCCACGATGTTGCTGGCTTTGTCGGGCGCGGCATTCGCGCAGGGCGCGGGCGGCGGAGCCGGAGGCGGCGCTGGGGGCGGCACGGCGGGCGGTAACGGCGCTGGCCAGGGCGGCACGGGCATGAGCACGCCGAACAGCGAGGGGGTGACGGGCACGACGTCTGGCGCATCGGGTGCGAACACGATGGGTTCGCAACATGGCTCGAGCAAGATGCAGAAGAACAAGAAGAGCGGCATGGATTCGGGCACGTCGAGCGGCGGCGCAGCGAAATCCAATTAAAAAAAGCAGCGCGATACTGCCGAAACGGCCCGGCAGTATCGCCAACCCCCAAACACATCCAACCCGCGTTGGTTTCCCTTGCGTTCCCATCGGCAGCGCGTAGCGCTGGGCCGGCGCTTTCAATGGCTGCACCAGTTTGCTAGATGGCAGTTTGTCTCAGTGGGTCCGCGATCCAAGCCGGGGGGCCTTGAGGGCACTCGCTACTGCCGGGCCAGGGAGACCGGGCGTCACCGCCGCATCCCTCACGAAGCACTGCATAGACTCTTCGACGGTTTCCTTTGCATGCGGCAGCGCGTAGCGCTGGGCCGGCGCTTTCAATGGCTGCATCAGTTTGCTAGATGGCAGTTTGTCTCAGTGGGTCCGCGATCCAAGCCGGGGCGCCTTGAGGGCACTCGCTACTGCCGGCCCAGGGAGACCGGGCGTCACCGCCGCATCCCTCACAAAGCACTGCATGACCCTTCGACGGTTTCCCTTGCATGCCCTGCGGCAGCGCGTAGCGCTGAGCCGGCGCTATCAATGGCTGCACCAGTTGGCTAAACGGCAGTTTGTCTCAGTGGGTCTGCGATCCAAGCCGGGTGGGGATTTTGAGGGCACTCGCTATTGCCGGGCCAGAAACGTGGTTCTGTGCTGCGCCGTGGGGTGACGCTGGGCGGTAGGAAAGCTGCTTTCTTTGGTGACTTTCTTTGCAGCACGCAAAGAAAGTTACCCCCGCCCCGGGGAGGGGCAGTGCCGATAGACCGACGCGAAACCGGGAAGTTTATGAAAGCACAGGCGAGGGTCAAGAGCCCACCCGGGGAAGGGACTCAATCAAACCGAGTCATCCACCTGAACGAAGCGCAGGCAGACTCCCCGGGCATCAACACCGCCCCACCCTTCAACGCGTGCTCGACAGAAAAGAGATTGACCCAATCGGCCACATTGCTCACGGGCTCGACGCAAAGCAAATCCGGATACGCCGCAGGCGCATACACGACCATATGCGCGAAGCGAGGATCGGCAGAAAGCGTGACAGACCGACGCTCATCGGGCCACTCCACAATCGCAGTGCGCGACCAGCAAGCATAGTTATTGTCGAGATCGAAGGCATCGGCGGACATGCCTTCTTGCGACGCCATTGCGTCCACGCTGGGATGCGCGCCGGCATGCGTGGGCAGCAGATCAGAAGTGCTGTGCCACATCGCCCTGACGCGCGCATGAATGCGCGTATTAACGCTGCGCGGATAGTACGGATGATGCCCCATGCCAAACGGCATAGGCCGATCGGCCAGATTGCGCATGGACAGCGTTACGCTCAGGCTATCGGCGTCGAGTGTGAAGTCCTGCGCTGCTTCATAGGCAAATGGCCAGTGGTGCGCTGCTTTCGGAGAAGGCTCATGCCGCAAGACCAGCCGCGCCCGCCTATCCGAAAAATCGTCCACCCGCCAAGGCAAGCGCCAGGCATTACCGTGCAATGCGTGCGGAAACGCGTTCCCATCGCCGGACAGATCCACAACCGCACCTTGAAAAACGAACCGCGCATCGCGGATCCGATTGCAGTACGGCAGAAGCGGAAAACTCGCCATGCCCAGCGGATCGCGCGCAGCCAGCGCCTCCGACGTAGCAGGACGCAGCCAGCGAACCGTCCGACCATCGCGGAATTCGTCGAAAGCGGCAATTGCGCCGCCAATGTCCGGCGCCAACAGCACGCGCCGCCCCTCGTGGCGCAACTCGACGAGACGTGCGGAAGCAGGCGTGCTCAATATGCGAACTGCCGGTAGTTTTCATCGAAGGTCCGCGCCGTCTCATCCACTTGCGGATTGAAACGCAGCAGACGCCGTGCGCGCGCGGGCAACGCGGCAAACACATCGCGCGGCACGTCGATATGCACTTCGGGCCGGAAATACCACGCCCGGCTGTAGCCAATCACGACCATCGGGCGCGGCTCACCGGTCAGGTTCGGCGTACCGCGATGCAAGCCGCGCACGTCGCGAATCATCACGTCGCCGACTTGCATCGGCACGCGCTCCGCCGGGAACCGCCCCGCTTCCAGACCGGCGAGCGCCTCGTCGCGAGACAGCCGATGCGTGCCGCGCGTGGTTTCCAGCGGACCGTTGCTGTCGTCGACATCGACGAGCGGGAAGTTCACCGCGAGCTGGAAGGAAGGCGTCTCGGGCGCGTCGTCGAAGAGCGGCGGCGTGTCGCGATGCCACTCCTGATGCACCGAGCCAAGCACCGGCGTGTCCGTGGCGAGCTGGCACATCACCGGATCCGGCCCGGCGACTCTTTCGACGATGCCCACGATGTCTTCGTCGCAAAAGATGGCCGGGTCCGCGAAGCCGCCTTCGAACGGCAGCGTCACGTAATAGCGGCCCGGTCCGCGATTGCCGCTGGTCGAGGCCTCGAGCGCCTGCTCCACATGCGGTTGCAGCAGCGGCGCGAAGGCGTCGCGCCAAGCCTCGATCGTCGCGCGCGAGAAGTGATTACGCAGCACGACGAAACCGTCCCGCTCGAACGATGCGGCGAGTGTGTCTCGCGTGCCTTCGTCGTACTTGCCCATGCGCCGTCTCCTTGAGCGTTGGTCAAAGCAGAATCGCACGCGCGTAATCGATTCGTCAATATTATTAGTAATAACCGGTGAAAACCCTGAGCCAATATGACCAAGAAATGCGTGCTTTCCGCAGCATTCATCACTAATATTAGTGACAAGTTTCGCCCTGCCTGGCCTGTCGAACAACAGAAAAGGATCCAGCCGCCCGACGCGGCCTGCACGATGAAAAAGACGACGCAACGCCGCCCGACGATGACCGACATCGCGAAACTCACCGGAGTCTCGCAGTCCACGGTTTCGCTCGTGCTGAACAACGCGAGCGGCGCGAAGTTCTCGGACGCCACGCGCGACAAGGTGTTGCGCGCGGCCCAGGATCTCGGCTATCGCATGACGCAGCGCGAGCCGGCCGAGCCGCTCGGCAACGCAAGCGAACGCAACCTGATCGTCTATCTCGCCGATGAAATCTCGACGAGTCCGCATCCGGTCGTGAGCATCGACGGCGCGCGCGACGCAGCCTTCGCCCATGGCCGCATGCTCGCGGTCTATTCGACACACGGCAATGCGGAAATTGAAGCGCGCGTGCTCGATGCGACGCTGGGCAATCCGGACGTGCTCGGCGTCATCTACGCCACCGTCTATACGCGCCGCGTGACGCTGCCGGCCGCGCTCGCCCGCGTGCCCACGGTGCTGCTCAACTGCTATGCGAACGAGGCGAACGTGTCCTCGGTGGTGCCCGCCGAAGTCGCGGGCGGCCACAGCGCCACCGATCACCTGTTGAGCGCGGGCCACCGGCGCATCGGCTATATCAACGGCGAGCCCTGGCAGGACGCCGCGCGCGACCGGTTGAAGGGCTATCGCACGGCGCTTGCCACGGCGGACCTGCCGTTCGCGCCGGAACTCGTGCGCGAAGGCGACTGGAGCCCGCACACCGGCTTCGAACAGACGCTTGCGCTGATGCGTGAGCCGAACCCGCCCACCGCCATCTTCTGCGCGAACGACCTGATGGCGCTCGGCGCCATCGAGGCGCTCAAGCAACTCGGCCTGCGCGTGCCCGACGACGTCTCCGTCCTCGGCTACGACGATCAGGAAATCGCGCGGCATACGCATCCGCCGTTGTCGACGGTGGTGCTGCCCAACTATGAACTGGGCCGCTGGGCGGTGGACACGCTGTTGCAGGAGGAAGAGAACCGCACCGCGGGCGCGCCGGTGCGGCGCCGTACCGTGAAGATCGACGGACCGCTGATCGAGCGCGGTTCGGTCAGGGTCATCAGCGAAACAAGGCAACTCGCCATTAATAATATTAGCGATTGACGGTTAATAAACCGCCACCGCGCAGCAGGAACGCAGAACACTCTCGCAGCACGCAGACCGGGCAACACAAGCATCGGCATCACTAGAAAAAGGCAAACCATCCTATGGAGGAAGACATGCTGTCGCTAGAGAAGAAATCACGCTTGGGCCTGCGCCCGCTCGCTGCCGTACTCGCCACCCTGACGTTCGCCGCCGGTATCGGCGCGGCGCATGCCGCCGACGACGGCCTGCCGAAAATCCCGAACAAGAAACCGTTGAAGGTGGGTTTCGCGCAGACGGAGAGCAACAACCCGTGGCGCCTGGCCGAAACCAAGAGCTTCAAGGACATCGCGGCGAAGTGCGGCTGGCAGATGGTCATGACCGATGCCAACAGTTCGGCGGCGAAGCAGGTGTCGGACATCCAGAGCATGATCGCGCAGCACGTGGATCTGCTGGTGTTTCCGCCGCGTGAAGAGAAGCCGCTCGTGCCGGTGGTCATGCAGGCCAAGAAGGCGGGCATTCCGGTGATCCTTGTGGATCGCAACATCGACCAGTCGATGGCGAAGGCGGGCAAGGACTACATCACCTTCATCGGCTCCGACTTCATCGATCAGGGTCACCGCGCCGCCGACTGGCTTGTGAAAGCCACCAACGGCAAGGCGACCATCATCGAACTGGAAGGCTCGACGGGCGCATCCGCCGCGAACGACCGCAAGAAGGGTTTCGACGATGTCATCGCGAAGAACCCGGGCATGAAGATCGTGGCGTCGCAGAGCGGCGACTTCGCACGCGACAAGGGCCGTCAGGTCATGGAGACGCTGCTCCAGGCGCATCCGGACGTGACCGCCGTCTACGCGCACAACGACGAAATGGCGCTCGGCGCCATCGCCGCGATCAAGGCGGCCGGCAAGCAGCCTGGCAAGGACATCCAGATCGTGACCATCGACGGCACCAAGGGCGGTCTCGAAGCCATCAAGGCCGGCGAACTCGGCGCGAGCGTGCAGTCGAGTCCGTTCTTCGGCCCGCTGGCCTGCGACGTCGCGCAGAAGTATGCGAAGGGCGAAACGATTCCGCCGTGGGTGAAGGTGTCCGACCGCTTCTACGACAAGAGCAACGTCGACGCGAGCATGCAGTACGGGTACTGAAGCGAAGTGTGTGTGTCTTGCGGGCGCCTGAAAGCGGGCGCTCGCTTTTTCATTTCGACGGACTCACGGCATGGCTCAGATTCCCCTTCTCGACATGCAGGACATCGACATCGCCTTCGGTGGCGTCGCCGCGCTTAAGCACGCGCGCCTCACCGTCGCCGCGGGCGAAGTGCATGCGCTGATCGGCCAGAACGGCGCGGGCAAATCGACCCTCATCAAGATCCTGACCGGCGCCTATCGCAAGAGCGCGGGCACGGTGCGCTTCGACGGCCGCGAAGTCGATTTCCGCACGCCGAAGGAAGCGCGCGAGGCAGGCATCAGCACGATCTATCAGGAGATCAACCTGGTGCCGTTCCGCTCCGTTGCCGAGAACATCTTTCTCGGCCGCGAACCGCGCCGCTTTGGCCTGATCGACTGGAAGAGCGTGCAGCGGCGTGCGTCGGAACTGCTCGAATCGTTCGGCTTGCATATCGACGTCAAGAAGCCCGTGCTCGACTACTCCACCGCGATCCAGCAGATGGTGGCGCTCGCGCGCGCGGTGTCGTCGGACGCGAAGATGGTCATCATGGACGAATCCACGTCCTCGCTCGACGAGCGTGAAGTCGAATTGCTGTTCAGCGTGGTGCGCCGTTTGCGCGACGACGGCCGCGCAGTGATCTTCGTCTCGCACCGGCTCGATGAACTGTACGCGCTATGCGACCGCGTCACGGTGATGCGCGATGGCCAGACCGTCGCCGAAAGCACGATGCAGGAGATGGACAAGCTCAAGCTCGTCACGACGATGCTCGGCCGCACGCTCGCCGCCGTCGTGCACGAAGACAGCGCGGTGAAGGAAGCGAATCTCGCGAAGCGCGGCCCGGTGGCGCTCGCCGCGCAAGGCCTGGCGGCAGGCGCGAAAGTGACCGACGTATCGCTCGACGTCCACGCGGGCGAAGCAGTGGGCCTCGCGGGTCTGCTCGGCTCGGGCCGCACCGAGACCATGCGCCTGCTGTTCGGCGCGGACCGCCCCGCGAAGGGCACGCTGGCCGTGAACGGCGAGAGCGCTGCGTTCAAGTCGCCAAAGGATGCGATCGCGCGCGGCGTCGCTTATCTGACGGAAGACCGCAAGGCCGAAGGCATCGTGCCGGAGCTGTCGGTGCGCGACAACCTCACGCTCGTCTGCCTGCCCGCGTTGACGAAACGCGGCGTCGTCGATGTCGCAAGGCAGCGCGAGATCGTCGATGGCTTCATCGAGTCGCTCGGCATCAAGCTGCGTTCACCCGACCAGCCCATCCGCGAATTGTCCGGCGGCAACCAGCAAAAGGTGTTGCTGGCGCGCTGGCTTGCCACGCAGCCGCGCCTCCTGCTGCTCGACGAACCGACGCGCGGCATCGATGTCGGCGCGAAGGCGGATGTCGCGAAGATCGTGCGCGAGCTGCGCGATTCGGGGCTCGCCGTGCTGCTGTCGGCATCCGAACTCGAAGAGCTGACCGCGGTCGCCGACCGCGCCGTGGTGATCCGCGACGGCGAGACCGTCGCGCAACTGGACGGCGCGCAGATGAACGAGGCCGCGATCATGGACGCCATCGCCTACGGCGCGGGCGAACAATCGACGCTGGCCGAAGCCGTGGAAACGACTGCGCGAGGAAGCGAATGATGATCGACAAGACCCAACCGGCCGGCGCCCTCGCATCCGCCGCGCCGGCGAAGAAACGACGTGGCATCGCGATCCAGCGCGAGATTGCCGTGCTGCTCGCGATGATCGTCTTCAACCTGATCTTCACGCAGCATTTCGTGTCGCTGCAGACCTTCAACGTGAATCTCACGCAGGTGGTGACGATCGTGATCGTCGGCATCGGCATGACGCTGGTCGTGGCGACGGGCGGCATCGACCTCTCCGTGGGCGCCTCGATGGCGATTGCCGGCGCGCTCGCGCCGATGCTCTTCACGAACATCGCAGGCCCGCTCGGCATCGTGCTCGCGTTCACGCTGCCGGTGCTCGCCGCCGCCGTGTGCGGCGTCTTCAACGGCTTTCTCGTCACGCGCCTGAACGTGCAGCCCATCGTCGCGACGCTCGTGTTGTTCATCGCGGGACGCGGCATTGCGCAAGTAGTCACCGACGGCAGCCTGCAAGCCTTCAACAATCCCGCGTTCCAGTGGATCGCGCTCGGCAAGGTTGCGGGCGTGCCGTTCCAGATCCTGCTGATGCTCGTGCTCGTCGCTGTGTTCACGTGGATCGTGCGCAAGACCCTGTTCGGCAAGTACCTGCTCGTGACGGGCGGCAACGAAGCCGCCGCCTATCTCTCGGGCATTCCGACCACCCGCGTGAAGATGCTCGCCTATACCGCGTGCGCGGCGCTTGCGGGGCTCGCCGGGCTGATTTCGATCTCGGTGAATTCGTCGTCGGATGCGAACGTCGTGGGCCTGGGCGTGGAACTCGATGCCATTGCGGCCGTCGCCGTGGGCGGCACCGCGCTCACGGGCGGCAAGGCCTATATCACCGGCACGCTGATCGGCGCGCTGATCATCCAGCTGCTGCGCTACACGCTGCTCGCGCACGGCATTCCGGACGCCGCCGCGCTCGTGCTGAAGGCCGCGATCATCATCGCCGCCGTGTACGTGCAACGCAAGCGAGGCTGAGCCGCTCATGAAAAAAAACCTGCCCATCCTGATCGCGCTCGCCGCGCTGCTCGTGCTCGGCGTCACGCGCTACGAGCATTTCGCCGACGCCTACAACATCACGTCGTTCTGGCGCTACAACTCGATGTTCCTGCTGATCTCCATCGGCATGGCCTTCGTCATCATCACGGGCGGCATCGATCTCTCGGTCGGCGCAGTGGCCGCGCTGGCGAGCGTCGTGGCGGCGCTGGCCAGCGGACATGGCGTCGTGGCCGGCGTGCTTGCCGGTTCGCTCGCGGGCCTCGCGGTCGGCGTGCTGAACGGACTCGTCATCACGCACATGCGCATCCTGCCGTTCATCGTCACGCTGGCAACGAGCCTCGGCGCGCACGGACTCGCGCTGCTGCTCGGTCATAACGATGCAGTCGCCATTTCGTCCGATACCAATTTCGCCGCCTTCGGCCAGGGGGATTTTCTCGGGCTGCCGATTCCAGGCATCGTCTGCGCGGTGGTCGCGGTGATCGGCTGGCTGGCGCTGCGCAGTTCGCGCTTTGGACGGCATGCGCTGGCGATCGGCGGAAGCGAGGAAGCGTCGCGTCTGATGGGGCTGAACGTGGATCGCACGCTTGTCTTCGTGTATGCCGTCAGCGGTCTGCTCGCGGGCATCGCGGGCGCGATCCTCGCCGCGCAATTCGGTGCGGGCCAGCCGAACGAAGGCGTCGGCTGGGAACTGTTCGCCATCTCTGCCGTGGTGCTCGGCGGCACGCGGCTGACCGGCGGCGAGGGTTCCATCGCGATGACCATCGCCGGCGTGGCGCTGCTCGGGCTCGTGTTCAACCTGCTCAACTTCGAGAACGGGCTGGGCTATATCTCGTTGTCCGCGTACTGGCAGTCGGTGATTCGCGGCATGTTCCTGTTGCTCGTCATCGTGTTGCAGGCGCGGGTGCTGAAGCGCGGCGTCGCGACGGAGACGCCCGTCGCGCGATGAATCCAGTGGCGCTCACGCTCGCAGGACGATGCCGATGCCCACGCGCACAATCGTGCTGTTGCCGCCGGCCGTGGACACGCCCAGGTTGTAGTTGACCGTCCCCTTCTGGTTCCAGCGCGACAAGCCGATGCCAAGCGCCGACTGCCCGCGATAACTCGCCAGACCCGCGTTGACCGTGGTGCGTCCCGGCAGATACGGCGTCACGATATTGAGCGCCGCCGCCGACGCGATGCCACGCCGCGCAACCCGGTCCACATCGTCGATGCGGCTGTTCACGCCGCCTATCGCATTGTTCATCTGCCCGAGATTGACGGCGTCCGTGGCCGCTGTTCCCGGCGCGACGTTGGTGATCTGCCGCTCGTGTCTCGCGCTGCCGACCGACACCGTGTTCTCGCGGTCCGCAAGCGAGTCCGCGCCCAGCGCCACTGAATTGGCCGCGCTTGCCACGGCGCCGTTGCCGACCGCGCTCGAACGCGCGCCGCTTGCCAGTGAGTCGTTACCGATGGCGAGACTATTCGCGGCTATGGCCTGGGCCGCCTGTGAAACCAGCGCGTGCGCCGTGATGCCGTGAAGGGAGGCGGCCTGCCCATGCCCATCCGTTCCCGAAGCGTCCGCCGGCGCCGCCGTGTCCGTGGCGGCGACCGGCGCAGCGGCGAGCACGCTCTCGTCATTTTCCTGGATCTCCGCAAGCGAGACCGCGCGAAACACTTTCTCGATGGCCATCGGCCGCGCTGCTTCGGTCCGAGGCTGCGGGCGGATGGCGCTGGCCGGATGCGCCGGAGCACGCTTGCTGCTTCGCTGTCCCGGCTCTGTCGCATAGGATCGCAGCGCGCCCGGAAGCGGCTTGAGTCTCTGCTTGCGCCACGCGGCGCGCTTGCCCGGCGTGGACCGCTTTGAAGGCTTCGCGGCTTTGACAGTCGTTGCTTTCGACGCAACGGAAGGAGTTGCATCGCTCGCAAAGCGCATGCTGACGCGTCCCTTGCGAGGCGATCGAGCGGGCTCGACTTGTTGCGCGGGTACCGTCTTCACGGTCTCGGGCGCATGTACGCTTTGTACACTCGCGCTCGAGAACGCGTCCGTCACATCGCCCTGCGCGACGGCTAGCGAACTCGCACCCGCGAGGCCGATCAGCGTCAATGCCCTGACCGTGCCCGTCAGCGCATGGCGCATCGTTGCCGCGCCCGAACCTTCCATGCGAGCCAGCTTGTTGTCATCCGCCTGCACCGGGCACAGCTCCCTTACTTCGACGCTGATTGTCACTTTCCATTCCTCACTGGATAACTTCTCGATCGCGAGGAGCGCACTGTGCGCCGCTCGCCTGATATCAGTGATTTCAGAGGATAGTCACGCCGGCTTTGCAAAGGTGGTATCCGGTCATGACCAAAATCCGGAGCGAGATTCAATGCGAATTGTTATGCCTATGTTATTGCGATAACTATGTAGCACCCGTGTCGGGTTATCGAAACTTAAACTTTGTTCGCAGCTTTGAACACGACGCGACTCCGTGTCGCGCTTGCTCGACTGCATGGAAAGATCACCATAACCTTCGCTCAATCAGGACGTTCTTATGACTTTCTCACTTTCGGCAAATTCGGCAGTCAACATGCAAACTTCGTTTCCGCCGCTGCCGCCGCGGATTCCAGGCCGGTTCGGCGGCGGCTTCTGCAACGGGCCTGCCACGCCGCCGGCGTGCCAGCCCGCGCCGATTCCGATGCCGATGCCAGCACCCGTGCCCCCCTTCTGCGGCGGCGGCGGCTATCAGACGTCGAGCTATAACAATTTCTCGCAACAGACCTATAGCGATCCATCCAGTTACTATCAATCGATGGCTTCGCAGAATTACTATTCGTTGAATTCCCCGATGGGCAGCATGTCCTCGTACCAGTCGTTCAATTCGATGTTCTCGAGCCAGGCTCCACAAGGATCGTACGGAGGCGGCAATTTCAGCTATTCCGACTTTCAGCGCAGCACGTCCATGAACAGCTATCAATGCCCGCCGACGCCGCCGATGCCGCCCGCACCGCCGGCGCAATGCGGCTGGTCCGATACGGGCGTGAGCGACAACAAGGGGTCGATCGATCTCGGACAGTTCAAGATCGACCTGGACAAGTCGAATTCGTCGATGTTGCTCACCGACAAGGCCAACAACATCGCCACGAGGCTGTGGGGAGATCCGCACATTGATTTCAATTCGGGTTCGGACAGCCAGACGAGCGGCATGTTCAACGGTTCCATGACTTTCGATCTGCCGGATAACACCACGATCGGCGTGCACACGCAGCCGAGCGACGGCGGCGTTTCGTATGCCGACGGCCTGACCATCACGCGAGGCAACCAGGCGTACAGCGTCACGGGCTTGAGCGAAAAGAACCCCGCTGGCCTCAGCGTGCAAAAGAGCAACGGCTTCGCTGAGCTGCAGAACCTGCCGCAGGACGGCCCGCGCCTGATGGCAACCGGCTCGGGTACGGGCTGGGTCAACGAACAGAGCCATCAGATGGCCAGGGCGTCCGACTTCAGCGCCTGAGTGTCCATTCGATCCTTCTGAACTGACCCGCACGGAGACGACGGCGCCCGACGCCGTCGTCTCCTTTTTCATCATTCATGGCCCGACGGCCGCTTCGTGCGGCCCGACGGCGCGCGGCCCAATCCCCACCATGCATCAGCCAGCACTTCCTGTGCGATTCCGCCGCGCAGTCTGCCACTCAGCTTGCGAGCCTGAAAATGAAAAGCGCACTGCAAGAGACTTGCAGTGCGCTTCGACGCCGAATCGTGTCGCGGCGTCTCAACAATCGGCGAGATCAGTCGCCGCCGCCTCCGTCGCCGCCGCCTGCATCAGCACCGCCATCAACGGCACCGCCGCCTGCATCACCGCCACCGCCGGCATCACCCCCGCCGATCCCGGTTCCTTCCCCCGGGTCCTGGGAATCAGAGGGAGTGTTGACCTGCGGATTGTCCTCCGTCTGGCCACGTTCCGGCGTGCCGCTCGGGGATTGCTGACCGGCCGGGTTCGCGTGCGTGCCACCCGTCGAGCCACTGCCTCCGCCACCTCCACCGCCGATCTTCGGCATCATGCCTCCCAAAGCATTTCCGATTCCGCCCAGGCCACCGCCTCCACCACCTGTACCGCCGCCTGTACCTCCGCTTCCGGCAGCCTTCGGCGTCGCGCCGCCCGTACCGCCACCACCTCCGCCAGCGGCAGCCTTAGGCATTGCACCGCCCGGGTTGCCGACACCAGTCCTGGCTGCCGTGCCCGCATTACCTCCGTTCATCAGCGAGTCGATAACCTTTTTCACCTGCGAGCCAATTGCGTCTGCAAGGCCAGCTGGGCCGTTCGCTGCCTGCTTGCCGCCTTGACCCGTTGCAACCGGAGCGGCCTGCGGCGCCGGCTGTGGCGCAGGCTGCGGTGCGGCCTTCATGGTGGGTTGCGGTGCGGGATTGCCAGTCATCGCAGCCTGCCGTGCCGTCATCGGACCAGCCGACCCGCCCGCGCCGTCCATCCCTTGAGGAGCCGGTCCCATTGTCGGCTGTCCCGGAGGCAAAGCACCGCCCTCGCCTGCAGAAGGGCCATCGACTGGCATTGGCGCAGGCATCGGAGTTCCACCTCCACCTCCGCCGCCCATTCCTTGAGAAGCCTGTCCCGTCGTCGGCGGCATCTGCTGCGTCGCTCCGCCACCGCCCTGCAGCACGTCCTGGACCGCTTCCTTCACGGCCTGACTGATACTGTCCTCCACTTCCGGCGGAAGGCTGCCTGACCCCGCGCCGGCACTGCCACCCGCCGCGAGCTGCGTTGGAATCGATGAAGGCCCGCCTTGCCCACCCAGGTAGCTGTCCACCGAATCCTTCACGGTTTGCTGGATTTGCTGCATCACATCCGGATCGATGCGGGATCGCGCGCCCGAAAGACCGGCCATACCGCCGCCGTCGTCCGCGACCAGAGGCATCATGCCCATTCCCGGCGAACTTACGTTTCTCACTGACATAAAGAAAGCTCCTATTGAGTTAATGACACATGCCTACTCATGCGCTGCCTTGGAACACCGCACTTCGGCTTTCCCATTCCGATATCCCTGTCGTTCATCTCTCCTTTTGCGCAGCATCGGCCGCGCACAACTTCACAAGCCCGTGCCGGCTCCCAGGATCTTTAGAAAATCATCGGGCTCACCCGGTGAAGACGGCTGGATTCTCTTGATCATCTCGACCACGCACACCACCCTCAGATAGCCCGTGAAGTTTTTTACTTCGTGAACGCTCAGGTCCATCTCCAGCGCCCACTTCGACACCAGTTTTCCCACCGTGACCGACTCGCGTTCCGCAAGCGTCTCGATGATTCGCCAGTAGACTTCTTCAAGCCGGACGCAGGTCGCAAAGCCATTGATTCTCATCGAGCGCTGTCGCGGCACGATCCAGGTCGAACTGATTTCGCAAGCTTGCCTTTTCACGATTCCAGAGCCCGATGACGTTCACATAACTTGCCAGGCTCCGGCATAACAATTGAAACACCGGGAAAACACCTACCTGAAATATCCTGATTCTTATTCCATTGATTTTTCATGCGGATACACCGTCTAATAAGCTTTGCCTCCGGCGCATACTCTTGTACGCACCCGCACGATCATTCTGAATCTTCTGGACTGCCACATGTAATACGCCAATACGACCATTGAAAATTAGAGGCGCGATACAGTTCGATCACTAAGACGCGGCGCATGCAGGACGCAGGGATCGCAGGTATTCGAATCAGATCTTCACGAAATAAAGTGAGTTAAGGTTCGAGCCATAAGAGACCTAAGCATTCGACGCATAAAAATCTTAAAGATCATGAACTGGCGCAGAATGCAAAAACATCCTTTGATTGGCAGAAACAGAACGCGCCGTGCCGCGCACAGTGCGGCATGGCTGCTTCTGGCGTGGCAATGCCATTTGGCCCATTCGGCGGAGCCGGCATGGCAGGGCGCTTCGATGCATTACGTCGCCCGAAACTCACGTCTTTCGGACGTGCTGAAAGATGTGGCTTCCGCGAGTGGCTTGCGTATCGATATCGCGCGCGGCGTCAACGGCAGCGTCAATGGCGAATTCAATCAGCCGCCGGCCGCGGTGTTTCGCGCGCTCACCGAAGCCTGGGGATTGATCTGGTTTTTCGACGGCCAGACCATTCACGTCTCCACCGCGGACGATGTCCGCAGCCGCACCGTGCCGTTCGGGCCGTTGAGCCGCGATGAAGTCGCCGCCCGTCTGCGCAGTCTTGAGCTGGATGATCCGCATTTGCCGCTGCGCTATTCGAAGGACAGCGTGAAAGTAGTCGGACCTTCGCGATTCGTGGAGGCAGTGTCCGACGCCATCGCCCAGGCGCGCGAGCAGACCACGCCGCAACAGGTCTATGAAAAGACCCAGATCCGTGTATTCCCGCTGCGCTATGCACAGGCACAGGACATCACGTATCAATCCGGCAGTCAGAAGCAGACCATCCCGGGCGTGGCCACCCTGCTGCGCCGCTTGATGGAGAACGCGGGTTCGTTGCCCGTGGCGGCCCAGCGCAATCCAGCGCGAAGCAAAGGCGGCTCGCGCGGCGTCCCGCCGCTGCCGAGCCTGCCGGGTCTCAATGAAACATCACAGAGCGCATCCACCAGCGACGGCCCGGATGAGTTGCCGCAGACAGCGGTCAGCCCGGCGCAGCGCAACATCGTCGCGGATGCGCGCACGAATGCTGTCGTGGTGTATGACATCCCCGAAATGATGCCGGCCTATCAACGTGCCATCGCCTTGCTCGACCGGCCGCAGGATCTCGTGGAAATCTCCGCCGTAGTGATGGATGTCTCGAGCGACGCCGCGCGCGAACTCGGCGTACGCTGGGGCGCGGGCGGCGGCACGGGCGGACGGGCCGCGCCCTGGTTCGGCACTGAAGCAGTCGGACCGCGAACCGTGCAGCCCGGCGTCACCGCCACCGTCGACGGCGGCCTGACGCTCACCACGCTGCTCGGCAACTCGGCGCATTACCTCTATCAGCAGATCCACGCCCTCGAACAGCACGGGCAGGCGCGCATCCTCTCGCGTCCGCGCGTGCTGACGTTGAACAACATCGAAGCCACCTTATCGTCGCGCAATTCGATGTACGTGCGCGTCGCGGGTAATCAGGATGCCAATCTTTTCAACGTCGATACCGGACTGGTGCTCAAGGTGACACCGACCGTCGAACAAAGCGGCGCCGAAAACGGCCGCATCCTGCTAAGCGTCCAGATCGAAGACGGCACCTTCGACAACGACGAAGCCGTCGACGGCATTCCGCGCGTCCGCAGCAACTCCATCATCACGCAGGCCGTGGTGCCGGATGGTGAAAGCCTTTTGATAGGCGGATACGAATACGAGCACAGCCAGTCCGGCGGCTCGAAGGTGCCCTTGCTCGGCGACATTCCGTTCATCGGCCAGCTGTTCAGCAATGAAACGACGTCGAGCGGCCGTACCGAGCGCCTCATCCTCATCACGCCGCAGTTGAAGCGCGTGACGGACCGGCCTGTCGCGGCGGACGCCCCGATGGCCTCTGCAACGCCAGCCGCGATGCCCCTGCTTCCCGCAGCCGCAACCATCACCGGCGCGGACCGCGCTGTCACCGCCAAGGACGCACGATGAACGGCTTGCCACGCATCTTCGTTACGAGCGGACTGCACGCGGGCGCGAGCCTTCCGCTCAAGGTGGATCAGGACCTCGAGATCGGCAAGGACAACGACGCCGATCTGATTCTCGCCGACGACGGCATCGCCCCGCGCCATGCGCGCGCGCAACTGCACGGACCGCAACTCGTGCTGTCCGCGCTGGCCGACGGCGTCACGGTATTCGCCCGCCCGCTCAAGTCGGGGTCGCGCACGCTGCTGGATCACGGCGCCACGTTTTGCCTGGGCGATACCTCGTTGCTGTTCAGTCACGGCGAGTATCCGGACGAGCAGAGTACGAAACAGGCCGAAGCCGACTGGCTGCTGAGGCATGCACCGCTTGCGTGGCTGCGCATGCGTTGCGCGCGCATTCCGCGCCTCGTGTGGTTCGGGTTGGCGGCGACTCCGCTCGCGCTCGCTGCCTGGCTCAGCCTGAATCCTTTCGCAAGCAACGCCGTGCCTCCGCGGGCGCCGCTGCTCGAGCGGCCCGCGTTCAGTCAGGTGCGTGTGGAAACCGACAAGACCTCGGGCATGCGCATCTATGAAGGCTACGTCCAGACACCTGCGGATCTCGCGGCGCTGTCGCTGGCCGCACGCGCCGCCGACCAGTCAGTGAGCGTGCGTGTGTTCGTGATGCAGAACATCGCGGAGCAGCTGAGCGATCTGCTCGACCAGTACTACCGCGGCGCGCAAGCGCGGGTGGAGAAGCCCGGCGCGTTCATCGTGACCTTGCCGGGAGCGGGCGCGCACCTCAAGGCCGATTCCTGGGACTACGCGCTGGTCGCCCGTACGGCGCAGTCGCAGATCGAAGGCCTGCGGGCGCTGACCTTCGCCGGTCACGAAAACGCGAGCGGTCCCGTGCGCATTCCGCTCGAAAGCTTTGGCCTCAATCTCGTCACGTCGCCCCATTCGGCGTGGCTCGCGGATGCCGGTGGTACGCGCTACTTCGCCGGCGGTAGCATCGCAATGGGCAGGATCGAACGCATCCGTGAATGCGGGGCGAGCGTCGTGCGCGAGGATGGCAGCGTCTACGACCTGACCGCGCAGCGCACCGCCTCCGGAAAACCTTGTTGACGGTGCGCGGCAACCCTTGCGGCACTTGACCATCCGAGCATTACGGCTTCGCGCGTCGGCGTGCCGTGCGAGGCGTCGGGAGCGAGTTTGCTTCCGTCGAGCACGCCAGTTCTTTCGAAAGGAATTTTATAAATGTCCGATTTTTCAGATTTCGCATATGTCCCGCAGTACTCGGGCTATTACCCCCGTAGCGGTCCCAGCATGATTGCCGCCGACGGCACGCTTTCCCTGGGAGACCTGGCGGCCGCCATTACGAAGGCGCTTCGAAAGAAGACCCAGGAGATCAACGCGATCAACGAGCAACAGACGCAGCAGGATGGAGCCGGTGCGGGCACGGATCAAACGGGTGGTGGAGGCGGCGCCCAAGGCGGCGGCGTAGGCAGCGCCACCATGCTGCAGATGCAAAAGGCCGTCAGCGAGTACACGACCATGCTCCAGCAAGGCACATCGATGATGTCCGGCGTGGGCGACACGCACAAGGCGGTGGCGCAGAACACGAAGTAAGACCCCACGCCGGCATCGCCACGAAGCTCCCCCGCGCCGCGGCTCGCAGCCACCGCCGCGCGGGGGCCACCAGCAGCGCACCCTCAATCTACTCACGATACGTCCATGCTCTCAACCAATGCCGACATGACGCTGTATCAGCCCGACCCGCCGGTCGTCCCGCCGCCGCCCACTCCGGAACCGGCCCGCGCCGGCATCGTCGGCGACAGCGACGGGCTGACCCGCATCGCGGAGCGAGCCCAGCAACTCGTGCAAAACGACTCGGCGGCCATCATCGGCCTGTTGGATCCCGCACGCCGGAAGGCCCCTACCACCAGCGAAATGCTGATGCTGCAATCCGCCGTCATCAACTACTCGGTCACGCTGAACACGCTCTCCCATATGGCACAGAGCGCCGGCAGCGCGATCCAATCCCTCACGCAAAGAACATGATTCGCCGCGCCATCATTCTCTTGCCGCTCGTGCTGCTCGTCGCGTGCAAGACCTCGCTGTTCGAAGGTCTTGACGAAGACCAGGCGAACCGGATCGTCGCGGTGCTGAGCCGTCACGGCATCGACAGTTCGAAGCTGCGCAACAACGACAAGACCTGGAGCATCTCGGTCGAGGAAGACGAAGTCGTCTACGCGACCGAGCTCGTCGGCGCCTACGCGTTACCGCGCGGAACTCACGCGAATCTCGGTGAACTCTTCAGCCGTCAGGGGCTGATCTCCAGCCCCGAAGAAGACCAGGTTCGCTACGTGTACGGCCTCACGCAGGAACTCGCCGAGACGCTGGAGAAGATGGACGGCGTCTTGGTGGCCCGCGTGCATGTCGTCGATCCGCCGCGCGATGCGCTGCTCGGACCCGCGCCGCTGCCGAGCGCCTCGGTGATGCTGCGTTATCGCAGCGACGCCAATCTTGAAGCCATGCGCAACAAGATCCGCGCGCTGGTCGCGGGCGCGGTGACCGGACTCACGCCGGATCGCGTCTACGTGACGATGGTGCCGGTCATGCCGGTCGCCACGCCCGCGGAAATCTGCGCGCAGACCGGCACGTGCACACCCGGGCGCGCTTCGCACGGTTCCACCACGCGGGTGCTCATCACGCTGAGCGTCATGGCCCTGGTGCTGATCGTCGCGGCGTGGATCTGGGACAAGGGCATCCGCGCATTTCCGAGGCTGCGCGTGCCGGGCATCACGTTCTTCCGGCGTCGCGGCCGCCACAGCGAGCGCGCGAAGAAGGAACCCACCTCGGCCGCCAACGACGCCAATTCGGCTTCCTCCACGACACGAGACCGTCGATGACCTCCCGCCCCCTCCTCGATATCTCCGGCTGGGCGCATCACAGCTGGCTGCCGCAGCAACGGCCCGCGCGCGGTGAACGGGCGCGGGCCCGCGCCACCGCGCATCTGTTCACCCGCTTCCCGATGCTGGCCCGCGCCGGCGTCACGCAGCTGCCGTGGATCGTCGGGCCGCTCGACCGCACCTCCTGCGCACGCCTCATGCGTCTGTGCGCGGCGCTCGCGTGCGCACGTTCGCTGCGCCTCGTGGTGAGCGCGGAAGCGCACGCGCGCTTTCAGATCGCGACGGGCCTGCCGCCGCTTGCGCTGCTGCAATGTCATCCACGCGGCGAGCATCGCGACTTGCCGCTCGATGCCCCGGTCGACTGGTTTGCGCGGCGCAGTCTGAGCATCGCTGGTCTGGCGCTCGCGCTGCGCGCGACGCACGGCGATGCGCAGCGGGCCTGGACGCGCTTGCGCATGCCGCTTGCGCACGCCGAGGCGGCCGCGCAATGGCGCCTCCCGCGCGTGTCGCAGCAAGCCGCGCTCGAACTGATGGGCGATGCGCTCCAGGTGCTGAAGGCGGGGAGGCAGCCATGCTGATCTGGCGTAGCGCCGGCTGGCGCGTCGAGTCCGACGGCTACGTATCCGGCGATGACCTCGTGCGCTTGCAGGAACTCGGTGCGCTGCGCCGGGAGATTCACCAGTACGTGCTGCAGGAAACCAGGCGTCTCGCCGAACGCGCCCGCCGTACCCGCCGCCGTGCCTTCGTTCGCGGCCTGCGCGCCGGTCAGGCCGCGGCGCTGCGCGGCCTCGTCGTGCCGGCCGCCGCAACCGCGTATGCGCTCGGACGCCTGCAAGACCGGTTGTTGCAGCTCGTGATGCAGGCTGTCACCGATCTCGTCGGCGAACTGCCCTCGGGCGCGACGCTGCCTAAACAGTTGCGCAGCAGCCTGCTGGCTGCGCCCGAACAGCGCCTGCTGTCGGTGCGCGTGGCCGTCTGCGATTTTGCCGAAGCAAGGCATGCCGTCGATCTGCTGGAAAAGGAACTCGGGCTGGCCTTCGTGAACGTGCTCGCCGATGCCGACCTGCCGCCGCGTTCGTGCGTGGTGGAAACCGAGGGCGGCGTCGTCGACGGCGGATTGCACCGGCAGCTCGAAGCGCTAGAACGCGGCATGCGCCAGGCGATCGGCGCGGTGCTGGACGAATACACCCGGCTCGACGAACGCATCGTGGCCCAGTTCGACGACATCGGCGACGACCTGCGCAAGACGCTCGACGCCTTGTCGCACGGAGGACCGTCGACATGAATCCGTTCAAGGGTCTCGAAAAAATCAGCCGTGATCATGCGGAACGCCACAACGTCGCCGCATTGCTGTTCGGGGCGCCGCTGCCGGTCAGCGTCGGGCATCGACGCTTCACCATCACGTTCGAGCCGCGCCGCTCGCGCTATCCGGTGCGCCTGCATGGCCACGCCTCCGGGCAACTGCTGCAACTGGATCTCGATGCCCAGGCGCTGCTGCCCGAACTCGCGCGCCGCAGTCTGGAGGCGAGCGGCGCGCATGCCTGCAAGCTGATCCTGGACGCCTGCGAGGACTGGTTCTGCGCGCTCGAAGGCCTGTTCGGCTTCGCGCTCGAAGTGACCCGCGTCTCCTTCGATGCACTGCCCGATCCCGGCGCCTATGGCCTGGCCGTGACGCACGTGCAGAGCGGGCGCATGGCGAGCGTCTCGTTCCAGTGCGAGGAGATCGACCGCTGGCTGCGGCGCCGCTCCCATCCGCCGGCCGATCTGCGCGCGCTGGCGCGGCGCATCGTCGTGCCGCTGCCGGTGTGCCTCGCGGGTCCGACGCTCTCGGTGGCGCGCATGCGCCGCATCCGCACCGGCGACGCCCTCGTGATCGACAAGAACTTTTATTACCTCCGCGTGCCGCTACGCAGCGGCACGCAACGCATCGGCCTTAAAACTGTTGGAGATCAAATCGTGCTGGACCGCCCGCTTGAAAACGATCGCGAACCCGTGACAGAGCTCACGAGCGAGTTCATCCCGATCGACGCCCTCACCTTCACCTTCGACGCGATGATCGGCTCGTTGCGCATCTCGCTCGAGGAACTGAGCCGCTTGCGCAGCGGCTCGCTCGTGTCGCTGCAGATTTCCGTGCGCGAACGCGCCGTGACGCTGCTGTGCCAGGGTCTGCCGTTCGCACATGCCGAACTGGTGGATATCGACGACGTCCTCGCCGTGCGCATCACGAGCATGCTCCAGACCTCGAACGGTGACGCGACATCATGATCGACGGCCAGACGGGACAGTTGCAGCTGATCGGCATCTTCTTCCTGATGAGCGTGGCGCCGCTCGTCGTGGTGATGACGACGTCGTTCACCAAGTTCAGCATCGTCCTGACGCTGCTGCGCTCGGCGCTCGGCGTGCAGCAGGCGCCGGGCAACCTCGCCATCTCCGGGCTCGCGCTGGCCGCCACGCTGACCGTGATGGCGCCGACCATGCATCAGATCGGCGCGGCGCTCGGCGTGAACGACGGCGGTTCGAGTTCGCAGGCGCAGGGGCTGCCGCCGCTGCCGCAATTCGTCGATGCGGTGCGCGGTCCGCTCGGCGACTTCATGCTGGCGCATTCGCGGCCGGCCGAGCGCGCGTTCCTGGTCAATGCGGCGAAGCGCATCGACCCGTCGCGCGATGCCAACGAGACCGACTTCTCGCTGCTCGTCCCCGCATTCCTGATCAGCGAGATCTCCAGCGGCTTCGAAGCGGGCTTCCTGCTGTATGTCGCGTTCCTGGTGATCGACCTGATCGTGGCGAACGTGCTGACCGCCATGGGGATGATGATGCTCTCGCCAAGCACCGTCTCGATCCCGCTCAAGCTCTTCGTGCTGGTGGCCGCATCCGGCGTGCCGAAGCTCATGCATGCACTCATTCTCAGCTACGCCAAGTGAACCCTCTTCCATCCCTTGCCTCGCTTTCCGGCGACGCCCTGCTGCTCGTGTTCTGGCTCTCCCTGCCGATGCTCGCCGTCGCCACGGCCGTGGGCCTGCTGCTCGGTCTCGTGCAGTCGGTCACGCAGATCCAGGATCAGAGCTTGCCTTACGGCGCGAAGATCATCTGCGTCGGGCTCGTGCTGATCGTCGCGGCGCCGTGGGCGCATCACGAGATCGCGCGGCTGCTCGGGCATGTCTTCTCCATGATCGCCGCCGGGCGCACGCGTTGAACATGAACACACTCGATCAATTCATGGGCTTCGCGTTCTGCATGATCCGGCCTGCCGTGGCGCTGAGCATGGTTCCGTTCGGCAACGACGGCGGCCTCGGCGTCACGCTGCGGGTGCCGCTCGTGCTGATGTTCGCGATGCTGCCCGCGCACGCGGGCCTGCCTGCCGACCTGCTCGGCGCGAGCATGATGGAAGCGCTCATTGGTCTCGCGCAGGGACTCTCCATGAGCGTGGTCTTCTTCGTGGCGGGCGCGGCGGGCGGCATCCTCGACCAGCAAGGCGGCTACACGGTGGCCGCCGTGTACGACCCCAACTTCCAGCAGGAAAGCGCGCTCTTCGAGACGCTTTTCACGCAGTTCGCCGCGCTGACGTTCTTCACGGGCACGGGCCTCGTGATGCAGTGCGGCTTCTTCGCCGATGCCTGGTCGCTCTGGCCGCCCGGGGGCCCTTACGGCGATGGCGTCGCGCGCCTTTACCAAAGCCTCGCCCTTGCCCGGCTGCCCGCGCTGTTCGTGCAGGGCCTGCAACTGGCGGCGCCGCTGCTCGGGCTGATGGTGCTGGCGGACCTGTCGTTGGGACTGGCCGCGCGTCACGCGAAGCGCCTCAACCCCTTCTCCACCGCGCGCTCGATCAAGGCGATGGTGCTCTCGTTCGCCGCGGCGTCATGCGTCCCGGCTGTGCTGAGCCGTCTTGCCGACCTGTTCGCGCATTCCCTGGTGCTGAGGTAACGCGCAATGAGCGAAAAAACCGTCAAGCCCAGTCCCCGGCGCCTGCACCGCGCGCGCAAGGACGGCGACATCCCCAAGAGCGTGCAGCTGACCACGACCGCCAGCGGTCTGCTGTGGTGGCTGTTGCTGGCGGTGCAGGCGCCCAACGTGTTCGTGGCGTTCGTCAACATGATCGTGACCGTGACCGCCATCGACCTGAGCCGCCCGTTCGATTCGACCGTCCACGAGGTGCTCGGCGCGCTCATCGAACCGGGCCAGGCCGCGCTCGCGATGGCGGGCATGGGGCTGATGACCGTCATCATCCCCGAGCTGGCGCAAACCCGCGGCCTGATTGCGTTCAAGCGCGTTTCGCCGGATTTCAAGCGCCTCAATCCGATCGAGGGATTCAAGAATCTGTTCGGCCTGAGGCTGTTGGTCGACATCGGAATCATGCTCGTGCAGCTCGTGCTGCTCGGCTTTCTGGCATGGCAGGCGCTGTCCGGCTGGATGGCGATGCTCACCGCGTCGCATGCGCTCGCACCCCGCGCGCAGATGAGTCTGGCAGCGGGCGAGTACGGCCGCCTGCTGCTGCTCACGGCGTTGCTGCAAATTGCGCCCGCCGCCGCCGACTACGCCTTGCAGCGCGTGCTGCACATCCGCCGTCTGCGCATGGACAAGGACGAGATCAAGCGCGAACAACGCGACGACAACGGCGACCGCCACTTCAAGGACCGCCGCCGCGCCTTTCACCGAGAACTGAACCAATAACATGTCTGCTTCCACATCCTTCCGTCTGCACGCGCTGCCCGGCCTGCTCGCGCGCTATGCCCACGTGGCGCTGGCCGCCGGCTTCATCTGCGTGATCGCCCTGCTGATCCTGCCGGTGCCGCCGTTCCTGCTCGATCTGTTCATCGGCGTGAGCTTCTGCGCCAGCTTCGTGATGCTGTTCTCCAGCATCTACGTGTCGCGCGCGGCGGACCTGCCGGGCTTCCCCGCGCTGCTGCTGATGACCACGCTGTTGCGGCTCGCGCTCGCCATCGCCTCGACCAAGATGATCCTGGTCCATGCGCACGCCGGCAACGTCATCTCCGCGTTCGGCGAACTCGTCGCGGGGAATAACGTGGCCGTCGGCGTGGTGGTGTTCGTCGTGCTGTGCGCCATTCAGTTCATCGTCGTGGTGAAGGGCGGCGACCGCATCGCCGAAGTGGCCGCCCGCTTCACGCTGGACGGCATTCCCGGCCGCCAGATGAGCATCGACGCCGACCTGCGCAGCAACCAGATCACCGCCGAGCAGGCCGCGCAACTGCGCGCCGGACTCGAGCGCGAGACCTACTTCTATGGCTCGCTGGACGGCGCCATGAAGTTCGTCAAGGGCGATGCCATCGCGAGCTTCGTGGTGGCGCTGGTGAACATCGTCGGCGGGCTCGCGGTCGGCATGCTTCAGCGCAACCTGCCGTTCAGCGAGGCCTTGCAGGTCTATACGATCCTCACCATCGGTGACGGCCTGGTTTCTCAGATTCCTTCGCTGATCGTGTCGGTGTCGGCGGGCCTGCTGGTGACGCGTGTGTCGCCCGCGAGCGGCGCGACCAATCTCGGCGCGGATCTGTATCGCCAGTTGACGCTCCAGCCGCATGCGCTGCTGATGGCCGGCGCGTGCTGCCTGGCGCTCGCGCTGATTCCCGGCTTTCCGCATCTCCAGTTCGCGCTGCTTGCCGCGCTGTTCGGCGGTCTTGGCTGGCTGCTGACGCGCAAGTCGCGACAGGGGCACGCCAACGCCCTCGCGCCGATGCCCGCACTCGCACGCGACGGCAGCCGGCGCGTGCCGAATCTGCTCGACGACGCCGAGACCGGCACAAGCGCCGCGCTGCGCCTGCGGGTGGGCGCGCGCGCCTTCGAAGCGCTGCATCCGGAGGCGCTCAACCGCGTGCTCGCGGGGCTGCGTCATGACCTGAACGCGCGGCTCGGCTTGCCGTTTCCGGGCCTGTCCTGCGTGCTCGATGCGCGGCTCGTACCCGACCGCTATCTCGTCGACGTGGACGACGTCGCCTTCGCGAGCGGCACGCTGTTGCCCGATCATCTGCTGGTGAGCGGCCGCGCCGCCGACGTCACGATGGAGGGCGTCGCGGGCTATCGGCTGGATGCGGAGAAAGCCGTCTGGGTGCCCACCGCCGCGGCGAGCCGGCTCGATCCTGCCGTGTTCACGACGCACACGCCAGAGGCCGCGCTCAGCGGGCATCTGGTCGAAGTATTCGAGCGCTGCGCGCCGCGCCTGATGGGCACGCAGGAAGCGCGCTTCCTGCTCGATCGCATCGGCGGCGAGTTCCGCGAGCTGGTGGCGCAGATCGAGCAACGCGTGACGACGGTGCAGCTCGCCGCCGTGCTCCGGCAACTGCTGCAGCAGCACGTGTCGATCCGCAATCTGCGCGGCATCCTCGAAGCGATCCTGCGCGCGCCCACGCATGAGCACACACTCGACCGCATGGTGCGGGAGGTTCGTATCGAACTCGGGCCGCAGATTGTGCGCGGGCACGCGAACCTCGAAACCTGGGAGATCCAGGGCGGCGTGCTGGAGCCTGAGTGGGAAGCCGAACTCGAAGCCAGCATCCAGCGCGCTCGGGACGGCGAGCCGTACTGTCCGCTCGACTTCACGCAACTCGATACCGTGCGGCGTGTGCTCGGCATGCAGGCGCGCACGGTGCATTTGCTGGTCACGTCGGCAACCTTGCGCCCGCATATGGCCCGCGTGTTCCAGACGCTCGGCATCCGCATGGAGGTGGTCGCGATCGAAGAGATTCCGCGCGATGTCTACCAGGTCCGCAACATCTTCACTTTCTCGAGGTCGTGATGACCGGGGACATCGCAAACCAGGCACAAGCGCTGCCTTCGCTGCTCGATTCTCCGACCCTGTCCGGCCGCGTGGTGGAAGCGCGCGGGGTGGTCGTGCGGGTGGTGGGCGCTTCGTTGCGCATCGGCGAAAAAGTCCGCCTCGTGCGGCCGGATACGTTCGAACAGCACAGCGGCGAAGTCGTCGGCTTCACGCCGGACGGCGCGCTGGTGATGCCCTATGCCGGGCTCAACGGGCTGTCGGACATCACGCGCGTCGAAGGCTGCGGGCTCGAGTGGCACCGGCTGGATGTCCGCAGCGTGCTCGGCCGCGTGATCGACGGCCTCGGCCAGCCGCTCGACGGCATGCCGCCCGTCGCCCCGCGCCCAGGCGGGCGCAACGAAGCGCTGGCGACCATCAATCCGCTCGAACGCCCGCTGATCGCGGAGCCGTTCGTGACCGGCGTGCGCGCCATCGACGGTCTGCTGACCTGTGGCGTCGGACAGCGCGTCGGCATCTTCGCGACGGCGGGCGGCGGCAAGAGCACGCTGATGGGCATGATCGCGAGCGGGGCGCGCGCCGATGCCGTCGTGGTCGCGCTGATCGGCGAACGCGGCCGCGAGGTGGCCGAGTTCGTGCACGATCATCTGGGCAGCGCGCGCGAAAGGTCTGTCGTGGTGGCGTCGACGTCCGATCGTCCCGCTGCCGAACGTATCCGCGCGTCGCAGCTCGCCTGTGAAATCGCGAGCGGTTTGCGCGCGCGGGGCCAGCGTGTGGTGCTGCTGTTCGATTCGCTGACCCGTTATGCGCGGGCACTGCGCGAAGTGGGACTCGCGGTGGGCGAGCCGCCGGTGCGCCGCGGCTACCCCCCACGTGTATTCGCCGAACTTCCGCGCATCATCGAGATGAGCGGGCTCACGGCGAGCGGCAGCGTGACCGCGTTCTTCACCGTGCTCGCCGAGGACGAGGACGCGACGGATCCGATCGTCGAGGAAGCGCGCTCGCTGCTGGACGGACATATCCAGCTTGCCGCGCGGCTGGGCGCGGCCGGGCATTATCCGGCCATCGATATCCTGCGGAGCAAGAGCCGTCTCATGCCGCGCGTCACGCGTGACTGGCATCAGGCCGATGCCCAGCGCGTGCGCGAATGGCTCGCGCGTTATCAGGATCTCGAACTGCTGCTGCAAATCGGCGAATACAAGGCCGGCAGCGATCCGGCCGGCGATCTTGCCATCGCACGTCATCCGGCCATCAACGCGTTCCTGCGGCAGCCCCCGAACGCTCACGTCCCGTTCGATGACACGCTCGCGGCACTGCGTGCGCTGTGCGCAGGTCAAGGTTGACGGGAATGAGCGCTTCGTCTGCTGCGTCGCGCCACCTGCGGCTCTGGACGGTGCTGAGCCGGGTCCGCGACGTGCGCGTGCAGCGCCGGCTGGGCGAGCTTGCGCGGGCGCAACGCGACGTGCAGAGCGCACAGACGGCGCTTGGTCACGCCATCGGGCAATGCGAACTGCACGCCGCTCAGCTGGCGGGACTTCAGGACTGGCGCGCGAGCGGACCGCATGGTCCGGAGATGTGGCGTCATGCGCGTGAGCGGCATCGGCAGCGGGAGGCCGTGCTGGCGCGCGAAGCGGATACGGCGAGGGAAGGTCTGGCCGCCGCCCTCCGTGAAGCGCACGCGATCCGCGCGGCATTGCGGCGCGAGATGCACGCCAGGGACGATGCTCGTGTGCGCTTGCGGGAAGTCCGGATGAAAGCACGCGGGCAAGATTGAACGGCGGCATTTGCAAGATATTGCTGCATCACCCGCGTAAGGCGACTGACAGGGACACTATTGACTCGCATTGCCCCAACGCTCCAAGAAAATGGCGCGTATCGGGCGACGTTCATGTTCTTGTCAGGAGCACAGAAATGGCTGTATCGAACGTCAGTTCATCATCGTCCAGTTCCACCCAGCAGTATGACGGCAACGACGACACCACGTCCACCAACAACAACTCGACAAACGACCCGCCCCCCTCTTCGACCGGCAACGACACTGATAACACGCAGTCCCCGCAGACCGATGGCAACGACGCCGAGAACCCTTCCTCCACGCAGAAGGATCCGTCTCAAGGACAATCCACGTTGTCGCAGATTCCGCCTGCTGACACGGCCGGCACGAACACGACCTCCAACACACCGTCTCCATCACCTGGCAACGAAACCGGTAATGCTGCTTCCACGCTGACTGATACGTCCGGAGGGCAGTCCGGATCGTCGCAGACGCGGTCTGCGAACACGACAACCACGGATAAGAACACGAACACGGCAACCTCCAACCCACCGCCGCAATCGTCTGCTCCATCATCTGGAAACGGGACCGGTAACGCAACCTCCACGCAGACCCCGTCTGCGAGCACGGCAGCGAACTCGACGACCTCCAGTCAACCGACGGCATCGCCTGCTCCGTCAACTGGCAACGGCTCGAATGGCGCATCCTCCACGCAGACCACTGCGTCCGCAGGGGAGCTCACGATAACGGAGAAAGAACCGACGAACAAAGTGACCACAACGATCACTCCCGCCAATCAGTCCACGTCATCACCCGCTCAGCCTGCGAACCCATCAACGAACACGGCAACGAACGCACCAACCTCCGCCCCGTCGAAACTCACCAACGTCGAAGCGACGCAATTGCTCCTTCCTCTCGACAAGGACACCTCCGGCCCCAACGACGCCCAGAACGCCAGACTCCTCGCCGCCTATCAGCGCGATGCACTGCGCGGCGCGGACCCCGCGGCGATCGGCTTCGAACAGCAGACCACCCTTGCGAACCAGCAGCTTGGATCCTTGTCCTCCGATCAGCGCCCGCACTATGGCGATGCCCTCGCCCAAGGCGCCTCTCGCTACAACGCCGCCGCCACTTCAGCCGAGCGCGCGAGCATTGCGGAATCCGTGCGCACCACAGTCTTCGAGCCGCTCCACGACGCTTATCAGCAGGCCATGGCCGACCCGATGGCCCGCGTGCAGCTGACTTTCAGCGATCCCTTCGGCTTGAGCTATCTCGGCACCCCCGGCCAGTTGCAAAACGATCAGCTCGCCCAAATGAGAAGGCAGTTCAATCAGGCCGCCACATCGCAAGAACGCGCGCGCATCTTCGGACAAGCCGCTGACCTGCGCCATACCATGCAGTCGCAGATTGCTTCCTTCATCAATCAGCAACACTCACAGCTGGAGAGTCAGTGGCAACAGGCCGATCAGGAAATCGACAAGGCCTTGGCCTACGTCGCCGGGATGCAGTTCGGCAGCGCCGGGAGCGGTTACAGGGACACAAGCGCCTTCGAGCGCCTGCATTTGTTCATGGCCAACGGCCTGACCTCCGAGCGCAACGTGCAGGAGTTCCAGTACCGTCTGGGCCAGACGCCCGACGACTTCAAGCAGTTGCACGACTGGTCCGCCGAAGCAATCGAGAAAGCCACCTGGGCGACTTCAGCGTTGCATGGCGATTTGTTCCGCCGCGCGCCCGTGCTTCCGCCGCTGCCCCCCGACCCCACGCAAACCACCACCGAGCACTCGCGCATGGGCAACTTCGGTGCCGATATGCTGTACCGCTATCAACAGGAAGATCGCCGCATCCTCGATGCGGAGGAAATGGTTCGCGCCGCCTCGAGCCCCGCGCATGAGAAGGGGCAATATCTCGATGCCCACACTCAGCCCCTGCCAACCGCGCCGCTACTTCCGATCCTGGCCCCTGACACGAGCTTGATGCAGTCGGCCGTCAACATCACGTCGGACATCGCCAACGAAAGGTCGAAATCGTCTTCCGACGGAACCACACAGGGCGCCGCCTCCGCATCGTCACCCCCCGTGAGCACAGTGGAGACGATAGGCGGACCCAAGCCGCCAGCGCCTGATCCCGCGCTGGCGGCGGCCGCTGCCGCCAACGCGGTCAAGCCTGTCACGCTCTCGAACACCGAAGCGACGCAATTGCTCTCGCGTCTCGACAAGAACCCCTCCATCCCTGACGACGCCGCAAACGCCAACAGCCTGGCCGGACTTCAGCGCGACTCGCTGCGCAGCGCGGATTCCGGGGCCATCGGCTTCGAGCAGCAGGCCATTCAGGCCAATCAAGAGGTGGAAGCCTTGCCCTCACAGCAACACGACTTCTATCGCGGCGCGCTCGCCGCGGGCACCACCTACTACAACGCCGCCATTACCGAGGAGCAGCGCGAGAAGATCGCTCATGCGGTGCGCACCGACGTCATCGATCCGATCAGCCGAGCCTATCTGCAAGCCATGGCTGATCCGAACGCTCGCGTGCAGATGGCCTTCAACAAGCCCTTCGGCTCCGTCTATCTCGGCGCCGCCGGCATGCAGCAAGTCGATCTGCTCGCCCGGATGGGGCAGCAGTTCAACCAGGCCGCCACCGCGGAAGAGCGAGCGTGCATCTTCGAACAGGCCGCTGACCTGCGCCATGTCATGCAGGCGCAGATTGCCACCTTCGTCGACCAGGAGCGCTCACACGTGCAGGAGCAGTGGAAACAGGCCGATAAGGAAATCAATCAGGCCTTGGCTGAGGCCAAGGGGATGTGGGTCGCCAGCGCCGAGAGCGGCCTCGACAACACGAGTTCATTCGAGCGTCTGAACTGGTTCATGAACCATGGCCTGAACTCCGAACGCAACGCGCAGGAATTCCAGTACCGCCTGAACAAATCGCCCGACGACTTCAAGCCCCTGCGCGAGTGGTCCGCCGATGCGACCAAAAAAGCCGAATGGGCGATCTCAGCCCTGCAAAGCGACCCCTTCCACCGCACACCCGTGCTCCCGCCGCTGCCGCCCGATCCCACGCAGACCAACATCGATAACCTGCGCATGGGCAACTTCGGTGGCGATCTGCTGTATCGCTATCAACTGGAGAACCGCAGCATTCTCGATGCCATGAATATGTATCACGCTGCATCCCAGCACGGGCCCATTGAAACCTCGTATCTCGATGCGCACACCCCGCCGCTGCCGCTCTGGCGGCAGCAGCTCGACGATGGCCTCGGCCGCTTCTTCGTGGGCCTCATCCCGGGCGTGAATCTGCTCGTCGACTACATCGTGCCGGCCCAATCGCTTCCCGAATGGGCCAGACAGGGCATCGACTTCGCTTCGGCGTTGGTCGGGAGCATGCTGGGCGAGGCAAAGCTCCCGAAATTCGGCGGAGCCAGCGAAAGCAAGGCTGGCTCCGAGTTCAAGCCTTCCGAAACGGTCAAGCCCGCTGAGGGGGTCAAGCCCGGTGAAGAGCCGAAGCTCAAAGAAGAGGTCAAGCCCGGTGAAGGCAATGCAAAAGACGAATCCGCCAATGCCCCGAAACCCGAAATCACCACGCCGGTACCGGGCAGCACGGCCGCCACATCCGGTTCGACCTCGGGCATCCCGCTGGTGCCCCAAGAATACGCGCGACCACCCTCCGGCAAGCTCACGCCCGATCCGAACTACCGCGGCCTGTATCGCGACGAAGGCGGCCAGAACTACATTCAGCAGGACGGCAAGACGTATCCAATGAAGTGGAACGAAAACACTCATAGCTGGCAAATGGAGCCCCGTGAAGGCTCACCCAATTCCCCCAACATGCGTCTCAACGAGAAGGGCAACTGGGAAGTCAATCTCGATACGGGATTGCAGGGCGGCGTGCCTCGGAGCGGGATTCTTGCGTTCTACAAACAGGCTTTCGATCTCTACGAGCGCGGGCAAAACCTGACCGAAATCGCCGACGCACTCCACGTCAGCCGCGCAACAGTCAAGCGGTACATTGAAAGATATGCGCTCAAAAGCGGTGATTTAGGGCCTGTACGAATTGGAGGAATGGAAGACCCGTTTTATAGAAACCACTCCTCGCTAATGTACAGAGACTTCTATCGAGGCAGATCGCTGACGGAAGTCGCAAACAAATTCACCCACGGTGACGCGCTGGCGGCTTATCGCAACGCAATGTGGTACGCGGAAACCTGTCACTTTCCGACCGATGTAATTCCACGAGAAAGGCCTTGGCGAATTGCGCAAGACATGCCTGTGCAAAGCCAACCGGAACGCGCGCCCAATCAGATTCGTATTCCCATGACCGATGAGCAAAGCGCCAAAGTCAACGAGGGAATCAAGCAAGGCAAATCAACGGAGGAAATCAGCAAGGATACCGGCTTGCCGCCAGGCTGGGTCGAGCAGATCAAGGCCAGGAACGGGCAATACTTTCCTCAGGCACACGAATGGATTCAGACCGGTAATGCGCCCGATCCGGCTGGAGCGCCGGCGCAGCAGTTGCACTCGGGTGTCGAACCCGGCGGCACCCAGCAGCCCCGTCCCGAAACCAGCGGCACCGCACCGGAACCCCAACCGGGAACCAGCGGGACCGCGCACAAACCCCAACCGGGAACCAGCCGGACCGCGCAACACCCGTCAACTGCTTCCACAGTACAGGAGGCGCAGGGGGCAAATGCGGGCCGCATGGATCAATACCGACACGCTTTTGAACTCTACGAGCGCGGCTACGCCTTTCCTGAGATCGAGCGCAGACTCGGCCTTGGCGAAGGCACAGCCGAGGCTTGGGTGGAACACTATATGAGCGACAGCGGAGAGGTAATACCTCAGCGAATCCCAGAAGAGATAGAGAATATCTATATGGCGCGCGGCGCCGCCATATACGCTGAGCTTACGCAAGGCAGACCGCTGCAGGAGGTCGCCGACAAATTTACTGACGGTGAAGAGATCGCGGCTCTTCGCGCGGGGTTGCGATATGCGAGAAAAGAACACCTTCCGACTTACAAAATAACGCAGGACAGACCGTGGAGAATTCAGCCGGGAGGCACGACCGATCAGCTCACTTATCCCGTCACCGGAATGCAACGCGCCGACATCTTGCGTAGCCTTGATCGAGGCGAGCCGAACTGGCTGATCAGCGAGCAAACCGGCGTGCCGGAAGATGTGATCGAACACATGCGAGCCGGGGCCGGACGATATGAGTCAGGCAACGTGCGAGATGCGGGCGAACCGCCGGCGAAGCGGCAGCGCACGGACGCCGGTCCGGGCGATACCGGGCAGACTCAGACGGGAACCGCCGGCGCCACGCAACCAGAACATGTTGCTCCCCCAGAACCTGAGCCTTCCTGGGGAAGCAAGCAGCTCCAGCAATTCTCCGAAGACCATACAAAACTGAGTAAAGCAGAGGCCGACTCAATCGATGCCTGGCTCGACGGGAACAGCCCCGCACCACAAAGTCTGCAAGCAGAATTGACTGCCCGAGGTTATTCAGACATCACGCCGGAGATGATTCTCACCTTTCTCACCGGCAATGGTCCCGAACTGACGGCAAGACAGATGCAGAGGATCGCGGAATTCGCGGGCTTCTAGCGGGTTTGTCGAAATCTTGGTCGAAGCGCGCGCCCAAGCCAAAAGGTGGACTTGGCCCAGGCTTGACGGCAGGCATCCCACTGGTGCCCGAGGACTATTCACGTTCACCCTCCGGCAAGCTCACCCCTGATCCGGACGACCGCGGCCTGTATCGCGACGAAGGCGGCCAGCATTACATCCAGCAGGACGGCAAGCCCTACCCGGTGGACTGGAACGACACCGCTCATTGCTGGCAGATTAAGCGGCGTGAAGGCTCGCCCAATGCACCCAAGATGCACATCAATGAGAAGGGCAACTGGGAAGTCGATCCGGACACAGGTCTGAAGGGGGCGCCTATCTCACCGGCAAGGGTCCCGAACTGACGGGCCGTCAGATGCGGGGAATCGCGGAATTCCTGGGCTTCTGACGGGTTGACTAACGTCGGAGCCGTTTCGCGCAATCGAAGCAACAGCTCAGACACACCTGTCACGCGTGCCTGTGCTCTCCCAACCCTTCAATCGACTCCTCTTGCCGCCCCTCGCCCTGCCCCGGGATCTCCCGGCCGCGCAACGAGCATCCCACCGTCTCCGTCACGAACAGCAACGCCACCGCGCCGACCGCACACGCGCCCATCATGTAATACGCCGGCACCAGCGTGCTGCCGGTGCGGCCGATGAGCCAGTCGGTGACCATCGGCGCCGTGCCGCCGAAGAGCGAGGTCGACACGTTATAGGCGATCGCCATGCCCGCATAGCGCGCCTGCGTCGGGAACATGGCGGGGAACATCGCCGAGATGCTCGCCAGTTGCGGCACATAGAGCAGCCCCAGCACCGCCAGTCCGATCAACGCGCCCGCGATGCCATGCGACATCAGCGAGAACATCGGCACGGCGGCGACGAAGATGCCCACCAGCGACAGCCACCACACCTTCTTGCGTCCGATCCGGTCCGACAACAACCCGGCAAACGGCAGCAGCACCATCTTCGACAGCATGCCGAGCAGGGGCAGCAGCAACGAAAGGTTGTCGCTCATGCCGAGTTCCTTCTTCATGAACGTCGGCATGTAGGCGAGCAGCACGTAGTTGACGACGTTCAGCGCCACCACGAGACCGCCCAGTTGCAGCAGCGGCCGCCAGTACTGCGCGAACAGCTCGCGCAACGGCAAGCCCGCATGCGTCTCGCGCTCCGCCGCTTCGGCGCATTCGCGGAATACCGGCGTGTCTTCCATCTTCGAACGCAGATACAGCCCGATCAGCCCGAGCGGCGCCGCGACCAGGAACGGCAGACGCCAGCCCCATGCGTGCATCGCGTCATTGCCGAGCAGCACCGAGCAGCCGAGCATCAGCAATGCGCCGAGCGAGAAGCCCGCGAGCGTGCCGAATTCGAGGAAGCTGCCGCAGAAGCCGCGCCGATGATCCGGCGCGTACTCGGCCATGAAAGTGGCCGCGCCGCCATATTCGCCGCCGGTCGAGAACCCTTGGATCATGCGCAGCACGACCAGCGCCGCCGGCGCCCACAAACCCACGCTTGCATAGGAAGGCAACAGGCCGACGAGCAGCGTGGCCATCGACATGATCAGGATGGTCAGCGCCAGCACATGCTTGCGGCCGAGCCGGTCGCCGAGCGGCCCCCAGAACAGTCCGCCGAGCGGGCGCACGAGGAACGAGATCGCGAAAGCAGCGAGCGCGAACAGCGTGGCCTGTGCCGTGCTGCCGGGGAACAGCGCCGCCGAGATATAGGTGAGGCCGTAGCTATAGATGCCGTAGTCGAACCATTCGGTTGCATTGCCGATGGCCGAGGCTGCCATCGCGCGCCGGATCGGTCCGCGCGATGGCGCGTGAAACTGCTGCGCCCGATGGCCTTGCCGCGTAGTGAGGTGCTGTTCGCTCATGGTCGTCTTCCCGATGCGTCAGTAGCCCGGTGCCGCACGCGGAGTCGCGCGCCCTGCACCGCCTTGAACTTCAAGATACAGACGCATGCGGCAGAGGCCGCATGTCCTAGGACGATCGCCGCGCTGGGGTTTTCCCCATCACACGCGCCAAACTTGCCGCCCGGCCACGCATGACGCGGCGCTTCTTACTGCGTCGGCGGCTTGGCGATGAATGTCGCAGGACAATGTGCAGTGCCTTCAGGGTTCGGGATTCGCGATATCCGCCTCGACGATGCGCACGCCCAGCGCTTCCGCCGCGTGCCGCGCATCCTCGCTCGATTCGAACGGGCCGATGGTCTCGCAACCATCGAAGGGATAAAGCACTCGCTTGTCGCGCTTTCTCACGACTTTCAGCGTGCCGATATGCATGCCCGTCGCATTCACGACATACGACGCATAGATGTCGAAGCCTTCGTGCGCGCCTGCTTCTGATAAGGGTTGAGTCCTGGGCATCGGTCTTGACATGTTCGACGGGAATTCGGCTGGTCTGTTGATCGCTTTTTGCTGCACCACACCTTCAGCAAGAACGAGTCCTGCAAATTGCGTTCCGATGCCGGTGCACGCTGGCGCTTGCGCCGATGCGCCGCTTTGGGTTCAAATGCGGCTGCTTCCCCTTCCCTACGTTCGACGCCCATGAAAATGCTTTTCAGGAAGATTGCTGTCTGCACCGCTGTCTGCACGTTCGTCGCCACGGCCGCAACGGCTGTCCAAGCGGCTGAACTGTACGTGATGAGTTCCGGCGGCTTCACCGCCGCCTACAAGATCCTCGGCCCGAAGTTCGCGGCGTCCACCCACAATACCCTCGATACCGCGCTCGGCCCGTCGATGGGCAAGGCGCCCGAAGCCATCCCGAACCGTCTGGCGCGAGGCGAGCAGGCCGACGTGGTGATCATGGTCGGCTACGCGCTCGACGATCTCATCAAGCAAGGCAAGGTCATCCCGGATTCGCGTGTCGAGCTGGCTGATTCCCGTATCGGCGTCTCGGTGCGCGCGGGCGCGCCGAAGCCCGACATCGGCAGCGTGGAGGCTTTCAGACAGACGCTGCTGCACGCGAAGTCCATCGCCTATTCGGACAGCGCAAGCGGTGTCTACATCCAGAACCAGATGTTCGGGAAACTTGGCATCGAAGATCAGGTCAAGGCCAAGGCCAGGATGGTGCCGAAAATCCCGGTGGCCTCGGTCGTCGCGAACGGCGAGTACGAGATCGGCCTGCAGCAGGTGAGCGAACTGCTGCCGGTGCAGGGCGCGCAGTTCGTCGGCCGGATTCCCGAGGAGGTGCAGTCCGTCACGCGCTTCGCCGCCGGCATTCCGGTGGGCGCAAAGCATCCCGACGAAGCACGCGCGCTGTTGCGTTACCTCGCCTCGCCGCAGGTGCAGGATACGGTGCGCGCCACCGGTCTCGATCCGGTCGCCGCGCCCTGAGTGCCCTAAGCAAGCAGCCTGAGCGCCTTGACGGACGGGCCTGACGCGTGCGCGCGCCTGAATTGAAAACCCGTTCCATGCGAAAATCCGGACGTGCTCACACGCGGCGGCACGAGCGCTCTGGCGCTGAACCTTTCACGTCGCCACATCGAGACAGGGCGAGGAGACCAACCGTCGATGAAAGCTGACAATCTGATCGCGGATTCGAGGAGCGACGGGCTCGACCCGAGCTTCCTCCAGGGAGGCGGCGAAATGGGCGCCCTCATCCGTCAGGCGGATTGGACGCAGACCGCCCTTGGTTCGCCGGAGCACTGGCCGCAGAGCCTCAAGACCGCCATCCGCATCATGCTGACGTCGCGCCAGCCCATCTGGGTGGGCTGGAGCCCGGACCTGCTGTTCTTCTACAACGACGCCTACAAGTCGATCATCGGCGGCAAGCATCCGCATGCGCTCGGCCAGCCGACCTCGGTGGTATGGCGCGAGGTCTGGAGCGACATCGGCCCGCTGCTGGATACGGCACGCTCGGGCGTCGAAGGCACCTTCGTCGAACAGAAGCTGCTCATCATGGAGCGCAACGGCTTCCCGGAGGAAACCTACTACACCTTCTCCTACAGCCCGATCCCCGACGACCGCGGGGGCACCGGCGGCATCATCTGCGCGAACAGCGACGACACCCAGCGCGTGCTTGGCGAGCGCCAGCTCCACGTGTTGCGCCAACTCGCCGCCTCCGCCGCCGACGCCCGCACCTGGCGCGACGCGTGCAGCCTGTCGGTCGCCGCGCTGCAAGGCGCATCCCGCGACATGCCCTTCGCGCTGCTGTTCGCGGCCGAACCAGGCAGCGAGACCGCCGAGCGGGTCGGCGCGTGCGGCATCGGCGCCGATCATCCGGCGGCCCGCGCGGAAGCCTGGCCGCTTGCGAGCGTGCTGCGCGACAACCAGCCGTGCGTGGTCACTGACTTGCGGCAGCGTTTCGGCACGGCACTGCCGACAGGCGCGTGGCACGTCGCGCCGGACCGCGCCGTGCTCGTGCCCATCGCGCCTTCGGGCGAGACGGGCCGGGCGGGCGTGCTGATCGTCGCGCTGAATCCCTACCGACTCTTCGACGAAGGCTATCGCGCGTTCCTGAACCTGGTGGGCGGGCAGATCGGCGCGGCCATCGGCTATGCGCACGCCTATGACGAAGAACGCCGCCGCGCCGAAGCGCTCGCGGAAATCGACCGCGCCAAGACCACTTTCTTCTCGAACATCAGCCACGAGTTCAGGACGCCCCTCACGCTGATGCTCGGTCCGCTCGAAGAGCTGCTCGCGAGCCCGGCGCGCATCGGCGTGGAGGACCGGCGGCTCGTCGAGATCATGTATCGCAATGGCCTGCGGCTGCTGAAGCTCGTCAACGCCCTGCTCGACTTCTCGCGCATCGAGGCCGGGCGCATCGAGATCCACCGTCAGCCCACCGACCTCGCCCGCTTCACGGCGGAACTGGCGTCGCTGTTCCGCTCGGCGATCGAAACCGCAGGACTGCGCCTCGAGATCGACGTGCCGGCCGCGCCGCTGCTCGCGAACATCGACCGCGACATGTGGGAAAAGATCGTGATGAACCTGCTGTCGAACGCGCTCAAGTTCACGTTTGACGGCGTCATCCGCATCGCGCTGCGCGATCATGCGCAGCATGGCATCGAGATGACGGTGAGCGACACCGGCATCGGCATTCCGCAGCACGAACTCGGACGCGTGTTCGAGCGCTTCCATCGCGTCGCGGGCGCGACGGGACGCTCGGTGGAAGGCAGCGGCATTGGCCTGGCGATGGTGCAGGAACTGGTCAAGCTGCACGGCGGCACCATCGAGGCCGCAAGCACACTGGGCGATGGCGCGCGCTTCACGGTGCGGCTGCCCGCCATTCACGCCGACGCCGATGAATCCGACCGGCCCGTCACACCGCCCGCCGAGGCCAGCGCCCGCGCGCGCTCCTACGTGGATGCCGCGCTGCGCTGGATGCCGGACGCCGAAGAGCGCGCGGACGCGGACACCGTGCCGCGCGAGGAAGACGCGCCGCTGGGCGCGGAAGGCGCCGTCGAGCCGACGCCGGCGGACGCGGAGCCGGGCCGCGTGCTGGTCGTCGACGACAACGCCGACCTGCGCGACTACATGCGCCGCATGCTGAGCGCGGCGGGTCACGAGGTGAGCGTCGCGCAGGACGGCGAGGCGGCGCTCGCGATGGCCCGCGCCGCGCCGCCGGAGGTCATCGTCTCCGATGTGATGATGCCGGGCCTCGACGGCTTCGGCCTGCTGCGCGCCGTGCGGGCGGACGCGCGCTTGCGCGAGATACCGGTCGTGCTGCTGTCGGCGCGCGCCGGCGAGGAAGCGCGCGTGAGCGGTCTCGAAGCCGGCGCCGACGATTACCTGACCAAGCCGTTCTCCGCGCGCGAGCTGCTGGCGCGCGTCGCGAGCAATCTGCGGCTGGCGCGGCTGCGCCACGAGACCGAGCAGAAGCTGCGCGACGAATCGCGCACGCTGGAGATCCTGAACCGCGTCGGCAACACGGTGGCGGGCGAACTCGAACTGAGCCGCGCGGTGCAGGTCGTCGTCGATGCCGCGACGGAACTGACCGGCGCCGCGTTCGGCGCGTTCTTCTACAACGTGATCGATGAACAGGGCGGGCGCTATACGCTCTACACGCTGTCGGGCGTGCCGAAGGACAGCTTCGACCGCTTCCCGATGCCGCGCAACACCGCCGTCTTCGGGCCGACCTTCGGGGGCGAAGGCATCGTCCGTTCGGACGACATCACGAAAGACCCGCGTTATGGCCACAACGCGCCGCATCACGGCATGCCGAAAGGTCATCTCGCCGTATGCAGCTATCTGGCCGCGCCAGTGCTGTCGCGCACGGGCGAAGTGCTCGGCGGCCTGTTCTTCGGGCATCCGGAAGCAGGCGTGTTCGGCGAGCGCGCGGAGCGGATCCTGGCGGGCATCGCGTCGCAGGCGGCCATCGCCATCGACAATGCGCGCCTCTTTCAGGCCGCGCAGGACGAGATCAGCGAACGCACCAAGGCGCAGGATGCGCTGCGCGATCTCAATGAAACGCTCGAACGCCGCGTGGCCGATGCCGTGGCCGACCGCGACCGCCTCTGGGAACTGAGCGAAGACCTGTTCTATGTCGCCAGCTTTGAAGGCGCGTTGCTGCGCGTGAGTCCGTCGTGGACGCATCTGCTCGGCTTCGACTCGCAGCGTTTGCATTCGCACACGGTGATGGATCTCGTCCATCCCGACGATGCCGCCGCCGCCGCCGTGCAGCTCGAGCGCCTGCGCTCGATGGGCCTGTCCGTGCGTTACGAATGCCGCCTGATGCGTCACGACGGCGGCTGGCGCTGGATTGCCTGGAACGTCGCGCTGGACCCGCGCACGCGGCGCATTCATGGCGTGGGACGCGACGTCACCGCCGACCGCGAAACCGCCGACGCGCTGCGCCACGCCGAAGAGGCGCTGCGGATGGCGCAGAAGATGGAAGCCATCGGCAAGCTGACGGGCGGCGTCGCGCATGACTTCAACAATTTGCTGCAGGTGATCGGCGGCAATCTGCAATTGCTGACCAAGGATGTGGCCGGGCGCGAGAAGGCCGAGCAGCGCGTGCGCAACGCGCTGGCGGGCGTCGCGCGCGGCGCGAACCTGGCGTCGCAACTGCTCGCCTTCGGCCGACGCCAGCCGCTCGCGCCGAAGGTCGTGAACCTCGGACGCTTCGTGCGCGGCCTCGACGACATGTTCCGCCGCGCGCTGGGCGACGGCATCGAGATCGAGACCATCGTGTCGGGCGGCTTGTGGAACACGCTCGTCGATCCGTTCCAGGTGGAGAACGCCCTGCTCAATCTGGCGATCAACGCACGCGACGCGATGAACGCGCACGGCAGGCTGACGATCGAGGCGGGCAACGCGTCGCTCGACGAAGCCTATGCGCTGCGCAACGCCGATGTCGCGCCAGGCCAGTACGTGATGGTCGCCGTGACGGATACGGGCGCGGGCATGTCGCCGGAAGTGCAGGAGCGCGCGTTCGAGCCGTTCTTCACGACCAAGCGCGAAGGCCAGGGCACGGGGCTCGGCCTCTCGATGGTGTATGGCTTCGTCAAGCAGTCGGGCGGCCACGTGAAGGTGTACAGCGAGGAAGGACACGGCACGACGGTGCGCATCTACCTGCCGCGCGCACGCGAGGAAGAGGATCTCGAAACTGCCATCGACGCCGGCCCGGCAAAGGGCGGCAGCGAGACGATCCTCGTCGTCGAGGACGACGAGGAAGTGCGCGCGACGGTCGTCGAGTTGCTCGCGGACCTCGGCTATCGCGTGCTGCGCGCGAAGGATGCGCAAAGTGCGCTGGCGATCGTCGAGAGCGGCGTGCCGGTGGATCTGCTGTTCACCGATGTCGTCATGCCCGGCCCCTTGCGCAGCACCGAGCTGGCCCGCAAGGCGCGCGAGCGTGTGCCGGGCATCGTGGTGCTGTTCACGTCGGGCTATACGGACAATGCCATCGTGCACGCCGGACGGCTCGACGAAGGCATCGATCTGCTGAGCAAGCCCTATACGCACGAGGCGTTGGCGCGCAAGGTTCGCCATGTGCTCGGGCAGCGGCCGGAGCAGACACAGCACGCGGAGACAGCCGGACACGCCGTACCAAACGTCCCGGACGCCCCGACCGACGACGCGCTCGCGCACATGCGCGTGCTGTACGTCGAAGACAACGAACTGGTGCGCGTCAGCAGCGCGGAGTTGCTGCGCACGCTTGGTCTCGACCTGATGGAAGCGGGCAGCGTCGACGAAGCGATGACGCTGCTGCGCGCGCAGCGCTTCGAAGTGCTGTTGACGGATGTCGATCTCGCGGGAGAATCGGGCGTGGCGCTGGCCATTGCGGCGTCGCGCGAGATGCCGGCGCTCGGCGTGGTGTTCGTGACCGGCTTCGACCTCGCGCTCAGCGACGAAGAACGGCGCGCCCTGCCCGGCGCCATCCATCTGCGCAAGCCGTTCGATCCGCTGGCATTGCTCAATGCGCTCAATGCTGCGGCGGTGAGATAGCGAAGTCAGGTACGCAGCGGCGTACTGCCCGAACGCCATCGCCAAAAGCTCCAGTTATTGTCGGGAGCACTGTCCGCATAGTCAGGATAAAGGTTCGCGTTGGCCTGCCTCGCCAGCAGGTTCACGCGTTTTGAGTCATTGTCCCAGGCGTACATGTACGAGCGGTAGAAAGGGCTGGTCGCGCCCGGGTAGTAGTAATTCATCCAGTAGGGCTGCCAGATCCGGTCGTCAGGAACCTTGGCCGCCGCCGCGGCGCCCACGGCCGCGCCGATCGATCCACCCGTCCCTATCCCCACCGGCCCGGCCGACAATCCACCGGCCACGGCGCCCACGACCGTCGCGCCAACGCCTATCGCACCCTTCGTGAAGTTGGTGGCGTCGCTGGCGGCCAGTTGAGGCTCGTACGCCCAGATAACGACCTTGCTGCCGTCGTCAAAATCGAATTGCCGTGTGTGCGGATTGCCGTCCACCGGCTTGCCATAGCGAAAGAAGCGGCCCTGCGTGTCCCAACTGGCGCTCGATGCCGCCCATGCGTTTCGATAGCCCATGGGCGGGCCCAGCGGCGCGCTATCGGCGAAGCGGAAGAGAAACGGCTCGCCATGACTGAACTCCACGCGCGAAAGGTCCTCGTTCGGCCGCTGCTCCGGTAACGGCTGAGTCACATTGTGCGGCGCCGCGGCGTCGGGAATCATCCCGGCGGAACTCGCATTGCCCGCGGATCCGCCGGCAGGCTCCGGCTGAAAGTACGTGTGGTCCGGGACGGCGGTCCCTGGCCACGGCTGGCCCAGTTCGTGAAAGTCGGGACTCGCATCCTGATTCCCGGCGAGCACATCGAGGCGTTCGAAAAAAGCCCGCGCATGCGCCCCATTGCGTTCGGCGGCATCGATCAGCGCGGCGCGCTGGACCTGCTGGTGATAGTAGCTGCGCGCGTTGTCACCATAGCTGGTGAAGTTCGTCGTCTGCCAGCCCATCTCCCTTGCCACCCGCTGCGCGAGCAGCTCGGTCGGGCCCAGGCTCGTCTGCGGCGCATCCGGGTCAGGGTCGCGCGAGTTCGTCGTCAGATGAGCGATCTCATGGACCAGGCCGACCCGCCACGCATCCAGGTACGTCGAATTCTCACTCGGCGCGGCGCTGATGTTCACGTACGGCGGCTGCTCGGGCGTTCTGGGCTGGGCACTGGTGTAGAGCGAGAGCGGCATGTTTGTCGCGGGGTTGAGCCGTAGATACATCGACGTCATCTCGCGGATGTTGCGGAAATCGCCCCGGAACTGCGGCGTGTGGTAATAGCGGTTCCGGAATCCGATGTCCCCGATCCGCTCGCCGCCCTGATGCAGACCGAAACTCACCATGTCGCGGAATGTCTCCGACCGGTCCAGAGCGTCCAGCATGGTGTTGCCGATCATGTCGGCCGTCTGCGTATCGATCAGCCTGCTGTGGCTGTTCTGCACTGCGCGTATCGCGCCCCACCGCGCATCATTGAGTTCAGCATCGCTCAACGGGCTTGCATGGCCTTTTTCGACCACGTAATCGGCGTAGGCGTCGGACGAGGCCGCCGGTGGATCGGGGTCCTCGCGCTTCACGCGCGCCAGGTCCACGTCGGCGGAGGGCAGTTGGGCTTGGGTCGGCACCCATGACGAAGAGGAATCCGTCTGGCCGGGGGGCTTCGGCGCTTCGCCGTCTCCGGCGGAAGCGAGTGAATCGCCGGGCGGGGATGGCTGGGATCGCTGCGACGATTCTGACGATTCCGACGATTCGACGTTGTCGGCAGGCTGCGGGTTCGCCGGAGCGGGAGACGCCGGTTGGTCGTCATCCGCCGTGGGAGCGGCATTGCTGGACGTGGCACTGGTACTGGCTCCGGAAACGAACATGAACTCACTCCTGCTCGACATTCATCGATAAACACGCTCGGCCCATTCCGGCCATCGCCCTGTCAGGTTCTCTGCGGCGTATCACCCGAGCGCCACCGCCAGAAACGCCACTGATCATCGGGGTCGCTGTCGGCGTAGTCGGGGTAAAGGTTCGGGTCGGCCAACTGCGTTAGCAGCTTGACGCGATCCGGGTTGCTGTCCCACGGGTACATGTACTGGCTGTAGAAAGGACTCGCGGCGCCCTTGTAGTAGTAGTTGATGTCATACGGCTGCCAGATCCGGTCATACGGAACCTTGGCCGCCGCCGCGGCGCCCACGGCCGCGCCGATCGACCCACCCGCCACTGCCCCCGCCGGGCCGCCCGCCACGCCGCCGGCCACCGCGCCGAGGACCGCCGCACCCACGCCTATCGCGCCCTTCTCGAAGTTGGTGCCGTCGCTATTGGCCAGTTGAGGCTGGTGTGCGGAGATGACGACCTTGCTGCCGTCGTCGAAATCGAACTGGCGCACGTGCGGATTGCCATCCACCGGCTTGCCATAGCGAAAGAAGCGGCCCTGCGTGTCCCAACTGGCGCTCGATGCTGCCCATGCGCTCGCGAAGCCTGTTGGCGGGCCCAGCGGCGTGCTCTGCGCGAAGCGGAACAGAAACGGCTCGCCCTGATAGAACTGCACGTGGGTGAGGTCCTCGCTCGGCGGCTGCTCGGGCAACGGCTGGGTCACGTTGTGCGGCGCCGCCGCTTCGGGAATCATCCCGACGGCGCTCAAATTGCTCGCGGACGTGCCGGCAGGCTCCGGCTGGAAATACGTGTGATCGGACGCGGCGGCCCCCGCCGCCGGCTCTTCGAGTTCATGGAAGTCGGGGCTGCCATGGCTGCGTTCGCTGAGTACCTCAAGCCGTTCGAAGAAGGCCCGGGCGTGAGGCGCATTGCGCTCTGCCGCGTCGATCAGAGCGGCGCGTTCGAGATGCTCGAAGTAACTTGTTCGATCCTCCGAGCCATAGCTTTCGAACCGCGGCGGGTGCCAGCCCAGCTCGTCCGCCACCCGGTAGGCGAGGATCTCGGTCGGACCCATGCGGTCTTCCGACGAGTCCGTCGAAGGATCTTCCGAGTCGGTTAACTGATGCGCGAGTTCGTGTATCAACCCCAGGCGCCAGGTATCCATGAGCGGAGAACCTGCATTCGGCACCACGCCGACATTGACCCACGGCGGCTGATACTCGTCCCGTGAATGGGCGCTGACGTCGACTTCCAGCGGCATGTCCGTGGAAGATTGTCTTCGCAGGTAATCAGCCGTCATGGTGTGAATCGTGCGTTCCTCGCCGTGGAACCCGAGACGGTAGTCGTACTCGTTGCGGTAGTCGAGGTCGCCTAGCCGCTCGCCGCCATGACGCTGACCGTAGCTCACCATGGACTGGAAGGTCGGCGACCGGTTCAGCGCATCCAGTATCGTGTTGCCGATGGCGTCTGCGGTCTGCGAATCGGCCAGCATGCTGTGACTGGCCTGCACGGAACGCACCGCGCTCCAGCGCGCTTCGTTCAGCTCCGTCGCGCTCAGTGGTTGCTCCTGACCAAGCTTCACAACATGGTCGGCATAGGCATCGGCGGCGGCAAGCGGTTCGTCGTCGGAGTCTTCGCTGGAGTCGTCCCGTTTGACGCGCGTCGGGGCGGATTCGTCGGGAGCGATCTGCGACTGGGTCGACATCTCCGAACGAGGGAGGTCAACCTCACCGGAAGAAGTCGATGAAGCGCCTTCGGCCGGTTGCGCGAGATCCGCCGATTCGGCGTTCGACGAATCATCACCTTCTGTCGTGAAGGCGGCGTTGCTCGAGGTGGCGCTGGAAACGAGCATGGGGAGGTGTCCGGATGAAGGCGGGTGATTGCAAGGCAATCGTGCCGCCTTCCGCCTCCCCTCGGGTGCTAGCGGAATATCGCCCGGCCTGCGGGCATCAGCGCGCCCGCCGCTTCCGCACGGCCTCCGCGAGCAGTTCCAGCACCGGCTCGCTTTGCGTCCAGCCGAGGCAGGCATCGGTGATCGATACGCCATGCCTGAGCGGCACGCCCGGCTTCAGGTCCTGACGGCCCTCTTCCAGATGGCTCTCGATCATCACGCCGGTGATGCGCCGCTCGCCCGCTTCGAGCTGGCGCGCGATGTCCTGAGCGACATCCACCTGGCGCAGATGCGACTTGTTCGAGTTGGCATGCGAGCAGTCGATCATGACCTGCTCGCGCTGACCCAGCTTCGCCAGCGACGCGCACGCTTCGCCGACGCCTTGCGCGTCGTAGTTCGGGCCGTTCTTGCCGCCGCGCAGGATCACGTGGCAGTCGTCGTTGCCGCGCGTTTCGAAGATCGCGGCCATGCCCATCTTGGTCATGCCCATGAACGCGTGACTGGCGCGCGCCGCGACGATGGCGTCCGCCGCCACCTGCACGCCGCCGTCGGTGCCGTTCTTGAAGCCGATGGGACAGCTCAAACCCGACGCCAGTTGCCGATGACTTTGCGATTCCGTCGTACGTGCGCCGATGGCGCCCCACGCGATCAGATCCGCGATGTACTGCGGGCTCAGCAAGTCGAGGAACTCGGTGGCGGTGGGCAGGCCGAGCTCGCTGATGTCGAGCAGAAGTTCACGCGCGCGGCGCAGGCCTTCGTTGATGCGGAAGCTGCCGTCGAGGCGCGGATCGTTGATATAGCCTTTCCAGCCCACCGTGGTGCGCGGCTTTTCGAAGTACACCCGCATCACGATGAGCAGATCGTCGCGCAGCTTCCCGGCGACCGTCTTCAGGCGACGCGCGTATTCCATGGCCTGATCGTGATCGTGAATGGAACACGGCCCGACGACGACCACGAGCCTGTCGTCCTGGCCGTGGAGAATCCGGGCGATCCCCGCGCGGCATTCTTCCACCAGCGTCTGCACGCCGGGCGTCACGGGCAGTTCGTCGAGCAGCAACGCGGGGGAAATCAGCGGACGCACGGCGCCGATGCGCGTGTCGTCGATGCGGGTCGTGTCTTGCGTGGAGTCGGCCACGCCTGCCTCCTGATCGCGGGAGGGATTGTCGATGCGGGTCAAGATGGGCTCCGTCATGCGTTATCAATGCAAAAAAATGCTATCTCACGCGAAGAATCCGCGCGTGGGTGGCCTTGCGGCGCAAACATCCATTATCGCATCCACGCCAGGCCTGTCGCGCGGTCCGTCCTGCAACAATGCGTATGATGGCAAGAACGGATCCATTCACAAGGAGCAGAACATGCGTATCGAAACCTCTTTCCTGTTCGATCTGGACGGCACGCTGGTCGACAGCGTCTATCAGCATGTGCTGGCGTGGAAGGAAGCGCTCGATGCGGAAGGCATCGAGTTGTCGGTGTGGCGCATTCATCGCAAGATCGGCATGAGCGGCGGGTTGTTCACGAACCAGCTATTGCGCGAGACTCATGGCACGATAAGTCCGGACCGAGTCGAGCGGCTGCGTCAACTGCATGCGGCGGCTTACCAGCGGCTGCGCGCGCAGGTCTGCCCGCTGCCGGGGGCGCGCGAACTGCTCGATGCGCTGACGCAGGCTGGCACGCGCTGGGCCATCGCGACGAGCGGACGCATGGAAACCGCCCAGCTCAACCTCGAAGCGCTGGGCGTGGATCCGTCCAAGCAGGTCGTCGTCACGCGCGATCAGGTGAAGTACGCGAAGCCGGACCCGGATCTGTTTCTCGCCGCGGCCGCGCGCCTGAACGTGCCGATCGAGAATACCGTCGTGGTCGGCGACAGCATCTGGGACATGCTCGCCGCGCGTCGCTGCCGCTCGCTGGGCGTGGGCTTGCTGTCGGGCGGATATGGCAGCGACGAACTGGAACGCTCGGGCGCTCTGCGCGTCTATGAAGATCCCGCCGATCTGCTGCTGCATCTCGATGAAGTCGCCGCGCGTCCCTGAGGTCCATGCTGCATGACACATTCGACTTCCATCACGATGCGCCCCTGGGGCGATGTGCAGCTCTATACGTTGCGTAACGAAAGCGGCATGCAGATCGACATCAGCGATCTCGGCGCGACCCTGGTCTCGTGGCGCGCGCCCGACCGCGACGGCCATTTCGCCGATGTGCTGCTCAGCCACGATGCGCCCGACGATTACCTGAACAGCACGGCCTTCATGGGCGCGATCGTCGGGCGATGGGCGAACCGGATTCGCGACGGGCGGTTTGTTATCGACGGTGTCGCTTATCAGGTCGAGCGCAACGAAGGCGCGAATCACCTGCATGGCGGCTCGGCGGGGTTTCATCGGCAGATGTGGCAGGCGCGCATCGACGGCGCCGCACTGATCCTGAGCTTGCATCCGGACGCCGGGGCAGCGGGCTTTCCGGGCAATCTCGACGTGAGCGTGCGCTATGCGCTCGATGCACACGGCACGTTATCCATCGACTACGAAGCGCGCACCGACGCGCCCACCGCGCTCAATCTGACGAATCACGCTTACTTCAATCTGAGCGGCAGCGTGGCGCCGGAGGCCGACATTCGCGATCACGAGATCACGATAGCTTCGGACGCATACTTCGCGATCGACGCAGGCTCGATACCGATTGCCCGCGAAGACGTGGCGGGCACGGCGTTTGATTGGCGTCAGCCGCAATCGATTCGCGCGCGACTCGATGAATCCAATGAGCAAGTGAAACTCGCCGGAGGTTTCGACCATTGCTACGTGCTGCACGACGGCAAGTCGCAGGATTTCCGCGATGCGGCCACGGTGTATGACGCATCGAGCGGCCGCGAATTGCTGGTCGCGACGGACGCGCGCGGATTGCAGCTCTATACCGGCAATCATCTTGAAGGCGAAGCGGCGCGCGGCGGAGCGCGCTACCGAAAACATGCGGGATTGTGTCTCGAAGCCGGCGGGTTTCCCGATGGCATCAATATGGACGGTCCGGCAAGAAGCGACGCCGTGCTCCGGCCCGGTGAAAGCTTTCGCCAGCGCACGCGCTATACCTTGCGCGTGCGCTAAACGGGGCGCTGGATGAAAGGCCAGCTCAAGGACTCGAATTCCGCCTTGTCCGTGTTGAACAAGCTCTCGTACCTTCGAATAAACTCCTTCATCTTGATTGGATCGGAACGAAGGTTTTTCAGCGCGTACATTGTAATGGCAAAGCTATCCGGATTCGAGGCCATCTTGGGCGACAGGTTCATCAACGTGTCATTGAGAATGCCCCGAACCAGTTCCTTGTTTTCGAACGCCTTCTCCACGTCCTGAGCCGTCTTGAAGCGGTAGACCGAGTCTTTCACGTTCGGCGGATTGCGTGCATAGGCGAGCGTGAATTTGACTCGGCTGTCGTAGCGGTGGTCCGACAGCAAGGTATCGATGCTGATATTCTTCAATTGCCCGTCTGCTCCCGCCTCTTTCAGGTGGCCGCCAGCATAGGAAATCAGGTTGTTCACATCCATGCCACCCTGCTCCAGCTTCGCATACCAGTCGAAGGGACACTTGCTGTGCACGTGGAAACTCTCATGAACCATGGTCAGCGCCATGCCCTCCGAGAAGCTCTCGGCCAAGTGGTTCTCGAAAATCTTCATGCCAGTCGAGTACGCCACCATCAGCACGACGGATTCGCCGCCGACGTTCTTCGCCGGCGTGAGTCTCACTGACTGCGACGACGTCGTGACGATGTCTCGCGGCGGCACCCGGTTGGGCCCGGCGATTGTTCCCATGACGGCGGTGCTGTCCCTCAGATCACCGAGGTCGTAGGAGACGTCGGTAGACGGTCTCAGCTGTTCGAGCGCGATGACCGAAGCGTTGATTCTGGTCGTCAGCTCCTTCTTCATTTCAGGTGAATGGCCGCCCATGAAGATATCGAGTACCTTGTCGACGTCCGATTCCTGCGAGTGCAATGTTTCCAGCCCGCTCGTGAGTACCCTGCGGCCTTCGTCGCGGCTCGAGCGGATCAGGGCGCGCATTTCGTTGCCGCGCTCCTTGGTCAAGCGGGTATCGAAATGCAGGATCGGCTTGGTTTCGTATGGAAATCCCTTGAGCGCTTTTGGCGGAGATTGTCTCCATCCACGATCCGTGTGATAGAGATATTCACTGGCTTCCGTCGGGGCAGCAGGGTTCACCAGACGGTATTGATTGCGCGCGCCGTCGAATGTCAGCAGATAGCGGTTGCCACTCTGCTCGAGCAGATAGAGATTCTTCAGGTTCTCATTGCCCACGACCTTCCAGAGTTTCGTATCCGCGCTTGTCGATGCGCTTGCAGACACGCCTGCCGCAGCGCTCGTCGAGGCACTGGCGACGGGCTCCGCCTGAGAACCGTTGTACACGGCATGAACCCTTTCGAGCTTGCCTGCGGGAAGTTGACTCTCCGTGAGCTTGAATTCGTCGTCTATTTTCTTGAAGACGATATCGACTGTATCCTGGGGCAGGTAGACGCTCGCGCCGAAGAACGGCTCCTGATCTTTCAAGACTGTTGCCCGACCGAAATTACCCGCTTTGAAAGCGGGCCCAGGACGTAACGTACGCCACGGGACCGGGCTGTGGAAGTCGAGAATCATCATACCGAGGGCCTTGCCCGCCTGGATGACGCCGTCCACTGCTGCGTCGCCTGCCTCATACACCGCGTATCTGAGAAGCTCCGCACCAGTCAGGCCGTTTCGAACACCTTGCGACACAATCTTGACGGCCGCTTCGGCTCCCGCGTCGAACAGCTCCTCAAGTCCGGGCACGAGTGCCAGCACCGTCATCACCGCATCAACGCCGAGCTGCAAGAACGAAGGCCGATAATGACGGTCCACTAACCACATGTAGATTTCTTCGAAAAACGGAAGGGGAGGCACGGACGCCTTCGCCTTTGACATGGTGTACAGGTCTTCCTTCAGCACGTCTACCGTATCGGAGAGCGTGTCGCAAACCATCGTCAATAGCGCGGAGAAGACTGTCGTTCCCGGTGCTAGTTGCTTTCTCTCCCTTTTCGCACCGAAATACCACTTCGTGTCACCCCGATGAGGCGGAAGACGCAACGTTTCCCCGGACCAGAACTCTCCGTCGTTAACTTTTACGGGCAGGTATTTCCACCATAGAGTTCTTGTCTTTAATTGCTCTTGAGGGATCTTTTCACAGAATTCAACCTTCCCGCTCGAACCGAAGGGAACGTAAAGCCTGACCACCATCCACTCCGAACTACTCAGCTTTATATAGGCCTCACGAAGATAAAGGAACGGATCATATATCAGATAGACCTGCTTCACATCGTACATCTCTTCGACGGTCATTTTGGCCTCGATGATCTTCAACGAGGTGATCCACGCAGCCTCGTATTTCAGGAAGCCCAGGTCCTCATAGTCTGCGAACTGGTTGTAGTAAGCAGTATCGCTGACACACAGCGCACTCGGCTTGATTTGCGACAACGAAAAGAAATGCTCGGGCGCGGGCCCAATGGTCTGCCAAAAATTCATGTCCCGCTTCGCCTGCTCGAATCTCAGAACAATCCCTTCCATCGCGCCGGCACTGACTGAAGACGCACGCTTGTTCGAAGTGACGAGGTGATAGACCAAAGCGGCCAGAACCTGGGCGCTTGCGACCGACTCAACACCATCATTGGTGGGGAGCAGATCGCCAGCCAGGGCCTTGACCGAGTTCTGCGCCGACAAGACGTCGCGATAATCCCCCTTCGCCTTGAACCAGTATCTGCTCTCAGGAAAGCGGGCCAGCTTTGCCACCAGCTCCGAGAAATTGTGATGAATGCTCCACTGTGTTTCGAGGTAAAGACGAGCGCCCTGGAGCAACGCCAATTGCGGTGCTGCTGTATGAGTGCTGCTCTGAGCAGCGATTTCCCAAACCAGGTCGGACAACAAGCCGCTATACATCAACCCGTATAGCCAATGACTGGAACTCGCAGTCGCACCTTCCAGAGTCTTTAATGCAGCAGTCTCTCGCGCCCACCCCATCGCGACTCCAGCCGCAAAAACATTCTCCTTGAAACTGGTCAGCCACTCCTCGAGTTCGAGGATAGTGATGTCGAACCCGTCGCGCCGCGCCTGAAGCCTTGTGACTTCTTTCTGCCAGTAAATGTCTTCCAATGGCGCCCTTCCGTCCGGGAAGTATTTCATCATCTCGTCCGCACGTTCTTTCGCCTTGATGGCGGCCTTCAGCTGGACCGCCACCGTATTTCTTTGCCCTCGCGTTTTCTCGAGATCTGCTTGCTTTTCAGTCGACGACCCGCGGACCAGATAAGCTTGACGGAAATCGATGTCGTCGAACGCCTCTCGCTCTTGCGAGATGAGCGTCCAATATTGGCTGATACCCTTCTCGTTCCATAGCCGGCTGGCGTCGACGCTGGCTGCGGATCTGGACGAATTCAATCCGCTATTTTTCTGTTCCGTTATGCTCTTCAAAAATACCGTCTGAAATTTAAGTTTCAGTGCTTTCCTGAAGTTCCCACTTTCCGGGTTTTGATAACTTTCATGAATCTCGTGATCTGCCGAATTGTCAAGCGCATCGAGCACCTGAGACCAGGTCGAAAAGCCGTCTCTTCCCAGTAGCCCACTCAAAGAGCTATTCAGTCCCTGGAACGAGCCTGTCTTGAACAGCTCGCTCAACGCTGCGAACAGCGGAGCACTGGAGACCGAAGTCCATTCTCCTCCGGACTTGACCAACGTGCACATCCTGATTCGCTCGGCATCACCAAACAGGATGCCCAAGTGAGGTGCCAGAAGCGAAAACGGCCAATACATTCCATCCATGCTCAGAAACAGTTGATCATTGTGGACGTACACCATTCCATCCACGCCAGCGCCCGTTTTTTCGTCCGCGAACGCATAGGCGGGGTCGAATGAATCCACGATGCCCCGCACATCTTTGCTGACCGAGAAGAAGCCGCTGTCGGCCGTGGATGCCGCTGTACTGCTCTCTTCCAGAACCCATTTTCCCTGCTTGTCTTTCTGCAGCGGCACCCAAGAAGCGCTATTGAAACTGGCGTATTGATCGCCGATCTTGACCGTTTCACGGAGGGTTTTTTCGGAAAAGCCTTCGGACGGAATCGTGACTGCCTCGCAGATGTAGAGTTTTCCCCTGATTCTCAACAATGGGGCTCGACTTTTGGACTCGAATTTTCCTGGAAGAAGAGCCCACGCAGCGGCCGGATAGTTGATGCTTACAGGCATGACTTGAGCCGTCACACGATCCGCCAAAGCGATGGACACGTATTCGATATCCTCCAGCCAGAATTCATTACGATCGTTATGGATCAATGACCGCCAATTCATTTTTTCGTCCAGTGCTGCATGAATTGGATCCCGATAGGGAGCCTCGTCGATGTCATGAATCTCCCATATCTCGCGATAGCTGCCTCCTGGATACTTCAACAAGTCTTTCTCGACTCTCTTGCACTTGTAGTAAAGACCGTCAAGAAGCAGAAACTTCTGATCTGGAGAACCGACGGTGTAATACATGCCCGGTGATTCGTCCTGCACCAGATTGGGCACCGAAGGTTTGCCGATCAGGAATGCCTTTGCTCGGGCTATCAGATCGTCGGAGAACTTTCTGGGCATGGGCTGCGGCCTGACGACCGTTGCAATCTCCCAGATCTTGCTGGCCGGGTTCCGTTTGAGATACAGCCGTTCAGTGGAAACACCTGCGCCGCCGAAGACGCACAACAGATTGGGGTGAAACACCGTAGCGGAGCGATATTTTCCGTCTATTGCAATGTAACAGGCGCCGCCCCAATGCGTATATAGCCGTCCTTCAACGCCTGCAGCCTCATCGGGATAGTGAAACACCTCTTCGACGGACCATCGCCTGATTGCTCTCGACACCGACGGATCGAGATAGCTCTCTGTCGCAACGGCGGGCACCGGCTTCGTGGGAGCATGCAACGGGGTCCATTTTTTATTCTCTCTCTTGACGAAAATGTTTCTGTCGGCGTCATTCAAAGAGAAAACTTTGCCGATGATAAAGTCGAAGCCCAGATACTTGGAAGCTTCAGCTGTCTGGAGATGAATTCTCCAGTAGCGACCTGCAATGAAGATATACGCGCGGCTTCGCTGCGCATTGCAATATATGCCGTCTTCCTCCTTCGTCGCGAAGTCACCCTGCCTGGGTTTGTAGTGGGCCGACTGGGTGAAACGTTCCAGGACCACGGCCGTCAGGTGATCACTCACCTCTGAATAGCGCGGCAAGGCCCAAAATTCCATGGAACCTTCCTGAGCGGCTGCTCCAAGAGGGGCTGCCTGCCGCCTGGAAACCACATGACCCGAATGAAGCGCGCTGGCATCGAACGGCACATCGATGACGATGTCCATCTGACGCGCAGCAGCCTGATGAGCGACGCTCAGAACCGCATCATCCACAACGCCGGCGGACCGGCTATATCTGAGCCACGCCTGACGGGACGCCCATCCCACCGCAGCCAGCGACATGCTCCCTATCAGCCCGCCCACGATCAACTCGGCTTTCGTCGGCCGCCATCGCTCAACCTGAGCGCCGCGTGAAGCCGCTACAACATCGCCCGGTACTATCTGCCTTGCCGCCGGCTTGTCGAGCAACTCGCTCGATTCCTGCGACGCCTCACTTGGGCGTACTTCCGTCAGATCCTGGAGCGGTATCGCCGGTTCGGCCAAGGGTTCATTGACCTCCTTGTCCTGATCGCCGGACACCGTTGAGCGCCTCCGGCCGATCGCCATATGACAGAAGTACCCGATCACGCCCAACAGCCCCAAACCGCCCGCCACCCCCGCCACGATGGGTTTCCAGCGCGCGCACAAGTCCTGTTCATCGGACGCAATGACGAAGTCATGCAGCCTGACCTGGTTGTCCTCATTCCAGTATTCGATCCCGCGCGCCTCGAGGATGTCTTCCGGATCCGCAGGCACTTGCAAGGCGTCGATGTCCGCTTCGGCCAGTTGCGGGATCAGAACCGGTCCGCCGCCCTTGCCCCCTCGCACACGACGCCTTGTCCACCATCGATCCATCATCCTTGCAAGCGGCCGCCGTCCATGTTCATTCACCGCTCGCTCGTTCACGATCAGGCAGAACGCGCGCTCTTCCGAATCCCATTTCACCGGGAACGCGTGTCCGTCGGACTGAACGTAGCAGCGTCCATCCACCCGGAAGATGCCTTGGCTGTCTTCCTCCACGCCTGCAAGCGATACATCACGCGCAAAGCACGCCGCAAGAGGCGTCAGCACTGCCCCACTGGATTCACCGCTGATGGTCGTGGCGCAGGCCTTGCCCAATACCGATGTGATGGCGTCCTGAAGCGCACCGGCAACCCATGCCTCCGTCTGCTCTTCGATTCTTGTCCTCAGCCGCTGAACGGCGGGTGTGTCACTGTCCGCGAGTGAACGCATCATCGCAGCGGTCCAGTCGAACCAGTTCCGCGCTCCGGATGTTTCAATCCGGACCTGTCCGCGCAGTTCCCATAGCGCAGGCAATAGTGGCAACAGATGGACTAGCGTGTTCATGCCGGTCCAGCCCAGCATGTGCAACTTGCGCACATCGGTTTCGAGCTGTTCCAGTCGCTCGCTTCGTTCCTCCACATCCGCGCGGGCCAGCGCCTGGAAGGACCACGCAAGCCGCATGGCAAACAAGGCATCGCACAGCACCTTCGACTCCGAGGACTCGCGGAGATCGCACAGCACGCCCGCCCAGTCCCAGTGATCGGCGTAGATCGACAGGCGTTGCGCCAGCGTCATGGTTCGCGCGAGATCGGCGGACGTCGCGCCGGGAAGACATCGGAATGCCGCAGCGGGATCGTGCATGACGTCCTTCTCGACGGTTTTGAAGAAGTTGCGCGCCGTTTGCTTCCAGGTCGTTGCGATCTGAGTGCTCTTCACCCAGTGCAGGATTTGCTTCGCCTGCGTGCCAAAGGGGACATAGGCCAGCGCACCTTCCAGGGTCGAGAGCGCTGCCGCCGGAAGATGACTCAGCAATGCAAGATTGAACACAGTGTTCGCCGCGGCCGTCCACGACTTGCACTGCGTGAGCTCGAGCAATGCGTCGAACCAGGCGCCCACATGTTCGTCGCTGATGAACGCCCTCCGCCACTCCGTCACCGGCAGGCCGCCGGCCTCCAGCAGATGCCCCAGTTCGGGCTCCGAAAGCTGCCACATCAGCCACTGCGCTTGCTCGACCGGTGGCGCCGAGACGGGAAAGCGCGTCATGCGAAGAAACACGACGCGACCGGGCCGAACAATCCCGGCGACGCCGACAGGAAGCCGTCCAAGGGTCTCGTCAGTAAGATGCTCGCTCTGCAGCGTTTCCAGCGTCCAGCTCAGCTGGTCGGCAAGCGATCCGGAATCCGGATAGCTTTTCCATGCCGGCAGCAGTCCGCTCAATTGACGCGCCACTTGCAGCAGCGGTTGCATGAATTCAGGCAGCCAGGAAGTCGCGCCCTGATCCTGAAGAAACGATTGCATGACATCCTCGAATCCGGGGCTTGCAGGCAGACGCGAAAGCGCTTCGAACTGTCGTACCATCACGTCCAGTGCACGCACCACGGACTCGGTCGAGTCTCCGGACCTTTCGGGAAGCACGTCGAGCAGATGCGGCAGCGAGGCCCTGAGTTGCTCGACAATCGCCCGCAAACGCGGAATCGTCTCCTGCGCATTCGCTGAGCGGCCGACGGCAACTCCCGCGGATGTCACGCGCAATACTTGCGACACTTGCAGAATCAGCTCTCGCGCGCTTTGAGGAAGTAGCTTCAGATCAGCCGCCGAAAATCGATCGATCGCTTGCATCAATCCATTCAGCTTTGCATCCAGGGGACTGTCGGCTTTGGTAATGGCCATCGCCGATGCATGAAAGCCACGCGCCGCGGCATAGCCCCGCGCCAAGCCAACGAAAAGATCGATAGCCGGGAACGCGCGCTCGGGAAGCAAATGCTTCAGCTCCGGAGAGCATTCTTCCGCGATATAGGCGGCGCATCCTTCCAGCCGCGCGCGCAAACTCGTGGGACGGCTCATGATTGCGCTCATCGCTTCATATGCACGAACGTACGCAGTGATGTGACGCCTGATGGTATCGAGGTAATCCAGCGTCTCTCTTGGTCTCGCGCCCGCCCAGTCTTTCAGCGCCTCCACGACTTCTTTCACGGAGGCACCGCGACGCGCCGCCTCGAACGCCTCATAGGCCCGCGCGACCTCGCGCATGAGCGCCGACGAGTCCGCGTCTTCGAGAAGCATGCGCGAGAGTTCGGAGGGAAGACTGCGTGCGAGCCGCCCGACCCAGCCACGCCCGTGCCCGTGCCCGTGCCCGTGCCCGTCATGATTGCCGCTCGAGTTGGCTTCTTCGGAGCGAAGTCGCCCGTATAACTCGCGCACGGCATCCGCGTGACGCATGATCCGTTTCAGGCTGGCCAGCATGGGCTGCATCCGCGCCGGCAGACGACGTTCGAAACTCGTCAGCGCACGCAGAGAGCTGTCCAGCTTGTCCATCCATGAACCGCCGCGCTCATCCACGCGACGCAGAGACTCGCCGATATTCTTCGCGCATAGCCAGATGCCGATCGCACCCTTGAGGTTATCGGCAGTCGCGGTAATGCGCGACTGCATGCACCCGGGAAGCCACTCCGCATAGCGCGGCAGCATATCGGCCAGCTGGATCAATTGCTCGTCCCACGGTGCGGCACTCGACCAGATGGCTTCCAGATCCTCATAAGCCTGTCTGGCAGCGAGCGCATGATGAAAGGCGCTCCCCGCCACTTGCAGCACGGCGCGAACCAGTACTTGTTCGAACATCTGCTGGAGGCCGGCCTGCCCGCCTCGCGAAACCTGTTCGGACTCTTCGATCACATCCGGCCCGGCGTGCTCGACCCTCCACCCCGTACGTTGAACGCGCCGGTCGAATAATGACGCCCGGCGATTCCTCAAACCTTCATCTTCGAAATACAGATCCACCCATGCTCCCGCACTTGCAATGAAACGCGCTCAGCCGAGTGGTTCGAATCCGGATGCGGATAACTTTTCCACATGACGCGCACCGTGCATGATGAATGGGATCATCGAGATTGCTTAACGCATATAACAATGCGACGATTCAGACTTAAGCGTCTGATGGCCTTCTGTTTGCAAAGGAACGGAGGGGACTGCGCGTCAAATTTAAACTGCGGAGGGAGAGGAGGTCATGACGTTGAAGATGCGCGACGCATCAAGCCTTCGCTCGCACGCCAGGCGCAATGCTGGAAGGAATAGCTTCGAGAAAGCCGTGCCCCATCTCCTTCTCGAAGCGAGCGGGGCTGCCTTCCCAGATAATGGACGCGTGTTCGAGCACATAGACACGGTCCGCGTGCGGCAATGCAAACGTGACGTTCTGCTCGCCGAGCAGCACGGTAATCGGCGTTGTCTTCTGCAATAACTCCATCGCTTTCGACAACTGCTCGAGTATCACCGGTGCGAGGCCAAGCGTGGGTTCGTCGAGAACAAGAAGCCTGGGCTGCATCATCAGCGCGCGCGCGATGGCGAGCATCTGCTGTTCGCCACCCGACAGCGTACGCGCGGTCTGAGCCTGACGCGCCCGCAGTATGGGAAACAGCTCGAATAGCCATTCGAGCTGATCCGCGCGTACCTTGTCGGCGAGATGATAACCGCCAAGATCAAGGTTTTCGCGCACCGTCATGTCGCCGAATAACTCACGTGTTTCAGGACACTGGACAATGCCGGAGCGCGCGATCGCCGCGCCGCTCATGCCTTTCAGGTCCTGCGTGCCATAGCGTATCGTTCCCTGGTACGGCACCAGTCCCGAGATGGCATTGAACAAGGTTGTCTTGCCCGCGCCGTTCAATCCAACTACTGAGACGAACTCGCCCTCGCGCACATGCAAGTTCACGCTGTCGAGGGCGCGCGCCTTGCCGTATAGCACGCCCACATTCTCCACCCGAAGAATCTCGGGCCTGCTGTTCGCCACCTGCGTGACGCGCTCGCGTGCCTCGATCTTGCCGCCGAGATAGACGCGCCGCACCGTCTCGTTGCGCATCACCGCGTCCGCCGTGCCTTCGGCCACGTATTCGCCGAGATACATCGCGAGTACCCGGTCCGCGAGCGCCGCCAGACTCTTTACGTTGTGATCGACCAGCAGCACCGCGCGCCCCTCCGCGCGGAAGCCGCGAATCAGTTCAGAGAACGTTTCGGACTCGGCGGCAGTGAGACCGGCAAAGGGTTCGTCGACGAGCACGACTCGCGGATCGCGTGCGATCGCCTTCGCCATTTCCATGCGCCGCAGATCCGCGAACGGCAAGGTAGCCGGATGCCGATGCATTACGCCGCCGAGGCCCACGCGTTCAGCAATCTGGCGCGCGCGTCGGTTGACATGTGGATCGGCCGCAAGCTTCACGAGCGAATCGGGCAACAGCGCCAGCTTGATATGTTCCAGCACGGTCTGGCGATGCAACGGCCGCGAATGCTGGAACACGATGCCCACGCCCGCGCGCGCAATGCGATGCGGCAGCCAGCCGGCCATCTCCACACCATTGACCTTGATGGAGCCCGCATTGGGTCGCTCGATGCCCATGATGAGCTTCATGACCGTCGACTTGCCGGAGCCGTTCGGTCCAATCAGGCCAAGAATCTCCCCCGGCCGGATTTCGAAGCTGATGTCCTTTACCGCGACCAGACCGCCGAAGCGCTTGGTCAGTCCGTGCACGGCAAGCAGAGGCGCGCGGTTCTCGTCGTCGATCATTCGCGTTCCCTCACGCGCAGGAGGTTGCCGAGCAGGCCATCGGGAAAGAACAGGATGACCGCCAGCGCCACGGCCGCGACCACGAACGTATTGATCTGGCCGAGTGGCCTCAGGAACTCGCCCGCGACGATCAGGAAGATCGAGCCCAGCACCGCGCCGAGAATGGTGCGCCTGCCGCCGAGCACGGCCGCGATGATGATCTGCACGCCAATGCCGATATCGACCACGGTGCTGACCGAAGCTGTGCCCTGATAGAACACGAGCATCGCGCCCGCGACGCCCGAGAACACCGCGCTGATGCAGAAGGCTGCGAGCTTGTGCTTGACGACGTTGAAACCGAGCGCCTGCGCGCCGACCGTGTCCTGACCGCTTGCCTGCAGGATCAGCCCGATAGCCGAGCGCGACAGTCCGAACAGGATGATCGCGCAGACGATCAGGAAGGCGAGCGCGATCCAGTAGTTAGTGCTGGCATCGACGGACATTACGTCCGGCACCATCATGCCGATCTCACCGCCTGTGATGCCCGCGAAGATCACGATGGCGTTTTGCAGCAGGAGCACCGCCACCAGAGTGACGAGACCGAAGTACGGACCGCGCAGGCGCAGCGCGGGCACGGCTAGAAGCAGACCGCCAATCAGTGCAACGAGACCGCCGGCGATCACGCAGATGGCAATGGGCGCTGCGACATGCGCGTTGAGGATCGCCGCTGAATAGGCGCCGAGGCCGATCAGGAAAGTTGGTCCGAAGTTGACTTCGCCCGCAAAGCCGAACAACAGGTCCCATGACATCGCGAAGACGCCGAAGTAGTACGCCACCGTCAGCACGCCGAGGATATAACCGGTGAGCCACCACGGCAGCGTCGCGGCGATCACCGCAAGCACAACGGCGACGACAATCAGACGCGAGCCTCCGAAAATCTTCATGATCAGCGTCGCCCGAGAAAGCCCTGCGGCCGCACGTACACGACCAGCACGAGCAACAGCAGCGCGGGCAAGGGACGCAATGTCGGCGCGATCAGATACGCGGTCACGGTCTCCAGATAACCGACGACATAAGCCGCCAGCAACGAGCCGGACACACTGCCGAGGCCGCCCAGCACGACGATGGAAAACGCGCTCGCCGTGAGTTGCCCGGCGTTGTTCGTGCTGACGCCGAGAAAGGACGCCAGCAGCACGCCGGCCACGCCCGCGAGCACGCCATACAGCGTCCAGGCCAGCAGATAGATGCGCGACAGTTCGAAGCCGAGCAGCGTGAGCCCGCGCGGATTCATCGACGCCGCGAGCAGCGCCTTGCCCCCCTTCGTGCGGTTCACGAAAAGCCACAGCAGACCGATCACGACCCAGCACACCACGGCGATCATGATCTCGTTATAGGGCACGCGCACGCCCGCCAGACTCGCGACGCCGGGAATCAGCGGGCGCATCGTGACGGGGTTGTCGGAGAACAGCCAGGCCATGCCTTGCTGAATCATGATGCCCCACAGCAGCGTGCCGGTAAGCACGAAGATTTCCTTCTCCTCGCGCGGAATCGCGCTGGAGCGCTGAATGGGCCGCACCACCATGAAGTATGTGATGTAGGCGGCAATCATCCCGCAAAGCACGCCCAGCAGCGTGCCGAGATACGTGCCGAGGCCGGCCTCGCCCGCCAGCGCCCAGCCGAGCAGCGCGGAGATGAGCATGACGCCGCCGTGCGCGAGATTCAGCACGCCCGAGACGCCGAAGATCAGCGTGAAGCCGAGCGCGCCGAGTGCATAGAGCGAACTGATCGCGAAACCGTCGATGAGGATCTGCAGCGCAAGCATAGGCGGTCCTTGTCGGATCGATGTTCAGGTGGAACCGGTCCCCGCGAAAGACCCAAAAAAGCGGACGTGCATGCTCGTGCCCGCCCGCTGCGGAGGACGTCAGTTCGCTGCTGCCTGCACCTTGACGAAGGCGGGGAACTTGACCTTGGCGTTCGCTACCGACTTCGGCCAGATCGCGACCTGCTTGCCGTTCTGCCATTGCAGGTTGATGCCGGTGATATACCCTTCGCCGTACTTCAGCGCGTGCGTGAACTGATCGTTCTTGCCATAGAACTGCCAGCGTCCGATTGTGCCCACATAGTCGGTCTTCTCAAGTGCATCGACCATCTTGTCCGGGTCCGTCGAACCTTGATTGCGGTGAATGGCATCAGCGATGATGTACACGAGGTCATAGCTCGTGAAGCCGTCATAAGCCGGCGACACGCCGCCGAAATGCTTCTGGTACGAGTCCACGAAGGGAACGGTCTTCGGCGTCATGGCGACGCCCGGCGCCGCCGCTGATGCGGTAATCACGCCTTCCGTCGCGCCATTGGTGTCTTTCCAGAAGCTCGTCGTGGTAGCTTGCGAGCTTTGTCCGGTCATCGGGATCGGCACCTGCTGGTCATGCCATTGCACGGTAGGCTGCACGCCCACGTGACTGATGCCCGTGGTGATCGTGTCGGGATGCTTCGCTTCGATCTGGTTGAAGATCGGCGTGAAGTCCGAGGTGTCCGGATTGAAGCGGATATGGTCCAGCACCTTGAGCCCGGCTTTCGGCAGGCATTCGAGGAAGCGTTCGTCGAGCGGTTTGGTCCAGGCCGCGTCTTCGCTCATCACCACCGTCGTCTTCATCTTGAACTCGCCCACCAGCACATCGTGCGAGAAATCGCAGATGGACTGCGCGATGAATGCCGACGTCATCCAGCCGTGGAAGGTGTACTTGTAATTGTTGTAATCATCGTGGACGCGTTTCGAGATCTCGTTGCTCGCGGCGCCCGGCGTGATGAAGGGCATCTTCAGGCGCGCGGACCACGGCTCCATCGCGAGCGCCACTTCGCTGATATAGCTGCCGATGATCGCCACCACTTTGTCCTGACTGGCCGCGCGCTGAAAGGCACGCACGCCGTCCGAGGCCGACGAGTGGTCATCGTAGGCAATGATCTGGATCTGCCTGCCGTCCACGCCGCCATGGGCATTGATCTCTTCCGCCGCGAGCTGCGCGGCCTTGCTGATGGAAGCGCCCGCGACCGCGGACTCCTCGCTGATGACGCCGATCCTGATCGGCTCCCCCGCTGCATGCGCGCCCGGCGACATGCCCAGGCCCGCTCCAATCAATGCGCTCATGGCAGCTGCGGCACGGGATCCCCGCCACGTCTTGATCGTGGACATCATCAGCCTCCTGTCGACCGGAATCGCGGAGGATTCCGGTTGCCGCGCGAAGCGCGTTGTTTTCGATTTGTGGAGCGACGCAAGCCAGACACATGCAGCAATCAAGGATTTGCCGATGAACAGTAACACCGTGAAGTGCAGCGAATGAATCAGTGATAACGAGGAAGGGGGAAGCGCGCACAAATGAGGCGCCACGCGGGTGATCTGGTTTTGCGATGCAGCAAATCCGGATTCATGGCGGGGTCGCGACCTGTCACCAGGGCCATATAAGCGCGTTCTCCCGGCTCGGCCCATGTTCCAGAACGTAATCCAGGTCGTCCAGCAAGTTCCGGAAGTCAACGGGCCGCTTGCGGATCTTTTCAAGCCCGAGCACGACAAAGCTGTAACTATCGGGATTGTCCTTCATCGCGGGCGAAATCGAATCTCTCACGTGACGCAGGACATCTTCCACTTCAGACTTGTCGCCATAGGCCTCTTGCACCCTCGCCACGTCCAGGCGGCCGCCGGCGTCCTTGAACTTGTACGTGACCGCAAAGGGCGCGAAGCTCTCGGCGGCGTACGGAAGCATCCACCTCACCATTCCATCGTATTTCGGCAGCGTCGCCACCTGATCGAGCGGCAGGTCGACCATGTTCCCAGCGGCATCGCTGGTTCTCAGAAAGCCCGCTGCGTTGCTGACCAATCGCTCAAGATGATAACCGCGACTGCCGGTCTGAACATACATGTCAATGTGGGTATCGTTCACCATATGGAAGCTCTCATGAAGCATGGTTCGCGCAAAAGCTTGTGGATACGCTTGATGATGATGGTCCTGCAACAGCTGCACTCCGTCGGAATAGACATTCATCATATAAGGCTGACGCTCTCCGAAATCGATTGCGGAACTTGTAGTTCTTTTGCCGTACCACGAGATACGGACAACTTGCGGCGCTGTGTAGCCTTCGCCAGCCGGGACCGACATGACCGATGCGCTAACCTCTTCATCTTTGATCCTGTAAAAAACGTCCTTCGAGCTTCGCAAGCGCCTGAGCGCAGCAAGGGAGTTCTGCATTCTCGATTCCAGTTCAGTCTTCAATGCGGGCGAATGCTGTCCCATGAACATGTCCAGGAGTCTGTCCACCGAAGCGCGCTCAGCCGGGTCCCGGAGGACTTTCAGGCCAACGGTCAGCGATTCCCGTGCCGACTTTCGTCCGGCGCGCACGTTGCCTCTGAGCACGCGCGCACGCACCTGGCTCAAGCCTCGCTCCGTCAGCAGGATAGCCTTGCTTTCGGAGGCGTCACGCGCCGCGCCAAGCATCGGCGCCTGCCGCCATCCATCGGCGGTGTAGGAGACGAGAGGCCCGGGCCGGGTCCAGTCGTCTGGATAAACGAGGCGAAACTGTTTCAGCTTTTGATCGAAGACAAATCCATATTTCTTCCCACCGGATTTCACAACATACTTCCACGGAGCAACCTGATCGATTTGCTCCCTGACGATGGAAAGGCCCACGTCCGCATCTGGAGCAAGCTGGCCGCGCGACGGACCCGCCGCGAGGTCCGCCCCCAACCGGTTGCCACGCAGATCCGCTCGCAGATACTCGCCTGCTGGAACCTGCCTCGACGACAGCTGGAAAGCGTCGCTCAATGGAGTGAAAGCGAGGCTGTTTGCCGCCGCGGGAACAAGCGCACCCGGATTGCGAACGAAAGAGAGATTTCCTGGTCCTGCGACGTTGCTCCACTTCACGGGTTTGACGCGGAAGGACGAAGAAAATGTTGGAAGCGGAACGGGGCTGAAGGCTTCAATCAACATCCGGGTTAGCAGGAGAAACGAGGTCCGGAAAAATTCAGGAAGCGTCGGGGATACCTTGAGGGCGACATAGTTGTAAAGCCCCCGGCCTCTCAAACCGTATCGCAAGCCTTGCAGGACCACCTTTTCGAAGCCGACTTTCGCTCCTGCGCTGACCATCCCTGCCCCCCAGGGAATAACCGCAATGGCGACTGCCATGACGTCTGACAATACTTGTTCAACCCTGACGCTGTGCTCCGGATCAAGCGCCAAGCCATGCCCGGTGTCCCAAAAAGGCACAAGACTGGCATAAAGCTGCCACAGTTCCGGTGCGTAAAACGACGCTTTCAAACCCTGTTTCAACGTAACGAGATGTTTACGGGTAAGCCGAACCAACTCCGGCACCAGCCCCGTTTCTGCACGCAACGGCACAGCGCTCCCAGCTTCCAGCTGGTTCTCGGGTATGTCGATGCCGATGTCCCATACTGCCCAGCTTGCTGAACATCCGTACCCGTCGCCGATATACGGAAGTTCGTACCAGTATGGAAGCATCGCCATCTCTTCGTAGGTTTGAAGCTCGCAGGTGTCACGCGGATCACCCAGCCCGTCGCCATGGTAACGCGTCAGCATCCACTTGCCGCTCTTCAGCTTGATCAGGAGGTCGCTTGTGCCTTCGACGGCGTTATCAACGAAATAGGATTGCCTGATCGAATAAAAGTCGTCGATCTGCAATGGCACTTTCAGCAGCGTGAAATTCGCGATCCATGCGGCCTCGTAGTCGAGCGAACCGCTTTTCTCATATTCGACGAACTGCTGATAATAGGCGGCATCTCCGTTTGTCAATGTATTCGGCTTGATCTGCGACAGCGAGAAGAATTCTTCCGGACGCTTGGGAACGTACAGCGGATTGAACTTTCTCGATGCCGCTTCGAACTCATCGAGAATCGCTCCCACCAGCATGACATCGATGGAAGCGGGCTCGTCCCCCGTCTTCACAAGATGGTAGAGCGTCGCGGCTATGGCGCGTGTGCCTTCCGCGCGCTCTTCGTCTTCGACATCCTTCATGCAGGTATTGATCAGTTTGTCGGCCAGTTCTTGCGCGGCGACGATGTCGCGATAGTCCCCGCGCCAGGTAAAAGTGCGCTGCCCGGAAGGCACCGACGACAGCTTTCCTATCAAGGCCGCATATTCGTCCATGCTGGAGAACTGCTGCTGGAGATAGAGACGGGCAGCGTCGATGACGTGCAACTGTTCGCTCTCGCTGTTTTGCGAGAACTCAAGGATCATCTCGTACGTGAGTTCCGCTATCAGATCGCTGTACATGAGCCCATACCGCCAGTGACGGCCTGTCGGCGGCTGGGATTTCAGTGCTTCGAGCGCTACCCTTTCTCTTTCGAAGCCAAGCGCAACGCCTTCGACGAAGCGGTTCTCGGAATAAAGATCGGTCAGTGCATCCTGGTCGAGCACAAGCTTTTCGATCTCGTCGTGAAGCGCGTTGACACGCGCTTGTTCCTTCTGCCAATAAATGCGCGTGACTTTCTTCTTGTTCCAGTTGTTGACCGCGGTCGCTCTCATTATGCTGCCTATGGCCATCTCGATCCCGATGGCGGCCATCGTCTCTTCCCACTCAGCCGACCCGAATTGCGCATCCACCGTCTTTTTCTGCGCGGCCAGATCCGCCTTCGCGACGCGCAATCTCTCTGCTTGCTCACTGACTTGTTCAGGCGTCAGGCCGCGCACGGCGCAGGACTCGGTGAAATCGGGATCGGAAAGCGCATCCTGATCTGCCTGGAAGAGCGGCCAGTAGCGTTTGATGGTCTCGGCATCCCACGTCTGTTTGAGTTTGCTCATGTCGGGGGCGGGCACGGTCGTTCTCAAGCTGCCTGAGGAGTCCGAGATCGACTTGAGGTAGGCAACCTGGTATTTCAAACCGAGTGCCCGACGGAATTCGCCGCTCGCGGGCTTCAGGTAACTGCCATGGAACGCATGATCCGCCGCGTTATCGAGCAGTTCGATTGTCTGCGACCAGGTATGCGGTCCAATGCCGCCGACGGCGACTTCCAGCGATGCACTGAATCCATGGAACGTGCCGACTTCGAGAAGATCCTGCAGGCCGAGGGAAGCTACACTGCCGCCATAGAGCTGCCATTGGCCGTCCGAGATGATCACGACACAGGACGCGCGCCCCGATGAATCGCCGAAGATGATCCCCATCTGCGGCGACAGCAGCATGAACAGCCAATAGCGACCATTCACGCTGATACAAAGCTGTCCCGACTCTGCATACACGACGCCTTCACGACCCATGCCAACGCCATCGTGATGAAGCGCATGCGCCGTATCGAACGTGTCGATGATCCGCGTCAGTTCGCCACTGACCGAAGGGAGCGCGCCAAAGCCTGAAGCGATATCTTCCTTGTCCCGAACGAGCTCAAGTTTGCCGCTGGCTCCCGTGCTGAAGAGCCCCCAGCCCCGACCCGCGACATAACCTGCAATATTGGAATCCGCGACCCGCATCACCGTCTCGGGAGCCCCATCCGCGAATGCCCTCGGATTGAGATCGACTCTCCAGCACCGATGCAGTCTGCCTCCGACACGCAGATACCGCCCCCAGTCCAGCATGGCATAGAGACCCGGAGATACCGGCGCCAATTGCGAGAGATCGGGCGTTTGCGGCGCGGCGGATGCGGCCGCCAACAGTAGCCCGAGCGCCCTTGACGCCCCGACGCGCTCTTCTGCCCAGTACCCGTCAACCCCATTGTTCAATATCGAATGCCAGGCTCCGCTTGTGTCCTGACCGGCAAGCAACGGAGCCGACGTCGCGGTCGCCAGGTCAACGTCGAGCCGCCATACGAGGGTCAGGATTTCCTCCGGGAAATAGTTGACCCGCCTGGTTCCGACTTCACTGCATCGATACAGGGTGTCGTCGATCCGCAGGTACTTTGCTTCTGAGCCTGCTTTGCGATACATGCCCGGGGGTTCGTCGGCCACCCATGCCGACGTCCACGGCTCTCCAGCGAGCGTGGCCTTCGCTCGCGCAACGAGGTCCGGAGAGAACGCAAGCTTGGCCGGCAGATGCTCCGGCTTGACGACCCTCGCAAACCTCCACAAGCTGCCCGGCTCCTCGCGCTTGAGATACAGGAACGGTCCCGCCGTCTGCTTCTCCTGCGTCACTCGAAGCAGGTTCTCGTGCAGCACCACGGCCGGCCAGAAACTGCCGTTTGCATAGAGATAGGTGCCGTCCCAGTCGGTATAGACCTGGCCCTCCCAACCGGCGGCTTGCTCGGCATATTTGAAGGATTCTTCAGCGTCCCATCGCCTGAGCGTGGCGCCAACATCTTTACCGAGACGGCTTGTGCCTGGTGGAACGACAGCGGCTTGCGCGAATGTGGCGCCAAGCGCGAGAAACCATGCGCCGCCGTCGAGCCTCCTGATGTCGAGGAATGTCTCCGGTTTGTTCACGGGATGGATCGTCGCTTCGTGATAGGCGCCTTGCTTGCCGTCATAAGTGTAGGGCCAGTAACGACCCGACACGAACAGATAGGCCCTCACTCCCGCAGCGTCCCAATACACACCGTCCATATGCATGGCGCCGAAGTCTCCTCTGCGTGGCATATAGCTGTCTTTAGCATCGAAGCGCAGCGATACTTCCGCACTCAAATCGGGATCGATCTTCGCATTCCTCGGCAGCGGCCATGGCGGGATCGAGGATTTGCCGCGCGCGGGGGGCGCGCTTCGCCGTCCGCGTCCGGCGAGTTCGACGGCCTGCATGGCGAATGGCGCATCCACGACGATCTCAAAGTCGCGCTCCGTCAGCAGACGTCCCGCATCCAGGTCGTCCGGGGCCACCAACGCCTCCGGGCGACGGCTCTGCCACGCGTTGAACGAGGCCCAGCCAATCATGCCGAGCGACGCACTGCCGAGCACCGCGAGCGCCGTCAGTTCGCCACGCGTCGGACGCCAACCCGCGTGTTCGTCGCGTACAGCATCGGGGACGGCATCCGGAATGGGTTCGGGGTCGAGCATGGGCTGTTCGATGTCCACCGCGGTCTGCTTCCCGACCCCCTCAACCCTCTCTGACGCCGGCGCGCCTTCCATCACCAGCGCTTCGCTTTCGGCCTGTCCGCTGGCGCTGCCGTCATTGGCCCGGCGTGACGGCTCAGGCACCGCGCCCCTGCGAAACGCCCTCCAGACATAGACGGAGGTCAGGAGCAGCAGGAATGCGCCCGAGAGGCCGACCGCCCAGCCCAACCTGCCGCCCGACTGCGCCCTCTCACCGGACGCGATGACGAAATCGCGCAGCCTGATCTGCCCGTCTTCAGTCCAGTATTCGAGGTTGTTGGATATGAATGCGTCGGGAGAATCGTGATGATCTGCGTTGATGTCCAGAACGGCGTCGGCCGCTTCGGTCGGCAGCGGGGCCGCTGTCGGGTTCGCTGTCAGCGTGGTCGAGAACCAGCGGGACAACAGCCCTCCGCCTGGCAGCTTGGCGAGGCGCGGCCTCACCCACCATCGGCCCATGACCCGCACCAGTGGAGGACCTGCCGCGCGATCATTGACACGCTCTCCGGACACGACCGCATAGGCACGCTCGTCGCTGTCCCAGTGCACGAGAAAAAGCCGGCCATCGTCGACGACATAACGGTGTGCCCCGCTCATCACAAAGCCGTCCTGATCCTCCTCTCCCGCGATTGCACACCGCTGTGCCAGTTGCGGAGGAATGACCGACAAACGCATGGCATCGTCATTGCCCGCGGAAGGTTCCACGAACACTTCGCCTGACAACGATGCGAGGGTCTGTTGGAGCGCATTCGCCAGCAAGGCTTCCGTGCCTTCTTCAAGCTTCTGCCTGAGCCGCCGTATCGACGGCGTGTCATCGTCGGCAAGGGCGCCGCACACGGCGGCGGCCCAATCGAACCAGTTGCGGGCCTTCGATGGTTCGACATGAATCCGTGCGCGCACGGCGCAGAGGTCGGGAACCAGCGGCAGCAGTTGCGCAAGCGAAGTCATGCCGCGCCAGCCCAGCAAACGAAGATGTTCGACGTCGCGCTGCAGACTCCGGAGGGATGCATCCCGGCCCGGCGGCTCCGAAGTCGCCAGCCGATGCAGCGACCAGGTCAGGCGTACCAGCAAGAACGCATCGAAGAGCGATCGCTGGGCGGGGTCCTTGCAATAGTCCTGCAACAGGGCCGTCCAGTCCCACTGTTCCGAATACAGCGAGAAATGCCGGACCGCCATGGCGGCATGACCCAGACCTTTGGCCGTCGCTCCGGGAAGGAGACCGAGCATCGCAAAACGGCCGCTTGACACATCCTCGTTGATATCGCTTGCGACGATCCTGATGAAGTCATCCGCGGTCGCCATCCAGTCCTCTTGCGGCCGGACCCGGTGTACCCATGAACTTACCTGCTTGATGAACGGGCCGCCCGGAACGTAACACAAGGCAACCGAAGACAGCGCGGAGCCGATGGTTCGCCAGTGCTCCCGCATTGCCGCCATCAAGCCGCCTGACCAGCGCGCTTGCGACCCTCCCTTCATGATTCGGTGCAGGATGTCGAGCCACTTCTGGAAATCTTCATCCGCGATGATCTCGCCCAACAACCCGGCCCGCAAACATTCCGGGGCGTTCAGCAGCGCCCGGACATCCGGTCCGGAAAGCTCCGAGACAAGCCAGCTGGCGCGTTCGACCACTGAGGCTTCAGCCGGAAACGCGTTCACGCGCAGCAGCAACGCCCGGCTCAGGCTCACCACCGGCGTGAGGCGAGCGGGCAGAAGCTTCAAGGCCGAATCGGTGAGCCGGTCGCTTTGAAGCGCCGTGAAAATCCAGTTCAGTTGTTCGCTCAACGGCCCCGCACGCGGGAAAGCCGGGCAGTGCGCGTCCTCGCTGGCCCGCAGCACGTCGCCAAGCTGGCGCCCGAGCGCCGACAGCGGTTCCATGAAGGGCGGCAGCCACGGCGGCGCATCGCCCTCCCGGAACGCTCGCCCCAGGTAGTCGGACAAGGTCGCGTCCCCGGGAAGCTCGGTCAGCGTCTGGATTTGTCGAGTCAACCATCCGACGGTGCGGACAATGCCGTCCACTTGCGCCATCGCGCCGTCGGGCAATGAAGATTCCAAGGCGGGCAAAAGCCGTTCGATCCGGTGCACGACGGATGCAACGCGCCCTGTCACCTCGCGTAGACCGGATGCTTGTCCGGGAGACGCAAGCTCCGCCACGACGTCCATCACTTCAGTCAGGCGCTTGAAGACTTCCTGCACCGAAACAGGACAGCCGGCCAGACCGCTGCACGCGAACTCCTCCATGAGGCAGCGCAGGGCTTGCACTTTGCCTTGCCAGGGGAGGTCATTGCGGTAGATGGCCGAAAACGCCCGAAAAAACTCGCTCGCGGCTGCGCCTGTCCGCAACACGCCAGTCAATGCGTCGATGGCCGGATGAAACCGCTCTGCCAGGAACGCCCGCAAGACGCGGTCATCCACGCGGGCGATATAGTCGGCCAGACATATCAAACGCAACTCGAAGTTCGTCGAGTCAGACAAGATCGCGCAAACCTTGTCATAGCCCACGCGGAAGGCATCGAGTTGCTGCTTGATCGTGGTGAGCGCGTCGACGTCATCGGACCCGTTACTCTCCAGCCAGCCGCGGAGCGCCGCGAAAATCTCCTGCCAGCTTCTGCTCTGACTGACCTGCTCGAAGGCGAGATACGCGCGCTCCGTCTCCGTCCGGCAGAACGTCAGCGCGTCGCTGCCCTCACGGCGCGCGTTGAGCCGACGTGCAAGGACGGGAGGCAACTGCCCGGCCAGTTCATCGCAGACCGCATCGAGTCCGAGGCGCGAGCCGCCCGCCTCGTGCAAGACCTGCTCGGGCGTCGACTGCAACAGACGGCGCAATTCACGGACGGCCTTTCCATACTGAACCACACTTCTTAACGTGCCGAGCCTGCGCTGAACAGGGGAAGGCAACTGGTGCGCATGGAGGTCGAGCACGTCGATGCAGTCTTCGGCCCTTTGCATCCAGGGGCGTCGTGGATCATCGAGCGCTTGCAGGGCGGCCAGCACCCGCCGGGAGGCTTGCCAGAGATGCACAGCATCTTCCAGGCTCTGCATCATGCCTTTCATGCGCGGCCCGATGGAAGGCGGCAGCCATTCGTCGAATGACGCCGAGAGCCGCGCGGCTTGAAGCAGCTGCTGATCCCACGGCGCGTCGCTCTTCCTGATTTCCGCCAGTTGCCCCAGCGTGCGATTGGCGACGAACGCCTGCCGGAATACCCCTCCCGCAAGTTTTATCACCGTGGGGACGAGCAAGCGTTCCAGCATGCCCGCCAGCGCAGCTTCAGGCTTCTCGCTGGCGCCCGCCGCCGCGGGCTCGCATGCGTCCTCTTCCCCGTGTTCGATGATCCACGCATTCGAGGATCGGGATTGCCCTGACGGCCTGCGATTGCGCAGTACGTTTGCTTCTGAAGCGAGCATCGGTAGCCTCCGCTGGATCCATGAACGCGACGCTCATCGCCGAACGTCCTTCTGCCGTCAGACCGCCTCGTCGAACGGCGGCTGCTGCGATTTGACTTCCGTCTCTTGCACGCTTGCGACCGTCTTCTGCTTGTCAGTCAGAACGACGGGCACCGTCACCGAGAGATTCAGCGAAAGGCGCGGCTTGTTGCCGAGCGACTGCCAGAAGTTGCCGAGACTGTTCAACTCGGCTTTGGGCGGAATCATGCGCGCATAGGCGCCGGGCATGCCGCCGATCTCCTGATTGTTGATGAGCGCGTTGACGACCTGATTCATGACCTTGAGTGACGGGTTGTCGGGCGCGCTGCCGGGACTGCCGGGGCTGATCTTCTCGGTCTGACCGATATCCCAGTACGTGATGATGTAGTTGCAGCACACATTGACCCATCCCGGCGCGACGGTGGACTGCTTCGTCTCCGCATTGTAGGAAGTCATGCGTCCTGGAGACGTGCGCATCTGAAGGTCTTCGGAGATCTGATAGAGGAATACGCTCAGCGTGGGCTCCGACGGCGGATTGTCGGCATTCGGAAGATCGAAGATGATCGACACGCCTGAATCCAGGTCGATGGGCACATACTCGACCAGCGCATCATAGATAGCCTGATTGAGGTTGAGGATGGTTGTATCGGACGCGATGATGTCTGCCATGTGCATGCTCCTTATATCTTCAAGCGCCCTGATTTGGCGAGTTCACGCAGGCTGGCCTGCTCGATGTGATGTTTCCTGACTACCGGCGAGTCCTCGGACATCGAGAGCCATCCCGCCAGCAGGGCAATGTTGCGGATGCTTGCGCCGGTGACGTCGATGCGTCTGGCCAGATCCGCGAAATCGATGCTCTCATCCACTTTCATCTGCGCCGGCCAGATGGCGCGCCACATCACTTCGCGCAGCGCCGGGTCCGGATAGACGAAACGTGTCACAAAGGTGAAGCGCCGGATAAAGGCTTCATCCAGATGGCCGCGATTGTTGGTCGCGAGAATCACGAGACCGGGGAAGGCTTCGAGGCGTTGCAGCAGATACGACACCTCGATGTTGGCGTGGCGGTCGTGTGCGTCCTTGACCTGACTGCGCTTGCCGAACAGTGCATCGGCTTCGTCGAAGAACAGCACGCCTGCGTCGGCCTCGGCCATATCGAAGATGCGCGAGAGATTCTTTTCCGTTTCGCCGATGTACTTGTTCACCACGCTCGACAGATCCACCTTGATGAGATCCGTGCAAAGCTGTCCGGCGAGGATTTCCGCGGCCATCGTCTTGCCGGTTCCGGAGGGACCATGGAACAGCGCGCTGATGCCGGTGCCGTAGTGAATCTTTTCGAGGAAGCCTCGCTCGAGCAAGGCTTCACGATGCCGTACCGCCGCGACGATCTGGCCAAGCTGAAGACGCATGTCGGCTGTGACGACGAGATCAGCGGGAGTACGCTGGGGCTCGACGCGCGTCGCCAGGTTGCCGAAGTTCTGCCGCGCGCGATGGCGGAGTGCTTCGGTCCAGTCGCCCTGGCTGGTTTCTGCATCCGGCGCGCGCCGGCTTCGATAGAACGATGCTTCCCAGCCGATCTGCGCGAGTTCGTCCGGCTGGAAGGCAAAGCGGCGGCTGAGAGCCAGTGCGTCGATCGCTGCGTCGCCCACTTGCACGACGAACGCCGCGGCCCGTTCCTGTGCCGTGCGCGGCGGCATGTCGAAGGTGACGTGTGGAACGCCCGCCAGACGCAGCACGCTTGCGCGACGGTCCTCCAGACATAGAATCGGCACCACCGCGCCGCGCGCGCAGGCCGCGAGCTGCGCCAGCAGCGTGTCGCGCACCGCTGCCGCCGCGCCTTCAAGACCGCAAATGACCGCTGCACGATCATGCAGGCGCGCGTTGCGCAGGGCCTGAGCGAAGCGGAAAGACGCGGGCTCCTCTTCCGTCGGCAGGCGCTGCACATCGATGATGAGCGCGCCGCACCGGTATGCAGCGAGTGCACTGACTACCTCGCTCTCGGCGGCATCGCGCAGCGTCACCACGGCCGGCGACGAACTGTCGAAGATCGCGTTGCGCAGGACGTCGATCAGCGCGGTGATGCGTGCATCGCCGGCTTGCGCGGAGAGCGCTTGTTCCCATCGACAGAACAATTGCAGGTCCGTCGGTTGCAAACGATTGCCTTGCAGGAAGTGAAACACCTCCAGCGACGTGCAGAGCGGCGTGCGGCCCCAGCCATCGCGCGCGGCATCGCCGGGATGAACGGGTACCAGGAGTTGATGTTCATGCAGCGGCGCTTGCGGCAGAAAGCTCTGGTGCGCGGCATGGCGTTCGGCCCACGATGAACAGAACAGGTTCAGCGCGAGTTCGACGGTGGGATAGTGACGCCCCTTTCCCTGCAGCAGCGCCAGCATGGTCTGATAACGCGTGTCCAGATGCGGCAGCACGCCGAGCAGGATGATCTCGCGTTCGAACCGGTCGAGACCGAAGCGCGCCACCAGCTGGTCGAGCGGCGCGTCAGCTTCGGACGGCACGCTCGCGCCGGAGGAGCGTTCGCTTGCCAGATCTTCCGCTTCCATCCAGCACGGAATGCCGCGCGGGGCGTCGAGTCGCGCCTCGATATCCTGACGCGAAAGACACACGTCGCCCGACCACATCCGCTCCATGCGCACGTGATATTCACGCTGCAACAACAAGTCGATGCGCTCGACTTCGTGCATCAGGCTATTCCAGGCATCGGCGGAACGCTGCCGTTCCACAGGGTCGACTATGAGCGGTGAAGTCATCAGAACATCCTCGTATCGAGGTTCGGTATCGGCCAGTTCACTTCAATCGGCTTCAGGAGCCACGGCAGGACGACGGTGGACAAGGGCCACGGCAGATCCCGCAACAGGATGTCGAAGGGTTGCGGTTCTATCGTCAGCACGGGCACGGGGCCTTGCGTGGACAGTTGACCTGGACGCTGCAGGAACAGCGCGCGAATGTCTTCCGGCTGAAGGGATTTCCAATTGGGCAGTTTCATCGGCAGCTGGGACAGCCAGTTTTCGAGCAGTGTCCTGGTCTGTTCTTCCGGGGGCTCGGGTGGGTCGTTGTCTTCTTCATCGGTGAGACTTGCCAGGCCGCACAGACGGCGAGCAAAGCCATGCGTGCGCAGCGCGAGTCCGGCGTCTTGCCAGATGAGCCAGTCGAGCCATGCGGCTGCCTGCTCCTGCGCTTCAGTGCTTGCGAATCGTTCGCCGTCCCAGAGGTGCAGACTGCGAAGAAGATCGGGCAGCAAAGGCCACAGGACGATCAGGCCTGCGCCGGCTACGGACTGCACTTTTGTTGTCGCGCTTTCGTTTTCGGGTCGCTGTGCGATGCGGCGTTCGGGATAGGCGCGCGCCAGGCGCTCCAGCCGTCGCGTTTCCGCTTGCGTGAGACTTTTTCGCAGGCTGGCGCGGACGGTTTCATGGCGCCATAGCTTGGCCTGCCAGCTGCGTATTTCCGCGTGTGAGGACTTTTCCATGAATGCGAGTGTTTCGCTTAAGCGCGCGCCCTTCAGTTCATGAATGTCCGGTAACTCGGGAATCTGGCTTGAATGAGCGAAGGACGGATTGTTTCCAAGCCAGATCAGAGCCTTGAGGAAGATAGCTAGCTCTGTCGCCTCCGTTTCGCCCCGCAGCACTTCCAATGCATGAGCCGCTTCAGGCATCGTCCTGGCGCGTTCCAGCAGGAACTGCCGCGATTCGCGATGCAGGCACGCTGGAGCCAGCCAGGTGAGGATGCGCTCGGACGGCTCGTCCTGGCCCAACGACGCAAGGTGTTGTTCGAGCAAAGCCAAAGTGACCGAGTGGGATTGCAACGTGCGTTTTTGCCCAAGGACATCGGGCCGTGGCGAATCGATCGCGCTTGGCTCGGCTTCGGTTAGCGAAGGCTGCTCTCCTTCGCGAGCGAAGACGTCATCCGGGGCAATGGTCATTTCGTCAAATTCCACGGACTCGGCCGCAGGAGATTGTTCCGCAATAACATGTTCCGCAAGCGCTCGCTGCAATTCCGCAAGAATCCGCTTCGGCATGACCGTGTCAATCTCGTCGCGCCGCATGGTTCCGATATCCAGATGCAACTCGGCGATCTGGATATCGGCCTCGCGATGAAAGTACTCATTCACGAGGTTGGAAATATCCTCTTTTAACGAGCCGCGAAACAGCTTCGCGCAATGGTCCGTCACCGTGGCGTGGATATCAGTGCGCGTGTCCACGATCAGCGAGACGCTCTGGATGATGGTACGCATGATGTCCCCGTTTAATCGGCCGCTGATGGCTCGTTCGCTACACCTTCATGATGTAGGCGAGTTGGTAGTACGGCGGATTGACCGTGACGGTGTGGCCGTGCTTGGGGTCGGTGACATCGAACTTGATGGGTTCACTCCATCCTGCGGTCGACATTGTGAAATCGCCTTTACTGGTGTCATAGGAGGCATAGACATAATCGTGACTCGTCGCTTCCTTGTCTCCACCCCACGCCGAGTTGGATCTGACTACGCTCATAAGCATTTTATTGCTATCAATAAACTCATGTTTATGGACAGGCATTTCATGTTGCGTGAGCAAATGATCTTTCACGCCCACGTTGCAGGCATCAGTGGTCGTTGTCGCCTGAAAGCCTGAATCCGACCAGCTTGCACCACCCTTATGCGAACCAGCGGAATCACCGAGCGTCTGGGACCCCAGCACGAAGCGCTTCCGCAGGTCCGGCAACTGAACCTGGGTGCCATCGGCGGCAGTTACCTTGGAGCCGTCGCAGAAGTGCCATCCTTCTGGCGCCGTGCTTCCACAGAACATCATGATCATGCCGCGCGGAAGCAATGCGTCGGTATCGACCCTCACGCCGGACGAACTGACCTTGATGTACTTGTCGGCCTTCACGCTCACGGAGTCGTTGACAATTTCGGCACCCACACCCACCTTGACGTTGACTTCGTTGCCTCCGAGGTAAAGCGCACTTCCAGCGCCTACTCTGATGCTGCCGGCGTCGAACTGAAGGCCTCCGCCAAGCTTCACGGACAGCTTGCCTTTGTTGGCTGCATCGCTATCCGCGGCGATCTGCAAGCCTGCTCCAATCGTATTGTTCGTCTGATCAGCACTTTTACCGATAGCCCTGCGCCCGCACTCGGCCATGTCTATCAGTGCAGCGAAATCCGTGTCCAGGGGTACCGATCCGGCTGAAAACCGGGCCTTCAGCTCGGCAGTGGTCGTCCCGTTGCTGTCGGAGACTGAATCGCCTGGCAATTGATTCGTTTCGTTTTCCATGGTGCGTTAAGCCTCAATTGAGTTGACTGCGTTTGCGGTAGACGTCGTCTGGAACAAAAAACAGCGCTTGCCTCAAGAGCACGTCCAGATTCCATTGATCCCCATCGGGTCCCAGCACAGCAGTTCTCTGCTCGGGGGTAGCAATGCGCACAGCGCCGATGCCGGTGCTCAGGCTGGCAGGCGGCCGTCCCAAGCCCAGTTTCCAGAGAAGTTGAAAAGTGGACGTACTGGCCACGGTTTTCCCGTTCTGCCACGCGGCATAGCTCAACGCGAAGCTGCCGAACGATTGCGGGTTGCTCTCGTCCGAATCGAGCCAGTGAATCATGAGTCTGATATGCGCCTGCAATTCAGCCTGGACGCAGCGCTTGATCCACGCTTCGGTCGCCTGGACATCGCCGTTCTCCGGCAGCATGTTGCGGTTGAGCACCAGGCTCACGATCATCGAGAAGCGGTCGCCGATGTCGAGCGCATGCCAGGCATAGCCCTGTTGCTTCGATACAGCCGGCAGCACTTGTTTCTCGCCTGCTGCGGGCTTGATCGACAGCGTTCGGGCAATTCAGTCCACACTCACGACCTCGGCTTTCATCGACCACGGTTCCAGACCTAACTGGGTAATCGAATCGATCGAGAACGCGCTGCCCTTTTGGAGGCAGGCAGGAAACGGGAAGTCCGGCGGGATCGTCAACTGGGCTTCCTGGCCCGGAGTCTCTGGTGTCCCAGGTTCGTATTGCAGCGGATAGACGATCTCCTTCAGCCACGACGCCGCGTTTTTCCACGTTAGTTGCTGCTTGTCCTGTGCCGCCAGGACAGGCTCGAGCACGACCCGCAGATGCGGGTTATCCACAAGATCCACTGTGAAGGTATAAGCGTGCCAATCGTAGCTATCCACGATCACACCCTGCACCGTGTGTGTACCGCTCGCGTCGGGGTAGGCGAAATCGACCAGTTGTCCGACCACCATTTGATCAATAGGCTTGGCGTTGCCACAATCGACAGTCAGCTTCCGGTTGTCTGCGGAGAGCGTGAGCTTCTTCGGCTTCATGGGACTGTCGTAGATGGGCCGTGGAAGCTGCGGCATAAGCGCGCGATGCTCGACCAGATAGAACGGCAGTTCGCCCATGTCGACATCATCGTCGAACAGTGCCTGCCCCCATCCCATGCGCGCGGCGATTCGCTTCTGCAACGCGGACACCTGATCGACTCGTATGTTCGCCCGTTGATAGGCCAGCGTGGTGATCTGACTCAACGCGGACTGCTGAATCGTCAGAGACTCGCTCTCGGTCGTGTCGAGCATCCGCGATGCCGCTTCAGTGCCGAAGTAGCCAAGCAGATGATCGGTCAGCTTTCGCTCCTGGGCACCGTCCACCGCCATGGATGCGCTGTGCTCGACCAAGCCGGCCTTGTATGACGCGTGCGCCACATCGGCCGCGCTGCCCTCGGCGTAGGGCCATTGCGCACCCCACGTCGTTTCGCCTTCTCGGACAAACGAGAGCAAGTTCGGCAGCATGGCCAATAGGCGGCAACTGTCCGACATCGCTTGCTCGAAGGGCAGCAGAAACTGGTACAGCGCCTGAGGGCCGCCCAGGCCAGGCGGCAATTGCAGGTTGTAGCAGGCAGGCATCTTGTCGGTGACGGGGTGATACTGCGCGACGTCGCGCGGCTTTCCGTAGGGCAGCACCTTCGGCGGGTTGTCTTCCACCGGCGTCGGTGTCAGCTTCGCCTCGATCTCGGCTTTCGTTGCCGTCACGTATTTGCCGTCGGCGGTGATCAGCTTGATGGAACTCGTGATCTCGCTCAGCGGGTCGTCGCCCCAGAGCAGCGGATAGGATCCTGCATTAGACGTCCACCCCCAGCCGGGATCACTGTGTGCCCCCTCTCTTATCGACAGAACGCTCTTGACCCCCGCGACCTGGGTCCAGCGCGCTGCGAGACCGCTAAGGTTCACTGAAATCGGGACGGTGTAATCCGTTGCCGGAGGCAGCCGGCTCTGCCAGCCATGGGACAGAGCGGGACCGTTGTAGATTTCAGCCGCTGAAGCGCCCCGGCCTTCCAGCGTCTCGGCGGTTTCATGTGACACGCACGGCGAAATATAATCTTCACCCGTGCGGTAGAGTTCCGCGAAGACAGCCGCGTAGTCCTGCACATGTTTCTGAAGCTCTATCTCGGCTACCGGATTGATTTTCTGCCATGTTTGATCAACGGTGTGCGTAACCGCTTCGCACAAGTTCCGGTTGTCAGTCAAAAACGCGTTCAACTGGTTATTCGGTTCACTCGGATTGCGCAGCCCTTCGCGTGTCCGCTCAAAACGCAAGGAATAATTTCCGCGAAGCCAGTACCTGACGGCTGCCTTGTCTTGCGGCTGCTTGAAGCTGAACTCGAGCGTTTGCGGCGAATAGTAATAGCGATAGTCCTGCTGCCGGGCATCAGTACCATCCGAATCGAGCGGAAGCAACTGCACGTTGCGAAACAGAAAGTAGCTTCCGGTGCTGTCCGTCAGATCCAGCAGCGCGCGGCGGTAGTCTTCCGGCGTGATCGGCCCGCAGGTCAGCGCCTGGTGAGGACCAAACTCCAGCGGAAATACGCCCCCGCCCTCGGTCTGCTCGGCCAGCGGCGGCGTAAGCAGATCAACCAGCGGCAAGGTATGCCGGTAACCGAGGTCGGACGCGCCGTAGGCATAACCCTGCAGGAAGGTCACACCAGGGTCATGATCGCCCGTATCGGTCCAGACCTGACCACCGAACTGCTCGACGGTCTGCTGCGCCTGCTCCCAGAGCGCATCAAAATGAATGTCGTCCTGCACCAGTTCAAACACATCAGGCTTCGACTGCATTATTCCTCCTGCCATGGTTCGCCACCGCCGGCATGGTTTGCGTTGCGCTCTTCCAGGTCAGGATCAGCACTTCGTTGGTCGCGGCATGAATTGACGCCCAGCCGCCGTCGAGCGTCATGTTCACCACTTCCGTCACGAACGGCTGCGCCTCGATAAAGGCAACCATGCCGTAGAAGTCCAGCGTCGTGCCAAGCGTGAGGCCGGATTGACCGCCCTGCATCCACGGCATGTAACGGCGTTCGAGCTGCTCCTGGATCTGGCAATAGCCGTAGTCCGGATTGACGTTGAAAGAGAGGTCGTAGGTGATCAGCACATCGCGGTAAGTCGGGTTCACGACTGCGATCCTGGCCCACGTCGAAGCCATGCCTTGCACATAGGCCTGAATTGCATTGAGGTGTGACTGACTCAGGCGCGGCCGCAAGGGATCGTCGTTATCCTTTCGCTCCGTGTTGGGCACGATGAGCAGGTTCAGGGGATCGGGTGCGGGAAGGTCGGTGATGTTGTCCACTGGCGGGATTGCGACTTCGAGCACGTTGTCGAACCGGGCCTTGATGAGCGAGCCCATGTCGTGCCACGTCAGCGCGCGCGAGCGATGAAAGAGACGTTCCGCGCTGCGCGACATGAACTGCGCCGGCGTCTCCGCTGCCTTGCCGCCGCTCGAAGGCCAAGGCTGCACCACCGGCGACAGCTCAGCGACAGGCTCCACCGGCCGGGTGATCGTCGATGCCGCGAGCGGGGCAAGGAAGTGGCTCGCGGATACGCTCTCCGGCGAATGGAGCGACGCGGTCATGCCATTTGCCAGAATGCCTTTGAGCCACACGTAGGCGTAATCGGGTTCGTGCTTCGGAGTTGAGTCGGTATCCGCGTCCGTTGAGGCTTGAACAGCAGGCTCCGTCAGGGGATCAGCATCCCCCTCGACTTTCGCCCCGCTCATATCCAGCATCGGCTTAGCCACCAGCGCACGCAGCCAGTACCGTCCCGGAGGCATCTGGGCGGCGGAATCCGACGCATCGTGCGGCAGGATCACATTCATGATGCCGCTGTCGCGCAGACCGTTCGTGCCGTCCACGAGCGTATCGGCCAGACTCACCCAGTCGTTCTGCTGATTCAGGTAATGCCATTCCGGCTCGACTGCCTGCGGACTGTCCAGCTCCCAATACAGGGAGATCGTCTCGCCGGGCGTTCCATCCGTGAAGCCGAGATAAAGGCAAGCCTGCGATGCTTCCCCGGACCCCGCGTCCGGCGAACCGTCATAGCCGAAGGGCGTCAGCACGTACTGCGCAAAGTCCGTGACGTCCATCTTCCACTCGATTGCGACGCCGTTCATCTGCGGCGTGTAAGGCGGGTTGAGCGTCTTGCTGCCCGCGAGCTTCTGATAGACCTGATGACCGAAATCGCGCCCGGTCAATTCGAAGCGGATCCAGCGCGGCCAGTCGGTGGGATTGGATGTAGCCTCACTCAGCGCGGCCAGCTCTGCCGGCACCGCGACCGTCAGCGCGGCCGCAACCGGCAATACATTGCCCGCACCGGTGAACAATGACTGCGGCGCGGTCTTGGTCGCATCGCTCGGACTCGATGAGAGCAAGACACGCTGCACGCCTGACATCAGAAGAGCCTGCACTTTGAAGTCGGTATTGCTTGCAGGCGGGGAATCGTAGCCCGTGTACCACGTAGCAAAACCCGCCGCCGGCAAACCCACCCACCGAGGCGTGACGGTGAGCGTCGCGGCCGCGGCCTGCCCGCACCAGTCCGGCGCAATAAGATTGAAACCCGCGCCCGTGACCGGCAGCGTACCGAACGGATAGCTCGCGCCATCGAGCGGAGCGGCGCCGTTGTCGGTGCCGTAAGCCAGCGCGCTGTCGCCTTCCACGACCAAACTCAGCTTCTTCACGGCCGGCACCTGGGCGCCGCTCTCATTGCCGAGCCGGAGGACCGCTGTGTCGAAGGTCAGGCCATCGAGATCTTCCGGCGCGACGATGGCCGGTTGATCGTCGCCCAGCCACCATGTCATTGTCAGCTTGTCGGACGAGAGCGAGGAAAAGCTCAAGGGCAACCATCCATCCTCGCCGCTGACCTCGGCGGACGCGACAACCTTCTCGTCCACGGCTTTCTCAAACGTAACCTTGAAGGTGCGCTTTCCCGCAGGCGCGGCCAGCGCGCCCGACGTCACGAGGCGGCCCTCGAACATCGGCGTCCGGGTGGCTTCCGGGTCGAACAGCCGCACGCCATCAGCGTTCCATTCGCCCTGCGTCTGGTCGAAGGCAATGCACGTCAACGCCGCGCTGCCGTCGCCGGGAATCTTCCAGCGCAGGTCCGTCCAGACGCCTGGATTGACCAGCAAGGAGCGATCGAGGGCATAGCTCAGCTTCACGCCATCGATCTCCCCGGCGTCGAACAGCGTGCCCGCCGACAGAAAACATTCGCGAGCCGACTTGGCGAGCGCGAAACCGAGCGCCACGCTATCGGCGCGTGCCGACGCTTCCGTCAGACCCAGCAAGTCCCGGTAGTACATCTCGCGATGCGCATAAGGCAATGCATTGAGCAGCGCGCGCGGCGTCTTGAGCATCTGCATGATCGCCAGGATAAACGCCTGCTGCGGGCCCAACTCGCCATCAGCTTTCTTCGGCTGGCTGAATATTTCAGCCAGCGATGCCGGCGTCACGCCTGCTGTGAACAGCACATCCGCCCAGCTATGCGATGCATCGAAGGGAATCAGGGACGCATAGTCCTTCAACTGCTGCAGCACACGCTCGTCGCTTCGTCCATCGAGACGGAAGCGTTCGCTCGCTCCAAATGGAACAAGCTTGTTCATCAGATGACTAATGTCCGACATGTCCTGTCCTTAGCCCGTTCACCGTCGTCTTATCCATGACATCCTCCTTGCTACTTACCGCTTCACCCTGTTTGCGTCACGCGCACCCGAACCACTGACGCGGCATGAAAACGCCTCGCCCAGTGCTGGGCGCGGTCGAATCCGGCGTCCCGGGCGGCGACGAGAGAACGGCCGGCACGGTCGGCGTGAATTGCGCCGTGAATTGCATCCCTTTGAGGATGACGGGCGCGCGGCCTTTGATATACGGCGCGCTCTGGCTGGAATCCAGCATCAGGATCCGCACCGTGCCCGTGCCGGGCGCATAGCCAGGCATGAAATACTGCGCAGTCCATTGCGCACGCGTTTCATCACCGGTTACGCAGATGCGCCGCTTGCCGATCATGGCCACGCCCGTCCCCGTAATCGAGGCCGGCGCCGACAGCACCACCTGGCGCGGCCCGAACATCGGCTCGAACATCAGCTGATCTCCATCACAAACGATTGGCGTCGTCACAGGAAGTCTCCCCGCATGGCCTGATTCAGGTCGAGCGTTCCGGACATGGTTTCATCGATCTCGCTACCGCGCAGCCGATACGTCACGCCCACTTCCACGGCGCTTCGATTGCTCTCTGCCTGCACGACAAGAATGTCCGTGAGGTTCGCGCGCGGCTCGTAACTCAGGACGGCATCCGCTACTCGCCGCTCGATCTCGCTGGTCAGCTCGCTGTCGATGTTCCTGAACATGACGTCATACAGCGCGCATCCATATTCCTCCCGCATGATCCGTTCGCCGGGTTCCGTGGCGAAAAGGATGCGCAGGCTTTGCCTGACGTCCTCGACGCCTTCCGACATGACCACGCCCTCCTCGAGCGAAAACGCCGGCGGAAACGCCCAGCCACGACCATAGATGCTGGTCAGTACAGAGTCGTCAATCATGCAAATCACCTCTGGATAACTAGGACTTCTTGGGCGGCGTCGACTTCTGGTCGAAGTTGACGGACATGCTCTCGACGGACACTGAACTCGCCCCCGAAAGCTTCAGCTGATTGCTCGTCAGTGCAAGCCCGCTTCCCGACATCAGCTTGCAACCTTTCTTGAAGACAAGCTGCTCTTGCGGAGAACTCAAGTCAACGCGTTGTTCGCCGGAATCGAAAAGCAGCTGCGACGACATGCCCTGCTTGCCGACGATGAGCGCCTTAACGTCGTTCTTCGCGTCCAGATCGATCGGCGCACGGTTCTTCGGGTTATGCATCGAGCCGATAATCACAGGGAAACTCGGATCGCCATCGAGAAAGCCAACGATCACTTCATCGCCTGGTTCCGGATAGAAGCAGAAGCCGCTCATGTCGCTTGCATAGGGTTTGGCGAGGCGCGCCCACAAGGGGTCGCTGTTGTCGCCCAGGACGGGAAGATGAACCTGCAACCGGTTCATGCCGCCCGTGTCCTTCTTGAAGCTCCTGACGACGCCAATGTGCAATCCATTGATCTGCGCGGGCGGCACGTCCTCGCTGCTCATGTCGTCGCATCCGAGCGTCAGCGTAGTGCGCCAGCCTGCCTCTCTGTCGATGTGATGCCGGACCGCGGTGACGATTCCATCGCCGTCGAAAGCTTTGCCGTATCCCTCGATTGAAACCGTATCGCCAAGGTCGACTTCAGCCGTGCCGTTGATCCTGAACTCGCCGCTCGCCCGTCCTGCTTGCAGGCTCAACATCAGGCCGTGCGAAAGCGCCGTCGTCCGTTGCAGCCCGAGCGGCGCGCTACGGCTGAACTGCCAGGGCTCGCGGTTGATGGTGTTGCCGCGCGCGCTGTCGAAGGCGCCAGTGCCGAGCGACACGTCTTTGGCGCTGACGGTGTCGAGACGCTGTTCGTGATCGTCCCAAGTGGACGTCTTCAGTTTCTCCGGCTGGGCTCGTTCACTGAAACTCCAGCTTGCGTCCTCCATCAGCACGTGATCAGAGTCGAACAAGGCATGCTGCCGGATGATGAGCGTGGGAAAGGCAATACCCGGCGCTGCGATCACGACGCGCTCCGGCGACGGAAATGCCCATACGCCGCTGGCGCTCAGACGCTCACGGATGAAGCGCCAGTCCGAGCAGCCGAACTGAACCAGTTGCTCGCACCGCAGGTCCATATCGGCGATGGTCGCGGGAATCTGCTGCGCGGCCAGCAGGCTGCCAACCACGGTAGCCTCCGACATGTTCTGGAAGACCTGCGACCGGTGGGAATTGCGCAGCTTCTCCAGGTCGTGCCGAAGCCTCAGCGTCAATTCGGTGCGCTCCCGGTCAGCCTTCATGGTCTGCTGTTCGATCACGCCCTTGAAGATCAGATGCTCGCGCTCCTGGGCGTCCAGCAACATCAGGGAGACAGGTTCACCCGCCGCGCACCGGGCAACCTCCGCCTCGACGTCCTCGAAGATGTCCCTGAGCGGATTGCCTTGTACCGTCAGCACCACGCGCGCGCTGGGCACGCTATTGATGCGATGCAGGACCTCAACGCGCTCGGGACTGAGCCCGTTGAGCGGCAGGCGCGCTGTGCCGACCAGAACGCTAACGGAAGGGCTCGCGCGCATCAGTGGCTCCCCTTGCCTGACTCGACCTTCAACTTGTCGCCGGCCTTGAAGCCATCGATGCTGTCGAGGTTGTTGTCCTTGGCGATCTTCAGATAGCCGGGACTCTTCTTCATCTTGCCCTTCAAGTTCTTCGCTATCGAGGCCAGGGAGGACGCAGCCTTCGCGATGGCGACCGCTTTCGAAGGCGACTTCTTCAGTGCCTCCGCAGCCTGATTCCTCAGGCTCTGATCCTCGGCGAGTTGCAGCGTCGCCGTGGCTCTCAGCGGCGTGCCGTCTTTTTCGAAGAGCGTGTAGCGCACCGAGAGGCTTTGCAGGCGCCCGAAGAAATAGCCGGAGCCGCTCCACTTCATCTTGCCCCAGATCACCTTGATATAGCGCGGTTCACAACGCGTCTCATCGACGTCATAGCAAAGCTTGCGCAGCTTGTGCAGTTTCCCGTCGATGTCCTGCCGGTTACCGGGCATCTTCGCGTCGAACAGCAGTTCGATGGACAGCCCGCCGGGCTTGGTCTGGACGAACCGGTTGCTTTTCCAGTTCGTGTTGATGAAGGTGTCCGTTGCAAAGTCCGTGTGATAGCCGAGGCTGACTGAATCGGGGTTGTACATCGCCTGAAACTGCAGCGGCAGACCCTGCGCGTCCCGGTTGTCGTAGGATTCGAGCTTGAGCTTGACGGGTCGTCTCGACAGAAAACTCATTGCAGCCGCTCCAATTCACGTTCCCGCATCAATTCCACGACCCGGCGCGCAATGACCTCGATCATGCGCTCGCTCGGATCGCGCCACGACTGCTCACTGCCTGGCTTGCCAGGCTCCTCGGCCGTGACCCGGGCCTGAATGATCAACTCGCGAATTTCGAGCATCAGAGTTTCACTCCCAGAGGAATCATGTCGCGGTAACGCAGCTCGAACGTATTGATGAGCACTTCGTTGCCGTGCGCGTTGAGGTCGCCAGTCTGCCAGCGCACCGGCACTGCCTTGGTCACCAGCCAGTTCGTGAGCGGCATCAGGCCGGGATGCAACAGCGTGATGACGGCGCTCAGATGCATGATCTTGCCGCTCGCGAACTGAGCGCTCAGCAAGGCGGTGAGGGGCGTCAGCGCCATGACGCCACGCTCGAGCACCAGCGAGCCGTGCGACAGCTTTTCGGTGAAATACTGGTTGCGCAGATTTTCACCGCCTTCGTTGTGCGTCATGACGTTCAGTTCGCGCGACAGGCCATGGACCTTCTGAAACCTCATGTCGAGGACGTCGGGTATCGGTATCCGGTTGAGTGCGAAAAGAACCGAGAAATGATGCGCCGTTGACGGTTCGAAATAGCGCTGTTCCATCAGTTGCTCTCCAGTGAGGAAACGAGCGACGACCGGGTATCGAGCGTGATGCTCACCTCGATGAACTCGGCCGGATAGGCGGCCGCCACGCCGATATTCATGACCATCCGCCCCTGGTCGATATCTTCCTGACTCATGGTCTCCCCAAGTCCGATCTGGATGAAGAAGGCGTCGCTCTCCTCTTCGCCATACAGTCCGCCGTCGAGCCACAACTCCCGCAACCAGATATGCACCATGCCGCGCATGCGGATCCAGGTGAACAGGATGTTCGGTTCGAACACGAACGGTTTGACGATCTGCGCGACCTGCGCTTCGATCCATGAGAGAGTTCGCCTGATGTGAACGTACAGCCAGGCCGGGCCGGCGTCCTGGATCAGCGTGCGGCAGCCCCAGATACGGACGCTGCCGCCGGGGAAGCTACGAATCAGGTTGATCGACGCACCGTTCGTCTGGAACAAGCCAGAGGATTGCAGCCACGGACGCGTCGGCTTCACCACACGCGACAGCGCGATGTTGGCCGGTGCACACCAGATGCCGTATTCCTGGTCCACTGCCGCCATGACTGCTGCGACAGCGGCCGAGGCCGGAACGGTGATGGCGGCGCCCGCATCGTCCACGTAGTCTGTCAGCAAGCGCGGCCAGTACGCGCCAGTCCATTGCGCCGCATCCGCCTGTTGCGTGACGAAGCGGTCGAGGCACGCACGCGCCACAGCCGGATCTTCCGGTGTGTCCAGAATGCCGAACACGCCGCGACGCACCCGGACGATCTCCGATACCGCGGACCACGCCGCTGCCCAGCCATCCGTGTCGGTTTCGGACAGGCGCATCATTTCCGGCATGCACACCAGCGTAATGCGCTCTTCCTTGAGGACACACTGGACAATGCGCTCATCCGACAATGCGTTGAGCAATGCGTCGCGGCCCAAATTGGTCAGGCTGGAGTACAGACCGAGCGAGAGCGCGTAGCCCGTCCTTCCGCCGTTGTCGAAGTAATGCCGGACCGCGTGACAAAGCGCAAAGCCTTCGTGCGCGGGGCCGCCGTATGCCGCTTCGAAATCGGCGAGCGAATCGATCGCCGTGAGGGACCATTGCGGGCCGCTTTCGGTGTACCCGATGAAGACGGGGACGGCGGTGTCCTCCGGCGGAGGCTCACCGGTCAGGACTTCCGCGCTGTAGCTCACGCCGGGCTGTTCGATGCCATTCATGGAAACACTCTCCTCAGATGCGCGCACGTCGTTGCAGTGGCTCAGGCCGGCATGTCCTGTGTGAACTGCAGGATGATGAATTCAGCCGGGCGGGCCGCTGCCATGCCGACCTTCACAATCATCTTGCCGGCGGCGATATCGGCGTCGCTCATCGTGACGTCCTTGCCGATCTGCACGAAATACGCCTCCTCCGGCGCGGTGCCGGCAAGTGCGCCGCTGCTCCAGAGCGAGAACAGATAGCTGTCGATGGCGCCGCGCACCTTCTCCCAGGTCGGCGCGGTGTTCGGTTCGAACATCATGGCCTGCATCGACTTTCTGATGTCCGCCTCGGCGCTGTTGAACAGGCGGCGCACGGGAATGTAGCGCCAGCTGGTGTCGTCATTCGAGTCGGCGCCGGCGAGCGTCGCGTCGGCCGTGGAGGTCAAGGCCACGTTCGTGCTGGCGTTGACCTTGGCGATGGAGCTGAAATCGAGCCACGCGCTCACGCCAACGCATTCGAATTCCTTGAAATTGGTGCTGTCAGCCTTCTTCACGTTGCCGGCAAAAACCGGCACTGCAGTAGCCGAATGATTCACGGAGATCGAAGGGAAAGAATCCTCCGATATATATACGCCTGGATAAGAGACAACTTCGGTCATTGGAATCTTTCCCTCGATGAACGTGAATCCGGCTACAGCGAATGCCCAGCGCTCAAGCCATGTTCTGCGTGAATTGCAGGATGATGAATTCCGCCGGCCTGGCCGCAGCCAGTCCTACGAGAACCTTCATTTTTCCTTGCTTGATTTCGTCCTTCGACATCGTGACGCCCTCGCCAATCTGCACCACATAGGCTTCTTCATCCGAGGCACCGGCAAGGCCGCCCTGCTGCCACAGACCATGCAGATAGCTGTTGATGGCGGAACGCACCTTCTCCCACGTGGGCGGCGTGTTGGGCTCGAAGACCATCGAGTTCATCGAGCTTCTGACGTCCCGCTCGACGCTGTTGAACAGCCGGCGCACCGACACATAGCGCCAGTAGTCCGAATCCTCCAGCGTACGGGCGCCCCAGACGAGCGACTCCGTATCGTTGAAGGTGCGGATCATGTTGATCGCGCGGCCCGTGTTGTACATGCCTTGCAGATCATCGTTCACCATGAACTTTGGCGTGTAGCCCCCTGGCAAGGCCAGATTGGCAGGCGCCTTCCACACGCCGCGGGACCGGTCGTTCTTGCAATAGAGGCCGGCCATGACCGCGCTTGGCGGAATGTCCGTCTTGCTCCATGCCACGGTCAGCCAGGGGTAGTACACGGCAGCGTATGGCGTGGCCGTGTAACCGTCGGCCTGCTTTTCATCGGTGATCTCCGTGCTCGGCCCGTCCAGAACCACGAACAGCGACGCAGCAGGATCCGTGAGACTGCCCACCGAAGTGCTGATGTCATGGCCATTGGCCACGACCAGCGTAATGGAATCCCGCCAGAGGTTCGCGGCTTGCACAACGCTCTCGAATGACACCGCATAGCAGGGGCCGCCTCCCGATTCGAAGTAAGCGCGAAGGCCCGACACACTCACGTCCTCGAAATTCGGCTTGCCGTCGAAAAATTGCGCCATGTCGAGATAACTGCTGAAGCGGATGACGCTTGTGCCAAAGTCCTCGTTCATGCAGAAAAGCGGCACCGCAGTCGCGAGCTGACTGACCGACAGCGCCGGCGACGCGTCTTCTTGGATATAGATGCCGGGATAACTCGTAACAACTGTCATGGGAAGCTCCTTGCTCAGGACGCCATCTTCAGCGTCACGCGATCCGCCATCAGAGACAGCTCCTCAACCGCGATCTCGTTGCTCGTGGCGTCCAGCGAAGGCGACGTCATCGACTTCGGGAAAGCGTTGTCGACCGTCCATGTCATGAGGGGAGTCGTGCCGCTCGTGTCGGTCAAGCTGATCGTCAGATCCATCTTTTCGAGTTTGTTCTGCGCGATCTGATTGATCCAATCGTACAGCCTCGAATCGCCGGGGAACACGCCTTTCCTTAACGTGATATCCACCGTCTGGAGCTGGCCAGGCATCCGGTACCAGTTTCCGAGACCGTCTTTGTATTCGATCGTCTCGTACGTGATGTTGAGACCGGATACGTTATTGAAGGGAATATCCTCGCTTCCGACCGACACGATGAATCGATAAGTCGGGATGGGATACGACGAAGCCATTTGTGCCGAAGTTGTCGCCATTTGCTCAAGCTCCTGTTTTCGTGACGCGCCTCACACTCTGCTGAGTGATCGTTGGTACCGGGCCAATCATGAATCCACCAGCAGCAGGTTCTTAACGCTCATTACAATGTGACTTCCAAGGGGTAGCCAATTGAATTTCAAGGGGTTATGACATTGATTATCCGGCGCGCTCAGATAGATATAAACCGATGGAGAAAGGCATCATTTCCTTGAAGGTTCCACTGGAAAGGAACGTGTCACTTTCGCTCATTCCATATTGCTTCTGGCGTGCTCAGAGCACGGGAAATGAAAAAGACAAGGGATAACTTATTGCGAGGAGACCGCGCATGAAGAATGCGATCGCCCGGTCGCTGCTGCGGGGGTGGACCGATCGTCAAAACGCCCTTTCCGCGCTGATAAAACGCCCGGAACCGAACGCAGCTAAGATAACGACACTTCTCCACTCAAAGAGATCCATCCGATGATCACACTCTGGGGCCGAGCCAATTCAGTCAACGTGCAGAAGGTCTTGTGGTGTTGCGAGGAACTGAAGATTCCGTTTGACCGCATCGACGCCGGCATGCAGTTCGGCCGCAACGACGAAGCCGCGTATCTCGCGATGAATCCGACCGGCCGCGTGCCCACGCTGGTGGACGGTGACTTCGTGCTGTGGGAATCCAACTCGATCCTGCGCTACCTGGCGATGCAATACGGGCCGGACAGCACACTCTGTCCGGCCGATCCGAAGACTCGCGCGAGCGCGGACCGCTGGCTGGACTGGACGCTCTCGACGTTGCAGCCCGCCGAACGCCCGCTCTTCTGGGGTTACATCCGCACGTCCGCCGCTGAGCGCAACGCCGCGCAACTCGCCGTCACGGCCAGCGACGTGGAGAAGCTCTGGCGGGTGATCAACACCCATCTGAAGGGTCGCGACTATCTCGAAGGCGGCACATTCACACTCGCGGACATCGTCATCGGCGCGTATGCGCGCCGCTGGTTCGGTATCGCCGAACTGGTGCGTCCGGCGCTACCCGATCTCGAACGCTGGTACATCGGCGTCACGCAGCGCGCGGGGTTCCAGCGTTACGTCGCGCCTGCCCTCAGTTGAACCTGTCCCGGGACTAACGCCATGACAATCGAACTGCATACCTGGAACACGCCGAACGGACGCAAGATCAGCGTCGCACTGGAAGAAATGGAGCTGCCCTATGTCGTCAGGCCGGTGAACATCGGCAAGGGCGAACAACATGCGCCCGACTTCCTGCGCATCAGCCCGAACAACCGCATCCCGGCGATCGTCGATCCCGACGGTCCGGAAGAGAAGCCAATCAGCGTCTTCGAATCCGGCGCCATCCTGCTCTATCTCGGCGAGAAGACCGGCAAGTTTCTTCCGTCAAGCCTGCGCCATCGCGTGCCGGTGCTCGAATGGCTGATGTGGCAGATGGGCGGCTTCGGCCCGATGCCTGGGCAAGTGCACCATTTTCGCGCCGTCGAGCCGGAAAGTGATCGTCGTTACGGGCTGAAGCGCTATTCGGATGAAACCCGCCGCCTCTATCGTGTGCTCGATACCCGTCTCGGCCAGGTGGAGTTCGTCGCGGGCGCCTTGTCCGTCGCGGATTTCGCGATCCTCGGCTGGGCCTGGCGCCACGAGCGCCATGAGGTTTCTCTCGGCGACTTTCCCAACGTGAAGCGCTGGTACGACGCCCTGTTCGCGCGCCCGGGCGTGCAGCGCGGCTTCGCCGTGAAGCTGGATGACCTCGCCTGATCAGGGCAAACCATGAGCGACCTGGTCATCAGGAAAATGCCACTCGCGGGCATGATAACAACCAGCTAATCAAGAAGGGTGACACTGACTCACCCGCACCATTGCGCACAGGGAGAAGACCATGTCCACCGGCATGTACGAAGACCATTTGCCCAAAACCGCCGCCAACTTCGCGGCGCTCACGCCGCTCTCGTTCATCGAGCGCGCTGCGTCGGTCTATCCGGAACGCCCCGCCGTTGTGCATGGCAACCTCAGGCGCACCTGGGCCGAGACCTATGCGCGCACGCGAAGGCTCGCCTCCGCGCTTGCGGCAGGTGGCATCGGCTTCGGGGATACCGTGGCCGCGCTGCTGCCGAACACGCCCGAGATGGTCGAAGCGCATTTCGGCGTGCCGATGTCGGGCGCCGTGCTCAACACACTCAATACGCGCCTTGACGCCGCCATGCTGGGCTACATGCTGACACATGGCGAAGCAAAGGCGGTACTCGTCGACCGCGAGTTCTCCGATGTCATGCGCCGTGCGCTCGAGGACGTGCCGCAGAGCGTGCTCGTCATCGACGTCGACGATCCGCAGTACACCGGCACGGGCGAACGCATCGGCGAAATTGAATACGAGGCGTTGCTCGAGAGCGGCGATCCCGCATACGAATGGTCGCCGCCCCCGGACGAATGGAACGCCATCTGCCTGAACTACACGTCGGGCACGACCGGCAACCCCAAGGGCGTCGTGTATCACCATCGGGGCGCGTATACGAATGCCCTCAGCAACATCCTCGAATGGGACATGCCGAAACACGCCGTGTATTTGTGGACCCTGCCGATGTTCCATTGCAACGGCTGGTGCTTCCCATGGACCGTGGCCGCCCGCGCGGGCGTGAACGTGTGCCTGCGGCGCGTCGATGCGAAAGGCGTGCTCGACCTGATCCGCAGCGAAGGCGTCACGCATTACTGCGGCGCGCCGATCGTGCAGAACCTGCTCGTTAACGCGCCGGATGAATGGAAGGCCGGCATCGACCAGACCGTGCACGCGATGGTTGCGGGCGCCGCGCCGCCTGCCGCGATGATTGAAGGCATGGAGCGCATGGGCTTCGAGCTGACGCATGTGTATGGGCTCACGGAGGTCTACGGCCCCGCCACTGTATGCGCGCAGCAAGCCGAGTGGAGCGCGCTCGATGTTCACGAGCGCGCGCATCTCAATGCCCGGCAAGGCGTGCGCTATCACTTGCAGGACGCCGTGACCGTGCGCGATCCACACACGATGGAACAGGTGCCCGCTGACGGCGAGACCATCGGCGAGATCATGTTTCGCGGAAACATCGCGATGAAGGGCTATCTGAAGAACCCGGCCGCTACCGAAGAAGCGTTCCGGGGCGGCTGGTTCCACACCGGCGATCTCGCAGTCGCCTGTCCGGACGGCTATGTGCGCATCAAGGATCGCAGCAAGGACATTATCATCTCGGGCGGCGAGAACATTTCGAGCATCGAGGTGGAGGACGCGCTGTACGGGCATCCGGCCGTGCTGGCGGTGGCCGTCGTCGCGAAACCGGACGAACGCTGGGGCGAAACGCCCTGCGCGTTCGTAGAGCTCAAGGCGGACGCGCAGGTCAGTGCCGAGGAACTGATTGCGTATTGCAAGTCGAGACTTGCGAGCTTCAAGGTGCCGCGCGCGATCGAATTCTGCGAGCTGCCGAAGACTTCGACCGGCAAGATCCAGAAGTTCGAACTGCGCAAGCGCGCCGGATCAGTTGCGGCGCTCAATCTCTGAAGGAGCGGATCAATGAGCGAACTGGTGCGAATCGAACAGGACGCGTACGGCGTCAAGGGCGTCGTCACACTCACGATGAATCGGCCGGAAGCCTTCAACGCGCTGTCCGAGGCCATGCTCGAAGCGCTCGAACACGCGTTGCGGGAAGTGGCTTCGTCGGAGGCGCGCGTGCTCGTGCTGGCCGGCGAAGGCCGCGCGTTCTGCGCGGGGCATGACTTGAAGGAGATGCGTGCCGAGCCTTCGCGCGAGTATTACCGCGCCCTCTTCGCACGCTGCACCAGGATGATGCTGACTATTCAGCAGATGCCGCAGCCGGTCATCGCGCGCGTGCACGGCATTGCGACGGCAGCGGGATGTCAATTGGTCGCCATGTGCGACCTGGCGGTGGCGTCGAGCGATGCGCGTTTCGCGGTATCGGGCGTGAACCTCGGGCTGTTCTGCGCGACGCCCAGCGTGCCGCTGTCGCGCAACCTGTCGCGCAAGGCAGCGTTCGAGATGCTGGTGACCGGCGATTTCATCGATGCCGCCACGGCGCGGGAACGCGGTCTCGTGAACCGCGTGGCCCCGCCGGGCGATCTCGATGATGCCGTCCGCAAGCTGGCCGCGAACATCGCGGCGAAACCGCGTGAAGCGGTTGCGGCCGGCAAGGGCTTGTTCTACCGGCAACTCGAGAGCGGCATCGAGGACGCGTATGCGCTTGCATCGGAAACGATGGTGTGCAACATGATGGAAGACGTCACCCTCGAAGGCACGCAGGCGTTCATTGAAAAGCGGCCGCCGCGTTGGGAGTGAGCGGTTGAATCACCAGGCGGGGACTCATGCGCCTTCGAAATTCTGCGTGAATTGCAGGATGATGAATTCCGCCGGTCGTGAAGCGGCCAGTCCGATCTTCATGATCATCTTGCCTTGCGCAATGTCCGTGTCCGACATCGTCACACCTTTGCCGATCTGCACGAAAAACGCTTCTTCCTCGGAGATGCCCATCAAACCACCCTGCTGCCATATGCTCCGCAAGTAGCTCGTCACAGCGGATCTTGCTTTCTCCCACGTATGTGGGACGTTTGACTCAAACATCAGCGTGTTCATTGCTTTCCGGATGTCCCGCTCGACGCTGAGGAACAGACGCCGTACCGACACATAGCGCCAGTCGTCACTCTCATCCAGCGTCCGCGCGCCCCAGATGACCGGATTCTGATCCCGGAATGTGCGGATCATGTTGATCGCCGGTGCTGACATGTACTCGGCTTGGAGATCATCGGTAACCTGGTACTTGGGTTTGAGACTTGCAGGCAACGCGATGTTGGCGGGTGCTTTCCATACACCCCGGGTTCGATCGTTCTGACCGTAGAGTGCTGCAACGACCGCGCTTGGCGCAATATCAGCATCGGTCCATCGCGCCTTGAGCCAAGGATAGTAAGCTGCCGCCAGCGCGCTCGAGCCAAGATTGGTCGGGCGGCTTTGAATGGTGAGTTCTTCCTCTGGACCGTCCAGAATGAAAAAGAGTCCATCGGCCACATCCAGGCTAGAGAATTCCGGAATAATGTCAAAGGCATTCGCGACTACAAGACTGATTGTCGAACCCAGAGAACTTGCCTCCTGTTCCAGGTAGTCGTGTGAGACGGCATAGCAAGGTCCACCACCGGCTTCGAAATAAGCGCGAAGTCCCGCGATGGCGGGTCTTTTAACATCCAGGTCCGCTCCGAAATATCTCGCGACCTCCATATAGGATTCGAACCTGACCGCAGTGCTTGAGAAATCAGCGTTCATGCTGAATAGCGGAATCGCGGTCGGAGCGGTGCTGACCGAAAATGTCGGGGAATCGCTCTCTGCTATATAGACACCGGGAAAGCTTGTAGTGACGCTCATTGGACTCTCTCCTGCTTGGTGAATGTATGCTCAGCGCGGTACGCTGAGCACCGACGTCCCACCCGCCACCTCTCGCAGCTTGAGGTGAAAAATGAAACGGGCTCTTGCACGGAGAACACGCTCCGCAGTACTGTCATGCTTCAACTCGCCTGACGCTTATAGTGACAGCAAGCCGATATGTGCCTTCGGCCCACATCAAAATATGACTATGTTAGGAACAGAATCGAGCACGAAACGGCGGGGCGGCGTATTGTTCGCACCACCGGATCGAGCGGCACATCGAGGACGCCTCTGCGCTTGCATCGGAAACGAGGGCGTGCAACATGATGGACGACGTCACGCTCGAAGGCATGCAGGCGTTCATTGAAAAGCGGCCGCCGTGTTGGGAGTGAGTGTCAGCCGCCCGGCATGCTCTGCGTGAACTGGATAACGATGAACTCGGCGGGCCGCACGGCGGCCAGGCCGATTTTCATGATCATCTTGCCCTGCGCGATGTCGGGATCCAGCATCGTCACCTCCTTGCCGATCTGTACGAAGTAGGCTTCATCCTCCGACGCGCCAGCCAGTGCGCCTTGTTTCCACAATCCGTGCAGATAACTGACGGCTGCCGAGCGGACCTTCTCCCAGGTCAGAGGTGTGTTTGGCTCGAACAGCATCTGCTCCATTGCATTCTGCAGGTCGCGCTCGACGCTGCTGAACAGCCTGCGTACGGCCACATAGCGCCAGGCGTCCGTATCGTCGAGCGTACGCGCGCCCCAGACGAGGGGCGTCTCGTCGCCGAACGAACGAATCATGTTGATGGCCTTTCCCTGGTTGTATAGCCCCTGGATGTCGTCCGAGACTTTGAACTTTGGCGTATAGCCCCGAGGCAGAGGGAGGTTGGAAGGTGATTTCCAGATTCCTCGGGTAGCGTCGTTCCGGCAATAGAGACCAGCAACCAGCGCGCTCGCTGGAATATCGCTCGTCGTCCAGCTTGCGCGCAGATAAGGGTAGTACATCGCGGCATGGGACGTGGCTGCATAGCCGGCGTCAAAGCCTGCCGCAGTGATCTCCTCATAGGGCCCGTCAAGGATGATGAAGAGGGTGGGATCGATATCGAGGATGCTTTGAATCTGCGAAGTGAGGTCATTGGCAAGTGCAACGATCAGGGTGATTCTCCTTTTCAGTGCTTTTACTCCGTCCAGCACATGAAAAGGCTCGATCGCGTAGCAAGGGCCGCCGCCGCATTCGAAATAGCCACGAAGCGCCCATGATTTCTGATCGTTCGTCTTGATGTTTCCGCCATGGTAATTGACGACATCGAACCAGTTATCGAATCGAACTGGTTCAGTCGAGAAGTCGCTGCCCATGCAGAACAGAGGTATGGTCGATGACGAGCGAGTCACGCTGACCGTCGATGAAGCACTCTCACAGACATAGATGCCGGGATAAGTTGTCGTCTCATTCATCTTTCATTTTCCACATCGGTCAATGGCGAGCGTCATGCGTGCCAAGGGACGTCATTCCATGTACGTGCCCGCCCGCAAGCAATGAACAGCTGCTTTGTACGCAGGCCTTAAGCGCTTTGCACGTTCTGCGTAACCTCAAGGATGATGAATTCCGCAGGCCGTGTCGCTGCCATGCCGACACGGACGATCATCTTTCCCTGCTCGATTTCGTCCTGCGACATCGTGACGTTCTTGCCGATCTGCACGAAAAACGCTTCTTCCTCGGAGACGCCCGTCAAACCACCCTGCTGCCAGAGGCTGCGGAGATAACTGGTGACAGCCGATCTCACCTTCTCCCAGGTGTTAGGCATATTGGGTTCGAACATCAGGGCGTTCATCGCGGCTCTAATATCGCGCTCGGCACTGTTGAACAGACGCCGTACCGGCACATATCGCCATTCGTCGGTCTCATCCAGCGTACGTGCGCCCCAGACAACCGGGTTCTGATCATGAAATGTACGAATCATGTTGATCGCCGGCGCTGACATGTACTGCCCCTGGAGATCATCGGATACTTTGTACTTCGGTGTGAAACCTGCGGGCAATGGCATATTGGCGGGCGCTTTCCATACTCCGCGGTTCTTGTCATTCTTGCAGTAAAGCGCTGCCATGACCGCACTTGGCGCTATGTCAGCCTTGGTCCACTTCGCTCTGATCCAGGGATAGTAGACGGCCGCCAGTGCATTCTTGCCATAGCGCGTCGGGCGGTCTGCGGTGGTGAGTTCGTCCTTGGGTCCATCCAGGATCAGGAAGATCCCATCGTCTGGCTTCAGATCCTGGAATTCAGGGGGAATGTCGAAACTGTTCTCGACGATCAGATTGACTGTTGAGGACAGTTTGCCAGCCTCTCTTTCGAGGTAGTCGTGTGAGACAGCATAACAAGGCCCGCCGCCTGCATCGAAGTAAGCCCGAAGTCCCGCTGTTGCGGCATCCTCAAGATCCATACCGGTTCCGAGATAATTGACGACATCGAGCCAGTATTCGAACCTTACCGCCGTGCCGGAAAACTGATAGTGCATGCTGAACAGCGGAACCGTGGTCGAAGCGGTCCCGACCGATAATGCCGGGGATTGATCTTCCGTTACATAGACACCGGGAAAGCTTGTAGTCACAGCCATGAACCCTCTCCTGTTCGGGAAATGCAGGCTCGGCGCAACACGCCCAGCCTTGACGGCACCGCCTGCGACATCTCGTTCTTTGATGTAGAAGATGAAACAGGTCTCGACCCGAGAAGAACCTCACCGGGAGCAAGTTCATGCCTGCAATGCGGAGCCTCGCACGCGAACTTCGTCACCAGAAGCGCGATGCTTCACGCGCCTGGCGGGCCTGAGTTCGCCTGACGCCCATAGTGAAGTCGGGAAGTTATATGCCGTTAGCCTGCATCAGAATATGACTTTATTGATGCAGAGCATTGAGTGCGAAGTCATCAAACAGGAAGCGATAACCCGAGCCGATAGTTTTCAATCGGACGAGGCATCGCTGGCAAGCGGAATTGTTTCGTGCGCGTTCGTTTTGTGAGGAGTCGCTTCCGGCGCTGAAGCACAAACGACGATACGCATCGTCGTGTCTATTCCACTTTTTCTACCGGATGTCTCTCGAGCCACGCATTCTCGTCATCGCTATACAAGCGCGAGCGCGTCAGAAACCGCAATCCCGAAGGCCGCTCCAGCGAGAACATCCCGCCATTCCCCGGCACGGCATCGATGATGAGCTGCGTATGCTGCCAGTACTCATACTGCGATTCGGTCATGTAAAACGGCACGCCGCCGATCGCCCCGAGCTTCACGTCGGATCCTCCGACCATGAATTCGTTGACCGGAAAGCACATCGGCGCACTGCCGTCGCAGCAGCCGCCAGATTGATGAAACAATACCTCGCCATGTTCGGCCTTGAGCCTCTCGATCAGCTCGATCGCGGCCGCTGTCGCCGTCACGCGCTGCACGTCCTGTTCGCTCATGATGTCCCCGTTCTTGAAAACGGCCGCCGCTGGAATCAGCGGCGGCCTCACAGACTGCTGGAAAGGCTTTAGAAGAAGCCGAGCGGCTTGTCGCTATAACTGACGAGCATGTTCTTCGTCTGTTGATAGTGATCGAGCATCATCTTGTGATTTTCCCGCCCGATGCCCGACTGCTTGTAACCGCCGAACGCCGCATGCGCCGGATAGGCGTGATAGCAATTGGTCCACACGCGTCCCGCCTGAATCGCACGGCCGAAGCGATAGGCCCGCGTACCGTCGCGCGTCCATACACCGGCGCCCAGTCCATAGAGCGTGTCGTTGGCAATGTCGAGCGCCTCTTCCTCGGTCTTGAAGGTCGTCACGGACAACACCGGTCCGAAGATCTCTTCCTGGAAGATGCGCATCTTGTTATGGCCTTTGAAGACGGTCGGCTTGATGTAGTAGCCGTTCTTCAGCTCGCCGTCGAAGCTCCTGCGCTCGCCGCCGGAGAGGCACTCGGCGCCTTCCTGTTTGCCGAGATCGATATACGAAAGAATCTTCTCCAGCTGCTCCTGCGAAGCCTGCGCGCCGATCATCGTCTTCGTATCGAGCGGATGGCCTTGCGAGATCGCCTCAACACGCTTCAGCGCGCGTTCCATGAAGCGCTCATAAACCGACTCCTGAATCAGCGCGCGCGACGGACACGTACACACCTCGCCCTGATTCAGCGCGAACATCGTGAAGCCCTCGAGCGCCTTGTCGAAGAAACTGTCGTCGGCGTTCAGCACGTCCTCGAAGAAGATATTCGGGCTCTTGCCGCCCAGCTCCAGCGTGACCGGAATCAGGTTCTGGCTCGCGTACTGCATGATGAGACGGCCCGTCGTGGTCTCACCGGTGAAGGCAATCTTCGCAATGCGCTTGTTCGATGCGAGCGGCTTGCCGGCCTCCAGACCGAAGCCGTTGACCACATTGAGAACGCCCGGCGGCAGCAGGTCGTGGATGGTTTCCATCAGCACGAGGATGGAAGCCGGCGTTTGCTCGGCGGGCTTGAGCACCACGCAATTGCCTGCGGCCAGCGCGGGCGCAAGTTTCCAGATCGCCATCAGGATCGGGAAGTTCCACGGAATGATCTGTCCGACGACGCCCAGCGGCTCATGAAAGTGATACGCGACCGTATCGTGATCGATCTCCGAAATGCCCCCTTCCTGCGCGCGCGCCGCCGCCGCGAAGTAACGCAAATGGTCGATGGCCAGCGGAATGTCGGCGGCCATGGTCTCGCGCAGCGGCTTGCCGTTGTCGATGGATTCCGCCACCGCGAGGCGCTGCAGGTTCTGCTCCATGCGTTCCGCGATCTTCAGCAGCACGTTCGAGCGGTCCGTGACCGACGTCCTGCCCCATGCCACCTTGGCGGCGTGCGCCGCGTCCAGCGCGGCTTCGATGTCGGCCTCGCGCGAGCGCGGGATCGACGTGAACGGCTCGCCTGTGATCGGCGAGATGTTGTCGAAGTACTCGCCACCCGCTGGCGCAACCCACTTGCCGCCGATGAAGTTGCCGTATTGCTTCTTGTACGGGTACTCCGTGCTCAGGAACTGCATCTCCGCGTGATTCATTCTGTGTGCTCCTCGCATGTCGACGTGAACGAGCCGGCACAGCCCTTGGCCGGCGCCGGTCGCTCTGGTTTGCGAGTTCCGTGCCATGAGCCCGCCGCACGCATGGCGGGTTCGCCGACCGCATCGGCATGCGGCTCAGCACGATGTGCTCAGGGTTTGTACGGGAGATCGGGCGTTGTTCACATTCAGAACAGCTGCGCCCGGCTGTAGCGATGCGCCACACCGGCCGGTGCTGATCGGCCCATGCAAAAAGTGTCCTGCGCTGAGGGCAAACGCTTATGGCACGAGTGTTCATATTGCAAAGCCTTTCACAGTTGTCTATGTTCATGCCCAGCCGTGGCAAAGCGCCGCATGCATATGTGCTCTTGCAGCATGTTTGTGACGCGAAATGGCCTTGCAGCCGCAGGATGCAAACCGCATCGCGCGCCTGCATGAACCACGGCGGGCTGCTGCACCGGCGACCCCGGCGCAGGCACCTCAGTAACGATGCGCGCGCACGTGCTTGCATGACGCGCCACGGAGACCACCATGAACAGCACAATCAATCAAGGGGCCGCCCACGGCCCGACACCTTTCTTCTCCAAGGAGGCGACCATCGCCCGGCCCGGATTCTCGCGCTGGATGGTGCCGCCCGCCGCGCTCGCTGTTCACTTGTGCATCGGTCAGGCCTATGCATTCTCAGTGTTCAACGCCCCGCTCACGAAGATCATCGGCATCACCAAGTCGGCGCCGGATGACTGGACGCTGACCACGCTCGGCTGGATCTTCTCGCTCGCCATCGTGTTCCTCGGCCTCTCGGCGGCCTTCGCCGGCAAGTGGCTCGAAAAGGTCGGCCCGCGCCGCACCATGTTCACGGCGGCCTGCTGCTTTGGCGGCGGCTTCCTCGTCTCGGCGCTCGGCGTCTATCTGCATCAGATCGCGCTGCTGTATCTCGGCTATGGCGTGATTGGCGGCATCGGACTGGGGCTCGGTTATGTGTCGCCGGTCTCCACCTTGATCCGCTGGTTTCCGGACCGCCGCGGCATGGCCACGGGCATGGCGATCATGGGCTTCGGCGGCGGCGCGATGATCGCCGCCCCCGGCTCCGTCGCGCTGATGAACTACTTCAAGAGCGCCACCAGCGCGGGCGTGGCGGAAACCTTCCTCGTGCTCGGCGTGCTCTATTTCATCTCGATGACGATCGGCGCGCTCGCCATCCGCATTCCGCCGGCGGACTGGAAGCCGGCCGGCTGGACGCCGCCCGTCACCGCCAGCAAGATGATCACGAAGAACCACGTGCATATCGACCAGGCGCTCAAGACGCCGCAGTTCTATCTGCTGTGGCTCGTGCTGTTCCTCAACGTCACGGCGGGTATTGGCGTGCTCGGCCAGGCTTCGGTGATGATCCAGGAGAGCTTCAAGACGTCGATCACCGCAGGCGCGGCGGCCGGCTTCGTCGGGCTGCTGTCGCTGTTCAACATGGGCGGGCGCTTCGTGTGGGCGTCGGCGTCCGACTGGATCGGCCGCAAGAACACCTACTTCGTGTTCTTCGTGCTGGGCGCCGTGCTGTACTTCCTCGTGCCGCGGTTCGCCACCGCCGGCAACATCGCCCTGTTCGTGCTCGCCTACGGCATCATCCTGTCGATGTACGGCGGCGGCTTCGCGACCATCCCCGCTTATCTCGCGGACATGTTCGGTACAGCGTTCGTCGGCGGCATTCATGGACGTTTGCTCACTGCGTGGGCGGCGGCGGGCATCGCCGGTCCGGTGCTGGTCAACTATGTCCGTGCCTATCAGGTCGCCCACGGCGTCACCGGCGCGGATGCCTACACGATGACGCTGCACATCATGGCCGTCCTGCTCGTGATCGGTTTCGTCTGCAACCTGCTCGTGACGCGCGTGCACGAAAAGCATCACATGAACACGTCGGCGCAGACCGCGAACTGACTGAAGAAAGGAGATTCGCAATGAATTCGCGTAACGATATCCAGCAAGGCAGTTCGTCGAACACGGGACTGCTGGTGCTGTTCTGGGCTTATGTACTGATCCCGCTTGCATGGGGCGTGACGAATACCCTGACGCAGGCCGTCAAGCTGTTTCATTAAGACGCGGCAAGCTTTGAAATGGCGCGCCGGGCGATTGGCTTTCGAGCCGATCGCCCGGCGTGTTTGTTTTTGCGGCTTGTGCGGGACTATCCCTTCAGCCGTCTTGCGCCGCCTGCGCAAAGGCGGTATTTAGATAACGAAGAAGCTTGGTACAAGCAAAACTGAAAGGCTGGGCGGGCTGTTCAAAGATCTCTTTTTTGAACGCGCGCCCGCTCATTCTAACGAGGCAGCGACGTAGAGCCCCAACTGAAAACGACGCCGAACTTTGTTGATTCAGGTGCTGCTGATCTCGCATTCCTCTCCGAGTCTGCTTTCATGCCGCCCGAGCAGCCAGCGTTCGCATACGCGTCAGGTTGTAGGGTGCCTGAGTCAACACAAGGAATTGGTCGACGCGCTTCAGACCTCGATACGGCCAGTCTGCTTAACGTGACGGTGGAGACCACACGCGTGCGCGGTCATCTGTCGGGAGAGCATTTCGGTGTCGATGACACACTCATTCAGGCTTGGGTTGGGCACAAGAGCTTCGTGCCCAGGACCGGATCGGAGCGGATCGGATAACGACTCGTCGGCTGATGGTGGCGGCAGTTCTCAAGAGAACTGGTATTGCGAGAAACGTAGCAACGATACGCATGAATCAGCACCGACGCTCAGGCGAAACTGTAGAATCGCGGCACCGGAGCGATGCTTTGTCGTGAACCAGCGAAACAGCATGTCATAGAAGATTTGCTCCGTCAGAATGCGTTCGCTTCGAATCGAATACGGCACTTGCAATAGCAGCGCGCGAATCAGCTTCTCTGACGCGATGCTCGGACGCGATTCGGTGTAGCCGTCCGCTCCGCGCGTCGTTTTGGTTTCAGTGTCGCTTGATTCCTCAGATCAGCCTTTGCCCCTCCTGCCCGGATGACCCGCATAGAAGGTATTCCAACAGCATGCCAGTGCTGAGCCATCTCGGTAAACGTGCAGAAAGTCCTGTGATGCCTTGAAGAGCTGGATCTTCCCTCGGACCGCATCGACGCCCGCCTCCAATACCGCCGAACAACGAGGTCAGCTATCTCGCCATGAATCTGACGGGCCGCGTGCCCACCCTGGTCGACGGTGATTCCGTATTCCGGGAACCGGACGCGATCGTGTCGACTGCGGAGCTTGGTCAGCTCTTGCGATATCGGAAGTGCGGCGATTTACCGTCGGGGTTGGGAAAGCAGCAAGGCGTGCTGGACGAATGGCGTGTGGCTGTCCGTCTCGCCGGATGCGACTTGGTGGTGAAGCTTCAACAGGTCGCTTGTCGCCTTGTGAATTCTTGCCATTCGTACGACATTGCCGATGAAGAGGTGAGTGCGATGCCAGCGGTAGTGGTGCCGTCAGCTCGCCAAGACGTCATCGCGATGAGCGGAGCTTGATCAAGTGGTCATCCACTGCCACGAACGAACCTGCGCACGGTCTACGCCGTTGCGCCGAGTTCGGCCCCGACCTGCGACACGCTCGAACTGAATTCCACAATATCACGAACCGTCTAAAGCGATGAGCGAAGGGGAGTCGGGGCGTCGCGCCGTTTCGATTGACTGGCGCACTGGGGTGAGACAGGTGCTCCAGGGACGGACTCAAAGCAGAGCCTGCATGCTCAATTCCGTCATTTGCCAATGCACTCGGCCGCTTCCCTTCACAGGATGCGACCACCGCGCTTCTGCGAGCAACGTTGAGATGCATCGCGTCGATGTTTCAAAAAACTCAACCAGCATCAACATGTGAAACGCACGGTCCCTCAAGCTTGTGCCATGTTTTGCGTGAATTGCAGCACGATGAACTCGGCTGGTCGCGCGGCGGCAAGCCCGATTTTCGCGATCATCTTCCCTTGCTTGATGTCTTCGTCAGACATCGTGACTCCCTTGCCGATTTGCACGAAGTATGCCTCATTCTCGGAAGCACCAGCCAGACCGCCCTGCTTCCACAGTCGATGCAGATAGCTCGTTGCCGCGGAGCGCACCTTCTCCCAGGTCAGTGGGCTGTTTGGTTCGAACGTCATCGTACCAAGTGCGTATCGCAAGTCGCGCTCGACACTATTGAACAAACGTCGCACCGAGACATATCTCCAGTCGTCGCTATCGTCCAGGGTGCGGGCGCCCCAGATCACCGAACCCCGTTCGTCAATTTTTCGAATCATGTTGACGGCCTTGCCGGTGCTGTAGTCGGCCTGGATCGTGTCCGTTACGGTGTACTTCGGTGTGTACCCCGACGGCAATGGAACATTGGCGGGCGACTTCCACACGCCTCGTGTTCGATCATTCTTGCAATAGAGCCCTGCGGCGACAGCACTTGCAGGCACGTCAACATCGGTCCATCCAACTTTGAGATAGGGATAGTAGACTGCGGCGGAAGCACTCGTTTGGTACGTATTGAGATCGCTCTTTTTAATGTGGACGGCGGGTCCATCGAGGATGGCAAATAGACATTTGCTGCGATCTTCGAGCAGGGTATACACCTCATCTTTGATTCCGTGGTAGTTGCCAACCACAAGCGTGATGCGATTCCCCAAGGTCTTGATGGCATCTGTGAAAGTCTTCCATCCCGTGACATAGCAAGGCCCTCCCCCACATTCGAAGTAGGCACGCAAACCAGCTAGGGCAGTGTCGTACGTTCCAGATGGCGGAAATTTCTCGTAAAGATCCAGGATATTGTTGAACTTCAATATTTCTGTAATGTCGCTATCCATATTGATTAATGGAACTGCGGTGGGAAGCGTCGAAACCGACAACGTGGGTGTTGCATCTTCTTCGATATAAACGCCTGGGTAACTGTTGTCTGAACTCACGAGATATGCTCCGTCAATGAATTGGACTACTGTGGCATGCGTCAAGAGCCGTTTCGCTGATTTCCACGCCGATGTGCGTACATCGAACATTCCAACCTGTCATATTGCTTTGAATGAAGGCATTGGAACCATCTTTCGAAATTCATAGTAAGGCGCATGCCAAGTGGATGCTTCAACCATCCTCGACAATCATGATGCACGTCGGCGAACGAATTTAGCGCGGTTCAAAATGAGACAACTCTTAGGTAAGCCCATGAAACCACCGTCAAATCTGGATCCCGAATGGGACCTCACCGATAGTTTTCAACCGAGCCCACAAGAACTGCCGGAGTCGCGGCGGCGGGCATCGCCGGTCCAGTGCTGGTCAACTATGTGCGCGCCTGTCAGGTCGCTCACGGCGTTACCGGCGCGGATGCCTGCACGATGACGCTGCACATCATGGCTGTCCTGCTCGTGATCGGTTTCGTCTGCAACCTGCTCGTGACGCGCGTGCACGAAAAGCATCACATGAACACGTCGGCGCAGACCGCGAGCTGAGACTGAAGAAAGGAGATTCGCAATGAATTCGCGTAACGATATCCAGCAAGGCAGTTCGTCGAACAAGGGACTGCTGGTGCTGTTCTGGGCTTATGTACTGATCCCGCCTGCATGGGGCGTAACGAATACCCTGACGCAGGCCGTCAAGCTGTTTCATTAAGACGCTGCAAGCTTTGAAATGACGCGCCGGGCGATGGGCTTTCGAGCCGATCGCCCGGCGTGTTTGTTTTTGCGGCTTGTGCGGGACTATCCCCCGAGACATCTTGCGCCGCCTGCGGAAAGGCGGTATTCAGATAACGAAGAAGCTTGATACAAGCAAACTGAAAGACTTAGTGGCCGTGTTCCTCCACCCGATTCAGGCTGCGCCGCGCCAGCGCACTCATGAACAACGTGCTGCCGACGAGTCCCGTCAGATACACGCTTGCCATCATCCAGTCCATTCCACTCACGGTTCTTCTCCTTCGAATTGATCCGCAGGCAAGCCTGCCGCGGGCATGATTCACGCAGTTGCAAACGCGTTCTGGCCTGATTACGGCAGCGGCGCGCAAAGGTTTAGCAGCACGCGGATCAAGCGACGTAGCCTGGGCGTTACATGAGAATGGCTTCAAGGCCTTCACAAAAAAACGACCGGCCGTATGATTCGCAAACGCTTGCCGCCAAGTGCTGGAAAAGACTGGAAAAACTGGCGCGCAGGAACCTCCCCACACAAACCAAGGTTCACCATGAAACCCATTAGCCGTCGTAATTTCATGATTGCCGGCGCAGGTGCATTGCCCGCGCTGTGGCTCACGCGTGTCCGGGCCGATGCCGCCCGTTTGAGCGAATCCGACCCGGCCGCGGTGGCCGTCGGCTACACGGAAAACGCCGCGAAGGTCGACAAGAAGAAGTACGCGAACTACGCGGCGGACCAGACTTGCGCCAACTGCTCGCTGTTCCAGGGCAAGGCGACGGATGCATGGGGTGACTGCACGCTGTTCGGCGACAAGCTCGTGGCCGGACGCGGCTGGTGCTCGTCCTGGACCAACATGTGACGCCGGCTGCAACGCGCCCTCACACGCTTACTTGACCACGTGCCCCCCGCGCGTGACGTTCATGGCGGTGGCCGCGACATAGGTGGCCGTGACACGGTCGCCGACCTTGATCTTGTCGAGCGGCATGTCGGGCGCCACCTGCACCGTGACCGTGTGCTTCGGACCGGCCAGGGTGACTTCACGCGCGGCTGCATCGATCTTCTGGACCACCGCCACCACCTGCACGCCATGCTTCTTCACGACGACACCGTCTGAAGCCGGCGCGGTTTGGTCGGCGATCACGCGCGACTCGGCAGCCTTCGGATCCACCGGATCTGCGGAAATCAGCAGGGCGCCGCGATAGGACACGTGGACCTCGTCGCCGGCCTTGAGCTTCTTCACGTCCGCAACGGCCGGATCCACGTCGATGACCACGACGCGCCCCTTCGGACCCTTCACCTCGACGCTGCTCGTATCAGCGTGAACCTTCACGACGGTTGCCTTCATGTCGAGCGTGTGGGCTTGGGGCTCGGCTTGCGCGGCGACGTCGGCGGCAGCCGGAGTATTGGCATGAGCGGTGGACAGGACCATCAGCGCCGAGCCGGCCGTAGCGGTCACGGAAAGGATTCGAATCAGACGGGAAATGAGCTGCATGAGTTGCTCCAGACGGGAATGGAAGACCTTGCGGCCGCTTAAAGAAGTTCATCTATCAACTTCCTTTCAGCCATTCATTCTTATGCCCTTCGCAATGACGAGCAATAGCAGATTGCTTAGCATTTAAGCAGGTTTGAGACATTTCGAAAAAACTTCTTTTCTTGTCTTTAAGCAACTTAGCGCGAGCCTTTTAAGTTTCGTCAAGCAAGGCGCTGAATGAAACCCTCAGTCACGTCCTTGAGCGTAATCTCGTTGTCATCCGTCATGACCAAGGAGAGACAATGAACGAAATCATCAACGCAGTGAAAGACAGGATCCCAAACGAGTATGCGTATGACATCGCCCGGGATATGCAGATCGACGAGTTGACGATGATGCGCGCACGCGTCGGCATGGATGCCATTGCGCTGAGCGTGCCTGACGTGAAGGCGTTTATCGCGGCGCTCGAAGCCTGCGGCGAAGTGCGCGGCATTACGAGAAACGAACATGCGATCAGCGTTCAGACGGGCGCGTTCACGAATCAGTATCTGAACGGCTATCGGCAAATGAGCGTGTCGGCCGAAGCGGGTCTGGTTCTCAATCCCGGCGGTCTTGATCTGCGAATCTTTTTCCGTCACTGGAAGCACTTCTTCTTCCTGCGCGATGAAAAGCCCAACCGCACGCTCGAGTCCATCCAGATCTTCGACGAAGCCGGCAAGGCGGTGCACAAGATCTATGCGACGCAGGATACGAACATGCAGGCGTTCAAGGCACTCGTGGAGCGGCATCGATGCACGGACGAGAGCGTCACGGCGCGCGTTGAATCAGTCTCTCCTCGCGCCATGCCGCATGGCCTTCCCAGTGCGTCCGATGAATCCATCAGCGAGGAATGGCGCGCCATGACCGATCCGCACGACTTCTATCTGCTGATGCGCAAGCACGGCAAGAGCCGGCAGGAACTCTATCGCTGCGTGGAGTCCGATCTGGCGCGCGAAGTCGCCGCCGATTCACTGATGGAAGTGCTCACGGAATCGAAGCTGCGGGACGTGAGCCTCGCGATCTTCGTCAGCAATGCGGGCTGCGTGCAGATATCGACGGGCAAGGTCGAGAAGCTGATGAAGGACGCTCAGTACCTCAACGTCATGAACAAACAATATCGTCTGCACGTGGAGCATGAGCAGATAGAACGCTGCTGGATCGTGAGCAAGCCTTCCGACTGCGGCTACGTCACGAGCTTCGAAGCATTCGCCAGGGACGGCCAGTTGATCCTGCAAATCTACGGACAGCGTGCCGAACATGAGCCGGAACAGCCCGGCTGGCGCGTGATCCTGGCAGGCTGCATGTCGCTGTGACGCGCGGGGCCGCACCATAAGTGCGGCCCCATCGTAGTCAGGCCTCGCGCGACAGACCGTACAGCCCCTGCAACACCGCCGCGCGCGCCTGTCCGAGGATCTTGCCGCGCCAGACATCGTCATCGATATAAAAAGCCGCGCGAATCTGCTGGCGGATCGCGTGCTTCACGGCATCGGGTGCATCGGCATGCTGCCTCATCCATTGGTCCGCGCGCAGCATGTCGAGCATCTCGGTGAGCGGCACCGTGCCGTACTCCACCGCGATCGACGCATTGGCCGAACGCGGACACGTCTGCCGCAAGGTATCGAGCAGCGGTCCGGCAATATCCGCCGCAATCGAGGTGCCGTCCGCGGGGCTCGTCACGTCCGCGCCCCACCAGCGACGCGCGCGCGGCACATCCCCCACGCAAATCTTCGCGCCGAAACCGCTCGGCCCGAGTCCCGTATGAAAGTCGATCCAGCCGATCGATGCGCAGCCCTCGCCGTACTCCGTCAGCAGTTCGCGCATCGTGCGCGTGCTCCATGCGGTCTCCGCACCGCCATAGAACAGGCCTTGCGGATGTGTGTACTGGCCCGTCGTCACTGCCTGCTGATACGCCCACTCACCGCGCTCTTCGATATAGCCGCGAATGGCCTGCACGTTGGCCTCATCAGGCGGCCAGCTTGCCGGAATCAGAAGCTCGTGCAGTTCCGCATATCCCGGGTTCTGCGGCAAGGGCGCAGCAAAGTCGATGCTGTTGCGGTTCAGATCAACATTGCCTTCCGTCGTGCGGCTCAGGAAGGAAAAGCCATAGGGATTGATCGCATGCACGAGCAGCAACGCGACATCGAGTTGCTTCACCAATGCAGCGAGTCCGTCGTCGCGCATCAGGGCGATCTGCGCGCCCGAGCCGCAGAAGCCCTCCACGCCATGCGTCGCCGAGGTCAGCACCAGCATGCGCCGCGCCGAGCGTGGCCCGATGCGCACGACATCCGTCGCCAGCAGCTCGCCTTCGAGTCCGGCGACGCCCTCCAGCACGCGGGTATCCACGGCCAGCCCGCGTTCGGCGGCCGTGTCGAGGAAACGCTGTCGCGCCTCGCGATAGGTCGATGAAAACATGTGCGCTCTCCTGGTCAGGCACGCGCGAGAAACGCCTGCACGAGCCGCACCCAGTAGGTGGCGCCGAGCGGCAGCAGTTCGTCGTTGAAGTCGTAGCTGCTGTTGTGCAGCATGCATGGACCGATGCCGTGCCCGTGTTCGCGATGCGCGCCGACGCCATTGCCGATATACGCATAGCAGCCGGGCCGCTCCAGCAGCATGTACGAGAAGTCCTCGGCGCCCATGGTGGGATCGACGTTCGGGTTCACTTTCTCCGCTCCAACGATGTCGCGCATCACGCCCAGCGCAAACTGCGTTTCGGCTTCGGTGTTGACGGTCGGCGGATAGTTGCGCAGGAAACTGACTTCGGCCTTGCAGCGATACGCCGCCGCCGTCGCGCTGACAATCTCCTTCATGCGCGTCTCGATCAGGTCGAGCACCTCGGTCGAGAACGTGCGCACCGTGCCGGCGAGCGTCGCGGTGGTGGGTATCGCGTTGATCGCGTAACCCGCCTGCATGCGCGTGATCGAGAGCACGGCGGCATCGACCGGGCGCTTGTTGCGCGTCACGATGCTCTGCAAGCCCGTGCCGATCTGCAAGGCCGTGAACACCGGATCGACGCCGTCGTGCGGTATCGCGGCATGCGCGCCGACGCCTTCGATGCGGATCTCGAACTCGTTGCTCGACGCCTGCGTCGCGCCGACGCGCGCGCCGAATTCACCCGCAGGCATGCCGGGCCAGTTGTGCAGCGCGAACACGCCATCGACGGGGAAGCGCTCGAACAGACCATCCTCGATCATCGCCTTCGCACCGCCGCCGCCTTCTTCCGCAGGCTGGAAGATGAAGACCACCGTGCCGTCGAAGTCCCGATGCTTCGCGAGATATTGCGCGGCGCCGAGCAGCATGGCGGTGTGGCCGTCGTGACCGCACGCATGCATCTTGTTCTCATGGCGCGACGCATGCGCGAAGGTGTTCAGTTCAGGGATAGGCAACGCGTCCATGTCGGCGCGCAAGCCGATGGCCCGCTTGCCGCTGCCCTTCCTCAACACGCCGACCACGCCCGTCTTGCCCAGCCCGCGCGTCACTTCGATATCCCAGCTTTCAAGCGTGCGCGCGACGAGCTCGGCAGTGCGGGCTTCTTCGTAGCAGAGTTCAGGATGCGCGTGGATATCGCGGCGAATGGATTGAATCTCTGCGCGGCTTGCGGCGATCTCGGGAATGATCGACATGCGTTCCTCTTCAGTGATGGTTGGACATGCGACTTTGCCCGAGCATTGTCAGTGGCCGCAATTCACAGGGAAAGCTGATATTTCTTGTCCGTCACTTAAGCAAAGCTTGGGTGTCATGTCCCGTTCGCAAGCGGCATGGCGCCATGCGAACGCAGCCTGATGCGTTCCTGCACGACGCTCATCACCGCATGCCGGTCGTGGATCTTGCGCTCCAGCATGCCGACGACACGGCGCGGCGTATGCCGTGCAAGCGGCATCACGCGCAAGGCCGGGTCGCTTGCCCACGAGCCGTATTCGAGCAGCGGCACCACCGACACGCCCGCGTCCTGCCGCACGAGTTCCACGATCACTTCCAGCGAATTCAGTTCGAGGAACTCGTTCACCACGAGCCGGTTATGCCTGAGCGCCCGCTCGATCAACGCGCCGGTGCGCTGCGCGCGGTCGAAGCGCAGGAACGGCCGGCTGGCCAGCATCTCGGCGGCACTCGAAGCCGTGCCGCCTGGCGAGCCGATCACGACCAGCGGCTCCGAATAGAGCGGCGTCCAGTTGAGACTGGCCGGCGTCTTGCCCGCCATCTCGACGATCACGGCCGCATCGATCTCGCCGGCCTCCACTTGCGGCGCGAGCGCGAGCGCCTTGCCGGTGAAGAGACGCACATCGAGCTTTGGGTACTGACCTTTCAATTCCGTAACGACCGATGCCAGCGCGCCCATGGCCGAATCCACGGCGCCGATGGACACCGAGCCGGCGATCTCGTCATCGAGGCCGGTGTGCCGCATGCTGTCGTAGAGCGCGACGATGCGCTCCGCCTGCGGCAGCACCTGCTTGCCGATGCTCGTCAGGCGGTTGGTCCGTCCCACGCGATCGAACAGCGGCCGTTTGAGATCGTCTTCGAGCGACTGCATCTGCATGCTCACGGCGGCTTGGGTCAGGGCGACCTTTTCGGCGGCGGCAGCGAAGGAGCCGTAGCGCGCGACGGCAATGAAGGTGCGCAGAAAGCGGATGTTGCTCATCGTGGCTAGGGACAAACCCGATCGTTCAATCAGGTTTCCTTGAGTGTCAGTTCAGAAATTCTATATTTTCTTATTTTAGCCAGGCGTAATGTTTGAGGGTTGCAGCGGCCTGCTCGCCTACCCGGTGCAGGCCGGATACACGGCTGTCGTCGGCCAATAAAGTCTGGCATTTGATCAATCGCCCCACGCCCACGGAGTGCATTCGATGAGCACCGTACTTCCTGCAGCCCACGCGGCCGAACAGAACGCCGCGCTCAACCTGTCCGGCCGACGAGCAATCGTCGTGTCGACCATCGGCAACGCGCTCGAATGGTTCGACTTCATGGTCTACGGCTTCTTCGCCGTCATCATCTCGAAGCTCTACTTCCCCGCCACCAGCCCCACCATCTCGCTGCTCGCCACCTGGGCCACCTTCGGCGTCGGCTTCCTGACGCGGCCGCTCGGCGGCATCGTGCTGGGCGCCGTGGCGGACCGCGTCGGACGCAAGTCGGCGCTCACGCTCACCATCTCGCTGATGGCGGTCGGCATCGCGATCATCGCGTTCGCGCCGACCTATGCGGCCATCGGCATCGCCGCGCCCTTGCTGATGTTGCTGGGCCGGCTGATCCAGGGCTTCTCGGCAGGCGGCGAAGTGGGCTGCGCGACGGCCTTTCTCGTCGAATACGCGCCCGCCGACAAGCGCGGCTACTTCGGCAGCTTCCAGATGGTCGCGCAGGCGGCCGCGAGTCTCGCCGGCTCGTTCTTCGGCGCGGTGCTGACACGCACGCTGAGCCCCGAGCATCTCAATAGCTGGGGCTGGCGCGTGCCGTTCGTGGTCGGGTTGCTGATCGTGCCGGTGGGGTTGTATCTGCGTTCGAAGCTCGACGAGTCGCCCGTGTTCGTCGAGAAGGCGCAGAAGAACGAACTGAGTGCAAGCCCCATCCGCGACACGGCCACCAAGCACTGGACCTCCGTGCTCGCGGGCTTCGGCCTGACGGTGTTCGGCACCATCGGCACGTATATCTTCCTGCTCTATCTGCCGACCCACGCCACCCGCGTGCTGCACATGGCGCTCACCGACGGCCTCATCAGCTCGACCATCGGTGCGCTCGTGTATCTCGTGTGCTGCCCGTTCTTCGGGCGCCTGTCGGACCGTATCGGCCGCAAGAAGCTGATGCTGACCGCGCTGGCTCTGTCGCTGCTCACCGCGTATCCGATCTTCGCGGTGCTGACCGCGCATCCAAGCCTGCCGATGCTGATCGTCTGCCAGGCGCTGTTGATGACCTACCTCGGCATCTTCCAGGGCTGCTATCCGGCGTTCATCTCGGAGCTGCTGCCCTCCAGCGTGCGGTCGACCGGCATCTCGGTGAGCTACAACGTCGCGGTGATGATCTTCGGCGGCTTTGCACCGGCCATCGTGCAATGGCTCACGATGAGCACCGGCGACCCGCTTTCGATTTGCTACTACGTGATCTTCGGCAGCGCGGTGGCGCTGTTGACGATCATTCCGCTGCGCGATCGCTATAGCGAAGCATTGAGGTAAGTCTGCTGCATCGAGTTCGCAAAGGAAGGAGAATGGCCCGGCCCGCCCGAAATGGCAGCGCACTTAAGTCTGACTTAAGGATGCGCCGTTAGCCTGAAGTCTGACCGATCCACCCCTCCTTCCGGCCGCGCAAGCGGCCATTTTTTTGGACTGACGCCATGCAGATGACTGTGCGCCTGTTCCTCGTCCTCGTGGCGCTCGTCGCGTTCACGACGGTCGGCGTCTACCTCTTTTATCTCTTCGTTCGCGCCGTGTTCCCGCACTGAAGCGCTGCTTCGGGCATGCTTCGTGCGCCTGCGCAAGACCGGCAGCGCATGGAAGCTTGCAATGAAGAAAGTTTCGCGTCCGCTGCCTATACTGGCTTGAGCGTCTTCACACGCGTCCCTGCGGCATATGAAGTCCTGCGCGCCCTGTGCAGACTCTTCCCCGGCTGTCCGCGCTCCGCCTGACGCGCGCCGTCACGCTCTCGCTCCATCTTCGCCTTCTCACGCCTTGCCGCCTGCCCGGACCGTCTTAGCCATGCAGTGCAGCTTCCATGCGCTACCCCTGGAGAATGCTCGATGCCACAACACCCTGTCCCCCAATCCAAGACCATTCACGCAGACACGCCCAATTCGGCCCGCACCGAAGCACTGGCGCCGGTCCGGACTCCCGCCGCCCCTGCCAGCGTCACCTTCACCGTGAATGGCCGTAGTCACACGCTGTCGCTCGACCCGCGCACGACATTGCTCGACGCCCTGCGCGACCATCTGCATCTGACCGGCACGAAGAAAGGCTGTGACCACGGCCAGTGCGGCGCGTGCACCGTTCATGTCAACGGACGCCGCGTGAACTCATGCCTGTGCTTCGCCGCCGCGTGCGATGGCGACACCGTCACGACCATCGAAGGCATTGGCGAAGTGGAAGCGCTGCATCCGTTGCAGGCCGCCTTTGTCGAATGCGACGGCTATCAGTGCGGCTACTGTACGGCGGGCCAGTTGATGTCGGCGGTCGCGCTCCTCGACGAGCCCATCGGTCCGAACGACGAGGACGTGCGCGAAGCGATGAGCGGCAACCTGTGCCGCTGCGGCGCCTATCAGAACATCGTCACGGCGATCCAGTCGGTGCGCGTCGCCAAGACCCCGGCCAAATAAGGAGAGCATCATGGAAACGTTCCAGCTCTCCCGCGCGCGCGACATGCGCGACGCGATCAATGGCGGCGCACTCGCGCATACGGCCCAGCAAGGCGCCGAAGTGCGCTTTCTCGCAGGCGGCACGACCCTGCTCGACCTGATGAAGCTCAACGTCGAGCGGCCGATGCGCGTCATCGACATCAGCCGCCTGCCGCTCGATGCCATCGAGGCAACGGACGATGGCGGCGTGCGCATCGGCGCTACGGCGCGCAATTCGGACCTCGCGCATCACGCGCTGATCCGCGAACGCTATGCGGTGCTGTCGCAGGCGGTGCTCGCGGGCGCGTCGGTGCAGCTGCGCAACATGGCGACGACCGGCGGCAACATCATGCAGCGCACGCGCTGCGTGTATTTCCGCGATACCGCCTCGCCCTGCAACAAGCGCGAACCGGGCAGCGGCTGCTCGGCCATGCAGGGCTTCAACCGGATGATGGCGATACTCGGCACGAGTGAAGCGTGCATCGCAAGCAATCCGTCGGACATGTGCGTCGCGTTGCAGGCGCTCGAAGCGACCATTCACGTGGAAGGCACGGGCGGCAAGCGCGCGATTCCCGTCGACGAATTCTTCCTGACGCCGGGCACGACGCCCGATCGCGAGAACGTCCTCGACGCCGGCGATCTCATCACGCACGTCACCGTGCCGCCGCTGCCGCAAGGCGCGCGGTCGGCGTATCTGAAGCTGCGCGATCGCGCATCGTATGAGTTCGCGCTGGCGTCGGCGGGGATTGTGGTCGCGCTGAAGGACGGGCGCATCGAACATGCGCGCGTGGGTCTCGGCGGCGTCGGCACGAAGCCGTGGCGGTCGCGCGAAGCGGAGCAGGTGTTGCAGGGCGCGGCGCCCGACGAGGCGACCTTCCGCCGCGCCGCCGATGCCGCGCTCGCCGATGCCAAGCCGCAAAGCGAGAACGGCTTCAAGGTGGAGCTTTCGAAGCGCTGCATCGTGCATACGCTCAAGCTCGTCACGCAAGCGTCATGAACCCGACCGAGGAAACCTGACTATGTCCACTGCGCCCGACACCACGCCGTCCGTCATCGGACGGCCCCAGTCGCGCATCGACGGACCGCTGAAGGTCTGCGGCCGCGCGACTTATACCTCCGACGTCGATCTGCCCGGCATGCTGATTGCCGTGCCGGTCGGCGCCATCATTGCGAGCGGCAGGATCACGTCGCTCGAATTCGCCGCCGCGCAAGCCATGCCCGGCGTGCAGCTGATTCTTCATCGCGGCAATATCGGCCGCTTTTATCGGCTCGCGGGCGGTTCGATCGAGACCGGTATGGTCGATGAAAACCGGCCGCCGTTCGACGACGACATCATTCGCTATTACGGGCAGTATGTGGCGCTCGTCGTGGCCGATACCTTCGAGGCCGCGAGCGCCGCAGCAGCGGCGGTCAAAGTGGGTTACGACAGGACGCCGCACGACGTCAGCGCCGCGCTCGATGACGGCGGCAAGCTCGACACGCACAGCGAACGCGGCGACCCGGACATGGCGTTCGACAGCGCGCCGGTGAAGATCGACGAGACCTATGTCACGCCGGTCGAGACGCACAACCCCATTGAACTGCACGCCACCGTCGCACATTGGGACGGCGACGGCTATACGTTCTATGAGACGAGCCAGGCCGTTTCGAATCATCAGGGCGCGCTGATGCAGATGCTGGGCCTGCCGAAGGAGAAGGTGCGGGTGATCTCGCGCTATCTCGGCTCGGGCTTCGGCGGCAAGCTGTGGATGTGGCCGCATTCGCTGCTCGCGGCGGCCGCGACGCGGCAGCTCGAACGGCCCGTGAAGCTCGTGCTGTCGCGCAAGATGATGTTCCAGAACGTCGGCCATCGACCGACCACGCAGCAGCGCGTCCGGCTCGGCGCAACACAGGACGGCAAGCTCGTGTCCTTGCAGCATGACTTCGTGAATCACGCGGCGCTTGCCGACGAGTACGCGGAAGATTGCGGCGAAGCCACGCCGTCGATGTACAGCGTGCCGAACCTGCGCGTTACGGGTGGCACGGTGAAGCGCAACGTCGGCTCGCCCACGTCGATGCGCGGACCCGGCGCGGTGCCGGGTTTGTATGCGCTCGAGAGTGCAATGGACGAATTGGCTGTCGCTTTGAAGATCGATCCGGTGGAACTGCGGTTGCGCAACGAGCCCAAGGTCGATGAAAGCAGCGGCCTGCCGTTTTCATCGCGACACTTCGTGGAATGCCTGACCACCGGCGCGGAGAAGTTCGGCTGGAGCAAGCGCACGCCGGAAGTCGGCTCGATGAAGCGTGACGGCCTCACGCTCGGCTGGGGCCTGGGCGCATGCAGTTGGCCGGGCTTGCGCTTCTCGGCGGACGCGACCGTCGACCTGCGCGCCGACGGCACCGCGCGCATTGCGTGCGGCACGCAGGACATCGGCACCGGCACTTATACGATCCTCGCGCAATTGGTCGCGGAACATACGGGCATTGCGCTCGGCAAGATCGAAGTCGGTCTCGGCGATACGGCGCTGCCGCTCGGGCCGGTGTCGGGTGGATCGGCGGCGACGGCTTCGGTGATTCCGGCGGTATCGGATGCGGTGCGCGGCGCCATCAAGACGCTGCTCACGCATGCCACGAAGACCGAAGGCTCGCCGTTCAACGGCGCGAAGCCCGAGGAACTCGCGATGACGGCCGGGCACGTGCATCGCAAGGATCAGCCGCCCGGTAGCGGCGTGCCGTATGCGCAGATTCTCGACGCGGCGAAGCTGCATGCGGCGTCGGGCAGCGGCAGCGCGAAAGGCGGTTTCAACGATCCGCTCAAGAAGAAATGGTCGATCCATTCGTATGGCGCGCATTTCGCCGAAGTGACCTGGGATGCGTCGACGGCGCGGCTGCGCGTGAGCCGCGTGGTGACCGTGATCGATGGCGGCAAGATTTTGAATCCCCGCGCGGGCCGTAACCAGATCGAGGGCGCGGTGGTGATGGGCGTGGGCATGGCGCTGTTCGAGCACACGGTGTACGACGAGCGCAGCGGGGCGCCGGTGAACAGCAGTCTCGCGGATTACGTGGTCGCGACGAACGCCGACACGCCAAAGATGGACGTCACCTTTCTCGATTATCCCGATACCGTGTTCAACGAACTCGGCGCGAGGGGTATTGCGGAGATCGGACTGGCGGGCATCGCGGCAGCGATCACCGGCGCGGTGTATCACGCGACCGGCGTGCGCGTGAGGAAGCTGCCGGTGATGATTGAGGATTTGTTGGGGGGATAGGGTCGGGAGGCGTTGCCGGGCGCCGTGTCGGGCGCCCGGCAAGGGCCGCTGGCGGGCAAAGGCGCTATGCTAGACTGCGCTCGAATACACAGGCGCCCGATCGCGTGGCGCTTCGTTTCATTCACGCCGGCTCGCTCCCCGGACAAGACCGCTTATGAAACCTTCGCTCGCCATTCAAGGACATCACGATGACATTCGGCGCGTCGTCGAGGCGCATCGCGCGAAAAACGCGCGTATCTTCGGCTCCGTCGCGCGCGGCGAGGACACGGAAGGAAGCGACCTGGACCTGCTGATTGATCCCACACCGAAGACATCGTTGCTGGATATCGGCGCGATACGCCATGAGTTGCGCCAGCTTCTTGGCGTAAAGGTCGACGTTCTAACACCCGGCGCACTGCCGGACCGGACGCGTGACGCAATCATCGCGGGAGCCATTCCGGTATGAGCCGGGACGCCTCGACGCCTGCGGAATACGTGGGTCATGTGCTCACGGCCATCGGATAGATCAGTCGATACATCAACGATCTGGACGAAACGGACTTTCTCGCGGATGAACTCGTTCAGGATGGAGTCATACGCAACATCGAAGTCGTTGGTGAAGCCTGCAGGAATATTTGCAAATACTTTCCGACCTTCGTCACACAGCATCCCGAAGTTCCGTTCCAATCCGCGTACGAGATGCGCAATGCACTTTCGCACGGATACCATAAGGTCGACCTCGGAATCGTCTGGGTCACTGCCCGTGGTGACCTTCCCGCGCTCGGCAAGCAACTTGAGTTGCTCGCCACCGAACTCAAACTCTAGCGGGAGACGCGTCGGGCACTCTCCTCGCGTCGAATCTTCAAAAGGGCATGCCGCCAGGCACACCCCCTCCCCCGTCACCCCGCTTCGATCCTCCCCCAAGACGCGCTACCATACACAACCAGCCCACCCCAAACCCCAGAGTCACAGCAACTCAGCCGGAGTGCCCATGAACGACATGATCCAACAACACGGTCTGCAGGTCGACACAAGCCTGGCGAAGTTCGTCGATGAAGAAGCCATCCCTGGCACGGGTGTCGACAGCGCCGCCTTCTGGAAGGGTTTCGATGCGCTCGTTCACGACCTCGCCCCGAAAAACCGCGCGCTGCTCGCCGAGCGCGACCGTCTCCAGACCGAACTCGACAACTGGCATCGCAGCCATCCCGGCCCCGTGCAAGACCTGCGCGGCTATCGCAAGTTTCTCGAAGAAGTCGGCTACATCGTCCCCTCGCCCGCACATGTGCAGGCCAGCACCGCCAACGTGGATCGCGAGATCGGCGAGCAGGCCGGGCCGCAACTGGTCGTGCCGCTGTCGAACCTGCGCTATGCGCTGAATGCCGCCAACGCGCGCTGGGGCAGCCTGTATGACGCGCTCTACGGCACCGACGCCATCGACGACACCGACGGCGCCGAGCGCACCGCCCAGTTCAATCCGAACCGCGGCGCGAAGGTCATCGCCTATGCACGCCGCTTTCTCGACGACAACGCACCCCTCGCGCACGGCTCGCATGCCGATGCCACGAAGTACAGCGTCGAACAGGGCGCGCTCGTCGTGACACTGAAGGACGGCAGCAAGAGCGGGCTCGCCAACGCCGAACAGTTCGCGGGCCATCAGGGCGATGCGAAGGCGCCGCACGCCATCCTGCTCAAGCATAACGACCTGCACTTCGAGATTCAGATCGACGCGGACCATCCGATCGGCAAGACCGATGCCGCGCACGTCAAAGACGTGCTGATGGAAGCGGCGGTGAGCACGATCATCGACTGCGAGGATTCGGTCGCGGCCGTCGATGCCGCCGACAAGACCCAGCTCTATCGCAACTGGCTCGGCCTGATGCAGGGTCATCTCGCCGAGCAGGTCACGAAGAACGGCAAGAGCTTCACGCGCAGCATGAACCCGGATCGCGAATACACCGCGCCGAACGGCTCAACGCTGAGCCTGCACGGACGTTCGCTGCTGTTCGTGCGCAACGTCGGCCATCTGATGACGAATCCCGCCGTGGTCGACCGCGACGGCAAGGAGATTCCGGAAGGCATCCTCGACGGCGTGATGACGACGCTCGGCGCCATGCACGACCTGAAGAACAAGATGAACTCGCGCACGGGTTCCATCTATATCGTGAAGCCGAAGATGCACGGCCCCGCCGAAGTGGCCTTCGCCGATGAACTTTTCTCGCGCATCGAAGAGCTGCTCGGCCTGCCGCGAAACACGATCAAGATGGGCATCATGGACGAGGAGCGCCGCACCAGCGTCAACCTGAAGGCCTGCATCGCGGCAGCGGGCGCGCGCGTCGCGTTCATCAACACGGGCTTCCTGGATCGCACGGGCGACGAGATGCATTCATCGATGGAAGCCGGCCCGATGATGCGCAAGGGCGACATGAAGTCGTCGAAGTGGATCAACGCGTATGAGCGCAACAACGTGCTCGTCGGCCTGAACACCGGCTTGCGTGGCCGCGCGCAGATCGGCAAGGGCATGTGGGCGATGCCCGACCTCATGCACGCGATGCTCGAACAGAAGATCGCGCATCCGCGCGCGGGCGCGAACACCGCCTGGGTGCCGTCGCCCACGGCCGCCACGCTGCATGCGTTGCACTATCACATGGTCGACGTACAACAGGTGCAGCAGGAACTCGAAAGCCACGACTACGAAGGGCAGAAGAACGAACTGCTCGACGGCCTGCTGACGATTCCCGTCGTCGACAAGCCGACCTGGTCGGAACAGGACATCACGAACGAGATCGAGAACAACGCGCAGGGCATTCTCGGTTATGTGGTGCGCTGGGTGGATCAGGGCGTCGGCTGTTCGAAAGTGCCGGACATCCATGATGTCGGCCTGATGGAGGACCGCGCGACGCTGCGTATCTCGAGCCAGCACATTGCGAACTGGCTGCGTCACGGCATCGTCAGCGAAGAGCAGGTGAAGGCGACGCTGGAACGCATGGCCGCGGTCGTCGATCAGCAGAACGAGGCCGATCCGGTCTACCAACCAATGGCCCCCGCGTTCGACAGTTCCTTCGCGTTCAAGGCTGCCTGCGCACTCGTGTTCGAAGGTCGCACACAACCGAGCGGCTATACGGAACCGCTGCTGCACAAGTTCCGTCTCGCCGTGAAGGCTTCGATGTAATCGTGTCGCGCGTGCATGCGGCCTCGTGCCGCATGCGCGCCGCGTTCACTGCTCCGACCAGAGCTTGCCCGCGGTCGCCCAGTTCTCGCGTTTCACATCCGTCAGGATGATATCCACCGAACCCGGCTCGCAGCCGAGCGTCTCGCACGTGGTGCGCGTGATCGCCTCGACAAACTTGCGCTTTTCCTCCGTCGTGCGGCCTTCGAACAGCTGAATGTTGAATGTCGGCATTGCAATGTTCTCCTTTGCTGGGTTTTCAGTCGCGATATGACGCGTCGATGCGGTCCAGCCTGCGCAGCAACGCGGGCCACTCGAGCGCGCCCTCGATGGCGTCGTCATCATGCAGTTGCGCTGCCGTGCGCGTGACGACATCCGGTGTCGGCACGATCATCTTGTTGACGCCCGCCAGCGCGCGCAGCTGAATATCGCATGCCTTGACGAGCATATCCATCAGCACATAAGCCTCGGCGACGGTCCGCCCGAGCGTGAGCGGGCCGTGATTGCGCAGCAGCATCGCACGATGCGCGCCGAGGCTCGTCACCAGCCGCTCGCCTTCCGCAGGCGAGAAGGCCAGGCCTTCGTAGTCGTGATACGCGAGGTGGCCATGGAAGCGCATCGCATGCTGCGATCCCGGCAGCAAGCCATGGGGCTGAGCCGAGACGGCAATCGCCTCGCGCACGTGCAGGTGCATCACGCACACTGCATCCTCGCGCGCCGCGTGCACGGCGCCGTGCAACGCGAAGCCCGTCGCGTTCACCGGATGCACGCTCTCGCCGATCACATTGCCGTCGATATCGATCTTCACGAGATTCGATGCTGTGACTTCATCGAACGTCAGCCCGAACGGATTGATCAGGAAGCGTCCTGGCTCGCCCGGCACGCTCGCCGAGATGTGCGTGTAGACGACGTCGTCCCAGCCATTGAGCGCGACGAGCCGATAGGCCGCCGCAAGATCGACCCGCGCGGCCGTTTCGGCGGCACTGCGCGGGCCATCCTGCGCGATCCTGTGTTCAGGCGTGTGGGTGAATGACATGCGAGTCTCCTGCTTGAGTGCTACGGACCAGGCGGCGTTGCAGCGCGATCGTCAGCCACGACGCCAGCACGAAGGGCGCGGTCAGCGCGGCGATGCCGGCGCAGTCAATCAGCCGTTCGATCAACACTGCCGCGACGATCGCGAACAGCGCATAGCGCCTGCCGAGCGGCGCCGCCGCCAGCGCGGCGAGCGCGGCGTTAAAACCGCACGCGCCGGACAGCACGACGGCATCGCCCGCGCCGCCCAGTCCGTGCAACATGGCGCCGAGCGCGCTGCCGGTCAGCGCCCATCCCGCCTGCGACGGCCGCGCCGCGAGTAGTCCGGCCGCGATCAGTCCGCCCGCAATGGCGCCGGTGGCGAAGGTAATCGGCGCGAGTCCCGCGAAGGCCGCTTCGAGCATCGGCACGACGCCTGCCGCGACTTGCGGGATCGCGCCGGTGTCGCCGCGTCCGCTGAACAGCGGCAGCCAGCACCACGTCACCAGGATCGCTGGGCTCGATAGAAACGGCCAGTCGAAGCGGGCCAGGACGCGCGACAGCTTGTGGGCGAGCAGCGTTGCGCCCATCGCCGCGACGATCGCGACGGCGCCCGCCTGCGAGACATCGCCGATGAACGCGAACGCCGCCAGCGCCGCGAGCGCGCCATTGAAGCCGTGGAGATCGTCGCGGAAGACGGGCGCGTCATCGTTATCGATGATCGCGCTGATGACATTCCCGGTCAGCGTGCCGATCAGCAGGCCGCATGCAAGGCGCGGACTCGCGCTGAGCACCGCGAGGAAGAGGAGCGCGCCGGTCGCGGCGTTGCGCTGAAGGACGATCTGCCCGATCGCGCGCGCAAAGCGGCGCAGCGGGTCGGCGAGAACGACGTCGGAATGGAGAGCGGAAGACATGCTGGGCGGCGACGGCACGAGAAGCCGCCAGCATAAGGCAGCCGGCGCGCGCCGTGCGACGGCGGGCCGAATAACCGGTATGGACTTGAAGCAGTGGGCGCGACGAGAAAAGTCGCGCCGGTGGGAAGCAGCTTAGTTGAACGCCAGCGGCACGAGCGGCGTGGGTTCGCCGACACCCGGATTTGCCAGCGAGAGATCGGCGCTCAGCTTGACGATTTCGGTGACGTTTTCGCGGAAGTTGGGATGCTTTTCCCAGGTGATGTAGCTTGCATCGACGACAGCGGACAGCGTGAGCAAGGTAAAGGCGACTTTTTCGATGACTTGGTGATGGCGGCGCATGATCTGTTCCTCAAACTTTGCGGCATTGTAACAGAGTTAAGGGTTTTCCCTTAAGTGTTTGTTGCAATGCCGCACCAGCGCCGTCATGCAAGGGCTCGCGCCCTGTCCCTACATCGAAGCGTCGAGGATCGCCGTATAGTCAGCTTCCGATGCTTCACGCGGATTCGTCTTGTGGCTGTGATCCTTCAACGCACCGGCAATGATTCGCGGATAAAGATCGCGCGTGACGCCGAGTTCCGCCAGACCGCGCGGCAGGCCGAGCGTCGCGGTCATCTCGCGCACGGCATCGCCGACTTGATCGCCGGAAGTCAGGCCCATGGCCTGCGCGAGGCGCTCCAGCTTGCCTTCATCCTGCATCGTCGGCGCGCTGCGGTTGAACGCAATCACGGCCGGCAGAAAGATGGCGTTGAGCGTGCCATGGTGCAGCTTCGGATTGATGCCGCCCAGCGAGTGACTCAGGCTGTGTACGCAGCCCAGACCCTTCTGGAACGCCAGCGCGCCCTGCATCGACGCGCTCATCATGTTCCCGCGCGCCACGCGGTCCGAGCCGTCACGCGTCGCCCGTTCAATGTGACGCCACGCGCGCCAGAGTCCATCGAGCGCGATGCCGTCGGCGGGTGGATTGAAGGCCGGCGCCATGAAGGTTTCGAGGCAATGCGCGATGGCGTCCATGCCGGTCGCGGCGGTCATCATCGGCGGGAGGCCGAGCGTCAGTTCGGGATCGCAGATCGCGACGCGCGGCACCACATAAGGCGAAATCACGCCGACCTTGCGGCCGTCGTCGAGAATCAGGATCGCGCCCCGGCCGACTTCACTGCCGGTGCCTGCCGTCGTCGGGATAGCGATGACGGGCGCCGTCTTCGCCGTGATGCGCGCCAGCCCGCCTTCGATCACCGCGAAGCTCTGCAACGGGCCTGAGTGCGTCGCGCAGACGGCCACGCCCTTGGCCAGATCGATCGACGAACCGCCGCCCACCGCGATCACGCCATCACACGCCTGCTCCTTGTACATCGCGACGGCGGCGCGCACCGCGGCCTCGTTCGGATTCGGCGGCGTGGCGTCGAACACCGGCGCGGGCTGTGAAGCGCCGAGCGCGGCGAGCACCGTATCGACCAGGCCGGCGGCACGAATGCCGCGATCGGTCACGATCAGCGGCCGGCGCATGCCGATGCGCTCGCACTCGCCGGCAAGCAGGCGCACCGCGCCGAAATCGAACTGGATCTGCGTGATGTAGTTGATGAGGGCCATGTGGAGTGAGGGAAGTTGTCGTTCGGAGCCGTCAGTATAAAAGTCCGCGCGCGCGGGTGTTCCTCACTAAAGTTTGGGACTTCGACGTCCGATATCTGCGATGTGGTCCGATTTTCCGCGAGTGTCCCGCCCTCGCCGGACCACGCCGGAATCCAACATGGACCATCAGACCGAGGTATTCACATTGCCGCGCGGACGTGCGGCCACGTGGTTGCTGCACGCGGGAGCCGACATTCCCCGCGCGATCCGTGTCGCGCTCGTCGGCAGCCTGTTCGGCACCTTGCCGATTTTCGCGGGCGGCGTGCTCAACACGGTCGCGGTGGCCTGGGTGCTCGACCGCCGCCATCCGACCACCGCTTTCCACATCTGGCTCGCACTCGAAATTGCCGTCTGCCTGATCCGGCTGGTCGTGCTGGTGATCGCGCGCCGACGCGCACGCGAAGGCAAGTCCACGCTGACCGACACCTATGTCCTGCTCGCGCCGCTGTGGGGCGCGACGGTCGGCTACGGCGCGTTGGTCTCGGTGTTGTCCGGCGACTGGGTGGCCGCGACGCTCTCGTTCCTCTCGGCTGCCGCGATGGTCGGCGGCATTTGCTTCCGCAATTTCGCCGCGCCGCGTCTGGTGGCGGTGATGATCTTCCTGTCCTTGGGACCGTGCTGTCTTGGCGCCGTGCTGGCCGGCGAGCCGACGCTCTGGCTCACGCTGCTGCAGATTCCCTTCTACCTGTTCGCGATGAGCGCGGCCGCGTGGCGCCTGAACGGCATGCTCGTTTCGACGATGAAAGCCGAGCAGGAAAACGACCGCCGCGCGCGTCACGACGAGCTGACCGGTCTGCTGAACCGCGCGGGCCTGTTCCAGGCGGCGCGTTCGCGCGAGTCGGGCCGGGCGCGCAACGGTGCGCCGACCGCCCTGCTCTATCTCGATCTCGACGGCTTCAAGGCCGTCAACGACGCACACGGCCATGAGGTCGGCGACACGCTGCTCGCGCTGGTGGCGCGCCGTCTGCGGCATCTCTCGGGGGAAGGCGCGCTGGTGGCGCGACTCGGCGGCGACGAGTTCGTGATCGTCACGCCGCCGCGCGACGATTTGCTCACGCTCGCGGACACAGTCGTTCGCGAGCTGTCGAAACCGTTCCACACGGACGGCGATCTGGCCTTGCGCATCGGCGTGAGCATCGGCATTGCGATGTTCGACCATCATCACGATGAACTCGACGGCGTTCTCCGCGACGCCGACAACGCCCTCTACGAAGCCAAGCGCGCCGGCAAGAACCGCTGGGTCGCGGCCAGCCGGCGCGAGCCGAAGCCGGCGACGCGCTCGGTCGGACTGGTCGCCTGAGCGGGACGTCCGGGAATCAGCCGCTCAGTTCCGCGCTCAGGTTTTCTGCTTCCTTCGCGAAACGCCGACGCTCCTTGCCGCGCAGACGATCATCGCTCGGCAGGTCCACGGTGAGCGGATTCATCGCGATGTCATTGATGCGGACTTCATAGTGCAGATGCGGGCCCGTTGCCCAGCCCGTCTCGCCGACATAGCCGATCACCTGCCCGCGCTTCACCGTCCCGCCATTGCGGATGCCCTTCGCGAAACGCGACAGGTGCGCGTATACGGTCGAATACGGCGCGGGGTTGTCGAGCATGATGACCTTGCCATAGCCCGTCTGCCTGCCGACGAAAGTCACCGTGCCCTGCGCCGACGCATGCACCGGCGTACCGATGGGCGCAGCGAGGTCCACGCCATCGTGACTCTGCCAGCGATGCGTGACCGGATCGAGCCGGCGCCGCGAGAAGTCCGACGATACGCGCGTGAAGGCGATCGGATAACGCGAGAAGCCCGGTGTCGTGCTGTTGCCGTCTTTCGAGTAGTAGCGCGCCTCGCCTTCGGGATCGCGATAGAGGAACACATCGTGCGACGACGACCCAGTGGTCAGCCGAACGGCCAGCGGCGTTTGCTGCGCCTGTTCATTGCCCGGCTTGCGGTCGTAAATGACGCTCAGCGTGTCACCCTTGCGGATATCGCGACGCATGTCGACCTTGCCCGCGAAGGCGTCCGTGAGTGTCGCGATGGTTGCCGCATCGATGCCCAGACTCTGCGCGGCCTGCGAGAAGGTCTGGTTGACTGTGGCGCTTTCGGTCGTGCGGACCGGTGCCGGTGGCGCGGCAGGCGCCGGAGCGGCGCTTTGCCGCACTGACACGGGCGGCATATCGTCGAGAACCGTTGATGAAGATGAACGCGCGTGTTCGAGTGAATTGCAGATCACGACGGAACAGATCGAACCGACGGCGCAGATGAAAAAGACTCGTCCTGCCTTGCCGGGCAAGGCGGTTGCGGGAGAGAAGGGCATCGGCGGAAAAGGGGACGGGCGATGCAAGGGCATCACCCGGAACGAAAAGGCGCGGTCTTGACCGCGGGCGGCGTGAACGCTTGCGCGCGTTATTCGATCTGCCGCGAAAACAGGCGGATCGTCGGGGAAAGCGCAGCGAAACGGCAAGCGGGCATGAAATGAAAGGCGATGAGTTCGGCCACGTTGCGCGGCACGTTCAGGTCGGCCGAGACTAAAAGAGCTTTCTTAAACCAAACTTAAGCTGCCCCTTAATAAACCTTTTGCACGAAGTTTGCATGAAATTGCCGGCGGATGACGCCGGATGCAGACTTTTCAATTCGACACCCGAAAGCGCGATCCCGCATAATCGCGGCATGAAACCACAAGTACGGAAATACCTCGGGATTGCGCGGCATGACATCCAGACCACGAACCTGACACCGCCGCCGCGCTGGCGCTCGCGGGCGTTGAGCGGTGCATTCGCCGCCTTGTTTGTGGCGCTGACGGTGCGGGCGTTCTGGGTGCAGGGCGTGGATGACGCTTTCTATCGTCGTCAGGGCGACATGCGGCAAGTGCGCGACTGGCCGATGCACGCCTCCCGTGGATGCATCCTGGACCGCAACGGCCGCCCGCTCGCCGTGAGCCTGCCGACCCGCACGCTGTTCGTCGACGCATCGAACCTGGAGGAGCATGTGTCGCAACAGCAGATCGATGCGCTGTCCCGTCTGCTCGACGTCGCCCCGGCCGACATCGAGAAGATCTACGCGGCCCGTCGCGGCTTCGCGTACCTGAAGCACGAAGTCCCCGTCGATGTCGCCGGCCGGGCGATGCGTCTCGACGTTCCCGGTCTGTCGATGCAGGAGGATTACCGGCGTTACTACCCGGAAGGCGAAATTGCCGCGCAGATCACCGGCTTCACGGGCACGGAAGGCACCGGCCAGGAAGGTCTGGAGCGCTTCGCCGAAACGACTTTGCGCGGCGCGGACGGCCATCGCCGCGTGCTGCGCAATGCGCGCGGTCAGGTCATCGATACCCTCGACACCACGCCGCCGCAGAACGGCCGGGACCTGACACTGTCGATTGACCGGCCGATCCAGTATGCCGCTTTCAAGGCGCTGAAAAGCGCGGTCGAGCGCAGCAACGCGCGCTCGGGTTCGGCGATCGTGCTGGACGCGCATACCGGCGAAATCCTCGCGATGGCAAACTGGCCGAGTTACGACCCGAACCAGCGCACGCGCCGCACCGTCATGGCGGTCCGCAATCGCGCGGTCGCCGACATCTTCGAACCGGGCTCGGTGATGAAACCGCTCACCATCGCGCTCGCGTTGCAACAGCACCGCATCACGCCCGACACCGTCGTGCCGACCGACGGCGGCCGCCTGCGCCTGGACGGCCGCACGATCCACGACGACAAGAACTTCGGCACGTTGACGACAGCGGGCGTCATCCAGAAGTCAAGCAACGTCGGCACGACCAAGATCGCGCTGCTGATTCCGGCGCGTGACATGTACCGCAACTTCCGCGCGCTCGGACTCGGGCACGCGCCGCGTGCGGGTTTGCCGGGCGTTTCGTCGGGCCGCGTGCGGCCGTATCGCAACTGGCGGCGCATCGAGCAGGCGACGATGTCCTATGGCTACGGGCTGTCGGCGTCGCTGCTGCAACTGGCGCAGGCCTATACGAGTTTTGCCAACGATGGCCGTCTCGTGCGCGCGTCGATCCACCTTCGCGACGCGAACCAGCAACCGCCGGAAGGCCGGCGCGTGTTCACGGCGCGCGTCGCGCGCGAAGTGCGCACGATGATGGAGAGCGTCGTCAGCAAGGACGGCACCGCGCCGCAGGCGGCCGTGCCGGGCTACACGGTCGCCGGCAAGACCGGCACCGCGTACAAGTGGACGTCGAAGGGATATGACCGGCATCAGTATCGCGCGTCGTTCGTCGGCATCGTGCCGGCGAAGGCGCCGCGCGTGGTCATCGCGGTATCGATCGACCGGCCGCTGCGCGGCTCGCACTTCGGCGGCGCGGTGGCCGGGCCGCCGTTCGTCGATATCGCCACGCAGACCATGCATCTGCTCGACGTGCGGCCGGACAAAAGTCCGGGCGTGTGAGCGACGGCGGCTCGATCCGGCCTGTCACATCGAGCGAGCCGCCCTCACCGCTTCTCCATCCCGATCGCCCCCGCATAGCCCGTCAGCTCCAGATACCCGTGCCCGTGCGGGTTGCCGTCGAGCGTCACCGCGCCTTCCCAATAAAGCGCGCCAGTCGATTCACGCGAGTCCAGTTCCTGATCGTCGAGCAGCGGATTCAGCCGCCAGTGCAGCGCACCGACACGCACGTCCATCGCGACCGGATACACGGTGCTGGTGCGCGGAGAACGCCACTGCCGCAGCGGCGTGAATTCCACGTCGCCGGGCCCGTATTGCGTCGTGCGGCCCTCGCGGTCGCGCAGCGCGGCATGCGCCCAGATCGCATGACCGTCGCGCGCGCGGACCTTGAACGCCATCAGCGCGGCGCCGTCGTCGAGATTCGCGCCGAGCCAGTCCCAGCCCGCGGCATCCGGCGACAACAGCGTGCTCGACCACTCGTGATCCAGCCACGCGCGCCCCGTCACAGCGGTCGCCGCGCGCGCGCGGCCATCGGCGGACGGCCGCACCACGCTGCCCGTCACCTTAAGTTGCGGCTCGCTGTAGTAGTCGCTCGCCTGCTCCGGCAACGGCCCCTTCTGCGAATAGCCGCGCTCGCCCTGGAGCATCGGCGGCTGTGTCGGCGTGAAGGTGAGCTTGAGCGCGAAGTTCGCGGCATCCGCGACGACCGCGTAGCTGCCGTCCGCCGCACGCGTCATGCGCCAGCCGTCGAGCTTGACGTCGGTGTTGCCCTCACGCGCATACGCCAGACCGAAGCCCTGCCGCGCGATGTTCTGGTCATGCACGAGCCGTCCGTATGCCGGATCGGACAGCGCCGCGTGCGCGATGATCAGTTGCGCCGGATCGAACGCGCTCCTGCTGTCCGTCCCGCCCTTGCCCGTATTCGAGCGGAAGAACGTGATCTGGAAGCCGAGCGGCTGATGCTCCGGCGTGTCGAGCCAGCCCGTTGCATACCACCATTCGGTGCGATACGGCGGATGCGCGCCGCTGTCGCGCGGCCAGTCGATCCCTTGCCCCGGCACGACGGGTGCGAACGCCGCTTGCCCGGCGCATACGCTCGACACGACGAGCAACCCTCCGGCGATCCACGCGCGCATCACCAGTCCTCCCGCACGGCGCGCACGGCATCGACCGACACCGCCCGTCGACCGGATAACACCGCCGTCGCGCAGGAAGACGCCAGCATCACGCACGCGATGACCGCAATCGGCGTCCACGGCACATGCAGCGACATGCTCCAGTGGAACGACTGCGGATTCACGACGAACACGAGAATCAGGCTGATCGCGAAGCCGAGCAGACAACCCAGCGCGATGCCGAGCAGTGTCAGCCAGCCGGCCTCGGAGGCGAGCAGCGCCAGGATTTGCGCGCGCGTCACGCCTACGTGGCGCAGCATGCCGAACTCGCGTGCCCGCGCGAGCGTCTGCATCGAAAAGGTTGCGCCGACGCCAAACAAGCCGATCACGATCGCCACCGCCTCGAGCAAATAGGTCACCGCGAAGCTGCGATCGAAGATGGTGAGCGTGCGCGCGCGAATCTCGCCGGGCTGGGAGAACTCGAGCGTGCCGCCGAACGGCAGCCGCTTGAGCGCGCCGATCACCTGCGCGGCGCTCGAACCGGCGCGCAGCGTGATGGCGATATCCGTCGCGGTCAGGTCGCCCGTCAGCTTGCGATAGTCGCCGATGCGCATCTGCAATGCGCCCGTCTGGCGCACGTAGTCGCGCCAGATTCCCGCGACGACAAAACGCGCGTCCTTCCCGCCGACCGGTAACGTCACACGTTCGCCGACGCGATATCCATACAGATCCACCATCGCCTCCGAGGCCCACACCGGCGTTTCGTCGGCACGCCACGCGGACGTCGGCAACACGGCGCCGGTCATTTGCAGCGTCGCGCCGGGATCGGCGGCATCGAGTTCGCGTGCGATCAACACGACCGGCGGCTTCGCGGCGTCGAGCGTCAGTTTCGACGTGCGCGTGAACGCCGCATGCGCGACGCCGTCCGCCGCCGCCAGTTGTGCCTGCTGCGCGGGATCGAGGCCGCCGGTGTCGCCGCCAGAGGCCATGCGCACGTAGAGATCGGCGGAGAGCAGATGCGCGAGCCAGTCTTCCACCGACACGCGAAAACTCGTCACCATGATCGCCATTGCGACGATCAGCGTGAAGCTCGACAGCACACCGCCCATCGCGATGGACGCCTGCCCTGGCGCATTCGCGAGGCGCGCGAGCGCGAGCGTCGCGACGGCGCTGCGGGAACGCGGCGCGCGACGGAAGGCGCTGGCGGTGAGACGCGGCATCAGCGCAATGCCGCCGACGAGCAGCAGCGCGACCGCCACATAACCGGCGACGGGCGTCTCGAACAGCGGCGGCGCCTGCGTGAGCGCCGCGCCGAGCACGAGGCAGGCGAGCGCGGGCCACGGCGTGCCGAGCGGCGTCAGCGCGGCTTCCTCGCTGCCGGCCTTGAGCGCGGGCGCGGGCCGCGTGCGCGCCGCTTCGAGCGCCGGCGCGAGCGTGCCCGCCAGCGCGACGCCGATGCCGAGCGCCAGGAAAATCCCGCTCGCGACCGGTTCGAACGCGACGCGCGGCTCGACGCCCGGGAAGTATCCGCCGCCGAGATCGCTGCCGAAGAAGCGCAGCGCGAGCGCCGCGACGGTGAAGCCGAGCGCAATGCCGAGCACGCCGCCCGCAACACCGAGCAAGGCGCCTTCGACCATGATCTGCCGCACGAGCGCCGCGCGCGTCATGCCGAGCACGCGCAGCAACGCAAATTGCGCGCGACGGCGCACGACACCCGCCGCCTGGGTCGAGAAGACGAGGAATGCACCGGTGAACAGCGCGACGAGAGCGAGCACGTTCATGTTGATGCGATACGCGCGCGAGAGCCGGTCCGTGCGGCTTTCGACATCGCTCGTTTCCGTCACGACGAAGCGCGCGCCGAGTTCGCGTTGCAGTGTCTGCCGAAATGCCTCGCGGTCCACGCCGCGCGCCAGTTGCAGATCCACGCGCGAGAGCTTGCCTTCGAGCGCGAAATGCGTCTGCACAGCGGCGATGTCCATCACGGCGATGCGCTGGCCGGGCCGCGTCCGCGCGATCCCGCCCGCCATGCGCAGCATCACGGGCGCGGTGCCGTTCTGCAATTCGACGGGCGCGCCGTTGCGTGCGCCGAGCCAGGTCTGCGCGGCGGAAGAGAGGAAGATGGCGTCGCCGGCGAGCACATCGAGCGGCGCTTGCGGCGACGGCACACCGACAAGATCAGGCGCAATGCGCCGCGCGCGAAACACGTCCGCGCCCAGCAGCTTGAGCGGCGCGCTCTTGCCGGGCACGGCGGCATCGACTTCGAGCACCGGGCTCGCGACCGCCACACCCGCATGCGTCGCCAGCCGCGGATAGATCTGCTCGTCGATGAAAGGCTGTGCGCCGCGCACCTGCAAGTCCGCCTGCCCCGAGAGACTGCGCGCGGCGGCCGAGAACTCGTTGAAGGCCGCGCCGTTGATCAGTTGCACCGCATAGCCCAGGCCGACGCCCAGCGCGATCGTCAGCACCGCGACCAGCGCGCGGCCACGATGACTGCGCCATTGCGCGGCGAGCAGCCAGCGCGCGAGCGTGTCGAAGCCGTGCTTCATCCTGGCGCCGCTCATCGCTGCAGCGTTGCAGCGTGCAATGCGCCGTCGCGCAGGATCACCACCCGGTCGGCGAAGGCCGCCGCCGCTTCCGAGTGCGTGACCATCACGGTCGCCGCGCCGGTCGATTGCGTTTCAGCACGCAACAGCCCGAGCACTTCATGCGCCGTCTGCGGATCGAGATTGCCGGTGGGTTCGTCGGCCAACAACAAACGCGGCCGATGCACCAGCGCCCGTGCAATCGCCACACGTTGCAGTTCGCCGCCGGACAGCTGACGCGGCATGTCGCCGTCGCGGCCCGCCAGACCGACCGCCGCGAGCATCGCATGCGCCGCATCGGGCGATGCGCCGTTCAGCAGCAACGGCACCGCGACGTTCTGGAACAGCGTCAAATGCGGCAACACGTGGAACGCCTGGAACACGAAGCCCAGCTTCTGCCGGCGCAGGCGCGTGGCGGCGTCGTCGGGGAGACTGGAGATCACCGAGCCGTCGATCAGCACCTCGCCGCTGTCCGCGTGATCCAGTCCTGCGATCAGGTTCAGCAAGGTCGACTTGCCCACGCCGGAATCGCCCATCACCGCGACGAATTCGCCCGCGCCGAGCGCGAAGTCGAGCGCATCGAGCACCACGCGCCCGCCTTCGTAGGTCTTGGTCAGGCGGCGGCATTCGAGGGCGGGAGAGACGTCGGGGTCGGCGGGTTTCATGCGGAGGGATCGGGCTCAATCAAAGCACAGGCTTGGAGGCAAGCATTGTGCCCAATCTTCGGCGTACGCGTGATATCGAAACGGCCGAGGCGTCAGGACTGCGGCAACGTACCGGGCCGGATATACGGGAACATGTGCGCGACGTAATCCGGCTTGCCAAGGACGACGCCGTGACTGCGCAAGATCGAATAAGCAGTCACCGCATGAAAATAGAACTGCGGGAGCGACCAGTCGCGCGCATATTCCTCGCCGGTCATGTCGAAGATGACGCCGTTCGGCAGATCCAGCGCGATCGGGCGGTTCGCGGCGTCATCGAGCGCATCCGGGGTCAGCAGCGACAGGAACGACACCGCCTCCTGAATGCGCGCCTTGGCGTCGGCGAAGGTGCCCGGCGCTTCGTTCGACTTCACGCCTTCCTCCCGCACCTGCCGCAACGCCTGCGGCACGTCTTCGCCGCGCAAGCGATACACCGGTTCCTGGGCCTGAAAGCACGCGAAACGAACCTGCGCGGCGAGCGGAAACATGTCGGGCGCGAGACGCAGCGTCATCAGCATGTCGAGGCCGGCGGCCGCTTCGCCACTCTTGTCCTTGTCGGGCCCGGCGGCCTTGTCCAGCCATGCGGACAAGTTCTTCAGCGTCTGCACGAAGGTCGGGACCAGAAGACGGGTCAATTGCATGAAGCGCTCCACAGGTGGGAAAACTGCGATCTTATATCGATGCAGCCCCCGCCTGTGTTCATCGCGCCATCATCAACGCGGGCCGAACACGGCCACGCCCGTCTTGGTGCCGACATAGACCTTGCCGTTCGCGATCATCGGCGAGATGAACTTGTTGCTGCCGAACTGATCGCGCGTACCCGACTGATTGCTGTTGTAGAGCTCCGTGGCGAGATTGCCCGCGTCATAGGCATGCAGGATGCCGATGGCCGTGCCGTTCTCCACGCCCCACACGATGCCGTTCGTATTGCCGTTCGCCGAGATCACCGGCGCGAGGCCCGGGAAGCTCCAGGTCTGCGAGCTCTGGCTCGACGCCGTGGTCGCGAACACCGCGTTGACCACCGGGATCGCCTTCAGATGATCGCCGGCCGGACCCACGTACACCGTGTTGTTGTAGAACGCGGGCGCGCTGAACATCGGGCCGAAGATGGTCGAGAACAGCTCCTGGTAGATATGGTCGCCGTTGGAGTCGAAGTTGCCCATCGAATCACGGTTGACGATGAACAGCGCGCGCGTCTTGCCGCCGCCCACCGCGAGATGCCGCACGTTGCCGTTGATGTCCTTGAGGTCCGGCAGGAGCAGCACGCCGCCCGAGCCGAGGTCGAGGTCGGCGTTCGACTGCGCCACCGTATCCGAAGGCTCGAAGTAATCCGCGACGTGCAGGGTCGGCGTCGGCGAGACCTTGAGGAAGCCATTGCCGAAGTCGCCCTTGTTGGGCATGTCCTGCGCGTTGGTGGTGGGATCGAAGGTGCCGTTGCCGTCGAGGAAATAGACCGACGTGCCATCCGATGCAAGACCGGCGCCGCTCATCCAGATGCCGCCCATTTCGCCGTTCGGCGTGACGTTCAATACTCCGGCTTGCTTCAACGTGTCCGCGTTATAGCTGATGACCCAGCCGGTGTACGGCAGCGCATCGCAATGCGAACTCCAGGCCGTGTAGACCACGCCATTGAGCAGCAACAGCGAAGCCCGCTCGATGTACTGTCCCGGCGTGAACGGCACGACGCCATTGACGCTTCCCGAACCCGTGCCCGGATAGGAAGCGGTGATTTCCGCGGGGCCGTTGAAGAGTTCGGCGCCCGTGGCGATATCGAGCGCATGGAGCCGCTGATGATATGCACCGCCCGTGTCCTTCGACATCGCGACCACATACATCGTCCCATTCGGTCCACGCGTGCGGTCGATGACCGGCGTCGACGTGATGCCGATGGTCGGCGTGGTCTGGTTGCAGCCGTGGTCGTCGCTGGGCACTTCGCCCGTCGGCAAGGTCGTCACGCGCCACAGCACGGTGCCGGTGTCGGCATCGAACGCATACACGCTGCCCGCCTCGGTGGCGACGTAGAGCACGTTGTGCGTGCCGCCTGCAATCGGCACGCTGCCGAGGAAGAGCGGTTGCGCGTCGACGGCGCCGTCCACCGTATAGAAGCCGATCTTGCCGAAGGTGTTGGCGTTGACGTTGGCGGGCGCCAGCCGGGTTTCGTTCAATTGCTGGGCAGTGCGGAGGTTGTCGTTGTGATAGGTAGTGACGTCGGCGGGGGTGGATGCTGATGGCTGCGTCGTTGTCGGCGTACTGGCGCCGGAAGGCGAACTGGCACCGGAGGGCGTGCTGGCGCCGGAAGGCGTACTCGCGCCCGAAGGCGAACTGGCGCCGGACGGAGTGGACGCACCCGTCGGGCTCGACGCGGAAGAGGGATTCGATGCCGGCGATGCACCGCCCGTGGAAGATCCCGAATCGGAACTTGAACTGCCGCCGCTACATCCGGCAAGCAACAGTGCGAAAGCGATTGCCATCACGCCAAACGTCGAGTGCCCTTTCATCTGCGAACCTCCGGTTCTTGAGAAGTCAAGCTCGATGCTTTCGCGATTATTGCCTGCGAAGGCTAAAGAATAATAAAGATGATCGGGACTCCGCTACTGTTTGTCGAAGGGATTCAAAAATGTTGTGCATGGTATGAGGAATGCCGCCTCTCGAGAGAGCGCTTTTTACCTGCCAGGTAATCGACATCGCTCAGTCTTACCGCGAACATGGACATACCCGCTTAATGGAGTGTCCATCATGTCCGCTTATGCCGTTGCGCATCTTCATGACGTCGTCATGAACGACGACATCATTCGTTATCTCGACGAGATCGATGCCACGCTCGCACCGTTCGAAGGCCGCTTCATCGTGCATGGCGCGCCGCCCGATGTGCGCGAAGGGCAGTGGCGAGGCGATCTGGTCATCATCGAGTTTCCGTCGCTGGCCGAGGCGCGCGCGTGGTACGGATCGGATGCCTATCGGGTCATCCTGCCGCTCAGGACCAACCATTCGCGCGGCGCGGTCATTCTCATAGAGGGTGTCGAGGCAGGGCATCGCGCCGGCGATATCCTGCGCTAAGACGAACTTGCCTTGCTTGACGGAATTCCAAGCGAAGCGGCTGAGCGCGGCTAAGCAAAGTTTTAGTGTTCTTGTAGTGCTTTTGCTTAAGCGGCTGCAAGCTTATCGGCTCGGGATATTCAGCCGTTGTCGCCGCCCGCCACCGGCAGCACGGCCCCGGTGATATAGCTGGCTTCATCGGACGCGAGAAACAGGATCGGAGCGATCTGTTCGTCCAGCGTGCCGTAGCGTTTGAAGAAGGTCGATTCCTTGACCTGCCGCACCGCTTCGTTCATCCAGGTCTTCTCCTGCTCGCTATCGCCGGCGGCATTGCGCGGCACGCGACGCGGCGGCGCCTCGGTTCCGCCCGGCGCGGCGGCCACCACGCGGATGTTGTGCTCGCCGTATTCCATCGCGAGCGCCTGCGTCATTGCATTCACGCCGCCCTTCGCCGCCGAATACGGCACGCGGCGAATCCCGCGCGTAGCGTTGGACGATACGTTGACGATGGTGCCGCCGCCGTTAGCGAGCAGATACGGCAGGACCGCGTGGCAGGCGTAAAGCGTCGGCATCAGCGAACGGCGGATCTCCGCGTCGATCTGCGCCGGCTCGAATTCACCAAAAGGGCGCATGCGGATCGCGCCGCCCACACCGTTGATCAGAATGTCGATACGGCCGAACGCGCGCACCGCGAACGCCATCGCGGCGGCAGCGCCTTCGTAGGTTTCGAGATCCGCGACGAAGCCCGCGGTCTGCGCGCCCCGCGCCTCGGCTGCTACCTCGGCGACGAAATCCGCGCGATCGACGAACAGCACCTTCGCGCCCTCCGCCGCCGCGCGCAACGCCACACCGCGCCCGATGCCCTGCGCCGCACCCGTCACGACCATCACCTTGCCGTCGAAACGTGGCGTGCTCATGCGGTCACCGGCGCGGCGTTGGGCGTGAACTTCTCGTAGTGGAAGCTGTTCGGCTTCACGCCGTTGTCGTCGAAATGCTTGCGCACGGCATCGACCATCGGCGGCGGACCGCACAGATACACGTCCACATCGCCGTCGTTGAGCGACTCGGCCGGCATGTGCTGCGTGACCCAGCCCTTGCGCGGATGCGCCGACGCCGCGTCGGCGACCACGGTGCTGAAGGTAAAGTTCGGCAGCTTCGCGGTGAAGGCCTCGATCGCTTCGACTTGCACCAGATCCAGATCGCGCGTCACGCCGTAGATCAGATGCACTTTCTGCTGCGACTCCGCGCGCGCCAGCACTTCCAGCATCGACAGGAACGGCGCCAGCCCGGTGCCGCCCGCGAGGAACAACAGCGGCCGCTCCACCGCGCGCAAGTAGAAGCTGCCGAGCGGTCCGGTGAGTTCGACCTTGTGGCCTGCCTGCGCGGATTCGAGCCAGGTGCTCATCACGCCGCCCGGAATCTTCTTGATGAGAAAGCTGATCTTCGTTTCACCCGGCGCCGACGAGAACGAATACGAACGATGCTGGCCGCTGCCAGGCACGTCGATGTTCACGTACTGGCCCGCGAGAAACACGGGCGCTGCGGCGTCCACATCGAGTTCGAGCACGACGGCGGCGTCGTTATGCGGTTCGATCTTCGTGACCGTCGCCGCGAACGTGCTCTGCCCGGTCTTGCAGGCCGTCGACGATGCCGGCACCGCGATCACGCAATCGCTCTCCGGAATCATCTGGCAGGTGAGCACGTGACCGCTGTCCTTTTCGTCTTCGGTGAGCGCGTCGTCGATGTACTCGTCGCCGAGATCGTAGCGGCCGCTTTCGGCGCGGCATTTGCAGGTGCCGCAGACGCCGTCGGAGCAGTCCATCGGCAGGTTGATCCGGGCGCGGAATGCGGCGTCGAGCACTTTTTCGCCCGCCTTGCATTCGACAAAGCGCGTCACGCCGTCCTCGAAATTCAGTGCAATGTTGAAGCTGGTCATGTTGCCTCCTGCGTGCTGTCTCTCATCGCGGAACTCAGACGTGATACACGTCGAGCACCTGGCGAATGGTGTCGTTCTTGAGCACGATCTTCTTTCTCGCGATCAAGAGAATGTCGTCGACCTTGCGGAACGTGACGAAGATCGTGCCGAAGAAATGATCGGTGATCTTGTAGCGGTGATTCAGCGTGTCGAAGTTATAGCGGACGTCCACTTCGTTGCCGCGCTCGGCCAGCACTTCCACGTTCGTCACGTTATGGCTCGTGCGCGGCTCGGGCAACGAGGCGCCGCTGCGTTCCGTCTTGATGCGGAACACGCGGTCTTCGAGTCCGCCCCGGTCGGGGTAGTACATCAGCGAGATCTGGCTTTCGTGATCGTCGGTGAGCTGGTCGTCGTCGTCCCACGCGGGCATCCAGTAAGTCACGTCTTCCGCATAACAGCCGAGCCATTCGTCCCACTGGCGGTCATCGAGAAAGCGCGCCTCGCGATACAGCGCGGCACAGATGGTCTGGTAATCGAAGCTCATGCCGGCACCTCCGCTTGCTCCTTCTTCAGCGCGTCGCGCATCACCTCGACCCAGTACTCGTGCTGACAGACGAACAGCCCTTCGTCCTCGCTGCGCTCGCCCGAGATGAGCGGCTTGAGGCCCATGTGCCTGGCGTTCTCGTCCGCGCCTTCAATCCACAGCGGCGCGCCGCGCGACAGGTCGTTCCACAGCGCAGTCGTGCCCGCATAACCGGCCTGGCATGCGCGGAATTCCTCGAGGTCGTCGCTCGTGCCCATGCCGGTGACGTTGAAGAAGTCCTCGTACTGACGGATGCGCAGTGCCCGCTGCTCCGCGCTTTCGCCCTTCGGCGCGAAGCAGAAGATGCTGACCTCGGTCTTGTCGACGCCGAGCGGACGCACCACGCGGATCTGCGTGCTGAACTGGTCCATCAGGAACACGTTCGGATACAGGCACAGGTTGCGGGTCTGGTTGACGATGAAGTCCGCCTTTACTTCGCCAACCCGCGCCTTGAGTTCCTCGCGATGCCGGTACACCGGCCGCACTTCCGGATTCATCGTCCGGGTCCACAGCAGGATGTGGCCGTGCTCGAAGCCGTACACGCCCGCCACCGACTTGCTCCAGCTGTTGGCATCGACGGCCTTGGTGCCTTCGACCTTGCGGCGGCCCATCGTCGCGGCATAGTTCCAGTGCACGGTGCTGACGTGATAGCCGTCGCAGCCGTTTTCCATCTGCATCTTCCAGTTGCCGTCGTAGATATAGGACGAGTTGCCGCGCAGCACTTCGAGCCCGTCCGGCGCCTGATCGACGATCTGGTCGATGATCACGCGAGTCTCGCCGAGATAGTCTTCGAGCGGCATCGAATCCGGGTTCAGGCTGCCGAACAGGAACCCGCGATAGTTCTCGAAGCGCGGCACGCGGCGCAGATCGTGCGAGCCCTGCTTGTTGAACTGCACCGGATATTCAGTGGTCTTCTCGTCCTTCACCTTCAGCAACTTGCCGGTGTTGGAGAAGGTCCAGCCGTGGAACGGGCACGTGAAGCTGCCCTTGTTGCCGTGCTTGCGGCGGCAGAGCATCGCGCCCTTGTGGGCACAGGCGTTGATGACCGCATGCAGTTCGCCGGTCTTGTCGCGCGTCACGACCACCGGCTGCCGGCCGATCCATGTCGTGTAGTAGTCGTTGTTCGCGGGAATCTGGCTTTCGTGCGCCAGATAAACCCAGTTGCTCTCGAAGATGTGCTTCATCTCGAGATCGAACAGGTCGGCGTTCGTGAAGATGTCGCGGCGGCAGCGGTAGACGCCGCTTTCCTTGTCGTCCTGAACGGCGGTTTGCAGCAGATCGTCCAGTTGCCGGGCGCGGTCGTTGATGGCGGACATGAGTGCTCTCCCTATGCGGGCTTCAGTGAACGAAGCCCTTGCATCGGTGAAGTTTGATTCGGGGTAGGAAGGCGGCCGCGCAGTCCGCGCGCCGCCGCGTCAAGACGAGGCGCTCAAGCCGCGACGCTTGCGCGCGGACGCTCCACCAGCTGGTTGTCCTTGCCCTGCACGAGCGAGGTGAGCTGGATGTCGAAGTCAATCTCGCGGTACGCATCGTCCTTCAGTCCGAGCGCCGCGCCGCCGCTCTTCTCGACCACGTGCGGCACCAGTTCTTCGCGGGTCGCGTAGGCGAAGTCGTCCCAGATCAGCGGATCGCCTTCGATGTTGATCTGCGTCGTCAGCTTGCGATGCTGGTCGCTGGAGACGAAGAAATGCACGTGCGCCGGACGGTTGCCATGACGTGCAAGGGCATCGAGCAGTTGCTGCGTCGCGCCCTGCGGCGGACAGCCGTAGCCCACCGGCATCAGCGTGCGGAACTCATAGACGCCGTCGGCGCCGGTCCTGACCGCGCCGCGCAGGTTGAAGTCGCTTTGCGCGCCGGTCGGGTCGAAGTGCGAGTAGAAGCCGTGCGAGTTCGCGTGCCAGCATTCCACTACCGCGTGCGCCACCGGCTTGCCGTCGGGACCCGTCACCTTGCCGCGGATCACGAGCGGGCCGGCGTCGGCATCGGCGTCGAGATCGATCTTCGACACGCCGTCGCGCACCGGCGCGCCGGCCACGTACAGCGGGCCTTCGATCGTGCGCGGCGTGCCGCCGTGGATGTCGGCTTCGCGGTCCGCCGCATCCATGCGGATGTCGAGGAACTTCTCCAGGCCGAGGCCGGCAGCCAGCAAGGCGGCTTCGCCATCCTGGCCCAGCTTGTTGAAGTAGGTGACGCCGGCCCAGATTTCATCGGGCGTCATGTCGAGGTCGTCGATGGCCTTGAACAGGTCGCCCAGCAAGCGATGCGTAATCAGCTTCGCGCGGGCATTGCCGTCCTCACCGCCGAGATTGGAAGCGGCCTTCAGCAGGTCCTGCACTTCCTTCGTATCGAACACTTTGACGTTCATGTCTGCTCCTGTGTCTCGCTGTTTTTAGTGGGGTTAACCCCTGCTCCAGCGCCGACACAGATATGCTCGGAAGGTATGATCGGGTGCTGAAACAGAGCGTGAAGGCAGAATAGTCGACGCCAGAACGCCCGGTCCAACACTGATTTAGTATTGGGCTATATCCAGGAGGTATCGAAATGGAATTGCGGCATCTTCGTTATTTCGTCGCGGTGGCGGAAGAGCGCAACTTCACGCGCGCGGCGCAGCGGCTGCATATCGCCCAGCCGCCGTTGAGCCGGCAGATCCAGCAGCTCGAAGAAACGCTCGGCGTGCAGCTGTTCGAACGCGCGTCGCGTCCGCTCAAGCTGACCGAGACGGGAAAGTTCTTCTATTCCCACGCAGTGCAGTTGCTGGCGCAGACCTCCGAGCTGGAATCGATGACGCGGCGCGTGGGCAATATCGAACGCAGTCTTTCGGTTGGATTCGTGGGTTCGACGCTGTACGGCATGCTGCCGAAGATCATCCGCCGGTTCCGCGACGAAAACGCCACCGTCGAACTGAGTCTTCACGAGATGTCGACGATGGACCAGATCCGCGCGCTGAAGGACGGGCGCATCGACGTCGGGTTCGGCCGGATCCGGCATGAAGACGCCAACATTCGCCGCGTGATCCTGCGCGAGGAAAAGATGATCGTCGCGCTGCCGGTGGGTCATCCGCTGTCGCTGGTCAAACCGGTGCTCGCACTGCGCGACCTGATCAACGAAACGCTCATCATCTTTCCGAAGGCGCCGCGTCCCAGTTACGCGGATCAGGTGCTGTCCGCGTTTCAGGACCGCGGGCTCGCGCCGCGCAAGACCTACGAAGTGCGCGAGTTGCAGATCGCGCTGGGTCTGGTCGCGGCGGGCGAAGGCATTTCCGTGGTGCCGAGCAGCGTCTACGGTCTCAAGCGCGACGACGTCAGCTATCAGGAACTCGACGATCCGACGCTCGTCTCGCCAATCATCATGAGCATGCGCGCGCTCGACGAGTCGCGCGACATCCGCGAGATGCTCGAACTCATCTACCGGCTGTATGAGGAGGAACGCATCGACTACACCCCGCGCACCGACCGGGGTACGTGACACGCTCATACCTCGAGGGTATGAGACTAGACGTCGATGGTCTTGGACAGGCGAATATCGGGCGCGCAATACTTCAGCAACCCTCCCTTCCCGACATTTCAGGTATGAACGCCCACATCACGTCCGTCTCAGCGATCCTGGTCGATCTCCCGACTATCCGCGCGCATCAGCTCGCCATGGCGACGATGCAGCAGCAAACCCTCGTCATCGTGCGCCTGCGTTCGAGCGACGGCATCGAAGGCATCGGCGAGGCCACGACGATCGGCGGGCTGTCTTATGGCGACGAGAGTCCCGAAGGCATCAAGCTGACCATCGATACCTATCTGGCGCCGGCGCTCGTCGGTCAGGACGCGACCAACATCAACGCGGCGATGCTCCGGCTGAACAAGGTCGCGCGCGGCAACCGCTTCGCCAAGTGCGCGCTGGAAACCGCGCTGCTCGATGCGCAGGGCAAGCGCCTCGGCGTGCCGCTGAACGAACTGCTCGGCGGCGCGGTGCGCAAGACGCTGCCGGTGCTCTGGACGCTCGCGAGCGGCGACACCGGGCGCGACATCGAGGAAGCCGAGATGCTGCTCGCCGAGCGCCGCCATCACACGTTCAAGCTGAAGATCGGCCGGCGCGGCGTGCGTGACGACGTGGCGCACGTGTCGAAGATCAAGGCGGCGCTCGGCGATCGCGCGAAGGTCACGGTGGATGTGAACCAGGCCTGGAACGAGACCGACGCGGCGCTCGGCATCGAAGCGTTGCAGGCGGCGGGCATCGACCTGATCGAACAGCCGACGCCGCGCGAACAGCGCGACGCGCTGGCGCGGCTCGCGGCGCGCTTCATCGTGCCCATCATGGCCGACGAAGCCGTGACCGGGCCGGAAGACGCGCTCGAACTGGTACGCAACGCCTGCGCCGATGTGTTCGCGCTGAAGATCGCGAAATCGGGTGGCATCTACGGCATGTTGCGCACCGCCGCCATCGCGGACGCGGCCGGCGTCTCGCTGTACGGCGGCACGATGCTCGAAGGCAGCATCGGCTCGATTGCTTCGGCGCACGGCTTCAGCGCGTTGCCGCAGCTTGCGTGGGGCACCGAACTCTTCGGACCGCTGCTGCTGAAGGACGACATCGTCACCGCGCGCCCGCACTACCGCGACTTCGACCTGCATCTGCCGGAAGGACCGGGTCTCGGCTTGCAGATCGACGAAGACAAGCTCGCGTTCTATCGCCGCGACAAGCGCGCCTGAACACGGCTCCATCACCACGGCATCCGCGCGCGGCCCGAACGGCGGGGATGTCTTCAATCATCCGGAGAAACGACATGCTTTATCTGGTACGAATGGACGTGCACCTGCCGCACGACATGCCCGCAGCCACGGCCGATTCCATCAAGGCGCGCGAGAAGGAATACTCGCAGGAACTGCAGCGCTCCGGAAAGTGGCAGCAACTGCACCGCGTGGTGGGCGAGTACGCGAACTACAGTGTCTTCGACGTCGACTCGCACGACGAGCTGCACACCCTGCTTTCGGCGCTGCCGCTGTTTCCGTACATGACAGTCAAGGTGACCGCGCTCGCGAAACACCCTTCGTCGATTCATTGAGTGCGCGCGCCGCGGCTTCGTGCGGGCGAAACGGCGCGTGTCGGGCCAACGCACGCACGAACGACGATAGGCCTTGCACCTGAATTTCAGTAAATTGGCTGATTTCAGCAAATGTTGAAACTAGCCAAAACAGTGAAAACTGGCGGATTTTCAGTAAATATGGTATTTTCAACAAATGCTGAAACCAGGCTATTTGATGAAAGACCCCCTTCCCACCGGAGAATCCGCTCCCAGTCTGCAGCAAGCCAAATCGGCCTTGCGGGACTTGCTCGCGCGCGTCCCCGTGCTCAGGGTTGAAGGCATCGACACGGTTTCCGAGTTCGACGACTGGAAACCGGACCTCATCTTCCGGATCACGGTGAATGACCAACGGCACTCGCTCATCTGCGTGCTCAAGCCAAGCGGTCAACCGCGCTACGCGCGCGCCGCGCTGCTGGAGTTGCGCCGTCATGTCGCGCGCCATCCGCCGGGCGCCACACCTGTGTTCATCGCCCCGTATATTTCGCCCGCAGTCAGGCAGATGTGCAGCGAGGAACACGCAAGCTATCTGGACCTGCAGGGCAACACCCGGATAGCGTTCGGCAACGTCTTCATCGAACGCATCGTGGCGGACAAGCCGCAGGCGGAACAACGCGAACTCAAGTCCCTGTTCAGACCGAAATCCGCGCAAGTGTTGCGGGTCATGCTGCGCGAGCCGGAGCGCGCGTGGCGCGTCAGCGACCTGGCAGACCTGTCGGGCGTCAGCCTCGGGCATGTCAGCAATGTCCGCAACGGCCTGCTCGACCGCGAATGGGCGCGCACCTCGGACGACGGACTCGTGCTCTGTGCGCCGGCCGCCCTGCTGGACGCATGGCGCGACAGCTACACCGCGCCGGCCGGCGAACTGCTGCGCTTCTATACGCCGCTGCACGGCAGCGCGCTCGAAGACGCAGCCCGCAATGCACTGCGCGCCCCGGACGCTTCCGGGCATGCGGCCTTCGCCTCCTTCTCGGCGGCGCAATGGCTGGCGCCCTACGGCCGCACCGGCACCCATTATTTTTTCGCCGATGACGACGGCCTGCGCACGCTGCAAGCCGCGCTCAAGCTGGCGCCGGTCCTGAAGGGCGAAAACGTGAGCATCCTTCTGCCGAAGGATCCGGCGCTGCTGGCCGATACCATCGAGCCCGCGCCGGGCGCCATCTGCACCAGCCCGGTCCAGACCTGGCTCGACCTCTCCATTGCCGGCGAACGTGGCGCGGAGGCCGCCGACCACCTGCGCCAGGAAAAACTTCCATGGTCCCGATGACACCTCCCCACGAACCGCAATCGGCCGCCGACTACGACGACCGCACCACCGCCGCCGTCAAGTCCGTGCTGATCGAAATGGGTCAGATCCTCGGCAGCTTCAAGGGCAAGTTCGCCATCATCGGCGGCGCGGTGCCGTGGCTGTTGCTGGCCAACGAGGACATGCCGCACGTCGGCACGCTCGACGTGGATGTCGGGCTCGATGCGGAAGCGCTCGGCGACGGCGAATACGCCACGCTCGTCGGCACGCTGCAAGGTCATGGCTACAGCCAGCGCGCCGGGCTGCGGCGCTTCCAGCTGGTGCGGCAGGTTGCCGTGCGCGACGGCGGGGAAGCGATCGACGTCATCGTCGATTTTCTGATGCCGCGCGATGCCGAGATCGTCAAGAACGTGCCGCCGCTGATCAGCGACTTCGCCGTGCAGCGCGCCGAAGGCGCCGACCTGGCCATGCGCTTCTATCAACTGGTGGCGGTGGCGGGACCGATGCCGAACGGCGGCACGAACCGCGTGGAGATTGCCGTCTGTTCCATCCCGGCGTTGCTGGCCATGAAAGGCCATGCGCTCGCGGGCCGCTACAAGCAGAAGGATGCGTACGACATCTACTATTGCGTGCGCAACTATGCCGGCGGCATCGAGGCGCTGGCAGCCGAGTGCCGGCCGCTGCTGGAGCATGCGAGCGGCGCGCGGGGCTTCGCTCACATCGCCGACAAATTCGCGTCCTTCGAGGCGCACGGCCCGACCTGCGTGAGGCGCTTCGTCGAAGATACGCGAGCGCTGGGCGACCGCACGCCGGACCAGTGGCAGCAGGACGCGTTCGGGCAGATCGACGCGCTGTTGCGCGCCATGGGCCTGCGCGAATGAAGCTTCAGCGCGACACCGCCAGCCCCGCCCGCGTCCGCCGGTTCCGCACGACATAGCCCACGCCGAGCGCCGCGAGCCACACGGGAATCAGATAAACCGACATGCGCAAGTCGGGAATCATGCACATCACGACGAGAATCCCGGCGAGGAACGCGAGACACAGATAATTGGTCAGCGGATAGCCGAGGCTGCGGAACGTGGTCGTTTCGCCGGCGCGCGCCTTCGCACGACGGAACCGCAGGTGAATCAGGCTGATCATCGCCCAGTTGATGATCAGCGCGGACACCACGAGGCCCATCAGCAATTCGAACGCCTTGCCCGGCATCAGGTAGTTGATCAGCACGCAGACGGCCGTCGCGAGCGCCGAGACGCCGAGCGCGGCGAGCGGAATGCCGCGCGCGTTGACCCGCAGCAGCGCGCGCGGCGCATTGCCCTGCTGCGCGAGGCCGTAGAGCATCCGGCTGTTGCAGTACACGCCGCTGTTGTAGACCGAGAGCGCCGCCGTCAGCACAACGGCATTGAGCACGTGCGCGACGAGATTGCTGTTCATCGCGTGGAAGATCAGCACGAACGGGCTGCCGCCGGTCACCACCTTCTGCCACGGATACAGCGACAGCAGCACGCCGAGTGCGCCCACGTAGAAAATGAGAATGCGGTAGATGACCTGATTGGTGGCGCGCGGAATGGTGTGCGACGGATCGTCCGCCTCCGCCGCCGTGATGCCCACGAGTTCCAGTCCGCCGAACGAGAACATGATGACGGCCATCGCCATCACGAGCCCCGAGACGCCGTTCGGGAAGAAACCGCCGTGGCGCCACAGGTTCGACACACTGGCCTCCGGGCCTGCGCTGCCGGAAAGCAGCAGATAGCCGCCGAAGCCGATCATCCCGACGATCGCGACCACCTTCACGATCGCGAACCAGAACTCCAGTTCACCATAAGACTTCACGCTCGTGAGGTTGATGGCGTTGATGACGCAGAAGCAGACGAGCGCCGAGATCCACGTGGGCATGCCCGGCCACCAGTACTGGACGTAGATGCCGACGGCGGAAAGCTCGGCCATCGACACGAGAATGTAGAGCACCCAGTAGTTCCAGCCTGACAGGAAGCCTGCATACTGGCCGCAGTACTTGTCGGCGAAATGGCTGAACGAACCGGCGACGGGTTCCTCGACCACCATTTCTCCCAACTGGCGCATGATGAAAAACGCAACGATGCCGGCAATGGCATAACCGAGCAGCACCGACGGACCCGCCGTCCTGATGGTCTGCGCAATGCCGAGAAACAATCCGGTGCCGATCGCCCCGCCGAGCGCGATCAACTGAATATGACGATTTTTCAGGCCGCGTTTGAGCGTGCCGTCTTCTTGCAATGCCACGTGCCCTCTCCCTCGTTATGCGGTTGAACCTGACACGGCGATGCCGAAGCGCGCGCCGTCCGTTTCAGGGGAATCAGTGTAGATTTCCTGCCGCACAATATGATTTCCTAACGGACACAGACAAACCCTGACTCAGCGATCAGAATTTCATCCGCGGCCTGTTTCGAGAAAGGAAATTGTATCGCGCCGGATCCGGCGCGAGATCGTGCACTGGAACGCGCGTTCGGTCGAGCCCCGGCAATCGGGGCTCGCGACGCGGTCAGCGCAACGGGAAGGGATGCAAAGCCAGGAAGCAACCGCGCCGCTCAGCGGGCCGGCCCGTGCGGACGGCGCTCGGGGCGATCCGTGCGATGCGGACGGTCGTGATCTTCGCTGATGGTGGAAATGGCGTGCTTGTAGATGGATTGCGCGCCGGCTGTCGAGCTGAGATAGACCATGTAAGGATCGAACGACTGGATGTGGCCCGTCAGCTTGATCCCGTTGACAAGAAAAATAGCGACGCGCTTGCGCTCTTTGCGCAACGCGTTCAGGAAATCATTTTGCGGATTTGTAACAGCTTCTGACATGGCAAGCTCGATCGGTAATTAAACAGGAATGGCCTTGCTGGCGCTTACGGTGAAATACATGAAGCCCAGCAGTCCACATGCCTTCAGTTGGTGCGTATCGGGTGGCCGGTTCATCGGCAATACGGCATTATCGCCGCCCGGCGTGCCGCAATCAGCGGCCGCCGGCCGCAGCGCCTGCCACGGCAAGCAGATCATGCGGATGAACCATCAACTCCCGGACCTGACGCAGTATCGGGTACTGATTCAGCACGGTAGCCCAGCGGGGCGAGGACAGCAACTCCTTCCATACAGGTTCCAGTTCGGCGGGTTCCGCCAGGAAGCCTTCGTCCAGCCGCGCCGCAAAGCTCAGACTCGCCGGAGCGGTCAGGAGTTGCATGCGGCCCGCCGCGTTCAGCAGGCGCGGCGCAGGCTCCGCGGGCGCATCGCAACAATACAGGATTGAACGCCTCAATGCGGCTTCATCCGTGCGCAACGCTGCCAGCGACGCGCCGCGCAGGCGCACTTCGCCCTCCCGCGCACCAAAGGCGTACTCGATGTCCGCTTCGGCGCACGCGAGCAGCCGCACGCCGCGCAGCAGCCGCGGGAAATCGGTCGCAGCGGCATCGACGGAGGATTTCGCCTCCACCAGCAGACACACATCCCAGGCCGAAGCCGCCGCGCCCGGCGCTGCGCGCCGCAACAGCACGGCATCCCACTCGCTCTTGGCGTGCGCCGCGCTGCCGGGAATCGTGGCCGGCACGCGCAGGGAGGTCACGACGCCATACTCCGCCCTCCCCGCTTCCAGATGATTGAGCCGCCGTGCCAGCGCGCGCAGGGCGTCCGCCGCCGACGCCTCCGCGCTCGCCCCGCGCGCTCGCGATCGCGCGCCGCGTGCGGCCGCCTCGTCGCTGCCCGGCGCCGGCCCCTGGCGGTCCCACAGCGCGCGGTAGCGGCGCACGCGCTCATCCTGCTCCAGCGTTTCGAGACGGAAGAGCCGTTCGAGCGGGGCACCACGCTGGAGACGCGCCAGCGCCTCGTGCAAGGAAGCGTCGGCGGCGACGTCGGGAAGGTCCAGCAACGCCTTCACGGCGTCCTGCAATTCGGCTGGACGCGCGACTGAAGCTGCCGCATGCAGGTGCGCCAGCAAGGTTCGCCGGACACCCGCCGGCGTACGGTCCAGCTTCGCCGGATGCGCGATTGCCGCCACTTCCGTGCGGATCCGTCTGCGGTCCTGAGCGGCCTGCGCCGAAAGCGACGCGTATTCGCCCACCCAGGCCGAGCGATGGCGCAGCACCAGGGCCTGGAATGCGGCATCGCCGGAATCGGGATGCATGGCATCGCCGATCAGGCGCGCGAGCGTATGCAGGAAACGCAGACGACAGGCGGCGTCGGGCGCCTCGCCGCGTGCGCTCGCCTCGCGCGCGCGCTCGATGTCGAGGGCGAGCGTGGTCGCCGGTTGCGCTGCGTCGAGCGGCCACGACGTCGGACCGATCTCCGTCAGCCGGTAGCGCTGCACGATTTCGTTCAGCAGGGCATCGAGCGGCGTGGGTCCGGCGCCGGGCGGCGGCACGCTATGATTTCGCATTTGCAGCGTCGCAGCCGGTCTTCGTGCATGCACGTTTCATCGTTTGCTCCAGGGGAGAAAGAAAATTGCAGACCATCGAGATCGATCGCATCGACCTGCGCCTGCTCGCCATGCTCCAGGCGCGCGGGCGCATTTCCAATCTCGAACTGGCCGAAGCCATCAGTCTCTCACCCGCGCAGACACTCAGGCGACATCGGCGCCTCGAGGAGCTGGGCGTCATCAAGGGCTATGAAACGCGTCTGGATGCCCAGATGCTCGGCTTCGGCGTGGTGGCCTTCATTCAGGTGACGATGGAGCGTGGCCACGTGCGCGATCTGGCCAAATTCAAAGGCGTGGTCAGCCGGCTGGCCGAGATCCAGGAGTGCTTCGCCGTGGCCGGCGACGTGGACTACATGCTGAAGGTGATCGCGCGGGATCTCAAGGGACTGTCGGAATTCCTGCTCGACACGTTGATGCGCATTCCCGGCGTGAGCGGCGTCAAGTCCAGCGTCTGTCTCGACGAACTCAAGTGCGTCAGTGCCGTGCCGCTCGAGTCATGAAGCGCAAAGGCATCGCGGCCATGCCGCGATGCCCGCCGCAGATCTTCAGTGATGGTCGAAGAGCGAGATCTGGTTGGATTTGATCATCGACCGCACTTTTTTCACGAACGGCGCGTTCGGATCCTTCTTGCATTCCGTGGCGACGATCTCGCCGACCGGATGCGCCGTATCGACCACGACTCTGTCCGTCTCCTTGATGCCGAGCTTGTCCACGCCCGCGACCCAGTAGACGAGCGCGGGGCGATAGGCGTCATCGAGCTGGGTGAATTGCTCGCAGGTCATCTTCATGGGCGCGACGGGTTGGTCGTCCGCAAACACCGATTGAGCGGCAAGGGCACACGTCAGGGTCATCAGAACATAGGCTGGCTTCATGGCTTTCCTTGGAAGAGGTGGTTGTGTTGAATACGCTTCTTCATGCACTTCAGGCCTGCTTGGTCATAGTAGGAAAGCTGACTCGTCAAATGCGATGCGCGCCATCGAAACAGGCTTTCGGCTTGACTGCACGATGCCGCACAGGCTGCGCGAAGGCCGCGCACTGCGCTAATTCGCCGCTCATTCACGACGCCGAGAATCATCCTCAACCGATGCGCACTCAAGCCGCACCGCGTTCTGAGGAGAACCATCATGAAGAAGACCGGTTATGTGATCGCCGCCACGGTGCTGAGCCTTGGGTGCATCAGCGCGGCTCAGGCGCATGTCTTCGTCGGGATGAGTATCGGCATGCCGGTCGCGCCTGTCGTGATGGCGCCGGCGGTCGTGCCCGTGTCTCCTTACGTTCCCTATGCGCCCTACGCTCCGGCGACCGTATATGCGCCGCCACCCGCCTATTACGCGCCGCCGCCTGTCTATGCGCCGCCTGTCGCGGTCGGGTACTGGGGACATCCGGGCTGGTGGGGACCGCGCTATGGTGTCGGCTACTGGAGATGAATGCCGGATGCCTTAGCGCGGCGCGTGCTCGTCCTCGACGGCACTCGCGAGAAGCATGTGCAATTGCCCGGTGGTCAGCCCCCGGCATGGCGTGATCGGATTCGCGCCGATCGCGATTTCGGCGGACCCGTTGCGGGCGAGCCAGTCGTGCAGCTGATGAGCGAACTCCCTGATGTCCCGCGGGCCGAGCACGGCAACGAGCATGGTTGCCGTGCGCGACGGCTCCCCTGTCGCAACGCTTCGCTCGATCACGATGTGATCGACCGAACGCTGGAGCCGGTGCAAGAGACTCGCCGTGACCGATGCGGCCGCGGTTTCTTCGTCCATGTACAGCGTCAGGACGATCCGGTTCGTTTGCATGGCTGCGGTTTCTCGTTGTGCCGCAGGCGGGCCTGCCTGCGTTCACCTCACGCATCGTAACCCGCTGACGCCCTCGAATAAAAAACCGCCACCCGCGACATCAATCGGAATACGCGCTTGTCACTCCGGAATATGCGGCTCGACCAGTCTCGCCAGTTGCAGCAGCGATTCCTGCCAGCCGAGATAACACATCTCCACCGGGATCGCTTCCGGAATGCCCTCCTGCACGATCCTCAGTTCGGTCCCGCACGACACCTGTCGCAAGGTCACCGTGACGCGCATTTCGCCAGGCAGGTTGGCGTCGTCGAAACGGTCGGTATAGCAAAGCTTTTCGTTCGGCACGAGTTCCAGATACTCGCCGCCGAATGAATGGCCGTTGCTCGTGCCGAATTGATGAAACGACATCTTGTGCGTCCCGCCGACACGCGCATCCAGTTGATGAACCCGGCAGGTGAAGCCATAGGGCGGCAGCCATTTCGCGATGGCGTCGGGTTCAAGAAACGCGCGATAAACGCGTTCCGGCGGAGTGCGCAAGACGCGGTGCAATTGAACGGTTCCGGTAGCCATGGTGATTTCCTCTTCTCAGGACAGGTTGGAGATATATCGACGACGTTTCATCGAAGGGTAAATCGACAGATGGCCAGCATATTGGCCTGGCGCGATTACCTGCCAAAAGAAGTGATGGTTGTCGTCAAAGTTTCACAAGCATGTTTCTTCGGCGATACAAAACCGCCATTGCCAGATTTACCGCATTCACCCCATCCTCTTTTGTATAACCAATACAAAAGATATCGGGGACGACTCAAAAGCCGTATTGCAAGCCCCTGCGCGGCATCCAATTGCATTCATATTATGGAATGACATGCAATTTTTTCGCGTCGTCCATTTTCGTTACAAGAAGTTACTTCTTACGTCATACTCATCTTGATTCAGCTGTGTAACATTTCTTCAAGTCGCCAACAAACCGACTGAAGCGCGTTTCGCATCGCATTTCTCCCGCGAACGTCTAGCCCGATCGCCACTTTTTCCGACTGCTTCGAATGGCCATTCGAAAGCAGTGGGGACATTTTTCTCCGGCGATTCCAATCAACGATTTCCGGATCTAAAAGAAATGAAAAATCTCCGTACGAGTGCTTATGCGTACTGCTTAGGTGCGCTTATCTTGTCAGCCTGCGGTGGCGGGAGTGACAACGGTGGTCCGTCGAGCGTCGCCAACAGCGCTGATCCCGCCACGGTCATCGATATCAACCGGCATCCCGCTTCCGTGAGCGGCACCGTCATTCCGCCCGCCACGTCGCTCAATGACTCCAGCGGCGCCGTGTGGACCGTGAAAAGCGGCGTCATCTATCGCGCGAATGTGAAAGCCGGCTTCTCGCAGGACGTGATCGCGCTGCTCTGGTACGCGGGCAAGATCTATCAGCAGAACGTGAACAAGCTATGGTGGGTCTGGCAGAACAACACCTGGGTCGTGTCGGCGGACCCGCGTCCCGCCACGTCCACGGGTTCATCGACGGGCACCACGTCAGGCACCACTACGGGCTCGGCCTCGGGTTCGACCGCAGCCTCTTCGCCTGCATCGTCTTCGACGGCCGCATCGGCGCCGTCGAGCGCATCGTCGACAACCGCGGCGTCCACGGGCACGTCCACGTCGGGCGCGCCGGGCATGCCCTTCTTCGGCGTCAACGAGCATTACGCTTACGGCGGCGTCTATTCGCAGACTCCGCTGAGCACCCAGGCAGCGACGATGGTCGACCTCGGTCTCACCGGCATTCGTCAGGACGTGCACGGCTACGATCAGATCGATACGCTGGCGGAGAAAGTCATCCCCGGTCTCGGTTCGAGTGTCACGGTGATGCCGCTGATCGACGCCTACCCTTGGGACGATCCGACCTTGAACGGCAAGACGCCGACGGAATCGAGCGCCTACACCTACGCCTACAACATGGCGGCCTACGCGGCGACGAAGCTGAAGGGCGTGCCGGTGGTGGAGTTCGGTAACGAATACGATCTCGACGTTCACAACAAGCGCATCGCGAACGACGGCGTCAATGTCTCCGACTACGACAACACGACCTGGCCGATCTGGCGCGGCGCGCTGCGTGGTTACTACGACGGCTGGCGTTCGGTCGATACGGCGGGACAGACGAAGGTCATCGCGACGGCATCGGCGGGTTTCCTCTATCTGGGCTGGTACAAGGGCATGCTGACGGGCGTTCAGCCGGACGGTTCGACCGGGCATCCGAAGGTGAAGACCGACATCATCCAGCTGCACTGGTATTCGGACGGCCTTGATCCGCAGAACACCTGGGGCAAGGACGGCACCAACTACAACGTGCTGAAGATCCTTCACGACGCCTATAACCTGCCGATCATGTTTACGGAAATCGGCGTGAACTTCGACTTCACGACACAGCAGGCGCAGGCCTACATCACGAAGACGATTCCTGAGCTGTACGCGGCGCGTAACACGTATGGCGTGGTGGGCTTCCAGTGGTACGAGCTCTATGACGATCCCACCGGCGACTACGGCATCCTCACCAACAGCGGCCAGAAGAAGGCCATCTACGCGACCATGAAGGCGGCTGTTCAGGCATCGCACTAAGCCTGAGCTTCATGTGAGCAGAGTCCCGGTGCACGGCGCGCAGCCGTCCACCGGGACTTGTCGTTTTTTGCCTCACGCGCCACGCTTCGGTGCGATACCTAACACTGTGCGCGTATCGGGCGCTTCGATCCTCCTTCCGATCCGGACATATTGTGTGAGCGATGTCTTGCGCACGTACAGCGCCGCGCGAGACATCGTCTAATGACGGCTGTACCGGAACCATTGCGGGTCGACAGCACCATGCGTGTCATCACCAGACGACGATTCATCTCCGCGGCATTGGCCGCCTGCGCAGTGGGCGTCATCGCCCCGCGTGCGCGCGAACACGACGAAGCGGGCGGCATCCCTTATGGCGCCGCGCGCCGCCAGCGGCTCGATCTATACGCCCCGGCCGCCGATGCCGGTTCAAAGCGGCCCATCGTCGTGTACTTCTATGGCGGCGCGTGGCAGAGCGGCCATCGCTCGGACTCGCATGGCGTGGCGCAGGCGCTCGCCGCACATGGCGTCGTGACCGTCGCGGCGGACTATCGCCTGTATCCGGACACGGTCTTTCCCAGCTTCCTCGATGATCCCGCCACGGCTGTACGCTGGGCGCACGATCACGCGCATGAATTCGGCGGCGATCCGCAGCGCCTGTTCGTCATGGGACATTCGTCCGGCGCACACATGGCGTCGATGCTCGCGACCGATCCGCGCTATCTGGCGGCGCATGGGCTCTCGAATCGCTCGCTTGCCGGCATGATCGGACTGGCGGGACCGTACGCCGTCATTCCGACGACGGACCCGCACATGGACGAGATCTTCCCTGCCGCGTTGCGTTCACAGGCGCTTCCGATTGCCTTCGTCGACGGCAACGAGCCGCCGATGTTCCTCGCTGCCGGCACCGACGACAAGGATGTCGATCCGCGCAACAGCGACCGCTTCGCCGATGTCCTGCGCGCGCATCACGACAAGGTGGAGTTGAAGAAGTACCCGGGGCTCGGGCACGTGACGATCGTCGAGTCATTCTCGGCCAAACCGGGCAAGCCCTCTCCGGTGCTGGCCGATGTCGTCGCGTTCATCGACGCGCATTAGCATTCATCAGGCTTCCGGTTCGGCCCAGCGCAGCGCGAAGCCGTTGCGCGCCTCGTCGATATAGCCCGCATGCGGCGCCATGAAATGCCCGGGCAATAGCAATGCGCGATGCTCGCAGGTTGCCTGCAAGACCCGCTCGCGTGTCTGCGCCGACTGCACCGGATCGATACAGCCAAAGCAGCTCCATTGCGGATACCGGACCTGCACCGGGTGATGGATGATGTCGCCAGTCATCACGGCGCGTGCATCGTCAGACTTGACCCAGATCGCCACATGCCCCGGCGTGTGTCCCGGCGCCGGTTCGAGCGTGAGGCAACCGGCGAGCTCGGCGTAGTCGTCGACGATCATCGCCTGCCCCGCTTCGATCACCGGCAGCACGCTGTCCTGATACGCGATCAGATGCGGGCCGCCCTTGCCTGCGTCGGCTGCGCACTTCGCTTCCCAGAAGGCGTGCTCGCGCCGCGAGAACACATACTTCGCGTTCGCGAACGTAGGCACCCAGCGCCCGCCGACGAGCCGCGTGTTCCAGCCGATGTGATCGGCATGCAGATGCGTGCAGAGCACATAGTCGATCTCTTCGGGCGTCGCGCCGGCGGCAGCGAGCCGATCGAGAAACGGCGTGTCGAGTCCGCACCAGTCGGGCCGGCCGGGCCGGTCCTTGCCATTGCCGACGCAGCCGTCGATGAGGATCTTGTGCTTGCCGGTATCGAGGAGCCATGAATGCATGCTGAGCAACAGGCGCCCCGAGGCCGCGTCATAGTGGCCCGGCGTCATCCACGAGAGATTTTCGGCGAGCGCCTCTTCGGTCGCCAGCGGAAAGAACTTCAGGAAGTTGAACGAGTGATCCACCATCTCTTCGACGAGCGTCGCCGTGATCTTGCCGATCCTGAATCGAATCATGTGGGTTGTCTCCTGATGAAGGTTGTGCTCACGCAGCGGCGGCTTCGCGTTGCACGGCGTCGTCCTCGACGGCCGCGGGTTCCGCCGCGCCCAGTTCCTGACCGGCGGCCTCGCGCAGTTGCGTGATGCCGATCACCGAGATGACGGAAGCCAGCGCGATATACGCCGCAAGCGGCCAGTAGCTGCCCGCCCAGCCCACCATCAACGCGGCGAGAATCGGCGTGGGACCGCTCCACACGACGGTGGCGAACTGATACGCCACCGACACGCCGCTATAGCGAATCGCCGCGTGGAACTGTTCGCCCATCAGGCTGGGCTGCGTGGCTTGCGTGCTGCCCTGTCCGATCAGCGCAATCGAAATGGCCGCTACGATCATCGGATAGCTGGCCGTATGAAGCATGGCATAGAAGGGAAAGATGAACAGGCCGATGAAGATCATGCCGCCCATATAAACCCGCTTGCGGCCGATGCGATCCGAGAGCGCGCCGAAGATCGGTTGCGTGACGGTTTGCAGTAACGCGCCGATCATCAGCGCGCGCAAGGCGAGCGGCCGTGGCACGTGCAGGTCCTGCGTCAGATACACCAGCGAGTAGACGGCGATGGCGTAGAAACTCGTGTTCTCCGCTGCTTGCGCGGCCAGCAGGCAAAGCGTCTTGCGCTTCTCGGTGCGGAGCACGGTTGCGATAGGCAGACGATCCTTCGCATTGGCCTTCTGCAGCTTCCTGAAGCTGGGTGATTCGGAGACGCTGCGGCGGAGCACGATGCCGAACACCACCAGCACACCGCTCACGAGAAATGGAATGCGCCATCCCCACGCGGCGAATTGCTCGCTCGAGAACATCGCCGTGGTGAGGGCCATGACGCCTGTCGACAACAACAACGCGGCGGGAATGCCGCACTGAGGCCAGCTGCCGAACGCACCCCGCTTCTTCGCCGGCGCATGTTCGATCACCATCAGCGTGGCGCCGCCCCATTCGCCGCCGACGGCGAAGCCTTGCAGGAAGCGCATCACCGTCAGCAGGATCGGCGCGGCAACGCCGACTTGCGCATACGTCGGCAACAGGCCGATGAGGAAGGTCACGCCGCCCATCATCGTGAGGCTCATGACGAGCATCGCCTTGCGGCCGATGCGATCGCCGAAATGACCGAACACGATACCGCCCAGCGGACGCGCAATGAAGCCGACCGCAAAGGTCGCCAGCGAAGCGATGGTGCCCGCGACGGGGTCGAAGGCCGGGAAGAACAGCTTGTTGAAGATCAGCGCCGCCGCCGATCCGAATATGAAGAAGTCGTACCACTCGAGCGTCGCGCCGATCGCGCTCGACCATGCGACGCGCCGGATATCCTTGTTATCGACCATTCCTGTCTCCCGCCATTTCTTCGTTATTGTCTGCGCCGCGAGGCAAGCGGATTCAGCGTTGATGTCACCCGGACGGACGAACGCGACCCGGCACACGGCCGAGATGAATTCGGCCATGCCGGAGCTTTCGAGCAGGAGGGAGATCATGCTGAGCACGCCAGTTTCGATGGCGCTGCCGTAGTCGATTCGCGGTTTGCGAAACGACGAATTCCGAGCTTAGTACTGGCGTGTTGGGGATGCTCGAATACCTGTTATGCGATAACCAACGACGCCGATAGCGAGAGAGGCTGGTCGCAATTTCTACCCGGTAAATTTTATTCAATACTCCTTGCATTTCGCACGCGCGTTCGCGATCAGGGTTTCTACGGTGAACGTTTTGCATGTCACTGCAATTCTTGCTGCATCCCAAGTACGACAAAAGATTTTTTTACTGAGACAAGCGTTTACATTCATCTCATAAGAAGATAAAGTTCGTTCCGTTGATCAGGTTTTCGGCAATGCTTGCTGAACCGGGACAGAACCTCCGAGAAATCGGCTTTTTTTACCGGACACGCGCAAACGTTGTACCAGTTCCGTCGACGTAGCCTTGAAAATGATCTGATGTTATTTCACGAGGCTTAACCGGGCGAATGACCCTTTCATTTGCTCGACTCTGCCATCCAGAGCGCTAGTCGTGTCACGCACTGGATCTTGTCGGTAAAAAATCCGTGTCGCACCCCACCGTCCGCCAGCGCAATGAGCGCGGCTGACAGGACTGGTGCGCTCATCTTCCGGATGACTAATCAATGTCATCTCAACGATGAGAACGGATGGATGCGATTCAAAGCAGTTTCGAATTGCGCACAGACAGGTCCATCAAGCGTGTATGAATTCACGATCGTTGCGCTCACCCATTAGCCCTGCTGATCGCAATGACGACTCGTAACCAAACCTCCGTTCGCCGCTTCAACGTTTTCTCCGCACGCAAGATCACGGCCGTCGCGACCGCCGTCCTCACCAGCGTTCTGCTCGCCGCATGCGGCGGCGGCGGTGATTCCGCCCTCGACGCAGCCGCCACCGCCAAGGCCAGCGACCTGCCTGAATCCACCGCAAAGGCTGCGACCAGCTCGTCCATCTTCTACGGCGTGAATGGCCGCAACACCAACGGCGGCGCCTACGACGGCACGCCGGTCGCAACCCAGCTTGCACAGCTGAAGGACCTCGGCGCGAAGATCTATCGTAACGACGTGTACAACGTGGCATCGGCCGCAGTCGTCGCGAAGATGACGCAGACGATGGCCGCCGGCGGCGTGACGGTCTATCCGGTGCTGATGCTCGGCGCTAACTACAACAACGAGCAGGACGCCTACAACGCGGGCTATACGCTGGGCCGCCAGGTCGCGCAGACCTACAACTGGCAATACTACGAAGTCGCCAACGAACTCGAAGCGCAGGCGCTCAACGGCAATGTCGACGGCACCAACTGGAAGCACTACAAGAACCAGCCGTTCGTCGTCGCGCGTGGCGTGTATCGCGGCCTGATCGCAGGTGTGAAGTCGGTGAACAGCTCGGCGAAGATCATCATCAACGGCACCTGGCTGCACTACTCGTTCTTCCAGATGCTGCTCGACGGTTCGCAGCCGGACGGCACGCACGGTCACCCGACCGTCAGCTGGGACATCACCGCGTGGCACTGGTACTCGGATCAGGGCGACATGACGCACGCATGCGGCGGTTCGGGTTGCTACGACATGCTGGCCGTGCTCAAGTCGCTTGGCCGTCCCATCTGGATCAACGAGTTCGGCGTCCGTCCGAACTACGGCTCGGATCAGCAGATCGCGAACTACATGTCGGGCAACACGATGATGGCGCAGTTCCAGAGCGTGGCGTCGAAGTACAACATCCAGTCGATCCAGCAGTTCGAACTGTATGACGACAGCGAAGGCAACTTCGGCCTGCTGCGCGGCGACGGCAAGACGCAAAAGCCGGCTTACACGGCCTACAAGAACTTCGTTGCATCCCACCCGATGTAATGCATGACGCGGGATCCGCAGATCCCGCGTAGTTCGAAACGCAACGAGCGACCCTGGCGGTCGCTCGTTGCGTTTGCGGCGCGGTGAATCCCTACAACAGCGGCCGATACGCCGGCACATAGGCAACCGCTTTCATGTGGGCCAGCAGATCGTCCGGCCGCTTCACACGCGCGAGTCCCTGCTCGAAGATGTATTCCGCCACCTTGGCGGCCACGTGCATCGACGCCTCGAAGATTCCGCTCTGCGGCGGGTAGATCAAGCCCTTGCCGAGACTTTCATCGCTGACCTGCTCGGCGACCGCCTTCGCCGCGACGATGAACATGTCTTCGGTCACCCGCGTCGCTTCGGTGGCGAAGACCGCCATGCCCATCGCGGGAAAGATGTACACGTTGTTGCCCTGTCCCGGCACGAACTGCCGTCCTTCGATCTCGACCGGTCCGAACGGGCTGCCGCTCGCGAAAATCGCCTGCCCTTTCGACCAGCGGTACGCTTCCTCGGCAGTGCACTCGGAACGCGAAGTCGGATTCGAATAGGGGAAGATGATCGGGCGTTCGTTGATCTCGCTCATTGCTTCGATAACCGGCTGGTTGAACAGTTTGGGCACCGTGCTCACGCCGATGATGCCGGTAGGTTTGAGCGCGCGCACTGCGTCGACGAAGCTGTCGAGCGGTTCGTGATCGATCGCGAAGGGCTGCTGGAACGCCGCGAGATCCGTGCGCGAGCGGACCATCAGTCCGTTGATGTCGAAGAGGCTGTTGCGCGCGCGGGCCGCGTCGATGTCCAGGCCTTCGAGCGCCATGGCTTCGCTGACGAGTTCGGCAATACCTGTCGCCGCCGATCCGCCGCCGAGGAACAGGAAGCGCTGTTCGGTCAGCTTCTGTCCGGAGATGCGCAGAGCGCCATAGATGCCGGCCAGCGCGACGGCCGCGGTGCCCTGGATGTCGTCGTTATAGGTGCAGACCCGGTCCTTGTAGCGCGCCAGCAACGGCACGGCGTTGAAGTTCGCGAAGTCCTCCCACTGGATGCAGCACTTCGGATACGCGTCCTGGACCGCGTTCACAAATTCGTCAAGAAACGCATCGTAGTCGGCGCCACGTACGCGTTCCTGCCGCAGGCCGAGATAAAGCGGGTCTTCGAGCAATGTCTGGTTGTTCGTGCCGACATCCAGCATGACGGGCAGGCAATGCATCGGCGGCACGCCTGCGCAGGCGGTGTACAGCGCCAGCTTGCCGATCGGAATGCCCATGCCGCCGACACCCAGATCGCCGAGCCCCAGGATGCGCTCGCCATCCGTCACGACGATGAACCGAACGTCCGTTTCCGGCCAGTTGCCGAGCAACTCCCTCACGCGGCCGCGCGCATGGATCGGAAGGTAGAGGCCGCGCGTGGCCCTGAAGATCTGATCGAACTTCTGACACGCTTCCCCGACTGTCGGCGTGTAGACGATCGGCATGTAGCTGGCCGGATCGGACATCAGCAACGCATAGAAGAGTGTTTCGTTGCGGGCCTGCATGTCGGAGAGAAACAGGTAGCGCTGCAGGTCGCTATCGAGTTGCGACAGCTCGGCATGCGTGCGCGCAATCTGCAATTCGAGCGAGCTGACTCCGGGCGGCAACAGCCCTTCGATGCGCCAGGCCTTGCGTTCTTCGAGCGTGAACGCCGTCCCGTGATTCAAGCGCGGATTGTGCAGGACGTCATAGCCATGTGTCTGAAGAGACATGATCGCTTCCCCTGGACGTGAGCCTAAGCACGTAGTGTAGGCAGACTTCACGGACCGATGAAGCGAAAACGCACGGTTTTTCGCGCTTGACCGGACGCCGCACTGGACCTCTTCGGTCAGATGAAACGCGGGGACCGCTTATCAGCATGCCTATATGACAGACATTCGGCCGAGCGCCTTGTTGCCGTCGCGGCCTGCACCTACTCTCGGTCAGAAGGCGCATTGCCGTCGATGCCGCCTCGATTCGTGGCACACCAACGAACGATTCATGGAGAAGACATGCGCGACAACCTCAGTCCCGTCATCGCCGGTCCGGCAGGCACATCCGCAATTCCGGAGCAGCACACGCGCTCCATCCTGTTTGCGGGCGGCACGAGCACCCGGACGATAGCGGGCATTGCACGGCGGCTCGCCGTGGCCGGACAACGCTTCGAGCTGCATCATTTCCTGCAGTCCGCGGACCGCAGCGCGCAGCACGACGAGATCGACGCCCTGCGTCATCACGGCAAGGTGCATCGTCATGTGGATCTGCCTCATGCGCTCTTCGAACAAGCGTGTACGCATGCGCTCAGTCCCGCACGCGCCAACACGCAGATCTATTGCAGCGGCCCGCCCGCATTCATGGATTTCATCGCGCACCACGCGCGCGACTGGGTGTACGCCGCCAACATCCACAGAGTGGGTCCGGGCGCGCAGGCGCTTCAGTCGAAGTCCACCTGATCGCTGCGGCGCAATGCATCGAGCCGCCTGATCTGCTCGGGCAGGATGCGACCCAGCGAGAGCGGCGGCAGGGCATCGAGCGGGAAGAACCCGGTCTCGTTCGTCTCGCTGCCGATGATGTCGCCGGCCTGCGTAATCCGCCCGAGAAACACCAGCTTCCAGATATGGAACACGGACGGCGGGTGCGCATGCGCATTCATGTCCCACACGGCAAGCAGGCGCACGATATCGACGGTGAAGCCGCTCTCCTCGCGCGCTTCCTTGGCCGCGTTCGCAGCCGGCGATACACCGATATCAGCCCATCCGCCCGGCAGCGACCACCTGCCATCCGCAAGCTCGCGCACCAACAGAATGCGCCCTTCGTCATCGAATACGGCACAGCGCACGTCGAGCTTCGGATTGGCATAACCAGACTCGAAGGCGAAGAGTTGCGCGACGTGCTGCGTGTCCATCGACGCCAGCTCCGCGAGTTGCGCATGCGCGATCTGCGCGATTTCCTCATAGCGCTCGCGGTCGAAATCGCCGGTGGCATAGTGAAGTCCCGTCTGGGCAATCGCGAGCAGGCGGCGCGCCTGTTGCAGGCGCAACTGCGCCTGCGCGACGGGTGTCGTGTGCAAGGGGTTATTCATCGAGACTCACTTCGCATCCATGTCGGACTCGTAGAACATCGCAAAGAGCTCGGACTGTGAATTCACGCCGAGCTTCGCGTAGATATGCTTCTTGTGCGCCCGCACGGTTTCAAACGAGATCGCCAGTTTCTCGGAGATCGCGCGTGAGGAAAAGCCGCGCAGGATCAGCATCGCCACTTCAGTCTCGCGCGCCGTCAGCACGCTTCGCCCACTCCGGCTGCCCAGCGTGCCGAAGCGCGCGGCCATGTGCTGGTCATCGCCTTCCACGGGCGCATGCGCCTCGTGCGCCGCTTCTCGCTCGAAGCGCACGCGCTGCTGCATCAGCGCCAGCACCCACGGCGCATAGAGCGTGAGCAGCGCGGTCTCGCGATCGTCATACCGGCTCGTCTTGCCCAGCGACAGACCCATCGTCTCGTTCTGCCCGATGTACACGTTGAAATGCACTTCATCGCCGACGATATTGCGCTTGAAGTAGCGCTGGTAATACTCGGTCATGCGGAAGTTGTCGGGCGCGACGTCGGCGAGCGTGTAGAAGCCCGACTGACGCATCTCGAAGGCGGCGAGATAGAACGGATCGAGCTGATACATCGCCGACAGATAGTGCTGGAACAATACGTCGATCTTGCCGTCGGGCAAGGCCTGCTCGGCCAGCACGTGCGGCGAGTCATCGCGCAGGAAGCGCAATGCGACCCAGCTGTCGAAGGCCACGTGCCGTTCCAGCACGCGTGTGAGACGCGCCCAGAATTGCGGGCCGTCGAGGGCCTCGATGGCCGAGCCGATCTCCCGGTGAAAGGCGAGATCCCGCCATTCCAACTCCATGCAGTGCTCCTGTGGGGTACCCCGGATGGGTAATTTCTCGCCAAAAATATTACCTTGATAATCGGCCGTGACGCCGGCAGTCCAGGCGCGAATCATCACATGGCGCGACGCATCCGGCGTGTTCAGCGCGTCTGAAAGGGATATGGAAGGAGACGGGCAATGCAAGTGGAGCTGGCGCAACTGCAACTGATCGACGGCGATCTCGCGCACAACACGCGCAAGGTCGTGCAGACGATCTCGAACGCCGACACCTCCGGCGGCACGAAGCTGATCGTGTTTCCCGAGACCACGCTGTCGGGCTTTCCGGTGCGCGAGAACGTGGCGCAATTGGCGCAGGCGCTCGACGGCCCCGCGTTGACCGCGGTGCGCGACGCCGCACGTCAACGCCGCGTGGCCGCAGCGGTGGGATTCACCGAGCGCGAAGGCGCGCGTTTGCACAACACGACAGTGCTCATCGACGAACGCGGCGAGATTGCACTGCGTTATCGCAAGACGCATTTGTGGGCGTCGGACATTGGCATCTACACGCCGGGCGACCGCTTCTCCACCTGCATGTGGAACGGCCTCACAGTGGGCCTGCTGATCTGCTACGACATCGAGTTTCCCGAGACCGCGCGTGCGATTGGCGCGCTGGATGCGGACCTGTTGCTCGTGACGAACGGCAACATGGATCCGTTCGGTCCGGTGCATCGCCGCGCCATCGCCGCGCGCGCGATGGAAAACCAGATGTTCGCGCTCATGGTCAATCGCTGCGGCTCGGGCGATGAAGCGTTGACGTTCCCCGGCTTGTCCGCGCTCATCGATCCTTTTGGCGAAACCGTCGTCGAACTGGGCGGCGCGGAGACCGTGACGAAAACGGACATCGACCTGAAGCGACTCGAAGCCAGCCGCGAGCACTACAACTACCACCATGACGCGCGCGTTGCGCTTGGTCTGACAGCCGTCCAGGAAGCCGACGGCACCCGTTCGCTGTTGATCGACGCGCGCGCCCGCAAAGCAGGCTGACCGCACGACACGCTGGTCGAATCACAGAATCACAACACCATCGGCCGCCGCCGCGGCCAGGAGACACCATGCAGACTTCATCTTCCGAACCCACGCATCTGAAACGCACGCTCGGCTTGCCGTCGGTGCTGCTGTTCGGCCTGGCCTACATGGCGCCGCTGATCGTGTACGGCACCTATGGCGTGCTCGCCAAAGCCAGCGGCGACACGGCCGCCCTCGCCTATCTGCTCGCACTCATCGCGATCGTCTTCACGGCCCTGAGCTATGGCAAGCTCGCACGGCTCTTTCCGGTGGCGGGCTCGGCCTACACCTACACGCGCAAGACCTTCAACGCGCATCTCGGCTTCATGATCGGCTGGGCGACGCTGCTCGACTATTTCTTCCTGCCGATGGTGATCTGGCTGATCGGCGCGGCCTATCTCAACGCCGCGTTCCCGCATGTGCCGTCGTGGGTGTGGATCGTCGCGTTCATCGTGCTGACGAGCGGACTGAACATCGTCGGCATCGAACTGGCGGCGCGCTTCAACATCGTGCTGATGATCGTGCAGCTCGTGATCGTCGCGCTGTTCGTCGCGCTCTGCTGGCATTACGCCGCAGCGGTTGCCGGGCCGGGCGGCATCGCGATGGCCGAGCCGTTCTTCAAGCCGCATGTGCCGCTCGGCGTGACGATGGCGGGCGCCGCGATTGCCGCCTATTCGTATCTCGGCTTCGACGCGGTGTCCACGCTCACGGAGGAAACCATCGAACCGAAGAAGAACATGCCGCGCGCCATCGTGCTGATTGCGTTGATCGGCGGCGCCATCTTCGTGATTGCCGCCTGGACGATGCAGCTCGCGCACCCCGGCGTCGAATTCAAGGATACGGATTCGGCGGCGTTCGAGGTCGCGAAGATGATCGGCGGCGATCTCTTCGTGAGCGTGTTCCTCGCAGGGCTGATTCTCGCGCAGTTCGCTTCGGGCATTTCGGCGCAAGCGAGCGTCGGCCGCCTGCTGTATGCGATGGGACGCGACGAGATCCTGCCACGACGCATCTTCGGGTTCGTGCATCCGCGCTTCAAGACGCCGGCGTTCAACATCGCGATTGCGGGCGTGGTCGGCTTGATCGCGTTGAAGATGGATGTCGCGACATCGACGTCGTTCATCAACTTCGGCGCGTTCCTCGCGTTCACGGCCGTCAATCTCTGCGTGATCCGCATCTGGCTGTCAGGGAATCATGGCGAACGCCGTATCGGCATGCTGGGCGGACTGGTGTTTCCGGCCATTGGCGCCATCGCCGATATCTGGCTGCTCGCGAGCCTGGAAACGCGGGCGCTCGTGCTCGGCGCAGTCTGGTTCGTGGTGGGGATCGCTTACCTGTGCTGGATCACGAAGTTCTTCCGGCAGGCGCCGCCGGAAGTGGCGCTGTAGGGCAAGCGCGCCGACCAGCTGGGCTTCCCGAAGAAAAGCCAGGCTCGACACAGCGCGCCCTCGCAAGACCCAGGGCGCGCCGCCCATCAGAACTTCCACTGCAAATTCCCCGTCAGCGTGTGATCCTGCGCACCGCCGCCATACTGGCCGGAGTATTGCACGCCAAAGCTCAGGTTCTTCGTGATCGCGGCATCCACGCCCAGTTCCACCACAGCGGCATCCCGCGCGATCGGCACGCCCGTCACGTCGAACGCGCTGCCGCCCGCGACGAACGCCACACGCGAGACCGGCGTGGTATCGCCCATCGCATGCCGCCAGCCGGCCATCGCGCGGGCGGTCAGCATGCCGCGTGCGCCGGGATAGAAGCGCCATGCGGCCCGCGCGCCGAGCGTCGAATAGGTGATGCCCTGATTGTCGGAGTCGCCCTTGAGCGCGGCCGGCCCGCTCTCTTCGAAGCCGTCCGAAGACACGTTCACGTAAGCGAGCGCGGCGAACGGTTCCACCGCGACCGGTCCCGCCGCGATGCCATAACCCACCTCGCCGAAGACCTGTCCGATCCTGGTCGTCTGGCCCGAGCTTTCCTTCGCGTTGAAGCCCGAGAAGCCGATCGTGCGATCCGTGTCCGCATGATTCCACGAGTAGCCGCCGCCCATGCGCACGCCCAGCGGGCCGTACTGCGCACCGCCGTACAGCGCAAGGTGATAGCTGTCCACCGAAGCGCTGGCGTTGAGGTCGTCGCTGATCGAGCCGTGACCGAAGCCCGCCGCCGCGCCCACGCGCCAGTGATCGTTCACCGCCGTATCGACGCCGGCGAAGAAGCCGCTGGTGGTCTGCGTCACATCGGATACGCCGCTCGGGCCGTTCAGCCGGTCATGCGCGCCATAGCCCTGCGCCCAGACCGTCGGCCGCCACGGCGCGCGCTCGGCGCAGGCCGCGCTGGAGCCGCGATGCGTCGTGCCGGCCGCGTTCGTCGAGGTGTCGTCGCACATCGCGCCTTGCGATGACGACAGCGCCGCCAGCGGTCCGTCCTCCGGCGAGAGGCCGCGGCGCAGACGGTCGGTGACGGCGTCGCGCAAGAGGCGGCTGTCGTCGACCAGCATGCTGCGCGTGCTTGCGTAGATCTCGCCCGCGAGCGTCGCGAAGCCCCAGCGGGCGCTCGGCGCATCGGACAGGAAGATGGCGTCGAACACCGGATTGCCGACGCCGAGCTGGGCGATGGCCGTGGCCGCCGCGCGCTGGTTCGGCGTCGCCGCGATCGACGGGAACAGCACGCCGTTCGGCACCAGCGACAGATACACGTTGTTGGCGTCGTAGCCGAGCGTCGGCGTGAGGAACACCAGGTTCGACGTCGCGTTGGTGAAGGCCCCGTTCACGCCGCCCTGCGAGGTGAGGATGGTGTAGTTGTTGTCGAGCCCCCACTTGCCGCCGCCGGCCTGCACGTTGACGGTGCCGCCCTGGATCGTCGTCGTGCCGCCCGCCAGGATCTTGCCGCTCTGCTGCTGCGGATTCGCGCCGACGTTGTAGTTCGAGCCGGGTTCGAAGGTGACGTTGCCGGCGACGTTGAGCGCCTGTCCGGGCGTCGTCGCGGCAGCCGTGCCGCCGTCGTGGACCACGACGCTGCCGACCGTGCCGCTGCCCGACACCGTGCCGCCCGAACCGACCGTCACGGGTGCGGCGGGCATCGCGCCGGCGACGTCGAGCGTGCCGCCGCCCACCGCCACCGGGCCAGTGCTCGTGTTGTTGCCGGTCAGCGACAGCGTGCCGTCGCCGACCTTCGTCACCGTGCCGCTGCCGCTGATGCTGCCGCCATAGGTCACGTTGCCCGAGCTGTTGAACACCAGCGAACCGTTGTTGTTGATCGGACCGGTGATGCTGCCGCTGGTGCCGCCGTTGCCCACTTGCAGCGTGCCGCTGTTGATGGTCGTGCCGCCCGTGTAGGTGTTCTCGCCGGTGAGCGTGAGCGTGCCGGGACTCGTCTTGGTCACGCCGCCCGCGCCGCCGATGGTGCCGCCGTAGTCGCCGCCGCCCACCGCGATGCCACCCGTGCCCACGTTGACCGCCGACCCGGACACGCCGTTGAGGGTCGAGATCGCTACTTGCGTGGTGCCCGTGTTGAGCGTGCCGCCGTTGAGCGTGACGGTGCCGCTGCCGAGCGCGGTGCCGGTGTTCGCGGTGATCGAGCCGCTGTTGAGCGTGGTGCCGCCGCCGTAGCTGTTGTTGCCGGCGAGGGTCAGGTTGGCGGCGCCGTCCTTGGTGATGCCGCCGCCGCCCGTCACCGGCGAGGTCAGCGTGAGATCGTTGCTGCCGCCGAAGGTCGCGCCCGTGTTCAGCGTGACCGCGTTGCCGATGGTGAGCGCCGTGGAGGTATCCAACGTCGACGGGGCATCGACGCTGAGGCCGCCGGAGCCGAGCGCGCCGGTATTGCCGAGCACGAGCGTGCCGCCCGCGAGCGAGGTGCCGCCGGTGAAGGTATTGGCGCCGTCGAGCGTCTGCGAGCCCGTGCCTGTCTTCACGATGCCGCCCGTGCCGCTGATGGTGCCGCCGTAGACCGAATTGCCGTTGACCGCGAGATTCAGGCTGTGCGAGCCGAGCAGCACGCTGCCGCCCGCGACGCCCGAGAGCCCGCCGAGCGTCGGATTCGTGCTGGCGCCGCTTACGTCGAGCGTTGCGCCGGGCTGGCCGATATCGACGACGCTCGCGCTGTCCAGCGAGCCGCCTGCGCCGAGTGCGAGCGTGCCGGCGTTGATCGTCGTGTTGCCGGTGAAGGTCTGCGCGCCCGTGAGCGTCTGCGTGCCGCTGCCTTGCTTGACGATGCCGCCCGTCCCGCCGATCGTGCCGCCGAAGGTGGTGTTGCCCGCATCGCCGAAGGCCAGCGTGTTGCCGCCCAGCGCGACCGAGGTGCCGCCCACGCCGCTCAGCGCGCCGATGGTTTGCGGCGTGTCCGCGCCGCTGACATCGAGCGCGGTGCCGGCGTTCGCGAGGTTGACCGCGCCGGTCGATGCCAGGCTGCCGCCCGCGCCGACCGCAATGGTGCCCGCGTTCACGGTGGTGCCGCCGGTGAAGGTGTTGCCGCCGGTGAGCGTGAGCGTGCCGCTGCCGTCCTTGGTGACGCCGCCGGTGCCGTTGATCGCGCCGCCGAAGGTGGTGCTGTTGGCGTCGCCGAGCGTCAGCGCGGTGTTGCCGAGCGTGACCGCAGTGCCGCCGACGCCGCTCAGCGCGCCGATCGTACGCGGGCCGTTCGCGGCGCTCAGGTCGAGATCGGCGCCGGTACCCGACAGATTGACCGCGCTGCCCGCGGCGAGGTCGCCCGCGCCCGCGAGCACCAGCCTGCCTGCGCCGATGTTGGCGCCGCCCGTGAAGGTCTGCGCCGCGGTGAGCGTTTCCGTGCCCGTGCCTTGCTTGACGATGCCGCCCGTCCCGCCGATCGTGCCGTTGAAGGTGGCGTCGCCGGCATCGCCGAAGGTCAGCGTATTGCCGCCGAGTGCGACCGAGGTGCCGCCGACGCCGCTCAGCGCGCCGATGGTCTGCGGCGCGCCTGCGCCGCTCACATCGAGCGCGGTGCCGGCGTTCGCGAGATTCACCGCGCCGGTCGATGCCAGGCTGCCGCCCGCGCCGACCGCGATGGTGCCGGCATTGACCGTCGTGCCGCCGGTGAAGGTGTTCGCGCCGCTCAGCGTCTGCGTGCCCGCGCCGTTCTTGACGATGCCGCCCGCGCCGTCGATTGCTCCGGCGAAGGTGCCGTCGGCGGCGGTGCCGAACGTGAGCGTGTTGTTGCCGAGGCCCACGACGGAGCCGCTCACGCCGTTCAGCGCGCCGATCGTCTGCGGTCCGCTCGCCCCGCCGATGTCGAAGCCCGCGCCGGGGCCGGTCAGCGTCACCGAGGTTGTCGGCGTGAGGCCGCCGCCCGCGCCCAGCGCGAGCGTGCCTGCATTGATCGTCGCGCCGCCGGTGAAGGTGTTGGCGCCGGTGAGGGTTTCGGTGCCCGCGCCCGTCTTGACCAGGCCGCCGGCGCCGGAGATCGTGCCGCCGAAGGTGGCGTTGTTCGCGTCGCCGAGTTGCAGCGTGTTGGCGCCGAGCGTCACGTTGGTGCCGGCCGCGCCCGCGAGCGAGCCGATTGCCGGCGCCGTGGTGGCGCCGCTCACGTCGAGCGCCGCGCCCGCGTTCACCAGATCGACGATGCCGGTCGGCGACAGGCTGCCGCCCGCGCCCAGTGCGAGCGTTCCGGCGTTGATGGTCGTGCCGCCGGTGAAGGTGTTGGCGGCGGTGAGCGTTTCGGTGCCCGCGCCGTTCTTGACGATGCCGCCCGCGCCGTTGATCGTGCCCGCGAAGGTGCCGTTGGCGACGTCGCCGAATGCGAGTGTGTTGTTGCCCAGGCCGATAGCCGAACCCGCCGCGCCGTTCAACGCGCCGACGGTCTGCGGTCCGCTGGCGCCGCTGATGTCGAAGCCGGTGTTCGCGGCGAGATTCAGCGCGCCGGTCGCGGCCAGGCTGCCGCCTGCGCCCAGTGCGAGTGTGCCTGCGTTGACGGTCGTGCCTCCGGTGAAGGTGTTGGCGCCGGTCAGCGTTTCGGTGCCTGTGCCGTTCTTGATCACGCCGGCCGTGCCGCTGATCGTGCCGCCGAAGGTGGCGCTGGTCGCATCGCCGAAGGTCAGCGGGTTCGCGCCCAGCAGCACCGACGTCCCGCCGACACCGCTCAACGCGGCGATTGTCTGCGCACCGCCTGCGTTGCTCAGATCGAGCGATGCGCCCGTTCCCGCGAGATCGATCGCGCCTGTCGGAGCGAGACTGCCGGTAGCGCCCAGTGCAATGCCGCCCGCGTTGATCGTCGTGCCGCCGGTGTAGGTGTTCGCGCCTGTCAGCGTTTCGACGCCTCCACCATTCTTGACGAGGCCGCCCGTGCCGTTGATTGCACCAGCGAACGTGCCGTTGTTGCCATCGCCGAATGCGAGCGTATTGTCGCCAAGGCCGATCACCGAACCGGCGACGCCGTTCAGGCCGCCAATCGACTGCGGCCCGCTGGCGCCACTGATATCGAGACCCGAACCCAAGCCCGTAAGCGTGACCGCACCATTCGACGCCAGACTGCCGCCCGCGCCCAACGCCAGCGTGCCAGCGTTGATCGCAGTACCGCCGGTATAGGTGTTCGCACCCGTCAGCGTCTCCGTGCCCGTACCGTTCTTGATAAGGCCGCCCGCGCCGCTGATGGCGCCGCCGAACGAGGCGTTGGTTGCGTCACCGAAGGTCAGCGGGTTCGCGCCCAGCAGCACTGAAGTACCGCCGACACCGCTCAACGCGCCGATCGTCTGTGCACCGCCTGCATCGGTGAGATCAAGCAATGCGCCCGTTCCCGCGAGGTTCACCGCGCCTGTCGAAGCGAGGCTTCCGCCCGCGCCGACTGCAATGCCGCCCGCATTGATCGTCGTGCCGCCGGTGTAGGCGTTCGCGCCGCTCAGCGTTTCGACCCCCGCGCCATTCTTGACGATGCCGCCCGTTCCATTGATCGCACCAGCGAACGTGCCGTTGTTGCCGTCGCCGAATGCCAGCGTGTTGGCGCCGAGACCGATCGTCGAACCGGTAACGCCGTTCAGACCGCCAATCGATTGAGGCCCATTCGCTCCGCTGATGTCGAGACCCGCGCCGACGCCCGAGAGCGTGACCGCGCCGTTCGACGCCAGACTGCCGCCCGCGCCGAGCGCCAGCGTACCCGCATTGATGCCCGTACCGCCGGTATAGGTGTTCGCGCCCGTGAGCGTTTCGGTGCCCGTGCCGTTCTTCACGAGACCGCCTGTGCCATTGATCGTGCCGGCGAACGTGCCGTTGGCGGCATCGCCGAATGCGAGCGTGTTCGCTCCGAGACCAACCACTGAACCCGTCACGCCATTCAACGCGCCGATGGTCTGCGGTCCGCTCGCCCCGCCGATGTCGAAACCCGTTCCCGCATTCGCAAGCGTGACCGCGCCCGTCGACGCCAGGCTGCCGCCTGCGCCCAGCGCGAGTGTTCCGGCGTTGATCGTCGTGCCGCCGGTGAAGGTGTTGGCGCCCGTCAGTGTTTCGGTGCCTGTGCCGTTCTTGGTCACGCCGGCCGTGCCGCTGATCGTGCCGCCGAAGTTTGCGTTGGTCGCATCGCCGAAGGTCAAGGGATTCGCGCCCAGCAGCACCGCACTGCCGCCGACACCGCTCAATGCACCAATTGTCTGCGCGCCGCCTGCATTCGCCAGGTCCAGCGACGTTCCTGCTCCCGCGAGATTGACCGCACCCGTCGATGCCAGACTGCCACCCGCGCCGACTGCGATGCCGCCTGCATTGATCGTCGTGCCGCCGGTGTAGGTGTTCGCGCCCGTAAGCGTTTCGACGCCTCCACCATTCTTGACGATGCCACCCGTCCCGTTGATCGTGCCGGCGAACGTGCCGTTGTTGCCATCGCCGAACGCAAGCGTGTTGGCACCGAGGCCGATCACCGAACCGGCTACGCCGTTCAGGCCGCCAATCGATTGAGGGCCGCTGGCGCCGCTGATATCGAGGCCCGAACCCAAGCCTGTAAGCGTGACCGCACCATTCGACGCGAGACTGCCACCCGCGCCCAACGCCAGCGTGCCAGCGTTGATCGCAGTACCGCCGGTATAGGTGTTCGCACCCGTCAGCGTCTCCGTGCCCGTACCGTTCTTGATAAGACCGCCCGCGCCGCTGATCGCGCCGCCGAAGGTGGCGTTGGTGGCGTCACCGAAGGTCAGCGTGTTCGCGCCCAGCAGCACTGAAGTACCGCCGACACCGCTCAACGCACCGATCGTCTGCGCACCGCCTGCATTGGCGAGATCAAGCAATGCGCCCGTTCCCGCGAGGTTCACCGCGCCTGTCGAAGCGAGGCTTCCGCCCGCGCCGACTGCGATGCCGCCCGCATTGATCGTCGTGCCGCCGGTGTAGGTGTTCGCGCCGCTCAGCGTTTCGACCCCCGCGCCATTCTTGACGATGCCGCCCGTTCCATTGATCGCACCAGCGAACGTGCCGTTGTTGCCGTCGCCGAATGCGAGCGTGTTGGCGCCGAGACCGATCGTCGATCCGGCTACGCCGTTCAGACCGCCAATCGACTGCGGCCCGCTCGCGCCGCTGATGTCGAAGCCCGAACCCAGGCCCGTGAGCGTAACCGCCCCGTTCGACGCCAGACTACCGCCCGCGCCCAGCGCCAGCGTGCCGGCGCCGATCGTCGTCCCGCCGGTGTAGGTATTCGCGCCCGTCAACGTCTCGGTGCCCGTGCCCGCCTTGGTGATCCCGCCCGTTCCGCCGATCGAGCCGCCGAAGGTCGCGTTGGCGCCGTTGCCGAACGTGAGTCCGTTCCCGCCCAACGCCACCGAGGTTCCCCCGACTCCGCTCAGCGCGCCAATCGTTTGCGCGCCGGTCGCGCCGCTGAGATCGAACGATGCACCCGCGCCCCCCAGGTTCACCGCGCCCGTCGATGCCAGGCTGCCGCCCGCTCCTAGCGCGAGCGTTCCGGCGTTGATCGTCGTGCCGCCGGTGTAGGTGTTGGCCGCAGTGAGTGTTTCGGTTCCCGTACCGTTCTTCACGATGCCGCCCGTGCCGTTGATCGTGCCGGCGAACGTGCCGTTGCCGGCATCGCCGAATCCCAGCGTGTTCGCGCCGAGTCCGATCGTCGAGCCCGCCACGCCGTTCAGCGCGCCGATGGTCTGCGGCCCGCTCGCCCCGGCGATGTTGAAGCCCGAGCCTGCGCCCGCGAGCGTCACCGCGCCGGTCGAGGCCAAACTGCCGCCCGCGCCCAGCGCGAGCGTGCCGGAGTTGATCGTGGTGCCGCCGGTAAAAGTGTTCGCGCCGGTGAGCGTCTCGGTGCCCGTGCCCGCCTTGGTGATGCCGCCCGCGCCGCTGATCGCGCCGCCGAACGTGGCGTTGCCGGCATCGCCGAAGGTGAGCCCGTTGTTGCCGAGCGCAACCGACGTCCCGCCGATCCCGCTCAACGCCCCGATGGTCTGCGGGCCGCTCGCGCCCGCGATATTGAACGCAGCGCCCGCGCCGTTGAGATTCACCGCGCCCGTCGAGGCCAGGCTGCCCCCCGCGCCCAGCGCGAGCGTGCCGCCGCTGATCGTCGTGCCGCCGGTATAAGTGTTCGCGCCGGTCAGCGTTTCGGTGCCGGTGCCGGTCTTGGTGATGCCGCCCGTGCCGCTGATCGCGCCGCCGAACGCCGCGCTGGTCGCGCCGCCGAGACTCAGCGAATTCGCCCCCAGCAGCACTGACGTTCCGCCGATACCGCTCAGCGCGCCAATGGTCTGCGCGCCCGACGCGCCGCTCAAGTCGAACGACGTGCCCGCGCCCGCGAGATTCACCGCGCCGGTCGGCGCCAGGCTGCCGCCCGCGCCCAGCGCGAGCTTGCCGGCGTTGATCGTGGTCCCGCCGGTGTAGGTGTTCGCGCCCGTCAGTGTTTCGGTGCCCGTACCACTCTTGACGATTCCGCCTGTGCCGCTGATCGTGCCGCCGAAGGCGCCGTTGCTGGCATCGCCGAACGTCAGCGTGTTCGCCCCGAGTCCGATAAGAGAACCTGCCACGCCGTTCAGCCCGCCGATGGTCTGCGGCCCGCTCGCCCCCGCGATATTGAAGCCCGCCCCCGCGCCGGTGAGCGTCACGGCGCCGGCCGGCGCCAGGCTGCCGCCCGCGCCCAGCGCCAGCGTGCCGGCGTTGATGCTGGTGCCGCCGGTGTAGGTGTCCGCGCCCGAAAGCGTCAACGTGCCTGTGCCGTTCTTCGTGAGGCCACCTGTGCCCGACATGACGCCCGAGAGCGTCGTGCCGTTCGTGCCCTGCACCGTGAGGCCGCCCGTGCCGAGCGTCACCGCATTGCCGACCGTCAGGCCCGCGGTTCCCGCCTGGATCGTGCCGCCGGTCGACGTGATCGTGCCGGTGCCGAACGCGCCGCCATCATTGAAAATGGCCGTCGAGCCGCCGAGGAGCGTCGTGTCCAGCACCGTCGAGGCGCCGTTGAGCGTCCAGGTGCCGCTGTTCAAGCCGAGATGCTGGAAGTTGATGTAGTTCGACGTATTGATGGTGCCCGTCGTCGGACCGCCCCCCGCCTGCGTCAGCAAGAGCGTGTTGTTGCCGCCCGCGCCGCCGTCCACGATGCCCGGCACCGCAAAGCCCAGCGAAAGCCCCGCGACACCCAGCACGTTCAGGCTCGCGCCGGGCGCGGTGCTCACCGACGAGCCCGTCTGCGCCGTGAACGTGTTCGTGGTTCCCGCACCCATCGACACGCTGCCGTTGATCGTGCCGCCATTGGTGAAGGTGTTGCCCGCTCCCGAGGTCGGCGCCTGAAACGCGACCCGTCCGTTGATCGTGCCGGTGTTGGTGAAGTCCGTGCGCGCGCCGCCGTAGGACGCCACCGTGGCTGCGTCGTTGGGAATCAGGGTGACGCCAAGCAGCGCCGTCGTGCCCAGCGTGCCGCTGTTGTTGATCGTCGTGGTGCCGCCCGTGCCGTTCTGCGCGACCAGCGCGAGGCCGGTCAGGTCGGCGAGATTGACGCCGAGCAGGCCCGTCGTGCCCCTGATCGTGCCGGCATTGGTGACGCTCACGTTGTTCGCCGACGCGTTGCCCACCACCGCGCCCGTCGCCAGCACGCTCAGGACGCCGAGCAGCGAAGGATCGATGGTGCCGTTGTTGACGAGCGTCGGATTGGCGCCGGACATGCTGAGCGCCGTGCCGAGTCCTGGAGTGAGCGTCGCGCCGGACTGGACGGTCACCGTCTGCTGCGGCGTCGTGCCGACAAAGGCGCCATTCGCGCCTGTGCACGACACCGAAGTCGTGCCGAGACAGAGCGCTTGCGCGTCAGTGCTCGCCAGGCTGGCGATTATCGCCAGGGAGAAAGCGATGAATAGGGGAAAGGAGTTAAACCAACCGAAGCGCGAAGATACGACCAAATCATTTTTTCTTGCAAAGCTGTATTCGACGGCCATCGTCAGCTCCGGCTTGCGTGCATTGTCGACCGCTCCCGGTGTGGCGGGAGCGGTTTTCAGGCGCACGCAGTTCTCTCAGGTTTTGAGCCGACGAAGTGGTCCTTTTAGCACGGGTTATGGAAACGTTTGCGCTGTTCCTCAGGCTTACGGCGCTCCTGTCTCACACCCGCTTCAAAAAAAGCCAGGACTCATCCTTCGTCGAGCTTCTCTTTAACGGCTAAGCGCAAGCATAGGCCACCCTCTCTTTCGCCTCCAAGCTCAGTTGTCTCTCAACGCACGCCTTCGGCAGAAGAATTATTCTCCTGAAAGCAATGTTCATATCAATCAAACCTTATTATCGTTTCGATAAACGAAATCGTCCGACGCAATTCGCTTTCAATTATCGGGTTTCATTCTTTTTGCATCCCCGTTTTCTTCAGGCGCAAAAGGATTGAGCAAAAGACAACAGGCAGAAAAAATAACCCGCGATAATGCAGGCAATCGGCAATTTATGTTGTGGAAGCAGTCCGTATTCCCAGTTAATCGGACTCGATTCAATCTTTTAATCGAGAAAGTTAACTCGATATCATTGAATCCGGAATGCCGCACTGCCGCATTCATGCCTGTCGACCTGCTAAGCGAGCATTAGCTCATTGCATTACGGCTGTGCCGCGGTCCGGTTGCCAGCAGCGCAGGCTGAACATCGGGACGACGCCATAGGCGTGATCGAGCATGTCGGACTGAAGCGCTTCGTAGCGCTCCCAGCGGATTTCCGCGAGATACACGCAGATTTCCAGCGCCAGCACGGGCGCCGCCGATTGCACCTGGCGTATCACCACCGGCATGTCGCGCCGCACCGCCGGATGCGCCCTGAACCACGCGCCGAGATAGCGGCGGTACAGCCCGAGATTGGTGCGGCGTTCGTCGTCGGGCACGGCGAGCGGAAGGTCGAACGCCTCATGCAATTGCGCGAGCAAGCGATCGTCGGGATAGCGAATCGTATCGACATCGAAATGGATGGCATGCCGCAACCGGCGCGCGCCTGCTTCCGTCATCCCGCGCCAGTTCTTGACGCTGTTCGCCAGCAGCACCTGGCTGGGCAACATCACGATGGTGTTGTCGAAGTTGCGGACCTTGATGGTGTTCAACGCGATATCGATCACCGTGCCGTCGGCGACGAAACCCGGCACCTCGATCCAGTCGCCCACGCGCAGCATGTCGTACGCCGCGAGCTGGATGCTGGCGACGAAGCCCAGCAGCGAATCGCGGAAGATGATGATGAGCAGCGCGGTGATCGCGCTGAGGCCCGTCAGCAGATAGACCGGCGAGCGTTCCAGCACGATCGAGACGATCGCGATCAGCGCGACCAGATAGACCACGATGGTGGCGATCTGCAGAAAGCTCTTGATGGGCCGCTCGCTCGCGGACGGAAAGTGGCTGTAGCGTTCCTCGATGCTGTCGCGCAGCGCGAGCGCGGCGCGCACCAGCGTCACGACCATGAAGCATGCAGCGAGGATGGCGAGCGGCTGCCCGAGCGCCGGGATGATCGGAAAGGTCAGCCCGGTGAGCAGCGGCGCCGCCCAGAACACGATCGCCGCTGGCACGAGCGGCGCGAGCCGGTGAAACACGCGATGACGCTCCGCGGCGACCAGCCACTTGCGCCCTTCCTTGCGCGCGAGCTGGCTGACGATCATCAGCATGATCCAGCGCGTCAGGTAATAGCAGACGGTGCTTGCGAGCAGGATGCCCAGCAGCAGCGCGACGACCAGCAGTGTCGCGACCATCCAGCTGTCCGTGGAGACGTGGACCTGCCAGTCAGGGCCTCTTTCGATACGCAAGTTACCGAACATGGACGCTCCAGGAAGGGGGCGAACGCTGTCGCCATGCGCGGCGGGTCCGCCCGATTCCTCAGGCCATTCGAATGAGAATTGACGCGCCGGGTGCGGCGCTCATTGTAGTGGGGTTATTCAGGCGTGCGGAGCGCGGCAGGCCGCATTGAAGCAGAGAATCCGACGAACGCAGCGTGTCACGCCACCGAAGCCAGCGCGAGATCGATGCCCGATTGCCGGATGCCGGTCGCCGCGGCGGGGGCGAGGCCGTCGTCGGTGATCACCTGGTCGAAGCGCTCCAGGCTCGCGACCTTGTACAGCCCGACCGTGCCGTACTTGGAACTCGCGACCGTCAGCACGGTGCGCGATGCGGCGTCCATGGCCGCGAGTTTCACTTCCACTTTCGGCGCCGAGGGCGTGGTCACGCCGCGGCGCAGATCCCATGAACTTGCCGAGATGAAGGCCACGTCGAGCACGACCTGACGCAACGTGGCCGCCGCCAGCGTGCCGACGCTCGACAGGTTCTTGTGATCAAGCTGGCCGCCGATGTGGATGACGTTCACATGCTGCGCGCTCGCGAGTTCGCGCACGATCTCGAAGTCGTTGGTGACGACCGTCATGTTCGAGAGTTCGGCGATATGCGGCACGAACGACAGCATGGTGGTGCCGGCATCAAGATAGATGGACATGCCGGGGCGCAGACCTTCACAGGCGCGGCGCGCGATGGCCTGCTTCTGCGGCTGCTCGACGACCGCCTTCGACTGATGGCTCGGCTCGGTGTTCAGGTGACTCGCAATGCGCACGCCGCCCGGCACCGTGTAGACGAAGCCGGCTTCCTCCAGCGCGGCGATGTCGCGCCGCACCGTCATGTGCGAACAGTTGAACGATTCCATCAACTGATGCACGGAGAGCACCTTGTCCCGGCGTAGCTGACGCAGCATGGCCTCGCGCCGCTGATCGGGAATCAGCGGGACTTCGGCGGGATCGGGTTTGGCTTGGCTCGACATGAAGGGTTCTGGGTTGGGCGTCCCGCGTGACGCACTGCGCGCGCGGCGGGTCGCCTATCTTAGCCGATGAACATATTGATGAGCAGCACGCCGCCCAGTCCCACCAGCGACTGCACGCACAGCATCAGCGTCCAGGTGCGCAGCGTCTGCGCCACCGTCAGCTGGAAATACTCCTTGAAGAGCCAGAAGCCGGAGTCGTTCACGTGCGACAACATCACCGCGCCGGACGCCGTCGCCAGCACCATCAGTTCCGGCGAGACGCCCGGATGCGACATCAGCAGCGGCGCGACGATGCCCGACGCCGCAACGGTCGCAACCGTCGCCGAGCCGACGCACACGCGCAGCAGCGCCGCGATCAGCCACGCCAGCACGAGCGGGCTCACGGCCCACGTCGCTGTATGAGAAACGATGATCGTGTCCAGATGGATCGACGTCAGCATCTGCTTGAAGCCGCCGCCCGCGCCGAGAATCAGCAGGATCGCCGACAGCGGTGCGATGCCCTTGCTGATCATCTTCTGCATGTCCGCCAGCGGGAAGCGTCCCTTGATGCCCAGCGCGAAGAACGCGAAGATCACCGCGGCGAGCAGCGACAGAATCGGGTCGTTGAGCGACTGGAAGAACACGTACTGCCCGGTGCCCTTCACGCTGTAGTCCATGCCGAGCGTGCCGATCAGCATCAAGGCCGGCGGAATCAGCAGGCACAGCACGGACAGGGCAAGCGAGACTTCGCCGGTGCTTTCCGTGTCGGTGCGCGTGCCGCCCGGACCTTTCGCGAGATCCGGCGCCGGACCAAAGAAGCGGCGCGCGAGCGTCGTGAAGAGCGGACCGGTGATGATGGCCGCCGGAATCGCGATCATCAGGCCGTACAGCAGCGTGAGGCCGGTGTTCGCGTGATACGCGTTGACGGCGAGCGTCGGCGCCGGATGCGGCGGCAGCAGACCGTGCGACACGTACAGGCCGGCAGCGAGCGGCAAGCCGATATACAGCAGATGGCTGCCGGTGCGGCGCGCGATGGTATAGACCAGCGGCGCGAGCATGATGAAGCTCACGTCGAACAGATGCGGCATGCCGATCAGCAGCGCCGCCGCGCAGACCGTCCACGGCGCGAGCCACAGCGGCCGCTTGCCGACGAACGCATTGGCGATGCGGTCCGCACCGCCCGTGCCGATCATGATGCCGCCGAGCACCGCGCCCAGTCCGACCACCGGACCGGTACGCGCGAGCGCGCCGCCGAAGCCCTTCGTGAAACTGTCGATGGCATGTTCCGGCGTCACGCCTGCCGCAAGGCCGAGTCCGAGCGCCGTCAGCGTCAGCGCGATGAACGGACTCAGCTTGAACCGCGCAATCAATACGATCAGCACGATGATCGCGATCACCGCCATCGTGATCGTTCCAAATTCTCCCCGCATGGTCTCCCCTTCCTTCTGTTTCAGTGTGTGTTGTAGCCCGCTACGCCTATTCGCAGCCCTCTTCCCACGCGCGCAGCAGCGCCTCGTCCGGGTTGCGCAGGTCGGCGATGGTGATGAGTTCGCCTGCCTTCACATCGCGGGCCAGTGTCGTGTGGGCCGCGAGATAGAGCGGCGACACGTCGCCGGGCGCGCGGCTGCGATCGAGCAGCACGGCTTGCACGCCGGTCACGTCGTGATGATGGCCGCCCATGTGCAGCACCGAGCCCGCGGCGATATCGACGTTCGCGCGGCCCGCCAGCACGACGCACTGCGCCGGCTTCGCGGCGCCCGAGGGCCGGCCGTGCAGCACGGCATCGAGCAGCGAGATGGGCGTTTCGACGCCCATGAAGTGATACGGCAGATACATGCACGCGTAGCGGCCGTTGCGGCTCACCACGTGGCCCTTCTGCGCGAGCAGTTCCCAGGTCGGCGCGTCGAAGGTGCGTACGACGACGAACACGCCGCCCGCGAAGCTCGCTTCGTCGGGACGGCGCAGCATGTTGAACACTTCGATGACGCCGCTGCGCGACAGCACGCCGCCGTCTTCACGCAGCGCATAGATGTCCGCAAGTTCGGTGGTGCGCGCAACCGGGTAATGCAGCAGTTCGACATCCGACACGAGGTTCGTGTTGGTCGCGACCACGCTCATTTCGCAGTAGTCCGCCGTCGCCGAGGTCTTGCGGCCGCGCAATGCCTCGCGGCGCGCGGCGAGCGTCGCGGCGATGTCGTCGCCGAGCGTCATCAGGCCAGCGAGTTCCGGCGCGGGGAAAGTCTGGTCGAGTTGCGTGACGTTGCCGGTGTCGGCATCGAACACGAGATCGTATTCGCTCGACTTGCCCGCCGCGACCACGTCGAGGCCCAGCACGCGCGCCCACGTCACCCAGCCGATCAGGTTCGACGGCTGGTCGCCGTCCGCCGTCGTGTACACGACGCCCTGGCGCTCCGCCAGCCGCGCGAGCGCGACGCCCGCGACCGAATCGACTTCCTTGCTGACCATCGCGACGTGGCGCTTTGCTTCGAGCGCCGCCACCGCCACGCGATAGCCCACCGACGGATTGCCGGTCGCCTCGACGAGGATGTCCCATTCCGACGACGCCAGCAGCGCGACATCCGCAACCAGCGCGATCTGGCCGGGCGCGAGCGCGGCGACGCTCGCTGCGTCCGTGCATTCGACGAGCGACGCTTCGGCGAAGCCCAGTTCGATACACATCGCGCGCAGGCCGTGAACGTCGAGATCGCACAGCGCGGCGGGCACCAGCCGCTCGATCAGCCGCGTCTGCGCCAGCAGCGTGCGGGCAAAACCGCCCTTGGCGCCGGTCAGCGCGTAGCGCACCGGCTGGACTGTCTGGGCCGGCGACGGCGAGGCGAAGAGAAGCTCGAAATTCATCTTGGGATCCGCGCAAAAAGGCGTGGCCGGCAGATTTTTCCGCCGACGACGGGGAAATAAAGGAAAAAAAGGAACGCGGACAACGTCTACGTCGAATACCGCAGACGTTAACGCTCTTTACCACTCACGTCAATTTTTTTAACACCGTTTAACACGAATCGATCATCGCGCCGTACAATCGATGCACGGAGGGAACACCATGCACACACGCACACGCCGTCCCGTACTGGGATGCATCGCAGACGACTTCACCGGCGCCACTGACCTCGCCAGCACCCTCGTGCGCGGCGGCATGCGCACGATCCAGACCATCGGCGTGCCCGCATCCGCCGTGGCCGAAGACGTGGACGCGCTGGTGGTCGCGCTGAAATCGCGCACCATCGACGCGCAGGACGCCGTCGCGCAATCGCTCGCCGCGCTCGACTGGCTGCGCGCCCAAGGCTGCCGCCAGTTCTTCTTCAAGTACTGCTCGACCTTCGATTCCACCGACGCGGGCAATATCGGCCCGGTCGCCGAAGCGCTGCTCGGCGCACTCGCGGCCCAAGGCAGCGAAGACGACTTCGCCATCGCCTGCCCGGCTTTTCCGGAGAACGGGCGCACGGTGTATCGCGGGCATCTGTTCGTCGGCGATGCGCTGCTGAACGAGTCGGGCATGGAAAACCATCCGCTCACGCCGATGCGCGATCCCAACCTCGTGCGCGTGTTGCAGCGGCAGTCGCAATCAAAAGTGGGCTTGATCGGCAGCGCCACTGTTGCGGCCGGCGCCACGGCCGTGCGGGAAGCCATCGCGCGGCTGCGTGCGGACGGCGTGCGCCTCGCCATCGCCGACGCGCTCACCGACGCCGACCTGCGTACCCTCGGCGAAGCCTGCGCCGACCTGCCGCTCGTGACCGGCGGCTCGGGCGTCGCCATCGGGCTGCCGGAGAACTTCCGCCGCGCGGGGCTGATCGAACCGAACGAACAGGCCGCCGACCTGCCGCCCGTCAGCGGCCCGGCGCTCGTGCTGGCCGGCAGCGCGTCGAAGGCGACCAATGCGCAGGTGGCCGAATGGCAAGCCGCGCGTCCCGCTTTCCGCGTCGATCCGCGTTCACTCGCGCGCGGCGAGGCGGTGGTCGAAGCGGCACTCGCTTTCATCGACAGCCACGCCGGACAGCCGGTCCTGATCTACGCGACGGCCGCGCCCGAGGAAGTGGGCGAAGTGCAGCGCGAACTCGGCGTCGCGGCGGCAGGCAAGCTCGTGGAAGACGCGCTCGCGGCCATCGCGCGTGAAGCGAAAGCGCGCGGCGTGCGCAAGTTCGTGGTGGCGGGCGGCGAGACTTCGGGCGCGGTGGTGCAGGCGCTCGACGTCAACATGCTGCAGATCGGACCGCCGATCGATCCGGGCGTGCCCGTGACGGTCGCACTGGGCGAGACGCCGCTGGTGCTCGCGCTCAAGTCGGGCAATTTCGGCGCACGCGATTTCTTCGCGAAGGCGCTGCGTTATGCCGAGGGAAAACGTTCATGAGCAGCGCGATGATCAACACCGGCAGCGACGCGGCGCTGCGCGAGGAAATCTGCACGGTCGGCGCGAGTCTCTATGCGCGCGGCTACACGGTGGGCAGCGCGGGCAACATCAGCGCGCGCTGCGAGGACGGCTGGCTCATCACGCCGACCGACGCCTGCCTCGGCCGCATGGACCCCGCCGAGATCGCCAAGGTCGATGCGCAAGGCCAGCACGTCTCCGGCGGCCGGCCTTCGAAGACGCTGGAACTGCATCGGCGCATCTACGCGAACGACGCGGACACGCGCGGCGTCGTGCATACCCATTCCACTTCGCTCGTCGCGCTGACGCTCGCGGGCGTGTGGAGCGATGAAGACGTGTTGCCGCCCATCACGCCGTACTACGTGATGAAGGTCGGACATGTGCCGCTGGTGCGCTATCGGCGTCCGGGCGATCCGCAGGTGGCGGCTGAAATCGCGGCGCGTGCGGCTTCGGTGCGCGCCGTGCTGCTGGAGCGCCTCGGTCCGGTGGTATGGGAACGCAGCGTCTCGCACGCGTCCTGGGCGCTGGAAGAACTGGAAGAAACCGCGCGCCTGTGGCTCATGACCACGCCGCGTCCTGAACCGCTCGAACAATCCGCTATCGACGAGCTGTGCAGCACGTTCAACGTGCGCTGGTAGTTGTTCCGCGATGATGCTCATCATCGGCCAGCAGTTGCCGGTGATGCGCCTCGGTTTCCTCGTCGGCGGGGAACATGCATTCGAGGCGCAACTCCTGCGCCGCCACGCTCTGCGGCGTGCCCACCGTCGTGACGAGCGAGAAGTAGCGCAGCACGCGCGCACCGCGTGAAAACACCATCGGAATGACCGGCATGGCCGGCGCGCCCGGCGTCGCGGATGGCTCGTGATGCGTCCGCCAGTCCTGCGGCACGCCGGGATAGCCCAGCAGTTCATCCAGCAGCCGCATGGTGCCCGCGTCCAGCACGCGGCCCACTGACTCGCGCTGCACACGCTGCAGCAGACTGCGCGCGAGGTCTTCCCACTGCATCAGGTGCGGCCGCATGCCGTGCGGATCGAACATCAGATGCAGCATGTTGCGTGGCCCCTTGCGCGCGGCCATGTCGATGAAACAGCCGAAGAAGCGCGGCGCGGCGTCATTGGTCATCAGCACGTTCCAGTGCCGGTCCATCACGATGGCCGGAAACGGTTCGTGCTGGCGCACCACGCGTTCGAGCGCGCGGATCACGCCGTGCATCTCCTGCCCGCTCCAGGGCGCTTCCGAATACATCGGCGCATAGCCCGCTGCGAGCAGCAGCGCATTGCGCTCGCGCAGCGGCACGTCGAGGGTCTGGGCGAGCGTCAGCAGCGTGTCGCGGCCCGGCACGCTGCGTCCGCTTTCGATGAAGCTGATCTGCCGCTGCGAAATGCCTGCGTCCAGCGAAAGATCGAGCTGACTCACGCCGCGCACGTCGCGCCAGTAGCGCAGCAGGTCGCCGAGACCGGAGACCGGCGCCGGGCGGTCGGACCGCGTGTCGTTCATCGGATCTCCTGTTTTTGACGCCATGCGAAGGCTTCGAACTGCGGTTCGAGCGGCGGCTGCGTGACGCTGGCCGCGTAGTTCGTGATCGTCGATGCCGCCACTACCGCAATGACCTCCAGTATCTGCTCGTCGCTGAAGCCCGCTGCGAGAAAGCGTTCCTGGTCGTGCGCCGTGATCCGGCCGCGCCTTTCGATCAGCGCGCGCGCCAACCCTGACAGGGCCGCCAGCGTGGCGTCGCCGGGCAAGGCGCCGTGGCGGATGGCGTCGACATCGGCGGGCGGCACGCCTTCCTTCAGCGCGAGCGCCGTGTGAAACGCGACCGGCCATTCGCTCGCGTTCACCACGGCGTTGGTCAGAAGAAGCGTCTGGATCTGCGGCTCGGTCAGGCTGCTCGCATGCACGCGCTCGAACAGCCCGAGAAAGCCGTTGATCAGTACCGGCGATGCAGCCATCGCTCCCGCGATATTCGGAATCAGGCCGAAGCGTTGTTGCAGTTGCTCGAGCACGGGCCGCGATTGCGCCGGTGCGGAAGCCGTCGTGTGAATGATGTAGCTGGACATGAATCTCTCCTGTTGGCCAGCGCAGCCGGAATGGCCGCGCGATGACCACACAGTAGTGAGGCGGGCGCGGCGTGCCAATTACATCGCGTGTAATTACGGCGCAACAGATGTTCCGCGCGCAAACGTTTTCCTCCGACTTGAATCCTTTCTCCTCAGAAATTTCGTAACAAACCGTTTCCTCCAGTGAACGCTTAACTTACACTTGCGAACGATTCTCATTCGGAACGTTCCACGTTGCGTCGCCTTCACCCCTCCAGCCAGAAGATCCAGCACGTCATGTCTCATCGCCAAACCCAGGCGTCGAATTGCCGACGCACCGCCGTTTCCCGCGCCGTCCAGCATCTTTTCTTCGGTTTCATCGCCACCTCGGCAACAGCGGGCATCGCTCACGCGCAAAGCGCGGATGCCGCTTCGTCAGTTCAGCCGGCCTCCTTGCCCGCCGTCGTGGTGAAGGGCACGACCACCAGCGATCTGCCCGCGCCCTACGCCGGCGGCCAGGTGGCGCGAGGCGGCGGCATCGGCGTGTTGGGCACGTCGAACGTGATGGACCAGCCGTTCAACACGACCAACTACACCGAGCAATTCATCCAGGACACGCAGGCACGCACGATCGGCGATGTCGTCGTGAACAACGCGTCGGTGCGTACCGAGCAAAGCAGCGGCGGTTTCGGCGACGTGTTCGAGATTCGCGGCTTCGCGGTGCAGGCCACCGATGTCGCCTTGAACGGCCTCTACGGCATGGTCTCGGCGGCGCGCGTGCCGGTGAACCTGCTGGACCGCGTCGAAGTGCTGCAGGGTCCGGGTTCGCTGATGTACGGCATGGGACCGTCGGGCAGCGTCGGCGGCGCGATCAACATCGTCACCAAGCGTGCCGACGACACCCCGCTCACGCGTCTCACCGCGCTGTATCAATCGAAAGGACAGTTCGGTGTCGCAGCCGATGTGGGCCGGCGCTTCGGCGATGAAGGCCAGTTCGGCATTCGCGTGAACGGCCAGATCAAGGATGGCCAGACGAGCATCGCGCACGGCAATCAGCTGCAGGGCGACAGCGCCGTGGGCCTCGACTATCGCGGCAAGAACCTGCGCTGGTCGTTCGATGCCTACAACGTCTCCGAGAACACGGACGAGCTCCGCTCGCAGATCGGCTTGGGCACGGCTACCGCGGTGCCGGCCGTGCCGTCCGGCTATGCGAACCTCTATCCCGGCTCGAAGCTCAAGCTGCGCGATTCGGCCGTCATGACGCGCCTCGAATACGACATCAATCCGCACGTGACCGTCTATGGCGCGGCAGGCGAACACTACGGCACGTCGGCGCAGAACTTCCCGGCGGCGAGCGGCATGACCAACGCCGGCAACTTCTCGGTTCGCAACGGCTACTACGACGCCTATAACCGCACGAAGACGATCGATGCGGGCCTGCGCTTCCACTTCGATACCTTCGGCGTGAAGCACACGCTGGTCACCGGCATCACGAGCCTGAACAAGGAAGATGGCTACTTCTACGCGCTCGGAACAGCCGCCCAGGCGGTGCCGTCGAGCCTGTACAACCCGACGCCGCTCCCGCCGATGACCACGCCGCGCGGCGACGCGCAACGCAGCGCGCAGTTGCGTCTGAACAGCCAGCAGGTCATCGACACGATGTCGTTCTTCAATGACCGTCTGCTGATCACGGGCGGCTTCCGCCGTCAGACCATCGGCCTCGACAACTACGACGTGTCGTCGGGCTCGCGCACCGGCACGATCGATCAGCAAGCGATCACGCCGCTCGCGGGTATCGTGTTCAAGCCGCTCAACAACATCTCGGTGTACGGCAACTTCACGTCGGGGCTGACCAACGGCGGCAGCGCGCCCGCCGGTGCAGTGAACGTGGGACAGGTCTTCGCGCCGTACAAGTCGAACCAGTACGAAGCGGGTGTGAAGGCGGACTGGGGACGCGTGATGACCTCGGTGTCGGTCTTCCAGATCTCGCAGCCGAATGGCGTGCTGAACCCGACGACGCTGGTCTACGGTTACGACGGCCGCACCAAGGTGCGCGGTCTCGAACTCGCGGCGTACGGCGAAGTGTTCCGCAACCTGCGCATGATGGCGAGCGCGACCTTCTACGATCCGAAGCTCGAAGGCACCGCTGGTGGCGCGAACGACGGCAACGATCCGGCCGGCGTGCCGAAGTTCGCCCTCAACCTGGGCGCCGACTATGATCTGCCGTGGGTGCCGGGCCTGAGTGTGAATGGCCGCATCATCCACACGGGTGCGCAGTACTACAACGCGACCAACACGCTGCGCCTGCCGTCGTGGACGCGCTATGACGCGGGCCTTCGCTACAGCACGCGCATTGCGAGCAAGGACGTGATCTTCCGCGCCAACATCGAGAACCTGTTCGGCAGCCGCTACTGGATCCAGCAAGGCACGTACATCACGAATGCCGCGCCGCGCACGGTGCTGTTGTCCGCCGAGTTCAACTTCTGACGCTTGCGTTGGGGCGTTTCGAGTGATGAATCAGGCCGGACCTGTACAAGGTCCGGCCTGTTCGCTTGCAAGGCCGCTTCGTTCAGAGCGATGAACGAGGCAGGTAACCGCTCGGCCTGCGCCTGAGCCTGCGGCTCATCTTGAGCGCCAGCAACACCGGCTTTGAGATATGCGGACGCAGGATCGCGTGCTTGCGCACGTACTTCGGCACATACCATTCGGAACAGGTGCCTGCATAAAACAGCGCCGCGTCTCCGGCCCGCAGTGAACGCGGCGCCTGCCCCTCCGACGTGACGATCACTTCGCCTTCGATTACATAGATGGTTTCGTCGGCATCGAAATACCATCTGAAGCGGCCGGCCGTGCAATCCCAGACCCACGACGACGTGGTCGTGTCGCGGCTGCGCGACCACTGGCCGCTGCGTGCCACCGGATGTCCTTCGATGATCCACGCGGGATCGATCGGATCGGGCTTCAGCAGGACATCGTCCAGCCGGACGGCCTCGAAAACAGGAGTGTTCATGACTTTCCTTTACCGTGGCTGATGACCGATCATCAGCAGCGCTGAAAGAAGCGCGCGCGTGCGATTCGGTGACAGGGCGAACCTGCAAAGACTTCAGGCTGCCTCGCGTTGCAGTGACATCAGCGATACTGGCTCGTCCTGATGGGCTGTCTTACAAGACACCCATGAAATGAAAACGTTCATCGCGCAGATGTGATTCACGCCGTGCGAACATTTGCAATCCTCATTCCCGCACACGCGTTTTGCTAACCTCTGTCGGCAGATAGCGAGGATGTCGCACGAGTTATGTGCGCCAGCGCACATAACTCGAATTCTTCCGTCAAGTCATTGGAACAGCTCAGGCTGCAGCTCAGGCGAATGCTCGTCGTGAACCTGCACCGGCTTGCGCAGCGACAGTATTTCGTTGCGCACCACGGAGTCGGGATCGAAGCCGCCGGGATTGCGCTGGATCAGCCAGACGCGCCCGTGCGTCGCGAGCGCGGCCCTGACAATCTCGCGATCCTCAGGAATGATCCCGGGCGCGGCGACATTGCTCATGTACGGCCGCTTCAGTCCGATCGCGGGAAACGCCGAAGGCATGACGAGCACGTCCGGGAAGTCGCGATAATTTTTCGCGTAATACTGCACGGCTACGTCGACTTCATTCGGACTGACAATCAGCAGGTCGCCGCTGCGGCGATGATTCGCGACTTCCGCCACGCTTGCGCGGAAGTCTTCCTGTACGCCGCGATACAGCTGCACCGCCTGCACGCCGGACAGCAGCAACAACAGGATGAGCACGCCGAGGCGAATGCGGTTGCGCGGCAATGCCCACACGATGCCGAGCGCCGTCAGGAACATGATGGGCGCGGCCATCCACTCGAACAGGCGGTCCATGAAGATGGGCCGTACGAGTACGCTATAAGCGACGATGAACACGAAGGGCAGCAGCAGGACGGTCGCCACATGCACCGCCACGGCGCGGCAGGTGCGCCACAGGATCAGCCATGCCCCGGCACAGAGCAGCAACACGGGCAGCAGCGTGAGCCGCGCGCCGGCCGCCAGCGACCATGCCTTGAGGAAGTCGACCCATTCGAGCTTGACCCAGAACGACGACTGCACATACTTCGTTGCGGCAATCAGGAAGTGGACGTAAGGCGACCACAGCGCCAGCGCCACCAAGAATGGCGCCCCGATGATCAAGGCCGCCATGAGGCGGTTGCCGCGCGCCCAGCCGAGCGTCGCGACCAGCATGCCAAGCCCGACTGCAAAGGCAACGAGCACCGCCGTGTTGTGCGACCACAAGGTCCCGCATGCGGCAAGCGCAAGCACCACCAGCGCGGGCAGCAATCGTCCTCGTTGAGGTGCAGCATTGCCTTCTTCCGGTGCGCGGCTGTCGGTGAGTTCCCTCAGCACGATCACGGAACAGAGGATGGCAACGGTTGCCGCGGAGGCTTCGAACGCGTAGGGACGCGCCAGTTCGCCATAGAGGATGCTGCCCTTGTTGGCCGCGATGAGCAGCCCCGCGATGAGCCCCGCGCGCTCGATCACCGGACCCGCGCGCAACAGCCTGCCGCTCAAGGCGACGACCAGTACGGTGGCCGTGCTGATGATGACCGATGGCACACGCACCGAGAATTCGGAGTCGCCGAACCAGCCGATCCATATCTTGAGCAGCGAGTAGTACATCGGCGGATGAATCTCATACAGCGGGACGACGTGCCATAGCTCGTACCATGGCCGCGCAGCGAACCATACGCTATAGGCCTCGTCCATTTGCAATGAGCGGCTGCCCAGCGTAATCAGACGCAAGGCAAGCGCAAGCAGCCCGATCGCGATACAGATGCCCCAGAAAGCACGGCCGGACAGCGGCCTGGTTCCACACAGTAAATCGTTTATGAACGTGCCGGCCTTGCCGGACGAAACGGGCATGGAAGCGTTCGGCGCAAGTTCAGGCGAACGCGGCGAGCTGGCGGAGGGTCTCTCCATCGAAACTCCCTGGATGACGTATTCATCAGTTCTGAGGCTGCCCACGTGTGTGTGGCGCGGCGAGACCGGAAGCAACAATCGGGCACGCGCTGAAACGTTTGCGCACCGGGTTTCATACGAAGAATTGCGATCCGCTGTTGTGCTGGCGTTGCGTGAAGCTTTGAAGACGCAGAGCGGCGGAACGGGTGCGGTACGACTATGCGCAGACCAGCGCGCATATTGTGAAATTTACGGGCTCGATTGAAACGATGGACTGTGTCCCGCGCAGCCTCGGCGTGGATATCGAACTTTTACGGCAGACAGAAAAGCAATGCAAGGCACGTACGTTCATGTACCCCGCCACTACGCATGCCGAGGAAACGCAGTCCGCCATCCCAAACCTTCGAGTGTCGATACCCGCGGCCGATATTCACAACCGATCCAGCCATCATAGTCATGACCGCGAATGCACGCTGTCAGTTCCTTCCATGGCATGTCGCCGGAACCGGGTTCATGGCGACCCGGCACATCGGCGAACTGAACATGAGCGATATGTCGCGCGTGGAGCGCGAACTGCTCCACCACATCCTGTCCCATCATGCGGCAGTGATAGGCATCGAACAGCAGGCGCACATTCGATGCCCCGCTCTCTTCGATCATCTGGCTCGCATGATCGAGGTCACGCAGGAAGTAACCCCGCGCATCGGTCTGATTGAGGCATTCGAGCAATAGCGTGACGCCGCTGTCTTGCGCGGCATCGGACGCCCAGCGCAGGTTTTCACGAAACGTAGCGCCGGCCTGGTCGCGTGACACGTCTGCGGGAACGAGACCCGCCATCACATGAACGAGCGGACAGCGCAGTTCCGCCGCATAACGCAGCGCCCGCTGCACGCCCTCGCGAAAGCGCTCGCGTTCGCCAGGCATGCACGCGAAGCCATTGGCGCCTGGCTGGCCCGGCATGGCCGCCGGCGTATTGATGAGCACCTGTTCGAGGCCGGTCGCGGAAAGCTTCGCGCGGAGCGTGGCCGCATCGAATTCATACGGCGATGCGTACTCCACCGCGGCGAAGCCCGCCTTCGCCGCCGCCTCGAAGCGCTCGATGAAAGGCAGTTCAGTGAACAGCCACTTGAGGTTCGCGCAGAATCGCAAGGGCTCGGCTTCGCTCGCGACCGTCATCACGCCGCCTCGCGCAATGCGACGATCAGCTCGATCTCCACCGGCGCGCCATGCGGCAATTGCTGCACGCCGATCGCACTGCGCGCGTGCGCGCCGATGGTGCTGCCGAGTTCGTCGATGAACACGCGCGACGCGGCATCGATCACCTTGCCCTGCGCCGTGAACTCGCTCGTGCAGGCGACGAAGCCCGTCAGCTTGACGATGGCCGCGATGCGTTCACGCGAACCCAACGCGCGTTCGAGCGCGGCAAGACACGCTCTCGCCGAAAGCGCCGCAGCGGACTCGGCGTCTTCCAGGTTCACGGCATCGCCCACCCTGCCGCGATACTTCAACTCGCCCTGTTCGCGCGGCAATTGCCCGCTGACGAACGCGAGCGTTCCTACTACCCTCACCGGCGTGAGCAGCGTGCTCGGCGCCTGTGCATTCGAAGCTGTCATGGCGTCGGCCCTCAATAGACAGAGCGTGAAAGATCGATGCCGAAGTACTGCTTCCAGATCGCGTTGAGCTTGCCGTTCTGCAGATTGCTCGCGACCCAGGAATCGAGCCATCCCTGCATGGCGGCGTCATCCTTCTTCAGGCCGATTGCCAGCGGATCTTCCGCCACCTGGAACTGATACTCGAAGTTGGCGTCCGGGCTGGCCTGCTTGACGGCGAGCGCATCCGCCAGCGCGGCCACAAAAATGCTCTGCTGGCCCGACGAAACCGCCGTGCGTTCCGTCGCTTCGTCGAGATAGCGCACGATGTTCACATCCTTGACGTTCTTGTCCTTGATGGCCGCGACGAGATCGAGGTCGGCGGTCGTGCCGCGCGCGGTCGCCACCGTCTTGCCGGACAGGCTCGTCACATCCTTGAGCGTGTTCTTGCCGGGCGCAACCACGAAGATCGGCTCGGTTGCGTAGGCGCGGCTGAAGCCGATGACCTTTTTGCGCTCGTCGGTCACGGAGAACGAAGCGACCACGATATCCGCCTTGCCCGTCAGCAGGAACGGAATGCGGTTGGGTCCGTTGACGGGCACGACATTGAGCTTTACGCCCAGGTCCTTGGCGATCAGGCGCGCGATATCGAGGTCGGTGCCGGTCTGCACGGCGTTCTTGTCGATCATGCCGTAGGGCGGATGCGTGAAGTCGATGCCCACGTTGATCGTGCCGCGCGACTTGATGTCCGAGAGCGTGTCCGCCCGAACCACGCCGGTCGTCACACATAAGGCCAGCGCAATCGTCAACAGGCCTTTGAGGTTGCTTTTGAAGGTCATTTCATGTGCCTCTGGAAGAGAGATAAACAGGAACTACAAGCCGTTGCCGACGAAACACTGAAGCTCGGTCGAACGGGGCGAAGCGAGCATCTCCGCGCCGCCCTGCTCCCAGATCACGCCGTCGTTCATGAAGACCACCTTGCGCGCCACCGAGCGCGCGAAGGCCATTTCGTGCGTGACGATCAGCATCGTCATGCCGTCGTGCGCCAGCCGCTCCATCACGCGCAGCACTTCGCCGGTCAGTTCCGGATCGAGGGCCGAGGTCACTTCGTCGAAAAGCATCACCGCGGGCTGCATGGCAAGCGACCGTGCAATGGCCACGCGCTGCTGCTGACCGCCCGACAGTTCATGCGGATACGCCGCCCCGCGCGCGCCGAGTCCTACCTGGTCCAGCACGTGCGCCGCCAGTTCGTTCGCTTCCGCGCGTCCGGTCCGCCTGACCTTGAGCGGTGCGAGCGTGATGTTCTGCTGCACGGTCAGATGCGGAAACAGGTTGTAGCTCTGGAACACGATGCCGACATCGAGTCGCAACGCGCGCAGATCCACCTCGGCAGCGTCGAGCCGGTGTCCGCAGACTTCGAGCGAGCCGCCGCTGATGCGCTCGAGACCGTTCACACAGCGCAGCGCCGTGCTCTTGCCTGAACCGGAGCGGCCGATCAGCGCGATCACCTCGCCGCGCTGCACATCGAGATCGATGCCCTTCAACACTTCCGTCGAGCCGTACGCCTTGCGCACGCCGCGGAAACTGACCATGGTGTTCATTGTGTGGAGTCTCCCGTGGAGCGCGCGCCGAAGCGGCCGGCACGCTCCAGATGCACGCTGATGCGCGCGACCGGATAACAGAGCAGGAAATACACGCCGGCCGCGAGCGTGAAGATGAGGAACGGTTCGAACGTGGTGTTGTTGACCATGCGCGACGAATAAGTCAGCTCACCCATGCCGATCACCACCGCATACGACGTGTTCTTGATGAGCGATACGATGAAGCCGACCGTCGGCGGCACCGAGATGCGCAATGCCTGCGGCAGGATCACGTAGCGCATGCGCTGCAGGTACGAGAGCGCCAGCGATTCGCCCGCCTCCCATTGCGTCGCGGGCACGGCGAGAATCGCGCCTTTCCAGATCTCCGCGAGATAGGCACCGGCGTTGATGGCGAGCGCGATCGAGGCCGCGATCACCGGCAGCACATCGAAGCCGAAGAGCCCGATGCCGAAGTACGCGACGAACATCGCCACCGGCAAGGGAATGCCCTGCAGCATGTGCACGTAAGCGCGGCTCAGCGCCAGCGCCACGCCGCGCGACGACACCAGCATCAGCGCCACCGGCAGACCGATCAACGCGCCGCCCAGCGCGCCCGCGACCGACAGTTCCAGCGTGGAGAGCGCGCCCTTCAGCATGAAGGCCAGTTGCGCATCGGTGAGATTGAAGAAGCTCATGAGCGTGCTCCCCGCACGCCGGTCATGCGCAGGCGCGGGAACAGCGTGCCGCCTGCCGCGAGCAGCAGCCAGCGCAGTGCGCTCGCCAGCGCGAGATAGGCGACGGCGATGACGACATACGCCTCGAAGCCGCGAAAGGTGATGGACTGGATGAGATCGGCGACGCCCGTCAGTTCTTCCGCCGATATCTGCGACATGATCGACGTGGCCAGCAGCATGAGAATGAACTGGCTCACCAGCGCGGGATACATCTTCTCGATGGCCTGCGGAATCTCGACGTGCCACAGCACCTGGCGGCGCGACATCGCCAGACACGAGGCCGCTTCGATCTGCCCGTGCGGCACGGCTTCCAGTCCTGCGCGCATGATCTCGGCGGTATAGGCGCTGACGTTGACGACGAGCGCGACGATGGCCGCGCCGAACGCCGGAACATGCAGACGGATCGCGGCCAGTCCGAAGAAAATCCAGAACACCTGCAGCACGAGCGGTGTATTGCGGATGACTTCCACATAGGCGCGGATCGCGCGTGAAACGGCCGCGCTTCCGTGCAGACGCCCGACAGCCAGCACGATGCCGAGCACGAAGCCGGGCAAGGTGGCGATCAGCGTCATGCGGATCGTGAGCCAGACGCCGTAGAGCAGATCGCGCCAGTACTCGTGCAGGAAACTGAAGTCGAAGTGATAGTTCATGATGAACGCTCCGATGAAGATCGGTCGAGACATTCGAGGCCGTGGCGGACATAGGCGCTGCGGGCAAGCGGCGCATCCAGCCAGTTCAACAGGGCTTCGGCTTCCGGACGCCGCGTCGCATGAGCGAACGCTGCGATGGAGAAGCGGGTATGGGACTGGACCTCGTCGGGCAACGGGCCGGCTATCCGGATGCCCTTCACGATCGCCAGTTCACTCAGCTGCTGGATGGCCAGGTCCGCTTCGCCGCGCACGATGCATTCGCCCGTCAAGCCTTTCGGGATCACGGTCGCCTTTGCATTGATGCGTTCCGCGATGCCCATGCGTTCCAGCAAGTCCGCGAAGTACACGCCGCTTGCGCCGGTGCGCGAGTACGCCACGGAACGCGCGTCGAGCAGCGCATGACGAAGATCGCCGGCCGTGGCAAGCGGTGGCAGCGGCGCGTCGTGCGCCACCGCCACGCCGATGCCCGTGCGCACGATCTGCCGCGCGCCATGCGGGCTCAACACCCCTTGCGCAATCAGGTCCTCGATGCACGCGCTCACCGCGATCATCACGTCCGCGCGTTCGCCCTGCGCGATGCGCTGGATGAGGACATTCGTCGGGTCGAAGACAGGCTCCACGTTCGAGCCGAATTGCGCTTCGAACGCCGGCAGCACTTCTTCAGCCAGCGCACCCTGCACGGCCAGCGTGCTCATCAGCACGAGCGGCGTTCGAGAACGAGTCGGGTTCGTCATGTCGATATCTCCCCTACAGTCCGAGACGGCTTCTGAGTCGCCGCACCGCGCTTTCCGGCGCAGCAAACACCGGCACGCGAACCGCCGCGCTGACCCGCTCCAGCGCGCGCGACGTCGAAAAATGCGCGAGCAACACGGCGTCGTAGCCTTCGAGCTTCGCGGCCTCAAGCGCCACGAGTTCGTTGTGCGCGTCCGCATCGCCGGCACGCAGACGCGTCATTGCATCAGCGACGACGAAGGTGTCCAGCGTCGCCTCCACGCCGAGCCGCGCGGCCTCCTCCGCGAACTCGGCCTGCATCGTCGGCAACGCGGGCGCGAACGTGGCGAGCATCGCGAACCGGCGTCCGCATGCGAGCGCATCCTGGAACATTGCGTCGTTCGGCTTGCAGACCGGCACCGGCAACGCGCGGTCCGCAGCCTCGATGGCCGGCCCGAACGCCGAACACGTCGCGAGGATTGCATCGGCGCCGGTAGCGTGGGCGTAGCACACCAGATCGACGAAGCGCTGCGCGAGCGCCGGCGTCAACTCCTCGGACTGCGCGCGGGCGATGGTCAGGCCGTCGTCGAGCAGGTTCGACAGGCGCGCTTCCGGCCACATCGAAGCGAACGCCCGCACGACCGGTTCGATCGCCACCGGCGTGGCATGCAGCAGGACAATGGACGGGTCGGGTCGCATGAGCGTTGCCTCAGACCGGGACGCCCGACGCCGCGCCGCGCCCGACCAGCGCGCTGATGCCGTCGATGATCGCCACGTGATCCTCCAGCGGCAGGCGGTCGATCGTCATCTGCAACTGCCCGAGACGGTCCACACGGCTGTCGTCGATGGCCTGTCCGACCTGCACCGCGGCCTCCAGCACCTGATGTTCGAAGGTGCCGTTGAAGTGCGTCAGCAGGCGCGTAGCGAGTTCGGGCCGCAAGCCCGCGATCGCGCCCAGCAGTCCATAGGCGCCCCAGTTGGCGACGCCCGACACGATCAGATAGTCCGCCGGGGTGCGCGCGGCGATCAGCGGCCCGTTCGGAATGTCCTGCTCGACGATCTCCTTCGGCAACACGCCCATGCCGATCTCGTTGCCGCCGTCGCCGATGCCGATGGTCTTCCACGGCGCGGTCCAGCCTTCATCGGTGAAGAGATAGTCGAGCGCGGCGGTGTCGTCGGAGATGTCCCATCCGTGCTCGCGATGCGCGCGTCCGTCCGAGCCGAGCGCGCAGCGTTCGATGGCGACCAGATGCGTGAGCGGATGCTCCGCCGCTTCGAGCCGCGCGCGGAGATCACGCACGGCCGAATCGTCGACCGCCACGACTTCCAGGCCCACCTTGCCCGGCAGCACTTTCGTCACGGCCCATGCGGCTTTGGCGCAGGGCGCGTCGGTGATGACCGTCACGCGAATGCCCGCTTCCACGAGACCCGCGGCCAGTTGCGCCATGCCGTTGAGCCCGTCGGTTTCCGGCGAGGGCGGCTCGGCATGGCGCACGAAGAATCCGCACACGATGCCGACATGCGGCGAGGCATGCGTTGCGATGGACTCGGCCGCGCGGGCGAGGTTGCCCCTGGCGAATGCCACGAGACGGCTGATGTCGCGCCGGACCTTTTGTCCGACGAGCGTTTCGATGCCTTCAATGGTTTCTGTCATGCGATGTCCCTGTTCTTCGAGTCGTGGAAGCGGCGTTCAAGCGCACCTCGAAGGCCGCTCCGAAGCACCGTTGGAGCAAACATAGCACGCTAATATACGTGGCGTATACTTTTCAAAATAACGTACTCCTGGCTCGCTCGAAGGCTTTCATGACGCGGATTCCGGGTCGATACGGAATTTCTATATACTTTCCGTATATGTAAATTCCGACGTTTGTCGCAGGAGAGCAGGTTCATGCCCAGAACACGTGCCGCAACGGCGAAGAGCGCGCGTAAGACCACCACGCGAAAGAAGGGTGAAGAGAAGGCGCAGGCTTTGCCGGAAGACGCCGTCGACGGCGCGGCGGGAGAAGCGTCGATGAGCCAGACCGATGCCGCGGTGAACGCCATCCGGTCCCGCATCATCGACTTGTCGATTCCGCCGGGCAGCCGTATCGACGAACCGATGCTGCTCAACGACTTCATGCTCGGCCGCACGCCCGCGCGGGAGGCGGTCAACCGGCTGGTGGCGGAAGGCTTCGTGAATATCCTGCCGAATCGCGGCGGGACCTTTGTGCGCAAGCTGGACTTCGAGGAGATCGGCGAGATTCTGGTCGCGCATCAACTGGCGGAGAACATCCTCGCGCAACTGATGCGGTTCGAACCGGGACTGGCCGACGACCTGTCAGCCATCCAGGCGCAGTATGTGAAGCAGGTGGAAGCGCGCGCGTTCCTCAACATCACCGCGCTGAACGAGCGCTTTCACATGCGGATGAATCAGGCCGTGCGCAACGGCTTCTTCTATGAGTTCGCGCAATCGACGCACCGTCATGTCAGGCGGCTGCTGGTGCATCTCTACAAGATGGAAGCCGAAGCGACGCCCGACGAACAGAACGCACAGTTCGATCTGAACCTGCGCGAACACGAGCAGATCATCGATATCGTGAAACGCAAGGATCGCGCGGCGCTGGTGCAGTATCTCCCTGCGCATGCGCGAGCGACGCAGGATCGCTTCCTGCATCTGCTTGAAAGCCGCAACGCGCCGCACTTCGAGCTGGATATGAAGACGCCCGATTAGCGATCGCCTCGTCAGGCGCCGGCAGCGGACGTTACTGCGCCGCTTCCGCCTGCGCGCGTTCGAGATCCGCGTGGGCGTCATCGACCTTTCTCTGACGCTCGGCGATTTTCTTCGCGCTCTTGCCGTCCGCTTTCGCCTCGCGCAAATCGCGCTCGCGTTCGGCCAGCTTCTGCTGAGCCTGCGTCACCTTGCGTTGTGCCTGGTCTTTGAGCAAGGCATCGGTGCAATTCGCGTTCATTTGCGCGAGCGCAGTTTCCAGTCCATCGACGCGCTGCTTGTTGCCATGCGCCTGGGCATAGGCAATCTCCTGCTCCAGTGAACGGCGCTTGGCGTCGCAGCCGCCTGCCTGCGCGTGGCACACCACAGGAAGGAGGGCGATGCCGAATGCAATGGCCTTGATGGTCGTGTTCACGAAAGGGCTCCAGTCAACGGGTTCGACTGATACTACGTCGAAACGCGGTTACGAGTCTGCTGTTCCACTGCGCCCTGCCGGCTCTCGATCACGCCGCGCGTGCGCTGTGAAATCCGCGCGGCCGCCTCCTTGACCGATTCGACGATGCGCTCCAGGTTCACGAACTCCAGACGCTGCGTGGGCACGATCACCGCAAGCGCGGCGACCGCCTCGCCCGAATCGTCCGTGAACAGCGGCGAGCCCACTGCCGACACGCCGGTCTCCAGCTCGTCCCTCGACAAATAGAAGCCTGCCCGGCGAATCTTGAGCAGCGCGCCGCGAAACGCGTCGAGCGAATCGCCGAGGCCGCTTTGCGCGATGTCTTCGGCGTAGTGCTCGAACAGCGCCGCGAGCTTGGCCTTGGGAAAGGTCGACAGGATGGCCTTCGACGCCGCGCCCAGGAACAGCGGGCGCGGACGCCCGCGGCCGTAGCGGAGATCCAGCGAGGCATCGTGCGTTTCCCGATGCGTGTCCACGAGTTCGTTCCCGTACCAGCGCGACATCACAATGTCGAAACCGGTGTGCTCGCTCAACTCGTGCATGACCGGCTGACCCGCCGCCAGCAGCGGATCCGACATGCGCAAGTGATAGTCGAGCTTGATGATGCGCGGACCCAGGCCATAGTCGCCTCCCGCGAACCGCACGAGCAGGCCTGCATCGACGAGCTCGCGGACATAGCGGTACGCGGTTGGAATCGAGCAATCGAGTTCCGCCCCGACGTCTTCCGCCGACAGAAACGGCCTGGCTTCCGAAAACAGTTCGAGGATGGATAAGAGTCTGGTGATGCTCGACATCTGGACAAGGGACCCCGTGGACGTGAATGGATTATAGCGAGCGCTGCCTTCGTCCCTGCCCCTGCGCGCCGCGCCTTCACACCAGTCCCATGCGCTTCGCCATCTCGGCCTGCCAGACACTGCGCGGACGAAAGCCCGGCAGCGTCTGTGCGTGACGCTCGACTTCCGCCATCAGTCCGGCATCCGGCAGGCTGAAGTCGACCGGCACGCGCATGGGCTGGTCGACATACCACGGCGTGTCGATGAACAACTCCAGGCGGTTGCCTTCGGGATCGCGCGCGTAGATCGACACCGCGTTTCCGTGCGTCACCGGATGAATGTCTTCGAGCGCTTCCTCCTTGAACCGGCGATGAAACCGCCTGAGCGTGGCGAGGCTGTCCGCCTCCAGCGAAATCTGGTTGATCGGATTGAACGCGAGATGCGCAGGCCGTCCGCTCGCGAGAACGATCTGGTGATGCACCGCCGGGTCGCGGCTCAGGAACACCAGCCGCACTTCGCCGTTCGGTGTCTGCAACGTGCCGCGATCGGTCACGGTGAACTCCAGCACGCGCGCATAAAAGTCTTCGAGACGTGCCAGATCATTCACGTAAAAGCCCATGTGGCTCAGTGAAAGTCCCGGCCGCTTCTGCTTGATCCCATCCATCTTCGTCTCCAGTAGTGATAAACCCTTAAGAAAAATCCGTTGTCTCGCTTGGTAAATCCAGTTTATTCTCAAAATACGATAACAGCACAAGTTTTTTCGACAAGCCCAGCAGCTTAGCCAACCTCTTTATCACTGGAGCATCAATGAAACTCGTCAGCTTCTCGACCTCGCAGGGTTCCTCGTTCGGCATCGTGCGGGACAAGGGCGTCTTCGATCTGGGCGCGCGTCTCGGCGGACGCTTCGCCGACCTCAAGGCGCTGCTTGCCGCCGACGCACTGAGCGAGGCGGCGCGCGCCGCGCAGGACGGTGCGCCTGACTACACGCTCTCCGACGTGAGCCTGCTGCCCGTCATTCCCAATCCGCAGCAAATCTTCTGCGTGGGCCTGAACTACGCCGAGCACGTGCGGGAAACGAATCGCGAGACCACCGAACAGCCGGTGATCTTCATGCGCCTGCCGGCCTCACAGGTTGGACACGGACAACCGATGCTCCGTCCGCCCGAGTCGCAGCAGTTCGACTACGAAGGCGAGATTGCAGTGATCATCGGACGCGGTGGACGGCGCATCGCCGCAGCGGACGCGTGGCATCACATCGCGGGCTATGCCTGCTACAACGACGGTTCGGTGCGCGACTGGCAGCGCCACACCACGCAATGGGGACCGGGCAAGAACTTCTACCGCACCGGCGCTTTCGGCCCGTGGATGGTCACGAGCGACGAGCTTGGCCCCGACACCTTGATGACGCTCGTCACCCGCCTGAACGGACAGGAAGTTCAGCGCGCGACCACCGACATGCTGATTCACGGCATCGCAAAACAGATTGCCTATCTCTCGACCTTCACGCCGCTCTTTCCCGGCGATGTGATCGTGACCGGCACGCCGGGCGGCGTCGGCGCGAAGCGGACTCCGCCGCTTTTCATGAAACCGGGCGATGTTGTGGAAGTGGAAGTGGACCGCATCGGCGTGCTGTCCAATCCGGTCGCGGACGAAGCGTAAATGCGCCCGGCGTCTCTTCAGGCGGAGTTGAACATGGCAGATCAAATCATCCCCACGCATACGTGCGAGTACGACGTCGCGATCATCGGCCTCGGACCGACCGGCGCCACGCTGGGCAACCTGCTCGCGCTCCAGGGTTTGCGGGTGCTCGTGCTGGAGCGCGACAAGGACATCTTCGGGCTGCCTCGCGCGCTGCATTTCGACGGTGAATGCATGCGCGTCTTCCAGACCCTCGGCATCGCCGATGCGCTGCTGCCCAATCTGTTCGTCGGTCCGGGCATGAAGTTCGTGAACGCGCAGGGCCGGTTGCTGATCGACTGGCAGCGTCCGACCTGCATCGGACCGCACGGCTGGTGCGCCAGCTACAAGTTTCATCAGCCCGAACTCGAAAACGCGCTGCGCGACCGTCTGGCGCGGCAGGCGAACGCCGACGTGCGCTTGCGTCACGAGGTCTTCGCGCTCGACGAAACCGCCGAAGGGATCCAGCTGCGCTTCGAGGACACGAGTTGCGGCAGGTTCGGCCGCGCCACTGCGCGTTATGTAGTGGGCTGCGACGGCGCACGTTCCATTGCGCGGCGCTTCATGGGCACCGAACTGACCGATCTGAAATCGCACGAACGCTGGGTCGTGGTGGACGTGATGCTCGACGCGCCCCGCCCCGATCTCGGCGACTACTCGATCCAGTATTGCGACCCGGCCCGCCCGTGCACCTACACGCGCGGTCCTGGCAACCGGCGTCGCTGGGAAATCATGGTGATGCCCGACGACGACCCCGCGCAGCTCTCTTCCTCCGACTGGCTGTGGGACAAACTGGCGCGCTGGGTCACGCCTGCCGATGCGCGGCTCGAACGCTCGGCGCTCTACACGTTCCATTCCGTCGTCGCTCGCGGCTGGCGACGCGGCGCCTTGCTTCTGGCAGGCGACGCGGCGCACCAGACGCCGCCCTTCATGGGACAGGGCATGGCCGCGGGCATTCGCGATGCATCGAATCTCGCGTGGAAACTCGGCGCCGTGCTGCGCGGCGAAGCATCCGAATCCCTGCTAGACACTTATGAATCGGAACGCTCGCCACATGTGCGCGAGTTCATCGAAACCGCCGTGCAACTCGGCGCCGTGATCCAGATGACGCATCCCGATCTGGCGAATGCCCGGGACCGCGACATGGCCGACGCCATCCGCCGTTTCGTCACGCCGCAACCGCAGCTTGGACCCGGCGCGTGGCAGGAGGACGCATCGGGCACTGCAGGGCACGTCGCGCCGCAGCCTCGCCTCGACGACGGCCGGCTGCTCGACGACACGGTCGGTTATCGCTTCGCGCTGGTCGCGCTGCCGGGCGTGCTCGCCGCCTGCCCGGATCTGCACGAACCGGCGGCGCAGGCGGACCTCGTGCTCGTCGAGAGCAACGCGGCTCCGGTGCGCGATTGGCTCGCAGCGACAGGCGCGGTCGCCGTGCTGCTGCGGCCCGACCGTTACGTGTTCGGCGTCGCACCGGACCTGCAGGCCGTGGACGGTCTGCTCGCCCGCGCTTTGCCGCGGTATCGCATGGAACACGCCTGAACGCATCGCGCATTTTGTGCACGTCGTGCATTGGACACAGAAGCCAGTCTTACGGAGAAATCATGGAGACAACCCGCAATCCCATCGGCGAGACCGGCGGCGCGCCCGCGCCGGGACTGTCGCGCGCGCAGTGGAAGATGATCCTCATCGCGAGCCTCGGCGGCTCGCTGGAGTTCTACGACTTCATTGTGTACGGATTCTTCGCCCATCACATCGCGGCGCAGTTCTTCCCGAACGCGTCCGCGCTGCTGAGCATGCTGGCCGCGTTTTCCGTGCTGGCGATCGGCTATGTGATCCGCCCGCTCGGCGGCATCGTGCTGAGCAGCTGGGGCGACCGCTTCGGCCGCCGCCCGGTGTTCATCGGCTCCATCATCGTGGTCACGACCGCGACCCTCTGCCTCGGGGTGTTGCCGAACTTCCAGAGCTGGGGCACCACGGCATCGATCGCGCTGATCGTGCTGCGCATGATCCAGGGCTTCTGCGTCGGCGGGGAAATGCCCGGCGCCATCACCTATGCGGTGGAGGCCGCGCCGCGACGGGCTGGTCTTGCCGCAGGCATCATCATCTGCGCCGTCAACGTGGGCGTGCTGCTCGCGACGATCGTCAATCTCGTCATCCAGACGGTGCTGTCGAGCGCAGATGCAGCAGCGTACGGCTGGCGCGTCGCGTTCCTGTTCGGCGGAGTGTGCGGGATCGCTTCGTGGTGGATGCGGCGCAATCTCGACGAATCACCCGAGTTCAGGAGAATGCATGGCGCCGTGAACCGGCAGCCGTTTCGCGAAACCTTGCGGCATCACGGCAAGGCGGTCACGGCCGCGGCGCTCACCATCGCGGTGATGGCCGGCGTCAACGGCATCCTGTACGGACACATGCCGGCCTATCTGGTGCAGCAGCTTCACTATGCGCCGAAGACCGCGGCGCTCGCGCAGAATGCCTATCTGATCGTCAGCTCGTTCGGGCTGCTCGCCGCCGGCTGGCTGGGAGACAAGGTGCCGCGCCGCCATCTCCTGCGTGCCTCGGCCGCGCTGCTTGTGCTCTTGAGCTATCCGTTCTATCAGGCGCTCGTCGGCCACACGGTCAACCTGATGGTGTTGTTCGTGCTCGCAGGCGTGGTGTTCTCGCTCGCCAGCGGAACCTGGGCGTCCGTGCTTGCCGACCAGTTTCCCACCCAGGTACGATTCAGCGGCATCGCGCTCTCGTATAACGCGTCGGTGCTCGTGTTCAGCGGCTTCGCGCCCTTGCTGGCGACCATGCTGATTCGCGAAACCGGCTCGCTCGCCGCGCCGGCTTACTTCGTGATCGGGGCCTGCGGCATCGCCTTGATCGCAAGCTTCGCACTGCCCGCCGGCCGCACGGCATCGCCCGGCGAATTGCCGACGCATCGGCTCGAAGGCGAGCCCATGCACTGACGCGTCGTCCGTGCGGCCATCAAAGGAAAACCGCTCCATGACAAGCAAACGTCTTCCCGCGTTCGACCGGACCGCCGCCAGCGAAACACAGCGCGCCGTTCTCGACGAGATCGAGAACGGTCCGCGCGGCAATCTGGATGGTCCTTTCCTGAGCTGGATCCACAGTCCGGCGCTGGCCAGCCACGCGCAGCGGCTCGGCGCATTCTGCCGTTATGAAACAGGGTTGCCGTTGCGGCTCTCGGAGCTGGCAATTCTGGAGGTGGCGGCGCATTGGCGCTCGCAAGCCGAGTGGCACATTCACCATCCGATCGCGCTGAAGGCCGGCCTGCCCGCCCACGTAGCCGAAGCGCTTCGCCAGGGAACGGCTCCGGCCTTCGACGATGACGACGATCGCCTGATCCACACCTTCGCAAGGGAATTGAACGAGACGCGCCGTGTGTCCGATGAGACCTACGAGCGGACCGTCGCGCGGTTCGACCATGTGACCGTGGTCAACCTGACCGGCTTGCTCGGTTACTACACGCTGGTCGCGATGACCTTGAACGTCTTTGAAAATCGCGCGCAAGGGCAGGTCGAACTGCCCTTTCCGGAATGAGCCCGTGCCGGGATCGTTCGGCAGCGGGCGGGCTACCCGTCAGGCGATCACTTCCTTCGACCACCCCGCGAACCACTTGCGGAACAGCTCATACTGCGTCTCGGCATAGCGGCGCTGGGCTTCGCTGAGCACATCGGTTTCGTTGAAGTGCAGCGTGTATTCCTTGTCGCCGTTGAGCACCATCAGATACTTGTAGTACAGCACCAGATCGGTTCCTTCGTCGAACGACGACAGCACGGCGAGCGCCGCCTCGAGTTCGCGCGCCTGGCGACGCGCGGTGACATCGCCCTTCGCCGCCTTGCCGCACAGGTCCACCAGCAGCAGCACTTCACGCGGCAGCGCGTTGCCGATACCGGTGATCGCGCCCGTGGCGCCGCAGTTGACGAAGCCATGGAAGACCTGCGTATCGACGCCTGCCATCAGCGTGACGGTTTCGTCCTGGCTGGTGATGTGCTCGGCGGCATAACGCATGTCCGCGGCGCCGCCGAATTCCTTGAAGCCGATCAGATTCGGGTACTTCGCGCGCAGTTCGAAGAACAGGTCAGCGCGCGTGGCGAAACCGTAGTACGGGCTGTTGTAGATCACGGCCGGAAGCGCGGGAGCTGCTTCGAGGATCGCGGAGAAATGCGCCTTCTGCGCAGCCGCCGATGCGCCGCGCGACAGCACGCGCGGAATCACCATCAGGCCGTGTGCGCCGACCTTGGCTGCGTGAGCCGCATGCGACACCGCTTCCTTCGAGTTCACCGCGCCCGTGCCGACGATGGTCGGCACACCGGCGGCCACGAGGCGCGCCACGCCTTCCTGGCGCTGCGCTTCGGTCAGGAGCGGCCAGTCGCCCATCGAGCCGCAGTAGACGACGGCATTCATGCCCAGGCCGACGAGCTCGCGCCCTTTAGCGACGAGTGCGTCGTAGTCGGGCGTGCGCTCGGCCGTGCACGGCGTCATGAGCGCCGGAATGGCACCCGTGAAAATGTTCTTGCTCATGTGCTTCCTCTGGACGTTGAATGATTCTGCATGGAGGGCGTGCCTGCGTGACGTTTCGGCGGCGGCTTCATGCCCTCGGCCATGATCTGAAGTATCGCCAATCAAAAGGCCTGCGGCTTGCGTGCATTCGCGCCACGAAAAGACGAAATCGGCACAGTGGCGCGTGGCCTTCGTGGCCCCTGGCGACGCTCGGCGGTGCGCGGCAGCGCGCGGTACTGACTCGGCGTGATGCCCACCGTCGCCTTGAACTGACGCGTGAAGGCGCTGTGGTCGTTATAGCCGCACTGCGTGGCGACGCCGGTGATGCTGTCGTCGCTGGCAAGCAGTCGCGACGCGGCATCGAGCCGGGTCTTCAGCAGCATCTGGCGCGGCGATTATGCCTTCGGTCATCGCACGCATCATGCTTCGAGCAAGGTCTCGATGCGCGCGGGCGAGAACGGCGGACGCTGTCCTTCCGGTCCCCAGCCGAAGCAGAACGCAGCGGCCTCGCCGCAGATCCGGCCCTGGCACGGACCCATGCCGCAGCGTGTCTGCAACTTCGCGTCCCGCCACGTCCGATACTGCGCCGCCTCGCCGAAGCGGACGTCCTCGCAACGGCACAGGATCGTGTCGGGAGCCGCGAGTGCGCGCAGTGACGGATCGAGCGCGAAGGCTTCGTGCAGGCGTCGAGCGAAACGCCGGTAGCGTGCGCGCTGACCGAACAGTGCTTGCGCGTGGTCGCGCTGATCGAGCGCCGCATGCGCCGCGATCCGGCCTTCGAGTGCGGCGAGCTCCATGCCGCCCACGCCCGTGCATTCGCCTGCCGCAAGGACATGCGGCACCGAGCTCGCCTGCCATTCGTCGACCTGCAAGGCAGTCGTGCCGTCCATCGTGGTCATCAGTTCGCAACCGAGCGCCAGTCCGGTCTGCGTGTTCGGCACCAGACCGTATGCGCACGCAAGCCGGTCGCATGCGATTCTTATGTCTTCATTGCCACGCCGAATGCGCGCGTGCGTGATGTGTGACTGGCCTTCCGCTTCAGCAACGTGAGCGCCGCAGTAATAAGGTGTCGCGCGCAGATCGAAGCGCATGCGCAACGCCTGGACGAGCTTCGCAGGCGTGCCTGCCAGCCCCATGGCGAAGCGTCTCACGTCACCCGGAGCGGCTTGCTCGACAATGGCCGCCACCTGCGCGCCCTGCTCCCGCGCGGTCACTGCCGCTGCCCAGAGCAACGGTCCGGTTCCGGCAATCACGATCCGCTCGCCCTGCACCGGCACGCCGCCCTTGATGAGTGCCTGCAATCCGCCCGCGCCCGTCACGCCCGGCAGCGTCCAGCCGGGATACGGCAGAAAGCGCTCGCGTGCGCCGGTAGCCACGATCAGCTTTTCATAGCCGATCCGGTAGCCGCTCGATGCATCCTCGACGAGAAGCTGTCGCTCGGGCAATCCCTGCACCACGCGAGTCCCGCCGAGATGCGTGACGTTGCCGGAGCGCGTGAGCGTATCGATGGCCGTTCGCGCCGCGCCCTTCGCGGGATGGTTCGGTCCCTGCCGCCAGATCTGGCCGCCGGGCAACGCATTGTCATCGACGAGCGCGATCTTCGCGCCCGCCTCGGCCGCTACACGTGCCGCCTGCAATCCCGCCGGCCCCGCGCCGACAACCAGAATGTCGTACTTCATTTCCGTGAGAGTCCCGTCTCGATCGACATGTCCTGTGCGCACACCGTCTGACAGGCGAGTCTGTGCCGCACGCCGTCGATCGTGACCCGGCATTCCTGGCATACGCCCATGCCGCACAGCGGACCCCGCGCCGCGCCGCTCACCGAGCGTCGCGTGACCGCATTCGCGCCGCCGGCCGCAAGCGCCACCGCCGCCGCGACCGAACTGCCGCGCGCGACGCTGACACGATGTCCGTCGATGAGCACCGCCAACTGCGTTTCAGACATGCGCGACTCCCTCGCTGACCCCTTGCACGGAACGCGTATCGCCGAAGCGCGACGGCAGGAAAGGCGTCGCATCGATCGCCACGTCTGCCTGCGCGCCCGTCATCTGCGCGGCAATCAGCTTCGCGGTCCCGAGCGCGGTCGTCACGCCGAGCCCTTCATGACCCGTCGCGAGCCACAGCGGCACGGTCTGCGCACCATCCGCCGGACCGATCAGCGGCAGACCGTCGCTTGTGGCGGGCCGGAAACCGGTCCACGCGCGGATCGCGTTGAGCGTCGCCAGTTGCGGCAGATACTCGCTTGCGCGCCGCAGCATGCGCGCCAGAATGGCCGGCTCGATGGCCGGATCGACGCTGTCGAACTGTCGCGACGAACCGATCAGCAACTGCCCGGTCGGACGCGGCTGCACATTGAACGCCACTGAGGTGCCCGTCGTGTTGTGCGCGCTCTTGATGTAGCCCAGTTCGAGAATCTGATGGCGGATGGTGCCGGGATAGCGGTCGGTGATGAGCAGATGCCCTTTCTTGGCCTGCATCGGCAGATCGGGCAGCAGTTCCGTGGCCTGCAGGCCGTTGGCAAGCAGCACTGCGCCCGCGCGAAGCTGTTCGCCATCGGCGAGCATCACGCCTTCGCCAGTAAGCCGCGCGACCTGCGCGCCAGTCCGGCAAGCAATGCTTCCATGCCCCGACGACGCGCCCATGTCCGATACATTGCCCAGCAGCCACGCGGCCGCCGAGGGCGCGTAGACCACGGCATCGTCGGGGACGATCATGCCGCCGCGCAAGCCGTCCCGCAAAAACGGCTCCGCGTCGCGCAACTGCCGTGCGTCGAGCATCTCGCACGCGATACCCTGACGCATCAACGCATCCCGGCGTTCCGCGGCGAGGTCGTATTCCTCGTCGTCGGCGGCCACCCAGACAGTGCCGCAACGCACGAACGCCTGACGCGCATCGAGGCGCGGCGCGAGATCGAGCCACAAGCGCCGCGACCACGAAGAGAGCGCAAACTCGGCCGGCGTATCGTCCATGACCACGACGTGGCCCATACCCGCCGCCGTCACGCCGCCGCCGATGCCCGCGCGATCCAGCACCAGCACATTCGCGCCCTGCAGCGCGAGTTCATGCGCGCACGCCGCCCCGACAATGCCCGCGCCCACCACGATCACATCCGGATGCCGAAGCCCCGACCCGGCACTCATGGTCATGTGCGGATGCCCCATGCGAACGGATCGTCGTTCGAGAAAATCAGCCGCGCTTCGGCGTTCACGTGCGCGGTGCCGCGAATGCTGGGCCGGATGAAGCCCGGCGCGAGCGTGTCGTCGCGCTCATGACTTGCCTCGAACACGCTGCCGACAATGCTCTCCTGCCGCCACGACACGCCCGGCGCGAGCAGCCCGTCCGCCGCGAGGCACGCGATCTTGGCGCTCGTGCCCGTGCCGCAGGGCGAACGGTCGTAGGCCTTGCCGGGACAGAGCACGAAATTGCGGCTGTCGATGCCGGGCGTGGGCGAATCCGCGAACAGTTCGATGTGGTCGATGACCGCTCCGTCTGCGCCCGTCACGCCGTTCGCTTCGAGCGCGGCACGGATGGCCCACGTGACGTCGGTGAGCGCTTCCACGCGTGCGTAATCGAGCGCCTGGCCATGATCGGCGACGAGGAAGAACCAGTTGCCGCCCCACGCGATGTCGCCATGCACGCGCCCGACGCCCGGCACATCGAGCGCCACGTCGGCCCGATAGCGATACGCGGGCACGTTGCGCACGGTCACGCTGGCGTCGTCGTGCAGTTCGGCTTCGACCACGCCCACCGGCGTCTCGATCCGGTGCATGCCCGGCGCGATCCTGCCGAGATGCGCGAGCGAGGCAATCAGGCCGATGGTCCCGTGACCGCACATGCCGAGATAGCCGACGTTGTTGAAGAAGATCACGCCCGCCGAACACGAGAGATCGTGCGGTTCGCACAGCAGCGCGCCGACCATCACGTCCGAGCCGCGCGGCTCGTTGACGACCGCTTCGCGCACGCGGTCGAAGTCGCGCTGGAAGATCGCGAGCCGTTCTGCGAGCGGCCCCCGGCCGAGATCGGGACCGCCGGAGAGCACGAGGCGCGTGGGTTCGCCGCCGGTATGCGAATCGACGATGTCGATATGAGAGAGTGTTTTCATGGCGAAAATCATAAGCAAGGGCCACTGCGCGGTCTTGGTCGAACACACCCGCGCCGATAACGATTTCGGCACAGCGGCGGCGGACCAGCGACGTCCTGGTCCCGATCTGCATGCGGCATGGACCAGCACATCGTCCTGCCGGCACCGCCAAGCGCGTGTACCATGCTTTGAGCTTCGGGATAACTCGCACGTGTGAACGGGAGACGATGCGATGCGCGTATTGCTCATCGACGATCACGCACTCTTCAGAGCCGGGCTCGCATTGCTCGTCACGGAGCGCTTTCCCGATGTGGAGCTGCTGCATGCCAGCACCCTGGCGCAAGGCATGCAGCTCGCGACGCAGGATCATCCGGACATCGTCTTCCTCGATCTCGAACTGCCTGACGGCCACGGCTGCGAGGGCCTCGTCCGCCTGAAGGACGCGCGGCCTGCCTTGCCCGTGGTCGTGATCTCCGCCGATGAACGCGTGGAGACGGTCAGCCGCTGCATCGAACTGCGCGCGATGGGTTATGTGCCGAAGTCGTCCTCGCCTTCGGCGCTGCATGCCGCGATCGGCGCCGTGCTTTCAGGGGGCGTGTTCCTGCCGGCTGTGAGCATCGCCGGCATGAGACGCGCGTTCGAAGCCGGTCAGGAGCCGGAGCCGCCAGTGCAGGAAGCACACGCGCCGTGGGACGCGCCAGGTTTCGGACTCACGCCCAGGGAATTCGAAACGCTTGCATGGCTCGTACGCGGTCTGCCGTCGAAGGCCATTGCCGCGAAGATGGGACTCGAAGACATCACGGTGCGCAAGTACATCAGCCACCTGCTGGCGCACTTCGACGTGCGGCGACGGACCGAACTCATCGTCATGATGGCCGACAAGGGCATCACGCTCGGCGTGCCGCCGGTCACGCATCCTTCGCCAGATCGACATTGACCCGCCGCCGGGCCGTGACGTATTCGCTGATCGACGCCAGCAGAGCCGCAGGCGCGGACGACTTGCGCAACAGCAGGAACGGTTGCGGGAAGTCCTGGAGGACGTGATCGGACAGCAGTTCGCCGGTGATGAACGCAACGGGGATCGTGCCCGTCCATGCGAAGTGCCGACGGATCCGCTGCGCCACGTCCGTGCCGGTGACGCCGTCGCGCAGGCGGATATCGGTCACGATGAGATCGGGGATGCGGGAGTCATCGGCGAGGATGGCTTCGAAGCCCGCCATCGATTCGGCCGCATCCACGCGTGCGCCCGCGCTCGACAGCAGACGCCGCAGACCTTCGAGCACGGCGGGTTCGTCGTCGCACAGCAGCACGTAGAGGCCGTCGAGATCGGGCGCGTTGGCTGGGATGGCCGTCTCGCTCGCGCACGCCGCGGGCTTCGCTTCGGATATTTTTGCGTAGAGCGAGAAGCGCGACCCGCGCCCTTCCACCGAGGCGAAGCTCATCTCATGTCCCGGCAGGATGCGGATTACACGCTGCACGATCGACAACCCCAGCCCCAGTCCCTTCGAGCGGTCGCGACCCGGATTGTTGATCTGGAAATACTCGGCAAAGATCGCCTCGCGATGCACCTGCGCGATGCCGATTCCCGTGTCGCGCACATCGATGCGCAGCCGGTCGCCGAGCCGTACCCAGCCGAGCACGACGCCGCCTGACTTCGTGTTCTTGATTGCGTTCGACACCAGATTCGACAGGGCGCGCTTGAACAGCAGGCGGTCGGTTTCGATGAAGGGCGGATGCTGCCGGCGCGCGCTGATTGCAAGGCCGATTCCCTGCAAACGCGCCGCCTCGCGGAATTGTTCGACCACTTCGGTCAGCAGGTCGTGCGTGCTGACAGGCGTCAGTCGCGGCACATACATCCCCAGCTCGCTGTAGTCCTGGATGTCCTTGAACATGCCGAGAATGTCGGAAGCTGTTTCCTCCACCACCGCGAGATCCCGCTCTGCCGCCTCTCCGTCCTTGATCCGGGCTCGCGCACTGCGTATGAAGAGATTGATTGCGGCGAGCGGCTGCTGGATGTCGTGATAGGCCGCTGAGAAGAACCGCTCCTTTTCCTTGAGCAACGCCTGCATGCGCTGATTCTGCTCGTTGACCGCGCGCGAGGCCGCTTCGACACGCGCCCGGGCCGCGCGCAGGTTACGCCGATAGATGAATTCGCGCCGTGCCGCGCGTTCGAGCGGAATGCTCACGATCACGCCGATCACATAAGTCATGACGATGACCACGCCGTGACCCAGCGCTGCCTCGGGATGCCAGCCGGGCTTCTCGTCGGGAGGCGCGAAAAGCAGCATCAGCAGATAGGCCGCGACACAGGTTCCTATGAGCCACGCTGCCGTGATCGCGCGAAGCCTGAAAGCCGTGAAGACCATGAACAGCGTAAGCGTCAGGATCGAATAGGCTTCACGCCACGGAAAGTTGCCGACATAGATCTCCAGCAAGCGCACGACGGAAAACCAGCTGCTGAATGTCCAGAGACTCAGCAAGCCGACAGCCCAGCGTTCGTCGAGTGCGCGCGGCGTCCAGAGCACGACGGGAATCAGCATGCCGATTGCGCCGCCTGTCCTCAACAGCAGGATTTCGGCATGGTGCAGATGCGCGGGATCGAGCACGTCGAGGCGTCGCGAATCGATGACGGAAAACAGAATCCACAACGCGGTAAAGATGGCAATGGCCAACAGACGCTGCGCAGAGAAACGGCGCGCATAGTCTTTCCTGAACGCCCGTTCCTGAGCCGCCGATCTGAACTTGCGCACCCCGAAACCTGACGATTTCATGACGATGCCCGGTCAGAAATTCCACTGTCCGCGAATGCTGCTGCATGCCGATCAAATCAGAATAGCAGCATGCGATTCGAAGGGACATATACACATGTAGCGATCCGAACGAGCTTTCCTGATTGCGGATATCTACATCTTTCTTTCCCGGAAACTCGATACGCCTACCTGTGTGTCTTTAAAGCATGACGGCATCGACCGACACTTCACAGCACCTGATCGGCACGGGCCAATCAGGCTGACGAAGCAAACGTCCCGGGAGAACATCATGCAATGCAATCGAATCATCGCCGCCGGTATCGCACTGGTGGCAACGGTCACGGCAGGGTCGTGCCTGGCCCAGTCCGCGACGGATCAGCCCGCCCCCTCGACGGCAACATCCATGCAATCCGACACGCCCGCTCCCCTCACGCGCGAGCAGGTCATGCGCGAACAGGCCGACTTCCAGAACAGCGCCCAGGCTGCGGAGATGCGCGAGATTTACCGGGGTGGTAGTTGAGAAGCTTGATGAGGACAACGCACGCGCAAGGAAGATGGCACTAAAAAAGTGAAAACATGGCCACGTTCCGGTGCCTGAAAATGCTATGTGCGTTACCCCACGTTAGAGAATCGATAGCCGCGCGACCGATTTTGTAATTACCTAATCTCCCTTTGCGCGGATGAGCGATCGCAATGAATCGCAACGAGGAGAGAAGGTTATGAAAGCCATTCCATCGATGGTCAAGGCATGCCACGCTCTGATCTTCGCGCTTGCGGTGATGCCTGGGTTATGTTTCGCCCAGGCTAACCTGAACGCACGTTCATTCACCGATGTCGACGATACCGCCGACAGCACGGCCGACAACACGGTCGTATCCACTTCGAACGGACTCGCTTCGATTATCCAGCGTCTGCAATGCGCAGCGGGGCTGAATCCATCCGGCAACACCGCAAGCGTTTCCCTGACGGCGCAAATGGCGACGTATCAGCTTTACAACCCGTCCACGAACGCATTCGATACGGTGAACATGCGCTCGTACAACGGCTGTCCGGTGGGACCGACCATCAGCATCAAGACCGGGTCGACGCTCACGCTCAACTTCACGAACAACCTTCCGAAAAATCCGACCGATACCTGCCCGGCGAGCACCATTCCGGGCATCGAGCACATCACGCCGCATTGCTTCAACGACACGAACATCCACACGCACGGCCTGCATGTCTCGCCGATGGACCCCGCCGACAACGTGCTGCTCACGGTCCATCCGAAAGCCGATGTCCAGGCCAACCCTGCGCTGGGCGCGTATCAGCACAAGTACGTGTACAAGATTCCTTCCGATCATCCGTCGGGGACGTTCTGGTATCACGCGCACCTGCATGGCTCGACGGCAATCGACGTATCGAGCGGCATGGCCGGCGTGCTGATCGTGCGCGGCTCGCGGCAGGCGCGCAGCACCCAGGCGGGCAGCGCGGATATCGACACGATACTCAAGCGCCGTCTGCTCCCGCTGCCGCTGCGTGAACATGTCTTGCTGTTCCAGCAGATCGAGTACGCGTGCTTCTCCGATGCCACCTCCACCACGCCCCTGCTCGATCCCACGACCGGCGAGTGGACCTGCCCGGCGGGCAAGATCGGGCAGATTCGCGGCTATAACAATCAACTCGGCTTTATCTTCGATACGCGCGTGGGCCAGCCACCCGGCGCCAATTCATCGTGGATCGTCTCGGGGCATTACACGCAGATCAACGGCGTGGTGCAGCCGGTCTTTCCGAGTGCGCTGACCTTCGTGCCGGCGGGTGAGGTGCGCCGCTTCCGCATGGTGCATGGCGGCAATCGCGACACGATCAACGTGAAGATCGTGCGTGCGAACCTCGCGGTGCTCGGTGTGGCGGACTCGACTTCGCTGAGCGCGGCACAAGTCAACGCCGCCACCAACACGGCCGCCAACGCACTCTCCAACTCGCGCACCAAGGCATCGCAAACCATCACGCTCGATCAGGTGTGCAGCGGTGAGGTCGTCAAGCAGCTGGAATTCGCCGAAGACGGCATCACGATGACGAACATGCTGGAAAAAGACGTCAACGCGATGAATCCCGGCTATCGCAGCGACGTGCTCGTGGCGTTTCCATCGCCGGGACTTTATTGCGTTCTCGATGAAGCCGCGCCCAGTTCGCAGACCATCAACTTCCGCCCGACCGCGACCAAGGTCAAGGATCGGCGCTTGTTGTCGCTCGCGCGGGTCGGTCCCGGCGTGAATATCCCGAACACGACGGAAGGCAGTCACTCGAAGTACTGGGTCTATATCCGCAATCAGCTTGTCGCGGCCAATCCGCTCCTGCCGTCCACGGTCAAGAGCCAGTTGAATTCGCTGCAATTGACCGCCTTTGCGCCGACCGCCGAAGTGGATGGTCCGATCGAACAGGTGAACAATGCGACGTTCGACATCACGCTTCCGACGGGCTTCACCATCAATGGCGCAGGCTATGATCCCGCCAGCATTCCCGTAACGGGTACACTCGGCACGACCGATGAATGGAACATCACGGCGTCGCCTTTTGCTCCGCACATGTTCCACATCCATATCAACAAGTTCAAGATCATGGACATCAAGAACGGCACGACGTCCATCTTCGATGCGAACGGCGACTGCAACTCCGGAGAAGGCACCGATACCGAGTATTGCCATCTCAAGGGCGTGGTGCGTGACACGCTGTTCATCAAGGCGGGCTATACGCTCACCATGCGCACCGTCTACGAGGATTACACGGGCGAGTTCGTCATGCATTGCCATATCCTCGATCATGAAGACCGCGGCATGATGGAAAACGTGCAGGTGGTCACCAAAGGGCAAGCCATGCTGCAACGTCTGACGAGCCCCATCACGGCGATGTCGAAGGACGCGAACCGCTGGCTCGCGCGTCTTCGTGGCGAGGATGAAACGAAGCTCGCCCTCGCCTCATCGTTGTGTTCCGCAAGGGATTACGCACGGCGTTGACCGGCGAAGCGCCCCGGCCGTGAGGCATAGAATGAGCAGGCGTTCACGCTTTTCATTCAACCCTCACCCGGGAGCAGCGACATGAATGAACTCTATCGCCTCAAAGGTTTGTCGAGCGCGGTGTCCTACCGCGATCCGAAACTCGGCTTTCGCTTTCTCGAAGCGGCATTCGGATTCGAGCCGCTCTTCGTGATCCTCGACGCCAGTGACGAATTCGTCCACGGCGAGCTGACCTTCGGCGACTCGGTTGTCATGATCGGCCGGGAATGGAGCGACGATCATCGCAGCCCGCGTTCCATCGACGGCAAGAACACGCAGTCGGTCCATGTGCAACTCGCGGAGGGCGAGGACGTGGACGCGCATTGCGAACACGCCCGTTCAGCAGGCGCCCTTATCGTTGCGGAGCCGGAGACGCAGTTCTACGGCGAGCGGACCTATCGTGCCAAAGATCCGGAAGGGCATATCTGGACGATCGGCGTGCTGGTGAAGAGGATGACGCCGAAAGAGTGGGATGCGGCGAGCGGGCTGGTTACGCGGGAACGGCTGGACTGAGCACGAGAGTGCGTGTCAGCGGGTGAAGAGCAAACGCTCCGTTTGCCGGATGCTGCCCTCTTGATAGTACGAGGCATACCATCTTTCGCTGTTCTTCTTCAGGCACAAGGGCGCAGGGGCTTTTCCACCCGCCTCGGCGCGCTTGAGCGCCGCCGCGAACGCATAGTGATCCACCAGACGCAAACCTTCGATGGCGAAAACGGTGGCAATCGCTTTGTCATGAATCGCGAACAAGTTGTCGCCGTTCAGCTCTTCTCCAAGCTCGGCCAAATTCGATGAACCGCCAAACACAACGGGATGAGCGCCGTTGAAGTCGACCACCACGAACTTGTGATGAACAATGTGGGCCACGGCGTTGCGCACCTCAAGCTCGGCGTTGAACGGCGGCGGAAACTTCTCGGGGTTCTCCTTCGAATAGACAAGCTCGCCACCCCGATCAGGCGTATAGACTGTCGTTCCATTCACCGTATTGTCGGCGGCTTCGACGTTATCGGAGATGCCGTACGAGAAAACGGTGTGCGAGTTGTGTAGCTCACGCAGTGTTTCCAGCACCTTGCTCGTTCCGCCGAGTTCCATCACGGCGAAGATAACGGAACTCTCGGCGTCCTTCAAGGCAGACAGAAGCGACTCCAATGAAGACGTCGGATGCGCGTGTGGCGCGAAGGACAGCGCGATCGCAGGTAAGCTGGCGTCATCGATATTGAACTCGCTGCGCGCGATGTCGGCTTTCTGGAACGCGGAGGCGTCCATTCCGGTGTCGAATGCTGCCTGGAACGCCGCTGCGTATTTCGCGGCTACCGCCCTGGCGTCAAACACGACAACATGATTTGCGTTGACATACAGTCCGGTGACCGAGAAATTCGTCGACCCGCTCAGCACTCGTATCGCCTGCCCGGACGCATCCCGTTTGATCAACACCTTGTTATGTTGAAAGCGCCCGAACTTGCCACGCTTGAAATTGGCTTGATGCTCCGCTTCCGCTGAGTTGCGGATGAATTCGAACGCCTGCCCGTGTGCGGACTTTGGACTGTGAAGTCTGGCATCGTCGGCAAGCAGGCGTAAGCGTCCGGCTTGCGCTAGCGACGCGAACGCATTGATCATGTCAGGCTCGTTCAGGTCATAGACGCATGCATCGAGCGTGCATGTCGTGTCGGTATGACAGTCGTTCAGAAAGTCGATAATCGCCTGACGTGCATGTCCGCCAAGCCAGGTCCACTGTTCGATGAACGGGCCGGTGGCAAAATTCCATTTTCCCTTGCTCTGCCGGCGCTGAAAGGGCGCATTGTGAAACTTGTCCGCGTAGGCCTGGGATGACAGATAACCGCGCGTGAAAGCCACTTCGATCAGACCGCTCCGGAACGGAGCCACTTCTATTTCGAGCTTGACGCGCTGATCATCGACCAGTTCGATCGACGTGTCATCATTGCCGTCCTTGAAACGTCTGACGATGACCTCATAACGCAGACTTCCTTTCGAGTCTTCCGGCGGAAAGTCGATCCACCAGAACTTCTGAAACGGCGCCGTATTGGAAGGGAAGAATTTGTGATCGTGCGATACGTCCGGATCGGTATAGGCGCCTGCAAAATTCAGACGGTTGCCGAGCCATGTCCAATGTTCATTCGCCGAAGATGAGCGTTGAATGGCGAATCCCGCCAGGCGTTCAGTCAGGTCATCGGCCAGACTGAATGCGAGCAGAACGCAATGGTCGCCCGAGTAAGCCTTGACACTCAGCCCGCTATCCGCGGCTGACGCATTGAAGACTTTGGTCATGTCGACAGGTGTGTTGGGTTGGTTCCGGTGACATCCGGCGTCCATCTCATCGGCGACATCCATCTGCAGAACGCGCCCTATCGTTCTCACAGCCACGCATTCCGGAACGATATCTCTGTATAGGCGCTGCATGGGTTTGATGCAAGTCTCCACCGCAGTGCATTGGATCACTTCGTTGGCATCGGCGCACAAGTCATCTGTTCCCCGGCACGCGCCTTCGCGATAACCCAAGGGACACGCCTGCAACGCTCTCCTCGAGAGGATCCGCAACGGTCGCTCGCAACTCGATTTACTTGACATCTAAACTATTCGACTCTAAATTATCTCCACGAGCAAACGCGAACTGGAGAACCCGGCATGCGCATTGTCTGCATCGGCGGCGGCCCGGCTGGGCTTTACTTCGGCTTGTTGATGAAGCGCCGGCATCCCGCCAGCGAGGTCATCGTGGTCGAGCGCAACCGCCCTTACGACACCTTCGGCTGGGGCGTCGTCTTCTCCGATCAAACCCTGGGCAATCTGCGCGCCGCCGACGCTCCCAGCGCCGAAGCCATTCTCGGTGCCTTCAATCACTGGGACGACATCGAAGTCCATATTAACGGCAGCACGGTCCGTTCGTCGGGTCACGGCTTTTGCGGCATCGGAAGGAAACGTCTGCTCAATATCCTGCAGACGCGTTGTGAAGCACTCGGCGTCAAGCTCGTCTTCGAAACGCACGTCGTGAACGACGAAGACTACGAAGCCGATCTCATCATTGCCTGCGACGGCGCCAACAGCGCGATCCGGCAGAAATACGCCGCCACGTATCAGCCGGATATCGACCTGCGCGACTGCCGATTCGTCTGGCTCGGCACGAACAAATGCTTCGACGCCTTCACGTTCGCGTTCGAAAAGACCGAATGGGGCTGGTTCCAGGCGCATGCGTATCGCTTCGACGACAACACCTCGACCTTCATCGTCGAAGCCCCGGAACGCGTCTGGCGCGCGGCAGGCCTTGCCGACATGAGCAAGGAGGAAGGCATCGCGTTCTGCGAGAAGCTCTTTGCCCGCTATCTCGACGGCCATCCGCTGATTTCCAACGCATCGCATCTGCGCGGTTCCGCGCAGTGGATACGCTTCCCGCGCGTCGTGAATCGCGAGTGGGTTCACTGGCGAGAGGACGCGAACGGCGAGCGCACACCCGTCGTCCTGATGGGCGATGCCGCGCACACCGCGCATTTTTCCATCGGCTCGGGCACGAAGCTCGCGCTGGAAGATGCAATCGAACTGGCGAACAGCATCGACACCGCGTTCGCCAGGCGTGACGGCGATCTCGAAGGCGCGCTCGATCACTACACCCGAGTCCGCAGCGTGGATGTCCTGCGCATCCAGAACGCCGCGCGCAATTCGACTGAATGGTTCGAAAACGTGGACCGCTACGCGTCGTTCGAGCCGGAGCAATTCGCTTACTCGCTGCTGACCCGCTCGCAACGCATCTCGCACGAAAACCTGCGCGAACGCGACGCGCGCTATCTCGCGTCGTTCGAACACTGGCTCGCGGAACGCTCGGGCATCGTGCGCGACACGAACCAGCGCGCCGTCCCGCCGATGTTCACGCCCTTCACGCTGCGCGGCGTCACGCTGAAGAACCGCATTGTCGTATCGCCGATGGCGCAGTATTCCGCCGTCGATGGCATCGCGGGCGACTATCACCTGATGCATCTCGGCGCGCGCGCCATGGGCGGCGCCGCGCTCGTGATGACGGAGATGACTTGCGTGTCAGCGGAGGCTCGCATCACGCCGGGATGCCCCGGCATGTACACGTCCGGGCAGCTTGCGGCGTGGCGGCGCATCGTCGCGTTCGTGCATGCGCAGTCGGACGCGAAGATCGGCATGCAGCTCGGTCATGCGGGCGCGAAGGCATCGACGCGATTGGCCTGGGAAGGCATCGATCAACCGCTTCCGGACGGCAACTGGCCGCTCGTCTCCGCATCGCCGCAGCAGTATCTGCGCGACGTGAGCCAGTGGTCGCGCGAAGCCTCGCACGACGACCTGCGCGAGATCGAGGCGCAATTCGTGCGCGCCACCCGCATGGCCGATGAAGCGGGCTTCGACTGGCTCGAACTGCATTGCGCGCATGGCTATTTCCTGTCGAGCTTTCTGTCGCCGCTCACGAACCGTCGCACCGATGAATACGGCGGCTCGCTCGAGAACCGCTTGCGCTACCCGTTGCAGGTCTTCAGCGCGATGCGCGTCGTCTGGCCGCAGGACAAGCCGATGTCAGTCCGCATTTCGGCGCACGACTGGGTCGATGGCGGCACGACTCCCGACGATGCCGTGCAGATCGCACGCGCATTCAAGGCGGCGGGCGCCGACATGATCGACGTCTCGTCGGGCCAGGTCAGCAAGGACGAAAAGCCGGTGTACGGGCGCATGTTCCAGACGCCCTTCGCCGACCGCATCCGCAACGAGGCAGGCATCGCCACGATGGCCGTGGGCGCGATCTCCGAGGCGGATCACGTCAACAGCATCATCGCTGCCGGACGCGCCGACCTGTGCGCGGTGGCGCGCCCGCATCTCGCCAATCCATCGTGGACGCTGACCGAAGCCGCGAAGATCGGCTATTTCGATATCGCGTGGCCTCGCCAATATGCCGCCGCGAAATCGCAACTCGAACGCAATCTGGAGCGCGAGCGTGCCAGCGCCGCCGAGCATGCGAGTCTCAGTCCGCAAGAACGCGCACAACGCGCCGAAGGAAGCGTCTGATCATGTTCTCTCTGAACGGCAAACATGCGGTGATAACCGGTGGCGGCAGCGGCATAGGCGCTGCATGCGCGGAAGCGCTGGCGCAAGCCGGTGCGCGCATCACGTTGATGGGCCGCGACCTTGCGCGCCTGGAAGCGCAACGCGATGCAATGCGCAGTTACGCGGACGCAGCCTGCGTGCCGGTAGACGTGACCGATGAAGCCGCAGTCGCCGCTGCCTTCGCGCGTGCCGTGGAACGCCATGGCCCGGTCGATGTGCTCGTCAACAACGCGGGCCATGCCCAGGCCGCACCCTTCGCGCAAACCGATGCCGCATTGTGGCAACGCATGCTCGACGTGAACCTCACAGGCGTGTTTCTCTGTACCCGCGCCGTGCTGCCATCGATGCTCGAACGCGGCTTCGGCCGCATCGTCAACGTCGCGAGCACGGCCGGGCAGACCGGCTATGCCTACGTCGCCGCCTATTGCGCCGCGAAGCACGGCGTCATCGGCCTGACGCGCGCGCTGGCCGCCGAAGTCGCGACAAAGGGCGTCACGGTCAACGCCGTCTGTCCCGGCTATACGGAGACAGAGTTACTGCGTTCATCGCTCGACCAGATCATGTCGAAGACCTCGCGCAGCGAGCAGGACGCACGCGAAGCGCTCATGCGCAACAATCCGCAACGCCGTTTCATCCAGCCCGAGGAAGTCGCCAGTGCCGTGCTGTGGCTCTGCGCGCCCGCATCGGCTTCGATGAACGGCCAGTCCATTTCCGTTTCCGGTGGAGAAGTCACGTGACGCAAGCCGCACGCAACCGAAAAGCGCCCGCCGCCGGCGACGCAAAAGCCCCGCGCAAGGGCGTCGAAAAGCCGGCGGACAATGTCGTCGATCTCGAAATGAGCACTGGCGCGGACAGCCACATGGGCCTGCGTCTGTGGCTGCGCATGCTGACCACGACCAACCTCGTCCAGGCCGAACTGCGCAAGCGCCTGCGCGCCGAGTTCGACACCACGCTGCCGCGCTTCGATCTGATGGCGCAGCTCGAACGGCATCCGCAAGGGCTCAGGATGACCGAGTTGTCGCGCCGCATGATGGTCACGGGCGGCAACGTGACGGGCATCACGGATCAGCTCGAAAAGGAAGGGCTCGTGTCGCGCTACGCCGATCCCGACGACCGCCGTTCGATCAGCGTTCGCCTCACGCCGCAAGGCCGCGCATCGTTCGACAAGATGGCTGCCGCTCACGAGCAATGGGTCGTCGAGATGTTTGGCGGACTCGAACTGAACGAGAAGTCGCAGACGCATCAGCGCCTCGGCAAACTCAAGCAGCATCTGTTGAAGACATTCAAGGAATGAAGGAGCGATCGATGAGCTCATCCGCCGCCGCAGCGCTTCTCGCCGGCAACCGCATCGAACTCGCGGGGTATCGCGCGCAACATGTCCTGTGGTGCGTGGCGGGCGGTGTCGGGACGATCACGCTGAACCGGCCCGAACGCAAGAATCCGTTGACCTTCGAATCGTATGCCGAGCTGCGCGACCTGTTTCGCCAGTTGGCGTATGCGACGGACGTGCATGCCGTCGTGATCCAGGGCGCGGGCGAGAACTTCTGCTCCGGCGGCGACGTGCATGACATCATCGCGCCGCTGATCGATCTGCCGATGCCCGAGCTGCTGCTCTTCACGCGCATGACCGGTGATCTCGTCAAGGCCATGCGCCATTGCCCGCAACCGGTGATCGCAGCGGTGGACGGCGTCTGCGCGGGCGCGGGCGCCATTCTCGCGATGGCATCGGATCTGCGGCTCGGCACCGCGCGCAGCAAGCTTGCGTTTCTGTTCACGCGCGTCGGGCTTGCGGGCTGCGACATGGGCGCGTGTTCGATCCTGCCGCGCATCATCGGGCAGGGGCGCGCGTCGGAACTGCTGTTCACAGGCCGCTCGGCGTCGGGCGAGGAAGCACATGCCTGGGGGTTCTACAACCGCCTGTGCGAACCGGATTCCCTGCGCGATGAAGCCGCACGCCTCGCCGCGGATCTGGTCGCGGGACCGACCTTCGCTCACGGCATCACGAAGAAGATGCTGCATCAGGAATGGAACATGGGCATCGACGAAGCGATCGAAGCCGAAGCACAGGCACAGGCCATCTGCATGAGCACGCGCGACTTCGAGCGCGCCTACCGCGCCTTCGCCGCCAAGTCCCGCCCCGTGTTCGAAGGAGACTGAATTGACCGTCGATCCGCACAGCGCGCTCGCGTGGCCGTTTTTCGAGGACCGTCATCGTAAGCTGGCTTGCGAGGCCGATGCATGGGCATCGGCGCATCTGAAGCACATCGATCACGCCGATCCTGACACCGCCTGCAAGCAGCTTGCGCGCATGCTCGGCGAGGCGGGCTGGTTGAGGCACTGCATCGGCGGCACCGCTTACGGCGCGTCGGGCGATGCCATCGATACGCGCGCCGTCTGTCTGCTGCGCGAAACGTTCGCGAAGCACGACGGTCTGGCGGATTTCGCGTTCGCGATGCAAGGGCTCGGCTCGGGCGCCATCACGCTCGCCGGCACCGATGCACAGAAGCAACGCTACTTGCCGCGCGTTGCAGCCGGCACGGCGCTGGCGGCGTTCGCGCTGTCGGAGCCCGAAGCCGGCTCGGACGTAGCCGCGATGTCGCTGCAAGCTCACGCCGATGGCGACACCTACGTGCTGAACGGCGAGAAGACCTGGATTTCGAACGGCGGTATCGCGGATTTCTATGTGGTGTTCGCGCGTACAGGCGAAGCGCCGGGTGCGCGAGGCATCAGCGCGTTCATCGTCGATGCAGACACCGACGGGCTCGAGATTGCCGAGCGCATCGACGTGATCGCGCCGCATCCGCTCGCGCGGCTGCGTTTCAACGCGCTGAACGTGCCGCGCAACCAGATGCTCGGCGCGCCTGGCGAAGGCTTCAGGCTGGCGATGCGCACGCTCGACATCTTCCGCACCTCGGTCGCGGCAGCGTCGCTGGGCTTTGCGCGGCGTGCGCTGCAAGAAGGTCTGGCGCGCGCAACATCACGCCAGATGTTCGGCCAGACCCTCGGCGACTTCCAGCTGACGCAGGCGAAACTCGCGCAGATGGCGTTGACCATCGATACCAGCGCGCTGCTCGTCTATCGCGCGGCCTGGCTGCGCGATCAGGGCGAACGCGTCACGCGCGAAGCCGCCATGGCGAAATGGCATGCGACCGAAGGCGCGCAGCAGGTCATCGACGCAGCCGTGCAACTGTGGGGCGGGCTCGGCGTGAAGCGCGGCATGGCAGTGGAGTCGCTGTATCGCGAGATTCGCGCGCTGCGCATCTATGAGGGCGCCACCGAGGTCCAGCAACTGATTGTCGGGCGCGATCTGCTGAAGGTGAAGGGAGACAGCACGCGATGACACCCACCTTCGAGATGCCGGTACGCATCCGCTTCGCGCACTGCGATCCGGCCGGCATCGTCTACTTTCCGCAATACCTCGTGATGACGAATGCGCTGGTCGAAGACTGGTTCGACGACGCGCTCGGCATCGAGTATGCGCACATGATTTCGGTGCGCCGCGTCGGGCTGCCCATCGTCAAGCTCAACTGCGAATTCTCGCGTCCCAGCCGTCTCGGCGAAACCGTGACGCTCTCGCTGAGTGTCGATTCGGTGGGGCAGCGTTCGGTGCGCATCGGGATCGTGTGCCAGTGCAACGGCGAAGTGCGCTTCCGCTCCAGACAGGTTCTCGTGACGACCTCGCTCGACGATGGCCGTTCAATCGACATTCCCGGCGACATCGCCCGCGCCATCGAACAGTTCGCGCCGGGCACGAGCCGCGCCTTGCAGGAGGAATCGGACACATGAAGAAAACGCTTCTGCCTCCGGGCTGGATCAAGCCGCGCGGCTATGCGAACGGCGTCGCGGTGCGTGGCACGCAGGTGTACATCGCCGGCCAGATTGGCTGGGACGAACAGGCGCGCTTCGTCAGCCGCGAGTTCGGCGCGCAGGCCGCGCAGGCGCTGCGCAACGTGGCGGCCGTGCTGCGCGAGGCAGGCGGCAAGCCGGACCACATCGTGCGCATGACCTGGTACGTGACCGACAAGCGCGCGTATCTCGCGGCGGCGAAGGAGATCGGTGCGGCGTTTCGCGAGCATATCGGCGACTACGACATCGCGATGAGCGCCGTGCAGGTCGTCGCGCTGATCGAAGACGATGCGCTGGTGGAAATCGAAGCAACGGCTGTCATTCCCGACTGAACGGAGCGCGCCATGGAACCGTCCGCACACGTCGATACCTTCGCGCGCGATTCATTGCCGCCTCAGGATCAATGGCCCGTGCTTCTGCTGGACCATGCCGACACTGCTTATCCGCCGCGCCTGAATTGCGCGACCGAACTGCTGGACCGGGCCATCGATGCCGGTCATGGCGAGCGTCCCGCCATCTGGTCGGACGTAGACGGCGCGCCGCACGCGACGACTTATCGGGAACTGAATGCGCTCGTGAATCGCAGCGCCCATGTGCTCGTCGATGAAATGGGCCTGCGTCCCGGTAACCGGCTGTTGCTGCGCGGACCGAATACCTTGCAGATGGCGGTGGCGTTCCTCGCGGCGTTGAAAGCGGGGTTGGTCGTCGTGCCGACCATGCCGCTGCTGCGCGCGAAGGAACTGAAGCAGATCATCGACAAGGCGCGCATCTCGGCGGCGCTCTGCGACGTGCGCCTCACCGAAGAACTCGCGCGCTGTCGCGAGGCGGGCGAGCATCATTGCGCCACGCTCACGCAAGTCTTCACCTTCCACGACGATGCCCCGGACGCGCTGGAGGTGCTGGCGGCATCGAAGCCCGATCATTTCGACGCCTGCGACACCGCCGCCGACGATGTCTGCCTCATCGCGTTCACGAGCGGCACGACGGGCGCGCCGAAGGGCTGCATGCACTTTCATCGCGACGTGCTCGCGATGTGCGACCTGTTCCCGCGCCATATCCTCAAGCCCACGCCCGACGATGTGTTCTGCGGCACGCCGCCGCTCGCGTTCACGTTCGGGCTCGGCGGGCTGCTGTGCTTTCCGTTGCGCGCCGGGGCATCCACGGTGCTGCTGGAAAAGCTCACGCCCGAGTCCTTGCTGCACACCATCGAGCGCTTCAAGGCCAGCATCGTGTTCACCGCGCCGACCTTCTATCGGCAGATGGCGCCGCTGATCGGCCGCTTCGATGTATCGAGCCTGAAAAAAACCGTCTCCGCCGGCGAAGCCTTGCCTGCCTCCACGCGCGCTCTGTGGCGTGACGCGAGCGGGATCGAGATGATCGATGGTATTGGCGGCACGGAGATGATCCATATCTTCATCTCGTCGGCGGGCGCGGAGGTGCGCGATCAGGCCATCGGCCGCGCGGTGCCTGGCTATGTCGTGCAGGCCGTCGACGACGCCATGCAGCCCGTGCCGCCCGGCACCCTCGGCAAGCTCGCGGTGCGCGGTCCGACCGGTTGCCGCTATCTGTCGGACCCGCGTCAGCAGAACTTCGTGCGCGACGGCTGGAACCTGCCCGGCGATGCTGTCGTGATCGATGAAGACGGCTATGTGTTCTATCAGGCGCGCGCCGACGACATGATCGTCTCGGCGGGCTACAACATCTCCGGGCCCGAAGTGGAAAGCGTGCTGATGAAGCACGAAGCCGTGGCGGAGTGCGGCGTGATCGGCGTGCCGGACGAGACGCGCGGCCAGATCGTGAAGGCTTTCGTCGTGCTCAATCCCGGTTTTATCGGCGATGATGCGCTTACCGCCGAGTTGCAGGCCTTCGTGAAGCGCAACGTCGCGCCCTACAAGTATCCGCGTCTGGTGACCTTCCTCGCGGCCTTGCCGCGCACGGAGACCGGCAAGCTCAAGCGTTTCGCATTGCGGGCGCTGTAGAACCGCGTCGCGAGAAAAAAAGTCGGCTCGGGTAGAGTAGGGTTCGCGTCCGCCGCAGGGCGGCCAGCCAACTCTTCCGGGCAACAAGAACAATGATCAACAGACGACGCACTCTCGCCGTATCCCTCCTTGCCGCGCTCGCCCTGTCTTCACAGGCTGCATCGGCTGCGAGCAAGACGCTCGTGTTCTGTTCCGAAGGCAGCCCCGCCGGTTTCGATTCCGCGCAGTACACCACCAGCACCGACTTCGACGCGGGCGCTCACGCCGTCTACGACACGCTGGTCGAATTCAAGCGCGGCACGCTGGATCTCACGCCCGGACTCGCCGAGAAATGGGACGAGTCGCCGGATGCGAAGACCTTCACCTTCCATCTGCGACGCGGCGTGAAGTTCCAGTCGACACCCTGGTTCAAACCGACGCGCGACTTCAACGCCGACGACGTGGTGTTCACGTTCAAGCGCATGATCGACCCGAACGAGCCGTTCCAGAAGGCGCATCCGGTCAGCTTTCCCTATCTGACCGATCTCGGCTACGACAAGAACATCGCCTCGGTCGAGAAGCTCGACGACAACACGGTCCGCTTCACGCTGAAGACGCCGGACGTGGTGTTCGTGCGCAATGTCGCGATGGAATTCGCATCGATCGTCTCGGCCGAGTATGCGGCGCAATTGCTCAAGCAGGGCAAGCCGGAAGATATCAACCAGAAGCCGGTGGGCACCGGCGCGTTCGTGTTCCGCGACTACCAGAAGGACTCGACCATCCGCTACGAAGTGAATCCGACTTATTGGAACCGCAAGGACGTGCATATCGACAAGCTCGTCTTCTCGATCACGCCCGACGCGGCCGTGCGTCAGCAGAAGCTCGCGAGCGGCGAATGCCAGGTGACGTCGTTCCCGCGTCCCGCCGACATCGCCACATCGAAACAGGACTCGAAACTCACGGTGCTGTCGGGCGTCGGTTTCAACGTGGCCTATGTCGGCTACAACACGACCCACAAGCCGCTCGACAACGTGAAGGTGCGCCGCGCGCTGGACATGGCAATCGACAAGCAAGCGATCATCAAGACCGTCTACGAAGGCGCGGCCACGGTGGCGACCAATCCGATGCCGCCCTCGCAATGGTCCTATAACAAGGCGCTGAAGGACGCGCCGCGCGACCCCGCGAAGGCGAAGGCGCTGCTGAAGGAAGCGGGCTTTCCGGACGGCTTCACGATCACGCTGTGGGCCATGCCGGTGCAGCGCGGCTATAACCCGAACGCGCGTCTGATGGCGCAGCTGATCCAGTCCGACTGGGCGAAGATCGGCGTGAAGGCGAACATCGTGACGTACGAATGGGCCGAGTACAACAAGCGCGCGAAGACCGACGGCGAACACGACGCCATTCTTTACGGCTGGCTCGGCGACAACGGCGATCCTGACAACTGGCTCGGCACCACGCTGGGCTGCGACGCGGTGCACGGCAGCAACATGGCGAAGTGGTGCAACAAGCAGTTCGACGACCTGCTTGCGAAGGCCCGGCTCATCACGGATCAGAACGCGCGCACGAAGCTGTACGAGGAAGCGCAGGTGGTGTTCAAGGATCAGGTGCCGTACACGCCGCTCGCGCACGCCAACATCTTCCAGCCGATCTCGAAGCGCGTTCACGGCTATCTGATCAGCCCGCTTGGCGGACACCGCTTCGACGGCATCACGCTCGATTGAGCGCCGCGCGGGGAGTTCAGCCTCCGCGATACCAGGCGTCGATGCTGTCGCGCTGCTCGTGCTTTCCGGGCTGCGTGCGATGGGCGTCGACGCCGCGCACCGCGTGCGGCGACGCCTTGGCACCGGCGAATCGGTCCGCATGTGAAACCCGGCAGACGCGTTTCGACATGCTGCAATCGCCGGCTAACGCAGGCACGGCGGACCATGCCACGCTCGCGGCGAGAAGAATGATGATGAACTGGGGTTTCATGGCGGCTTCCTTCGCGGATCGATAACGTCACGCGCCCCAAAGTGCATGGCCCATGCCAGTGTGCGCGGCAGATGCCCGCAAAGCCCGTCATGAAAGGGCGAGCGCGTCAGCGCACGCGGCCGCCGCATGCTCCATGTGTCGGCGGCACGACGACGCTCTGAAGCCGCCCTGTTCGCGCGTCTCCGACACCGCCATGCAGCCGTGTCGTTTTCCGCCGGTTTCCAGACGCGTGAGCGAAGGCAGTCAGGCGCGATGATCCGCACACTCCCTAGCCTGCACTACAGGAGTGAGACTAGTGAGCCCCACGCACGCGCGTCATGCCGCCTCGCAGCCGTCACCGCCCGTCACGCTTGACGACATCACCGTCGTCGATCACGCGCTGCTCAAACGCGCGGTCGGCGCAATGGCGCTGGGCAATGCCATGGAGTGGTTCGATTTCGGCGTCTACAGCTATATCGCCGTGGTGCTGGGCCAGGTGTTCTTTCCGTCGAGCAGTCCGTCCGCGCAACTGATCGCGACCTTCGGCACCTTCGCGGCAGCCTTTCTCGTGCGGCCCATTGGCGGCATGGTGTTCGGCCCGCTCGGCGACCGCATCGGCCGCCAGCGCGTGCTCGCGATGACGATGATCATGATGGCCGCCGGCACCTTCTGCATCGGCCTCATTCCGGCCTATACGTCGATCGGCATCTTCGCGCCCGTCCTGCTGCTGCTCGCCCGGCTCGTGCAGGGCTTCTCCACCGGCGGCGAATACGGTGGCGCGGCGACCTTCATCGCCGAGTTCTCCACCGATGCGCGGCGCGGCTTCTTCGGCAGCTTCCTCGAAGTGGGCACGCTGGTGGGCTACATCCTCGGCGCGGGCACCGTCGCCCTGCTGACCGCCTTGCTGCCGCATGATGCGCTGCTCTCGTGGGGCTGGCGCGTGCCGTTCATGATCGCCGGGCCGCTGGGTCTGGTCGGCCTGTACATCCGCATGAAGCTGGAGGAAACGCCTGCGTTCAAGAAGGAGGCGCAGGCGCGCGAGAAGGACGAGCGCTCGCGGCCGAAGGAATCGTTCGTGCAGTTGCTGTCGCATCAGGGCAAGCCGATGCTGCAATGCGTCGGCCTCGTGCTGATCTTCAACGTCACCGACTACATGGCGCTTTCGTATCTGCCGAGCTATCTGTCGGCGACGCTGCATTTCGCCGAGACGCGCGGCCTGCTGCTCGTGCTGCTCGTCATGCTGCTGATGATCCCGATGACGCTGTGCGCCGGCCACCTCTCCGATCGTCTCGGCCGCCGGCCCGTGATGATGGCTGGGTGTATCGGCCTGTTCGCGCTCTCGATTCCGGCGCTGCTGCTCGTGCGCACCGGTGCGCCTTCTCTCGTGTTTCTCGGCCTGCTGATGTTCGGCGCGCTGCTGTCCACCTTTACCGGCGTCATGCCTTCTTCCCTGCCCGCCCTCTTCCCGACGCGCATCCGCTACGGCGCGCTGGCGATCGGCTTCAATGTTTCGGTATCGCTGTTCGGCGGCACGACGCCGCTGGTCACGGCATGGCTCGTCGATGCAACCGGCAACCTGATGATGCCCGCCTACTATCTGATGGCGGCCTCGGTGATCGGCATGATGTCGGTGTTCGCGCTGCAAGAAAGCGCGCGCAAGCCGTTGCCTGGCTCAAGTCCGTGTGTCGGCACGCAGGGAGAAGCGCTCGCCCTCGCCCGCACGAAACTCAAGGTCGTGCATTCGGGCAAGGGCGAAGTCGTGTTGAAGAAGAAGCGCGCTTAGGTTTGCCCGTGCTCAGGCTGAAAGTGTCTGTCGCAAGGCCTGGAGAAAGCGGAGATACGCGGTCGCGCCAGGGTCGGCATGACCGATACTGCGCTCCTGCACCCACGCCGCACGGCCTTTCCTCGACTGCATCGCGGCCGTTGCGTTGACCTGCTCGTCGGCCTTCGCGATCATCGCATCGAGCGCGTCACTGGTGCTGCCCTGCGACGCGGCCAGCACGTCGAGGCTCGGCACGAGCGCATCGAGCACGGTCTTGTCGCCGACCTGACTCTTGCCGCGCTCGATGATGCGACCGGCCACCGCCTGACCGATCGCGAGCACATCATCGCGGTTCAACGCGTCCTTGCCGTTCACCGTCTTCGCCGCCGCGAGCAGTCCGCCGCCGATCAGCGCCGCGAACGTCGATGGATTCGCCGTCGAAAACGCCTTTGCGGCCGCCAGCAGCGTTTCGTTCAGCGCCGCTTCGGCGGGCAGCGCGGCCAGCGCCTTCACCACGGCCACCGATCCCGACTGCACCGTAATGCCGAGATCGCCGTCGCCGAGCGCTGCGTCGAGATCACGCAGCTCATCGGCATGGGCAGGCAGCGCGTTCAGCGTGCGCGTGAGGATGTCGCGAAGCTCCTGGCTCGTCACACTCATGGATCGCTCCTTCAGGATTCGGTGCCGTCGCGGAAGAAAGGCGAGCGCGCGGGGGCGTCGAGCAGCGCTTCGAGTTCGCCGTCGAGCAGCATGAGGGTGATCGACGCACCTGCCATTTCCAGGCTCGTCACGTATTCGCCGACATACGAACGCGCGATCTTCAGCCCTTGATCCGCGATCAGCTTCGCCGAGCGCCGGTACAGCAGATACAGTTCTTCGAGCGGCGTCGCGCCCAGCCCGTTCACCAGCAGCGCGACGCGCGAGCCCTTCGGAGCGGCGAGATCGCTGGTGATCTGCGTGGTGATGCGCTCGGCGATCGCATCGGCGGATTCCAGCTTGCCGCGATGCGTGCCCGGTTCGCCATGAATGCCGACGCCGATCTCCATTTCCCCTTCGGGCAGCGTGAAGGTGGGCTTTCCGGCGGCGGGGAGAATGGTGGGCGAGAGGCCGACGCCCATCGTGCGGCAGTTGGCATTGGCCTTCGCGCAGATGCGCGTCACGTCGTCGAGCGAATCGCCGCGCTCCGCCGCCGCGCCCGCGCACTTGAACGCGAACACCATGCCAGCGACGCCGCGCCGGTCGGCTGCGCGGTCTTTCGGTGCGGAGGCGACGTCATCGGTGAGCACGACCGTCTTCACGTCGATGCCTTCAGCCTCCGCCAGATCCGCCGCGAGATCGAAGTTGAGCACGTCGCCACCGTAGTTGCCGTACACATACAGCACGCCCGCGCCGCCGCTCACGGCCTTGGTCGCTTCGAAAATCTGCTCGGACGACGGCGACGAGAACACGTTGCCCACCGCGACGCCGCTGCACAAGCCCTCGCCTACGTAACCCAGAAAGCCCGGCAGATGGCCCGAGCCGCCGCCCGTCACGATGCCGACACGGCCCTTGCCCGGCGCATCGGCGCGAACCAGTGCGCGCTGATCGGCGGTGGCGGCGCGGATCCAGTGCGGATGGGCGAGCAGCAGCGCCTCGATGATCTCGTCGACGAATTCGTCCGGCTGGTTGATGATTTTCTTCATGGTGGGCGTCTCCAATGTGTTCAGGGCTTGCGCCGTTGGCTCAGGGCATCGAGCAGCACGGCGGCGAAGATGACGCCGCCTTGAATGAACTGTGTCCAGAACGGATTCACGCCGAGCAGCGACAAGCCGACATTGATCACGCCGATCAGCACCACGCCGATGAACGTGCCGACAATGGACCCGCGCCCGCCCGCGAGCGAAGTCCCGCCGATCACGATGGCCGCAATGACCTGCAACTCGAGTCCGTTCGCAGCGGAAGGCAACGCGGAATTGAGCCGCCCGGCCAGCACGATGCCCGCGATCGCCGCCGTGACGCCGGCCAGCATGTAGGTGAAGAACACCACGCGCCGCACCGGGATGCCCGCGAGCCGCGCCGCTTCCTGATTGCCGCCGACGGCGAACACCTGATGTCCGAAGGTGGTCTTGCGCAGCAATACGTGGCCGATGACGAAGACCACGAGCATGACGACCATCGGCATGGGCAGGCCGGCGACCGTCTTCGCGCCGAACAGCGTGAACGCGCTCGGAAAATCGAACTTGGTGCGGCCATCGGAAATGGCGAGCGTGAGACCGCGCGCCATGGCCATTGCCGCGAGCGTGACGATGAACGGCACGAGCCGCAGCCACGAGACCGCGAGGCCGTTGAGCGCGCCCGCGCCCGCGCCGACGGCAAGCGCCACGCACAGCCCCGCGACGCCGAGTCCTACCGCGCCCGGACTGGAGCCGGCCATCACGGTGGCGGCGACCATGCCGCTCAGCGCCACGAGCGAGCCGACCGACAGATCGATTCCCGACGTGATGATGACGAAGGTGCCGCCCACCGCCGCGATGCCCACGACGGACACCTGCACCATGATGTTGGTCAGCGTGCTGGTGGTGAGAAATTCCGGCGATGCGATGGAAAGCGCCACGCATATGATGACGAGCGCCGCGAACAACGGCCCGATGCCGCTGCGCAACTGGCGGATCACGCGGCGCGAGAGCGCCTCGGAATCCGCACGATCGGCTGCTGTGGAGGTCATGCGCCTGCTCCTGTCGTTGCCCACTGAATGACGGTTTCCGAGTTCGCCTGAGCGCGCGGAATCTCGGTCACGATAGTGCCGCGATACATCACCAGCACGCGATCCGACATGCCGAGCAGTTCCGGCAGCTCCGAACTCACCATGACGACCGCCGCGCCCGCGCGCGCCATCGTCACCATGTGCGCGTAGATCTCCGACTTCGCGCCCACGTCGATGCCGCGCGTCGGTTCATCGAGCATGATGACGGACGGGCTGGTTGCCGTCGCGCGGCCGAGAATCACTTTCTGCTGGTTGCCGCCGGAGAGCGTGCCGGTGATCTGCAACACGGACGAAGCTCGCACGCCGAAACGCGCGCTGGCTTCGTGCGCGAGCTTGCGCTTCTTCGCGCGGCTGACGAAGCCGCCGCTCGCCAGCGCCTTCAGGCTCGACAGCGCGATGTTCTCCTCGATGTTCGCCTCCAGCACCAGCCCTTCGAGCTTGCGGTCCTCCGACGTGTAGACGAGGCCATGCCGCACGCCTTGCGTCGGCGAGTGATTGCTCACTTTCTTGCCGCGCACGTGGATTTCGCCGCCTGTCACCGGCAGCGCGCCAAAGATGGTCTTCAGCAACTCCGTGCGCCCCGCACCTGCGATCCCCGCAATGCCGACGATTTCCCCCGCGCGCACCGCAAAGCTCGCGTTGCGCAGCAGCGGCGCGCTGGCGAGATCGCGGACTTCGAGCACCACGGGACCGTATTCACGCGGCTCCCACGGATAGAACGATTCGAGATTGCGCGCGACCATGGCCTGCACGAGATCGGCCTCGGGCCATTTGGACCTCGGGCGCGCGCCGACCGTCGCGCCGTCGCGCATCACGACCGCGGAGTCCGCGAGTTCGAACACCTCTTCAAGATGATGCGAAATGAAGATGATCCCCATGCCTTCCGCGCGCAGCCGCCGCACCACGGCGTACAGATTCGCGATGTCGTGGCTTTGCAGCGCGGCGGTGGGTTCGTCCATCACGAGGATGCGTGCGTCGCGTGCAATCGCCTTCGCGACTTCCACCAGCTGACGCTTGTTCAGCGGCAGATCGCCGAGGCGCATCCAGGGCGGCACGTTGTCCAGCCCGACGCGCGCGAGCGCTTCACGCGCCATCTGGTTCGCTTCGCGCATCCTCACGAAACCGTTGCGCGCGGGCATGCGGCCGAGGAACAGATTCTCCGCGACCGTCATGTCGTTGATGAGCGAAAGCTCCTGATAGATCACGGCCACGCCCGCGTCGATGGCCGCGTTCGTGCCGCGCGCAAGCGGCATGCCGTCGATCTCGATCGTGCCCTCATCGGGTTCGTAGGCGCCTGAAAGCGTCTTCACCAGCGACGACTTGCCCGCGCCGTTCTCGCCGACGATCGCCATCACGTGCCCTGCGTGCAGCTCGAGGCTGACGCCGCGCAACGCCTTCACGCCGGGAAAGCTCTTCACGATGCCCTGCATGCGCAGCAACGGTTTGGCCGATGTGGCGGGGGTACGCGCGTGAGCGTGTGTTTCGACTGTCATGATCCGCATTCCGTGTGCGGGCCGCCTGTCCTGGAGGACACGCGGCCGCCGGTTGCCCTTACTGCTTCACTTCCTCCGACCACAGCCCGTATTTCTTCACTTCATCCGAGTCGATGTTGGATTTGTCGATCAGCATCGTCGGCCACGCGTAGTTCGCGGGCACGTCCTTCTTCGCGTTGTAATCCGCGATGAATTGCAGCGACTTAGCCGCCATCATGATCGGATTCTGCGAGATGGTGGCGTCCTGCTTGCCCGCGCGGATCGCGGAGAGCGCCTGCGCGGTGCCGTCGGCGCCGATCACGAGGATATGCTCCTTGTCGCCGAGCGGCTTGTAGCGCCCGGCATTGTCGATGGCCTTTTCCGCGCCCACGGTGTTGTCGTCGTTGGCGCCGAAGACGGCATCGATCTGCGGGAATTTCTGCAGGATATTGGTCATCGCGTTGAGCGACTTCTCCTGGTCGAACGCGCCTTCCTGACGTGCGACGACCTTGATGTTCGGATACTTGGCAATCTCCTCGCTGAAGCCCTTCTCACGGTCCGTCGCCGCTGTCGTGCCGACCAGCCCGATCAGGTCCACCACGTTGCCCTTCTCCTCGCCGTAGCGCTTCTTCAGTTGCTCGGCGATCCATTTCGCGCCGGTCTGGCCGAGCGCCACGTTGTCCGACGCGACAAACGAGGTCACCTTGCCGCCATCCGAACCGCGGTCCAGCGTGAACACCGGAACGTTCATTTCATTCGCCTTCTGCACGGCGGGGATGATCGCTTTCGAGTCGATCGGATTCAGCACGATGGCCGTCACGCCCTGGCTCAGCAGGTTGAGGGCGTCGTTGACCTGCTGCTGGGCGTCGCCGTTCGCGTTGGTCTGCACGAGCTCGAAGCCCTGCTCCTTCGAACCGCGTTCGACGCCCGCCTTCAGGCCGACGAAGAACGCGTTGTTGAGCGTCGCGATCGAGAAGCCGATCTTCGGCTTGCCGCCCGCCGAACTCGTCGCCGCCGCGCTCGCGGGTGCGCTGGCGGGCGCGCTCGCGCTCGCCGCTGAACTGGTGCTGCTCGTGGACGATGAGTTGTCGCTCTTCGAGCATCCGGTCAGCGCGGCGGCCGCGCACAGCACGACGGCGCCCGTGGATTTGCCGAACGTGCCCCAACTGTCGAATCTTGCTGAACTCCAGGCCATGGTTGTCTCCGTTGTACGAGTGGTTCAATGCGATGACGTTGCGGTGAGCGCTGCGCTGGCTTTTTTGCTCCGTGCTGCCGTCAGCGAGCTTCGTTGCTGCGCCTGCCATAAGTCTTGAACTTCTCCAGCACTTCTTCCATCTGCTGATCCGACAGCACGGGCGGTGCGCCGATTTGCAACGCCAGCAGATACTGCCGCGCGAGCACTTCGATTTCGTGCGCGAGCCAGACCGCGCGCGCCAGGTCCGTACCCAACGCGATCACGCCGTGATGCGCCAGCAAACACGCGCGGCGGTCCTGCAACGCCGCCAGCGCGTGATCCGACAGTTGCTGGCTGCCGAACACCGCATAGGGCGCGCAACGCACGGAGTTGCCGCCTGCTGCCGCCACCATGTAGTGCAGCGCGGGAATCTCGCGGCCGTGAATGGCAAGCGCGGTGGCCGCGATCGAATGCGTGTGGACGACGGCATGCATGTCGCCACGCGCGCGCAGGATGTCGCGATGAATGCGCCATTCCGAAGACGGCCGCGCGGTGCGCAACACGTCGGCGTCGTCGGCGATGTCGAGCGGCAAGCGGACGATCTGTCCTGCGTCCAGCTCGCGCGCGGCGACGCCGCTTGGTGTAATCAGGAAGCCGTCGCCATGCCGCGCGCTCACGTTGCCCGACGTGCCTTGATTGATGCCCAGCCGTTCCATCTCGAGCGCTGTCTCGACGATCCCTTGCCGCAGCGCGACTTCCTGCATCGCGCTCATGCGGCATTCCCCTCGGCCGCGAACAGACTGCGCAGCGCGTGCTCGAACGGCGGCTTCACGATGCCGCGCTCCGTGATGAAGCCGGTCACGAGCGCATGCGGCGTGACATCGAAAGCCGGATTGCGGGCCTGGATGGCGTCGGGCGCGACGCGCCGCCCGGCCAGATGCGTGACTTCCTCCGCCGCGCGTTCCTCGATTTCGATACGCGCGCCGCCAGCGGTGTGCAGGTCCAGCGTCGACGACGGACACGCGACATAGAACGGAATGCCGTAGTGATGCGCCGCGATGGCGACGCCGAGCGTGCCGATCTTGTTGGCGAAGTCGCCGTTCGCCGCGACGCGATCCGTCCCGACGATCACCAGATCGACGAGTCCTTGCGACATGATCGACGCCGCCGCGCTGTCCATGATGAGCGTCACGTCGACGCCCGCCTGCTGCAATTCGAATGCCGTGAGCCGCGCGCCCTGCAACAGCGGGCGCGTTTCGTCGGCATAGACTTTGAAGGCGCGGCCCGCGCGATGCGCCGCGTAGATCGGCGCCGTTGCCGTGCCGGTGCCGGTGGTCGCAAGCGCACCGGCATTGCAGTGCGTGAGCACGCCGCTGCCTTCGCGAATGAGCGCCATGCCATGCATGCCGATGCCTTCGCACAGCGCCACATCTTCCTCGTGGATGCGGCGCGCCTCTTCGACCAAAGCCTGATACAGCGTCGCGGCATCGTGTGCGTCGGTCGCGCGGGCGCGGTCCAGCATGCGCCGCAAGCCCCAGCTCAGATTGACCGCCGTGGGCCGCGCGGATTCGAGCCACACCGCCTGACGTTCGAGCGCCGCACGAAACTCCGCGATGGGCAACGCGGTCGAGTCGCGCATCGCGATGCACAGCCCGTATGCCGCCGCCACGCCGATGGCCGGCGCACCGCGCACGCGCAACTCGCGAATGGCGCGCCAGACGGACTGCACGTCCGCCACGTTCTCCACCACGATCTCATGCGGCAGACGCGTCTGGTCGAGCAGCAGCAGATCGCCGTCGCGCCATTCGATCGTCGGGGGAAGCGTGCTGAACAAGCGCTGCGAATCCATGAAGTCTCCCTGTGCGAAACCTGTGCGAAACGAGCCGCCGTTACATTGACACCGCATCGCGCTGGAGCTCGCGCGCCAGCGTCGCGACCTGTTCGATGTCGCCCAGCGCCGCGCGCTGCACGAGCAAGGTCTCCGCGCAACGCAGACAGCGCATCTCGATGCGGGCCCGCGCTTCGGCATCGGCGATGCGCGTGATCTCCGCGACCTTCGCCATGCCGACGATGCGCCGGATCATCTTGCAGCCCGCGAAGCCGAGCGACTCGGCGAGCAGCCGGCGCATGAAGTGCGCTCGATAGGCCGCGACCGCGCGGCCGTCCGCGCCGCCGCCGATGAACGGCCGCTTGCTGCGGCTTTCGTGATCGCGCCACAGCGCCACGAATTGCGCGCTGAAGCCGTTCCAGATGCGCGTCATCTGGTCGAGCAGCCATTCCTGGTATTCGAGCGGATCGCGTCCGTCGAGACGTCCGTGCCAGTCGCGCGAGAAGTACGCGAGCAGCAGGTTCGCAAGCAGCGCACCGACGTCGAAACCCATTGGGCCATAGAACGCGAACTCGGGATCGATCACGAAGGTGTCTTCCGCGTTCACCATGATCGAGCCGGTATGCAGGTCGCCGTGCAGCAGCGTTTCCGCGTGGTTCATGAAGGCCCACTTCATGTCGGCGGCGGCGGCGCGCAGCGGTTCGTGGGTCCTTAGCCGTTCGATGGCCGCCTGCGGCAGCGCGGGACTGTAGACGTTCGAAGGATGCGCCTCGAACGGAAAGGTGAAAACCAGATCCTCGGTGATCTTGCACAGCTCCGGATTGATGGCCGCGCCGGCTGCCTGCTTCTTGATGTCGGCCGAGAGAAAGAGATCGGAGCCGAAGAAGAGCGTATGGGCGAGATACGCCGACAGATGCTGCGCGAGCAACGGATAGACCGTGCCGTCCATCAGGCCTTGCCGCAGGATGCGATGCGACGCGAGATGTTGCATCACCATCAGGAAGCGCGTGCTGTCCGCGTGATAGACCTTCGGCACATGTTGCGGACAGAGCGCGCCGAAGCGCCGCAACGCGGCGACTTCATGCTCCATGCGCTGACACGACAGCGGCCAGGTCTTGCCGACCAGACGCAGGAACGGCGGCGCCTGCTTCACGACGACACTGCGCTGCGGCGTTTTCGTGTTGGTCACGAAATACACATAGTTCAGATTGCCGTCGCCGACTTCCGCGACATCCAGATCCGCGGGATCGCCCAGCAGCGCGCGCACGTCGGGCACGCCGCCCAGATACGCGGCCAGTTCCTGCGCCGTGAAAGCTTCAAACTCCATCGGTGCCTCCTCCGATGTGCTCCGGCACGCGCGCTCAACGACGCTTGCGCACCAGATCGAACTTGAAGATGCTCGTGTTGTAGTAGTCGTTGCTGTAGCAGAGCGGCTCGCCGCTCTGATCGAAATCCACTTCGTCCAGCAGCAGGAACAGGCCGAAACCATCGCCGAGTTCCGGCAGGTCGCGCGGCGTCAGGATGGTCGGCTGGATCGACGTGTGGGTGTGCGACAGCCGGCGTCCGGTGCGCTCCAGCATGCCGAACAGCGATTCGCCCAACTCGCCCTCCGCGCCGTCGAAGACGTGCTTCGGGATGGTATCGATGCAGTACGCGGCGATGGCGTCATCCGCGCGGCGCACGCGCTCGATGCGCACGCACGGATCGCCGGGCCGGATGCCGAGCTTCTCCGCCAGACTCTCCGATGCCGCCACATGCTCCATCTGCTTGCGGCTCGTCGACGGCACAGCGCCCACGCTGCGGATCATGTCCGTCACCGACATCAGATCATCGAGCCCGCCGTGCAGCTTCAGCGAAATTTGTCTGATGAAGGTGCCCTTGCCCTGCAGACGCGACAGCAGCCCGTGCGAGATCATCTGCGCCACGGCCTCGCGCAGACTGGACCGGCCGACGCCGAGCAGCTCGCAAAGCTCTATTTCAGTGGGAATCTGATCGCCGGGCTTGAGCTTGCGCTCATGGATCATGTCGAGAAGCGACGCCTGGATCTTGTCGCTCATCGAACGCTCGACGCTCAGGCGCATGAAGGTCTCTCGGTTGGCAGTCACTGAAATGTACATCAGACGTCTGATGTTTCTCTCAGGACTTTCCCGGACGGTTCTGCGCCTCGATGGAGATTTGCTTCATGCGCGGATGCAGCATGAAAATGCCCGTCGCGCGCATGGCGACGGGCTTTGCAGTGCACGAATTCCGCTGCGTCACACGGGCGCGGCAGCGTCCACGAACGGCAGGATATTTTTCATGGCGCGTTCGACGTATTCGTCTTTTTCGCCGACCGGCGCGACATAATCCAACGCGGCGCATGCCGCATCGACCCCTTCCAGACGCGCGATCACCCAGGCTGCCAGATACTGGGATGCAAGACATCCGCCCGCCGTCGCCACATTGCCGTTCGCGACGAAAGGCTGATCGAGCGTGCGCACGCCGGCTTCCTGAACCCACGGCTTCGTGGTGAGGTCGGTGCAGGCGGATACATCGTTCAGCAGGCCGAGTTTCGCGAGGATCAGCGTTCCCGAGCACTGGGCCGCAAGCAACTGGCGGCTGGGGTCGAGGCGGATGCGCGCCATCAATGCGGCATCGGCCACGACGTCGCGCGTTTGCCTGCCGCTGCCGACGATCACCGCATCCGCCGCGCTCGCCTCCTCCAGCGTGGCCTGCGCCCGGATGACGACGCCGTTCATCGACGTCACTTCCGCCAACGGACACGCAAGCGAAACCCTCCAGTCCGGCTTCCTGATGCGATTCAGAATGCCGAGCGCGATCAGCGAGTCGAGTTCGTTGAACCCATCGAACGTGAGAATGGCGATGTGCATGGCGACAACCTTTCATGGCGGGGAGAGTTCAGGCATGCTACGGTCAGCCATGAATACAATCAAATGATTGTCATGGATACATCCTGTTCCGGACGCGTCTCATGCCACAGCCTGCACGTTACAAACAGATCGTCGACCGCATCGCTGAAGATATCGCATCGGGCCAACTTAAGCCGGGCACGCGTCTGCCGACGCATCGTGAACTGGCCGCGCGCGAAGGACTCGGCATCGTCACGGCCACGCGCGTGTACGCCGAGCTCGACGCCATGGGACTCGTCAGCGGCGAGACCGGGCGCGGTACTTTCGTGAAGGAAGCCGGCCTGCCGAACGGGCTGGGCATCGATCAGGTCGCCATCGCCTCGGACATGGTCGATCTGAACTTCAACTATCCCGCGCTTGCGGGGCAGACGGAATTGCTGCGCACGGCGTTGCGGCAACTGGCATCTGCGGGGAATCTGGAGGCCTTGCTGCGCTATCAGCCGCATGCCGGACGGCTTCACGAACGCGCGTGCGTCGCGCGCCATCTCGAACGCCGCGGACTTTCGATCGACGCAGAGCAGGTCTTGCTCGTCGATGGCGCGCAGCATGGTCTGGCGACCACCGTCATGGGCTTGCTCAAGCCCGGCGATGTGGTAGCGGTGGACGCGCTCACTTATACCGGCTTCAAGTTGCTGGCGCAGTCGCAGCGGCTGGAACTCGCACCGCTCGCCGCGTCCGGCGCCGGACCCGATCCCGATGCGCTCGAAGCGCTCTGCAAGCGGCGTCGCGTCCGCGCCATCTACACGATGCCCACGCTGCACAATCCGCTCGGCTGGGTGATGACGGCGAGCAGACGCAGGCAACTCGTGTCGATCGCGCGCAAGCATGGGCTGTTCATCATCGAGGACGCCGCCTATGCCTTTCTCGCCGATGACGCGCCGCCCCCGCTCGCGGCCCTCGCGCCGGATATCACGGTGTATGTGTCGGGCTTCTCGAAGAGCGTGGCAACGGGATTGCGTGTCGGCTATGTCGTGGCCCCGCGCGAGCGGGTGTCGAAGATCGAACGCGCGATCCGGGTGACGACGTGGAACACGCCTGGCGTAATGACAGCATTGGCCTGTGGCTGGCTCGAAGACGGAACGGTCGAACGACTCGAAGCGGAAAAGCGCGCCGATGCCACGATGCGCCAGACAGTGGCGGCCCGCGCGTTGAGCCGCGTGAAACGGCTGGCGCATCCCGCGTCCTATTTCATCTGGCTGCCGATGCCGGAAGACGTCCGCGCGGACCGCATCGCGAAGGCGCTGATACAGGAACGGATCTCGGTATCGACGGCCGAGCCTTTCTGCACGACGGCGCACGTGCCGCATGCGTTGCGGCTGGCGCTGGGATCGGTGGATGTGGAGACGTTACGGCTTGCGCTGGAACGGGTGCAGGAGGTGGTGAGCTTTCACATCGACGCGTGAAGCCGAGGTTCACGCCCGCATGCGTGCGTGCGCGCCGTCGGCCCCGCGCGCCAGGTCGACGAATGCCGCCAGATAGTCGATGCCCTGGTCCGACTCGCGCATGCCGAGATAGATCTTCTTCGCGATGCCCTTCCGGCCCAGCTTGAGCGGCGCAATGGGCATCCGGTCCGCATACTCTTCCGCGAGCCAGCGTGGCAGCGCGGCGACGCCCCGGCCGCTCGCTACCATCTGCATCATGATGTCCGTCGTCTCGATCACCTTGTGCCGCCGCGGCACGACGTTGGCCGGCGTCAGAAACTGCGTGTAGATGTCGAGCCTGTCGGTTTCGACCGGATAGGTGATGAGCACTTCGGACCCGATCTGTTCCGGCGTGACGTAGTCCGCCGATGCCAGCGCATGGTCCTCCGGGACCACGAGAACCTGCTCGTAGTCGAACACCGGCACGAAGCGCAAACCCTCCTTTTTCAAGGGGTCCGGCGTCACGAGGATGTCGATGTCGAAGCCGAACAGCGCGCCGATTCCGCCGAACTGGAAACGCTGCTTCACATCCACATCGACGTCGGGCCAGCTCGCAAGATACGGCGAGACCACGCGAAGCAGCCATTGATAGCAGGGATGACACTCCATGCCGATGCGCAAGGTGCCGCGCTCGCCCTGTGCGTACTGCTTCATGCGCGCTTCGGCATGCTCGAACTGCGGCAACAGCCGATTCGCCAGACCAAGCAGGTAGTGCCCCGCCTGCGTCAACCGCATGGAACGGCCTTCACGCGTCCAGACCGCCGTGCCCAATTGCTGTTCGAGCTTCCTGACCGTGTGGCTCAGCGCCGACTGGGTGAGATTCAGGACCTCCGCTGCGGCAGTCAGCGAACCTTGCCTCTCGACCTCACGCACGACGAGCAAATGACTGCGTTCCAGCATGACGTGCTCCATGAACGAATTTGATCATTGTATGAAAACTTACCATTTTTATTCATACATCGGAAATTCTATCATCGTCGCTACCGCCACTTTCATGGACGACACGCGCGATGGTCACGACACACAACCTGGGTTTTCCGCGCATCGGCGCCGGACGCGAATTGAAGTTCGCGCTCGAGAAATACTGGAAGGACGAGTCGTCGCTCGATGAACTCAAAACGGTCGGCGCCCAGCTGCGTGAACGTCACTGGAAGCAACAGGCGCGTCTGGACTATGTACCCGTCGGCGAATTCGCGTTCTACGATCAAGTGCTCGACATGAGCTTCACGCTTGGCAATCTGCCCGAACGCGTGCGCGACTTCCACGGCGACACGCTGGACAACACCTTCCGCGTTGCGCGCGGCCGCTCGGCGGCGGGTGCTGAAGCGCACGCCGCCTGCTGCGCGGGCGTCGCCGCCGGCGAGATGACCAAGTGGTTCGATACCAACTATCACTACATCGTCCCCGAGTTCGATGCGAACACGCACTTCAAACTCGATACGTCACGTCTGGTCGAACAGGTTTCGCAGGCGCGCGCGCTGGGCGTGAATGTGAAGCCGGTCATCATCGGGCCGGTGACGTATCTGTGGCTCGGCAAGGCGAAAGACGACAGCGACAAGCTCGCACTGCTGCCGCGCATCCTGCCGGTCTACGCCGCGTTGCTCGATCATTTCGCGGCGCAAGGTGTGGACTGGGTGCAGATCGACGAACCGGCGCTCGTCACCGAACTGGACGAAGCATGGCGCGCTGCGTTCGTCACTGCTTACGATGTGCTGTCCGCCCGACGCGTGCGAGTGCTCCTCACCACCTACTTCGGCCAGTTGCAGGAGAACCTTTCGCTCGCGTGCCGATTGCCGATCGACGGGCTGCATATCGATGCGATCAACGCACGTAAAGAAATCGAGGCCGCCGCCGCTGAGCTGCCGGACACGGCGGTGGTGTCCGTCGGCGCGATCGACGGACGCAATATCTGGAAAAGCAACCTGAACGCGATTCTCGAATGGCTCGAACCGCTGCACCGGCAACTTGGTGATCGGTTGTGGATCGCACCGTCCTGCTCGCTGCTTCACGTGCCGGTCGACCTCGACACGGAAGTTCAACTCGATACCGAGATCAAGTCGTGGCTCGCTTTTGCGCTGCAGAAACTCGGGGAACTGGAAGTGCTGGCCGGCGCGTTGAATCATGGCCGAAAATCCGTCGCCGATGAACTTGGCGCGAACGCAACCGCCATCGAAAGCCGGCGTCGGTCTCCGCGCGTCAATAACCCGGCGGTGAAGGCAGCCATTGCAGGCATCGACGCGACGCTCGGCAAGCGTCAACACGGCTACGAAGAACGGGCGAAGAAGCAGGCCGCGATTCTCGGCCTGCCCGCATTCCCGACGACAACTATCGGATCGTTCCCGCAGACCGGCGAGATTCGTCAGGCGCGCAGCCGGTTCAAGCGCGGCGAACTCGACGACGCGAGTTATCGCACGGCGATGGAGCAGGAAATCGCCCGTGCGGTGCGCGAACAGGAGGCGCTCGGGCTCGATGTGCTCGTGCATGGCGAAGCCGAACGCAACGACATGGTCGAATACTTCGGCGAGCAGCTGGACGGCTATGCGTTCAGTCGGTTCGGCTGGGTGCAGTCGTATGGATCGCGCTGCGTCAAGCCGCCGATCCTGTTCGGCGATATCAGCCGCCCGAAGGCCATGACGGTGGAATGGACGCGGTACGCGGCCTCGCAGACCAGCAAGCCGATGAAAGGCATGCTGACCGGTCCGGTCACGATCCTTAACTGGTCTTTCGTACGTGACGATCAACCTCGCTCGGTGTCATGCCAGCAGTTGGCGCTCGCGATTCGTCAGGAAGTCCTGGATCTCGAGAGGGCCGGCGTCCGTGTGATTCAGATCGACGAAGCGGCGCTTCGCGAAGGTTTGCCGTTGCGGCGCGCGCAGTGGGACGCGTATCTGCGCTGGGCGGTGGAATCGTTCCGCATCACGGCCAATGGCGTACAGGATGAAACGCAGATTCACACGCACATGTGCTATTCGGAATTCAACGACATCATCGCCTCGATCGCTGACATGGATGCGGATGTGATTACCATCGAGACGTCACGTTCGGATATGGAACTGCTCGATGCCTTCGATGACTTCAAGTATCCGAATCAGATTGGGCCGGGTGTGTATGACATCCATTCGCCGAACATTCCGAGCCAGGAACATATCGTCAATCTGATGAGGAAGGCGGCAGAGCGGATTCCGGCGGAACGCCTGTGGGTGAATCCGGATTGCGGGCTGAAGACGCGTCAGTGGGATGAGGTTATTCCGGCGCTCAGGAATATGGTCGCGGCGGCGGAGACGTTGCGTGCTTCTTTAAAGTGAGTCCGCAGTTGCCGTCAGGACGCGCGCCCCGCCTATGCGGGGCGCTATCCCTAGTTGGCTCGCCTCTCAAACCAACACGCGCTCTGCCTTCAAAGCTTTTCTTATATGCGTAATTTTATGAAGCGGCTGGAGCAGGGAATACACGATTAATCTGAACTGCCGGGATCGTTAACCCTTAGGCGAATGTATCTGAAGCGTCGGAAGTTGCGGAGAAGGGACTGGTTTGTCGGGAAACGGGTATCGTGCTTGTCCTCTCAGCTGCGCGCCGCGATGCGACTCACGATCCGTCCCAACGGATCGCAACGGATGTTCAACACGCGCCCGAGCGGACCGACTGTGCGTGATTGGCAACGCAAAGAACCGCCGATTTATCCGTGGCTCAGGCTCGCCGGGTACTGAATCGAGCAGGCCGGGTGTTCAGCCCCGGGCAGCGCGTGAGAATCAACGTCGAACACGGTGGATTGTAATTAGTCGATCCTGAAAAATCTCGAAGTCCCTTACTGACGGGCTGTTAAGGGCGAAACTGGATTACCGGGATTGCAGGATACGGGCATATTAGCGCGTGCAAGCCTGCAAATTCCGATGAAGTTCGAATGGGTCCGAAAGCGCGTGTGACAGAGCGAGACTTCTTCCGCCAGCCGCTGCTTGAACAGATCAATTTGAGGCATCCACTGGTGCGCCTGGCCGGGTTGATCGACTGGGCGCATCTCGGCACGACGATGAGTGCAAGCTTCGTGTCTGTTGCTGGACGCTCCGCGACATCCCCGCGCTTTTGCTGGTTTGTTCTATCTTCAACACACGTTTGACCTGTCCGATGAAGAGGTTGTGTGGCAGTGGGTCGAAAACCCTTATTGGCAAGTCTTCACGGGCG